>POWY01000004.1 GCA_003044455.1 Neisseria bergeri | reverse complement strand
AGGTAATGTGTTCGTAGGCGTAGGCTAAATCTGCCTGTACATACGGGCCGCGACCATTGTCTTCACTTGCCGCCTGCGCTGCGGAAGAGAAGAGAAGAGAAGAGAAGAGAAGAGAAGAGAAGAGAAGGTTTTTTTTGGGGGCTGGATTCATTTTCGGCTCCGTATTCGGTTTAACTGATTAAAAAAGAACGATTTTCACTGATGGTTCAAGGGCGGATTGTATCGGGTTTGGGGCGATGTTTCAATAAGGAACGATAAGAAAGCCGCCATTATGGTTTAATCCTGCGCGTTGGATTTGAGGGCAGGGGCTTGCGCCATTTTGAAACAAGGCCGGTCCGCCGCCTTGAAGTGCGGGGGTTTAACTGTTAGGAAACAATGGCAAAGCGGCTTGTTTCTGTCCGACATTGTATGGGTTTTCTTTTCAATGATATATTTCCGCCTGTTTATGCAATATTTTCCGATTGATGGTTTTTATAGTGGATTAACAAAAACCAGTACGGCGTTGTCTCGCCTTAGCTCAAAGAGAACGATTCTCTAAGGTGCTGAAGCACCAAGTGAATCGGTTCCGTACTATTTGTACTGTCTGCGGCTTCGTCGCCTTGTCCTGATTTTTGTTAATCCGCTATGTAGTTGGTTAAAATAAAACTAAGCCAAGGAAGCACTGCCGTCATTCCCGCGCAGGCGGGAATCTAGGTCTGTCGGTGCGGAAACTTATCGGATAAAACGGTTTCTTCAGATTTTACGTTCTGGATTCCCACTTTCGTGGGAATGACGGGGATGTAGGTTCGTAGGAATGACGCGGTGCAGGTTTCCGTGCGGATGGATTCGTCATTCCCGCGCAGGCAGGAATCCAGACCTTAGAACAACAGCAATATTCAAATATTATCTGAAAGTCCGAGATTCTAGATTCCCACTTTCGTGGGAATGACGGGATGTAGGTTCGTAGGAATGACGCGGTGCAGGTTTCCGTGCGGATGGATTCGTCATTCCCGCGCAGGCGGGAATCTAGGTCTGTCGGTGCGGAAACTTATCGGATAAAACGGTTTCTTCAGATTTTACGTTCTGGATTCCCACTTTCGTGGGAATGACGGGATGTAGGTTCGTAGGAATGACGCGGTGCAGGTTTCCGTGCGGATGGATTCGTCATTCCCGCGCAGGCGGGAATCTAGACCTTAGAACAACAGCAATATTCAAAGATTATCTGAAAGTCCGAGATTCTAGATTCCCACTTTCGTGGGAATGACGGGATGTAGGTTCGTAGGAATGACGAAAAGTTGCGGGAATGACGGTTCGGGCATTCCTTAAATCACCCGTGTATCGCTGTAAATCTTAGAGATGGCGGAATATAGCGGATTAACAAAAACCGGTACGGCGTTGATTCGCCTTAGCTTAAAGAGAACGATTCTCTAAGGTGCTGAAGCACCAAGTGAATCGGTTCCGTACTATCTGTACTGTCTGCGGCTTCGTCGCCTTGTCCTGATTTTTGTTAATCCACTATATCGCGATTTTTCGGCATTTGCCTTTCGGGGCGGCTTGTGTTTTGTGCGGGATGTCGTGTGTCGGAATGTTCGGATTGTCAGAAGCAATATGGGAGAAGATGATGTATGAGATAAAACAGCCTTTTCATAGCGGATACTTGCAGGTGTCTGAAATTCATCAAATTTATTGGGAAGAGTCGGGTAATCCCGACGGTGTGCCGGTTATTTTTTTACACGGCGGACCGGGGGCGGGGGCTTCGCCTGAATGTCGGGGTTTTTTCAATCCCGATGTGTTCCGCATCGTCATCATCGACCAGCGCGGTTGCGGACGTTCGCGCCCGTATGCTTGTGCGGAAGACAATACGACTTGGGATTTGGTGGCGGATATTGAAAAAGTCCGTGAGATGCTGGGTATTGAAAAATGGCTGGTGTTCGGCGGTTCGTGGGGCAGCACTTTGTCGCTGGCTTATGCCCAAACCCATCCGGAACGGGTAAAGGGATTGGTATTGCGCGGGATATTTTTGTGCAGGCCGTCTGAAACGGCGTGGCTGAACGAGATGGGCGGTGTGAGCCGGATTTATCCGGAACAATGGCAAAAATTTGTCGCGCCGATTGCTGAAAATCGGCGGAACCGGCTGATTGAGGCGTATCACGGGTTGCTGTTTCATCAAGATGAAGAAGTGCGCCTGTCTGCCGCGAAAGCTTGGGCGGATTGGGAAAGCTATCTGATCCGTTTCGAGCCGGAGGAAGCGGATGAAGATGCTTATGCCTCACTGGCAATCGCGCGTTTGGAAAACCATTATTTTGTCAACGGCGGCTGGTTGCAGGGCGATAAGGCGATTTTGAACAATATCGGCAAAATACGGCATATCCCGACCATTATCGTACAGGGGCGGTATGATTTGTGTACGCCGATGCAGAGTGCGTGGGAGTTGTCGAAAGCCTTTCCCGAAGCGGAGTTGAGGGTGGTTCAGGCAGGGCATTGTGCGTTCGATCCGCCTTTGGCGGATGCGTTGGTTCAGGCGGTTGAGGATATTTCTCCTCGGTTGTTGTAAAAAGTTCCGTACAAAAAAGCAGCTTCCGTTTGGAAGCTGCTTTTGTTTTGAACGGTTTAACGCAGTTCGGAATGGAGTTTGCCCAACAGTGCGGATGCGTCTTTGCCGGCATATGCGCTGCCGTCTTTGTTGAGCAGGACGATGCGTGAGCCGTCGGCAACGGGTTCTGCATAGACAATCAGCTCGGGCTGTTCGGCAGGTTTCTCCGCTTTGCCTTTTCCCAGCAGTCGTTTGAACAGGCCGGGTTTTTGTTCGGTAACTGCATTGCTTTCGTTCGGGGCTTTTTGAACCAGGAAGGCGTGGCGTTCGGTGTTTTGACCGACGACGGTCAGCCCGATGCGGTCGAGGGCGAGCGCGGTGCGCCGCCAGTTTCTGCCGTAGTCGCCTAAGACAATCAGGCTTTTGCCTTCGATACGCGCCATTTCGTTGGCGGCGGGAAGGGTCGGTTTTTTTGCCAATGCGTTTTCCGCCTGCTGTCCGTCAACGCCCAAATATTGCATAAAGCGCGTCAGGAATGCCGCTTCGAGGTTGGGGTCGGAAGCGGAAGGCTGCCACATGGTCGTGTCTTTGTTTTTGTCGCCATACACTTCTTTCATCGCTTTGTGGGCGAAGAAGATGTCGGAAACGCCGTTTTTGCCCTGTTCGATACGGACGATGAATTTGTCGCGCTCGCCGGTGGAGTAGATGCCGCCCAAACCGACTGTGTCGAATAGGCGGCGCAAGCTGTCTTGGGGGATTTTGGCACGGTTTTCCGCCCACTCGGTTTCCATTTGTCCGATGGCGGGTTCTTCGGATTTGATGTCGAAGCCGTTTTCCTGCCAAAAGGCTTTTAGGAGCGGCCAGATTTCGGCGGGGGATTTGCCGTCAACGACGAGCCAGCGTTGGCTGCCGTCGCGCTCGAGGCGGACACCTTTGACGCTTTTCAATACTTCGGCATCGGCAGGCTGTTGGACGGCGGGTGTGCGGCGTTTTTCCAAATCGCTGGCGCGGACGGCTCCCGAACCGGCAGGCAGGCGGTAGAGGTTGCCTTGGTCGGGATTGTTCAAATCGGGCGGGACTTCGAGTTTGATCAGGCGGTGCGACCGGCTTTGGTAGTCGAGCTTGGGCTGTTCGGTTTTGCTGCCGGAGCAGGCGGCAAGCCCGATGAGTGCGAGCGCGGCAATGACGGGTTTGATATGGGTCATCGTGTCATCCTGTGTGATGGATATTAAAGTGTTTGTTGCGTTATGCCGTCTGAACGCTTCAGACGGCATAGCTATATTTAAAGTTGTCCTGCGGCTTGCAGTGCGGCGCGGACTTTTGCCTGTCCGTCTTCCGTCAGAGGAACGAGCGGCAGGCGGACGTGCGGCCCGCATTTGCCCAGTGCCGACAATGCCCATTTCGGCGCGGCGGGGCTGGGTTCGCAGAACATGGTGTCGTAAATCGGAATCAGCCGGTCGTTGAGTTCGCGTGCGAGGGCAATGTCGCCTTGCAGCGCGGCGCGGCACATATCGGCAAAGAGTTTCGGGGCGGCGTTGGCGGCTACGGTAATAACGCCGTGTCCGCCGCACAGCATGAACGGCAGGGCGGTATGGTCGTCGCCGGAAAGGACGACGAAGCCTTCGGGCGCGCGGTTGATGAGTTCGATGTTGCTGCCGATGTTGCCGCTGGCTTCTTTCACGCCGACGATGTTGGGGATTTCGGCAAGGCGCAGGATGGTTTCGTTGTTCATGCTGACGACGGTTCTGCCGGGCACGTTGTAGAGTATCATCGGAATCGCGGCGGCTTCGGCAACGGCTTTGAAATGGCGGTACATGCCTTCTTGCGAAGGTTTGTTGTAGTAGGGGACGACGGAGAGGGTGTAATCCGCCCCGGCTTTTTCGGCGGCTTGGGAAAGGGCGATGGCTTCGACGGTGTTGTTCGCCCCTGTGCCGGCGATGACGGGGATGCGTTTGGCAACGTGTTTGACGACGGCTTCGATGACGGCGGTGTGTTCTTCGACGGAAAGCGTGGCGGACTCGCCTGTCGTGCCGACGGCGACGATGCCGTCCGTGCCGTTTTCAATGTGCCAGTCGATTAAGTCGCGGAGTTGTTCGTAATGGATGCTGCCGTCTTGATTCATCGGGGTAATCAGGGCAACCAGGCTACCTTGTAACATACAGAACCTTTTATCAGTTGTGGTGTAGGGGGCGGTAATGCTTCCGATTGTAGCCTACTTTACCGCAGGTGTGAAATCCGGCGGGTTGCGGATGTGGGGCGTTTGCGCCGAAAGGTATGGGGGAAATTGATTTTTCCTGTTGGAAATCATTTTATTATGTTTGCCGGTTTATGCCGGTGCTGTCGGATTTATAGTAGATTAAATTTAAACCAGTACGGCGTTGCCTCACCTTGCCGTACTATTTGTACTGTCTGCGGCTTCGTCGCCTTGTCCTGATTTAAATTTAATCCACTATAAAATGTGGTAAGCGTGTGGGACAGGCGGATGCCGTCTGAAATGCAAATTGAAGCCGTGCGGCAGATTCGCTACAATCCGCGCTTGGATTTTTCAACCTTTAAAATAAGGAAATACAATGAGCGGTCAGTTGGGAAAAGGTGCGGATTCGCCTGATTTGGTGTACGGTTTGGAAGAGAGACCGCCGTTCGGCAATGCGCTGTTGAGCGCGGTTACCCATCTTTTGGCGATTTTTGTGCCGATGATTACGCCCGCGCTGATTGTGGGCGGCGCGCTGGAATTGCCGGTGGAGATGACGGCATATCTCGTGTCGATGGCGATGGTTGCGTCGGGTGTCGGCACTTATTTGCAGGTCAACCGCTTTGGGCCGATCGGTTCGGGGATGCTGTCCATCCAGTCGGTGAATTTCTCGTTCGTTACCGTCATGATTGTGCTCGGCGCGGGGATGAAAGAGGGCGGTTTGACTAAGGATGCGATGATTTCGACGCTCTTGGGCGTATCGTTTGTCGGGGCGTTTTTGGTCTGTTTCTCGGCGTGGCTTCTGCCTTATTTGAAAAAAGTGATTACGCCGACGGTCAGCGGTGTGGTGGTGATGCTGATCGGCTTGAGTTTGGTACACGTCGGCATTACCGATTTCGGCGGTGGCTTTGGCGCGAAGGCGGACGGCACGTTCGGCTCGATGGAAAACTTGGGGCTGGCGTCGCTGGTGTTGCTGATTGTGTTGATATTCAACTGTATGAAAAACCCGCTGTTGCGCATGAGCGGCATCGCGGTCGGGTTGATTGCCGGCTACATTGTCGCGCTGTTTTTGGGTAAGGTGGATTTTTCCGCGCTGCAAAACCTGCCGCTGGTTACGCTGCCCGTACCGTTTAAATACGGTTTTGCTTTTGACTGGCACGCATTTATTGTGGCGGGCGCGATTTTCCTGTTGAGCGTGTTTGAGGCGGTCGGCGATTTGACCGCGACGGCAATGGTGTCCGACCAGCCGATTGAAGGCGAAGAATACACCAAACGCCTGCGCGGCGGCGTGTTGGCGGACGGCTTGGTGTCGGTGATTGCGACGGCTTTGGGTTCGCTGCCGCTGACGACGTTTGCGCAAAACAACGGCGTGATTCAGATGACCGGCGTGGCTTCGCGCCATGTGGGCAAATATATTGCCGTGATTTTGGTGCTGTTGGGTCTGTTCCCCGTTGTCGGACGCGCATTTACGACGATTCCGAGTCCGGTGTTGGGCGGCGCGATGGTTTTGATGTTCGGCCTGATTGCGATTGCGGGCGTGCGGATTTTGGTCAGCCACGGCATCCGCAGGCGCGAAGCGGTGATTGCGGCAACGTCGGTCGGTTTGGGCTTGGGCGTGGCGTTTGAACCGGAAGTGTTTAAAAACCTGCCCGTCTTGTTCCAAAACTCTATTTCCGCCGGCGGCATTACGGCAGTCTTGCTGAATTTGGTCTTGCCGGAAGATAAAACCGAGGCGGCGGTCAAGTTTGATACCGACCACTTGGAACACTGATTTTGAAAACGAATGCCGTCTGAAACGGAATCCCTGTTTCAGACGGCATTGTTTTTGAGGCTTACGCTTTTTCGTTTTTTAATACGCGCTGCCGGCGGGTTTCACTTAATACCATTCCGGCAGACACGGAGACGTTCATGCTTTCGACCGTGCCGAACATCGGTATGGACACCAGCATGTCGCAATGTTCGCGCGTGAGGCGGCGCATACCGTCGCCTTCGTTGCCCATTACCCACGCCGCGCTGTCGGGCAGATCGCAATGGTAAAGGTCGGAGTCGCCGCCCATATCGGTACCGATAATCCAGATGCCGTATTCTTTCAGCTCGCGCAGGGTGCGGGCGAGGTTGGTTACGGTGATGTAGGGGACGGTTTCCGCCGCACCGCAGGCGACTTTGCTGACGGTGGCGTTCAGCCCCGCGCTTTTGTCTTTCGGCGCGATGACGGCATGTACGCCCATCGCGTCGGCGGTACGCAGGCACGCGCCGAGGTTGTGCGGGTCGGTGATGCCGTCGAGTATCAGCAACAGCGGCGGTTCGCTTAAGTTTTCCAATACGTCTTCGAGGTGGACGTGGTTTTTGGAGGCATCGATAAATCCGACCACGCCCTGATGGCGCGCGCCTTTGCTGATGGCGTTGAGGCGGTCGGCATCGGCAAAATATACGCGGATGTTTTCGTTTGCAGCCTTTTCCAGCACTTCGCGCGTGCGTGCGTCTGATTTGCCTTCTTGGATGTAGAGTTCGACGATGGATTTGGGGTTTTGCCACAATCGGGCATTGACGGCGTGGAAGCCGTAGATGGGTCTTTGGTTTGCCATAATGGTGTTTGTCAAAAGGTTTCAGACGGCATTATAGCAATTTATCCTGATGCCGTCTGAAGGGGTTAAAACAGGTAGGCGATGTATTTCACCAATAAAATAAACAGGATGGAGACGGCGCAACCGATTTTGAACGCCGTTCCGACGACAAGTCCCAACAGTGTACCCAAGCCTGCTTTACCTGCCTGAAGCATATTGCGCCGATCGATCAGTTCGCCTGCCGCCGCACCGATAAAGGGAGCGAGTATTAGTCCGGGAAGGGAGAAAAACATACCGATAATGCTGCCGGCCAATGCGCCGCGAACGGCGAGCCTGCCCGCTCCGCTATATTTTGTCCCCCATATGCCTGCCACATAGTCCGTCAGTATGCCGGCAAGGCTGATGAGTCCGACCGTCCACAAAACGCCCGCGCCGTAGATTTGATAGCCGCCGGAGTAGGCAAGCAGCCAGGTTCCGGCAAACATCAATGCCAATCCGGGGAGGGCAGGGTAAACGATGCCTGCCGTGCCGACGGCAAGCAGAATGAGGGCGAGAATGACGAGTAGGGCGGTCATGGGTTCAACCTTTTCTTTTGTTCTGAAAAAAACGGTTTAACACGATGCGGCATTCTTCTTGCAGGATTCCGCCCCGTATGGCGGTGTGCGTATTGAGGCGTTTGTCGGCAAACAGGTTGACGATGCTGCCTGCCGCGCCGGTTTTGGGTTCTGCCGCACCGTATATCACGCGCTTGATTCGTGCCTGTATCAGTGCGGACGCGCACATGGCGCAGGGTTCGAGGGTGATGTAGATGTCGCATCCGTCAAGGCGGTAGTTTTGCATTTCGCTGCCTGCCTGTGCCAAGGCGTTGATTTCGGCGTGCCGGCTGACATTGCAGTCGGCAATGCAGGTGTTGTGTGCCGCTGCGATGATTTTGCCGTCTGAAACGATGACTGCCCCGACGGGTATTTCGCCGTCGGCGGCGGATTGTTCTGCTTGGCGCAGTGCTTCGCGCATGAAGTGTTCCATTTCTTCCTGCGGCGGAAAGGCGGCGACGGGCGGATGGTTTTTCAACTCGGCAAGCAGGCAGGCTTTATGAGCTTGGGACATTTCGTGCGGCGGCGTGCCGTCCAGCAGCGACTGAAGCTGCCACAGCGTGCTTTTCGTGAGGGTCAAACCCGATGCTTTGAGCAGCAGAAAGGCTTTGACCGAACCGTTTTGCCGCAGTTCTTCGAGCGTACGGATACCGAGCCTGTGCAGGGCGGCGACGGTTTTGGGGGCGAGCGGCGGCGTGGTCAGCATAGTTTATGCACCGAAAAACCGTTTTGCCGCCTCAATCAGGCGCGTGCCTGAAGTGCCGTCTGAAAACGGGTCGGCAACGCAGTCTAAAGGTGTTTTGCGCAACCAAGTCAGTTGGCGTTTGGCAAGTTGGCGCGTGGCGGCAATGCCTTTTTCGATGAAGGTTTGTCTGTCGGTTGCGCCGTCGAGGTGTTCCCACGCCTGACGGTAGCCGACGCAGCGGATGGCAGGGGAGTCGGAGGTCAGGCTGGGATAGAGGCGGCGCAGGTTTTCTACTTCGCCGATAAAGCCCTGTTCAAGCATCAGGTGGAAACGCAGGGCGATGTTTTCATGCAGGCGGGCGCGGTTTTCGGGAATCAGTGCGGCGGTGTAGAGTTCGAAGGGCAGGGTGTGTTCGGGCAGTCCGTTCAGGTGCGCGCTCATCGGTCTGCCGGTCAGGTAATAGACTTCAAGGGCGCGTCCGATGCGCTGGCTGTCGTTCGGTTTCAGACGGTATGCTGTTTCAGGGTCGACTTTTTGCAGGGTGCGGTAGAGAAAATCCAATCCGTACATTTGTTTTTGTTCGTCCAAGTCGGCACGCAGGCAGGCATCGGCCTCGGGCAAATCGTTCAAACCTTGGGTCAGGGCGCGGAAATACATCATTGTGCCTCCGACAATCAGCGGACATTTTCCCCGCGCCGTGATTTCGCCGATCAGACGCGTGCAGTCTTCGACAAAACGGGCGGCACTGTATGATTCGGTAGGAGGGATGATGTCGATAAGGTGGTGCGGGACAAAGGCGCGTTCGGAGGCGGACGGTTTCGCCGTGCCGATGTCCATGTCGCGGTAAACCAGCGCGGAATCGAGGCTGATGATTTCGACGGGCAGGGTTTCGGCGATTTTGAGGGCGAGCGCGGTTTTTCCTCCGGCGGTCGGGCCGAGCAGGGCAAAGGCTTTCGGGTGCGGCATAATGTTTCGGGTTTGGAAAAATACGGATTATAACGGAAAGCGCGCCGCCCTTATATTTTGGTTTGCGGAAGCACCGCATTTTCCTGCGGCAAGGCTTCAGACGGCATCGCCGGCGCGTCCGTTAGACAAGGCGCGTGCTTGGGGCGATAATGGCGTTTTGCTTTTTTGAAAGCCTTGCAATGTCCCGAAACCTGCTTGTCCGCTGGCTCGCCGTCTGCTTGATACCTTTAATAACGCTTGCCGTGTTCGCCGCCAATCCGCCCGAAGACAAACCCCAGCATCTGATTAACGGCATCATCCTTGCCTGTGAAGCGACGTTTTTGTTCAAATTCATCCTCTTCGAAACCATCAAGCATCATCTTAAGCAAGAGTTTGATTTAAAACGTCAAACCATGCTGCTGTTTATTCCAATCGTTTTGCTGATTGTGTATTTGTTCCACTATTTCGGCGCGTTTTAGTTGTGAAAAGGTCGTCTGAAACCGATTTCAGACGACCTCGAGTCTTTTATGAATACACACGCTTTTCCTGTTTGTTGGATTTTTTGCAACGTTATCGACAATTTCGGCGACATCGGCGTTTCGTGGCGGCTTGCCCGTGTTTTGCACCGTGAACTCGGTTGGCAGGTGCATTTGTGGACGGACGATGTGTCCGCCTTGCGTGCGCTTTGCCCTGATTTGCCCGATGTTCCCTGCGTTCATCAGGATATTCATGTCCGCACTTGGCATTCTGATGCGGCAGACATTAATACCGCGCCCGTTCCCGATGCCGTCATCGAAACTTTTGCCTGCGACCTGCCTGAAAATGTGTTGGGCATTATCCGCCGACACAAACCGCTTTGGCTGAATTGGGAATATTTGAGCGCGGAAGAAAGCAATGAAAGGCTGCACCTGATGCCTTCGCCGCAGGAGGGCGTTCAAAAATATTTTTGGTTTATGGGTTTCGGCGAAAAAAGCGGCGGATTGATACGCGAACGCGATTACCGCGATGCCGTCCGTTTCGATACCGAAGCCCTGCGTCAGCGGCTGATGCTTCCCGAAAAAAACGCCCCCGAATGGCTGCTTTTCGGCTATCGGAGCGATGTTTGGGCAAAGTGGCTGGACATATGGCAACAGGCAGGCGGCACGCTGACCCTACTATTGGCGGGTACGCAAATCATCGACAGCCTCAAACAAAGCGGCGTTATTCCGCAAGATGCCCTGCAAAACGACGGCGATGTTTTTCAGACGGCATCCGTCCGCCTCGTCAAAATCCCGTTCGTGCCGCAACAGGATTTCGACCAACTGCTGCACCTCGCCGACTGCGCCGTCATCCGCGGCGAAGACAGTTTCGTGCGCGCCCAGCTTGCGGGCAAACCCTTCTTTTGGCACATCTATCCGCAAGACGAGAATGTCCATCTCGACAAACTCCACGCCTTTTGGGATAAGGCACACGGTTTCTACACGCCCGAAACCGCCCGGGCGCACCGCCGCCTTTCGGACGACCTCAACGGCGGAGGGGCTTTATCCGCCACGCAACGCCTCGAATGTTGGCAAATCCTGCAACAACATCAAAACGGCTGGCGGCAAAGCGCGGAGGATTGGAGCCGTTATCTTTTCGGGCAGCCTTCCGCATCCGAAAAACTTGCCGCCTTTGTTTCAAAGCATCAAAAAATACGCTAGAATAGCGCATTTTACGACAACCGATTTGATTGGAAAATCACAATGAAAACAGCACAAGAACTGCGCGCCGGCAATGTATTTATGGTCGGCAACGATCCTATGGTCGTTCAAAAAACCGAATACATCAAAGGCGGCCGCTCTTCCGCCAAAGTCAGCATGAAACTGAAAAACCTGCTGACCGGCGCGGCTTCCGAAACCATTTACAAAGCCGACGACAAATTCGACGTGGTCATCCTGTCCCGCAAAAACTGTACGTACAGCTATTTTGCCGACCCGATGTACGTCTTTATGGACGAAGAATTCAACCAATACGAAATCGAAGCCGACAACATCGGCGACGCGTTGAAATTCATCGTTGACGGTATGGAAGACCAATGCGAAGTTACCTTCTATGAAGGCAATCCCATTTCTGTCGAACTGCCCACCATCATCGTGCGCGAAGTCGAGTACACCGAGCCTGCCGTCAAAGGCGATACTTCCGGCAAAGTGATGAAAACCGCACGCCTGGTCGGCGGCACTGAAATCCAAGTGATGTCTTACATCGAAAACGGCGACAAAGTCGAAATCGATACCCGTACCGGCGAATTCCGCAAACGCGCCTGATTTGCCGCATTGAAAAATGCCGTCTGAAAACGTTTCAGACGGCATTTTTTTATCTTCGCCCCAAGTTTGGATTGAAGTAGATATTTTTTTCGTAAACGACAATACGCGTGATTTTGCCATTTTCGTCAAAATGGATGTCTAAAAACGGTTTGTCGGGATTGCGTTCACGGTTGGACAGCCGGAAGAGTGATTGGTTTTCAAGCATTTCTCCGTGTATTTTCAGATAGCCGGGCAATTGGCCGATGTATTGGAAATTGCCGCCAAGTCCGTTGTTGTGCCGGCTCAAATAGGAAGATGTTGCCGAAACTTCAAAATAACGTGCGCGTTTCGGTTCCTCGCCTTGTCCGCGGGTTTCTTGACTGCCCTGTGTCAGCAGCAGCGTCGCTTCTCGGAGGCGGCGTTCCTGTTCCATTATGGCATCTTGTGCCTGCCGGCTGATAGTGCGCGTTCCGTAATGCAAGTCTTCAATTGCCTGTATGATTTTCTGATGGTAGTCGGGATCTTCAGGGCTGATGTCGGGAAACAGCAGCCGCTGTATGTTGTCATAGCCGCCGCCGGGTAAGCCGAAACGGGTTTCCAGTTCGTGATGGGAAAGGGCAAACAGACAGTCCGAGTCGATGTGTTCGGCGATTTGTTGCATGAGATCGTCAATGCCGGTGGTGCGGTGTAAGTCGGTGCAATTTGAAGGAGGCGAGCTTTCTGCTTGCTTGACGTTATCAGGGGCGGATGCAGCCGGTTCCAAATCGGATTGGGGCGAAGCGGCAGATGCTGGGGACGGAGCGGTGGATGCGCCGATTTCTTTTGTTTTATCTTCTTTGCTCGGGGAACACGCGGTCAGCATCATGGCGGCAAGCAATAAGGGAAGTGATGACGTTTTGTTTTTCATTCTATTGTTTCCAATATTAAAAAGGCCGTCTGAAATCTGCCGTTTCATTTTTCAGACGGCCTGTTGTTAATAGAACCGAAGAACCTTGTTATTGCCAACAAGGTGCTCAACCCATCTTACCCGACGCGGTAAAACGCCAAGCTACCCAACAGGTTGGGGAAATGTTTGACCTGTTTGTTACCCGTCATGACCGCGCGCTCGAGGACGCGGATTTTGTTTTTGGCGCACAATAAATCAAAGTCTTTGAGCGTACACCAATGGATATTCGGCGTGTCGTACCAATGGTAGGGCATGCGCTCGGAAACCGGCATATGACCGCCGATGGCGATTTGGAAGCGGTTGCGCCAGTAGCCGAAATTCGGGAAGCTGACAATCGCCTGTTTCGCCACGCGCATGAGACAGCGCAGGATTTTTTCGGTATTCTGCATGGCTTGGATGGTTTGGCTCAAAACGATAACGTCAAACGTCTGGTCGCCAAATTCTGCCAAACCCTGCTCCAAATCGGCTTGGATGACGTTTACGCCGCGCGACATGGCGGAGATGACGCTGTCGGTGTCGATTTCGATGCCGTAGCCGCTGCATTTTTTGTGCTCCACCAAAGCCGCCAGCAATTCGCCGTCGCCGCAGCCCAAGTCCAAGACGCGGCTGCCTTCGGGAATCCAGTCGTAAATCAACTGCAAATCGTCGCGCAAATTCATGATCGGCAATCCTTGTCAACATTGTTCATATAAACCGCTACGGCGCGCATATAGGCTTCGTCTTCCATCAAAAAGGCGTCATGGCCGTGGTTGGATTTGACTTCGATATACTGCACCGGCTTGTGCGCGGCAATCAGCGCTTTGACCAGCTCTTTGGAACGTGCGGGCGAAAAACGCCAGTCGGTGCTGAAGCTGGCGACAAAAAATTTCGCTTTCACATTTTGCAGGGCGCGGATCAAGCTATCACCGAAATCCGCCGCCGGATCGAAATAGTCCAAAGCTTTGGTCATCAGCAGATAAGTGTTGGCGTCGAACCGTCCGACGAATTTGTCGCCCTGATAACGCAGATAGGATTCCACTTCAAATTCAACGCCGTAGCCGTATTGATAACCGTTTGAACGCAAATCGCGTCCGAATTTTTTGCCCAAACCGTCTTCGGCAAGATAAGTGATGTGCCCCATCATTCGGGCAATCCGCAAGCCCCGTGCGGGAACGGTATTGTGGCTGCGGTAATGTCCTTCGTTGAAATCGGGGTCGGTCAAAATCGCCTGACGTGCTACATCGTTGAACGCGATATTTTGCGTCGAGAGTTTCGGCGCAGATGCAATCACTAAGGCATGGCGCACGCGCTCGGGATAGGAAATCGTCCATTGCAAAGCCTGCATACCGCCCAAGCTGCCGCCGACAATCGCCGCCCATTGTTCGATGCCGAGATAATCGGCAAGCGCGGCTTGGGATTTTACCCAGTCCTTTACCGTAACCACCGGAAAATCCGCGCCGTATTCCCTGCCCGTTTCAGGATTGATCGACAAAGGCCCGCTGCTGCCGTCGCAGCCGCCCAGATTGTTCAAACCGACCACGAAAAAACGTTCCGTATCAATCGGTTTGCCGGGACCGACCATATTGTCCCACCAGCCCGCATATTTATCCTCTGCCGAATGCCTGCCCGCAACATGATGGTTGCCCGACAGCGCATGGCAGATTAAAACCGCATTGTTTTTTTCGGCATTCAGCTCGCCGTAGGTTTCAATCATCAGATCGAAACGCGGCAAAGTTTTACCGTTTTCCAAAACCAGCGGCATCTCAAACGGAATTTTTTGGGGCGTTACAATGCCCACTGAGGCACTTTGACTCATATCCTGTTCCAACAAATGCGGCGAAAAGCGTTATTATATAGCAAACGGCATGACTTTTTGACACGGTCGGACAAGCAGCCCGACGCGCTGAAACATCCGTCTCCATGCCGCCGCGCCCGAACCATACTTTTTCAGACGACCTCCCCCGCTTCCCGATATGATAGGCAGACTTTTCCGTATTTTTTTCTTTTTCGCACTTGCCGCGCTGATTATCAACCGCCTCTTCAGCCGCAAGCAAAAACGCGCCCTGCGCGATGTCGCCAAAATCAGCGCATGGGTACTGCTTGGCGCAGCCGCCGCGACACTGTTTTGGTATTTGGTCATGCTGTATTTCAAACACATTCCGGATTCGTATTGACGGAAAAAATGCCGTCTGAAACGCTATTTTTCTGTTTCAGACGGCATATTTGATGAAAAGGGCTTGCGGCAGGGGGGATTTACAACCGAAGCAGGAAGGGCAGGGGGTCAGCGTTGGCGCGCTTTAAAACGCGGATTGCTTTTGCAGATGACGTAAACTTTGCCCCTGCGTCTGACGATTTGGCAGTCGCGGTGGCGTTGTTTGGCAGTTTTGAGTGAAGACAGAACCTGCATTATTTGTCCTTTCTAAACGATGACATGACGGATTGGAAACGTTGGTTGAATTTGCTGGCACGACCTTCGGTGTTGACGTTGCGCTGCTTGCCGGTATAGACGGGATGGGATGCAGAAGAAGTATCCAGCGAAAACAGCGGATATTCTTTGCCATCTGTCCAAACCATCGTTTTTCCGTGTGTTTCGGCACAGGAGCGGATTAACCAGCCTTCATTGGCGCTGCTGTCGAAAAAAAGGACGGTCCGGTAATTGTCAGGATGAATATTCGGTTTCATATATTGCCTTGCTTAGAGTGTTATAACATAACAAACTTTATCATAATTTAGAAGGTTTGTACAAGAAAAGCGTATGGTTTTTGCTAAATATTAAAAATTTTCATCATAAACCTGAAAATTTTGAAATTGACTCATATTCGGTGCAACCTTATCATACCGCCTGAAATGTCATATAAAAGATAACGAAGGTATGCAGATATGAATTACGCAAAAGAAATCAATGCGTTAAACAACAGTCTTTCCGACTTGAAAGGCGACATCAACGTTTCGTTTGAATTTTTTCCACCGAAAAACGAGCAAATGGAAACGATGCTGTGGGATTCCATCCACCGTCTGCAAACCCTGCATCCCAAGTTCGTATCCGTAACCTACGGCGCAAACTCCGGCGAACGCGACCGCACGCACGGCATCGTCAAACGCATCAAACAGGAAACCGGCTTGGAAGCCGCGCCGCACCTGACCGGTATCGACGCATCTCCCGACGAATTGCGCCAAATTGCCAAAGATTATTGGGACAGCGGCATCCGCCGCATTGTCGCCCTGCGTGGCGACGAGCCGCCCGGTTACGAGAAAAAACCGTTTTATGCCGAAGACTTGGTCAAACTCCTGCGCTCCGTCGCCGACTTCGACATCTCTGTAGCAGCATATCCCGAAGTGCATCCCGAAGCGAAATCCGCACAAGCCGACCTGATTAATCTGAAGCGCAAAATCGATGCGGGCGCGAACCACGTCATCACCCAATTTTTCTTTGATGTGGAACGCTACCTGCGCTTCCGCGACCGTTGCGTGATGTTGGGTATTGATGTGGAAATCGTCCCCGGTATTTTGCCTGTTACCAACTTCAAGCAGCTCGGCAAAATGGCGCAAGTAACCAACGTCAAAATCCCAAGCTGGCTGTCGCAAATGTATGAAGGTTTGGACGACGACCAAGGCACGCGCAATCTGGTGGCGGCAAGTATCGCCATCGATATGGTCAAAGTCCTGTCCCGAGAAGGCGTGAAAGATTTCCACTTCTATACGCTCAACCGCAGCGAGCTGACTTACGCCATCTGCCATATTTTAGGCGTGCGCCCTTAAAGCCGAAAACGGCTTCAGACGGCATCCGAGGCCGTCTGAAAAGCAAAACGCCGCCCCATCCGAGCCATTCTGATTTACAATACCGGCCGATTCGGATTGAACCGGTCCTTACAAAATCCAACTGGAGAGTTCAACATGACAACATTACATTTCTCAGGCTTCCCGCGTGTCGGTGCCTTCCGTGAATTAAAATTCGCACAAGAAAAATACTGGCGCAAAGAAATCAGCGAACAAGAGCTGCTCGACGTTGCCAAAGACCTGCGCGAAAAAAACTGGAAACACCAAGCCGCCGCCAACGCCGATTACGTTGCCGTAGGCGATTTCACTTTCTACGACCACATCCTCGACCTGCAAGTCGCTACCGGCGCGATTCCCGCCCGTTTCGGCTTCGACAGCCAAAACCTGTCTTTGGAACAATTCTTCCAACTGGCGCGTGGTAACAAAGACCAATTCGCTATCGAAATGACCAAATGGTTCGACACCAACTATCACTACTTGGTGCCTGAATTCCATGCCGATACCGAATTCAAAGCCAACACCAAACACTACGTTCAACAACTGAAAGAAGCCCAAGCCCTCGGTCTGAAAGCCAAACCGACCATCGTCGGCCCGCTGACCTTCCTGTGGGTCGGTAAAGAAAAAGGCGCAGTCGAATTTAACCGCCTGAGCCTGTTGCAAAAACTGCTGCCTGTTTACGTTGAAATCCTGACTGCTTTGGTTGAAGCCGGTGCCGAATGGATTCAAATCGACGAGCCTGCTTTGGCTGTCGATCTGCCTAAAGAATGGGTGGAAGCCTACAAAGACGTTTACGCTACTTTGAGCAAAGTCAACGCCAAAATCCTGTTGAGCACTTACTTCGGTTCCGTTGCCGAACACGCCGCATTGTTGAAAGCCCTGCCCGTTGACGGCCTGCACATCGACTTGGTACGCGCGCCTGAGCAACTGGACGCGTTCGCCGACTACGATAAAGTCCTGTCTGCCGGCGTGATTGACGGCCGCAACATTTGGCGCGCCAACCTGAACAAAGTTTTGGAAACCGTTGAGCCGCTGCAAGCCAAATTGGGCGAGCGTTTGTGGATTTCCAGCTCTTGCTCGCTGCTGCACACCCCGTTTGACTTGTCAGTTGAAGAAAAACTGAAAGCCAACAAACCCGACCTGTACTCTTGGTTGGCATTCACCCTGCAAAAAACCCAAGAATTGCGCGTTCTGAAAGCCGCATTGAACGAAGGCCGTGATTCTGTTGCTGAAGAACTCGCCGCCAGCCAAGCCGCTGCCGATTCACGCGCCAACAGCAGCGAAATTCACCGTGCAGACGTTGCCAAACGCCTTGCCGACCTGCCTGCCAACGCAGACCAACGCAAATCTCCATTTGCCGACCGTATCAAAGCGCAACAAGCATGGTTGAACCTGCCCCTGCTGCCGACGACCAATATCGGTTCTTTCCCGCAAACCACCGAAATCCGCCAAGCACGTGCAGCCTTCAAAAAAGGCGAACTGTCTGCCGCCGATTACGAAGCCGCGATGAAAAAAGAAATCGCCTTGGTGGTTGAAGAGCAAGAAAAACTGGACTTGGACGTACTGGTACACGGCGAAGCCGAGCGTAACGACATGGTCGAATACTTCGGCGAATTGTTGAGCGGTTTTGCATTCACCCAATACGGCTGGGTACAAAGCTACGGCTCACGCTGCGTTAAACCACCTATCATTTTCGGTGACGTAAGCCGTCCTGAAGCCATGACCGTGGCTTGGTCTACTTACGCACAAAGCCTGACCAAACGCCCGATGAAAGGTATGTTGACCGGCCCTGTAACCATCCTGCAATGGTCTTTCGTCCGCAACGATATTCCGCGCGCTACCGTGTGCAAACAAATCGCACTGGCTCTGAACGACGAAGTATTGGATTTGGAAAAAGCCGGCATCAAAGTCATCCAAATTGACGAACCTGCCATCCGCGAAGGCTTGCCGTTGAAACGCGCCGATTGGGATGCCTACCTGAACTGGGCCGGCGAATCTTTCCGCCTGTCCTCTGCCGATTGCGAAGACAGCACCCAAATCCACACCCATATGTGCTACTCCGAGTTCAACGACATCCTGCCTGCGATTGCTGCAATGGATGCGGACGTGATTACCATCGAAACTTCTCGTTCCGATATGGAACTCTTGACTGCGTTCGGCGAGTTCAAATACCCGAACGACATCGGTCCGGGCGTTTACGACATCCACAGCCCGCGCGTACCGACAGAAGCTGAAGTGGAACACCTGCTGCGTAAAGCCATCGAGGTTGTTCCGGTTGAGCGTCTGTGGGTGAATCCTGACTGCGGCCTGAAAACACGCGGCTGGAAAGAAACTCTGGAACAACTCCAAGTGATGATGAACGTAACCCGCAAACTGCGTGCCGAATTGGCTAAATAAGCAGGGATAACGTGATCGGATGCCGTCTGAATACTTTTCAGACGGCATTTCTGTTTTCAAATGAGCGTAGGGGAGTTTCTAAGAATTTTTCTCAAATAAGACTTGTTTTTTTTAGGCATGGCTTTATATACTGTAAAAGTTGGTCGAGGTTGGTGATTAATAGTTTTGAATAATTAATATTATTTGAACTATAAATTATACAAATCGACTTATTCGGGGTAGAATGCCCAGCGATTCACAATCATTTCTTAAACCTATCTATTAAGGAGCTCAAAATGGCTTTGCAAGATCGTACCGGTCAAAAAGTACCTTCCGTAGTATTCCGCACACGCGTCGGCGACACTTGGAAAGATGTGTCTACTGACGATTTGTTCAAAGGCAAAAAAGTAGTCGTATTCTCCCTGCCCGGTGCATTTACTCCGACTTGTTCTTCTTCACACTTGCCGCGTTACAACGAATTGTTCGGCGCGTTCAAAGAAAACGGCGTTGATGCAATCTACTGCGTATCTGTAAACGATACTTTCGTAATGAACGCTTGGGCTGCCGAAGAAGAATCTGACAACATCTACATGATTCCTGATGGCAACGGCGAATTCACCGAAGGCATGGGCATGCTGGTCGGCAAAGAAGACTTGGGCTTCGGTAAACGCTCTTGGCGTTACTCCATGCTGGTTAACGACGGCGTGGTTGAAAAAATGTTCATCGAACCTGAAGAACCGGGCGATCCTTTCAAAGTGTCTGACGCTGACACTATGTTGAAATTCATCGCTCCTGACTGGAAAGCTCAAGAATCTGTTGCCATCTTCACCAAACCTGGCTGCCAATTCTGCGCTAAAGCTAAAAAAGCTTTGCAAGACAAAGGTCTGTCTTACGAAGAAATCGTATTGGGCAAAGATGCAACCGTTACTTCCGTTCGCGCCATTACCGGCAAGATGACTGCCCCTCAAGTCTTCATCGGCGGTAAATACATCGGCGGCAGCGAAGATTTGGAAGCTTACTTGGCTAAAAACTGATAGCTGTTTGTTTAAGGCGGTTTGATTAAACTGTCTGATATACCGGATAGAGTTATTCGGGCGGTTCTACACTACCGCTCCGAATAACTCTATATTTATAAGAGGATTTGGATATTGTTGCACTCAATCGAAATTTTGTTTTTATTTATCTGAATAATGTTTTTGATTGGGAAAATATTTAAATGCCGTCTGAAACCGATATGTTCTGTGTCGGCAATGTTTCAGACGAAAACGGAAGGACAAAGATTATGAAGAAAATTCAAGCGGATGTCGTCGTAATCGGCGGCGGTACTGCCGGCATGGGCGCGTTTCGCAATGCCCGTTTACATTCGGATAATGTTTACCTGATTGAAAACAATGTGTTCGGCACGACCTGCGCGCGCGTGGGCTGTATGCCTTCCAAACTCTTGATTGCTGCCGCAGAGGCGCGTCATCACGCATTGCATACCGACCCGTTCGGCGTGCATTTGGACAAAGACAGTATCATCGTCAACGGCGAAGAAGTGATGCAGCGCGTCAAATCCGAGCGCGATCGTTTTGTCGGCTTTGTCGTGGCCGATGTGGAAGAATGGCCTGCCGACAAATGCATCATGGGTTCGGCTAGATTTATCGACGAGCATACCGTCCAAATCGACGACCATACCCAAATCACGGCAAAAAGTTTCGTGATTGCTACCGGTTCGCGTCCCATCATCCTGCCGCAGTGGCAGTCTTTGGGCGACCGTTTGATTATCAACGACGACGTTTTCTCATGGGATACGCTGCCTAAGCGCGTTGCCGTGTTCGGACCGGGCGTTATCGGTTTGGAACTGGGTCAGGCATTGCACCGTTTGGGCGTGAAAGTCGAGATTTTCGGCTTGGGCGGCATCATCGGCGGCATTTCCGACCCCGTCGTTTCAGACGAGGCGAAAGCCGTGTTCGGCGAAGAGTTGAAACTGCATCTGGATGCCAAAACCGAGGTCAAACTCGATGCAGACGGCAATGTAGAAGTCCATTGGGAGCAGGACGGCGAAAAAGGCGTATTTGTTGCCGAATATATGCTGGCAGCCGTAGGCCGCCGTCCGAACGTTGACAATATCGGTTTGGAAAACATCAATATCGAAAAAGACGCGCGCGGCGTACCCGTTGCCGATCCGCTGACCATGCAGACCAGTATTCCGCATATCTTCATCGCGGGCGACGCGTCCAATCAACTGCCCCTGCTGCACGAAGCTGCCGATCAAGGCAAGATTGCCGGCGACAACGCGGGTCGCTATCCGAATATCGGCGGCGGTTTGCGCCGCAGCACCATCGGCGTAGTGTTCACCAGTCCGCAAATCGGCTTTGTTGGTTTGAAATACGCGCAGGTTGCCGCGCAATACCAACCCGACGAATTTGTCATTGGAGAAGTATCGTTTAAAAACCAAGGCCGCAGCCGCGTGATGCTGGTAAACAAGGGCCATATGCGCCTGTATGCCGAAAAAGCAACCGGCCGCTTCATCGGTGCAGAAATCGTAGGCCCTGCCGCCGAACATTTGGCGCACCTGTTGGCTTGGGCGCATCAAATGAAGATGACCGTTCCTCAAATGCTGGAGATGCCGTTCTACCATCCTGTTATCGAGGAAGGTCTGCGTACTGCGTTGCGTGATGCCGATGCGAAATTGAAAGCCTGACCGATATGGCAAAACAATGCCGTCTGAAATTTTTTCAGACGGCATTTTATTTTTGAGGATAGGGTTGGAGGTCGGATGCTGATACCGTGTCGGGAAGGGGGCAAAACTAAAAATCTTTCTTTTAATCTGCTGTTTTCACGCGTGTTTGTCAAAATCTATCAGTTTGTTTTTAAAATACACTGTTCAAAATGGGATAAAACAGGTAAATTAACGTTTATGTAACCCAGTGTAGCAATGGGTTTACGGTTTTTGAGTCGATATATAACTACAGAGGAATTGACTATGTCTGTCAAACCGCGTCCTGTTTATCTGGATTTGCCGAACATCCGTCTGCCGATACCCGGGATAGTTTCCATCCTTCACCGCATCAGCGGGGTCGGGCTGTTTATTATGCTGCCTTTCCTGCTGTATTTCCTGTCCGGCACCCTGAGTCAAGAGTCTGCATTTGAAACTTACCGTGCCATTGTTTCCCATCCTTTGGTCAAGCTGGTCTTAATCGGCGTATTGTGGGCTTATCTGCACCATTCCCTTGCCGGTATCCGCTTTTTATTTTTGGATGCGCACAAAGGCCTTGAGCTGAATACTGCACGGAACACCGCTAAATTTGTCTTTGCCGCAGCTTTGGTGCTGACTGTCGTTTTGGGAGTGTTGTTATGGTAGAACGTAAATTGACCGGTGCCCATTACGGTTTGCGCGATTGGGCAATGCAGCGTGCGACTGCGGTTATTATGTTGATTTATACCGTTGCGCTTTTAGTAGTTCTATTTGCCCTGCCTAAAGAATATTCGGCATGGCAGGCATTTTTTAGTCAAACTTGGGTAAAAGTATTTACCCAAGTGAGCTTCATCGCTGTATTTTTGCACGCTTGGGTGGGTATCCGCGATTTGTGGATGGACTATATCAAACCCTTCGGTGTGCGTTTGTTTTTACAGGTTGCCACCATCGTTTGGCTGGTCGGCTGCCTCGTGTATTCAGTTAAAGTGATTTGGGGGTAAGTATGGGTTTTCCTGTTCGCAAGTTTGATGCCGTGATTGTCGGCGGTGGTGGTGCAGGTTTACGCGCAGCCCTCCAATTGTCCAAATCCGGTCTGAATTGTGCCGTTTTGTCTAAAGTGTTCCCGACCCGTTCGCATACTGTAGCGGCGCAGGGCGGTATTTCTGCTTCATTGGGTAATGTGCAGGAAGACCGTTGGGATTGGCATATGTACGATACCGTGAAAGGTTCCGACTGGTTGGGCGACCAAGATGCGATTGAGTTTATGTGTCGCGCTGCGCCTGAAGCCGTAATTGAGTTGGAACACATGGGTATGCCTTTTGACCGTGTGGAAAGTGGCAAAATCTACCAACGTCCTTTCGGCGGACATACTGCCGAACACGGTAAACGCGCGGTAGAGCGTGCATGCGCGGTTGCCGACCGTACAGGTCATGCAATGCTGCATACTTTGTACCAACAAAACGTCCGTGCCAATACGCAATTCTTTGTGGAATGGACGGCGCAAGATTTGATTCGTGATGAGAATGGTGATGTCGTCGGTGTTACCGCCATGGAAATGGAAACCGGCGAAGTTTACATTTTCCATGCTAAAGCCGTGATGTTTGCTACCGGCGGCGGCGGTCGTATTTATGCGTCTTCCACCAATGCCTATATGAATACCGGCGACGGTTTGGGCATTTGCGCTCGTGCAGGTATCCCGTTGGAAGATATGGAATTCTGGCAATTCCACCCGACCGGTGTGGCAGGTGCAGGCGTGTTGATTACCGAAGGCGTACGCGGTGAGGGCGGTATTCTGTTGAATGCCGACGGCGAACGCTTTATGGAACGCTATGCGCCGACCGTAAAAGACTTGGCTTCGCGCGACGTGGTTTCCCGTGCGATGGCGATGGAAATCTATGAAGGTCGCGGCTGCGGTAAAAACAAAGACCACGTCTTGCTGAAAATCGACCATATCGGCGCAGAAAAAATTATGGAAAAACTGCCGGGCATCCGCGAGATTTCCATTCAGTTTGCCGGTATCGATCCGATTAAAGACCCGATTCCGGTTGTGCCGACTACCCACTATATGATGGGCGGCATTCCGACCAATTACCACGGCGAAGTCGTTGTTCCGCAAGGCGGCGAGTACGAAGTGCCTGTAAAAGGTTTGTATGCCGCAGGTGAGTGCGCCTGTGCTTCCGTACACGGTGCGAACCGTTTGGGTACGAACTCCCTGCTGGACTTGGTGGTGTTCGGTAAAGCTGCCGGCGACAGCATGATTAAATTCATCAAAGAACAAAGCGATTGGAAACCTTTGCCTGCGGATGCGGGCGAGCTGACCCGCCAACGTATTGAACGTTTGGACAATCAAACTGATGGCGAAAACGTTGATGCATTGCGTCGCGAACTGCAACGCTCTGTACAACTGCATGCCGGCGTATTCCGTACCGATGAGATTCTGAGCAAAGGCGTTCGAGAAATCATGGCGATTGCCGAGCGCGTGAAACGTACCGAAATCAAAGACAAGAGCAAAGTGTGGAATACCGCGCGTATCGAGGCTTTGGAATTGGACAACCTGATTGAAGTGGCGAAGGCGACTTTGGTGTCTGCCGAAGCGCGTAAGGAATCCCGTGGCGCGCACGCTTCAGACGACCATCCTGAGCGAGATGATGAAAATTGGATGAAACACACCCTGTATCATTCGGACACTAATACCTTGTCTTACAAACCGGTGCATACCAAGCCTTTGAGCGTGGAATACATCAAACCGGCCAAGCGCGTTTATTGATGCGTTTTCAGACGGCCTTCGCCTCAAAGGCCGTTTGAAACCTAACCATACCCACATTGAACTGCTTGAATCCATAATACAAAATCATTGGGCAGTTGATGAGAAAAGGAACACTTCTCATGGAAAAAATGAGTTTTGAAATTTACCGTTACAACCCGGATGTTGATGCCAAGCCTTATATGCAGCGTTACGAGTTGGAATTGGAACCGACCGACGTGAAACTTTTGGACGCTTTGGTGCGCCTGAAAGCGCAAGACGATACCCTGTCTTTCCGTCGTTCCTGCCGCGAAGGGATTTGCGGTTCGGACGGTATGAACATCAACGGCAAAAACGGCTTGGCGTGTCTGACCGATTTACGCAGCCTGAAACAGCCTGTCAAAATCCGCCCGTTGCCCGGTCTGCCTGTCATCCGCGACCTGATTGTGGATATGACCCAGTTCTTCAAACAATACCATTCCATCAAACCTTATGTCGTTAACGACAATCCGATTGATGCGGACAAAGAGCGTCTGCAAACTCAGGAAGAGCGCAAAGAGTTGGACGGCTTGTACGAATGTATTTTGTGCGCCTGCTGTTCGACCGCCTGCCCGTCGTTCTGGTGGAATCCCGACAAATTCGTCGGTCCGTCCGGCTTGCTGAACGCCTACCGCTTCATTGCGGACAGCCGAGATACCATCACCAATGAGCGTTTGGATAATTTGAACGATCCGTACCGTTTGTTCCGCTGCCACACCATTATGAATTGTGTGGACGTATGCCCCAAACACTTGAATCCAACCCGTGCCATCGGCAAGATTAAAGAGATTATGTTGAAGCGGGCCGTTTAAGAAATGATGGTTTTTGACGATATTGCCAAACGGAAAATCCGTTTTCAAACCCGCCGGGGATTGTTGGAATTAGATTTAATCTTCGGCAGGTTTATGGAAAAAGAATTCGAGCATTTGAGCGATAAAGAGCTGTCTGAGTTTTCCGAAATCCTTGAATTTCAAGATCAAGAATTGCTTGCCTTGATTAACGGGCATTCGGCAACGGACAAAGGGCACCTTATCCCGATGCTTGAAAAAATCAGACGGGCATGAGGCATCCGAAATCTGCCTGAGGGCAGATTTCAAAATGCAAAGGCCGTCTGAAGGCAAAGAACGTGCTGCGGATGCAGCAACGTGGGTTACAACTTGCAAAGGAGCGATAATATGTCCAAATCAATCAAACTCAACGTACCGGGTCAGGCTAGCTTGAATCTGTCGGTATTGGAAGCCAGCATCGGGCATGATGTGGTTGACATTCGGGGGCTGACAAAAAATACAGGTTTGTTTTCATTTGATCCCGGATTTGTTTCAACCGCAAGCTGTGAGTCTAAAATTACTTACATCGACGGCGATCAAGGCTTGCTTTATTATCGCGGATACCCCATCGAGCAGCTGGCCGAAAAGTCCGATTATTTGGAAGTCTGCTACCTGTTGATTTACGGCGAACTGCCGACTCCCGAGCAAAAGGCAGAATTTGACAATACCGTCAGCCGCCACACGATGGTGCATGAACAGCTGACTTGGTTCTTCCGGGGTTTCCGCCGCGACGCACATCCGATGGCGATGATGGTCGGCGTGGTCGGCGCGCTGTCTGCGTTCTACCAAGACAGCTTGGACATTACCAATCCCGAACACCGCAAAATCGCGATTTACCGCCTGATTTCCAAAATCCCAACCATTGCGGCAATGTGCTACCGCTATTCAAACGGTCTGCCGTTCAATTATCCGAAGAATAATCTTTCTTATTCTGAAAACTTCCTTCATATGATGTTCGCCACGCCGTGTGAAGACTACAAACCCAATCCCGTTTTGGCACGCGCGCTCGACCGCATCTTTATTTTGCATGCCGACCACGAGCAAAACGCCTCAACTTCAACCGTCCGTCTGGCAGGGTCTTCGGGTGCGAACCCGTTTGCCTGTATTGCTGCCGGTATCGCCTGCCTGTGGGGTGCTTCGCACGGCGGTGCGAACGAAGCCGTGTTGAAAATGCTGGACGAAATCGGCGATGTGTCCAATGTTGCCGAATATATGGAAGGCGTGAAACAGCGAAAATACCGCCTGATGGGCTTCGGACACCGCGTATACCGCAATATGGATCCGCGTGCCAGCATTATGCGCGAAACCTGCTATGAAGTTTTGAAAGAATTAGGTCTGGAAGACAGTCCGAAATTCAAACTGGCGATGGAATTGGAACAGATTGCGCTGAAAGACCCGTTCTTTATCGAACGCAAACTGTATCCCAATGTCGATTTCTATTCCGGCATCGTCCTGTCCGCGCTGGGCATACCGACCGAAATGTTTACCGTCATCTTCGCCCTGTCGCGCAGCGTGGGCTGGATTTCGCACTGGCACGAGATGATTAGCGATCCTTCGCTGAAAATCGGCCGTCCCCGCCAGCTTTATACCGGTTCGGAACGCCGCGATTATGTGCCGGCAGGCGAGAGGTAACATACATTAATATATTGTCAAACAGGCAATATCAGAGAACCGGATTGTTTCCCGAATCCGTCTGATTGTAGTCGGATGAAATCAATGCAAGCAATCCGGTTTAAAATAGGGTAGAATAAAATGTCTTTTCAGACGGCATCAGTTCCGCCGTCAGGACGCGGATTTCTACCCTTTGTTTATATTTTAAAGAAAAGAGCGCACGCCATGATGGACGAAAAACTCAATTTCTCTTACCTGTTCGGTTCGAACGCACCCTACATTGAGGAATTGTACGAGGCTTTTTTGGAAAACCCCGATGCGGTTGATGAAAAATGGAAGCAGTATTTCACCGATTTGAGCAAACAGCCGGGGACGGTTGCTGTCGATGTCGCACACACCCCGATACGCGAATCATTTGTTACTTTGGCGAAAAAGAAAATTGCATCTGCCGTTGCGGGCGGTGCGGATGAGGCAATGCTGAAAAAGCAAGTCAGCGTTTTACGGCTGATTTCCGCCTATCGTATCCAAGGCGTGGGTGCGGCACGGCTCGATCCGCTCAAACGTATCCCTCCGCGCGACATTGAAGCCCTCGATCCGAAATTCCACGGTCTGTCTGATGCCGATATGGCGCTTCAATTCAATATGGGCGAGGGTGATTTTGCCAATCGCGGCAAGCTGCCCTTGTCCCAAATCATCAGCAACCTCAAACAAACCTACTGCGGCCACATCGCATTGGAATATATCTATATTCCCAATACCGAAGAGCGTCGTTGGGTACGCAACTATTTTGAAAGCGTATTGTCCACACCGCATTACAATGCCGATCAAAAACGCCGTATCTTGAAAGAGATGACTGCTGCCGAAACTTTGGAGCGTTATCTGCATACCAAATATGTCGGTCAAAAACGCTTTGGTGTCGAAGGCGGCGAAAGCGCGATTGCCGGTTTGAACTACCTGATTCAAAACGCCGGTAAAGACGGCGTGGAAGAAGTTATCATCGGTATGGCACACCGTGGTCGTCTGAATGTTTTGGTGAACATTTTGGGTAAAAAACCCGGCGATTTGTTCGCTGAGTTTGAAGGTCGTGCCGAAATCAAACTGCCCAGCGGCGACGTGAAATACCATATGGGCTTCAGCTCCGATATTGCCACCCCTCACGGCCCGATGCACGTTTCTTTGGCGTTCAACCCGTCACACTTGGAAATCGTCAATCCGGTGGTGGAAGGTTCTGCGCGCGCCAAACAAAAACGTTTGGGCGAAAACGGCCGCGACAAAGTCTTGCCGGTATTGATTCACGGCGATTCCGCATTTATCGGTTTGGGTGTTAATCAAGCAACATTCAACCTGTCTAAAACGCGCGGTTATACCACCGGCGGTACGGTTCACATCGTGATCAACAACCAAATCGGTTTTACCACTTCGGATATCCGCGATACCCGTTCTACCGTACACTGTACCGATATCGCGAAAATGGTTTCCGCTCCGGTTATCCACGTGAACGGCGATGACCCTGAACGCGTTTGCTTTGCCATTCAAGCCGCTTTGGATTACCGCAAAAAATTCCATAAAGACATCGTGATCGACGTTGTCTGCTACCGTAAATGGGGCCACAACGAGGGCGATGATCCGACCCTGACCCAACCAATGATGTACAAAAAAGTATCGCAACACCCGGGTGCGCGTGCTTTGTACACCGAGCAACTGATTGCCGAAGGCGTGGTAACTCAAGCCGAGGCTGACGGTTACATCCAAGCCTACCGTGATGCTTTGGACAAAGGCGAACACGTCGAACAAACAACGTTGAGCAATTTCCAACGTACACAAATCGACTGGAGCAAATACCAAGGCAAAGATTGGCGCGAACACATCGAAACCGGTTTGCCTGCCGCAGACATCGAGCGTCTTACCCAAAAATTTACCGCCGTACCGGAAGGCTTTGCCCTGCATCCGACTGCAAAACGTGTGATTGAAGCGCGTAAGGCAATGGCATCCGGCAAACAGCCTATCGACTGGGGTATGGCGGAAACCCTCGCATACGCCAGCCTTGTAACCAAAGGTCACGGCGTGCGTATTTCCGGTGAGGACTCCGGCCGCGGTACATTCTCACACCGCCATGCCGTTCTGCACGATCAAAAACGCGAAAAATGGGACGACGGTACTTATGTTCCTCTGCGCCATATGGGCGAAGGAATGGGCGAGTTTCTGGTTATCGACTCTATCTTGAATGAAGAGGCCGTAATGGCGTTCGAGTACGGCTTTGCCTGCTCCGCACCTGACAAACTGACCATTTGGGAAGCTCAATTCGGTGATTTTGCCAATGGCGCGCAAGTGACTATTGACCAATTCCTGTCTTCAGGCGAAACCAAATGGGGTCGGTTGTGCGGTCTGACTACCATCCTGCCGCACGGTTACGACGGTCAAGGTCCTGAGCACTCTTCTGCACGCGTAGAACGTTGGTTGCAACTGTGTTCTGAGAACAATATGCAAGTCATCATGCCGTCTGAAGCGTCGCAAATGTTCCACCTCTTGCAACGCCAAGTCTTGGGTTCATACCGCAAACCGCTAGTGATTTTCATGTCCAAACGCCTGTTGCGCTTCAAAGGTGCAATGAGCCCGCTGGAAAACTTCACCGAAGGTTCGACTTTCCGTCCGGTTATCGGCGATACTGCCGAACGCGCAAGCAACGACAGCGTGAAACGCGTAGTCTTGTGTGCCGGCCAGGTTTACTATGACTTGGAAGCAGGCCGTGCCGAGCGTAAACTGGAAGATGATGTTGCTATCGTCCGCGTTGAGCAGCTGTATCCGTTCCCATACGACGAGGTTAAAGCTGAACTGGCGAAATATCCGAACGCAAAATCTGTGGTTTGGGCGCAAGAAGAGCCGAAAAACCAAGGCGCGTTCTACCAAATCCGCCACCGCATCGAAGGCGTTATCAGCGAAGGGCAAAAACTGTCTTATGCCGGTCGTCCAAGCAGCGCATCGCCTGCAGTGGGCTACTCAAGCAAACACATTGCCCAATTGAAACAATTGGTTGAAGACGCTTTGGCGTTGTAAGCCTAGCGGCATTCCGTCTGAGGCTGCTCAGGCGGAATGCCCATATGCAGAATGAAAAACACACAACAGGCCGTCTGAAAGGGCCATTGGAGACACAAAATGATTATTGATGTAAAAGTACCTATGCTGTCTGAAAGCGTATCTGAAGGCACGCTCTTGGAATGGAAGAAAAAAGTTGGCGAAGCAGTTGCCCGTGACGAAATCCTGATCGATATCGAAACTGACAAAGTGGTTTTGGAAGTACCTTCTCCACAAGCCGGCGTATTGGTTGAAATCGTAGTGCAAGACGGTGAAACCGTTGTTGCCGACCAAGTTTTGGCCCGTATCGATACAGCTGCTACTGCCGCTGCTGAAGCACCTGCCGCCGCTCCTGCCGAAGCTGCCCCATCCGCTGCTCCAGCTGCCGCACAAAACAACGCCGCTATGCCTGCCGCTGCCAAACTGGCTGCCGAGACCGGTGTTGACGTGAACGCATTGCAAGGTTCCGGCCGTGACGGTCGCGTATTGAAAGAAGACGTACAAAATGCCGCTGCCAAACCTGCCGCTGCCAAACCTGCCGCAGCCGCGGTTCCTGCCGTTGCACTTCCTGCCGGCGCACGTCCTGAAGAACGCGTACCAATGAGCCGCTTGCGTGCCCGTGTTGCAGAACGCCTCTTGGCTTCTCAACAAGAAAACGCCATTCTGACTACATTCAACGAAGTCAACATGAAACCAATCATGGACTTGCGTGCGAAGTACAAAGAAAAATTCGAGAAAGAACACGGCGTGAAATTGGGCTTTATGTCCTTCTTCGTTAAAGCCGCTGTTGCCGCCCTGAAAAAATACCCGGTTGTGAATGCTTCTGTTGACGGCAAAGACATCGTTTACCACGGCTACTTCGACATCGGTATCGCAATTGGCAGCCCACGCGGTTTGGTTGTGCCCATCCTGCGCGATGCCGACCAAATGAGTATTGCCGACATCGAACAAGCAATTGTTGATTACGCGAAAAAAGCCAAAGACGGCAAAATCGCTATCGAAGATTTGACCGGCGGTACATTCAGTATTACCAACGGCGGTACTTTCGGTTCTATGATGTCCACCCCGATCATCAACCCGCCTCAATCTGCGATTTTGGGTATGCACGCCACTAAAGAGCGCGCCGTAGTTGAAAACGGCCAAGTTGTTGTCCGTCCAATGATGTATCTGGCTCTGTCTTACGACCACCGTATCATCGACGGCCGCGAAGCTGTATTGACCTTGGTAGCCATTAAAGACGCGTTGGAAGACCCAGCCCGCCTGTTGTTGGATCTGTAATCGTTTCAGACGGCCTTTTATTTATTAATGAAAAGGCCGTCTGAAATTTTATTTAGATGTAGCGTAATGTAGTATCGTGCTACAATAGGCTCAACGAACGATTGAGGCCGTCTGAAACATTTGATTCGAATGAATCGACAGATATGGACTTTCAGACGGTCTTTTCTTAAAACCATCAAAACGCAGTCATTCAAAATAAAAAAGAAACAAAAAGTATCGTTTTTATTTTGAGATACTGCCAAAAGCAAAGGATGACACGATGTCTCAATATGATGTAGTAGTGATTGGTGCAGGCCCGGGCGGATACGTTGCCGCCATCCGTGCCGCGCAACTGGGTTTCAAAACCGCTTGCGTCGATGCAGGCGTCAACAAAGCTGGCGATGCTCCTGCCTTGGGCGGTACTTGCTTGAACGTAGGCTGTATCCCTTCCAAAGCCCTGTTGCAATCCAGCGAACATTTCCACGCTGCGCAACACGAGTTTGCCGAACACGGTATCACTGTCGGCGACGTAAAATTTGACGCGGCCAAAATGATTGAGCGCAAAGATGCCATCGTGACCAAACTGACCGGCGGCGTGAAATTCCTGTTCCAAAAAAACAAAGTAACCAGCCTGTTCGGTACAGCTTCCTTTGCCGGTAAAAACGGCGATGCTTACCAAATCGAAGTCGATAACAAAGGCGAGAAAACCGTTATCGAAGCCAAACACGTCATCGTAGCGACCGGTTCCGTACCGCGTCCACTGCCACAAGTCGCTATCGACAACGTGAACGTATTGGACAACGAAGGCGCATTGAACCTGACCGAAGTGCCTGCCAAACTCGGCGTGATCGGTTCCGGCGTGATTGGTTTGGAAATGGGTTCCGTATGGAACCGCGTGGGTGCGGAAGTTACCATTCTTGAAGCCGCGCCGACCTTCCTGGCTGCCGCCGACCAACAAATCGCCAAAGAAGCCTTCAAATACTTCACCAAAGAGCAAGGTCTGAGCATTGAATTAGGCGTGAAAATCGGCGACATCAAGTCTGAAGGCAAAGGTGTTTCCGTTGCTTACGAAACTGCTGCCGGCGAAGCCAAAACCGAAGTATTCGACAAACTGATCGTTGCCATCGGCCGTATTCCAAACACCAAAGGCCTGAACGCGGAAGCCGTAGGCTTGGAAAAAGACGAGCGCGGCTTTATCAAAGTAGATGGCGGATGCCGTACCAACCTGCCTAACGTATGGGCAATCGGCGACGTGGTTCGCGGCCCGATGTTGGCACACAAAGCCAGCGACGAAGGCGTTGCCGTTGCCGAACGCATTGCCGGTCAAAAACCGCATATCGACTTCAACAACGTACCGTTTGTTATTTACACCGACCCTGAAATCGCTTGGGTGGGTAAAACCGAAGAGCAGCTCAAAGCCGAAGGCGTGGAGTACAAAAAAGGTACTTCAGGTTTCGGTGCGAACGGTCGCGCATTGGCCATGGGCAAAGCCAAAGGTACGGTTAAAGTGTTGGCAGATGCCAAAACCGACCGCATCTTGGGCGTACACATGATTGGCCCGGTTGTCAGCGAATTGGTTACCGAAGGTGTGACTGCGCTCGAATTCTTCGCCAGCAGCGAAGACATCGCCCGCATTATCCATGCCCACCCAACCTTGTCCGAAGTGGTTCACGAAGCTGCATTGGCGGCCGACAAACGCGCTTTGCACGGTTGATAGACATTAAGGCCGTCTGAAACTTTTCAGACGGCCTTAAGGCCCCCGACAAATTGAATGTTCCGAGAGCTTCGTTTTCTGATTTATAATTCCGTCAGACAAACAAACAGCATTTACATTCGTTATGAACAAAGAAATAGTCGGTATTTTCTTTATACCGGCGGGCATCATCAGTATGTGTATGGCCGCATTGTGGCAGATGTATGTGATGATGACCGAAACTTATACGCTCAACCGTTTCAAAGATAAAGAATTGGTTTGGCGCGTGGCATTGTTGTTTATCAGTTTCAGCCTTGCCGTTTACCTGCTCTGCCCGAATTCGCGTAAAAAAGGCATCGTCTTTTTTATTCTCGGAGTAGGCGGCGCGGTCATGTATTTGTTGGCGCGGATGTGGCTGCCTTTCAGTAAACAATAGTGCCGTCTGAAAATATAGGATTGTCCGCAGGGCGATTCCTAAGACCCACTCACCTTAAGGAGAAATCCATGAATCTACACGAGTATCAGGCTAAAGAACTGCTGGCTAGCTACGGTTTGCCCGTACAAGGCGGTATTTTGGCACACAACGGCGAAGAAGCCGCTGCAGCTTACGACAAATTGGGCGGCAAATTCGCTGTTGTCAAAGTACAGGTACACGCCGGCGGCCGAGGTAAAGCGGGCGGCGTAAAAGTCGTTAAAAGCCGTGAAGAAGCCAAAGAAGTGGCTGAAAGCCTGATTGGCACCAACTTGGTAACTTACCAAACCGATGCTAACGGCCAACCTGTCAACAGCGTTTTGGTTTGCGAAGATATGTATCCTGTTCAAACCGAGCTGTACTTGGGCGCAGTGGTTGACCGTTCTACCCGCCGCATCACATTCATGGCTTCGACCGAAGGCGGTGTGGAAATCGAAAAAGTTGCTGCCGAAACTCCAGAAAAAATCTTCAAAGTAACCGTTGATCCGCTGGTCGGTCTGCAACCTTGTCAAGCTCGCGAAGTTGCGTTCCAACTGGGCTTGAAAGACAAACAAATCAACGAGTTCGTCAAACTGATGACTGGCGCGTACAAAGCGTTTGTCGACAACGACTTCGCACTGTTTGAAGTAAACCCGCTGGCAGTTCGTGAAAACGGCGCACTGGCTTGCGTGGACGGCAAAATCGGTATCGACAGCAACGCGCTCTACCGCCTGCCGAAAATTGCCGCTTTGCGCGACAAATCTCAAGAAAACGAACGTGAGCTGAAAGCTTCCGAATTCGACCTGAACTATGTTGCCCTGGAAGGCAACATCGGCTGTATGGTGAACGGCGCAGGTTTGGCGATGGCCACTATGGACATCATCAAACTCAAAGGCGGCCAACCTGCCAACTTCTTGGACGTTGGCGGCGGCGCAACCAAAGACCGCGTGGTTGAAGCGTTCAAACTGATTCTGGAAGACAAATCCGTTAAAGGCGTATTGATCAACATCTTCGGCGGTATCGTACGTTGCGACATGATTGCGGAAGCCATCGTGGCAGCCGTTAAAGAAATCAACGTCAACGTTCCTGTCGTTGTTCGTTTGGAAGGTAACAACGCCGAACTCGGCGCGAAAATCCTGAACGAATCAGGTCTGAAACTGACTTCTGCAGACGGCCTGAATGACGCAGCCGAAAAAATTGTTGCAGCCGTAAACGCCTAAGGAGAAAAGAATGAGCGTATTGATTAATAAAGACACCAAAGTATTGGTTCAAGGTTTCACCGGTAAAAACGGTACTTTCCACTCCGAACAAGCTCTGGCTTACGGCACTAAAGTCGTCGGCGGCGTTACCCCGGGCAAAGGCGGTCAAACCCACCTGAACCTGCCCGTGTTCAACACCATGAAAGAAGCCGTTAAAGAAACCGGCGCTGACGCATCTGTAATTTACGTTCCTGCTCCGTTTGTTTTGGATTCTATCGTTGAAGCAGTTGATTCAGGCGTAGGCTTGGTCGTTGTGATCACCGAAGGCGTGCCTACTCTGGACATGCTCAAAGCCAAACGCTATCTGGAAACCAACGGCAACGGCACACGTTTGGTCGGCCCTAACTGCCCTGGCGTAATTACTCCGGGTGAGTGCAAAATCGGCATTATGCCGGGCCACATCCACCAACCTGGCCGCATCGGTATCATTTCCCGTTCCGGTACATTGACTTACGAAGCCGTGGCACAAACCACCAAACTGGGCTTAGGTCAATCAACCTGTATCGGTATCGGCGGCGACCCGATTCCCGGTATGAACCAAATCGACGCACTGAAACTCTTCCAAGAAGATCCGGATACCGACGCGATTATTATGATCGGTGAAATCGGCGGTACTGCGGAAGAAGAAGCAGCCGAATACATCCAATCCAACGTAAGCAAACCTGTTGTCGGCTACATCGCCGGTGTTACCGCTCCTAAAGGCAAACGTATGGGCCACGCCGGTGCGATTATCTCCGGCGGCAAAGGTACTGCCGAGGAAAAATTCGCCGCTTTCGAAAAAGCCGGCATCGCCTACACACGCAGCCCTGCCGAGTTGGGCACGACGATGCTGGAAGTGTTGAAAGCAAAAGGTTTGGCATAATCAGGTTTGACAACTGATTGAACATCAAATGCCGTCTGAAACCGGAAATCGGGTTTCAAACGGCATTTTGTTTGTCATTTCAAAAAGAGGCAGCCTCAACATACCCACATTATTTTTTGCCTTTTGAGGCAGTCAGAATATTTATCGGTCAAACAGGAGCAAACCTGTAAGTCAGGTTGCACACGCCTTGTTTGAAGTCAGGGAATGATAAGTATCGCATTTGAAAAGACTAATATTATTTTTTGCAGGATTCTGTTTTAGCACGCGACATTTTTTGTTTGATAGGATTGGAATGGATGTAGTCCGCGCAACGCTGCAAATCCGTTTCGTCGCGCACGGTGTGTCCGTAAAAACACCGTTGCCAAATACCGCGTTCGTGCCTAGGATTTTGTTTGTGGTTTGGGTGTTGGAGAAGGAATGGTTTGTTGTTTAAGGTTTTAACTTTGTTGAGGTTGACGTTTTCAGACGACATTGGAGGCCGTCTGAAAGGGCTAGCTTCAACGAAGTTAAAAGTTGAAATGGCAAACCGTCAATCAAGCAACTGCGTGCGTACCGCACACACCCTACACGTTGGCTTTGAAGTTCCGTGTAATTCACAGGTAGGGCGTGTGGCACAGCCACGCACGCGGTGGGTCGGGTATGCAGGCTACGACTCGCTATTCTTTCAAAAAACCATATTTGTAAACCAGCGGTTCGAGTTTGTTGGCAAGCTTGGTATATGCTTCTTCGAATTTAGAGAAATCTGTTTGAGGAGAAGTTTTTTTCAATGCGTTTCGGATCTGATACCAACCTGCATCGGCATTGTCCAGTAGATATTCATCGCGGATTTTGCGCTCAATATCTGCGGTGTAAAATGCTTCCCACAGTTTCAGCCCTTCGTTGTAAACGGCTTTAGCTTCTTTGGAAAGTTTTTTGTTTTCCAAATAGTCGGACATAAAGTGGGAGTAGAATTTGTTTTTTGCACCTACCTGTTCTTCGGTATAGGGGATAAAATGGTTGGTCAGCTGCCATTTCTTACCGTTCCATTCCAGTGTGTCTTTTGCTGTGCCGGCGGTGAGGTTACTGTTGGAAAAGAGCATATACAGCAAACAATCGGTGTAGAAACTTTCGGGCAGTTTTTCAGACGGCTGCAAGAATTGGTCACGGTCGTTGAGCCATGTGGGTTTGATGATACGGCGGGCGGTAAATACAACAGCAGCTTTTTTCAAATTGTCCTTTGTTACTAAAAAACCACCTGCGCTGCAATAACCGGATGAAAACAAGGCAGTTGATTTTCCTGCATTTTGAAAATCATTACCCTTGCACATCATGCCGCCGATTGCATTATCCGCCCATTTTCTGCCACGAATATCGCCTGTGTTTTTTTCGGGCGGGGACAAAGCATTTTTCAGCGGCAATGCGTCCATATTATTAGGTTTAGCGCGTTCTATCCATTCGTTTAAAGACGGCTGTTCTGTTTCAATATAAAATTTTTTTTCGCCGAAGGCTTCGCATTTTTTATCAAATGCAGGTAGCTTGAAAACGGTTTCCTTACCTTTTTTGGACAAGTCCCAAATCAAAAAACCGATGGGGAAATCGCCTTTCAGTCCGTCAAAACTTTTGCTGTGGACTACAAACCCGTTTAGGAATTTCGGCTGCCAAATTTCGCGGAACGGCTCAAAATTCGGTGCGGAAATATATTTCAATGTGCTGAATATGGCGATGACGGCATTCGGCAGTTCACATTGGATACGCAATAAAAACTGTACGAACAGTTCGCGTGTGGCGTAGCCCAGATCAGGTAAGGTTTTAGCAATTTTGTTTTGAGAAATACCAGTTTTATTTTTTGACGATCCTCTTACTGTATCCGCACTTGCCGCTTCACCATAAGGCGGATTAATCAGTACCAGAATCTTTTTCTTCTTGTCAGCTTTTGCCGTTTGGATGATTTCGCGCAGTTCAGACGGAATTTTGCCTGTCAGGCTGTAATCAATGCTGCCATCTTTGGCAATATCGTCGTTGAGATAGTCGTATTGGAAGCGGGTAGCGGCGGGAAACTGTCCACTTGTCTGCATGACGTTAATGTCGGCTTGGTCGAGTGTGGACATGAACACGTTGCGCCGGTTGCCGTGTTTGGTTTCGAGGTTGCCTACGCCGCAGCACATATCCCATACGATGTAGTTTTTCTGCCAGTTTTTACCCAGTGTATCGCTTAATAATTCATATGCTTTTTCAACTACTTTGAGCGGTGTGTAATACGCGCCTTTGAATTGTCGCTCGTCCAATGGGATAAGCTGGTCGCGCCGTTCCATCAGATAGTTGCGGTGTTCTTCGGCGGGCGGACGGTGGTAAATATTCCAAAACTCGCGGTAGCCTTTGATGCTGGCAAGCTCCAACAGTTCTCCACGCAAATAAAAGGCAGGCTTTTCATCGATAATGATCAGTCTGGTATCCAATTCCCTGCCAATAACGGCTTTCTTGCCATCGTGCATGATGTCGGCGTAAAACAGAAGGGCATAATCGGCTGGGTTGGATAGGTCTTTCAATTCCCTTCCGACCATTTCTACCCAACTGTCGAAAACTTTTTTCAAATTGTCGGGAGTGATTTGTGTTCGGACAATGCCGCCGTTTTTGATGCTGTCTTTGACGGCTTGGATAAATTCGGCTTCACTCTCAGCAATGTGGTAAACGATAAAGTGGTCGTTGATATACGGCGAGACTTGGGCGATGAGTTCGCGGCTGACTTGGCTAGCGGATTTACCCCATGCGATTTTTTTGTCTTTGAAAATCGGTGTGATGCTTTCAGTGGACATCAGTGCGGCTTTTTCGTTGTCGATGACGCAAAGCAAAGGAGGCAAAAATAGGGATTCTAGATGATTACCTTTATTGTAGGCATGGCAGACGTAATATAACAGTTGTGTAAACATTGTGTACACATCGGTGGGCTTATGTTTGGCTTCAAACCATATTTCTTCAGTTTGAATGTCAATCAGACCTTTGGTTACTTTTTTGAGCTTCAGCGCGGCAATGTAGGCATCTTTGACATCTTCTTCACTTTTTGCGTTTTGCAGACTCTGATACAAAGTCATTTCCGTTCTCCAAAATTTGACTATTTCAACATGGGTTTCAGGTATTTTCCAGTATAACTCCCCTTAACCTTCGCCACCTGCTCGGGACTGCCTTCCGCAATAATCCTGCCGCCTCCGTCGCCCCCTTCCGGCCCTAAATCCACAATCCAATCCGCAGTTTTAATCACGTCCAGATTATGCTCGATAATCACTATCGAGTTGCCTTTGCCTTTTAGACGACCTATCACTTCCAGCAGCAGGGCGATGTCGGCGAAGTGCAGGCCGGTGGTGGGTTCGTCGAGGATGTAGAGTGTTCTGCCGGTATCGCGTTTGGAGAGTTCGAGGGCGAGTTTGACGCGCTGGGCTTCACCGCCGGAGAGGGTGGTGGCGGGCTGTCCGAGGCGAATATAGCCTAAGCCTACGTCCATCAGGGTTTGCAGTTTGCGCGATACGGTGGGGACGGCGTCGAAAAATTCGCGGGCTTCTTCGACGGTCATGTCGAGGACTTGGCTGATGTTTTTGCCTTTGTATTGGATTTCGAGGGTTTCGCGGTTGTAGCGTTTGCCGTGGCAGACTTCGCAGGGGACGTACACGTCGGGCAGGAAGTGCATTTCGACTTTGATGACGCCGTCGCCTTGGCAGGCTTCGCAGCGGCCGCCTTTGACGTTGAAGGAGAATCGGCCGACGTTGTAGCCGCGTTCGCGCGAGAGGGGCACGCCGGCGAAGAGTTCGCGGATGGGGGTGAACAGGCCGGTGTAGGTGGCGGGGTTGGAGCGCGGGGTGCGGCCGATGGGGGATTGGTCGACGTTGATGACTTTGTCGAGGTGTTCGAGGCCGTGGATGTCGTCGTATGGGGCGGGTTCTTCTTGGGCGCGGTTGAGTTCGCGGGCGGTGATTTTGGCGAGGGTGTCGTTAATCAGGGTGGATTTGCCGCTGCCGGATACGCCGGTGATGCAGGTAATCAAACCAAGCGGCAATTCGAGGGTTACGTTTTTGAGGTTGTTGCCGCGCGCGCCTTTGAGGACGAGCATTCGCTCGGGATTGACGGGCGTGCGTTCAGACGGCACGGCAATGGATTTTTTGCCGCTGAGGTATTGTCCGGTAACGGATTTTTCGCATTTGGCGACGTTTTCGGGCGTGTCGGCAATCAGTACGTTGCCGCCGTGTTCGCCCGCGCCGGGACCCATATCGACGACGAAATCGGCTTCGCGGATGGCGTCTTCGTCGTGTTCGACCACAATCACGCTGTTGCCTAAATCGCGCAGGCGTTTGAGTGTGGCGAGCAGGCGGTCGTTGTCGCGCTGGTGCAGGCCGATGGAAGGTTCGTCTAAAACGTACATCACGCCGGTCAGGCCGCTGCCGATTTGGCTGGCAAGGCGGATGCGCTGGGCTTCGCCGCCGGAAAGCGTTTCGGCGGAACGGGAGAGATTCAGGTAATCCAGCCCGACGTTAATCAGGAAGCCGAGCCGCTCGGTGATTTCTTTGAGGATTTTTTCGGCGATTTGTTTTTTGTTGCCGTCCAAATCCAGCGTTTCGAAAAATTGGTGGGTTTTGGTCAGCGGCCAGGCGGAGACTTCGTGCAACGGTTCGCCGCTGACGTAAACGTAGCGCGCTTCTTTGCGCAAACGTGCGCCGCCGCAGCTCGGGCAGGCGCGGTGGTTTTGGTATTCGCGCAGTTTTTCGCGCACGGTTTCGCTGTCGGTTTCGCGGTAGCGGCGTTCGAGATTGGGGATGATGCCTTCGAAGGCGTGGCTGCGGTTGAAGGTGGTGCCGCGTTCGGATAGGTATGTGAAATCAATGACTTCCTTGCCCGAGCCGTGTAATACGACTTTTTTGACTTTTTCAGGTAGCGTTTCCCAAGCAGCCTGCACATCGAAACCGTAATGCCGCGCCAGTGACTGAATCATTTGGAAATAGAATTGGTTGCGCTTGTCCCAGCCGTCAATCGCGCCCGTTGCCAACGACAATTCGGGATGCGCGACCACTTTTTCGGGGTCGAAGAAATTGGTGTTGCCTAAGCCGTCGCAGGTCGGGCAGGAGCCCATCGGGTTGTTGAACGAAAAGAGGCGCGGCTCCAATTCGGGCAGGCTGTACGAACACACGGGGCAGGCAAAACGCGCGGAAAACCAATGTTCTTCGCCGCTGTCCATTTCCATTGCCAGCGCGCGCTCGTTGCCGTGGCGCAGCGCGGTTTCAAAACTTTCCGCCAGCCGCTGCTTGATGTCCGCCTTCACTTTTACGCGGTCGATGACCACGTCGATATTGTGCTTGATGTTTTTTTCCAGCTTCGGCACTTCGTCCAACTGATAGACCTCGCCGTCAACGCGCGCGCGCGCAAAACCCTGCGCCTGCAAGTCGGCAAAGAAATCGACAAACTCGCCCTTACGCTCACGCACTGCCGGTGCCAGAATCATCACACGCGTGTCTTCCGGCAGCTTCAATACGGCATCGACCATCTGAGATACGGTTTGGCTCGACAGCGGCAGATTGTGTTCGGGGCAATACGGCGTACCGACGCGGGCGTACAAAAGGCGCAGGTAATCATGGATTTCCGTTACCGTGCCGACGGTGGAACGCGGATTGTGGCTGGTGGATTTCTGCTCGATGGAAATCGCGGGCGACAGGCCTTCGATCAAATCGACGTCGGGTTTGTCCATCATCTGCAAAAACTGCCGCGCATAGGCGGACAGGCTCTCGACATAACGCCGCTGCCCTTCGGCATACAGCGTGTCAAACGCCAGCGATGATTTGCCGCTGCCCGACAATCCTGTTACCACCACCAGCTTGTGGTGCGGAATGTCCAAATCGATGTTTTTCAAATTATGCGTGCGTGCGCCGCGTATGCGGATGGTGTCGTTGTCGTGCGAATGTCGGGGATGATGGTTGCACATAATGGATGCCGTCTGAAAAATAAAGGAAAACCGATATTGTAGCACTTTCTCGGATGCCGTCTGAAGCCGCGTTCAGACGGCATTTGTCGGCGGAATGCGGCGGATTCCGTTATAATGGCGGCAATTTTAACCCGCTTGAATAAAAGGATGACAAATGAACCGTCTTTACCCCCACCCGATTATCGCCCGTGAGGGCTGGCCGATTATCGGCGGCGGTTTGGCTTTGAGCCTGCTGGTGTCGATGTGCTGCGGCTGGTGGTCTTTGCCGTTTTGGGTGTTTACCGTATTTGCCCTGCAATTTTTCCGCGACCCTGCGCGTGAAATTCCGCAAAATCCTGAAGCGGTGTTGAGCCCGGTTGACGGCCGTATCGTGGTGGTCGAACGCGCACGCGATCCGTATCGTGATGTCGATGCTTTGAAAATCAGTATTTTTATGAACGTGTTCAACGTGCATTCGCAAAAATCGCCTGCCGATTGCACGGTTACGGAAGTGGTCTATAACAAAGGCAAATTCGTGAATGCGGATTTGGACAAAGCCAGCACGGAAAACGAACGCAACGCGGTTTTGGCGACGACGGCTTCAGGTCGTGAAATTACGTTTGTTCAAGTGGCCGGTCTGGTGGCGCGCCGTATTTTGTGCTACACCCAAGCAGGTGCGAAACTGTCTCGCGGCGAACGCTACGGCTTTATCCGCTTTGGTTCGCGCGTGGATATGTATCTGCCTGTCGATGCGCAGGCGCAAGTGGCGATCGGCGATAAAGTTACCGGCGTAAAAACCGTATTGGCGCGTTTGCCGCTGACTGATCCTCAAGCCGAGCCTGTTTCACAAACTGCTCCGGTTGAAACAGCGGCAAACCAATCTGCCGAACAGCACTAAATCGAAGCTGCTGCCAAGATTCAGGCGGCTGTGCAAGATGTGTTGAAAGATTAATTGCCGGTTTTAAAATTGGTTTAAAGTAAGAAAAAGGTTTTCAGAATGCCGTCTGAAAACCTTTTTTGTTTGCCTAAAAACGGCAAAACAGGTTGAAGTCGATGCGGGTGATGGGGCTGTGTTCGAGTTCGGGATCGGAGAGGCTGTGCCATTGTCCGGGCAGGACGGCTTTGAACATGGACAACAGGGGATAGGCGGGACGGCCGCGGTGGTCTCGGAGGTAACGGGTTCTTTGACGATTCAGGTACTGTTCGATCGGCTGCCAATCAATCACTTGATCCAACTTCAATAGTGGGAAGCGGTCGATATGTTTGGCAATCATGGCTTGGGCGGTTTGCCGGAAGAAGGTGCTCATGGAAAATCCCCTAAATGTCTTGGTGGGACTTTAGGGGATTTTGGGGAATTTTACAAAGGTCTCAGGCAGCCTGAAATGGGTTTTCAGGTTGCCTATTTGGTTTGTTTCGTTTTAACTTGCGGTACGTTGGTGGGACTTAATTCAATCGTGATGTTGTTTTGAATGGGCTGCTGTTGCATTGGCGTGTATTGCACTGGTGTGTGTTGCACTTTATCGCTGACATGGTTGGTACATTGATAGCGTTTTTCAAATCGCCAAATCAGACACGGCACTTTGGCATTGGCGCGTGCGGGAGTTGCCACGCAGCTTCGTGTTGAACCGCCAAACGCCTCGGCACTGTTGTAACCCCAAACTCGGCAACGAGTTTTCGCCACCTCGTTATCTTGTCCTATGCGGGGTATTAAGCGGGAGCGGAAATTTTGCTCATAAGCCAAAGTAACCGTACCATCAGCGCGGCTGCCATCAATTGCCTGCCATTCGGGCAGTCGCACGGAACGCACACTGCATCCAGTTAAAAAACATACTACAATCAACAAATAAGGTTTCAATTTTATTCCTTCTGAATTTATAAACGAAAAAATAACAAAGCAGCTTATTTATTAATTATAGTAAAAAAAAAAATACGTCAAGATTAATTCATATCGGACGGCTTAAAACATGGCTTTTTGTTTGGGGCCGACGTAGATTAGCAGCAGTAGGTCGGGTTCTCGAATCCGACATTTTGATTTCAAGGGAACTTTTGGTGTCGGATACAAGTATCCGACCTACGGGTGTTTTTCAGGCTGCCTGCGTTTCCGATTTTAAAACTTCACGTTCACGCCGCCGGTAAAGCTGCGGCCCATTTGCGGTGTATCAGAGAGGAAACTGCTGTGGGCGTAAACGGATTGGTTGAGCAGGTTGTCGGCTTTGACGTACCAATTCCACTCGCCGTAGCCGGTGCGGCGGCGGTAGTTTGCGCCGAGGTTGAGCATATGGTGTCCGGGCGTGCGCGTTTCGTAGCGGGCGAGTTTGTTTTGGGCGAACACGCGGTAGTAGTCGAGATGGGCATCGATGCGGTCGGTCAGCGCGGCATTCAGGTGGAAGCCGAGGCGCGCAGCCGGAACGCGGGGCGCGTTCTGGTCGGCTTGTTCGATGAAAGGACGGTTGCCGTAGGCATCTTCCCTGCCGGGTAGGGATGGCAGGTTTTTCAGACGGCCTCGTACATAGTCGCCGGAAACGCCGATGCGGTAGCGCGGTGTGGGCTTGAAGTAGATTTCGCCTTCCGCGCCGTAGAAGTCGGCGCCGGATTGGTTGTAGCGCACGAGCTTCATTTCGCTGTCGTTTTCGATGGATTTGGGGCCGCGTCCGTCGTTTAAGGTTTGGGCGTAAATGTAGTTGCCGAAGCGGTTGCGGTAGAGTGCCAGATTGTATTGCCAGCGGTCGCCTTCGTAGCCCAGCGCGAGTTCGATGTTGTTGGAACGCTCTTTGTTGAGGTGTTTGTTGCCGACTTCAAAGGTGTTGGTGGCAACGTGTTTGCCGTGTGCGTACAGCTCTTGCGTTGACGGCAGGCGTTCCTGATGGGAGGCGGTCAGGCTGAGTTTATGTTGTGGCGTGAAATACCAGTTGCTCGAAAGTGCGAATGAGCGGGCGGTTTGGCGGTGCGCGCCGAGGTCGGGCAGGGGCTGGTTGTAGTAGTTTTCCCGATCAATCAATGCTTTGTCGTACTGGATGGAGGCTTTTTGTTTTTCGACGCGTACGCCGCCTTCAAGCGTGAAGTTGTCCCAGTTTGCCTGTTCTACACCGAAAAAGCTGTAATGGCGCACATTGTTGTCAAGCAGCATCGGTTGTTTGACCGCTTCGGATGTGGCAGATAAAGCACTGGATTTTTGTTGTAAATATTGAACGCCCCAGCTGCCTTTCAGACGGCCTATGGGTTGGTGGCGCAACTCGATGCGGGCGTTGTGTGTTTTGTTGTTGAAGAAGTTTTCTACTGTATCGCCTGCTTTTTCGTCGTGGTGGTAGTCGTTGCGGTTCAAGTGTACGCGCAGGGCTTCAAAACCGGGGAACGGTTGCTTCCATTCGGCACGGAGTTCGTAGCGTTTGTTGCGCAGGTCTATCCACGGTCTGCCGCTGTGGGTGTGTGCGTGTGCATTATCGTCGTCGTGGAAGCCGCAGCTCAAGCCCGGATTGTCGTAATCGATGTCTTCTTCGGTCAACAGGTGCGGATAAAGCTGTAAATAGCGTTTGTTAATCAAGCTCTTTTGCCAGATGATGTCGGCGTGGCAATCATCGTATTCGTGGCTGTGGGCAGGCAGGCCGTATTGGTCTCGGCGGTCGCTGTACGCCACGCCGATAAAGCCTTTTTCGCCAACCCAAGACAGCCCGATAGTGCCTGTTTTGGAATCAGCATGGCTGTCGGGCAGTCGTTTCAGACGGCCTTTTTCTTTTTGATAGCGCGGTACGGCGTAATCGCCCGATTTGCGGTACAAGCCTTCGGTATGCAGCACGAAGTTGTTGCCCAAACCGATATTGATACCTGCGGATGTCAGTTTTTCCAAATTGCCGCTGCTCAAACGCAATCCGAGTTCGCCCGATACACCGTTTTCAGGCATTTTTTCGGGGATTTTTCCATCGGCAACATCGACCAAGCCGGCTACATTGCCCGAGCTGTACAAGAGCGTAACCGGGCCGCGCAGGATTTCGACCTGTTGCGACAAGGCACTGTCCACCATCAAGGCATGGTCGGGCGAGAAGTCCGCCATGTCGCCGGTTTCGCCGTGATGGTTCAATACTTTAATCCGTCTGCCTGTTTGACCGCGAATAACGGGGGCAGATGCGCCGCCGCCGTATTGCGAGGCGTGAATGCCCGGAACGCCGTCCAAAGCATCGCCCAAGTTGACGGCTTTTTGTCGCAAGGTGTCGCCGCTGATGATTTTGTCGGAGGCGGTCGAAGTGTGCAACAGCCCGGATGTGGCGCGCGGACGGCTTTTGCCGACGACGCTTACCGTTTCCAAGTCCACCGACTGCTCGGTTTCATGCGCTTGGGCGAGTAGGGGCGTGTTGATTAAAATAATTGATAAAACAATGGGTTTGAGTGTGGTTTGTGCCATTTTGACTTCTCTTCGCATTTCAAAAGTTTGTTATTATATAACATTACATTTTTTATATCATAAGATTTTGAGAACACTCAGAGGGCATAGGCAAAAGTTTTTCAAATGACACGGTTGTGATATTTAATGGCGTTAATTTGTATTAACCCTAATTTTAGGGAAGTTAATGGTGTGAACACGAACGCCGCTATATTTGGCTATCGGATAACCAAAATTTATGAGGGCATAAAAACGGTACGTTCCCGAATGGTCGAAAAGGTGGCAAAATGGCGTACTTGTCAGAACGCGAGGCTCTGCGCCAGATTCACGAGGGCGCATCGGGCACGCTAAGATATAAGGGGGTATGGATGGGGGTATCGGAAATGCAGTTAATAATAAACAAGTTATAAATCAATAGGTTAATTAAAAAATGCTTTTGTTTATCGACAATTACGACAGTTTTACTTACAACATCGTCCAGTATTTCGCTGAATTGGGGCAGGAAGTCGCCGTGCGCCGCAACGATGATATTACGTTGGAGGAAATCGAAGCATTGAATCCGCAATATCTCGTTATCGGACCCGGCCCGTGTTCGCCCAAAGAAGCGGGGATTTCCGTGGCGGCGATGCGCTATTTTGCCGGCCGACTGCCGATTATGGGCGTGTGCCTCGGGCATCAGACGATAGGCGAGGCGTTCGGCGGCAGGATAGTCCGCGCCAAAACGCTGATGCACGGCAAGGTGTCGCCCGTGTCCCATTCGGGCAAGGGGATGTTTAAGGGTTTGCCCAATCCGGTTACCTGTACGCGTTATCACAGCCTCGTTATCGAACGCGGCACGCTGCCCGAATGTTTGGAAATCACGGCATGGACGGAAGACGGCGAGATTATGGGCGTGCGCCATAAGGAATATGCCGTCGAGGGCGTGCAGTTCCACCCTGAAGCTCTGCTGACCGAACACGGACATGATATGTTGAACAATTTTTTAATCGAATTTCAAAACTTCAAACCGCAAAAAATCTGACGCGATGCCGTCTGAAGCCCTTCAGACGGCATTTTCGTCCGAATATTGAACAGAGGACAAAAAATGATTACACCGCAACAGGCTATCGAACGATTAATCAGCAATAATGAGTTGTTTTACGATGAAATGACCGACTTGATGCGTCAGATTATGAGCGGAAAAGTGCCGCCCGAACAAATTGCGGCGATTTTGACCGGCTTGCGTATCAAGGTTGAAACCGTTTCCGAAATTACCGCCGCCGCCGCCGTGATGCGCGAGTTTGCGACAAAAGTGCCGCTGGAGAATGCGGACGGGCTGATCGATATCGTCGGTACGGGCGGGGATGGCGCGAAAACCTTTAATATTTCGACGACTTCGATGTTTGTTGCCGCAGCGGCAGGCGCGAAGGTTGCCAAACACGGAGGCCGGTCGGTCTCTTCCTCCAGCGGTGCGGCTGACGTGGTGGAGCAGATGGGCGCAAACCTCAACCTGACTCCCGAACAGGTTGCCCAAAGTATCAGGCAGACCGGCATCGGGTTTATGTTCGCGCCCAATCACCACAGTGCTATGCGCTATGTCGCCCCGGTGCGCCGTTCGCTCGGTTTCCGAAGCATTTTCAACATATTGGGCCCGTTAACCAATCCTGCTGGCGCGCCGAACCAGCTTTTGGGCGTGTTCCACACCGATTTGTGCGGCATTTTGTCGCGGGTCTTGCAACAACTTGGTTCCAAACACGTTTTGGTCGTTTGCGGGGAGGGCGGTTTGGATGAAATTACACTGACGGGTAAAACGCGCGTTGCCGAACTCAAAGACGGAAAAATCAGCGAATACGACATCCGCCCCGAAGATTTCGGTATCAAAACCCGCCGCAATTTGGATGAAATCAAAGTTGCCGATACTCGGGAATCTTTGTTGAAAATGAACGAGGTGCTGGATGGGAAAGAAGGGGCGGCGCGCGATATCGTACTGCTCAACACCGCCGCCGCCCTGTATGCCGGAAATGTCGCGGCTTCGCTTTCAGACGGCATATCTGCCGCACGGGAAGCGATTGATTCAGGCAGGGCGAAGGCGAAAAAAGAGGAATTTGTCGGGTTTACGCGGCAATTTGCCTAAGCAGTCAAACTTGATATAAAGCAACAAATGCCGTCTGAAAGGCTTCAGACGGCATTTGTGTTTTAGGGACAAAAGAATGGGGGAGGGCAATTTATTTAGGGACTGTACCGGACAACCGGATCAAATTTCCATTAGCTCATTATTTTAAAATTGAAATTTTATATTTTATTTCACTGTTGTTAAAACGCTGTTCACATTCCTTTATCGGTTTTATCATTCATCACCGTATTTACGGCTTCGGGAGACAGGGGCTTACCGCATTTGCTGCAGTAATCGATTTTTGGAACAGGGGAAATGCCTTTAAAGAAAGTAAAGCTATCCGACCCGATGCCGACGGAGGTGCCATAATTCATCTTTTGGAATTCGTGGCAATAGGGGCAGATTCCTGCGATGATTATGTAGAATACAATTATGATACCTCCGAAACTGAAATATATCGCAAATATTATTTGCACAATTGTTATTTGCAGAAAGTTAGAACCCGTTATCACGTCTTGGATAAATGCCAAAACCACTGTGATTCCGAGAATTAAAAAGAAAAATTTCGAAATCCTCATCCTTTTCTGAAACCTGATTGCGGTATCCATGGCTTTGTCTTTGTCATTTAAGTTTGTGTTCATGTTTTTGACCCTCTTTGTTTCTAAAATCCTTTTTAAATTGCCGACTTTTTCCGTTCCAAATGTCCCATTTGAACATTATCCCGCTGCCTAAAATACGACCCAAATTCATCGGCTGTTCTTGCTGCGATACCTGCAAACAACAGTTCAATGGGTTTATTTTGTTTATTCTAACCTATTACTGTTTAAATAAATTTCCAACGGCTTAGGCAGGCCGTAATCTTTCAAATGCGCCGGCTTTATCCAAATGCCGTCTGAAGGGCTTTCAGACGGCATTTGTCCTTCAAACGGCGTAATCATCAGCAGCCGGTGCGTCAGGCGGTGGGTCAGGGCGGTTTGTTCGTCCATATCCTCCATCGTCAGGGAGAGTTTGGCGGCAAAGTCGGAAAGCCCGTTCAAACTTTCAAAACACGGTACGCAATACAGACTGCCCCAAATGCCTTTGGCGGGGCGTTTCTCCAATAAGATTGCGCCGTTTCGGTTGCGGACAATCAGCCAGTAAAGCGGCAGGGTATGTACTTCAAGGGCAGTTTTTTTGCGCGGCAGCTCGGCAGTGCGGTTTTGCTTTTTCGCTTCGCAGATGTCCGCCATCGGACATTGATGGCACAAGGGTTTTGTCCGTTTGCACACGGTCGCGCCCAAGTCCATCAAGCCTTGCGTGTAGGCGGGCATCTCGGCGTTTTCAGACGGCAGCAGGCTTTCGGCAAGCGTCCAGAGCGTGTTTTCAAATTTTTTGTCCTGCGGATTGCCGTCGCGGGAGAACACGCGGCAGAGAACGCGTTTGACGTTGCCGTCCAAAATGGTCTCACGGCGGTTGAAGGCAAAGGCCGAAATGGCGGCGGCGGTGCTTCTGCCTACGCCGCAGAGGGTTTCCAAGTCTTTGCGTTCCGATGGAAACGTGCCGCCGAATTGTTCAACGACTTGTTGCGCGGCTTTGTGCAGGTTGCGCGCGCGGCTGTAATAGCCCAAGCCCGCCCACAGCGACAATACTTCGTCTTGAGGCGCAGAGGCAAGTGCCTGTACGGTCGGGAATTTTTCCAAGAAACGCGGATAGTAGTCCAACACGGTGGTGACCTGCGTCTGCTGGAGCATGATTTCGGAAAGCCAGACGCAATAAGGATCTTGTACCTGCCAAGGCAGGTTGTGCCTGCCGTGTTGTTTTTGCCAGCGGATAAGCCGTTCGGAGAAAGGGGAGGGTGTGTTCATTAATATTAATCGATGGTTTTATTTATGTTTAAAACAGTATGTTATGATATAACATTGTGAAAATAATTCTTATTGACATACAGTTTGTAGGGGTATATAACTCATATAGAGAGACTTTATTGCAGTATTGAAATTATAGTGGGTTAAATTTAAACCAGTACGGCGTTGTCTCGCCTTGCCGTACTATTTGTACTGTCTGCGGCTTCGTCACCTTGTCCTGATTTAAATTTAATCCACTATATTTATCAACAACGAGCAAGGAGTATCATTATGAAAGCAATGGTTTATCACGGCGCAAACGACATCCGTTTTGAAGAAAAACCCCGTCCGCAGATTATCGATCCGACCGACGCGGTGGTGAAAATCGTCAAAACCACGATTTGCGGTACCGACTTGGGTATTTGGAAAGGCAAAAACCCCGAAGTTGCCGACGGCCGTATTCTCGGTCATGAGGGCATCGGTATTGTAGAAGAAGTCGGCGATGCTGTAAAAAACATCAAAGTCGGTGATAAAGTCATTATTTCATGTGTCAGCAAATGCTGTACTTGCGACAACTGTAAAATCCAACTTTATTCACACTGCCGCAACGGCGGCTGGATTTTGGGCTATATGATTGACGGCACGCAGGCAGAATACGTCCGTACGCCTTATGCCGACAATAGCTTGGTTCCGCTGCCTGACAACGTCAATGAAGAAGTTGCCCTGCTGTTGAGCGATGCCTTGCCGACCGCCCATGAAATCGGCGTGCAATACGGCGATGTCAAACCCGGCAACACCGTATTCATCGCTGGCGCAGACCCTGTCGGTATGTCCGCCTTGCTGACTGCACAACTGTACAGTCCTGCCGCCATCATTGTTTGCGATATGGATGAAAACCGTTTGAAACTGGCGAAAGAATTGGGTGCGACCCATACCGTCAACCCTGCTTCCGGCGACGTATCCAAACAAGTCTTTGCCATCGTCGGCGAAGACGGCGTGGACTGCGCCATCGAAGCCGTCGGTATCCCTGCAACTTGGAATATGTGTCAAGACATCGTCAAACCCGGAGGTCATATCGCCGTTGTCGGCGTACACGGTCAATCCGTTGATTTTAAACTGGAAAAACTGTGTATTAAAAACCTTGCCATCACTACCGGCTTGGTTAACGCCAATACCACCGAAATGCTGATGAAGGCAATTTCCAGCAGCTCAGTCGATTACACCAAAATGATGACCCACCATTTCAAATTCAGCGAATTGGAAAAAGCCTACGACGTGTTTAAACACGCCGCCGAAAACCAAGCGATGAAAGTGGTTTTGGAAGCGGATTAATCAGCGTTGAATCAGTTGTTTTTTAACCGGATGCCGTCTGAATGTGTTTCAGACGGCATTTTTTCAGCCGTGTAAAACGGGCTGTTCCTGATCAATCAGGTATTTAAGGGGGATTAATGGGGTATAGCGGATTAAATTTAAACCAGTACGGCGTTGCCTCGCCTTGCCGTACTATTTGTACTGTCTGCGGCTTCGTCGCCTTGTCCTGATTTTTGTTAATCCACTATATTTTGGTGGGAACGGCGGTTATTTGAAACGAAAATATCCGAAAAACCTGTGGTTGGATGTCGGCTGTTTGAAGAAAAGGAATTTTGCAAAGGTCTCTAAGCGTTTTTTAACGACGGCTAATTTGTTAGTTTCAGCCGTTCATCACGGTATTTTACCGATAGGGCGATTTATCTAACTAATTGATAAGTATATTATAATTATTTTTTTGTTATATGTTTCCGCACATCGCGCGTCATTCGCATTGTGCTGGAGATGGATGGGCATTTTAGGGGCAGTATGTCGGAGTGGTGCTGCCGTGTATGCCGACTGCGCCGCCAAGCGGCAAAATGCCGTCTGAAACAGGAAAGGGCTTCAGACGGCATTTTTACGATGCGGTTCAGGCTTTGGGTTTCAATGCCGCCGCTTCTTTGGCGAGGCGGGTGATGGTGTCCCAGTCTTTGTTTTTCACGGCTTCTTTCGGCGTCAGCCAAGAGCCGCCGACGCATAAGACGTTGGGTAATGCCAAGTAATCGGGCGCGGTGGCGAGGCTGATGCCGCCAGTCGGGCAGAAGCGTACGTCGGCGTAAGGTCCGTAGAGGGCTTTGAGCATCGCTTTGCCGCCGACGACTTCGGCGGGGAAGAGTTTGAGGGTATCGATGCCGTGTTCCAAAGCCAGTTGGACTTCGCCCGGAGTAGCAACGCCGGGAATCAGGGGGATGCCGCTATTGTGGCTGGCTTTGGCGAGGGATTCGTGCAGGCCCGGGCTGATGGCGAAAACCGCGCCTGCGTCTTCGACGGCTTTGAGCTGTTCGGGATTGGTTACCGTACCCGCGCCGACGATGGCGTTGGGCACTTCTTTGGCAATCAGGCGGATGGCATCGAGTCCGACGGGGGTGCGCAGGGTGATTTCGAGGGTGGGGATACCGCCTTCGACAAGGGCATGGGACAAATCGACGGCAGTGCTTAAATCGTCAATCGCCATTACCGGCACAACTGCGCCGGCGGTCAGAATTTCGCGGGGGGTCAGTTTGGACATTTCGGTTCTCCAAGTGGAAGGGGGTGTTGTTTTTTGTTGAGGTCAAACGAGATGGGGTTTTTCAGTTTTCAGACGACCTTTAGAGACTGTAGGTCGGATATTCGTATCCGACAAATACTCTGATAACGTCGGATTCAAGAATCCGACCTACGTCTGCTTTAGTTTGGGTCGTGGCAAAGCCCACGCTGCGTCTGATCCGTTTAAACAGCTTCAATAATTTTTCAGACGGCCTTCTGTTTGAAAAGGCCGTCTGAAACGTGCATCAGGCAAATTCGCCGCCAAAGCTCATGGCGCCGGTTTCCGCGCTGCTGGTCATACTGCGGAAGCCGGCGAAGAGTTCGCGACCGCAGCCTTGTTGGTTCGCGCCCAAGTCGATGCGCTCGACTTCGCGGGCGTTCCATTCGGCCTCGTTAATCAGGACGTTGAGTTCGCCGGTAACGGAGTCGAAGCGGATCAGGTCGCCGGTACGGATTTTGGCGATGTTGCCGCCCATCAGGGCTTCAGGTGTCATGTGGATGGAGGCTGGAACTTTGCCGGATGCGCCGGACATACGGCCGTCGGTCAGAAGTGCCACTTTGAAGCCGCGGTCTTGCAGGATGCCCAAAGGCGGGGTCAGTTTGTGCAATTCGGGCATACCGTTGGCGCGCGGGCCTTGATAGCGGACGACGCAGACGAAATCGCGTTCCAACTCGCCGCGCTCAAATGCAGCCAAAACTTCGCGCTGGTCGTTGAACACGATGGCGGGTGCTTCGATGATGCGGCAGCCTTCGCGCACGGCGGACACTTTAATCACGCCGCGTCCGATGTTGCCTTTCATCAGGCGCAGACCGCCGTCCGGGGAGAACGGATTGTCGGCTTTACGCAGGATGTCTTCATTGCCGCTGGTTTCGGGGGCTTCGCGCCATTCGAGTTTGCCGTCGATGAGGAAAGGCTCTTTGGTGTAGTGGCGCATACCGTGTCCGACAACGGTATCGACATCGTCGTGCAACAAGCCTGCGTCCAGCAATTCGCGGATAACGAAAGGCAGGCCGCCCGCTGCGGTAAAGTGGTTCACGTCGGCTTTACCGTTGGGATACACGCGGATGAGCAGCGGGATGATGGAAGAAATTTCGTCGAAGTCGTCCCAGTTCAAAATCACGCCTGCGGCGCGCGCCATAGCGACGAGGTGCATAGTGTGGTTGGTCGAGCCGCCGGTTGCCATCAAACCGATCAGGGCGTTGATGAAGGATTTTTCGGTCAACATTTCGCCCAATGGTTTGATGGTACCGTTTTTAATGCCGCGCGCGAGATGTCCGGCGGCGTAGCGGGTCAGGGCTTCGCGCAGGTCGGTGTAAGGATGGACGAAGGCGGCGGCAGGCAGGTGCACGCCCATCATTTCCATCATCATTTGGTTGGAGTTTGCCGTGCCGTAGAAGGTACAAGTACCCGGGCTGTGGTAAGAACCCATTTCACTTTTTAAAAGTTCGTCGCGTCCGACCTTGCCTTCGGCGAAAAGTTGGCGGGTGCGGGCTTTTTCTTTATTGCCGATGCCGCTGGACATCGGGCCTGCGGGAACGAAGATGCCGGGGATATGACCGAACGAAAGCGCGCCTATCATCAAACCCGGTACGATTTTGTCGCACACGCCCATAAACAGTCCGCCGTCGAACATTTGGTGCGACAGGCCGACGGCGGTACTCATCGCAATCACGTCGCGGGAGAACAGAGACAGTTCCATACCGGCGTAGCCTTGCGTGATGCCGTCGCACATGGCGGGCGTGCCGCCGGCAACTTGGGCGGTCGCGCCGTTTTTATGGGCTTCGTCTTTGATTTGGTCGGGGAAGTCTTTAAACGGCTGATGTGCGGAAACCATGTCGTTATAGGCGGTGATGATGCCTAAGTTGGGGACGGTTTCCTGAAGCATTTCGATTTTGATGCTTTTGGGCATAGAGGCATAGCCGTGCGCCAGGTTGGAGCAGCCGAGCTGGTTGCGCTCTAAGCGTCCCATTTGTTTGGCACTGCGGATTTTCGCCAGATATTTTTCACGCGTCGGGCGGCTGCGTTCGATAATGCGCCCGGTGATTTCGGCGAGTTTGGGGTGAATAGGAGTGGTGCTCACGGTCGGTCTCCTGTCGGAACGGGGTGGTATTGGGGATTTGTTTGTGCGTTTCTGATTTTTGTATCGGGTATTCAGACGGGGAGTGTTTTAAAAGATATGCCGTCTGAAAGTGGGAAGCGGGTGCTATTATAGTACAAAATTTGTAATTTTGTTACAAAAAAATCAGGCATTGAAAAGAAATTTGATTTAAATCGCAGAATCTTCCGATTGTTGTAACGGAATAGGGGAAATCTGCCCGATTTTTGGACTAAGTCAAATAAATTGTAAAAATGGGAATAGACAAAAAGTGTAGCGGTGTGTAGTATTACTACTCATTATGCCGCCTGCCTTTGTTTCCGATATTGTGATGCAGCGTGATGGGAAAAGCAGGTTTCAGACGGCATCGAAAAATTCTTTCCTGACGAGATAATACGATGAGTACACAAACAAATTTTGATTTGGTGTTGTTCGGTGCGACCGGCGATTTGGCGATGCGCAAGCTGTTGCCCTGCCTGTATCAGGCGCACGTGGCCGGTCTGCTTCATCCCGAAGGGCGTATTTTGGGGGTCAGCCGCAGCGAGTTGGATACAGAAGGTTTTCTGGCGAAGGTGGAAACCAGTTCCAAAATCCATGTGAAAGAAAATTTTTCCGATGAGGCTTGGGCATCGTTTGTCGAACGTCTCGCATATCTCAAAGTCGATGTTACGCAGCCGGACGATTTTGCCGCTTTGGGCGATTTGGTCAAAGCGCGCAAAGAAACCGACAACGTCGTCATCTATCTGTCCACCGCGCCCAAATTCTTCGCGCAAGCCTGCGAGAACCTTGCTGCGATCGGTTTGAATGCCGACAATGTGCGCGTGGTTTTGGAAAAACCGCTGGGTACGGATTTGGCTTCTTCCCAACAAATCAATACCGATGTGGCGCGTTATTTCAAAGAAAGGCAAATCTACCGCATCGACCACTACTTAGGCAAAGAAAGCCTGCAAAACCTGCTGGCGCTGCGTTTTGCCAACGTGATGTTCGAGCCGTTGTGGAACAACAAATACATCGAAAGCGTACAACTGACCATCGCCGAACAGCTCGGCGTGGAAGAGCGCGGCGAGTTTTACGACATTACCGGCGCGTTGCGCGATATGGTGCAAAACCATTTGATGCAGATGCTGTGCATGACTGCGATGGAAGCCCCCGCCAGTTTGGATGCCGACGCGGTGCGCGACGAAAAAGTGAAAGTCATCAAATCGTTGAAACCGCTGACCATCGAATCCGTCAACGAAAATGTTATTCGCGGCCAATATGTTGCAGCAAACGGCATGAACGGCTATTTGGAAGAAGTCGACGTACCGAAAGACAGTTTCACTGAAACCTATGTCGCCATCAAGGCCGAAATCGAAAACGAACGCTGGAAAGGCGTGCCCTTCTACCTGCGTACCGGCAAACGCATGGCGGGCAAAGTGGCGGAAATCGTTTTGAACTTCAAAGATTTGAACAGCCATATTTTTGAAGGCAGCCGCACCGCGCCCAACCGGCTCGTTATCGAGTTGCAACCGCATGAATCCGTGCGCCTCTATACGCAGATGAAAACCCCGGGTGCTGGCAATAAGGTCGAAACCGTGCCGCTGGCAACCGATTTGTGCAAAGCATTGAAAGGCCGTCGCGCCGAGGCTTACGAACGCCTGCTGTTGGATGTGATTAACGGCAAACTCGCTTTGTTCAACCGCCGCGACGAACTCGAAGCCGCTTGGGAATATGTGATGCCGATTTTGGAAAACTGGGCAGGCAATACCACGCCGCCGCACAGTTACGGCGCACACTCTTGGGGGCCCGAAGCCGCCCGCGAACTGTTGGCGCGCGACGGACACAAGTGGCACGAAGAGCAGTAATACAATAATGCGTTCAGACGGCATGGGGTTTGAAATGCCGTCTGAACGCAAGTAAAGCAGTAAAAAGCAGTCCCGATATTTGGTATCAAAAGCATAAACAACTGTTCGGCCGGCATATTGCTCAACCCGTTTCCATAACGGAATATACCGTCTGAAATAAAAAAAGGACACAAATATGTTTGTTTGGCACGAATACGAAAATGCGGCAGAAGCGGCGCAATCTTTGGCTGACGCAGTGGCGGATGCTTTGCAGGGCGCGCTGGATGAAAAAGGCAGTGCGGTGTTGGCAGTCTCCGGCGGACGTTCGCCGATTGCGTTTTTCAACGCCTTGTCGCAAAAAGATTTGGACTGGGGCAAAGTGGGCGTTACTTTGGTTGACGAACGCGTCGTGCCGACCAACCACGCCGACAGCAATACCGGTCTGGTGCGCGAATACCTGTTGAAGAACAAAGCGGAAGCGGCAATGTGGATTCCTATGGTGGAAGACGGAAAAACTGAAACCGAATTACATCCCGATGCTGTTGTCGATTATGCGCTGAAACATTACAAGCAGCCCGATGTTTTGATTTTGGGTATGGGAAACGACGGGCATACGGCTTCGATTTTCCCGAAAGCTCCGCAGTTTCAGACGGCAATCGACGGTTCGGCAGGTGTCGCGCTGGTGCATACCACGCCCGTTACCGCGCTGCACGAACGCATCAGCATGACTTTGGATGCGATTGTCCATACGAGGCATGTGTTTTTGGCGATTCAGGGCGCGGAGAAAAAAGCCGTATTTGACCAAGCCGCACAAGGCGAAAACCGCGAATATCCGATCAGCTTCGTATTGAACCGCCAAGGAGTGAACTGCCATGTCTTCTACGCCGAATAAACAAGCTGGATATCCCCGACTGGTCGCCGACATTGGCGGTACGAATGCACGCTTTGCTCTGGAAACCGCGCCGCGCGTCATCGAAAAAACCGCCGTGCTTCCGTGTAAGGACTACGATACGGTTACTGATGCGGTGCGTGCCTATCTGAGCCAAAGCGGTGCAACAGGCGTACAGCACGCGGCATTTGCCATCGCCAACCCGATTTTGGGCGACTGGGTGCAGATGACCAACCACCATTGGGCATTCTCCATCGAAACCACCCGTCAGGCTTTGGGTTTTGAAACGTTGATTCTGTTGAACGACTTTACCGCGCAGGCATTGGCGGTAACGCAGATTTCAAGCAAAGACCTGATGCAGGTAGGCGGGCAAAAACCTGTCGAATTTGCCCCAAAAGCCGTTATCGGCCCCGGTACCGGCCTGGGCGTGAGCGGATTGGTGCACAGCCCCGCAGGCTGGGTGGCTTTGGCGGGCGAGGGCGGGCATACCAGTTTCCCGCCGTTTGACGATATGGAAGTGCTGATTTGGCAGTACGCCAAAAACAAATACGGCCATGTTTCCGCCGAACGCTTTTTGAGCGGAGCGGGCTTGAGCTTGGTTTACGAGGCTTTGGCTGCAAAACAGAAAGCCAAACCCGCCAAACTGATGCCGTCTGAAATCACGGAAAAGGCTTTGAGCGGCACGTCGCCTTTGTGCCGTCAGACTTTGGACATCTTCTGCGCCATGCTCGGCACGGTTGCTTCCAACCTCGCCCTGACGCTGGGCGCGCGCGGCGGCGTGTACCTGTGCGGCGGCATTATTCCCCGCGTGTTGGAATACTTCAAAACTTCCCCGTTCCGCAGCCGTTTCGAGAACAAGGGCAGGTTTGAAGCCTATCTTGCCGCGATTCCCGTGTATGTCGTCTTAAGCGAGTTTCCCGGAATTTCCGGTGCGGCTGCGGCTCTCGACAACCATTTGAGAAACGTTTAACCACAGCGGCTCCTTGCAGCGGGGCTGCATTATCGAAGGGCATATCATTATGTTAAGCAAAATCAGCGAATCACTGGCAGACCTTTCCGGTGCGGAACGCAAAGTCGCCGAATGTGCATTGGCAAAACCCAAATGGTTTGTTCATGCGGCTGTTGCCGAGATTGCCGAACACTCCTCCGTCAGCCAACCGACCGTCATCCGGTTCTGCCGCAGCCTGGGCTACAAAGGGCTGCCCGAGTTCAAACTTGCATTATCTGCCAGTATCGGTCATGAAGGTATGCCTTATGTTCATGAAGAGCTCAATGCGGATGACGACATGTCAAGCGTTGTCGAGAAAGTATTGGGTAATGCCGCCGCTTCGCTGTTGGGCGAACGCCGCTTCCTGAAAGAGTCGGAGCTGGAAAACGCCATTGCCACGCTGATGCACGCCCGCCGCGTCGAGTTTTACGGTGTCGGCAATTCCGGTATCGTCGCGCAGGACGCGCAGCACAAGTTTTTCCGTTTCGGAATGTCCACGGTCGCCTATGTCGATACGCACACGCAGCTGATGGCGGCATCCGTTTTGAGCGATCAGGATGTTTTGGTTGCCATTTCCAACACGGGTTCGTCTATCGAACTTTTGGATGCGGTCAGCATCGCCAAAGAAAACGGCGCGTCCGTCATCGCGCTGACCCGCAACGATTCGCCTCTGGCGCAACTTGCCGACTGCGTGTTGAGCGTTGCCACACAGGAAAATGCCGAACTCTACACGCCCATGGTTTCCCGCCTCTTGCAGCTTGCCGTCATCGATATTCTCGCCATCGGACTTGCCCTGCGCTTGGGCGATGCTGCCAGCCTGCAATTGCAGAAAAGCAAAAAAAGCATACACAACAAGCACATCGATTACGACAAAGATTGACCTTCAGACGGCATCCCGCAAATGCCGTCTGAAATGCCGGACAACGGCCGTCGGCGGCTTGCGGCAGTTTCCGGCAGCCTCTGCATCCCACAACAAAAAACCTCATTCAGGAGCATACAGATGAAACACCTTCACGACTTACCCGCATGGTCGAAATTGTGGAACCACTTTGACGACAGCAAAACATTGCATATGCGCGAAATGTTCGAGCAAGACCCGCAGCGTGCGGAACGCTACTGGCTGCAGGTCGGCGGACTGACGCTGGACTACTCCAAAAACCGCATCAACGACGAAACCATGTCGCTTTTGTTCGAGCTTGCCCGCGAAGCAGGCGTGCCGGAGCGGATGCGGCAGATGTTCCACGGCGAAAAAATCAATACGACGGAAAACCGCGCCGTCCTCCACGTCGCCCTTCGCAACCGCACCAATTCGCCGATTGTGGTTGACGGTGAAGATGTTATGCCCAAAGTCAACCGCGTTTTGCAACGTATGGGCGAATTTGCACACGAAGTCCGCAGCGGAAGCTGGCTGGGCTATACCAACCAAGTGATTACCGACGTTGTCAACATCGGCATAGGCGGATCGGATTTGGGCCCGCTGATGATGTGTACCGCGCTCAAACCTTTCGGTCATCCGCGCCTCAATATGCACTTCGTTTCCAACGTGGACGGCTCGCAACTGCGCGACGTATTGTCCAAAGTCCACCCCGAAACCACGCTGTTCATCATCGCCTCCAAAACATTTACCACGCAGGAAACGCTGACCAACGCACTGACCGCGCGCGAATGGTTTTTGAATCATGCGGGCGACGAAGAAGCCGTTGCCAAACACTTCGCCGCCGTTTCCACCAATCAAAAAGCCGTCGCCGAATTCGGCATCGACACCGCCAATATGTTTGAATTTTGGGATTGGGTCGGCGGCCGGTACAGCCTGTGGTCCGCCATCGGATTGCCGATTATGCTCTATCTGGGCGAAGAAAACTTCATCGAAATGCTCAACGGCGCGCACCTGATGGACCAACACTTCATCAACACCCCGCTCGAGCGCAACCTGCCCGTCATCCTCGCCCTCATCGGCATCTGGTACATCAACTACTACGGCGGCGGTAGCCACGTCATCGCGCCTTACGACCAACACCTCCACCGCCTGCCCAAATTCATCCAGCAGCTCGATATGGAAAGCAACGGCAAACAGGTTACGTTGGACGGCAAAGCAGTCGGACACGAAACCTCGCCGATTATCTGGGGCGAAACGGGCATCAACGGCCAGCACGCCTTCTTCCAACTGCTGCACCAAGGCACGCACATTACCCCCATCGACCTGATTGCCTCGCTTGAAAAACGCAGCAACCTGCCCGGACACCACGAAATCCTGCTTGCCAACGTCTTCGCCCAAGCAGAAGCCTTTATGCGCGGCAAAACCCCCGACGAAGTCCGCGCCGAACTCAAAGCGCAGGGTATGGATGAGGCGCGTATCGAAGAGCTGGTTCCGCACAAAACCTTCTCCGGCAACCGCCCGACCAACCTCATCCTGATGGATAAGGTCAACCCCCGCAATATGGGCAGCCTGATTGCCATGTACGAACACAAAACCTTCGTACAAGGCATCATTTGGGGCATCAACAGCTTCGACCAGTGGGGCGTGGAACTCGGCAAACAACTGGCTAAAACCATTTTGGGCGAACTGACCGGCGAAACCGTGCCGCAAAAGCACGACAGCTCGACCGAACGCCTGATCAACCTCTACCTGCAAACCAACCGCAAATCATAAACCCCGGGGCAAAATGCCGTCTGAAAGGTGTTCAGACGGCATTTTGCACGATACGGGTTTGAAAACGGGTCAAAGGCATCCCGCAATCCCGTATAATGCGCCGCACCATTTCAGACACTCACAGCCATACATCCCGCATCAGGCGTGAGCGGGAATATACGGGCAGACCGACAGTCCGTTTGGACGGAAAAGGAAATCCGATGAAAAAAAACTTACCCGCACTGGCATTGGCAAGTATGCTGATTTTGTCGGGCTGCGACCGTTTGGGAATAGGCAACCTGTTTTCCGAAAATGAAGTTTCCTGCGGAAGCGAAGAGGCTAAAGAGATTTTGGTCAAACTCGTCCGCGACAATGTCGAGGGTGAAACCGTCAAAACCTTTGACGACGACGCATTCAAAGACCAGGCATTTGCCGACATCGGCATAGCGCATATCCGCAGTATGGTCGAACGCTTGGGCATCAGCATCGATGAAGTGCGAACCACCGAAAAAACCGACACGTCCAGCAAACTCAAATGTGAAGCCACGTTGAAACTGGACGTGCCCGACGATGTTGTCGATTATGCCGTCGCCGCCAACCAATCCATAGGCAACAGCTATAAGAAAACGCCCGACTTTTTTGAACGCTACTACCGCAAAGAAGGCGCGTATTACATCAAAACTATTTCTTACAGCGTCCAGCCGACAGACGACAAAAGCAAAATCTTTGCTGAACTGAATCAGGCACACGATATCATCCATCCGCTCAGCGAGCTGGTGTCTATGGCACTGATTAAAGAGCCATTGGACAAAGCGAAACAAAGGAACGAAGAACTTGAAGCGGCAGAAGCCGCCGCGCAGGAAGCGGGGGAGGCAGAAGAAGCGGCGGCGCAGGAGGCATTGAGCCAAGAACAGGAGGCAGCCCGCGTATCAGAATGGGAGGAGCGCTACAAATTGTCGCGCGGCGAGTTTGAACAATTTTGGAAAGGTCTGCCGCAAACCGTCCAAAACAAGCTGCAAGCCTCACAGAAAACATGGAAAAGCGGGATGGATAAAATCTGTGCCAGCAAGGCAAAAGCTGAAAGTGAAACGCCAAACGGCATAAAAATCAGCGAACTGGCATGCAAAACGGCGGAAACTGAAGCACGCTTGGAAGAGCTGCACAACCGCAAGAAAGCAGTGATTGACGAAATTATCAGGGAAGCAGACAAAAAAGAAAGGACTGCCAAGGCGGCATTGGATGGTGCGGTTCAGGCATTGCCCGCCGATATTGCCGAAACCGTTATGCCCGAGTACCGCAACTGGCAAAACGGTTTGAATGCCAAATGCGCCGATGGCGACGAATACGGTTTGGCGCAATCTGACTGCCGTACTAAAGAAATCAATGCAAAAACCAAGGAAATCCAAGGGTATCTGATTAACTGACCTGTGAATCCGACATGCTGTCTGAAATACTTTTGTGTTTCAGACGGCATTTTTTATCGGGATGGCAATTTTGAACAGCGGCTGTTTTTTGTCGGGTATTTATGCCTGATTTACGGCTGCGGGTTGAAGCCGTAGGGCAGCATTGCCATGCTGCCGTTTGTTTTGTTGCGGTGTGTCGCCGCTATTCTGTAAAGAAAGTATGTGCGCCGAGGTAGTTTTTGGCGTAAAACGGTGTGGAGAGTTTTTCGGTTTTGATGGTTTTGCCGCTGCTTGGCGCGTGGATGAATTCGCCGTTGCCGATGTAGAGTCCGACGTGTGAGTAGCGGTGTGCGCCGCCGGTGTTGAAGAATACGAGGTCGCCGGCCTTGAGGCGGCTGTCGGGAATTTTGCGGCTTGCCGCCGCCATGTCTCGGGCGGTGCGCGGCAGCTTGACGTTGAGGGCGTTTTTATAGACGAATTGGATCATCCCGCTGCAATCGAAGCCGGTTGCGGTGCTGCTGCCGCCCCATTTGTAGGGCGTGCCGATGAGTCCGAGGCTGTGGAGCATGAGTTCCTGTGAGCCTTGTGTGCGGTCGATGTGGCTGATGCGGACGGGTTGGATTTGCCGGACTGTCTGTTTGGGTTTCGGTTGGCGGTGTTTGCCGGAGGTCGTGCCGCATGAGGCGAGGAGCAGTGCGCTGAGACAGAGGAAAAGGGTTTTGTCGAGGGGAAACATGGTTTTTCCTTTGCGGGTTCGGATATGCCGTCTGAAGGTGTTTCAGACGGCATTCCTATAATAAACCTTCTATGGGCAGCAGGGATAGGATTTTTGCGGCGATGCGTTTCCAAAGTTTGGCTTCGGGTTCGTTCGGGTAGGTTTTTCGGGTGGCGGGATCGTGCCATTGCAGGCGGTTGTGTTTGTCGAGGGTAACACGGTAGGCGTATTCGGGTGTGGTATCGGCGAGGGTGCGCTCCATCTGTTCTGCGATTTTGGGGCTTTCGATGACGACGCCCATTTCGGTATTGAGCCGTGCGGAACGGGGGTCGAGGTTGAATGAGCCGATGAAGATGCGTTTGCCGTCCACAATGAAGGTTTTGGCGTGCAGGCCGGTTACGGAGCTGCCGGTCAGGCCTTTGTCTTTTGTGGCGGGGACGGCATGGTTGGGTTGTAGCTCGTAGAGTTTGATGCCGGCTTTGAGTAGCGGTTTTCGGTATTTGACGTAGCCGGAATGGACGGCGGTAACGTCGGTCGCCTGCAGCGAGTTGGTCAGGACGGTTACACCTATGCCGTTTTGCACCAGTTTTGCCAATGCGTCTGTGCCGGATTTTGTAGGGACGAAATAGGGTGAAACCAGATAGACGCTTTTTTCGGGCTGTTTGAGCGCGTCTTGCAGCCGCACGGCAATCGGCAGTTTGCGGCTGTCCCGGTCCAGCCCTTTGTCGGGATCGTCGCTGATTAGGCGGGTTTGGACGCTTTGCCAGTCGATGCGTCCTGTCTGTATTTTCCGGTAGAGGGGCGACTGTTCGACGGTTTCGCGGTAGCGTAGGAGCGCGTGTCTGGACGTTTCGTCGTCGTAGCCGAGTGCTTGAAGACCCTTGCCGATGTCGCCGCTGCGGATGATGCGCGTGGCGTTGTGGGCGGAATGGCTTGCCCAGTAGCGGTCGAAGTCGTGCGATACTTCGCCGACGACGCTGCCGGTGGCGAGGATGTCGAGATCGGCGAAAACGGTGTCTTCACCGACTTTGAAGTATTCGTCGCCGATATTGCGTCCGCCGAGTATGGTGGCGCGGTTGTCGGCGGTAAAGGATTTGTTGTGCATACGGCGGTTGAGGCGGGGGAAGTCGGTCAAATAGCCTAATGAGCGCCATTTGCGGAAAACGAAGGGGTTGAACAGGCGCACTTCGATATTGGGGTGGCTGTCGAGGGCGAGCAGGAGGTCGTCCAAGCCGCGCGTGTTGTTGTCGTCCAACAGCAGGCGCACGCGCACGCCGCGTTCTGCGGCAAGGTACATGAGGTTGAACAGCAGCCGGCCGGAAATGTCGTTGCGCCAAATGTAGTATTGCAAATCGAGGCTGTGTTCGGCGGATTCGATAAGGGCGGCGCGGGCGGCAAAGGCTTCGTGGGGATCGTCGAGCAGGTAGATGTCGGACAGGCGGCTGCCGAGCGGGAAATGGCGGATGTGCAGGACTTTATCCAAACGGACGGGGGAAACAGTGTCAAAATGGCGGCTTTCCGTGCGTTCTTCCAGCGGCGGGGGCAGGGTGGCGCAAGCGCATAAAAAGAGGAGGAGGCTGCGTGTTTTCATAGGAAATCGGTTCAGACGGCATTGCCTGTGTTTTGGGGTTGGCGCGCATGGAAGTGTGGCATCATAATCCAAACGTTGAAACGGGTAAAAGTTTTGCGTGCGGACCGCTTTAGGACGGTGTGTTCCGTGTCAGGTTTGCGCCGTCTGAAACGTGCAGACGCTTGAAAACCAGCGATGATGCAAGGGTAATGCCGCCGATGCAGAGCAAAGTCATCCGGAAGGCGGGGTGCGGGCTGCCGCCTTCGGGCATCAGCGATGTCCAGTTTTTAAGGATCAGCGCGCCGGAAACAATCCCCATACTGATGGCAAGCTGCTGGTTGACCGCCATCAGGCTGTTGCCGCTGCCTGTTTGTTGCGGGCGCAAATCGGCAAGTGTCAGCGTATTCATCGCGGAAAACTGAAAAGAGTTGCACGCGCCGATTGCCAGCGAAAGCAAAATCCAAACCCATAACGGAGCGTCCTTTCCGGGCAGCGCCAGCAGGATAATCAAAGCGGCAAGCAGTTTGGTATTCCAAAGCAGCAGCGCACGGTAGCCGAAACGCCTCATCAGCGGCGCAATCAGCGGTTTGACCAGCAGCGAAGACAGGGCGACGGGTGCGACCAGCCGGCCGGACAGGCTTGCACTAAAACCAAAAGCGATTTGAAACATCAACGGCATCAGGAAGGGGATCGAACTGATGCCGATACGGCTGAACAGATTGCCCGCCAGCCCCAGACGGAAGGTGCGTATCAGAAACAGGTCGGCGGAATAAATCGGTTTGGACGCGGTTTTCATATGTCGGAAATAACGGCGTGCAAACAGCAGTCCGCCGCACAGCGGCAACAGTGCAAAATAAGGAGGCAGCGCGTGCGACAGGCTTTCTGCAGCAAGCAGCAGCAGGCAGGCGGCAGCGGAAAAGGTCAGATAGCCTTTGAAATCCAAAGCGGTATCGTTGCCTTTGACATCGGGCATGATGTTGCGTCCCAATATGAAACCCAGCAGACCGATGGGCAGGTTGAGCAGGAAAATCCAGTGCCACGAAGCGTATTCGGCAAGATAGCCGCCCGCCACAGGCCCTAAAACCGGCCCGATCAATGCGGGCATGACCGCATAATTGATGGCATTGAGCAGCTTCGATTTTTCATACACACGCAAGATGGTCAGACGCGGTATCGGAACCAGCATCGAACCGCCGATGCCCTGAACGACACGGGAAAGCGTCAATTCAAACAGCGAACCCGATGCGGCGCACAATGCCGATCCGAGCATAAAAACGGCAATCGAACCGAAAAAGACTTTTTTCGTTCCGAACCTGTCCGCCAAATAACCGCTCAAAGGCATCAGCAGGGCAACAGTCAGCGTATAGGCAACGACTGCCAGTTGCATATCCAGAGGCGGTTCGTTCAGGTCGGCGGCAATTTCGGGCAGGGCGGTATTTAAAATGGTCGCATCCAACATCTGCATAAAAATGGCAATTGCCAGCAGAAGCGGCAGCCAAGGGGATGGTGCGCGGGCGGATAGGGTGTTTTTTTCCATAGGGCGATTGTACCCCATCCTTGTGCCGTTATTGTTTTCAGATGCCGTCTGAATGCCGGCAGAGTCGGCATCTTGAATGTTCACAAGCAAACGAACCGGCATTGCATTGTAATGATAATTATTATCGAAAACCATTAGAGTAAGGTACGGTAAGCGTTATAGGGCAGTTTGTAAGAAAAACCGGATTATTTTTTAAAATTAGACTTGACCCGCAACAGTCAATTACTTAAAGTAAACGCTTACCTTTCTACAGAAAAAAACGGGTTTCCCGTTATCAAAAAAAATGAGCGCAACCACTCCCCCAAAAATCATCCGATACGACAGCAATCCGACAGATGTCTATTTTTTCGGCACCTGCGTCCTCGATCTCTTTATGCCCGAAGCCGGTATGGATGCCATTACCCTAATCGAGCAGCAGGGCATACGCGTCCATTTCCCGATGGCGCAAAGCTGCTGCGGCCAGCCTGCCTATTCATCCGGCCATCCGACCGAAGCCTTTGATGTCGCCAAAGCGCAACTCGACCTTTTCCCCGAGGAGTGGCCGATTGTCGTGCCGTCCGGTTCGTGCGGCGGTATGATGAAACACCATTGGCCGACGCTGTTTAAAGGCAGCGAGTACGAGGAAAGGGCTGTGGATTGCGCCAGCCGCATCATCGAGTTTACCCACTTCCTGCTTGCCATCGGCTATAAACCTGAAGACAAAGGCGAGCCAGTCAAAGTCGCCGTTCATACTTCCTGCGCCGCCCGCCGCGAAATGAATGTCCATCTCTCGGGCTGGCAGTTGATTGACGGCATGAAAAACGTCGAGCGCGTCGTCCACGACCACGAAAGCGAGTGTTGCGGCTTCGGCGGTACATTCTCTGTCAAACAAGCGGATATTTCCGGCGCGATGGTAACAGACAAAGTTGCTGCGCTAAAAGAAACCGGTGCGACCGAAATCATCAGCGCGGACTGCGGCTGCATGATGAACATCGGCGGCAAAATCGCTAAGGACGAACCGAATATGCCGCGTCCGAAACATATCGCATCCTTCCTGTTGGAACGCACCGGAGGTAAAGTATGAGCGCGCGCGAAAATATTTTGGCAAAACTGAAAAAAGCCGATGCCTTGCCGATGGAAGAGCCTGCGGTTTTCGATTATTACCGCGAAAAGGGTGTTTCCTGGGACAGCGAAGCCGAGCGTCTGAAACATTGGGCTGCCGCAATGCGCGCGGTCAAAACCGAAATCTATTGGGTGACGAAAAGCAATTGGATGCAGGTTTTCCGCGAAGCGGCAGAAGGCAAGGGTTTGAAAAACATCCTTCTGCCTCTCGCAACCGAGCACGGACAAATCGCCCGTGCCGCGTTGGCGGGCAGCAATATCGAACCGATTGCTTTCGAGCGTGAAATCGATACTTGGAAAACCGAGTTCTTCGCGAACATCGATGCGGGCTTCAGCGGCGCGCAATGCGGCATCGCCCGCACCGGTACGCTGATGCTGTTTTCCAGCCCCGAAGAACCGCGTACTTTGAGCCTCGTTCCGCCCGTGCATTTCTGCCTGTTTGATACGGCAAAAATGTATAACGAATTTCATAACGCCGTCGAAGGCGAAAAACTGGTGGAAAACGGTATGCCGACCAATGTTTTCCTGATTTCCGGCCCGTCCAAAACCGCAGACATCCAACTGACGCTTGCTTACGGCGCGCACGGCCCGCGCGATTTGGTCATCCTCGCCATCCTGCCCGACCACATTTCCCCTGCCGATTTGGAGGAAAACGCATGACTACGCAAACCATCAAGTTCCACATGAAGCCGGAAACTTTCAAACAAAACGCCGCAATTTCCCTTCAAGACAAGCCTTTGCGCAAAAGCCTGCGTACCGCGATGGATATGCTGATGACCAAGCGCAAAGCCGTTTTGACCGACGAAGAAGAGCTGCAAAGCCTGCGCGATTTGTGCGAACACATCCGTCAGCGTTCCCTGTCCAAATTGCCCGCGCTGTTGGAGCAGTTGGAAGAAAACCTGACCAATCTGGGCGTGAAAGTACACTGGGCGGAAACCCCTGCCGAAGCCTGCCAAATTATCCACGACATCATCACAGCCAAAAACGGCAAGCTGATGGTCAAAGGCAAATCAATGGTCAGCGAAGAAATCGAGCTGAACCATTATCTTGAAGCAAAAGGCATTAAAGCGGTGGAAAGCGACTTGGGCGAGTTCATCGTCCAAATGGCAGGCGAAAAACCGACCCATATCGTGATGCCCGCAATCCATAAAACCAAAGAACAGGTGAGCGAACTGTTCCACCAAAACCTCGGCACACCGCTTACAGACGACGTGGACCAACTGACCGGCTTCGCCCGCAAAGCCCTGCGCGATATTTACAGCACTGCCGATGTCGGTTTGAGCGGCGTAAACTTCGCCGTTGCCGAAACGGGTACGCTGTGTCTGGTCGAAAACGAAGGCAACGGCCGCTTGAGTACCACCGTTCCGCCCGTGCATATCGCTATTACCGGTATTGAAAAAGTGGTGGCGAAATTGTCTGACATCCCACCCTTGTACAGCCTGCTGCCGCGTTCCGCCATCGGTCAGAACATTACTACTTATTTCAACATGATTACCGGCCCGCGCCGCAGTGAGGAATTAGACGGCCCGCAGGAAATGCACTTGGTTCTGCTCGACAACGGCCGCAGCCAGGCTTATGCCGAAGACCAAATGCGCCGCACCCTGCAATGTATCCGTTGTGGCGCGTGTATGAACCATTGTCCGGTTTATACCCGTATTGGTGGCGCGGCATATGGCACAACCTATCCCGGCCCGATTGGCGAGATTATTTCCCCGCACTTGTTGGGTCTGGATGCCACCCGCGACCTGCCGACCGCCTGTACCATGTGCGGTGCGTGTGTGGAAGTCTGTCCGGTACGCATCCCGATTACCGAACAAATGCAACGTTTGCGCGTTGAAGCACAACGTTCGCCGACCGAAACCGTGCCGCACCCCATCCGAGGGCAAGGCGCATCGCATACCTTCGGCGAACAAATGGCGTGGCGCACATTCAACGGTATTTTCAGCGGCAGCAAAACCTACCGCGCCTTCGGTTGGGCAGCCACCAAGTTCCGCAACCTGACCCCTCGCAAACAGTTGGGTTGGACGCAAAACCGCGTACCGATGAAACCGGCGAAGAAAACCCTGCACGAACTGATGGCGGAAAAAATGCGCCAAAAAGAAAAAGCATAAGCGATTGTGTATGAAATGCCGTCTGAAATCTTTTCAGACGGCATTTGCTTGGTTATTCGGCTTTGAATTTTGGGTCGGCTTCCGACAGCCGTAGGGAGGCATTGCCATGCCGCCGTTCAAACCCTTGCATTCGCACCTCCAACAGTTTCAGCGCGGCGGCTTTGGTGGCTTTAAACGACAAATCCACCGCCTTTTCCTTCAACAGGCTGCGTATGCGACACAAAACCGTATCGCTGCGGATGGAAGCGAGAAACTCATGCCCCGCCCACGTCAGGCAGATGCCGTAACAGGCAAACCCATTGCCCGGCTGTTCGCGGTTGCATTTGCCCGCAATCAGTTCGTCCTGTATCAAGAGCCACAGATGATATGCGGCTGCTTCCTTTGTCCAACCTTCGATACAGGTGGAAACGAGCCAGCGGTCGGGGTTGGGTTCATTTTCCAATTTGGTCAGGATATGGCGTATCAAATTCCAGTCGCGTTTCGCTTTTTATCCTTGAAGATGTTTTAAAGGCTGTCTGAAACGGTTTCAGACGGCCTTTTGGTTATGCGGATTTTAATCCCGGGGCTGCTTCCGGAGCGGTTTTCAAATCGGACTTGTACGGTTTGACCCACTCGGACTTTTCAGCCGCCTCAAGTATCCATTCGCACACACGGACAAATCCGCAATCGAAAATACGCTGCCCACAACTCGCTCTGCATCTGCTCGGCTGCCTCCCTGTCAATTCCAGCCGACAGATAGTCGAACAATTCGGACGGGGCGGTTTTCCTACTTAAAAATACTTTTATTTCTCGGCTGACATACAGTTCAGACGGCATGACCTACTCCGATATTTTTATCAATAAGCAGACTTTATCCCGCTGTTCTTGCGGCAATGATAACACATACCGCAACAATGTCTTTGCAGTATTATCCCACCACCCGGTTGATTTTATACCGGTATATATAGGCGCAATTCATACGGGCGGGCGCATACATGGGGGAACTGCAACAGGGCGCGTGTTTGCGGATAGCTTGTGTAAGCACAAAAGTGTGTAACAGTCTGATGATTGGCTGGAAGCTTGCAGCTTTTTGCATTGCCGATTTGTCGGCAGTAATGTTGGCTTTGGCATTTTCTTCTGTTTTAAGGTAACTTGTGGCAAGCTTCCCCCATAAATGATGAGAATTCAGGTATAGCCCGTCGTATCCAAGGCAACAAAAAAGCCCTGAAACTGTTATATTTCAAGGCTCTATGCATACTTCAGGATACTGCTGAAAATAGGGTATGGTGGAGGCGGGGGGAATCGAACCCCCGTCCGAAAGTCCTCTACAAAGCGTTCTACATACTTAGTTGTGTCTATTTGAAAATCTTATTTCCATCATGCCGACCAACAGGCCTTTTAGAAACCAGTTACCTTAAGTCTTATTTCCTGCCAAGTAACCTGGCAGGAAACCAGTCAATGTAAGATGACGTTGCGGTGGCTTTCGCCACACAGTCCATTGACCGACTGCTGCAACGGCTAGCCTTAAGCGGCTAAAGCGTAAGTTTCGTCGTTTGCGACTATTTGAATTCAGTGTTTTACGGGAATCTGAGACCCCGGTATGCCCGCATCTGCTTCGCAACCCCCGTCGAAACCAAGGTCGCCCCCAGAAATGGTTTGTGGATTATACGGATATTGTGCGGTGCTGCCAAGTCTGTCGGAGAAATTTGTCAGTCTTGCTGCCTTAATTTGCGTTTGAGCAGGATGCGGACGCAGCCGTCGTTGCCTTCCCGGGGTTCGACGTAGGCGAGTACGTCGGGGTGCTGCATCAGCCAGTTGCGGGCCATGTTTTTGAGTACGGGTGTGTAGCCTTTGGAACCCAATCCGCTGCCGTGGATAATTTCTCCGCATACACCGCGTTTTTGGGTGAACTCGATGAATTCGTTGAGGACTTTTTGGGCTTCTTCTTGGTTGTAGCCGTGTAGGTCGACATCGGTAACGACGGGATAGTATCCGTTCTTCAGGCGTTGGATGTCGTTTTTTCCCTGTCCGTTTTTGCTGAAGCTGGCAGGCGGGTCGTTGTATGTGCTGCCGATGTAGAAGTAGTTTTCTTCGTAGGCGCGGTTGTCTTTGGGACGGACTTTGATGGGGGTTTTGTCGGGCGGCGCATAATATTGTTGCCGGTTTTTTAATGGGGAGACTTGTCCGATTGCTTGTGAAAAATCCAAATCCTGTTCTTGTTTTTGCTTGTTTTTTTCGGCTGCCTGTTTTTCTGCCGCTTCTTTTTTGGACTGTTTGCCCAGTTGTTTGAGGATGTTTTGGAAGTCGGTATTCATGTTTTTTCCTGTTATTTGTCCGATGGCTGTTTCGGGCGGGGTTTTAATTTGTCGGAATGTTTGCCAAGCGGGAGCGGATGATTTTGTTGCCGGCGTATGTTTTTTGAAAGTGTGATTGTATATCAAAAAGAAATGCGGCAACCGTCGGCAGTGTTGATTGCCGGAAATGCGGGTCGAACCGATATGCCCGAACGCCTGATAAAGTTTTAAAAACCTGCCTTGCGAAGCAGGTTAATGGTTTTGCCAATCTTGAATTGCCGGAAACGCGAAACATGGAAATCTGATGTTTTATAAATGTTCCGATACGAACCGCAAAATATTGGTTTTGTTTCTGACAGGCAAAAGCACTGTTTATTTGGCTGTCAAAAGGGATGGTTAAGGAAAGTAATGCGCCCCTTTGATGAAGCGCGCCCTGGATAAGGATGGTTGCGCTGACGGCTTCAGACGGCATTTTGGCGGAGGCGGTGTTGGGTTTTGTATCCGGTTTGCCGTTGTGTCTTGCGATGATGATTTTGGGTGCGGTTTTTCTGCTTTGATGTGTGAAATGCCGTCTGAAAGGCAGTTCAGACGGCATAGTGGTCATTTTTGTGCGGTCAGGCGGTCGAATATGCCGCCGTCGGCGAAGTAGGTTTTCATGATGTTGTCCCAGCCGCCGAATTTTTCTTCGGGAGAGAAGGTGTCCAAGTTCGGGAAGTCGGCTTTGTGCCGTGCCAATACTTCGGCGTTACGCGGGCGCAGATAGAGCGATGCGGCGAGTTCTTGCGCCGGTTCGCTCCAAAGGTATTCGAGATAGGATCGGGCGACTTTTTGCGTGCCTTTTTTCGCGACGACGCTGTTGACGACGGCAACGGGGCTTTCGGCGGAAATGGTGTAGCTCGGATAGACGATTTCAAACTGTCCTTGGGTCAGTTTTTTACTGACGTAGTTGGCTTCGTTTTCAAAAGTGATGAGTACGTCGCCGATGTTGCGTTGTGTAAAAGTGGTGGTGGCGGCGCGTCCGCCGTTTTCAAAAACGGGGGTGTTTTTGAGGATGGATGCGACGAGTTTTTGGGCTTCCTGTTCGTTGCCGCTGTTGGCTTTCAGACCGTAATCGTATGCGCCGAGGAAGGCGTAGCGTCCGTTGCCCGAGGTTTTGGGGTTGGCGATGACGATGTTAACGCCGTCTTTGGCAAGGTCGTTCCAATCGCGGATTTGTTTGGGGTTGCTTTTTCGGACAAGGAAAACCATAGTGCTGGTATAGGGCGCGGCGTGGTCGGGGAGGGCTTGTTGCCAGCCTTTTTCTACCAGTCTTTTTTTTCGAGCAGGTTGATGTCGGAGGATTGGTTCATGGTGACGACATCGGCTTGAAGGCCGTTGGCTACGGATAATGCCTGTTTGCTGGAACCCCCGTGGGACTGTTGGATGCTGACGGATGTGCCGGGGTGTTCGGATTGGTATGCTTTGATAAATAAAGGGTTGTATTCTTTGTAAAAATCCCGTGCCACATCGTATGAGGCGTTGAGCAGGGTAATGTTTTTTCCGTCGGATTCGGTATTGGCCGGGGCATTTTGTCCGGACGGATGGTTTGAATCGGCTGCGGGGCTGCAGGCGGTGAGCAGGGCTGCGGTATAGAGTGCCGGTGCGTAGGTTTTCATATGTTGTCCTGTCGGTTGGTAGATGGGGCAACTTTATACGGCTGTCTGCGCTTGTGGAAATAATGTTTGATTTGAAGATTATCAGTTTTGGTTATAAGGACGGGTCAGAGGTGTTTGCGCATCAGTTCGCATTTGATTTTGATGCAGGGGTCAAGCTGCAATACTGCCGAACCGAGCGATTCGTAGCGGTTGAGGAAGTAAAACGGGACGGAGTTGAGCGATGCGTAGAGTTTCAGAAAGCTCAAACCGGATTTGTGGGCGATGGTTTCCGCCTGACGGAGCAGGGCAGTGCCCAGTCCGAGGTTGTGGAACAGGGGGTGGACGTAAAGCGCATCGAGTTGTGCTTCTTGGCAGTCGATTTGGAAAAATCCCTGTATGTTGCCTTTGTATTCGGCAACCCAAAGTGCTTTATCGGGATCTGAAATGGTCGGCAGGTAGCTTTCTGTGTTTAACAGGCCTTCCCATACTTTTAGGGCGTGTTCGTTGTAGCTGAGGATGCAGGTGTATTGGACGGAGTGCAGGTGGACTTTGAAGATGTCTTTGCAGTCTTGCACGGTGGCGGGGCGTAACAGTGTCAGCAGGCTCATGGCGGTATGTCGGCGGCTTCAGACGGCATCTGTGCCGTTGGTCGGATTATAGGGACTGATGCAGTTTTTTTGCTTCTTGAAATGCGGTGTCCGAATCGGTGGTTAAAACGGTGAAATGCCCCATTTTCCGCCCTTTCCGTGCGGCTTTTTTGCCGTATAGGTGCAGGTGTGCGTCCGGCCGGCTTTGCAAGGGCAGCCAATCCGGTTCGCCGCCGTCTTCCTGCCAAACGTCGCCCAAAATATTCGCCATACAGCAAGGCGATAATAATTTGGTGTCGGCAGGCGGCAGGTTGCACATAATGCGGACCTGTTGCTGGAATTGGTCTGCCGCGCAGGCGTCGATGGTATGGTGGCCGGAGTTGTGCGGACGCGGCGCGATTTCGTTGACGACCAATTCATGTGTATCGCCGACAACAAACATTTCTACTGCCAATACGCCGACGTAGTTCAATTCATCGGCCAAACGCTGCGCCATCTGCCGCGCCTGTTGCTGCACGTCGGCACTCAGTCGCGCAGGGACGATGGAATAAGCCAAGATGCCGTTTTCGTGGATGTTTTCGGCGGGGTCAAAGGTTTGCACGTTGTCATTGTTCAGACGGCATACGATAACGGAAATTTCGCCGCGTAAATCCACCATTTTTTCCAAAACACAATCCACGCCGCCGTGTTCGGCAAATGCGGCTTTGAGTTCATCCAATGTTTTTACACGGATTTGACCTTTGCCGTCGTAGCCCAACGTAGCCGTTTTCAGGATGCCGGGCAAAAATTGCGCGCTTGCTTCGCTGATGTCGTCTGAATGGCAAACCACTTGATACGGTGCGGTTTGCAATCCCGCTTTTCGTATCCACGCCTTTTCCTGAATGCGGTTTTGCGCGATGGCAACGCAGTCGCCGCTGGGGGAAACATTGGTGTGTTTGGCGAGAAAACGCATCGCATCGGCATTGACGTTTTCAAATTCAGTAGTAACCGCCACGCATTTTGCCAACTCGTCTAAAGCGGCTTGGTCGTCAAACGGCGCGCATAAATGGCGGTCGGCAAATTCCGCTGCCGGCGCATTCGGGTCAGGATCGAGTACGGTTACTTTGTAGCCCATGGTTTTGGCAGCAACAGTAAACATTCTGCCTAATTGTCCGCCGCCGAGGATGCCGAGCATTGCGGGCGGAGAAAGAGATATGTTTTTCATGCTGATTCTTCAAATTGTACAAGTTGATATCTATAACTAATTCTTGACGGATGTCTTGTATCGCTGGAATTACCAGTTTCAGAAATACAGAATACTTTTTCCATAAATTTTTCTGTTTTTAGAAATTCCAGTATTCTGTTTTTTTCATCCTTATAAGCACCGCGGTCTGTACCCCATGCAAGAATAATCATATCAGCATCTTCCAAACATCCTTTAAATTTGGAAAAATCGGTTTGGGTGTTTGCCCTAATTCCTGTTTGCTGTGTAGAGTAACTGGAAAAAATATTTAACATTTTGAAGTTGGTAAAACCGTACATATCCAAGAAACGTGCAAGTTGGGTAAGGGTTTTGTCGCTTCTTTCATCATTTGCTTTACTTGGATTAATTCCTATAGCAACAGCTGAGAAATTTTTAGGATTTTCTGTGTTGCCGCTCCATCTAACCGTTAGGATTTCTCGATTTTTTTCATTATCTGTATAGAGACCATCTTTGGTAGTCGGTCTGAGTGTTTGGCGAAGCTCATAAAGTTTTTCATAAGTCATTTATCCAACCCCTCCTGCATCATCTGTGCGGCGCGTATAACGGCTCGGGCTTTGTTTTGTGTTTCCTGCCATTCTGATTCAGGATTGGAGTCGGCAACCACGCCTGCGCCGCTTTGGACATATAGCGTGTTGTTTTTCACCACGGCTGTACGGATGGCGATTGCCAAATCCATATCGTTGTTGAAGCCCCATACGCCGACCGCACCGCCGTAGATGCCGCGTTTGCTCGGTTCGACTTCTTCGATGATTTCCATGGCGCGGACTTTGGGCGCGCCGGAGAGTGTGCCTGCGGGGAAGGTGGCGGCGAGGATGTTCATATTGGTAACGCCCTCTTTCAGACGGCCTTCGACGTTGGAGACGATGTGCATCACGTGGGAGTATTTTTCAATCACCATTTTGTCGGTGACTTTGACTTCGCCCGTTTTGCTGATGCGTCCGACGTCGTTGCGTCCTAAGTCAATCAACATGACGTGTTCGGCGATTTCTTTGGCATCGCTTAACAAATCTTGTTCGTTGGCAAGGTCTTCGGCGGGGGTTTTGCCGCGCAGGCGTGTACCGGCGATGGGGCGGACGATGACATCGTCGCGTTCGCGGCGGACGAGGATTTCGGGCGAGGAACCGACGATGTGGAAATCGCCGAAATCGTAGTAGAAGAGATAAGGCGAAGGGTTGAGCGTGCGCAGGGCGCGGTAGAGGGCGAGCGGACTGTCGGTAAATTCCATGCTCATGCGCTGGCTGGGGACGACCTGCATGCAGTCGCCTGCGAAGATGTAACCTTTGATTTTATCGACGCAGGCTTTGAACGCCTCTTCTCCGAACCCGCTGACGGCTTCGGTTTTCCTGCTGCCGAGCGAGAGTGGGATGGCGCAGCTTTGGCGCAACTGGGTGCGGATGTCTTCGAGGCGTTCGCGGGCGCGTTCGTAGCCGTCGGGCTGCGAGGGATCTGCGTAAACGATGAGATGGATTTTTCCGCTCAAATTGTCGATCACCGCCAACTCTTGCGACAGCATCAGGAGGATGTCGGGCGTGCCGAGCGGGTCGGCTTTGGCGGTGTTTTTCAGGCGGTGGGCGAAGTGTTCGAAATTGTAGATGGTTTCGTAACCGAAGTAGCCGACCAATCCGCCGGTAAAGCGAGGCAGGCTTGGGATTTCAGACGTTTTGAAGCGGTTGTGGAAGGCTTCGATAAAGGGCAGGGGGTTGCCGTCGTGTTGCTCGACAATTTCGCCGTTTTGATACACATCGACGTGTTTGCCGCTGACTTTGAGATAGTGGCTGCAAGGCAGTCCGATAAAGGAATAGCGGCCGAAACGTTCGCCGCCGACAACAGATTCGAGCAGGTAGGTATAGGGGCGGTTGGCGAGTTTGAGATAGAGGGAAAGCGGCGTATCCAAGTCGGCAAGGAGTTCTTGAACGAGCGGGATGCGGTTGTAGCCTTGGGCGGCTTGGGCTTGGTATTCTTGTTTGCTGATCATTTCTGCTTTCCCAAAAGACGGTTTCAGACGGCATGATAAGGGGTGCGAGTATAGCATTTTATCGGAATTGTTGACAGTCTGACCGGAGATGCCGTCTGAAAAAGACGGGCTTACGGCTTTGTTTTACGCTGCCGGTATTGTTTCCATTTAAACAGATAACCTGCGGTTACGGGAATCAGGGCTAGGATGGTTTTGAACGTCCATGATGCATACCAAGGTAAAGAACCGGGTGCGACCGATTGATTCAGATACGGCCACCAACAGGCAGTCAGGCAGCCAAGCAGCAGCGGCCAGATATGCCGACTGAGGTTTTTTTGCCAAAGGAGGAATGATGCGGCAGACCAAAGCAGGGTAAGGGCAGTGATTTTTAACACGGTATAAGTATCCGCTCCAAACAGGGCGGCGAGAAAATACGTACCGGCAATCCAGAGGACGGCAAGTATCAGGACGATGATTTCTTCAGGTCGTTTGAACATTTTTTCTCCTTCGGTTTTAGGCTTCAGACGGTATTGCCGTTCTGTTTGGTTTCCAGCAGCTCCCAGCGTTCCAGCTTTTCCAAAAGCAGCATTTCGATTTCTTCGGCGCGGTTTTGCAATGCACCTGCTTTTTCGTAATCTTTAAAAATTTCAGGATCGGAAAGCTGGGTATTGATTTCAGCCTGCTCAGTTTCCAAAGCTGCGATTTCATCAGGCAGGGCATCGAGTTCGCGCTGTTCTTTGTAGGAAAGTTTGACCGTGCGGTTGGCTTTGGGTTTTTCTTTGGCGGGTTCGGCATCGGATGCTTTGGGTGCGGATGCCGTCTGAATCTTCTCTTCGCGTAATTTTGCGTCGATGTAGTCCTGATAGCCGCCGATGTATTCTTTTAACCTTCCGTTTCCTTCAAATACAATGCTTTGGGTAATTACATTGTCGAGGAACGTACGGTCATGCGAAACAAGAAATACCGTGCCTTGGTAATCACGCAGCAAGTCTTCAAGCAGCTCTTGGGTGTCGATATCCAAGTCGTTGGTCGGTTCGTCCAAGACCAAAATATTAGCAGGACGGGTAAAAAGTTTTGCCAGCAAAAGGCGGTTGCGTTCGCCGCCGGAGAGCGATGAGACGGGGCTTTGCGCGCGGGCTGGATGGAACAGGAAATCTTCCAAATAGCTCATGACGTGTTTTTTCTTGCCGCCGATTTCGACGTAATCATTGCCCTGTCCGAGTGTGTAAAACACGGTGTCGTTTTCGTTCAACGCGCTGCGGAACTGGTCGAAATAGGCAACCTCCTGCTTACTGCCGATACGGATTCTGCCGTAGGTCGGCTGCAATTCGCCCAAAATCAGCTTGAGGAAGGTGGTTTTGCCGATGCCGTTTGGACCGATTAAGCCGATTTTGTCGCCGCGCTGCAAAATCGCGGAGAATTTATCCATGATAACTTTGTCGCCATAGGCAAACGAAGCATGTTCCAGCTCGGCGATGATTTTGCCGCTTTTTTCGCCGCTGTCGAGCTTGAAGTTGACCTGCCCCTGCACGTTGCGGCGTTCGGCGCGTTGGCGGCGCAGCTCTTCCAAACGGCGCACGCGGCCTTCGTTGCGGGTACGGCGCGCTTCGATGCCTTTGCGTATCCATGCTTCTTCCTGAGCATGGAATTTGTCAAACAGGCGGTTATGTTCCGCCTCGACTGCCAACTCTTGCGCTTTTTTCTCGCTGTATTTGGAGAACGAGCCGGGATAGGAACGCAGAATACCGCGATCGAGTTCGACGATGCGCGTGGCGATATTGTCCAAAAAACGGCGGTCGTGGGTAATCACAACCAAGCTGCCTTCAAACGCTTTGAGTAGGTTTTCCAGCCAGATAATCGCGTCGATGTCCAAATGGTTGGTCGGTTCGTCCAGCAGCAATACGTCGGGCTTTTGCACCCAAGCCTGCGCCAAAGCGACGCGCTTTTTCTGTCCGCCGGAAAGGTTGCCGATTTTTTCATTTTCCGGCAAACCGAGTTCGCCCAAAGTCTGCCTTACCGCCGCATCCAGCTTCCAACCGTCCTTCGCTTCGATTTCAAGCTGCAATTCGTTGAGTTCTTTTAATAAAACGTCGTCTGAATTGTGCTCCAAATCATGGCTGACATGATGATAACGGCGCAATAAATCGCGAATTTCGCCCAAACCTTCGGCAACGGTATCAAATACGGTTGCATCCTTATCAAAAAAGGACTCCTGCGGCACATAAACGATTTTGAGGTTGTTTTGAATGATAATCTGCCCATCGTCGAGCTTCTGTACACCGGCGAGGATTTTCAGAAACGAAGACTTACCTGCACCGTTGCGGCCGATTAAGCCGATTTTCTCGCCGCTGTCGAGTTGGAAGGACGTTTTGTCGAGCAAGGCGACATGGCCGACGGCAAAGGAAGCGTTTTCTACGGATAATATATTCATAATGTCAATTCCCAACAGTTACCGTTTGGATTTTGCTACAAGTTTGGCGCGGGCAATTTCGATGATGCCGGGCAGGATGGAAACAATAATGATGCCGCCCATCACCAAGCCCAGATTGTTTTTTACGACGGGGAAGTTGGCAAAGAAATAGCCTGCATAAGAAAACAGGATAACCCACAAGAAGCCGCCGATGATGTTGTAGCGGATAAATTTGGCATAGTGCATTTTCCCCATACCAGCGACGAAGGGGGCAAAGGTGCGGACGATGGGCACAAAACGGGCAATGATGATGGTTTTCCCGCCGTGTTTTTCGTAAAAACGGTGGGTTTTATCGAGATATTCGCGTCGGAAGATTTTAGAATCGGGGTTGGCGAACAGCCTGCCGCCGAAATACTTACCGACGGTAAAATTGAGCGCGTCGCCGAGTATGGCGGCAACAAATAGCAGCATAACCATCAGATGAATATCCATACCGCCCAGAGCGGCAATCCCGCCGGCGGCAAACAGCAGCGAATCGCCGGGGAGGAATGGGGTAACAATCAGGCCGGTTTCGCAGAACACGATAGTAAATAAAATGGCGTAAATCCAAATGCCGTATTGCGCCGACAGCGCAAGCAGGTGTCGGTCGATATGGAGGATGAAGTCGATGGCAGATGCAACCACGGGTTTTCCAAAAGACAATGTCGAGGCGGTATTTTAACCGATTGGAAACAATTTGGAAAAAATGCCGTCTGAAAAATGTTCAGACGGCATTATGGTCTGCTACAACATCAAAAACCGCAAACCAAAAGGCTTGCGGTTTTGTGTTTGGGGCATATCGCCGCGATTAGAATTTCACGCCGACACGAACACCGTATTCGTTGATTTTGGTAGGATCGACTCGGGTGTTCTCGCCGTCCAAAACGAAGTCACCGGATGCTTTGAAGTGGCGGTGTTTGTAGAACGGGCCTGCTTCGATGCCGACGGTATCGGTAATTTGTTTGCCGATATTCGCACCTACGCCCACGCCCCATCCGCGTGTTTTCGCGTTAATGTCGGCAGAGGCACCGGCTGCGGTTGAGTTTTGTTTCAATTTGGCGTTCAGGTCAACCTTAACCTCTGCCCAAGGATTCAGATACCAGCCGCTGCCCAAATCGGAAGTCAGATCGGCGTGCGCTTTGGTATAGAAGGCTTCGCGCTCGACGTTGAGCTCTGTTCCTTTCTCATTAATTCCCATGTCCTTGTATTTTTCATAGCCCAAACCTAAACCGGCACGCAGTTTGGTGGCTTCACTGAGCGGTTGGGTGTAGGTGTAACCGGCATACACATCGGTGCGTTTTTCTTTAACGTCTTTACCGAATGGTTTAGTCGTACTTTCGGTCACATCGTACATGTCTTTCTTGTCTCGGCTGTGGGATACTTCGAAACGCATGCCGTGAATATCGTCAAACGGCATATCGGCACGGAAACCGATGTTTTTTTGTACTTTGTGTTTTTCTTTCAAATCGGCATTTTTCAGCGTTTGTTTGGAAATGTCTGTACGGACGGTATATTCGCCTTTACCCAGAAAGTCGGGCAACTGGGCCATAGCAGTACCAGAGATGGCGGCAATAGTCAGTGCAAGCAGTGCTTTTTTCATTTTTTAGTCCTTTGTTAAGGGTTGGTTGATACTACTCAGAAAAGTAGCAGTTATATTGATAGGGAGTTGTGGAGTGTGATTAGATTAAAATTCGGGAGTACACGCCATGTCTGTTGTAAAGTTTGTAACGCTAAGGGGAAGAAGTGATGATGCGAATGATTTGGCGGATCCTATGAAATTCTCGTGATGCTCAAGCATTTCGTCATAAAAATCTGACGATTCTGAACGACACTCTTGGCGATACATCCTAATGGACACATTGGCTTCCATGCACATGTTTTGAATGGCGTCTCCGATACGACGTAAAGGGACGTTTCGGCTTATTAGTCTTTCTATGTCTCTAACATCTCTCATTGCTCCGTTTGCCCACCGGGCTTCCACATCCGCACACGTATTTACAGGATGAAAACCGTTTTTATATTTTTTGCCCAAGGAGCGTTTAGGGCGTTTAGGAATTACGATAGCCTTTTTAAGGGCAGATAGGGCTTCTGATGTTGATTCATTTAATGACGATGCTGAATTTAGTAAGTCTGCTTCTTTCTTTTTCCTTCTTTCTTTGTAATTTTCTTGTGCTCGTTTTGAGACGCGATTTATGAAAATTTGCTTATCCTGAAGAGACGGGTCAGAATATGATTCTGCCTTTGTTGTGATAAAGGCTTCGCTGACATCTACGAGTCCTTCGGAGAGTCCCTCGACAAAAGAAGTTACTTGAGTCGAAGTACAGGCAGAAAGGGACAGGGAAAGGGTGCAGGCTGCCAGTAGTTTTTTCATTTTTATGGTGCGTTTAGGCTTGTTTTCTGGATACATATCTGTACCTCGTTAGGTAAATTTTTATCAAAATACTATTGTGTTATGTTATTTATTTTTAAAATATCCGACCATCAACTGAAGATACCGGTTACGGTTGTTTGAGTGGTGAAAATTAACCTTGGAGGGCAGGATGGAAGTGCATGACAAGATTCGGACGTTAAGGGAAGTCAATCAGTGGACGCAGGAGGAGATGGCGGAAAAATTGGAAATGTCGGTTAATGGGTATTCGAAAATAGAACGCGGGAAAAGCGGCATCAATCTCGACAAGCTGCGCCAGATTGCCCAGATTTTCAATATCGATGTGGTTGAGCTGCTGGCAGAGCAGAACCGATCGTTTTTCTTCTCTATCGGCGACAATACCAATAACCATCATAATATTATCGGCTCTGATGAAATGCTGGTGTTTGAAAATGAAAAATTGAGGTCGCTGCTGGATGCAAAGGATGAATTGATCAGGCAGAAAGACAGTGAAATCGCAGTATTGAAAAAGTTGTGCACTTTGCTGGAAGAGAAAAAATAGCAATGTTGCCGGAAACAAAAAATGCCGTCTGAAAAATGTTCAGACGGCATTTTGTATGGAAACGTCGTGCGTTTAGTTTCCGTAAACGGGGTATTTGTTACACAGCTCGGTGATTTGTGTGCGGACGTTTTCCAGATTCGCTTCGTCGTCGGGATTTGCCAATACGTCGGCAACCAAGTTCGCCAATACGCGCGCGTCGGCTTCGTTGAATCCGCGCGTGGTCATCGCGGCGGAGCCGATGCGAATGCCGGAGGTAACGAACGGTTTTTCCGGATCATTCGGGATGGCGTTTTTGTTGACAGTGATGTGCGCTTTGCCCAAAGCGGCTTCGGCGGCTTTGCCGGTGATTTTCATCGGTTGCAGGTCAACGAGGAAAACGTGGCTTTCAGTACGGCCGGAAACGATGCGCAAACCGCGTTTAACCAATTCTTCCGCCATGGCGGCAGCATTGATTTTCACTTGTTTTGCGTATTGTTTGAACTCAGGTTGCAATGCTTCTTTAAACGCTACGGCTTTGGCAGCGATAACGTGCATCAACGGACCGCCTTGCAGGCTCGGGAAGATGGCGGAGTTTAACGCTTTTTCGTGCGTGTTGTCGCGGCACAGAATCACGCCGCCGCGCGGACCGCGCAGGGTTTTGTGGGTGGTGGTGGTTACGAAGTCGCAGAACGGCACAGGGTTGGGATATTCGCCACCGGCAACCAGTCCGGCGTAGTGCGCCATATCGACAAAGAGATATGCGCCGACTTTATCGGCGATTTCGCGGAATTTTGCCCAGTCGATTTGCAACGCGTAGGCAGACGCACCGGCCACAATCATTTTGGGTTTGTGTTCAAGAGCCAAGCGTTCGACTTCGGCATAATCGAGGACTTCGTTTTCATCCAAGCCGTAAGTAACGGCATTGTAGAGTTTGCCGGAAATATTAACGCTCGCGCCGTGGGTCAGGTGTCCGCCGTGCGCCAGAGACATACCCAAAATGGTGTCGCCCGGTTTTAAAACGGAAGCATATACGGCTTGGTTGGCTTGGGAACCGGAGTGGGGTTGGACGTTGGCGTATTGCGCGCCGAACAGTTTTTTGACGCGGTCGATTGCCAATTGTTCGACAATATCGACGTATTCGCAGCCACCGTAGTAGCGTTTGCCGGGGTAGCCTTCGGCGTATTTGTTGGTCAGCTGGGAACCTTGCGCTTCCATCACGGCGCAGCTGACGTAGTTTTCAGAGGCAATCAGCTCGACGTGGTCTTGCTGGCGTTGGTCTTCTTGGGCAATGGCGGCCGCCAGTTCGGGATCATATTGGGTGATGGTTACGCTTTTTGAAAACATCTCTTAATTCCTTTGTGTGGTCAGGGTTAATTATTGAAAATTTATGCGTAAAGCGGAGGATTGTCAACGATTTTGTCGGACGGTGGGGCGGTTTTCTGCGGGCGGTGTTGCCGTGTGTAACAAAACACTGGATAAAAATATTATCTTTGTTATAATTAATGTAAAGATTCAGTTTGACTTTTTAACCGTAAACCAAGAGAGGAAAGCGATATGTTCCCAGAATACCGTGATTTGATTTCCAAATTGAAACAGGAAGATTCCCACTTTGCCCGTCTGTTCGACGAACACAACGAGCTGGACGATAAAATTACCGGTCTGGTCAACAATCCGGTTACCAGCGGCGCGGAAAACATCGATGAGCTGAAAAAAGCCAAATTGAAACTGAAAGACGAGTTGTACGCCATTCTGCAAAAAGCAGCGGGCAAATAATTCGGGTTTGAGTTTTTGAAATGCCGTCTGAAAAGTTTTCAGACGGCATTTTTTCCGTCCGGAAAGGAGGTTTTCTATCTTTTTAAGGCTGTGTACGAAATATCGGCGGCAGCGTCGGATGCGCGCTGCCGCCCTTCTTTATCGGTCAGGCAGCCTGTTTATTTTGAATGCAGGCGGTCGAGGTAATCCACTTCTTCGCGGCTGCCCATAATGACGGCGACGCGCTGGTGCAGGCTTTCGGGCTGTATGTCGAGCATGGTCTGATATGCGTTGCTTGCCGATGCGCCCGCCTGTTCGAGTATCAGGCTCATAGGGTTGGCTTCGTACATCAGGCGCAGTTTGCCGGGTTTGGACGGGTCGCGTTTGTCTTGCGGATACGTGAACACGCCGCCGCGCATCAGGATGCGGTGGATTTCGGCAACCATACTGGCTACCCAGCGCATATTGTAGTTTTTGCCGCGCGTGCCGGTTTCGCCTGCCAAGAGTTCGTCGATGTATTGTTGGACGGGGGGCAGCCAGTGGCGGCGGTTGGACATATTGATGGCGAATTCTTTGGTACTTTCGGGTACTTTCGGGTTTTCTTTGGTCAGCACAAATTCGTTTTCGGCATTGAGCGTGAACATATATACGCCGTGTCCGAATGTGAATACGAGCTGGGTTTGAGGCCCGTAAAGAACGTAACCGGCGGCAAGCTGCTGTCTGCCCGTTTGAAGGAATGATTCGGTTGCCAATGCGCCTTCGGGTTTTTCAAGGATGGAGAAAATCGTACCGACGGAAATGTTGACATCAATATTGGACGATCCGTCTAAAGGGTCGAATAGGACGAGGTAGAGTCCGTTTTCACCGGCACTCACGAAAGTGTCTTCTTCCTCGCTTGCCAAACCGGCAACGGCAGGGTTGGCTTTGAGGGTGTCAATCATAATGTTGTTGGCGATAACGTCTAATTTTTTCTGGTCTTCGCCCTGAATATTGCCCGTGCCCGCCATACCCAATACGCCGGCAAGTGCGCCGAGGCGGACTTTGGCGTTGATTTCGGTGCAGGCGGAAACGACGGACAGTAAAACGCTGCCGAGTGATTCGGGCAGTTGGTTTTGTTGCAGGTGTTCGGGAAGGAATCGGGTCAGTGTGTCCATAGTTTGCTCGTTTCGGAAAGGTTTGTGCCGTCTGAAAGGCGGCAGGTTATTGCGGCGTATTCCTTTGGCGCGTTCCGCCAAATATTGTGTGGGATTGTAGTGGAAAAAAACGGCGCGGGGCAAGTCGGAACGCGGCAGGCGGATGAGGGGATATTTATTCTTAAAGGTATTGACTTTATATATATATATATATTGATAAAAGGTTGTATAGATAAACCGTTAAATTACAGGTGGACGATAAAATGAGAAAACTGATTTTGTTGCCGGCGGCTGCGATATTGATGGCGGCGTGTACTTACGCAGACCGCCGTTTTGTACCTCAAGAATCTGGTGCGGAAATACAGGCGAGGAGCCGCGCTATTCAAGCAAGCGAGCGTGCCGAGCGTGCCGAATACCGTAAGGAGCGTCGGGAGGAAATGATGGATGCGGCGCGCGCCATCAAAAAGGCAAATGAAAATTCACCCAATATTTACTTTATCCGATAACACGCCAATCAGATTGGTTTCTTCCTTTATTTTGAGATAATAGGACAAGTATGAAAAACCTGAAAAATATTTCCGTTGTTGCGATGTGTGCCGTTTTACTTGCTGCCTGCGCTTCTGAAAATTCTGTGGCCAACTATGCCATCGGCGACGATTCGGCCGTAATCAAGGCAGGGCGTAACCGTGCCGAAGCGCGAATCAGCCGTGCGGAACTGGCGCAACACCGCCGCCAACGTAAAAATGTTTCCGAGGAGTTGGCTTTGGAACGTGAAAAACGTGCCAACAAGCATGACGCAATCCGTCAAGGTATGGGTACGGTTGCCGGCGGTCTGATGTTGTTGAACGGAGTGGTCGGTACGGTCGGAGTGATGAAAAGCGTGTTCTGATTTTTGAATACTGGTTTTATGCAGAACCGGACGATATGGGCAACGTATCGTCCGGTTTTGTTTGTTTGACGGGAGATGCCGTATGAAGGGTTTCAGACGGCATCGGGGTCAGCGGATTTTGCTGTCCAACAGGTAGCGCGCGCCTTCGTCTTGTGCGAGCAGCCGCGTCAGGGCGGGGAGGTTTGCCGCCAATTGTTCCGCCAACAGATAGGGCGGATTGATGACGAACATTCCGCTGCCGTGCATACCGAAACCGTCGGCTTTTGGCGCGTGGACGTGCAGTTCGGCGTGAAGGTAGTTGTCGGGAACGAGTTTTTTCAGTTCTTCCGGCAGTTTGCGGCTTTCTTCACGGCTGAGGCTGGGATACCAGATGAGATAACAGCCGGACTCAAACCGTTTTAAAGCGGCTTTCAGCGTTTCCGTTACACGCCGGTAGTCCTGTTTTTCCTCGTAAGGCGGGTCGATGAGGACAACGGCGCGGCGCGGCGGGGGCGGCAGCAGGGAAATCAGCCCTTTGTAACCGTCTTCGCGCAATACTTGTCCGCGTTTGCCCAATCCCGCTTCGTCCATATTGTTTTTCAGATGGGCAAAGTCGGCGGGGTGCAGTTCAAACAGGCGCAATTTGTCGCCGACGCGGGTCAGCGATTGCGCCAGCCACGGAGAACCGCAGTAAAGTTCGGGCGAGGGCAGGATTTTTTGTATGTGCGCGGCAAAGTCAGAGAGTTCGGCAGGCAGGTCTTGCGCCTGTCGGAGCAGGGCGATGCCTTGCCGGTATTCGCCGACTTTTTGTGCCTCGCTGCCTTCGAGATTGTACAAACCCGCGCCGCCGTGCGTGTCGATGTACCAGTAGGGCTTGTCTTTGCGGTTGAAATATTGCAGCACTAAAAACAAGGTGAAGTGTTTGAGTATATCGGCGTGGTTGCCGGCGTGGAATGCGTGTCTGTAACTGAGCATGGTATGAAAGCCGTTTGTGCGGAAATGCCGTCTGAACGCGGAAATATGGTTTCAGACGGCATGACGTAATGGAAAACAAATGCTGAATCAGCGTTTTTCGCCGATTTTGCCTTCTTTGCCTTTAAGCAGGTTGCCGATATTGCTTTTGTGGCGGAACAACACCAGCAGGGCGATAAGGAGCGTCGCCCAAATCCAAGAAGTGTGGGGCATAAAAAACAGTGCGGCAAGGGGGGCGGCGATTGTGGCGGTTAATGCAGCAAGGGAGGACACCTTGAAGCCGAATGCCATAACAAGCCAAATCAACGCGCAGACCAAGGCAGTTGCGGGAGAGAGTGCCAAAAGCACGCCCAATGCCGTTGCCACGCCTTTGCCGCCCTTAAATCCGAAAAACACCGGCCACATATGCCCGACCAGCGCGGCGAGTGCGACGGCAGCGATTGCGCTGTCGGATAAACTGAGCGGTTCTTGAAACACGCGTGCAAGCAAAACGGCAACCAAACCTTTGGCAGCATCGCCCAAGAGCGTCAGCGCGGCTGCCTTTTTTTTGCCGCTGCGTAAAACATTGGTCGCGCCGGGATTGCCCGATCCGTAGGTGCGCGGGTCGTCCATGCCGTAATACTTGGACACGATGACGGCAAAAGAAAGTGAGCCGATCAGATAGGAAACGGCAACAGCCGGTATGTTGAACATTTGCGGTACTTTACTTAGAATGGTGCGGTTATTTTAGCAAAAAACGGGGCGGATTATGGATAAAATCTTTTTGCACGGCATCAAGGCGGATACGCTTATCGGCGTGTACGGCTGGGAGCGCGAACGGTTGCAGACCCTGATTGTCGATTTGGACATCGGCATTCCCGAGAAAGCGGGTTCGGACGACGATATTGCCAATACGGTGCATTATGCCGAGGTATGCGAAACGTTGCGCCGACATCTGAAAGAACAGGATTTCCTGCTTTTGGAAGCATTGGCGGAATATATTGCCGATTTGGTTTTGGGATATTTCGGCGCGGTGTGGGTACGCGTGAAAATCGTCAAGCCGGGTATTTTGGAAGGCGTGCGCGAGGTTGGCGTGGAAATCGAGCGCGGCAAGCGTGAAGATTGAACGGCAGAATAGGAAACGGAAAGGAGATATGAAGTGGATTTGAGGGAAGTAAAATTAGGCGGCGAAACCATTTACGAGGGCGGTTTCGTCAGCATCAGCAGGGATAAGGTCAGGTTGCCCAACGGCAATGAAGGGCAGCGTATCGTCATCCGTCATCCCGGTGCAGCATGTGTCTTGGCGGTTACGGATGATGAAAAGATCGTTTTGGTGCGGCAGTGGCGTTATGCGGCAAATCAGGCGACATTGGAACTTCCTGCGGGCAAGCTGGATGTGGCGGGTGAGGATATGGCAGCGTGTGCGCTGCGAGAACTGGCGGAGGAAACGCCTTATGTTGCCGACAGCGTGCGCCTGCTTTACAGTTTTTATACGGCGGTCGGTTTTTGCAACGAAAAAATGTATCTGTTCGAGGCGGAAGGCGTGCGCTTGGGCAGTACGCTTGCCAATGACGAAGACGAGATTACGGAAACCGTATTGATGTCGAAGGAAGAAGTCCGCCAAGCCCTTGCCAACGATGAAATTAAAGACGGTAAAACATTAATCGGTTTGCAATACTGGCTGATGAAGGATTGACAGGGTGTTGAACTGCCCGCCGGAGTAGATCGGCGGGTATTTTGTTTGGCGGATGGGATATGTCTTTTCGGCTTGTCTCTGGGCGCGTCCTTTAAAGTCATTCGTGTTTTAGTAATAAGAGAGAAAAGGGGATGATAATTACCCAAAAGAACGTGATAATTTTTAAGAATGGTTAATAATGAATATCTTTGTTACTAATTTTTTTACTGTTTTATTAGTTTATTGGTTCTTTCTTATATACCATCTATTAATCCATGGCATGATGAATTAATAGATAATATTAATTTTGGCAAAAGGGTTATGATGGTTACTTTTTTTGCATTTTTAGACGCAGTAATAGAGAGTTTTTTTAATAAAAAGCCTTGGTAGGTTTATCCTTCCAAGGCTTTTTCTTTGTTATAGGCCTAACAGCTCAATTTGAATTTGAGAACGGTATAGTGGATTAAATTTAAACCAGTACAGCGTTGCCTCGCCTTGCCGTACTATCTGTACTGTCTGCGGCTTCGTCGCCTTGTCCTGATTTTTGTTAATCCACTATACAGACCTAAAAGCCCAATTTGAATTTGAGAACGGTAATTCGCACAGGCAGTATTTAAACAAGCGAAGCCAATTTATAGATTATGTCAAAACCAAAGGAAGCAATTTTTTGCGGTTATTTGACTGCCGTCCCTATCTTCAGCCCGAGCCAAGTCAGCAGCAGCGAACCTGCCGTGTGCAGGAAAATATTGGCAAGTGCCGAAGCGGGACGGTTCGATTGGAGCAGGGTTACGGTTTCCAGTGAAAATCCGGAAAGCGTGGTCAGGCTGCCGAGAAAACCGGTAATCAGCAGCAGCTTCCATTGCGGGTGGTTGACGGTTTCGGCAAAGATGCCGATGAGCAGTGCGCCCGTCCAGTTGGCAAACAGGTTGCCTGTGGCAGGCGATAACGACGCGGGGACGGCGAGGTTGAGTAGCCAACGCGCAGTCGCACCGAGTGCCGCACCGACGGAGATGGGGAGGATGTTGGAAAGCATGGTTTTGCCTGCTTATGCCGTCTGAAGGTTACCGCCATATGCCGCGGTCGGACTTCAGATAGCGGTTGTCGTCGAAAGTGTTGATCCAATGGGGCTTCAGTGCAACAAATATGGCAGTTGAAATGCCGCTGAGGAAGGCTTCCGCCCACGCCAGCAGAATAAAGACGGGCAGGGCGGTCGTCCATAATATTTCGGACGGAAAAGCGTTTGCGGCATCCAAAATACCGGTCAGCACCAGCCCGGTCAGCAGAATGCCGGCGGCGGAAGCGAGAAAGCCGTTGACGAAAATAAAGATGAAAATATTGGGCGGCAGGCGGTCGACCAGCACACGCGACAGGCGGTTGACGGCAAGTGCGGGCAAAATCAGAACCAATACGTTTGCAGGATACGCACCGGAAGAGCCGGCAAACAGCAGGCAGTATGGAAGCATTAGAATCGAGGCAAGCCAAAGGGCGGCAGAGGTATCCACCATCAGAGCGACCAGGTTGACGGCGAGCAGGTGATAGCTCATTTGGGCAAGTTGTCCGCCTCCGGCAGCGGTGTTCAAACTCCATGCCGCAGAAAAAATAACGATACAGAGCGGTACGGCGGAACGGTAGCGGACAAGCGAACGGTATGCGGACGGTCCGGAAGCTGCCAATAGGAGGATGAGTGCAATCCATGAAGCCCCCAGCAGCATATCTGAAAACCAGACTGTTTGGAAAATCATGCCAATACCGTAAAGATGAATAAGAGATTATCTATTATAGTGCTGCCTGCGGCAAACAGAAAGCTGTAATGATTTTGACCGAATTGTCGGTCAGGTTGTTTTGTTTGTAATGGAAACACGTTAAAATATACCTATTTAATCGTTTGCTTTGCGGGAAACTGCATATGTTTTGGATAGTTCTGATCATTATTTTGTTGCTTGCTATTGCGGGTTTGTTTTTCATCCGAGCACAATCCGAACGGGAATGGGTGCGTGAAGTTTCTGAATGGCAGGAAAATAAAGGGGAGCAACAGGCGGAATTACCTGAAATCCAAGACAGGATGCCTAATTTTCTCGAGCTTGGCCTGATGATTTTTCATGCGGTCAAAGCGGCGGTATGCTGGCTTTCCGTTAATATTGTCCGTTTTTGCCGGAATTATCTGGCACACGAATCCGAACCGGACAGGCCCGTTCCGCCTGTTTCTGCAAACCGTGAGGATGTTCCGACCGCATCCGACGGGTATTCAGACAGCGGAAACGGGAAGGAAGAGGCGGAAACGGAAGCAGCAGAAGCAGAAGCAGAAGCAGAAACAGAAACTGCGGAGGAAGAGGCTGCCGATACGGAAGACATTGCAACCGCCGTAATCGACAACCGCCGCATCCCATTCGACCGGAGTATTGCTGAAGGGTTGATGCCGTCTGAAAGCGAAACTTCGCCCGTCCGTCCGGTTTTTAAAGAAATCACTTTGGAAGAAGCAAGGCGTGCTTTAAACAGCGCGGCTTTAAGGGAAACGAAAAAACGCTATATCGATGCATTTGAGAAAAACGAAACAGCCGTCCCCAAAGTCCGCGTGTCCGATACCCCGATGGAAGGGCTGCAGATTATCGGTTTGGACGACCCTGTGCTTCAACGCACGTATTCCCGTATGTTCGATGCGGACAAAGAAGCGTTTTCCGAGTCTGCGGATTACGGATTTGAGCCGTATTTTGAGAAGCAGCATCCGTCTGCCTTTTCTGCGGTCAAAGCCGAAAATGCACGGAATGCGCCGTTCCGCCGTCATGCAGGGCAGGGGAAAGGGCAGGCGGAGGCAAAATCCACGGATGTTTCCCAAGGACAGTCCGTTTCAGACGGCACAGCCGTCCGCGATGCCCGCCGCCGCGTTTCCGTCAATTTGAAAGAACCGAACAAAGCAACGGTTTCTGCGGAGGCGCGGATTTCGCGCCTGATTCCGGAAAGTCAGACGGTTGTCGGGAAACGGGATGTCGAAATGCCGTCTGAAACCGAAAATGTTTTCACGGAAACTGTTTCGTCTGTGGGATACGGGGGGTCGGTTTATGATGAAACTGCCGATATCCATATTGAAGAGCCTGCCGCGCCCGATGCTTGGGTGGTCGAGCCGCCCGAAGTGCCGAAAGTTTTTACGCCCGCAATCGATATTCCACCGCCGCCGCCCGTTTCGGAAATCTACAACCGTACCTATGAACCGCCGGCAGGATTCGAGCAGGTGCAACGCAGCCGCATTGCCGAAACCGACCATCTTGCCGATGATGTTTTGAATGGAGGTTGGCAGGAGGAAACCGCCGCTATTGCAGATGACGGCAGTGAGGGTGTGGCAGAGCGGTCAAGCGGGCAATATTTGTCCGATGACGGAGCGTTCGGGCATGACAGTCGGGCGGTTTGTCCGTTTGAAGATGTGCCGTCTGAACGCCCGTCCCGCCGGGCATCGGATACGGAAGCGGATGAAGAGGCGTTCCAATCGGAAGAAACCGGTGCGGCATCCGAACACCTGCCGACGACCGACCTGCTTTTACCGCCGCTGTTTGATCCTGGAGCAACCCAGACGGAAGAGGAGCTGCTTGAAAACAGCATTACCATTGAAGAAAAACTGGCTGAGTTCAGGGTTAAGGTTAAAGTTGTCGATTCATATTCCGGCCCTGTCATTACACGTTATGAAATCGAGCCGGATGTCGGCGTACGCGGTAATTCCGTTCTGAATCTGGAAAAAGATTTGGCGCGTTCGCTCGGTGTTGCGTCTATTCGCGTTGTCGAAACCATACCCGGCAAAACCTGCATGGGCTTGGAGCTGCCCAATCCTAAGCGGCAAATGATACGTCTGAGCGAAATTTTCAATTCGCCCGCATTTGCAGAATCCAAATCCAAGCTGACGCTTGCCCTCGGTCAGGACATTACCGGCCAGCCCGTCGTTACCGACTTAGGCAAAGCACCGCATTTGTTGGTTGCAGGTACCACCGGATCGGGTAAATCGGTAGGTGTCAACGCGATGATTCTGTCTATGCTTTTCAAAGCCGCGCCGGAAGACGTGCGTATGATTATGATCGATCCGAAAATGCTGGAATTGAGCATTTACGAAGGCATCCCTCACCTGCTTGCCCCTGTCGTTACCGATATGAAGCTGGCGGCAAACGCGCTGAACTGGTGTGTTAACGAAATGGAAAAACGCTACCGCCTGATGAGCTTTATGGGCGTGCGTAATCTTGCGGGCTTCAACCAAAAAATCGCCGAAGCCGCAGCAAGGGGGGAGAAAATTGCCAACCCGTTCAGCCTCACGCCCGACGATCCCGAACCTTTGGAAAAACTGCCGTTTATCGTGGTCGTGGTCGATGAGTTTGCCGATTTGATGATGACGGCAGGCAAGAAAATCGAAGAACTGATTGCCCGCCTCGCCCAGAAAGCCCGCGCGGCAGGCATCCATCTGATTCTTGCCACACAACGCCCCAGCGTCGATGTGATTACAGGGTTGATTAAGGCGAACATCCCGACGCGTATCGCGTTCCAAGTGTCCAGCAAAATCGACAGCCGCACGATTCTCGACCAAATGGGCGCGGAAAACCTGCTCGGTCAGGGCGATATGCTGTTCCTGCCGCCGGGTACGGCCTATCCGCAACGCGTTCACGGCGCGTTTGCCTCGGATGAAGAGGTGCACCGCGTGGTTGAATATTTGAAGCAGTTTGGCGAGCCGGACTATGTTGACGATATTTTGAGCGGCGGCGGCAGCGAAGAGCTGCCCGGCATCGGGCGCAGCGGCGACGGCGAAGCCGATCCGATGTACGACGAGGCCGTATCCGTTGTCCTGAAAACGCGCAAAGCCAGCATTTCGGGCGTACAGCGCGCCTTGCGTATCGGCTACAACCGCGCCGCGCGTCTGATTGACCAGATGGAGGCGGAAGGCATTGTGTCCGCACCGGAACACAACGGCAACCGTACGATTCTCGTCCCCTTGGACAATGCTTGATTTTTTGCAAATGGAAATGCCGTCTGAAGACTGTTTCAGACGGCATTTTTATAGTGGATTAACAAAAATCAGGACAAGGCGACGAAGCCGCAGACAGTACAAATAGTACGGAACCGATTCACTTGGTGCTTCAGCACCTTAGAGAATCGTTCTCTTTGAGCTAAGGCGAGGCAACGCCGTACTGGTTTTTGTTAATCCACTATACAGACGTTTGAATTCGGATTATTCCCTAACCTGTCCCGTGCCTTGTACGATGTATTTGTAACTCGTCAGCTCTTTCAAACCCATCGGGCCCCGGGCGTGGAGTTTCTGCGTGGAGATGCCTATTTCGCAACCCAAGCCGAATTCGCCGCCGTCGGTAAAGCGCGTGGACGCGTTGACATACACGGCGGCAGAATCGATATGGGTCGTGAAATAATCCGCAGTGTGGCGGTTTTCGGTAACGATGCCGTCTGAATGGTGCGTGCCGTGGGCTTCGATGTGCCCGACCGCCTCTTCAACCGAAGCGACGGTTTTCACGGCGAGGATGTAGTCTAAAAACTCGGTATCGAAATCGTCTGCACCCGCCGCTTCGCCGCCGATATGCCGCGCCGCCTGCGGATCTAAACGGAAGCGGACGGGCGGCAGTCCGGCTTCTATACGGTCGCGAACCAACAGCCGTTCGAGCTTGGGCAGGAAGTCGGCAGCAATGTCTTCATGCACCAGCAGCACTTCCATCGAGTTGCACACGGACGGGCGGCCAGTTTTGGCGTTGTACACGATACGGAGCGCCTTGTCCCAATCCGCGTCCTTGTCGATATAAATGTGGACGATGCCCGTCCCCGTTTCAATGACCGGCACGACGGCATTTTCAACCACCGCCCGTATCAGCCCCGCCCCGCCGCGCGGAATCAGCAGATCTAGATAATCTTTCGCCCTCATCATTTCGTAACTGCCCTCACGCCCTGTGTCTTCAATCAACTGGAGCGCGTCGGGGTCGATGCGGGTTTGCGCCAAACCGGCTTTGAGTGCGGCAACGATGGCGCGTGCGGATTGGAATGCATCTTTGCCGCTGCGGAGTACGACCGCGCTGCCGCTTTTCAGTGCCAAAGCCGCCGCATCGGAAGTAACGTTCGGGCGGCTTTCGTAAATAATGCCGATAACGCCCATCGCCACGCACTTTTTGACGATTTCCAAGCCGTTGGGCAAAGTCGAGGTTTCCAGTATTTCGCCAACGGGGTCGGGCAGCGCGGCAACCGCCCTGATGCCGTCCGCCATCGCGCAAATGCGTTTGCCGTCCAACAAAAGGCGGTCGGTCATGCTTTCGGGAATTTTGCCTGCCGCCGCTTCCAAATCCAAACGGTTTGCCGCCAAAATATTTGCCGCCGCCGCTTCCAGACTGTCCGCCATAGCAAGCAGCGCGCGGTTTTTTTCTGCCGTATCCGCCGTGTTGGCGGATTTTTTTGCCGCTTTGGCAAGGGCAAGCTGTTTTTGTGTGTTTGACATAGGTTTCCTTTTCTAGAATTCGGTCAGCAACAGGCGTATTTCGGGCGTGATGGAAATCCAGTCGTCCCGATGGATGAATACGCCTTTCGCCTTACGCGATTTGAGCAGGTCTTCGGCGGCGGCAGAGCCGAACAGGACGCGCCCTTTGCCCAAAGGCTGTTTGCTTGCGCTGCTGTACACGGTTACGGTGTCCATACGGGAGAAATGCCCTTCGATTCCGGCAATGCCCGACATCAGCAGGCTTTTTCCCTGTTCGGACAAAGCGTGTTCCGCACCTTCGTCCACATAAACGCCGCCCCGGCTTTCGGAATAGAACGCCAGCCATTGCTTCTGCGTCCGCAAACCTTTGGTACGGGGGACGAAAAACGAGCCTTCCGCCTGATTATCTGCCGCTTCGGCAAGTGCATCGGGTTTGAGCGAGGAACAGATATACACCGGTACGCCGGACTCGGTCGCAATCGTCGCCGCTTTGATTTTGGTCAGCATTCCGCCCGTGCCGTTTGACGAGCCCGCGCCGCCTGCCATTTCGATGATTTCATGGTTGATGTGTTCGATTCTGTCCAGCCGTACGGCATCGGGATTGCTGTTCGGGTTGCCGGTGTAAAGCCCGTCTATGTCGGTCAGCAGCACCAAAAGGTCTGCCTGTATCATCGCCGCCACTTGCGCACTCAATGTGTCGTTGTCGCCGATTTTCAACTCCTCAACCGAAACTGTATCGTTTTCATTGATGATGGGAATCGCGCGGCGTTGCAGCAGCACGGAAAGTGCGCCGCCGGCATTTTGGTAGCGGCGTTTGTCGGCAAAGTCGGTGCGGTTGAGCAGGATTTGCGCGGACACGATGCCGTCTGAAGACAGGTTTGCCGTATATTCTTCCATCAGCAGCCCCTGCCCGACGGCGGCGGAAGCCTGTTTGTCGGCGATTTTGACCGGGCGTTTTTTGAAACCCAGCGCACCGAACCCTGCCGCAACCGCGCCGGAAGACACCAAGACCAGCTCGTGTCCCGCATGATGCAATGCGGCAAGCTGGCGGGTGATGGTTTGGATTTTGCCGCGCGAGAGGCTGCCGTCCGAATGGGTAATCGAAGATGTGCCGACTTTAAATACGATTCTCTTGTATTTCATTGTTTCTGTTCTTTGCGTTTGTAGCGTTTGGTTTGTTGCTGTCGAATTTGCCCTGTTCTGCCGTAATTGTCAACAATCACGCCGCATCTGCAATAAAATGGACAAAATGTATAAAATTAATAAAATCTATGATGGGTTATTGAGATTTTTTCAAATTGATATTGCCGTTTTGTCCAAAATGCGTATAATCCTGTCCATATTTCTGCTGCGGGCAGATTGATTTTAGACAAGGACTACCATGCAATTAGATATAGACCGTCTGGTCGCCTATTTCGGCGGCGTGAACGCGCTTGCCGAAGCGTTGAAACGGCACGATCCCGAAAATGCCGCGACAACTGCCGCCATCTACAAATGGCGCACGCGCGGCTCGCTGCCTTTGGCGCAGCTGCAAAAATTGACTGCACTTGCCGAATCGCAAGGCAGGCCGCTGGATTTGAATGCTTTTTTACAAAAAAACGAATCTCTGGAGAGAACAGAAATGACACAGACCAACCGCGTTATCATTTTCGATACCACCATGCGCGACGGCGAACAGTCGCCTGGTGCATCCATGACCAAAGAGGAGAAAATCCGCATTGCCCGCCAGTTGGAGAAAATGGGCGTGGATGTGATTGAGGCGGGTTTTGCCGCCGCCAGCCCCGGCGATTTCGAGTCGGTCAATGCGATTGCCAAAATCATCACCAAATCCACGGTCTGCTCGTTGGCGCGTGCTGTTGAAAACGATGTGCGCAAAGCGGGCGAAGCCGTTTCCCCCGCGCCGAAAAAACGCATCCACACCTTCATCGCCACCAGCCCCATTCACATGGAGCACAAACTGAAAATGAAGCCGCAGCAGGTCATCGATGCAGCGGTCAAAGCGGTGAAAATCGCCAAAGAATACACCGACGATGTGGAATTTTCCGCCGAAGACGCCGTGCGGTCGGATTTGGACTTCCTCGCCAAAATCTTTACGGCGGTTATCGAAGCGGGTGCGACCACCATCAATATTCCCGATACTGTCGGCTACTCCATCCCTTCCGTGTGGTACGAACGTATCAGCAACATCATCAAAAGCGTACCCAACGGCGACAAAGTAGTCTGGTCGACCCACTGCCACAACGACTTGGGTATGGCGGTTGCCAACTCACTGGCCGCTGTTCAGGCAGGCGTGCGCCAGGTGGAATGCACCATCAACGGTTTGGGCGAACGCGCGGGCAATGCCAGCCTTGAAGAAATCGTGATGGCGTTGAAAGTGCGTCATGATTTGTTCGGCTTGGAAACCGGCATTGATACTACGCAAATCGTGCCGGTATCCAAATTGGTCTCCACCATTACCGGTTATCCGATTCAGCCCAACAAGGCGGTGGTCGGAGCAAACGCCTTTGCACACGAATCAGGCATCCACCAAGACGGTGTGTTGAAACACCCTGAAACCTATGAAATCATGACTGCCGAATCGGTCGGCTGGTCAACCAACCGCCTGACTTTGGGCAAACTCTCCGGCCGCAGCGCGTTCCGCAGCAAACTGGCGGATTTGGGCATCGAATTGGAAAGCGAAGAGGCGCTGAATGCCGCGTTTGCCCGCTTCAAAGAACTCGCCGACAAAAAACGCGAAATCTTCGACGAAGACCTGCACGCGTTGGTGTCCGACGAAATGGGCAGCATGAACGCCGAAAGCTACAAATTCATCTCCCAAAAAATCAGCACCGAAACCGGCGAAGAACCGCGCGCCGACATCGTGTTCAGCATCAAAGGTGAAGAAAAACGCGCTTCGGCCAGCGGTTCCGGTCCCGTCGATGCGATTTTCAAAGCGATTGAGAGCGTGGCGCAAAGCGGCGCGGCTTTGCAGATTTATTCCGTCAATGCCGTAACGCAAGGTACGGAAAGCCAAGGCGAAACCAGCGTCCGTTTGGCGCGCGGCAACCGCGTCGTCAACGGACAAGGTGCGGATACCGACGTTTTGGTCGCCACTGCCAAAGCCTACCTCTCCGCCTTGAGCAAACTGGAATTTAGTGCTGCCAAACCGAAGGCGCAAGGCAGCGGTACGATTTAACGGTTGGGCGAAAGTTATGCCGTCTGAAGTAGAAAACGCTTCAGACGGCATATTGCGATTATAATTAGGCATTAAACCCATTTTAAAAGGTTAAATGATGGATTCCCAAAAATTTACCGAAGCGTCCAAACAGCGGTTGAGCGAATTGTTGGATGCCAAAAGCGAACAGGGCAATACCATGCGCTGTGACGAAGTTCAAGGTTTTATGATGGCCCTATTGAGCGGGCCGGACAAATTGACACCGCTCGATTGGCTGCCCGAAGTGTTGGGCGACGAGTCGCAATTTACAGCCAGCGAACGTTCTGAAGTAGAACGTTTGGTTTTGACAATGGCGATGGATACGGTCGGCTCCATATCGGATAAAAAACTGCCCGATTTGTGGCTGTATGAAAACGAAGACGGCAGCAGCGATTTTTACACATGGTGCAATGCTTATCTTTACGGTTTGGATATTGTGCCGACCGATTGGTTTGAAGCCGTCGATGATGAAGAGTTTGAAGAGTTGTTTTATCCCATCATGGCATTGGGCGGTATTTACGATGAAGAGGACAACGGCTCTATCCGTCTGCAATTCACAGAAGGCGAGCTAGCGGAGCTGGAATCCGAGTTGCCTTATGCATTGGCGGATATCTACCGCTACTGGCAGGCGGTCATCAATAAACCGCAAACCGTCCGCAGGGAGGGAGAAAAAACAGGCAGGAATGATCCCTGTCCGTGCGGCAGCGGCAGAAAATACAAGGCGTGTTGCGGTAAAAATTGATGGTTCGAGCGGAATAAAATGCCGTCTGAAAAGCAGTTTGTGTTTCAGACGGCATTTTTGTCGGAAAGGTTTAATGCTTCCTGCTGCCGAAGAAGACGAAGCCTGCCGCACCCAAAACAATCATCGGGACGCTCAGCCATTGCCCAATCGACAGACCAAAGGTCAGCAGCCCGAGATAGTCGTCGGGTTGGCGCGCAAATTCGGCAATAAAGCGGAATACGCCATAGCCACCCAGGAAGAGCGAGGCCACTTGTCCGGTCGGACGCTGTTTTTTCGAGAACAGCCACACGGCGATAAACAGGCAGATGCCTTCAAGTGCAAACTGATAAAGCTGCGAGGGATGGCGCGGCAGCATACCGTATTGTTGCAGCCATTCTGCCCAAAGCGGATTGTGCGCGGCGGCTTCGAGGTCTTCGTAATGCGCCTGCGGGAAACCCATTGCCCAGAATGCGTTAATGTCGGTAACGCGTCCCCAAAGTTCGCCGTTGATGAAGTTGCCGATACGTCCCGAAGCAAGTCCCAAGGGAACGAGCGGGGCGACCGTGTCCATCAGTTTGAGGAAACTGATGTTTTGTTTGCGGCTGAACAACCACATTGCGGCAACCACGCCTAAAAATCCGCCGTGAAAAGACATCCCGCCTTCCCATACCTTGAAAATATCAAGCGGATGGGCGAGGTAGTCGGAAAACTTGTAAAACAGGACATAGCCCAAGCGTCCGCCCAAAATCACGCCCAAAATGCCCCATGTCAGGAAGTCGTCAAGCGATTCTTTGGTAAAAACGGACAAGCCTTGCGCGATGCGCCTTCTGCCGAGAAAGGTAAAAAGAATAAATCCGAGGATGTAGCTTAGGGCATACCAGCGGACGGCAAGCGGGCCGATACTGATGAGGACGGGGTCGAATTGGGGATGGGTAATCATGATGTTCCTTGATTTCAATTTCAAATGCCGTCTGAAAGGCATGATGCTTCAGACGGCATTTCTGCAATAAGGGTTTCAGCGCAAATCGCCGATGACGTTGAGGATGGCGGACAACGCGGCTTCGCCCAAACGCAGCGAACGCTGGCCGTTCCAGCCGAAATCGTCGTCGGGCAGGTTGGCATTGTCTTTGAACGGCATTTCCAGCGTGTAGGCAAGGCAGTTGAAACGGTTGCCGACCCAGTTGGTCGCCAAGGTCATATTCGCTTTGCCCGGCGCGTCTTTTTCGTAACCGTATTCGTCTTGGAAATCGGGGCTGGCGTTCAAAAGAGCGGTTTTGAACTGCGCTTCCAACGCGGAAATGCGCGGATTGTAGTTCGGCACACCTTCAGTTCCTGCAACAAAGACAAAGGGCAAACCTTCATCGCCGTGGATGTCCAAAAACAAATCCACGCCGGTTTCCAGCATTTTTTCGCGCACGAAGAACACTTCGGGGCTTTTTTCCACAGTTGGATTTTCCCATTCGCGGTTGAGGTTCGCACCGGCGGCGTTGGTGCGAAGGTTGCCCAGTGCCGAACCGTCGGGGTTCATGTTTGGCACGATGTAGAACGTGGCGCGGTCGAGCAGGGTGCGTGCTGTCGGGTCTTGCGGGTCGAGCAGCCTGCCGAGCAGCCCCTCGATAAACCATTCCGCCATCGTTTCACCCGGATGCTGGCGGGCGGTAATCCAGATTTTCAAATCGCTTTCGACTTGGTTGCCGATGGTCAGCAGATTGATGTCGCGCCCTTGCACGGTGCTGCCCAAGTCGTCGATACGGCACAGACCGCTGCCTTGCGCGTCGCCCAAGAGGTTCAGATGCTGTTCTTCGGAGTAAGGTTCGAAATAGGCGTAATACACGCTGTTGGACAGCGGGGTATGATTGACGGTCAGTACGCCGTTTTCGTAGGAAGTCGGTACGCGGAACCAGTTGCGGCGGTCGTATGATGCACATGCCTGATAGCCTTCCCAACCTTTCGGGTAGGCGGCTTCTGCCGCGTTTTCAAAATGCATGATGCAGTTTTGATAGGCCGCGCCTTGCAGCCGGAAGTAGAACCATTGTGCGAAATCGGAGGCGTTGTCGGGACGCAGGGCGAGGCGGATGTTGGAAGGATCGGTCAGATCTTTGACAACGACCGAGCCGGCATCGAAGCGGGTGCTGATTTTAATCATGGGAAAGTCCTTGCTGTCGCCGGTTGCTCAAACCGGATTAGCCGTGATTTTACCGCCCGTATCGCAAGGCTTCAACCTGCCCGAAGGTGTGCCGGATGCCGTCTGAAGATTGTTTCAGACGGCGTTTGGCGTTAACATAAGCCGAAATTGTCAACAATATGGAGCCGTTATGGCGTTTGAAAACATTATTTCCGCCTCCGACAAGGCACGCATCCTTGCCGAAGCACTGCCTTACATCCGCCGGTTTTCCGGTTCGGTCGCCGTTATCAAGTACGGCGGCAACGCCATGACCGAACCTGCCTTGAAAGAAGGGTTTGCCCGCGATGTCGTGCTTTTGAAGCTGGTGGGCATTCATCCCGTCATCGTTCACGGCGGCGGGCCGCAAATCAATGCGATGCTTGAAAAAGTCGGCAAAAAGGGCGAGTTTGTCCAAGGGATGCGCGTAACCGACAAAGAGACGATGGATATTGTCGAAATGGTGTTGGGCGGGCACGTCAACAAGGAAATCGTGTCGATGATTAACACATATGGCGGGCACGCGGTCGGCGTGAGCGGGCGCGACGACCATTTCATTAAGGCGAAGAAACTTTTGGTCGATACGCCCGAACAGAATGGCGTGGACATCGGACAGGTCGGTACGGTGGAAAGCATCGATACCGGTTTGGTTAAAGGGCTGATAGAACGCGGCTGCATTCCCGTCGTCGCCCCCGTCGGCGTAGGTGAAAAAGGCGAAGCGTTCAACATCAACGCCGATTTGGTGGCAGGCAAATTGGCGGAAGAATTGAACGCCGAAAAACTCTTGATGATGACGAATATCGCCGGTGTGATGGACAAAACGGGCAATCTGCTGACCAAACTCACGCCGAAACGGATTGATGAGCTGATTGCCGACGGCACGCTGTATGGCGGTATGCTGCCGAAAATCGCTTCTGCGGTCGAAGCCGCCGTCAACGGTGTGAAAGCCACGCACATCATCGACGGCAGGTTGCCCAACGCGCTTTTGCTGGAAATCTTTACCGATGCCGGTATCGGGTCGATGATTTTGGGCGGAGGGGAAGATGCCTGAAGCAAAGTCGGAAAATGCCGGCTTTGGCGGAAAACCCGGTTTGTCCGGTTTCTGTTTTTGGGGTTTCGGGCAATTTCTAAGTTGTTCTTCCCGAGAAAACAGAAACCTAAAATCCGTCATTCCCGCCGGGAATATGTTTTTTTGAAATCCGGTTGTTTCGGATAAATTCTCGCGGCTTTGATTTTCTGTTTTTCGATAACGCCGTAACTTTGAAATTTCGTCATTCCCGCGCAGGCGGGAATCCAGACCTGTCGGCACGGAAACTTATCGGGAAAAAAGGTTTCTTTAGATTTTATAGTGGATTAACAAAAACCGGTACGGCGTTGCCTCGCCTCAGCTCAAAGAGAACGATTCTCTAATGTGCTGAAGCACCAAGTGAATCAGTTCCGTACTATCTGTACTGTCTGCGGCTTCGTCGCCTTGTCCTGATTTTTGTTAATCCACTATACGTCCTAGATTCCCACTTTCGTGGGAATGACGGGATGTGGGTTTTTGTGCGGATTTGAACCGGTAAGGGTGGTGTGGGATTGGTGGAATGACGAAATATAAGTTTCCGTGCGGACGGATCAAGATTCCCACTTTCGTGGGAATGACGGTGGAAAGATTGTTGTTTTTCCCGATAAATTCCTGTGTTTTTTGTTTTTCCGGATAAATTCCTGTGGCCTTGAGTTTTGGGGATTTCAGCCTCAATGCCGTCTGAACGCCGAATCGGGCTTCAGACGGCATTGCGTCATTTGAAATTCAAAACCGGCCAGCCTTTTTCTTTGGCTTCTTTTTCCAGCTCGGCATCGGGGTTGACGGCGACGGGTTCGCTGACGAGGCGCAGCAGCGGCAGGTCGTTTTTGGAGTCGCTGTAAAAATAGGTTTTGCCGTAGCTTTGGAGCGTTTCGCCGCGTTCGGCAAGCCATTGGTTCAGTCGGGTAATTTTGCCTTCTTTGAGGCTGGGCGTGCCGATGTAGTTGCCGGTGTAGCGGCCGTCGGCACCGGTTTCGAGTTGCGTGCCGATGATGTTGGTGATGCCGAAAAGGCGGCAGACGGGCGTGATGATAAACTCGTTGGTCGATGAGATGACGAGGGTTTCGTCGCCTGCCATTTGGTGGCTCTGCACCAGCATACGCTGCATAGGCGAGATGTGGGGGATGATGTATTCCGCCATAAATTCGCGGTGAAACTCCGCCAGCTCTTCTTTGCTGTAACGGGCAAGCGGGGCAAGGTGGAATTTGAGGAATGCGTCGATGTCGAGGCAGCCGTTTTGGTAGTCGCGGTAGAATTTTTCGTTTTGCGTTTCGGTTTCGGCAGCGTCAACCAACCCTTTTTTGATGAGGTATTGCGGCCAGGCGTGGTCGGAATCGGTGTTGATGAGGGTGTTGTCGAGGTCGAAGATGGCGAGGTTGTTCATCGTATTTCCTTAATGGTTGAAACCCTGACACTCGGACATCCGTCCTTCGTGGCGGCGGGAGCAGACTTTGTTTGGGAAGGGTGAAATCAGGGCAACATATAGGGCAACGCTTTATGTGTCGTCCTGTGTGTTGGAACATTGGGTTTCCTGTTGTTTCAAAAGCTGGCGAAGCAGCGGCAGGGTGATGCGTTTGCCCATGGTTACGGCGTAGTTGTCCAGCGTGTCGAGCATCATCATCAGGCTGTCCATATCGCGCCGCCAGTGTTTGAGCAGGTATTCGAAAATTTCGGAATCGACGGTTACTTGGCGTGCCGCCGCCATACTGGCGAGCGCGTCGATTTTTTCTTGGTCGGTTAAGGGTTTGACTTCGTAAACGAGGCAGTACGCCATACGCGTCCGTAAATCTTCGCGGATGACGAGCTGCTGGGGCGTGTATTCCGAACCGAGCAGCAAAAAGCCTTTGCCGCTGTTGCGGAAGCGGTTGAAGATGGAAAAAAGCAGGGCTTGTTCTTCGTTGCCCAGCTTTTCGACTTGATCGACGGCGAGGTATTCCGCCTCAAATGCGGCATCGGTCAGCGGCATGGAGGCGGCATCGATATAGGCGGCGTTTTTGCCGGCTTCGAGCGCCTGTGCGACCCACGCCTGCAAAAGATGGCTTTTGCCCGCGCCTTCCTCGCCCCAAACATAGATGAACTGTCCGTGTTTGTGTCGGAGGACATAGACCAGTTCCGCGTTTTCCGTGCCGAGAAATTTGTCGAAACTCGGATAGTCGTGTGCGGCAAAATCAAAAATAAGCTGGTTCACGGTGCAGCATTTCAGAGGTTGGCAGATAGGTTTATTGTACGTTGTTTTCGCGCGCCTTTCCAATTTGAACGATGCCGTCTGAAAACGGCTTCAGACGGCATCGTTCAGCCGCAGGCAACGTTGCCGACATCGAGGTGTATATTGTGGAACGCGTTGAGCGTGCTGCGGTGTCCGATGCTGATGATGATGCTGTCGGGCAGTTTTTGCCTTAAGGCGCGGTAGAGCGCGGCTTCGGCCGGTTCGTCCAAGGCGGCGGTGGCTTCGTCGAGCAGGACGATTTTGGGCTTGGAAAGCAGGGCGCGGACGAAGGCGACGCGTTGCAGTTCACCCGGGGAGAGCTTGTGCTGCCAGTCGTCTGTTTTATCCAATTTGTCAATCAGATAACCCAAGCGGCAGGTGTTCATGGCTTCGGCTAACTCGGGATGCTGTTTGTCGATATCGGGGTAACAAACCGCGTCGCGCAGGCTGCCCTGTGCCGTGTACGGGCGTTGCGGCAGGAAGAGGATGTCTTGATGAGGCGGATGGCTGACTTTGCCGCTGCTGCCAAACGGCCAAAGCCCAGCCAGCGCGCGCAGCAGCGAGGTTTTACCGCAACCGCTCGGGCCGCGTATCAGCAGGGAATCACCGCTTTTGAGGTTGATATTGATACCGTCTAATAAAACTTCGCCGTTGTGGCGGAACAGGGCGACGTTTTCCAGTGCAATGCCGTCTGAAACTTCGCTAATCTCGGGTTGCTGCGCGCTGTGTTGTTCTTCGGTACTCAGCAAAAAGCCGTACAGACGCTCCAATCGGGCGCGGTAGGCGGTGAATTTGTTGTAGAACATTCGGAAGAAAGACAGCGCGTTTTGCAGTCGCGCGAAGGCTTGGACGGTCTGCTGGATGTCGCCGATTTTGATTTGTCCGGCAAACAGGCGCGGAGCTTGCAAAATAATCGGGAAGAGTTTGATGCCGTTGGTGAACATATCGTTAAAGCCGCTTAAGCAGACGCTTTGCCGCGCAATGCGCCAACGGTTGCGGATAATGGCTTTGAAGCGGTCGGAAAGCCGGCCGTGTTCGTGTTGTTCGCCGCTGTAAAACGCCACGCTTTCGGCGTGGTCGCGTACGCGGATGAGGGAATAACGGTAGTCGCCGTTGAGTTTTTCGTTTTCATAGTTGTAACGAATCAAAGGGTTGCCTATCCACATGGCGATAAAGGTTGCCAAAATCACAAATATATAGACAAACCAAACGATGCCGTGCGGAATGTCGAAGCCGAACACGGTCAGGATGCCTGCCAAGCCCCACAAAACAACGGCAAATTCCAGCGAGGTAACGACCGAATTGATCATACCGCGCACAAATTCTATGGTTGAGGCGATAAATTCCTGCGCGTCCTGTTGGATACGCTGGTCGATGTTGTCCGGCGCGTGGCGGCGCATTTGCAGGCGGTAGTAGTTTTTGTCGGCAAGCCAGCGCGTTGTCAGCACTTCGTTGAGCCGCTCCGACCATTTAATCGCCAAGCCTTGATCAAGAAAGTCGTTGACGACGTTGTTAAACGCCCGTATCAGCACCACGCCCGCGTTCATTGCGGCAAACATCCAAAATGCCGAAGCATTCAAATCCTGCATCGAGTCGTAAAGTCCTTTAGACATGAAGGTACTCAACACATTCAGCCGCACTTCGGTTAACAGCAGCGTAATCATCGCCGTAATCAGCAGCAAGACTTTGACCGCGCTTTTCGGTGTCAGGCAAAGGCGCAGGATATAGGCAAACTCCCGCCCGAAGCGCGTTTTCCGTGTCAAAAACAGAATCACCGCTGAAGCGGCAGAAACTATCAAGAGAGTCTGTAAAAGCCAAAGCGGTGTGGAATAAAGCTCGGTTTGCCATTTTTGCATGGGAAATCTCTTACGGTATCAATGCCGTCTGAAAAAGACGGGTACAGTTGATTTTTTGATGAAGTTTGGGAAGTTTTTCTGGTCAGGGCATATTGCTTGTTAATTTACCATACAACCACTCCGGAATTAAGTTTAAATTTGAATAAAAGGTTCGGGTTCTGCAAAATACAGAACCCGAACCTTGTTCGGATATTGAAACCGGCTGCCCGATTTTGGGTGGTACGGCTTGCAAGTATCAAAATTCGCATATGCCGTCTGAAGCTCGGAGAGGTTCAGGCGGCATATGCTTATTTGGGCTGCTCTTCGACGAATCTCGGACCTTTCAAGATGCCGTTGCGGGAATAGGGCGACAGCAGGTTGTATGCGGCGGTTTTGGAAACTTGATAACCGCGGTCGGTCAGGCTGTTGGCAATCTGGTTGACCACTGCGCTGACCAAAGCACCCAGCAGGCCGCTGTTGCTGTTGTTGCTGCCTTCGCGGATACTGGCCGAACCCGACCACAACACTTTCCCGTTGCGGGAATCGACCAGCCGTGCTCTGGCGGATACGGTCGTTACGCTGTCTAAAATTTGATATGAAGTGCCGTATTCGGTAATTGTAATGTACAAAACCGCATCATTGCCGAAAATCTGATGCAGTTTTTCTGGCTGGACGGCGTGAATATCGGCGGCATTGGTCAAGCCGTTTTGTTTGAAGGTTTCCTCCACGACTGCGGCGGGGAAGACGTAATAGCCGGCTTCGGAAAGCGGCTCGGCGGTCGAAGCCAGCATCCCCCAAGTGCCGTTGACATCGGGCGATTCGTTCAGGGGAGGAACCACCAAAATTGAAGCCGGTTTGCTTTCCTTGAATGACGTGTAGTCGAAATCGGGCGCTTTTTGAACTTGGCAGGCAGATAGCACCAACGCGGCGGCAAGCCCTAAAATCAAAGGTTTCATCGCTTGCCTCCTTTACCGGTTTTCATCAGGAAGTCCATAAATACGCCCGATTCGGGAAACAGCCTTTTCTCTTCTTCAAACTGGCGGAACGCGCCCTCTTTGTCTCCCGAACGGGAAAGCAGCAGTCCCAAATGGGCGTGCGCACCCGGGGCGGCATTCATTTTTTTGTTGCCGGCTTCCACAAAGTATTTTTCCATCTTTTCGGTCTGCTTACCCAACGAAGTGTCGTCGTTTTTCAAACCTTCATAGACAGTATCGGGATAGTCGCCGTAATAATACAGGTTTTTATGCCCGCCGCCCCCGCAGGCGGTCAGAGCCAAGACCGCCGCACACAGCGACAAACGACTCAAGGTTTTCGGATTCATCATTTGTCCTTAACGGTTGGGTTGCCATGCGCCGTTGTCGACAGCCTGAACCAAGTTGTTGACGGCTTCGCGGATTGCCAAGTCCAAAACTTTGCCGTTCAAAGTCGCATCGTAGCCGGAAGTGCCGCCGAAACCGATGATTTCGCGGTTGGAAAGTGCGTATTCGCCCGCGCCCTGTGTGGAATAGACGATTTCGGAAGTATTGACGTTGACGATATTCAGAGCCACTTTTGCATAGGCGATTTGCGATTTGCCGCGACCCAAAATGCCGAAGAGCTGATGATCGCCGACATCTCTGCGCCCGAATTCGGTTACATCGCCGGTAACGACATAATCTGCGCCTTTCAGGTTTTGCATTTTGCCGGAAATGCCGGATTCCTGTTTCAATGCGCTAAGGTTGGTGCGGTTCAGTACGTTGAAGCGGTTGGTTTGTTGCAGGTGCGTTACCAGAATGGTTTTCGCCTGGCTGCCCAAACGGTCTTCCCCGTCGGAGAAAATGCCTTTTTGGAAGCTGGAGCGGTTGTCGAATGTTCCAACGGAAATCGGGGTGCGAACACCGTGATATTGCGTATTGTAGGAGGCGACTTTTGCTACCTCGAGGCTGCGTGAGGATTCGGTCGCACAGCCGGTCAGTGAAACGGCAGCGGCGGCAAAAGCGATGGCGGCGGAAATTTTTTTCATGAAACCTACTCCAAAATTGTTAGAGGAATAAAGAGGTTGTTATTATTATTTGCATGTAATTTTTAGTCAAGGTGTTTTTGTCTGTCAGGGTGTCGAAAGATTTGTCTGTGTCGGCATATTGGCGGATATGGCGTGCTTTTTGATGCCGTCTGAAAAGGAGGGCGGGTGTGGAACCTGCCCTTTGGGGGATTTAGAGGTAAACGATTTCGCCGCTCCGCCCTTTGCTTTCGGCACTTGCCCACCAGACAAATGCGGGCAGTACGTCCCCGTAGCTTTTGCGTTCGCTTTTGGCTTCGCCCGGATGGGATTTGATGCGTTGCGGGGAATTGATAGGGCCGGGGACGAGGACATTGGCGCGAAGGTTGCCGAAGCGTTCCCATTCATCGGCGGCAACTTTGCACAGATAGTTCAGTGCGGCTTTTGATGCGCCGAAACCGCCCCAGTAGGCTTTTGGGGTTTCCCCGTGGCTTTCGCCGACGAAGATGACGGACGCGTCGGGCGACTGCTTCAGCAGCGGGAAGAGGGCGCGGGTCAGCCCCATCGGGGCGACGGTGTTGATACGGTATTGGTTGACCCATTCGGCGACGGTTTGGAAATCCAGGGGCGATAGTGCGTAGAAATAGCTGGCGCAATGGACGATACCGTCCAGTTTGCCTTGCGTGGCTTCGGCAATGGTGGCGGCGAAATGTTCAAATTCTTTTTCTTCCGCGCTAATAAGGTCAAAGCAGATGGCGAATGGTTCGGGGTATTCGGCTTCGACAATCGCGTCATACACTTTTTCCAGTTTTTTCTGATGACGGGCAACCAAAATCACAGTTGCGCCTGCTGCCGCATAGGCTTTGGCGACCTGTTCGCCCAGGCCTTGCGATGCGCCGGTAACTAAGATGGTTTTGTCGGTCAGTGTCGCCATACTTTTTCCTTTTTGGTGGTCGGTCGGGGGTATTTTAGCGTTTTGCCGCACCTTGTAAAGCGTCCTGATGCCGACCGGCGTTTTCAGACGGCATCGCTCAGGCTTTGCAGGCAGGCTTCCGCCGACGCGAAACCTGATTGTACGGCGGCTTCGAGCGTGGCGGGGTAGTCTGGGTGGAGGTAGTCGCCGGCGGGGAAGATACGGTGCCGGTGCAACCACGACAAATCCGGCGGCGGGGCATCGGCTGCGGTTGTGGCGCGTTTTTCGGTGATGACGCGCACGGCTTCGGGTTCGCCCAAATGCGGAAGGATGCGTTTGAGGTCGGCGTGAACTTTGTCCGCCCACGTCCGGTTGGCAAACGCGCCGACGCGGTCGGAAACGCTGATGACGGCGGACACTTCGTTTTCAGGCAGTCCGAGCCTGCCCCGGCAAAGCAGCCATTGCACCGTGCCGTCGGCAAGGCCGGTCAGCGGGGCGGGCAGGCGGACGGGTTCGGCGTAGCGCAGATAGACGGTGGTGATGGCGTGGTAGCGAAGGTTTTGATATGCCGTCTGAACGTGTTCGGGCGTGCCTTCGGGCAGGAGCGCGGCGGCGTGGTAGGGCGCGGTGGCGGGGACGGCGGCATCGAAAGCTTCGCCGTTGACGAGCACTTTCTCGTCCGGGAGGGTGTTCAGACGGCATACGCGCGTTTCGAGGCGGATGTCCGCGCCGAGCCGTTGAAGCTCTGCCAAGGCGGGTTCGGCGACGATTGCGCCCAAATCCTGTTTGGGTAGGAGATAGTCACTGCCGGATTTTTTCGTCAGCACGCCGTCGGACAAAACGTTGCACAACACGCGCAGGCTTGCGGTTTCCAAAGGCGTGTTGAGCGCGCCCCAAACCAAGGGCTGCCAAAACTGCATCACGGCGGCACGCGGCACGTTCCGCTGTTTCAGCCATTGCGCCACTGTCGCGTCGGGCTGTCCGATGCGTGCGGACTTCTGCAAATCGGACATATCGGCAAGCAGTTTGGCTTTGAATGCGGTCGGTGCGCGCCGGGCAAGCAGCACGCCGCCCAAAATATGCAGCGGTGCGGGTAGGGGTAGGGCGCGGAACTGCAAACCGCCGTGCATATGCCAGTGCAGCGGTACGCGCAAAAAGGCGGCACGGGGGTCTGAACCGATGGTTTTCATCAGGCGCAACACGCCCCGGTATGCGCCGAGCAAAATGTGCTGCCCGTTGTCCAAAAAACCGAAACCGTCGGTATTTCCGGTCAGTGTGCGCGCCCTGCCGCCCGCCTGTCGGCCGGCTTCAAACAGGGTAACGTCGGCGTGCCGCGCCAAGGTGACGGCGGCGGACAAGCCGGCCCAGCCTGCGCCGATGATGGCGATTTTCGGGCGCGGATGCGGCGTGTTCATCATTTATTCCTCCAATGGTTGAAACCCCGTTTTTCGGGGCGGCGGGGGTTGGGTTTTCCTGAAGGGCGGGCGGTATGCGCCTTATGCCCGTTCCGGCGTGCCGGGGCGCGGTTTGAATCCGAATAACCAGGTTTTCAGGGCAATGCGTTTTTTGCGCGGCGAAGGGAGGGCGATTTTGTATTTGAGGACGTTTTGCGCGCCGTCTCGGTCGATTTCGTTCAACAGCGCGTAATAAACCGCCGCCATGACCAGTCCGACTTTTTGGGCTTTTTTGTCGGCGGCCGGCAGCAGCGATACGGCTTCGCGGTAGGTTTCGCGGGCGCGTTTGATTTGGAACGCCATCAATTCGGCAAAATTGTCCGTCGGGCTGCATTGCAAAATCACGCTTGCGGGTACGTCAAACCGCCGCATTTCCTCCATCGGCAGGTAAATCCGTCCCCTGCGTGCATCTTCGCCGACATCGCGGATGATGTTGGTCAGTTGCAGCGCAAGACCCATCTTGTCGGCGTATTCCAGCGTTTTGCCGTCTGAAAACCCCAAAATCCGCGCAATCAGGCAGCCGACCACGCCTGCGACGCGGTGGCAATACAGTTTCAATTCTTCAAAACTGCCGTAACGCGCCCGAACCAAATCCATCTGCATCCCGTCGATTAAGGCTTCCAGTTCATATTTCGGCAGCTTGAAGGTTTCTTTAACCTGCCGCAAGGCCTGATTGACGGGGTGTTCCGGCATCTCGCCACCGAACACCTTGTCCAAATCGCCGCGCCACCAGTTCAATGTCGCCTGTGCAACATCGGGGTTGGAACATTCGTCAACCACATCGTCCAATTCGCGGCAAAAGGCATACAGAACCGTTACCGCATCCCGTTTTTCCTGAGTCAGGAAACGGAAGCCCGACAAAAAACTGGAGCGGCTTTCTTCTGCTTTTTGGCGGCAATAGTCGAGTCCTTTCACGATTTATATTCCTAATGATGGGCGGGAAAGGCGGATTTTATCGGCATTTGGCGGTAGAGGGCAATTTCGGCGGCACGGCCCAATCCTTAGCGGTTTGCTCAACTATCGGCGCAAATTCTGTTAAAATGCCGCTTTCCTTCCTTTACACACCGCACCGACAGGCAGAATTTATGGCTCTTTTGCAGATTTCAGAACCGGGTATGTCCGCCGCCCCGCACCGGCACCGTTTGGCGGCAGGCATCGATTTGGGTACGACCAACAGCTTGGTTGCCACCGTCCGCAGCGGCAGTGCCACCTGTCTGCCCGATGCCGAAGGGCGCGTTACCCTGCCTTCCGTCGTCCGCTATCTGGAAAACGGCGGCATTGAAGTCGGCAAAACCGCCCTGTCCGCCCAAAAATCCGATCCGCTGAACACCGTCAGCTCCGCCAAACGCCTTATCGGGCGGACGCTTGCCGATCTGCATCAAAATACGCATTACCTGCCTTACCGTTTCGGTGACAATCAACGCGTTATCGAACTGCATACGCGGCAGGGGGTGAAAACGCCTGTCGAAGTGTCGGCGGAAATCCTCAAAACCCTCAAGGCGCGTGCCGAAGAAACCTTGGGCGGCGATTTGGTCGGCGTGGTGATTACCGTCCCCGCCTATTTCGACGATGCCCAACGCCAGGCCACCAAAGATGCCGCGCGTCTGGCGGGTTTGAACGTATTGCGCCTGCTCAACGAACCCACCGCCGCCGCAATCGCCTACGGGCTGGACAACGCCTCGGAAGGCACGTTTGTCGTGTACGACTTAGGGGGCGGCACATTCGACGTATCCGTATTGCAACTGACCAAAGGACTGTTTGAAGTCAAAGCCACCGGCGGCAACAGCGCGTTGGGCGGCGACGATTTCGACCACCGCCTGTTCTGCCGCCTGCTCGAACAAAACGGACTCTCCCAACTCAACGAACAAGACAGCCAACTCCTGCTCTCGCTCGTCCGCGCCGCCAAAGAACAATTAACCACGCAAACCGAAGCGCGCATTCAGGCGACGCTTTCAGACGGCATGCCAATCGACACAAGCATCAGTCGCGCCGAGTTCCACAACCTGACGCAGCATTTGGTGATGAAAACGCTCGAACCGGTCACACAGGCGTTGAAAGATGCCGGTGTCGGTAAAAACGAAGTCAAAGGCGTGATTATGGTCGGCGGTTCGACCCGTATGCTGCACGTCCAACAGGCAGTCGCCACCTTCTTCGGACAAACCCCGCTGAACAACCTCAATCCCGACGAAGTCGTCGCGCTCGGCGCCGCCATACAGGCAAACGTCCTCGCAGGCAACAAAACCGACGGCGAATGGCTGCTGCTGGACGTTACACCTTTGTCGCTCGGTTTGGAAACCTACGGCGGCTTGGCGGAAAAAATCATCCCGCGCAATTCCACCATCCCCACCGCGCGCGCGCAGGACTTTACTACCTTCAAAGACGGTCAGACCGCGATGACGATACACGTCGTACAAGGCGAGCGCGAGCTCGTTTCCGACTGCCGCAGCCTTGCCAAATTCACCCTGCGCGGCATTCCGCCTATGGCGGCGGGTGCGGCGCGTATCCGCGTAACCTTCCAAATCGATGCGGACGGTCTGCTGTCCGTTTCCGCCCAAGAACAAAGCACCGGCGTACAGGCGCAAATCGAAGTCAAACCTTCCTACGGCTTGGACGACGACACCATCACCCAAATGCTCAAAGACAGCATGAGCAACGCCGCCGAAGACATGGCGGCACGTGCCCGAGCCGAAGCCGTGGTCGAAGCCGAAAGCCTGACCGATGCCGTCAACGCCGCCCTCGAGTTGGACAGCGATTTGCTGGAAGCCGAAGAATTGCAACAGATTCGGCAAGGCATCGCCGATTTGCAAGGCCGTGTGAAAGACGGAAAAGCCGAAGACATCCGTGCCGCCGCCGCCAAACTCGGCAGTATTACCGACAATTTCGCCGCCAAACGCATGAACCGCAACATCCAACGCGCGTTGACAGGGCAGAGTGTCGATAATATTTGATACTTAACCGGTTTCAGACGGCATAGATATAACCTGATGCCGTCTGAAGGCTCGAAAACACTTGAAAAACATCGATATGGAAAAGTCAGGCATTGTCTATCTGATGAAGACCGTCATCAAAGGTGTGTATAAAATCGGCATTTCGGACGTAAGCAATTTTGAAGGCAGAATGCGCCATTTGGAAAACAACGGCTATGCGAACGTTGCCGGATTGGAACGCATCCTCGCCGTCAAAACCGACAATTACAAAGAAAAAGAAAACCTGCTCCATGAAATTTTCAGCAAAAGCAGGATCGGCGATACCGAATTGTTCGCCGTGGACGAGAATCTTGTAAAACGTTTGTTTTTATCGCTTCGCGGCGAAATCGTGTTCCCGAAAAACGAAACGGCGGAATCGGAATTTGAAAAAAGCGTCCACGAACGCAGGCAGGAAGGGAATGCCGGATCCGGTCGCAAACAACTGCTTGATTTGGTACGGCGCGGACACCGGGAATACCCTTACGCGCTGCCCCGGCTTTTGGCGGGCGCGGCATCCTACAAGCCGAAAAAATCGAAAATCCGCCTTTTTAAAGAAGCATATTTACGCAAAAACGGCAGGAGGCTGACGGACGAAATTGCAGACGGCATCCATATTTACACCTGTTTTTCGCGGGCGGATTTGGAAAAAGCCTATTTCGAATATTTGGAACTTTTCAAATCCGAATCGGATGCCGAAGGCAGAAAACCGCGGTAAGGTGCAAACAAATACCGTACACGTTGAGGAGCAGTATGATGGGCGATTCCGTCATTTATTATGTAGAACAGGCAGACGAACCGGTAAACCGTGCCGGCGAACGCGCCCGTAAAACATTCAAATATTTCTGGCGCGAGCTTTTTTGGGAACGCCGCCGCATTATTCCCGCCCTGGATTTTGCCATGGTCAAAGCCCCTTTTTTCCAAGACGGCGTAGACGGCGAGATTTGCGAACATATGTGGATCGACGATATTTATTTTGACGGTCTTTACATTTATGGTGTGCTGAACAATGAACCCGGCGAACTGACCAATGTCGAACAAGGCGAAAGCGTTTGCGTTCCGGTTGGCGACATCAGCGACTGGATGTTCGTGTGCAACGGTATCCCCTACGGCGGCTTTACCATACAGGCAATGCGCGGACAGATGACGGAAGAGGAGTGCGCAGAACACGATGCCGCATGGGGAATCGATTTCGGCGATCCCGGGCAGATATTGCTGGTGTATGAAGAAAAAGAACACCCCGAAAATCTGGAAGAGCATCCGATGTGCCGGAACTGTATTGACGATTTTCGGCAACAGTTGTCCCAAAATCCGGATTTTCTGCATGAGCAGGACGAAGACGGCTATACGCCGCTTCATCATGAAGCCATCGCAGGAAATGCACTTATGGTTCAAGCCATGCTTGAATACGGCGCAAATCCTGCCTCAAAGACATCGGAAGGCTATACCGCCCTCGATTTTGCCCGCCTGATAGGCTGGCAAAATGTTGCCGACCTGCTCGAACCGCGACATTAGGCAGACAGTTTTCCTAAAAACGGACACAACCACTTTTACAGAAAGACAATAAAAATGCCCAAAATCACCGTACTTCCACACACGACATTATGCCCCGAAGGCGCGGTCATCGAAGACGCGCCCGAAGGCAAAACCGTCCTTGATGTGCTGCTCGACCACGACATCGAAGTCGATCACGCCTGCGAAAAATCCTGCGCCTGCACCACCTGCCATGTCATCATCCGCAAAGGTTTCGACAGTTTGGAAGAACCGACCGAATTGGAAGAAGACCTGCTCGATCAGGCTTGGGGTTTGGAAGCCGATTCGCGCCTGAGTTGTCAGGCGGTTGTCGCCGGCGAGGATTTGATTGTGGAAATCCCCAAATACACCATCAACCACGCGCGCGAAGAACACTGAAAACAGGCCGTCTGAAGCCGGCGCGCTTCAGACGGCATTGTTGCGCGGATAAGGCGCAATCGCCCGAAAACAGGCATTCGTACATGCGGAACTTTCGATTCTATAGTGAATTAAATTTAAATCAGGACAAGGCGGCGAGCCGCAGACAGTACAAATAGTACGGCAAGGCGAGCCAACGCTGTACCGGTTTAAATTTAATTCACTATATATTGATTTTTATCGGTTTTCTGACGGAACGGATTGGTGCGGCATCCGAGACCGATTACTCGGACGCGATGCACGGGTATTTACTGGTTTTGCAGCCGGAAAAACCGTCGGCGGGTTACTTTCAGGGCGGCGGTCGGGCAGTATGCCGGATAGCGTTCCACTTTCGCATCTATATTGATTTTGATTGGTTTTCTGACGGAACAGCCCGATGCGGCATCCGAGACGGCTTGCGTTTCTTCCTGTCTGCCTGCCGGATTTTCCCATCCTTGCGCGAAACCGAAAGAGGCGGCGGCGCGGCGGACAAGGTCGAGATAGCGTCCTTCAAGCTCGGGGCAGGCGGCGGACACGCTTTCTGCCGTAACCGTGAAGCCGCCGCCCGACCCGGAAAGGCGTTCCGCAATCTGCGTGTAGATGCGCCAACGCCGGGCGCGCAACATTGCCGCATTGCAACCGGAAGCCGCTTTATCCAAGGCAATCAGACCGCGCCTGTTCCGGTAGTGAAGGCAAACCGTTACTCTGTAGAGGGTATGTTGTCCGTCCAATATTTGATACAGTTTGCGTATCAGCAGAATCAGACGGTCAAACTCCTCCATCTCCGACAGGGAGTCGGGATGGTCGGAAGCGGTATAAACCAGTTTGGACAATTTTGCGGCCAACGGATTGTTCATCAATCTTCCTTGTCGGTTGAAACCCCGCTCTTCGGGGCGGTAGAATCAGATTTGTTTGGGAGGGGCAACTCCTCCCGGATCGGGACGACACATAGGGTAGTGTTTGATGTGTTGTCCGGTGAGTTGAAACATTCAGCCATCCTCAAAGGGCGGCAGTTTTGCCGAAACATATTCTACACGGCTTCAATGCCGGACGATAAAAGGAAATTCATATGAAATGGACCGACACCCGGCGCATCGCCGAAGAACTCTACGACCTGCACGGCGAAACCATCGATCCCAAAACCGTGCGCTTTACCCAACTGCGCGACCTGATTATGGCATTGCCCGAATTTGACGACGATCCCGCCCGTTGCGGCGAACGCATACTCGAGGCCGTGCAGCAGGCATGGATAGACGAGGCAGAATAAGTTTCGCGAATGCCGTCTGAAATACGGCGGTACGCGGTTCGTGCTTCTGTTTGCGGCGTGAACGGTTTCACCAGTCTCCTTTTTTCAGCCTGTCCAGTTGGCGGCGGTCGCGCTTGGTCGGTCTGCCGTCGGGATAGGCGGAAGTGATGCGGCTGAATTGGTCGAGCTGTTTGCGCTCTTCCCTCAATGCTGCCGTTTTTGCGTCCTCTTCATACAGAAGCCGCGCCTCGGATGCCGGGCGGCGTTGGTGGTTCAAACCTTTAACCTTGATTTTATAGGGAAGGGAATTGAGCGTCAGGTCGATAATATCGCCGATGTCTATGGTTTTACTGTTTTTGACCTTCGAGCCGTTTACTTGAACCCTACCCAGTTCGATGTGCTTTTGCGCAAGGGAACGGGTTTTAAAAAAACGTGCCGCCCAAAGCCATTTGTCCAGCCGCATGGCGGAAGAATCGTGCTTGTCTTTCATACGATTTTGTTTGAAATAATTGAATTTGTTTCGAGTTTAGCATAAGATAAGCCGCCTTATAACTAGTATATATGCACTAATCCTCTGTTTCCCATGCTGTCCGAACACAAAAAGAGGGTGTGGAAAAGCCGTTTTGGACAATAAATTAACTGCGGAATATGCACAAATAGCGTATGATAGCGGCAGAATCTGTTGATGAGAGCTTCATTTTATGAAACCTGTTTTTTTGGATTTTGAACAACCCATAGCCGAACTGACCAACAAAATCGATGAGCTGCGTTTCGTCCAAGACGAGTCTGCCGTCGATATTTCGGACGAAATACACCGTTTGCAGAAAAAAAGCAACGACCTGACCAAGTCTATTTTCGGCAAACTTACGCCCGCCCAGATTTCACAGGTTTCCCGGCATCCGCAGCGTCCCTATACTTTGGATTACATTGACGCGCTGTTTACCGATTTTGAAGAGCTGCACGGCGACCGCCACTTTGCCGACGATCATGCGATTGTCGGCGGATTGGCGCGTTTCAACGGACAAAGCGTGATGGTTATCGGGCATCAGAAAGGGCGCGACACCAAAGAAAAAATCCGCCGCAACTTCGGTATGCCCCGTCCTGAAGGCTACCGCAAAGCCCTGCGCCTGATGAAAACGGCTGAGAAATTCGGCTTGCCCGTCATGACCTTTATCGATACGCCGGGCGCGTATCCCGGTATCGGCGCGGAAGAACGCGGGCAGTCGGAAGCCATCGGCAAAAACCTGTACGAACTGACGCGCCTGCGCGTTCCCGTTTTGTGTACCGTCATCGGCGAAGGCGGTTCGGGCGGCGCATTGGCGGTTGCTGTAGGCGATTACGTCAATATGCTGCAATATTCGACCTATTCCGTTATTTCCCCCGAAGGCTGCGCGTCTATTTTGTGGAAAACCGCCGAAAAGGCGGCTGATGCGGCACAGGCTTTGGGTATTACTGCCGACCGCCTGCAAAAGCTGGACTTGGTCGATACCGTCATCAAAGAACCATTGGGCGGCGCGCATCGGGATTTCGGGCAAACCATGAAAAACGTGAAAACCGTTTTGGAAAAACAACTGCACGAAGCGCAAAGTATGCCGCTCGCCGATTTGCTTTCACGCCGTTTCGACCGCATTATGGCTTACGGCAAATTTTCGGAACAATAATTCGGGTAGAACAAGCAGCAAGCAGTTTGTCTGAAACTGCTTGCTTTTTCTTTATCGGGACGGAGCCGTGCTGACTTTAGATGCGTTTGAGCAATGCTTGAGGGATTGTTTTCCTCAAGGTCTGAATGGAAAAAAAACAGCAGTGGCATTAAGCGGCGGATTGGATTCCGTCGTTTTGCTGCATCTGCTTGTCCGCGCCGGGAAACGGGCAGGATTTGTGCCGGAGGCATTGTACATCCATCACGGCTTGAGCCCCCGTGCCGACGATTGGGCGGATTTCTGCCAAAACTATTGCGATATGCTCGGGGTGGGGCTGGAAACGGTTAAGGTCTGCGTGGAAAAAAACGGTTTGGGCATCGAGGCGGCGGCGCGGCAAAAGCGTTATGCCGCGTTTGCCGAAAAAGGCTTTGACGTTTTGGCGTTGGCGCATCACAGGGACGATCAAATCGAAACCTTTATGTTGGCGGTCGCGCGCGGCGGCGGTTTGCGCGCTTTGGCGGCTATGCCCGCCGTCCGTCCTTTTGGGGAAAACGGCATCATCTGGCGGCCTTTGCTGCCTTTTTCACGGCAAGATGTGCAGGATTATGCAAAAAAACACGGTTTGCCGAATATCGAGGACGAAAGCAATAGCGATACGGCTTATTTGCGAAACCGCTTCCGACACCGTATTTTGCCCGAACTCTCGGCGCAGATTCCCCATTTCGGGCGGCATGTGCTGAACAATGTCCGCGCTTTGCAGGAAGATTTGGCTTTGCTGGACGAGGTCGTCGTTCAGGACTGCCGTTGGGTCTGTGAGGAAGGCAGTTTCGATACGGTGCGTTGGCAGGCATTTTCCCCGCGCCGGAAAACCCATATTTTGCGGCATTTTCTGAAGGAAAACGGCATTCCCGTTCCGAATCAGAATGCCCTTGCCGACATTGCCCGCGTTTTGACGGAGGCGAAGACAGGCCGATGGATGCTGTCCGGTTTTGAGCTGCATCATTATGCGGACAGGCTGTTTGTGTTCCGATTGGAAAAAACGGATAAATTACGGTTTTTGAAAGACAGGCAGGTAAGCGGAAATTTAAGGGAAATATTGACGGATCAGGGATTTGTTTTAAAACGCCATCCGTTCGGGCTTCCCGGGCATCTTTTGGAACAGGACGGGATTTTGAGGACGGTAGCGGCATCGGATACGTTGGCCGTGGGCGGCATCCATAAAAATGTGAAAAAAATCCTTCAGGGGAAACGGGTTTTGCCTGCCCTGCGCCCAATCTGGCCGCTTGTTGCCGACAGCGGAAACCGTCCATTGGCGTTGGCAAACTGTTGTGCGGATTTTCAAATCTCGGTTTCAGACGGCATTTTGCCCATCCATCCTGACTTTCCCATTTTATTTTGATAATATCGCAAACAGATTTCGGCGGCGTTCAGTCGGGTATTGTCTGGTTGCATATTTCTAAAAGGCTTGTGAAGTGAAACACATCAGTTCGACCAATAATGAACACATCAGGCACCTGCACCGCCTGTTGTGGCAAGGAAAGTTCAGACGGCAGTATGCCCAAACCGTTTTGGAGGGCGTGCACCTGCTTCAGGTTTTCCTGCAATCCGGCAGAAAACCGGTCGGGGTATATATTCCCGAAGCTAAAATGCCGTCTGAAGAAGTCCGTAAATTGACGGCGGTTTTGCCGGAAGACAGGATTTTTTCCGTTTCAGACGGCATATTGAAAAAAATCAGCAGCTTGAGTTGTGCAGACGATATACTTGCACTGATTGATATCCCATTGGGCGGAACCTTGCCGGACAAAGGCGACTGTGTGGTTTTGGACGGCGTGCAAGATCCGGGCAATGTCGGCACCATCTTACGGAGTACGGCGGCGGCAGGGGTAGGTACGGTCGTTTTGGGCAGGGGTTCTGCGGATGTTTGGTCGCCCAAGGTATTACGCGCAGGTATGGGCGCGCATTTCTTGTTGGACATTTATCCGCAGGCGGATTTGGAAATATGGTTGGCGCGCTATGAAGACCGCGTGTTTGCCACCGCCTTGCACGAGGAAAAGCAGGCGGTTTTGTACGGCGAAGATTTGTGCGGACCGACAGCCTGGGTATTCGGCAACGAAGGCGCGGGCGTCGGCAAAGCGGTTTTGGACAGGGCGGACAAGTGCGTCAGGATACCGATGCACGATGCAACCGAGTCTTTAAATGTCGCGATGGCGGCGACCGTCTGCCTGTTCGAGCAGATGCGGCAGCGGTCGGCGTATTGAGGAAAAGAAATGCCGTCTGAAAAAATCTATTACGGCGTATTGATTTTCCTCTGCGCCGTTTCTATGCTGCTGACACCGTTTTTTTATGCGGGTGCTTTGAAGCCCAAGAAGGCGGCATTGCGGAAGGACGGGCAGTGGAAACTCATCTTATTGTCCAATGCCGTGGCGGCGGCGGTTTTGGCTTGGGTGTGGTGGAAATGGTTTTGACAGATATTGCTCAAAATCGGGTTAATGGAATCTAAACAAATAAAGAATTTGGTAAAAAAGTTTGTGAAATTCAAGAATTAAAGTTTCCTAGAAAACAAAACAGCTATTAACCAAATAGATTGTTTGTTGGTAAATACGGAAGATTTACGGCGTTATTGGGTATCTGTAATATGTAATGCTAGTTTTATGAGCAGGTTTCAAAATCGTGGGTATAAAATTGTGAATTGGTTAAAGCGTGAGGACACCATGAAAAATTGCGAATTTTTTTATGATCCGACAAGAGCAATCTATGATAGTGGCGCAGATTACTTAACCAGAGAAAAACATAGATTAGTCGTTATCGCAAATAGTGCTTGGGGGCTATTGCTTAATTTATCTTGTTATTATGACGAGGTTTTGGAAAAGCGGAAAATACCATTTGGCAAACAGGAAATTGATGACGATATGGACAAAGTGTCCGCCCTTAAGCGGAAGTTTAAAGACATTTCTGAAATCAAAGTAGGAGATGATTGGGAATACCCATTCAATTATGAGCAAGGAATGAAAGAATTAGATGAAGTTCTATTGAAATACATTCCTTTTTTTGAAGAAGAACAATAAAGGAGGTTAATATGCGCGTATCTAAAATGATTGGAAGTATATTGCTTGTTGCAGCGGTTCAGACCGTATTTTCGGCAAATGTTTACGAGTGCCGCCATAATGGTAAAACCAGTTACAGCCAAACTCCGGGAAAACATTGTACCAATAGGGGTTTGGGGCGTGATCAGGTATACAGTTCGGTTAGGCCGGCAGTAAAAGACAGGGCGGAAAACACAGGGGCTGATGACAATTTGGATATGAGGAAGGACGAACACGTCCAAAATCCGAAAGAGAATACGCATAAGGATGCTTCGAATACCGGTGCAAAGACGCATTGATTGAAACCGAATCAGCCATGACGGTGTTGAACAATAGAATTTGAACGATTAGGGAACTCTGATGAAACACATCCATATTATCGGTATCGGCGGCACGTTTATGGGCGGGATTGCCGCCATTGCCAAAGAAGCGGGGTTTAAAGTCAGCGGTTGCGATGCAAAGATGTATCCGCCGATGAGTACTCAGCTTGAAGCCTTGGGCATAGACGTACACGAAGGTTTTGATGCCGCGCAGTTGGACGAATTTCAAGCCGATATTTACGTTATCGGTAATGTTGCCAAACGCGGCATGGATGTGATTGAAGCCATTTTGAACAAAGGCCTGCCTTATATTTCCGGTCCGCAATGGCTGTCGGAAAACGTATTACACCATCATTGGGTACTCGGCGTAGCCGGCACACACGGCAAAACGACCACCGCATCCATGCTCGCCTGGGTCTTGGAATATGCCGGACTCGCACCGGGCTTCTTGATTGGCGGCGTACCGGAAAACTTCAGCGTTTCCGCCCGTCTGCCGCAAACGCCGCGCCAAGATCCTAATTCAAAATCCCCATTCTTCGTTATCGAAGCCGATGAATACGACACCGCCTTTTTCGACAAGCGCTCCAAATTCGTACATTACCGTCCGCGTACCGCCGTGTTGAACAATCTCGAATTCGACCACGCCGACATCTTTGCCGACTTGGGCGCGATACAGACCCAGTTCCACCACCTCGTACGCACCGTGCCGTCTGAAGGCTTAATCGTCTGCAACGGACAGCAGCAAAGCCTGCAAGACACTTTGGACAAAGGCTGCTGGACGCCGGTGGAAAAATTCGGCACGGAACACGGCTGGCAGGTCGGCGAAGTCAATGCCGACGGCTCGTTTGATGTGTTGCTTGACGGCAAAAAAGCCGGACACGTCGCTTGGGATTTGATGGGCGGACACAACCGCATGAACGCGCTCGCCGTCATCGCTGCCGCCCGTCATGTCGGTGTCGGCGTTCAGACGGCCTGCGAAGCCTTGAGTGCGTTTAAAAACGTCAAACGCCGCATGGAAATCAAAGGCACGGTAAACGGCATCACTGTTTACGACGACTTCGCCCACCATCCGACCGCCATCGAAACCACCATCGAAGGCCTGCGTCAGCGCGTCGGAAACGCCCGCATCCTTGCCGTTCTCGAGCCGCGTTCCAACACCATGAAACTCGGCACCATGAAAGCCGCCCTGCCTGAAAGCCTCAAAGGTGCCGACCAAGTGTTCTGCTACGCCGGCGGCGTGGACTGGAACGTCGCCGAAGCCCTCGCGCCTTTGGGCGGCAGGCTGCACGTCGGCAAAGACTTCGATACCTTCGTTGCCGAAATCGTGAAAAACGCCCGAACCGGCGACCATATTTTGGTGATGAGCAACGGCGGTTTCGGCGGAATACACACCAAACTGCTGGACGCTTTGAGATAGCCCGGGCGATGCCGTCTGAAAGCCTTTCAGACGGCATCGCCCGGCTGCGCGGCACAAAGGCGGAAAAACCGTTTGCCCCGTATTTTCAAACGCGTTACACTTGCCGCCGCTGTTTTCAGCCATTTGATTACCCGCAACCGCCGTCATTGCGCCGGCGGTTTGCCTGTCAGCGTCATTGCGCCGCTGTAAATACGAAAGAATACATTATGACCGTATCCCCCGTCGCCTTGCGCCGTAAGACCGAGCGCAAGCCTCATCCTACCGCGCGTTATTGGAAAAAATGCGATGTCGAGGCACTTTTCGGACTGCCGTTTTTAGAACTTGTCTATCAGGCGGCAGAAGTCCACCGCCAAAATTTCAATCCGCGAGAAATCCAGCTTTCCACTTTGTTGTCGATCAAAACCGGCGGCTGTCCCGAAGATTGCGCCTACTGTCCGCAATCGGCGCACCACAATACCAATCTGGGCAAAGAACAGATGATGGATGTGGATGAAATCGTCGAAAAAGCCAAAATCGCCAAATCGCGCGGTGCTAGCCGTTTCTGCATGGGTGCGGCGTGGCGCGGCCCCAAACCCAAAGACGTGGAGACGGTTTCCGCAATCATCAAAGCCGTCAAGGGCTTGGGTATGGAAACCTGCGGCACGTTCGGTATGCTCGAAGACGGCATGGCGGAAGATTTTAAAGAGGCAGGCTTGGATTATTACAACCACAACCTCGATACCGATCCGGAACGCTATAACGACATCATCCATACCCGTAAACACGAAGACCGTATGGATACCTTGGGCAAAGTCCGCAACGCCGGTTTGAAAATCTGCTGCGGCGGTATCGTCGGTATGAACGAAACCCGTGCCGAGCGTGCAGGACTGATTGCCAGTCTAGCCAATCTCGACCCACAGCCCGAAAGCGTGCCGATTAACCGGTTGGTCAAAGTGGAAGGCACGCCGCTGGCCGATGCGGAAGATTTGGATTGGACCGAATTTGTCCGCACGATTGCCGTAGCGCGGATTACCATGCCGCAAAGTTATGTCCGCCTCTCGGCAGGGCGCAGCAATATGCCTGAAGCAATGCAGGCGATGTGCTTCATGGCGGGCGCGAACTCGATTTTTTACGGCGACAAGCTGTTGACCACAGGCAATCCTGATGAGGACGGCGATAGAATCCTGATGGAAAAGCTTAACCTGTATCCCTTACAGTTTGAGCTGGAAGGCGGCGCGGGCGGAGCGGAAAAAGCCTCACGGATTAAAGTCGATTATTGATGATTGCAAAAATGCCGTCTGAAACTTGAATGCCGTCTGAAACCCGGAAAAAGGCTTTCAGACGGCATTTGTTCACGGCATTTCCGAAGAATCCTGACGAGCTTCAGACGGCATTTGGAAAAGCGAACCTGTATCCCTTGCAGTTTGAAGCGGAAGGCGGTGCGGGCGGAGTGGAAAAAGCCTCACGGATCAAAGTCGATTATTGATGATTGCAAAAATGCCGTCTGAAACATTGAAAGGTTTCAGACGGCATTTTCTTTCAGACATTATTTTGAATATCTTTTACCGGCGCGTGATGCTGCCGTCGGGCGAGACATCCAGCCCGTTCCCCTTGGGGAAATCGCTGCGGTTCAGATAAATAATCCGCCCGATAACGGTTTTTTCAGGGTCGATTTTGGGGATTTTATCGCCGATTTGAGTGATGGGGATAATGTTGCCGGAAACGAACCGCCCCTGTTTGTCGGTGATGATTTTGAAAATCGGCGCGATGCCGCTGATTCCGGAGGTGTTGATTGCGCCGTAGGTGGCAAAGTTGCCGCCGCTGTAGGAGATGAAGCGGTCGCGGTAAAGTTCGACGGCGCGAGTAACGTGCGGTCCCTGCCCGAATATGACATCCGCGCCAGAATCGACGGCAAGCCGCGCAAACTCGACGACGTTGCCCCTGTTTTCCCCATAGAAGATTTCGGTATCGAACGGCAGGTGTTCCGCCTGTTTCCCTTCCGCGCCGCCGTGGAACATCACAATGACGATGTCGGCTTTTTGCTTGGTTTTCCGAATCAGTTTTCTGACTTTGGCGTAATCGTTCAGTTTGACGGCGGCAAGGTTGGGGGCAAATGAGACGAAGCCGTATCTCACGCCGTTTTTCTTCAGGATGGCGGTTTCAAACCTGTTTTCGATGCCCGAATATTTGATGTTCAATTCGTCAAGGTTAGCTGCCGTTGCCGTGATGCCTTGCGCGCCGAAGTCGTTGCTGTGGTTGTTGGCGAGGCTGAGGTAGTCGAATCCCGCGTCGGCAAGGTATTGCCCGTAGGAGGAGGGCGTGCGGAAAACGTAGCAGATGTTCGGATTGGCACATTTCTTCGGCGTACCGCCTTCGTCAAACAGCGTGCCTTCAAGGTTGCCGACGGTAATGTCCGCGTCTTGCAAGACGGATTCGACGTTTTTCAGGATATTGGTATCGGGCAGGTAATCGACCGGATAATTGCTGCCGAGCATAATGTCGCCGACCCCGATGATGGAAACGGTATCGGCTGCCTTTCCGTCAGGCGCGTCCTGTCCGTCCGCATTGCCGGTGTTTGAAACGGGTGCGGGGTTTGAACCGTCAATCGGCAGTACGGGGGATTCCGTTCCGTCAGAATGCGCCGGAGGCTTGGTCTCGGCGGTTTGCGGTGCGGAAACGGCATAAGGGGCGACCGGCGGCGGCTCTTTCACATACTCGAGCGCGGTAAAGCCGCTGCCGATAACGAGGGCCAAAATTGCGGAAAATACCGCCATCGCCCAGATAAATTTGTCCATCATCAGACCTTTACTGTTCAGACGGCATTTGCCGCACGTTTTGGGGCTTATCTTTCGATTTGCGATACGTCGCGCACCGCGCCTTTGTCGGCGGAAGTCGCCATCGCGCCGTAAGCCCTTAATGCGGCGGAGACGTAGCGGTCGCGGTTTTCCGGCTTCCACGCTTTGCTGCCGCGCGCTTCCATTTCGGCACGGCGTGCTGCAAGCTCTTCATCGGAAATGGCAAGGTGGATGCTGCGGTTGGGGATGTCGATTTCGATGGTGTCGCCTTCGTGTACCAAACCGATGGCACCGCCTTCTGCCGCTTCAGGCGAAGCGTGGCCGATGGAGAGGCCTGATGTACCGCCGGAGAAGCGTCCGTCGGTCAGGAGGGCACAGGCTTTGCCCAAACCTTTGGATTTCAGGTAAGAAGTCGGGTACAGCATTTCTTGCATGCCCGGGCCGCCTTTAGGGCCTTCGTAGCGGATGATGACGATATCGCCAGCCACGATTTGGTTGCCCAAAATGCCTTCGACGGCGGCTTCTTGGCTTTCAAACACGCGCGCGCGGCCGATGAATTTGAGGATGCTCTCGTCCACGCCTGCGGTTTTTACCACGCAACCGCGTTCTGCGATGTTGCCGAACAAGACCGCCAAACCGCCGTCTTGCGAGTAGGCGTGTGCCACGTCGCGGATGCAGCCTTTTTCGCGGTCGAGGTCGAGGGTTTTCCACATACGGTTTTGCGAGAACGCTTGGGTGGTGCGCACGCCGCCGGGCGCGGCTTTGAAGCGTTCGATGGCGCGGGTGTTTTCGGGATTGGTTACGTCCCATTGTTCAATCGCGTCTTTCAGGGTCGGCGCGTGGATGGTGTGCACGTCGGTGTGCAGTTTGCCCGCTTTGTCCAGTTCTTTCAGGATGGCGAAGATGCCGCCGGCGCGATGCACGTCTTCCATATAGTAGTCGTGGTTGTTGGGCGCGGTTTTGCAGATGCAGGGCACGACGCGGCTTAAGCGGTCGATGTCTGCCATTTTGAAATCCACGCCCGCTTCGTTGGCGACGGCGAGTAAATGCAAAATAGTGTTGGTGCTGCCGCCCATGGCGATGTCCATGATCATAGCATTTTCAAACGCTTTTTTAGTAGCAATACTGCGCGGCAATACAGTTTCGTCGTCTTGCTCGTAGTAGCGTTTGGTGATTTCGACAATCATGCGGCCGGCTTCGAGGAACAATTCTTTGCGGCCTGCGTGGGTAGCCAAGTATGAACCGTTGCCCGGCAGGGAAAGGCCGAGGGCTTCGGTCAGGCAGTTCATCGAGTTTGCCGTAAACATACCCGAACACGAGCCGCAGGTCGGGCAGGCGTTTTGCTCGACTTCTTCGACTTGCCGGTTGCTGACATTGTCGTCCGCCGATTCAATCATGGCATCAATCAAGTCCAAGCGGCGTTCGGGTTGAATGTTTGCCACGCCGATGACCTTGCCCGCTTCCATCGGGCCGCCGGAGACGAAGATGGTCGGGATGTTTAGGCGCATCGCGGCAATCAGCATTCCGGGGGTGATTTTGTCGCAGTTGGAAATGCACACCAGCGCGTCGGCGCAGTGGGCATTGACCATATATTCGATGGAGTCGGCAATCAAATCGCGACTGGGCAGGGAGTACAACATACCGCTGTGTCCCATGGCGATGCCGTCGTCGATGGCGATGGTGTTAAATTCTTTGGCGATGGCACCTGCTTTTTCGATTTCACGGGCAACCAGTTGACCCATATTGTGTAGGTGGACATGGCCGGGCACGAATTGGGTGAACGAGTTGGCAACGGCGATGATGGGCTTGCCGAAGTCGGTTTCCATCACGCCGGTGGCGCGCCACAATGCGCGCGCGCCCGCCATATTGCGGCCGTGGGTGGAGGTTTTGGAGCGGTATTCTGGCATAGTGTGTTTCCTTGTTTTCATGCCGTCTGAAAAGCGAAGGGTTTCAGACGGCATTTTGTACTGTGTTAGAGAGCTGGAAAAAAGAGGGTATTTTATACCAAGTATCGGTATTGTGTGGAAGTTACGGAATGGTGGGATATTCTGTGCAACGGTATTTTTGAAGCGGCAATGTTCGGAATGCCGTCTGAAAGGCAGAAAAGGGCTTCAGACGGCATTGATGTCGGGTTTCAGGACAGGAGCAGGATGGCGGCTGCAGCAAGCGCGGCAACCGATAATGCGGCGGCAAGCGCGGCTTTGCCTGCAAAGCGGATTGAGGTTTTGCCTTCGATGTATTTGAAGCCGGTTATCATAGGAAGGATGAGGTTTTTCTTTTTGAATATCCGGTATGCGGCGACAGCGGCAATGTGGATTGCGGAAAAAACGGCGAGCAGCTTGAAAAAGTTGAGGTGGATTTTCCGCATAAGGCTGCCCGTATGTTCGGAAACCAAATGGTTGAGGTAGCCGTTGGTGCTGAAGGTGTTTTCATCGGCGGCAAAAAGCCCCGTGCCGACTTGGAAGGACACGGCGGCCAGAAGCGCGACGACCATCAGTGCGCCCAAGGGGTTGTGTCCGGGCTGGATGTGTTCGGGAATGCCGTTTTTCAGATAGCCGCGTATGCCTGCCCAACCTCGGACGAAACGGGAGAAACGGGCGGTATCGCTGCCCCAAATGCCCCAGCAGAGGCGGAATACGAGCAGGAAAAGGACGAGCAGCCCGATGCGCGTATGCCATTGCAGCATATCGCCGCCGGCTTTCGCGCTATACCACATAAAGGGCAGGGACGCGGCAAGCAGCCAGTGGAAAAGGCGGGTGGGGAAGTCCCAGACTTTGGTTTTATTTTTCATAATCGGTTTCCGGCGGTAGAATCGGTTTGTTTTCGAGCCTTAATTTTAACCGATTGGAGGGGAAATGTTTCCCGTTTTCCATCTTTCAGGCGAAAGCCGCCGCCGGATGCTTCAGACGGCATTGAGTTTTCCCTATGTTTTCAAAGCCCGTGCGGAAGATTCGCACAAAGGGACTTTCGGCACGCTCGCCGTAGTCGGCGGATCGGCAGGGATGAGCGGCGCGCCCGTATTGGCGGCATCGGCGGCAATGTATCTCGGCTGCGGAAAAGTGTGGGCGGGTTTCAATCAGGATACGCTGCCTTTTGCCGTCATTGCCGGTTTTCCCGAAATTATGCTGGACACGGCAGACGGTTTGACCAAGCGTCAAGGCATAAACGCCTGGGTTGCCGGTTGCGGCTTGGGTACGGATAAAGCGGCGGTCGGAACGCTTACCGGAATTTTGGCGGAATACCCGGACAAGCCTGTCCTTTTGGATGCGGATGCGCTGAACATATTATCAACCGATGCCGAAACCCGAAATCTGGCGTGCGGGTGTAAAAACCTGATTTTAACGCCGCACCCCGCCGAAGCCGCGCGCCTGCTTGGAACGACGGTTGTACAGGTTCAGGCGGATCGGACGGCGGCAGTGAGGAAGATCGGGGCAATTTTCGGCGCAACCGTGGTTTTAAAGGGGCACAAAACATTGGTTGCCGCGCCCGATACGGAAATCTATGTCAACGAAAGCGGCAATGCGGGATTGGCAACGGCGGGCAGTGGCGACGTATTGGGAGGCATTATCGGCAGTCTGCTCGCACAGGGCGTGCCGGTTTTTGAAGCCGCCTGCGCGGGCGCGTGGCTGCACGGCGCGGCGGCGGATGTCATAAAAGAATCGGCAGGCATTGCGGCAGGGCTGTTGGCAGGGGAAATCGCCCCTGCGGCAAGGTGGTTGCGCAACCGGATAACTGAAAGTATGTAAGAAGATATAGTGGATTAACAAAAACCAGTACATTGTTGCCTCGCCTTAGCTCAAAGAGAACGATTCTCTAAGGTGCTGAAGCACCAAGTGAATCGGTTCCGTACTATTTGTACTGTCTGCGGCTTCGTCGCCTTGTCCTGATTTTTGTTAATCCACTATACCGTCTGAAAGGCAAGGGTTTCAGACGGCATCTTCATTTCCCAAATACTGTCCGGTAAAGCGTGGTATAATGCGCAGTTATCTCTTACAGTTTTTGAAAAACATTAATTATGAAACAAATCCGCAACATCGCCATTATCGCCCACGTCGACCACGGCAAAACCACATTAGTCGACCAACTGCTGCGCCAATCCGGCACATTCCGCGCCAACCAGCAGGTTGACGAGCGCGTGATGGACAGCAACGACCTCGAAAAAGAACGCGGCATCACCATCCTCGCCAAAAATACCGCCATCGATTACGAAGGCTACCACATCAATATCGTCGACACGCCGGGACACGCCGACTTCGGCGGCGAAGTGGAGCGCGTTTTGGGGATGGTGGACTGCGTCGTCTTGTTGGTGGACGCGCAGGAAGGCCCGATGCCGCAAACCCGTTTCGTGACCAAAAAAGCCTTGGCTTTGGGGCTGAAACCGATTGTCGTCATCAATAAAATCGACAAGCCGTCCGCACGTCCGAGCTGGGTTATCGACCAAACTTTCGAACTCTTCGACAACTTGGGCGCGACCGACGAGCAGTTGGATTTCCCGATTGTTTACGCTTCAGGATTGAGCGGTTTCGCCAAATTGGAAGAAACCGACGAGAGCAACGACATGCGTCCGCTGTTCGATACTATCTTAAAATACACGCCCGCACCGAGCGGCAGCGCGGACGAGCCGTTGCAACTGCAAATTTCCCAACTCGACTACGACAACTACACCGGCCGCCTCGGCATCGGACGCATCCTGAACGGACGCATCAAACCCGGTCAGGTCGTTGCCGTGATGAACCACGAGCAGCAAATTGCCCAAGGCCGCATCAACCAGCTTTTGGGTTTCAAAGGCTTGGAACGCGTACCGCTTGAAGAAGCCGAAGCCGGCGACATCGTGATTATTTCCGGTATCGAAGACATCGGCATCGGCGTAACCATCACCGACAAAGACAACCCCAAAGGCCTGCCGATGTTGAGCGTGGACGAACCGACGCTGACGATGGACTTTATGGTCAACACCAGCCCGCTGGCGGGTACGGAAGGCAAATTCGTAACCAGCCGCCAAATCCGCGACCGCCTGCAAAAAGAATTGCTGACCAACGTCGCCCTGCGCGTGGAAGATACCGCCGATGCCGACGTGTTCCGCGTGTCCGGGCGCGGTGAGCTGCACCTGACCATTTTGCTGGAAAATATGCGCCGCGAAGGCTATGAACTCGCCGTCGGCAAACCGCGCGTCGTGTACCGCGACATCGACGGTCAAAAATGCGAACCTTATGAAAACCTGACCGTGGACGTACCCGACGACAACCAAGGCGCGGTAATGGAAGAACTCGGCCGCCGCCGTGGCGAACTGACCAATATGGAAAGCGACGGCAACGGCCGTACCCGTCTCGAATACCATATTCCTGCACGCGGCTTGATCGGTTTCCAAGGCGAATTTATGACCCTGACGCGCGGTGTCGGTCTGATGAGCCACGTGTTCGACGACTACGCGCCCGTCAAACCCGATATGCCCGGCCGCCACAACGGCGTACTGGTGTCCCAAGAGCAGGGCGAGGCAGTCGCTTACGCCTTGTGGAATCTGGAAGACCGCGGCCGTATGTTCGTATCGCCCAACGACAAAATCTACGAAGGTATGATTATCGGCATCCACAGCCGCGACAACGATTTGGTGGTCAATCCGCTAAAAGGCAAAAAACTCACCAATATCCGCGCCAGCGGTACCGACGAAGCCGTGCGCCTGACCACGCCGATCAAGCTGACGCTGGAAGGCGCGGTTGAGTTTATCGACGATGACGAACTCGTTGAAATCACGCCGCAATCCATCCGTCTGCGCAAGCGTTACTTAAGCGAACTGGAACGCCGCCGCCACTTTAAAAAGCTGGATTGATGTTTACTGGATTAATGTTTAAATGATATGCGATGCCGTCTGAAAAAAGTTCAGACGGCATTTTATTGGCCGGTATCGGGAAGCAGGTTGCCCGATAGGTCATATATTTTCTTAAATAAAATCATTGTATGAACAATAAAAAAGTTTGTACCGGATTATCTGCGGACAGGTAATGCCAGTACTTCCGGTCTCGGAACGGTTGCTGTTTCGGGAAACCCGCATTTTTAATTTTACGGGGCAATCCGTCAAAATCCGGCGGGCTTGTTTTTCCGGACAATTTTTCAAATATCGAACCTGATATTGTTTGGATCATCAACATCCTTGCACGGTTTGTCAAAAAATCTGCCATACAAAGAATATTGTTTACAATATTGCCCAAAAATCTGAACCTGCAAACGTGAAATAAGGTAGAATACGCCCCGTTATTTTACCGTCCAATCCCCATTTACCAAGGAAAAACGATGAGTACTTCATTGAGTTACCGTGATGCGGGCGTCGATATCGGCGCAGGCGACCAACTGGTCGAAAACATCAAACCTTTTGCCAAACGCACGATGCGCCCGGAAGTATTGGGGGATTTGGGCGGTTTTGGCGCATTGGTCGAAATCGGCAAGAAATATAAAAATCCCGTATTGGTCAGCGGTACGGACGGCGTGGGTACCAAGCTCAAACTTGCCTTCGATTGGGACAAACACGATACGGTGGGCATCGACCTTGTTGCAATGAGCGTCAACGATATTTTGGTTCAAGGTGCAGAGCCCTTGTTTTTCTTGGATTATTTTGCCTGCGGCAAATTGGATGTCGCCCGTGCTACCGATGTGATCAAAGGCATTGCACAAGGTTGCGAAGAATCAGGCTGCGCCCTGATTGGCGGGGAAACTGCCGAAATGCCGGGTATGTATCCCGTCGGCGAATATGATTTGGCGGGTTTTGCCGTCGGCGTGGTGGAAAAAGAGAATGTCATTACCGGCCGCAGCATCGGTGCGGGCGATGTGGTATTGGGTTTGGCTTCCAACGGCGCACATTCAAACGGCTATTCCCTTATCCGTAAAATCATCGAACGCGACAATCCCGATTTAGATGCCGAGTTTGATAATGGCAAAACCTTGCGTGAGGCCGTTATTGCGCCGACACGTCTGTATGTGAAACCGATTCTTGCCGCTTTGGAAAAATTTACCATTAAAGGTATGGCGCACATTACCGGCGGCGGCATTACCGAAAACGTGCCGCGCGTGTTGCCTGAAAACACGGTTGCCCAAATCGATGCCGAATCGTGGGAATTGCCCAAGCTCTTCCAATGGCTTCAAAAGGCGGGCAATGTGGAAACCCAAGAAATGTACCGGACCTTTAACTGCGGTATCGGTATGGTCGTCATCGTCGCTGCCGAAGATGCCGATGCGGTTCAGTCATTCCTGAGCGGGCAGGGCGAGACAGTGTACCGTTTGGGTTGCATCCGCGAGCGTCAAGGAAGCGAGCATCAAACCCAAGTTGCCTGACTTCCAAGCATCAAATGCCGTCTGAAAGCTAATGCCGTCTGAACCTGTTTCAGACGGCATTTTTATTATGCGAGCATTCTTTTTGCTTGCCATATTCGGGGGGGGGGTAAAATTTTAGTAAGTTCATTCTTATTAAAATGATTGACATCAATTTTTACTTATCTTTATGTTCTAAAATTACGGGCCCCCTTATGAAACCATTTCCCTATCGCAAAACGCTTTTGAGCATTTTGATTTCTTCTCTTTCTGCAACAGCTTTTTCAGCTGAATATACCAGTATTAGTGAAAATAAACAGATTTCCGGTGAAGGTCCGGTTCACGAAGTGAGCGATACCGAGAACACCGTTACCGGTGATGTAAATATCACGGTTACGCCTGCAAATCCTTCAATACACACTTATCCTAAAGCCATTATCATTCGTGGCGATCGCAGCGAAGAAATTCAAGGAAAAACCGATATTGCTGTTACTTTAGCCAGTGAAGGAAATCCTAATAAGTCCCCAGATTCCAATGCTGCTTATGGCATTGCGGTTGGGTATGATCATAATGGTAGTGGTAAAAATGAGACTGTTTTAACATTAAGAGATGATGCCAATATTAATGTAGATAATACTCCAGATACCAAACTAGGCTCCCGAACCTTTAGCGGTGCAACTGCTCCATTTGGTCATCAACTTTCAGGGATTAGGATCTATCGAAAATCATCTACTCATTCAACCCCTATTTTAAATTCTGAAAAATCATTAACTATCAATGTTGAAGATAAATCAACTGCAAAAATTGGCGATTATTTAGTGGGTATCTACATTGCAGGTGATGGTGCTGAAGCCAATTTAAAAGACAGCAATATCACTGTAAAAGCGAATGGTAAACATTCCGCAGCACTGAAAATTGGTAAACCAGAATTACCTAACACGCCAAAAGCTGATGATTACAAAGGTGCGGTAATCAACTCGACAGGCAATATGGTGCTTGATACGTCAGAAACAAAAGATTCAGCTACAGTACGTTTATTCGGTACCAAATCCCGTTTAATCGCAGATAGTGAAACCAGCACAGGAACAATCAAGTCGGGTAATTCGGCTGTTGTGTTTGATACGCAAGACTATACCACTAAAGTACGGTATGGCTTTTTTAGTGATAATGTTTCCCGTAACGAACCAAACAAAGATCAAGAAGTGCGGTTAAATAATACTAAAATTTCAACCACTTCTGAAAATGCCTCATTGATTGTCGCGGATGCCAAGAATGTGAACAGCCTTGCGGTATCTGTTGCAGGAAACCGCGTCGCCAGCTGGTTTAACAATGGGGAATTTGTTGCTGAAAATGCAAAATTCTTATTAAAAGGCGTGCAATCTGAAGCAAGGGCGGCAAATAAAGGTTGGTTGGCTGAAACAAAATTAGCAAAAAATAAAGCCTCAGATCTCACTTTTACGCTGGATAATCAGGCCAAAGCGATTGGCTTAATGCATCAACATTCAAAATTAGGCTTAACCTCTAAACTCGATGTCACCGTTGATCATAATGCAACTTGGGAATTAGCACCGAAAACCGATGAAGCTGTCCAACGTGCGACCGCTTATGATGTGAATCTTGCCAATGGTGGGGTACTAGATGCTTCAAAACATGCGACTGGAGCAGGCACCGACTATAAAATTCAATTAATACATAATCACATCAGTAAAGACATACGTATACCAAGTCCCGAGCATGAACCAATTACCAATGGAACAGTTTCTGTTCCCAAAGGACTCTTATTCAACGCATCTGGCACACTCATTAAGGATGATGGAACAACAAGAGCATTTAATATGAGACTCCTCCCTATTACTGACGGTGTACTAGAAATTAAGGACGGTATAATAGAATACAAATCAGATTTCGGAACCATAAAATTAACAAAAGCTACTTTTGACCTTGAGAAAGGTACATCATTAAAAACATCCGAAGAGACTATATTGCTATCAGAAGGTAGGCTAACCCTATCTAATACAGGTAATACAGGTATTTCTTTATTGGGTAAAACTTCTGTATTTGAAAAGGGAACATTCACCAATGGCGGTATCATCACCCTCGCCAATCAATCCTATTCTGACAAACTCACCATTGAAGGGAATTATGAAGGTAAAGGTGGTGTGTTAAAAGTGAACACTAAATGGAATACTGCCGGCGATTATCTTGGAACAAATTCAGAATCAGATTTATTAACGATTACGGGCGATGCCTCTGGTAATACGACTGTCAAAGCCGTTAAAACAGATGGTACTGAAAATGTTATTGATGGCTCAATCGGCGAACTTGCCGATCGCTACAAACGTAGTGTCCCTGTGATTAAAGTTTTAGGTGATGACAAAGGAACAGCAAACGGTGAAATAAATTCTACGGATGCAACCAAACCTTACGCTTACAATACACGTTCAACTTTTACCGGTACAGCAAAAACCACAGGGGCAGGAGAATTACAATTAGTTTCACATAAAGATGACAAAGGTGTAACAGAATACTTCTGGACTTTAACCACGCCGAATCAAGATAAAACCATCATCACGCCAAGCGCGCCAGCTTATACGCTCGTTCCGCGTCAAAACTTGGAATCAGGCTATGCGATGCTGGATACACTTCACCAACGCCGTGGCGAAAACCAAACCCTTTCTTGGGACAAGCAAGGCAGTTATTGGCAAGATGTGGAAAAACAATCTTGGGGGCGCGTAATCGGCAAACACCTCAAACTCGATGGAAAAGAACGTTTTGGTTTCAAAACCAATATGTACGGCTTCCAAGTGGGGCACGATTTTGATGTTAAAACCAAACAAGATGATGAGGGCAAACTTACTCGTCGTTTTACCGGCCTGTATTTCGGCGCGTTACGTTCCCATAGCAAATTCTATGACGAATACCGCGCGAAAAACGGCATCGTGATTGCAGATAAATTAACTTCCCACGTAAAAACTACCGCACTTAATCTTGGTGTAACCGATACGCGTTACAATGAGAATGGCACTTATATTGACTGGGTGGGACAACTCTCTTGGTTAAATAACCGTTATTCATCGGTTGATGGCACAAGTGTGAAAAATCACGGCTGGGGTGCTGCCCTTTCAGTGGAAACGGGTCGTCCTTACGCATTAGGTAAAGATAAAACCAACAACGGGGATAGCTGGATTTTAGAGCCTCAAGCACAACTTATTGCTCAATACTTGCGCTTGGGAGATTTTAATGACGGCACTCGTGCAGCTTCGCAAAAAGGTTATGGCTTGCGCGGTCGTGTTGGTTTCCGTTTGGCATATAACAAACCAAATGATAAACAACGCACTCGCACCTATTATTTCATCGGTAATATTTGGCACGATTTTAAAGCAAGGGGCAATGCATTAATTGGTCGTGATAAATTAACCGAGAAATTTGACCGCACTTGGTGGGAATTAGGCTTAGGTTCTCAATTCTCATTAAGTGAAAACACTTACCTTTATGCGGATGCTCGCTATGAAAAATCATTCAATAACAACAGTCATAAAGGTTACCAAGGCACCGTGGGTGTGAAATATTCTTGGAAATAAACCGCCTGCCATCCCGTCCGGGGCGGCAGTAATGGCGACTTAAAGGGACGGCACACCGGATGCCGTCCCTTATATATTGCACCCCGCCAAAGGGGTGCATTGCTTTCCTTCCTGGCCCGATGCCGTCTGAACGCCTATTCCAGCACAGGTTGGGGGACGTTGTGCCGGATGGCGTAAACGGCGGCCTGCACCCGGCTGCTGAGGTTGAGTTTGCGGAGCAGGTTTTGAACGTGGACTTTGACGGTGGATTCGGCAAGATCGAGGTGGCGGGCGATGATTTTGTTGCTGTGTCCTGCGGCGAGATAGCCCAAGATTTCCAGTTCACGAGGGGTAAGTGAGGAGAGCGGCTGCGTTCCTTGGGTGGGTTGGGGGGAAATCAGGCTTTTGACGAGTTTGGCGGTCATCTCGGGCGAGAATACATTATCGCCTTCGGCGGCTTTGCGTATGCTTTCGAGCAGAAAGTCGGCGTTGATGTTTTTCAGCAGGTAGCCGCGCGCGCCGATACGCATACATTCGGTCAAATCGTCGTTGTCTTCGGAAACGGTCAGCATAATCACTGCCTGCTGCGGATTGATGCTGATGATTTGGGAGAGTGCTTCGCGTCCGTTCATACCGGGCATATCAAGGTCAAGCAGGACGACATCGGGTTGCAGCCGGCTGATCATTTTGATGCCTGAAAGGCCGTCTGCGGCTTCGCCGATGACTTCAAAACCGTGTTGGCGCGACAAAAGGGCTTTGATGCCGCTGCGGAAGAGGGTGTGGTCGTCTATCAGGATGATTTTGATGGTCATAGTAGGCTTTCTTTGGGTGCGCCCGTCAGTGAGACGGTGGTTCCCTGTTGGGCTTGGGAACGGATTTCTAAAACGGCACGGATGCGCTTGGCACGCTCCTGCATGATGTGCAGTCCGACATGGCTGCCCGTAGGTTCTCCTATTTTCTCCGTGTCGAAACCTTGTCCGTTGTCTTGGATGGTCATGGTAAAGCGTCCGCCGTGTTCGGAAAGGGTGAATTTTACATGGGTGGCGCGGGCGTGTTTGCGGATGTTGGACAGGCTTTCTTGAAGGATGAAAATCATTTGGAGCTGCTCGTCCTGTGTAGGCAGGTGCGTGCCGTTTTTCCAAGCGGTTTCGATAGTCGTGCCGGTCTGTTGCGTGAAGCGCGCGAACAGGTCGGCAACGGCTTCTGGAAATTCTTTGTTGCTGATTTTGGTACGGAAGTTGAGCAGCAGTTCGCGGACATCTTCATAACATTCCTGCACGCCTGTTTTGATGAAGCCGATGTTTTCTGCGGCTTCCTCCCGTTTGTTTTCGGCAAAGGCGGTTTCCAGCATCTGTACCTGTAGGTTCAGGAACGTTAATGCTTGTGCGATGCTGTCATGTAATCCTTGTGCAATCAGGCTGCGTTCCTGCAATACCGCAAGCAGGCGTTTTTCTTCCTCCTGTTTTGCGCCGGCAAGCGATACGCCCAATTGCCGAATCAGGGTTTGAAGCAGTGTGCGGTCGTCTCCGGTGAGGGAAATGCCGTCTGAAAAGCTGAGCGAAAGTATACCCAGTTTCTCGTTTTGATATTCGATGGGAAAGGTTTCGTCATGGTATTTTTCCAAAGGGGGTTTTTTGCCGTGTTCGGCCGTATGGACGGAAATGTCTGTGTCGGAACCGTTTTCCAGGCAGATGCTGCCGGATTGCGCGCCGACGGCGGGCAGGATGTGGTTCAAAAATTCTTCCGCCGCCTGTCGCGGCGTATAGGATTGATGCAGGTCGCGCGTGGTCCGGTACAGCAGGGTCAGGTTGCGGTTTTGCTTTTCAAGGTTATGGGTCTGTTCGGCAACCTGCCCTTCCAAATTGTCGTACAGGGCTTTGAGTTTGCCGCCCATTTGGTTGAAACAGCGGCCTACCTGTTTGAATTCCGGCGTACCGTCTTCGGGAACTGGGATGTCGAAATGCCGCTGACCGATGCGTTCCGCACCTTCTCCCAATGCCTGAAGCGGGCGGATAACCCAAATCTGGTGCCAAAACAGCATCAGTACCGACGAAACCAGCGTCATCAGCATAATCGCCCATTGGAACTGCCTGAGCCACCATGTGTTTTTTTCGTTGGCATTTTCCAATGCCTGCAAAAACAGTTCGATATTGCCGGCAAAGCGGTAAAGTTCGACTTGTGTCGGGCGGCGGTAGGCCTGCAGCGGGGGAAGGATGTTTGCCTGCCAGTCGATAATCAGCATGGATTGTATCAAATCGTAGGCAAGGGGGGTGTCGGAGGGAATCAGCGGATGGATGGCATCGCTTTGGGCAATGCGTTTTAAACTTTTTTCAAATTCGGCAATCTGATTGTCGATTTGTGCGCGGGGCGAGCCTTCACCCGCCATGTATGCCAGACGGTATGCCTGCATTCTCAAGTTGCCCGCCTCTTCGATGACGGAGGCCGCGTTTTCCAAGCGCAAAGAGAGCAGCAGTGTCAAAACGACAGACAGTGCCGCCAACCCGACCCACAGTCCGGTCAGGAGTTTCAGGCGAAGGGAAAGGCTGATGCTGTCTGAAAAACGGGCTGGCAGTATCATGCTCGGCGAAAAATTGTTCTAAATAATGCAAACAATATCATTCTTTGGGATTAGATACAACTGCTCAGAAAGAATTGGTTAAGGAAAACTCAATCCGTACCGCTTCAGTGTTAAATCATGTTATGATAAAATTCAAATAATATGAATTTATTTGCCGTCTGCTTCAGACGGCATTTTGAACTATTGGAAACAGCAGACTGCAATCATGAAAACCTCGAACTTTTCCAAGAGAACATCCGCAATGAAAACTTTTGCTCTGATACTGGCCGGCGGGCAGGCGAGCCGTATGGGAGGCGAGGACAAGGGGCTTGCTCTTTTGGGCGGTAAGGCACTGATAGACCATGTCATCGACAGGGTCAGGCCGCAGGTCAGCCATATCGCCATCAGTACCAACCGGAATTTGGAAGAATATGCCCGCCGCAGCCCGCACGTTTTTCCCGATGCGCGGCAGTGGCAGCATTTCGGCCCGCTTTCGGCATTGTGTACCGCAGCCAACGATTTGCAGTTGGCGACTGCCGACTGGCTTTTGGTTGTGCCGTGCGATATGCCGTACCTGCCGGACGATTTGGTCGCGCGCTTTGAAAGCGTCTCCAAACGCACGCCGCTGTGCAATGCGTTTTATGTGGAAACGCCGGTAACGATGCACTACAACATTATGTATATCCGTCCGCAAATTCTGCAAAGCGCGATTCCCTATCTGTTTTCGGGGATGAAAACATTGAGGAGCTGGTTGCAGCAGCAAAGGGCGCGGTCGGTCAGATTCGAGTTTGACGGGCATTTTGCCGACTTGAACACGCAAACCGATTTGCAGGAGGGATAAGGGCAACACTGCCGACCAGCGCGGAAAGGAAAGGTCAGGCCGTACCGGGCGGTTTTTGCCCGAACCGGAGGCACAATGCCGTCTGAAGGCGTTTCAGACGGCATTTTTTGCGGGGAAATGCTACAATTTGCACTATTTTACCGACATAGGGAAACAGGATTATGTTTACAGGCATTGTTCAAGGATTGGGAAAACTGACGGCAATCCACTGCCCGTCGGAGGCGTTTCAGACTTATGTCGTCGAGCTTCCGCAAGAGGCGGCGGACAATCTGCAACGCGGCGCATCGGTCGCCAACAACGGCTGCTGCCTGACGATTACCGAAATCGAAGGAAACCGCGTCAGCTTCGATTTAATGGCGGAAACTTTGGCAAAAACCAATTTGGGGCTGTTAAAGGAAGGCGATTGCGTCAACATCGAACGGGCGGCGCGTTTCGGCGACGAAATCGGCGGACACGTTATGAGCGGACACATTATGGCAACCGTGCCCATTGTCGAAATAGAACGGGACGGGTTCAACCGCACGGTTTGGTTTTCACTCCCGCACGAACTCAAACCCTATATCCTGACCAAAGGGTTCGTCGGCTTGGACGGTTGTAGCCTGACCATAGGCAAAGTCGAAGACAGCCGTTTCAATGTCCATCTGATTCCTGAAACTTTGGAACGGACGCTGTTCGGCAGCAGAAAGGCCGGAGACAGGATCAACATCGAAATCGATCCGAATACGCAGGCAATCGTCGATACCGTCGAACGGCTGATGGCGCAAAGATATGCAAAGTGAGGTAGAGATGGAATTGAACGAATTTCTCGATAAAGCCTATGCCGTTTTGCGGCGTTTGGATGCCGTGCTTCCGCCCGAACCCGGGCATACGGATTGGAACGCGCTTGCCTTTCGCTGGCAGAGTGCGGGCAAAAAAGGTTTTTTGGAACACTTGCCCGATCCGCACGTTTTCCCTTTGTCGCGGCTTGCCGGAGTCGGCAGGCAGACCGAATTGCTGGTGCGTAATACCGAACAGTTCATAGCCGGCAGACCCGCGAACAACGTATTGATGAGCGGCGCGCGCGGAACAGGCAAATCCTCGCTGGTCAAAGCCCTGCTGCACGAATATGCGGATAAGGGGTTGCGCCTGATTGAAGTCGATAAAAGCGATTTGATCGGCCTGCCGTATCTGTTGACGCTTTTGAAGGAACGCCCGGAAAAATTCATTGTATTTTGCGACGATTTGTCATTTGAAAGCGGCGACGAAACCTATAAGGCATTGAAAACCGCGTTGGACGGCGGTTTGTCCCAACGTTGCGCCAACGTGCTGGTGTACGCGACTTCCAACAGACGGCACCTGATGCCGGAATATTTTGATGAAAACGCAGGTACGACAGGCGTGCGCGGAGAAATCCATCAGAAAGAAGCGGTGGAAGAAAAAGTATCTTTGTCCGACCGTTTCGGATTGTGGCTCAGCTTTTATCCGTTCGATCAAAACGATTATCTGTCGGCAGTGCAAAGCTGGTTGGAAGATTTTGATGTGCCATATGACGAAGCCGCCCGGACGGCGGCGTTGCAGTGGGCGCAGATGCGGGGCAACCGCTCGGGACGTTCCGCTTGGCAGTTTGCCTGCGACTGGGCGGGCAGGCTGCCGGAACAACGGATGCTGTAAGTTTTTTAGGAGTTATTTGAGACAGGAAGAAAGCCACATTTGCTGCTGTTGCGGTGTGAGGATATGGAAGAAGCGGTGTTGGATTTCCAATTCGTCCACCGCAAAATCCATGCTGGAGTGGTAGCGGCTTTCGACATAATCGCGCGCCTCGTTCCGATTAAAAACATCCGAAGAAATGATTTCAACGACAGATCGGCGGCGGCTGTGTTCGGAATGCATAACCTTCAAACGCGCCCTGTCGCCCGCCATTTTGAAGGCGGCGCGGATTTTACGCAGCTCATTGTGCTGACCCTGTGTCAGCCCGAGCCGGCGTATGTCGCAGTTCGGTTGAAAATCGTTCAGGGGGATATAAGCCGTGGCGGCGTGGGAAAGCTGGCAGGAAAGCAAAGCCATACTTAAAAAAGAGGCGGCAGGTTTGGCAAAACGGCAGGGAGCGAGCAGTGGCACGGCTTTTCCTCTTGTTGGAAATTTTAGGAAATATACTAGATTGACGTGTGAAAGATGGTATTATCGCGGTTAACTTTTGTTAATAATGCGTACGTATGTCCGGCAGGCAGACATAACGGCGGAATCGGAACGTAAAAGGATATTGAAGGAAAAAAACATGACTACTTACCGTATCGCACCCAGCATTTTATCAGCAGATTTTGCACGGCTTGGCGAAGAGGTGGAAAGCGTCATTGCGGCAGGTGCAGATCTGATCCATTTTGACGTGATGGACAACCATTATGTGCCGAACCTGACCTTCGGGCCTATGGTTTGCGCGGCATTAAAACCGTATGCGTGTGTGCCGATCGATGTGCATCTGATGGTCGAACCCGTTGACGACCTGATTCAGTCGTTTGCCAAAGCAGGAGCATCGATCATCACGTTCCATCCCGAAGCGAGCCGCCATATCGACCGCAGCTTGAGCCTGATTCGGGATATGGGCTGTCAGGCGGGGCTGGTGTTGAATCCGGCAACGCCCGTATATGTGTTGGAAAACGTGTTGGACAGGCTGGATATGGTTTTGCTGATGTCGGTCAACCCCGGGTTCGGTGGTCAGAGCTTCATTCCGCATACTTTGGAAAAAATCAGACAGGTTCGTGCCATGCTTGACCGCTATGAAGAGAAAAGCGGCAGACGTATTGCCATTGAAGTGGACGGCGGCATCAAAACCGACAATATCGCCGCCGTTGCTCAAGCCGGTGCAGACACCTTTGTTGCCGGTTCTGCGATTTTCGGCAAACCGGATTACAAGGCGGTTATCGGTGCTATGCGTGCAGAATTGAAAAAAGTGGCAGATTAAACGCCGTATCGGTGTTTGAAATAAATCAATGCCGTCTGAAGAATGTTCAGACGGCATTTCGTTTACAGGCGGTATTTGATGTTTACAGCGAAATTTTCACACCGGCGCGGATAGAACGTCCGGGCAGCGGCGCAATGTATTTGAGTATGGAGTTTTGCGCGCGCGGTACGGTTGGTCAGGTTTCTGCCGTCCAAGAACCATTCTGTGCTGTATCTGCCGTGTTTTTGCGTATGGCTGACATAGGCATCGAGCAGGGCGTAGGAGCCGAGTGAGGGTTCTTTGTATGCCGCAGCCATGTTTCCAGTGTGTTTGGCAGCGGCATAGCGGGTCAGGCTGCTGCCGATTTGCCATGCCCCTTTGTTCCAGCTTGCACCCAGCCCGTAGCGGGAAACAGGCAGGTTGGGCATATAGTAGCCGTCATTACGCAGGCGGTCTGAGTCCGCATTCCTACTGTCTTTGTCGTCGGCATGATTGCGGACCCTGTCGGCAAACAGGCGCAGTTCGAGTTGTCCGTATTGTTTCAGATCGAAAAGTTGGGTCAGCTCGATTTCCAAACCCTTTCAGACGGCATTTTTATTGATTCTTATCAAATATTTTATTGTTTGGCTGCCTCGATTTGGATGTCGATGCGGACGTTTTTGGTCATACCGGCGTTAACGAGGTAGTCCACGCCCCATTTGGTGCGGTCGATGGTGGTGCTGAAGTCGCCGCCGCAAACTTCGGTTTTCGCCATCGGGCTTTGGTAGCAGTTGAATTTTTCGGCTTTGAGTTTGACGGGGGCGGTTTTGCCGTGCATGGTCAGGTTGCCGTCAACGGAGAGCAGTTTTTTGCCGTTGAAATTGAATTTGGTAGAAACGAAACGGATGTTCGGATATTGGGCGGCATCGAAGATGTCGGCGGATTTCAGGTGGTCAGTAAAGTGTTGCGAACCGCTTTGCAGGTTGGCAACGGGGATGGTGATGTCGATTTTGCCGTCGCGTTTTGCTTGGTCGAACTCGACGGAACCGGTCAGACCGTAAAACCCGCCGACGTTGGTGCTGGTGTTGAAATGGTCGATGGAGAAACGGGCGTTGGCGTGATATTCGTCCACTTTGTAGGTGGCGGCGGAGGCAGTGCCGATGGCTGCTGCTGCGAGTGCGGCGATGATGATTTTTTTCATGATGATAATCCTTTGTGTGGGCCGATAAAGGCGTTTATCCTAACATAGGCGGGGATTTATGGCATTTCCTGCCGGTAAACGGTGGGTTTGCAGGCGGTTGACGAACGGGGCGAGCGGAAAAGGGCGGATGAAAAAGCGCGGTGTGATCCGCGCTTTGTTTTTTTACAAGGCGGCGAGTACCGCATCGCCCATTTCGGAGCAGGAAACGAGTTTTGTGCCTTCTTCGTAAATATCGCCGGTACGCAAGCCTTGTTGCAGCACTTTTTGTACAGCGTTTTCAACTTGTTGCGCGCGGGCTTCGTCGTTCAGGCTGTAACGCAGCAGCATGGCAAGCGAGAGGATGGTGGCAAGCGGGTTGGCTTTGTTTTGTCCGGCGATGTCGGGGGCGGAGCCGTGAGACGGTTCGTACAGGCCTTTGCCGTTTTCGTCCAGCGAGGCGGAAGGCAGCATACCGATGGATCCGGTCAGCATGGAGGCTTCGTCGGAGAGGATGTCGCCGAAGATGTTGCCGGTGGCAATCACGTCAAACTGTTTGGGCGCGCGCACGAGCTGCATGGCGGCGTTGTCCACATACATATGGGAAAGTTCGACATCGGGATATTGTTTGCCGATTTCTTCAAAGATTTCACGCCACAGTTCGGTGGTTTCCAAAACGTTGGCTTTGCCTACGGAGCAGACTTTTTTGCTGCGTTTTTGGGCGGATTGGAAGGCAACGTGGGCAATACGGCGGATTTCGCTTTCGCTGTATTTCATGGTGTTGTAGCCTTCACGTTCGCCGTTTTCCAGAACGCGGATGCCGCGCGGTTCGCCGAAATAAATATCGCCGGTCAGTTCGCGCACAATCAAAATATCCAAACCGGCAACGATTTCAGGCTTGAGCGTGGAGGCGTTGGCTAGCTCGGGATAGAGGATGGCGGGGCGCAAATTGGCAAACAGGTTCAAATCCTTACGAATCGCCAACAGACCGCGCTCAGGACGCAATGGACGGTCTAGATTGTCGTATTGCGGAGAACCGACTGCACCAAGCAGGACGGCATCGGCTTTGCGGCAGAGGTTTTGCGTGAATTCTGGATAAGGATGGCCATATTCGTCATAGGCTTCGCCGCCTAGTGGGGCGTATTCGTAGCCGGCATCCAAGCCTTGGGCGATAAGTTTGTCGAGTATGCGGACGGTTTCGGAGACGATTTCAGGGCCGATGCCGTCGCCTGGGAGGATGGCGATATGTTTGGTCATTTTGTTTTTCCTTGAGTTGGGGGAATGGGGCTATGCCGTCTGAACGGTATCATACGGGTTGGAAAAGCGTGATTGTACCATTGTGGTATTGGTAAAGCTGTTCGGAAACAGCGTAGGGGTTGTTTTGGGCGATTTCCCGGGCAATTTCCAACATGGTGGCAACGGCATCGTGGTCGGATGGGCTGCACAATGCGAGAAAATCACGCGAAGGAATGACGAACACGGGGTTTGCCGGAAGCTGTCGGTCGTTTGCCAAGATGTCGTCCAATATCAGAATCAGTGCGGATTCATTATCGTCATTGGTGATAACTTGCGTCAGTGTGCTGTTTTCGAGATGTTCGGTGCGGAGCTTGCCGGCGGTTTCACGCCTGAGGTTGGCAAGGGCAATACTGTGTAGGGCATCTATATCGGGGATGCCGAGTCTTTCCATGTCTTTCGCGCCGAACGAACGCATGACGTTGCCCATGTGTGCGACGTACATCACCAGCAGGTTGTCTGCCAGCGGACGGTAGAGCAGCAGCGTTTTCGCGTCGGGAAGGGGATCGTGGTTTTGGCTGAGTAGATTGTTTAAAAACGCGGTATCTTTGATGATGGGCAGGATGTTGTCTACGGTCATTGTGCCGTCGGCTTCTGCCATTTCGCGGACAACTTTGGCATTTAGGGCGATGATTTCATCCAAAGCTTCGGGATTTTGCAGGTAATGGGCGTAGTGGTTGCCCAGATAGGCGCAGGGATTGTCCTGCCCTTCGCCAAGCAGAATCAGAACGCTGGTGTTGTCCAAGCTGCTGCCCCAACGGATTTCGATGTCGAGTTGGTGTTTGGATTGCAGACGTTCGGCAAAATAGCTGACGAACCCGCGCCAGTCCATCGGTTTGGATTTGAAGAGTTTTTTCAATAAAGACATAATGTTGATGCCGTCTGAAAGGACCTACAGGCGTTCGGTCTTGATGCGGATTTTAAACACTGCTTTGCGTATGTTTGCCTTGTCGCCGACTAACGGTGCATGCGCATCATTTGGAAAAAATAGCGCAAATTCGCCTGGCTCCAAGGTCAGCCAAGTTTCCGGCTCGCAGTAGAAAAACTCGATATCGCGCTTTTCGTTGTAGCCCAAACCGTTTTTCAGACGGCCTCTGTCTATCCAGCCATACGTTTCGCTGCCATCAATCGGCGTTTGAATATCAATATGTTTTAAGTGCGCTTCAGGCTGGGCTTTGCCTTTAGTCCTCATCGGCTCGCTGCCGATAAAAATACGGATATTGGGATTCTCGCATGGCACTTGACCGTCCGACAGTTTGGCAAAATCCAAGGTCTGCAACAGATGGAAGGCTTCGGCAAAGTCAGGATGCAGCGCGGCGTAGCGGGCAGCATTGCTTATGGTGTCGGTAATCATGGTGTGGTTAGGTAGAAATTAAACTTCAGGATGTGAAGAATACGTTTTAAGGACGCTTTATTGGGATTATGACAACAAGGCCGTCTGAAAGGGCTTTTTATGGAGTTGTGTTTTGCAGATTCAAAGTGGAAGCATAATGTTCAGCAATAGGAATACGCTTGCGGCTAACTTGGTTTATATCGCTGCCTTCTTCAGTCCATAAAAACGGAAAGAACGTGTAAACGCTGTCGCCATTCAAATCATGGATTTCTTCGCGCCAATTTTCCCAACGCAGGTTTTCGTAAAACAACTGTAAATCGCCAGTCAATGCCCAATTTAAGAAGTCGCCATAACCTTTACCGCAATCTTCCCATTCCAGTGTATCCGGTGGTAGGTAGAAAATATTACCTACTTTGCCATTCAATTCTCCGCCATTAATCGCAAAATAGCCTCCAGCAACATCATCGGCAAACAGATAATAGGGAGCAGGGTCTGCTGGCTCGGATTGTGTAAGGCTTAGATTCCAACTTCCCAAACCACGAGGTAGCTTCGCGCTGCCAGAACCAAGTATCCGTAACCAACCGTCATCGATAAGGATACCGCCGGTTTCATAAACGACAGCACCCATAAACGAACGTATTGTTACTTGGGTTTTGACAAGTTCTTCCTTTGCCTTTTCAAGCGTACGTGGCAAAACTTCAACGCTGTTTACCGCTTCTGTAAGCCACTCTTGAATCAATGGCCACGCAGGGTCTTGGGTTTGGATTAATTCGTCGAATGATCTCATGGTCTATCCCAATACATTCAGTAAAGGCCGTCTGAAACACTTAAATTTTTCAGACCGCCTTTTGTATATCAACCGTTAAACAGCCAAGGCTGGCTTTGGCGGCGTTTTTCTTCAAAGGCGTGAATTTCGTCGGCGTGTTGCAGGGTCAGTCCGATTTCGTCCAAGCCGTTTAAGAGGCAGTGTTTGCGGTGTTCGGTAATGTCGAATGTGAATGTTTCGCCGCTAGGGGTGGTCAGGGTTTGCTCGGCAAGGTCGATGGAGAGCTGATAGCCTTCGTTGGCTTCAACTTCTTTGAAAAGCTGGTCAACCTGTTCTTCTGTCAAAACGATAGGCAAAAGGCCATTTTTGTAGCAGTTGTTGAAGAAAATATCGGCAAAGCTGGGGGCGATGACGGCGCGGAAGCCGTAGTCGTCCAATGCCCAAGGGGCGTGTTCGCGCGAGGAGCCGCAGCCGAAGTTTTTGCGCGTCAACAGGATTTGCGCGCCTTGGTAACGCGGTTGGTTCAGGGAAAAATCGGGGTTCAGCGGGCGTTTGCCGTTGTCCATGCCCGGTTCGCCGTGGTCGAGGTAACGCCATTCATCAAAGGCATTAGGGCCGAAGCCGCTGCGTTTGATGGATTTTAGAAATTGTTTGGGGATGATGGCGTCGGTATCGACGTTGCTGCGGTCGAGCGGGGCGACGATGGCGGTAATTTTGGTAAAGGCTTTCATGGGTTTGCGTCTTGTGCTGACGATGCCGTCTGAAACGGTTTCAGACGGCATCGCAAATCGGTTATTCGGTGGCGTTTTCGATTTTTTCGCCGAGATGGGAAATGCCGCGTCCGACGGCATTGCCGCCTTTTTTGACGGCTTCTTTGGTTTTGTCCCAGCCTTTTTCGACAGCGTTGCCTGTTTGTTCGGCGGCGTGTTCGGCGGCGACCTGTGTTTTGTCAAGGTTACGGGCGGTGTCTTGTTTCGCGCCCTGCCAAGTACCGGCGCAGGCGGACAAGGCGAGGGCGGACAGGGCGGTAATGAAAAGTTTGTTCATGGTTAAACTCCTTGGTTTGAGTATTAAGGCGTTTCTGCCTTACGGGACATATTTCAGACGGCCTCGTCAAATTCTTAAAGACCGCCTGAAAATACTTACGCCATCGTACGGATGTCGGTAAAGTGTCCGGTAACGGCGGCGGCGGCTGCCATAGCGGGGCTGACGAGGTGGGTGCGTCCGCCGTTGCCTTGGCGGCCTTCAAAATTGCGGTTGGACGTGGAGGCGCAGCGTTGACCCGGCGCGAGGCGGTCGGCATTCATCGCAAGGCACATCGAACAGCCCGGTTCGCGCCATTCAAAGCCGGCTGCGATGAAAATTTTGTCCAAGCCTTCTTTTTCGGCTTGTTCTTTAACCAAACCGGAGCCGGGGACGATTAACACGCGCTGTACGTTGGCGGCTTTTTTGCGGTCTTTGGCGATGGCGGCGGCTTCGCGCAAGTCTTCGATGCGGCTGTTGGTGCAAGAGCCGATGAATACGATATCGACGGGGATTTCGTCCAGCGGCGTGCCGGCCTTCAAACCCATATATTCGAGGGCGCGCTCCATACCGCTGCGTTTGACCGGATCGGTTTCTTCGGCAGGATTCGGCACTTTGCCGCCGATGTTTAAAACCATTTCGGGCGACGTGCCCCAAGTAACTTGCGGTTCGATGTCTTCGGCGTTGAAACGGTATTCTTTATCAAAAACCGCGCCTTCGTCAGACACCAGCGTGCGCCAGTACTCGACGGCTTTGTCCCATGCCTCGCCTTTGGGTGCGAAAGGTTTGCCTTTGACATAGTCGATGGTGGTTTGGTCGACAGCAACCATGCCTGAGCGCGCACCGGCTTCAATCGCCATATTGCACAAGGTCATGCGGCCTTCCATAGAAAGGCTGCGGATGGCTTCGCCGCCAAACTCGATGGCGTAGCCTGTACCGCCGGCCGTACCGATTTGGCCGATGATGTAAAGCGCCACGTCTTTGGCGGTAACGCCCGCTTTTAATTTGCCGTCAACGGCAATCAGCATGGATTTGGATTTTTTCGCGGTAATGCACTGGGTCGCCATCGTGTGTTCGACTTCGGAAGTGCCGATGCCGTGCGCCAGTGCGCCGAATGCGCCGTGGGTGGAAGTGTGCGAATCGCCGCAGACGACGGTCATACCGGGCAGGGTCGCGCCTTGTTCGGGTCCCATAACGTGGACGATGCCCTGACCTTTGTCCATAAACGGAAAATAGGCGAGTGCGCCGAATGTTTTGATGTTTTGATCCAAAGTATCGACTTGCAGCTTGGAAATCGGGTCTTGGATGCCTTTGTCCCAATCGCCGGTCGGGGTGTTGTGGTCGGCGGTGGAGACGACGCTGTCGATGCGCCACAGCTTGCGCCCCGCCATTTTCAGACCTTCAAACGCCTGCGGGCTGGTTACTTCGTGAACCAGATGGCGGTCGATGTAAAGCAGGACAGTGCCGTCTTCTTCTTCGCGGACGACGTGGCTGTTCCAGAGTTTGTCGTAAAGGGTTTGTGCTGTCATGATGTTGTTCTTTTGGATAAATGGTGATGCTGATTGGGCGAATTTTAGACGTATTCTTTACACCGCGCAACAGATTTTGTCTAATTTTTGAGTCGGTGTTATTTTGTAAACAATTTTAACGAAAAAATTAGACATATTGTCCATTTCAGTAAACGGTTATATCTAAAGAATGATCCGATATGAAAGAATACTTGTCGTCATTCTTTCAAAGGCATTATTATCTGTATCTTGTCAAAAAACACACAGAGGCAGACGAAAGATGAAATTACCGGTTATGTCGCCCGAACATTCGGCGCAACTTCAGGCGTTTGAGGCAAAAATCCTGTCCAATCACGCCAAAATCGAGGCGTGGTTCCGCACGCAGTGGAATGTGCACCGTCCGCCGTTTTATGGTTCGGTCGATATCCGCAACGCCGGTTACAAAATTTCGTCTATCGATATGAATTTGTTTCCGGGCGGCTTCAATAATCTGAATCCGAATTTCATCCCGCTGGCGGCGGTTGCTGCGCAAGATGCGGTGCAGCGTGCCTGCGAAACGGCAAAATCCGTATTGATTATTCCTGAAAACCACACGCGCAATACGTTTTACCTGCAAAACGTTTACGCCCTCAGCGAGATTTTGCGTTCGGCAGGGTATGAAGTGCGCTTGGGTAGCCTGAATCCTGAGGTAACCGAGCCGACCGAGCTTGAAACCGCCTTGGGTGACAAAATCCTGCTTGAGCCTTTATTACGCACCCGCGAGCGCGTCCATCTTGCAGACGGTTTCTCTCCTTGTGTCGTCTTGTTGAACAACGACTTGTCCGCAGGTGTTCCAGACATTCTCAAAGACATCAGCCAAACCGTATTGCCACCGTTGCACGGCGGTTGGACGACGCGCCGCAAAACAGATCATTTCGGCGCGTACAACCAAGTTGCCGCCGAATTTGCCAAACTGATTGATATCGACGAATGGCAGATCAACCCGTATTTTGAAAAAATCGGCGGTTTGGACTTCCAAGGGCGTGAAGGCGAAGACGCGCTGGCGGAAGCGGTAGAACGCGTATTGGCGAAAATTCAAGCCAAATACGACGAACTGGGTATTACCGACCAGCCTTTCGTGATTGTCAAAGCCGACGCAGGCACTTACGGCATGGGCGTGATGAGCGTCAAATCCGCCGACGAAGTGCGCGGCTTGAACCGTAAAAACCGCAACAAAATGGCGAAAGTCAAAGAAGGCTTGGAAGTCAGCGAAGTGATTGTCCAAGAAGGGATTTATACTTATGAAACCTTAAACGGCGCGGTGTGCGAACCCGTCGTCTATATGATGGACCGCTTCGTCATCGGCGGCTTCTTCCGCGTGCACGAAGGGCGCGGTGCGGACGAAAACCTCAACGCCGGCGGTATGGTGTTTGTGCCGCTGTCCAACAGCATTCCGACCGGTAACGGCGATAATTCCCAAGAAGCGCCCGAAGCCTGCAAACGCGTATTCGAACAATGGGATTCGCTCGGTATGCCGCGATCCGAAAAAGACTGCGATGTCGATAATGTCCACAACCGCCTCTATGTGTACGGCGTGATGGCGCGCCTGTCGCTTTTGGCGGCTTCAATCGAGTTGGAAGAAACGGCGTAAGACCGTTTTGAAATACAGATGCCGTCTGAAGCGGAAATCCGGTTCAGACGGCATTTCGGATATTTGGCGTGTGGGAATATCTGTTTCAGACGGCATCTCAGACTATTTTAAAAAAGGGAAAACATGAGCATCAAGCAATGGCCGGAAGGCGAAAGGCCCAGGGAAAAGCTGTTGGAACGCGGGGCGGCGGCGTTGAGCGATGCGGAACTTTTGGCAATCCTTTTGCGCGTCGGGACGCGCGGAATGAGCGCGGTCGATTTGGCGCGTTATTTGCTGCAGGAGTTCGGCAGCTTGGGGAAGCTGATGAGCGCGGAGGTCGGCAAACTGTCGGCATACAAGGGTATGGGGACGGCAAGTTTCACACAGTTCGCCGTAGTCAGGGAAATCGGGAGACGGATATTGGCGGAAGAATTGCAAGAAGAAATTACCTTATCCGATCCCGATACCGTTGCCGATTATTTACGCTTTCATTTGGGGCAGGAAAAAGTCGAAGTCAGCGTCGCGCTGCTGTTGAACCGCCAAAACCAACTGATTGCGGTCAGAGAGCTGTCGCGCGGTACGGTTGCGGAAAACACGATTTACATCCGCGAAATCGTCAAACTGGCTTTGGACGAGTATGCGGACAGCCTGATTATCGCGCACAACCATCCGGGCGGCTCGCCCGAACCTTCGCAGGAAGACATCATGTTCACAAGGCGGCTGGCACAGGCCATGTCGCTGGTCGATGTTTCCCTGCTCGACCATTTTATCGTAACGGCGCAAAGCGTCTGTTCGTTCAGGCAGCTCGGGCTGATGCCCTGACACTCTGTTTTACATGCGGCGGCTCTGATAAAATAGCCGCTTCGACCGTATTCGACAGATATTGTTAAGTTAATGGAAACACAAAACAAACCTACCGTTACCGACATCGACCGCCCTGTACTCGTCCCGCCCGGCGGACATAAAAAAGTCCTGCTGCATTCCTGCTGCGCCCCGTGCAGCGGCGAAGTGATGGAGGCGATGCTTGCCTCCGGCATCGACTACACCATTTATTTTTACAATCCCAACATCCATCCGCACAAAGAATATATGCTCCGAAAAGAGGAAAACGTGCGCTTTGCGGAAAAGTTCGGCATCCCCTTCATCGATAAAGACGACGATTACGAAAACGACCGCAAAGAATGGTTTGCCAAAGCCAAAGGCATGGAGTTTGAGCCGGAACGCGGCATCCGCTGTACGATGTGTTTCGATATGCGTTTTGAAAAAGCCGCACAATACGCGCACGAACACGGTTTCCCCGTCTTTACCAGTTCTTTGGGCATTTCACGCTGGAAAAATATGGCGCAAATCAACGACTGCGGACACCGCGCCGCCGCGCCCTATGATGATGTGGTCTATTGGGATTTCAACTGGCGAAAAGGCGGCGGCAGCGCGCGTATGATCGAAATCAGCAAACGCGAAAACTTCTACCAGCAGGAATATTGCGGCTGCGCCTATTCCTTGCGCGATTCCAACGCCCACCGCAAATCGCAGGGACGCATCCCCATCAAACTCGGCGTGCTGTATTACGGCGACGAATCGACACAATACGAACCTGCACCCGTCCGGGCGGACAAATAAACACCCGATGCCGTCTGAACCTTCAGACGGCATCGGGTTCGGCATCGGCACGGGGAAAGGTTTGCCGGTTTGGCAATCGGCAAACGGAAACGTGATTTTCAAGTTTGCCGTTTTCATGAAATATCCCGTTGCCGCGTCGGGAGGGCGGCATTATGAAATCCCTTGTTATCTGGCTGCTTCTGTTGGGTTCGGCGGCAGGCGTTTTCTACCATACCCAAAACCAATCCCTGCCTGTGGGAGAACTTGTCTATCCGTCTGCACCGCAAATCAGGGGGCAGGACGATGCGTTGCACTACCTCAACCGCATCCGCGCACAAATCGGTTTGCACGAGCTGGCACACGCGCCGGTTTTGGAAAATTCCGCCCGCAGGCACGCACGCTATCTCACGCTCAATCCCGAAGACGGACATGGAGAATATCATCCCGATAATCCTCACTATACCGACCGAAAGCTGACCGAACGCACACGCCTTGCCGGTTATCTCTACAACGGCGTGCATGAAAACATCAGCACGGAAGAGGAAGCCGCCGAATCGTCCGACAGCGACATCCGCACGCAGCAACGCCAGGTTGACGGATTGATGAGCGCAATCTACCACCGCCTTTCCCTGCTTGACCGCCATACGGATGAGGCAGGAGCGGCATTTGTGCGCGAAAACGGTAAAACCGTCGTCGTATTCAATCAGGGCAACGGCAGGTTTGAGCGGCATTGCGCCCAAGGCAGAAATCAGCCTGAAGCGGGACGGCACTATTACCGCAACGCCTGCCACAACGGTGCGGTCGTGTACACCGACGAAGTCATGCCCGCACAAGAGTTGCTTTATACAGCCTATCCGGTTGGCAGCGGCGCACTGCCTTATTTTTACGGGGAACGTCCCGACCCCGTGCCGGGATATGAAATGACGGGCAATCCTGCCAGCATTGATTTTTCCGAGGCGGCAGGCAAAATTGCGATGAAAAGTTTCAAGCTGTATCGGGGTAAAAATGAAATCCGTCCCGTCAAAATTTTAACCGCCGGTAACGACCCCAACGGCAGGCTGACCGCGTACCAATTCGCCCTTTTCCCGCTCAAGCCTTTGGAATACGGTACGCTTTATACGGCGGTATTCGACTATGTCCGCAACGGACGGCGCGCGCAGGCGAAATGGCAGTTTAAAACCCGAAAACCCGATTACCCTTATTTTGAGGTAAACGGCGGCGAGACGCTTGCGGTTAGAAAAGGCGAAAAATATTTCATCCACTGGCGCGGACGCTGGTGTTTGGACGCGTGTACCCGTTATACCTACCGGCAGCGGCTCGGCAGCCGCCTGTCCATAGGAAGGCACGAAGCGGGCGGCATCGTCTTCAGCGTTGGCGGAATGACAGGCAGCCGTATCACGCTTGCCCCAGAAGACAGCCCGGGACGCGGCGTTACCCTTTATTTACAGGATTGAATACATGACAGGCAGAACAGGCCGCAACGGCAGTACCCAAGCGCAACCCGAACGCGTCATGCTGGTGGGCGTAATGTTGGACAAAGACGGTACGGGCAGCAGTGCCGCCCGTCTGAACGGTTTTCAGACGGCATTGGCGGAAGCCGTCGAGCTGGTCAAAGCGGCAGGCGGCAATCCCGTCATTGTGGAGACCACCAAACGCGACCGTCCGCACACCGCGCTGTTTGTCGGCACGGGCAAGGCGGCGGAGCTGTCGGAAGCAGTTGCCGCAGACGGCATCGATTTGGTCGTATTCAACCACGAACTTACGCCCACGCAGGAACGCAATTTGGAAAAAATCTTCCAATGCCGCGTATTGGACAGGGTAGGGCTGATTCTGGCGATTTTCGCCCGCCGCGCCCGCACGCAGGAAGGCAGGCTGCAAGTCGAGTTGGCACAATTAAGCCATTTGGCGGGACGCTTGATACGCGGTTACGGACATTTGCAAAGCCAGCGCGGCGGCATCGGCATGAAAGGACCGGGCGAAACCAAACTGGAAACCGACCGCCGATTGATCGCCCATCGGATCAATGCCTTGAAAAAACAGCTTGCCAACCTCAAAAAACAGCGCGTCCTGCGCCGCAAGTCCCGCGAATCGGGCAGAATCAAAACGTTTGCGCTGGTCGGCTATACCAATGTCGGCAAATCCAGCCTGTTCAACCGGCTGACCAAGTCGGGCATATATGCGAAAGACCAGCTTTTCGCCACACTCGACACCACGGCGCGGCGGCTGTACATCAGTCCCGAATGCAGCATTATCCTGACCGATACCGTCGGATTCGTCAGCGATTTGCCGCACAAACTGATTTCGGCATTTTCCGCCACGCTGGAAGAAACCGCGCAAGCCGATGTGCTGCTGCACGTCGTCGATGCTGCCGCCCCGAACAGCGGACAGCAGATTGAAGACGTGGAAAACGTACTGCAAGAAATCCATGCCGGCGATATTCCGTGCATCAAGGTGTACAACAAAACCGACCTGCTGCCGTCTGAAGAACAAAACACGGGCATATGGCGCGACGCTGCGGGAAAAATTGCCGCCGTCCGCATTTCCGTTGCTGAAAATACCGGTATAGACGCACTGCGCGAAGCCATTGCCGAGTATTGTGCCGCCGCACCAAACACAGACGAAACCGAAATGCCATGAAAAAAACCTGTTTCCACTGCGGGCTGGACGTTCCCGAAAACCTGCATCTGACCGTCCGCTACGAAGGCGAAGACCGCGAAACCTGCTGCGCCGGCTGTCAGGCAGTCGCACAAAGCATTATTGACGCGGGCTTGGGCAGTTATTACAAACAACGCACCGCCGACGCGCAAAAAACCGAACTGCCGCCCCAAGAAATCCTCGACCAAATCCGCCTGTACGACCTGCCCGAAGTCCAGTCCGACTTTGTGGAAACCCACGGCGTCACGCGCGAGGCGGTTTTAATGCTCGGCGGCATCACCTGCGCCGCCTGCGTCTGGCTGATCGAACAGCAGCTTTTGCGTACAGACGGCATCGTCCGCATCGACCTCAATTACAGCACGCACCGCTGCCGCGTCGTCTGGGACGACGGCAAAATCCGCCTTTCCGACATTCTGTTGAAAATCCGGCAGACAGGCTACACCGCCGCACCCTATGACGCGCAGAAAATCGAAGCCGCCAACCAAAAAGAACGCAAACAATACATCGTCCGCCTCGCCGTTGCCGGACTGGGGATGATGCAGACGATGATGTTCGCGCTGCCGACCTACCTTTACGGCGGCGACATCGAACCCGATTTTTTGCAAATCCTCCATTGGGGCGGCTTCCTGATGGTGCTGCCCGTCGTATTCTATTGCGCCGTCCCGTTTTATCAAGGCGCATTGCGCGACCTGAAAAACCGCCGCGTCGGTATGGACACGCCGATTGCCGCCGCCATCATTATGACCTTTGCCGCCGGCATTTACAGCCTCGCCACCAACGCAGGGCAGGGGATGTATTTCGAATCCATCGCCATGCTGCTGTTTTTCCTGCTGGGCGGACGCTTTATGGAACACATTGCCCGACGCAAGGCAGGCGATGCCGCCGAAAGGCTGGTCAAGCTGATTCCTGCGTTTTGCCATCATATGCCCGATTACCCCGATACGCAGGAAACCTGCGAGGCAGCCGTCGTCAAATTGAAGGCGGGAGATATCGTGATGGTCAAACCGGGCGAGACCATCCCCGTCGACGGCACGGTGCTGGAAGGCGCAAGCACGGTTGACGAATCTATGCTGACCGGCGAGAGCCTGCCCGTCGCCAAAATACCGTCTGAAAAAGTAACCGCAGGTACACTCAACACGCAAAGCCCCCTGATTATACGCACCGACCGTACCGGCGGCGGCACGCGACTGTCGCACATCGTCCGCCTGCTCGACCGTGCCTTGGCGCAAAAACCGCGCACTGCCGAGTTGGCGGAACAATACGCCTCGTCTTTCATATTCGGCGAACTCCTGCTTGCCGTCCCCGTCTTCATCGGCTGGACGCTGTACGCCGACGCGCACACCGCGCTTTGGATTACCGTCGCCCTGCTGGTCATTACCTGCCCCTGCGCCCTGTCGCTTGCCACGCCGACCGCGCTGGCAGCCTCGACCGGTACGCTGGCGCGCGAAGGCGTTTTAATCGGCGGCAAACAAACCCTCGAAACCCTCGCCCAAACCACCGACATCATTTTCGACAAAACCGGCACGCTGACACAAGGCAATCCCGTTGTCCGCCGGATTGAACTGCTCGGCAGCATGACCGAAGCCCAAGTGCTGGCAGTGGCGCAAAGTTTGGAACAGCAGTCCGAACACCCGCTCGCGCGAGCCATCCTCAACTGCCGCATTTCAGGCGGCATCGCCCCCGAAATCCAAGTCGGACAACGCCTCAACCGCATCGGCGAAGGCGTGGGCGCGCAACTGACCGTCAACGGCGAAACACAGGTTTGGGCATTGGGCAGGGCATCCTATGTCGCCGAAATTTCAGGTAAAGAACCGCAAACAGAAGGCGGCGGCAGTGCGGTTTACCTCGGCAGCCAGAGCGGTTTCCAAGCCGTGTTCTACCTGCAAGACCCGCTCAAAGACAGCGCGGCGGAGGCGGTGCGGAAGTTGGCAGGCAAAAACCTGACGCTGCACATCCTCAGCGGCGACCGCGAAACCGCCGTTGCCGAAACCGCCTGTGCTTTGGGTATCACGCACTACCGCGCCCAAGCAATGCCAGAAGACAAGCTGGAATACGTCAAAGCCTTGCAAAAAGAAGGGAAAAGAGTGTTGATGATAGGCGACGGCATCAACGATGCGCCCGTTTTGGCTCAGGCAGACGTATCCGCCGCCGCAGCCGGCGGAACGGACATTGCCCGGGACGGTGCGGACATCGTTCTGCTCAACGAGGATTTGAACATCGTGCCGCATATGTTTGCCCAAGCCCGCCGCACGCAGCAGATTATCAGCCAAAACCTGATATGGGCGAGCGCGTACAATATCATCGCCGTACCGCTTGCCGTTTTGGGTTATGTCCAACCGTGGATAGCCGCGCTGGGCATGAGCTTCAGTTCGCTGGTCGTATTGGGCAATGCCATGCGGCTTCACAAGCAGGTGGACATGCCGTCTGAAAAAATGCCGTCCGAACAATGACGGACAGCGTTGCTTTAGACGTATAACAGTAACGGGGGCATTATTAGCACGACAGATACCATATTCCAATCTTTGCATACATGGCTTGATCATCAACCAAGATGATATTTCCCAAGCACAGCATGATACATGCCATTGAAAAATATAGAAAATTAATTGAAAGCTTAAATGGATATTGAAATGGATAATCACATAGTACAAATTATAAGAAGGTTCGGGCTAGGTAGGATATTTTTTTATTCGTATAGCAAATCATCTATAATAATTTTTTCTTCGTATGTTGTTTATTATATAATTTACAATTATCAATTTAATTACCTTTCGCTTTTAATTTATTTATTACCAATGTTGTGTAGTATATATATGATTATATTTTTTTTAAGAAAAACTAGGGAGATATTAACGATATATCAAAGAAAAAAATTTTTAAATTCTATTTTTTCATCCAGAGTTGAAATAATAATAGGTTCCAAGAAAAGAAAGTTGGGTATAAGCAGTTTTTATTTACTAAATTTATTATGGCTTATTTGGTGTCTTATGATTTATAGAGAACAAGTCCGATTAAATAACTTAACTCTCTTTTTATCCTTTATATTCTCATTATTTTTTTTATTATATAATTTTGTTTTATTTTTAAATGTTTATGTTAATTTTTTCAAATTAAGAGAAGCTCAATATGGAAAATAACAAAGTCAAGTCTGATTATGCAGCCCAAACAGGAAAGTTTAGGAAAAGTTGATGAAAACAAAAATGAGACGATGAAGATTCCTCCGCAAGTGGGAACCCATATGCTTGGTTTTTCTTTTATTTTCAAATGCTAATTAACGGATAGGTCTGGATTCCCGCCTGCGCGTGAATGACGGAAATGTGCATTTCTAATTTTTACCCACTATATAGTGAATTAAATTTAAACCGGTACAGTGTTGGCTCGCCTTGCCGTACTATTTGTACTGTCTGCGGCTCGCCGCCTTGTCCTGATTTAAATTTAATTCACTATAAAAAACCCGAATCCTGATTGGCAGGATTCGGGTTTTTTTATCGCTGATGCCGTTCAGACGGCATTTTCAAGCAGCTTATTGATCCACAAATGCGCGCTCAATCAGGTAATCGCCGCGCACACCTGTTTTCGGAGAGACGGTCAGTCCGAAATCGTCCAAAACTTTGCAGGTATCTTTCAGCATCGCAGGGCTGCCGCACAGCATCGCGCGGTCATCTTGCGGGTTGATTTTGGGCAGGCCGATGTCTTCAAACAGTTTGCCGCTCACCATCAGGTCGGTCAGGCGGCCGCGGTGTTCAAAGTCTTCGCGGGAAACAATCGGGTAGTAAATCAGTTTTTCTTTAACCAAGTCGCCGAGGTATTCGTGTTCGGGCAATTCTTTGGTAAAGCGGTCGTAGTACGCCAAATCTTTTTTGTAGCGCACGCCGTGTACGAGGATGATTTTTTCAAATTGCTCGTAAATTTCGGGGTCTTTGGTGATGCTCAAGAAAGGGGCGATGCCGGTACCGGTGCTCAACAGGTAAAGGTGTTTGCCTGGATTCAGGTCGCCGGCAACCAAGGTTCCGGTCGGTTTTTTGCTGATTAACACGTCGTCGCCGACTTTGAGGTGTTGCAGGCGGCTGGTCAGCGGGCCGTCTTGGACTTTAATGCTGAAAAATTCGAGGTGTTCTTCCCAGTTGGCGGAGGCGACGCTGTATGCGCGCATCAGCGGCTTGCCGTCCACCATCAGCCCGACCATAACGAACTGTCCGTTTTCAAAGCGCAACGATTCGTCGCGAGTGCAGGTAAAGGTGAAATATGCGTCTGTCCAGTGGTGTACGGACAATACTTTTTGGGTATTGAATGCTGCCATTTGGGTTTCCTGTCGGTAAAAGAAATGGATAGTGTTTATTTGGGACGTGCGGCAGAGTGAAAATATCTGCCCGATTCGGGATAAAGCCAAAATTCTAAACGAAACGGATGGTTGCGACAATGCTTGATGCGCGTTGGTTATATGCCGTCTGAAGGGCTTCAGACGGCATCGCTGGGCGGGCGGCGGCTTACGGCGGCATATCGGCAAGGGAAATCAGGGAAATCGAGGCTGCCAGCCTGAGCGCGTCCCGTCCCCAGCGGGGGTGTTCCAGCCTGCGTATCGGAAGAATCGGTTTGACGGTGGCGGCAATCAGCTTTTGTATTTCGGCAGGCTGCCCCGACAATACGCCGCCCCATTTTTCCGCAGCCGCCTCCAGTAGTCCGCCGTTTTTCAATATCAGCGCGGTCGAATGGATGTAGCAGAGCCAATCGCGGGCTTGGCATTGCACGGGGGACAGGACTTCGGAAGGATCGTCTTCAAAGTCCAAAAAGCTGATGTTTTTCCCGTCCGACATCATATTCCGCGCAAACGCCTGACTGAGGAACTGCCGTTTTTCATGTACGCGTGCAATGGCTTCCAAACCGGCAAGCCAAGCGTCCGCCTTTCCGGCTTTGGCTTCTTGGCGGATTTGCGTATCGAGCGGGATACCTTCCAAATTGCCGAACATAAGGGCATTTTTCCGGACGGCGAGCAATTCGGGAACGGCTATCCCCGCCGCGCGCAATTCGTGCAGGCGTTTTGATTCGGTTGCAATGGCAGGCTCGCCGCCGAGGCTTGGGACCGGTTTCAACACCCCCAGTTTCAAATACCGGGCAACCATACCGAGCAGCACGTAACGCCATCGCGCATTGTGCCTGCCTGCTTTGCGTATCCATACCTTGGTTCCGTCGGCAAGCAGGTGGGAGGCGAGGGCGGCCTCCTGTTTTGCCGCCAATTCGTCCAGCAGTATGGAAAAACGGGTTTCCTGCATAGGTAAGGTCATTTTCTTTCAATCTTAAGTTCGGACGGAATGCCGCCCATACGGAACATCAGGCAAGGGTTTGTTCGATGATGCCTTTTACCGCATCCGCACTGTTCGGCACGGTTTGCACGCGCTGCGGCAATTTTTCCAAACCTTCCAGCGCGGCGGGGCGCGGAATGGCGACATCGCCGACGGCTTCGCGTATGGTCGCATCGAATTTCGCCGCCAACGCGGTTTCCAAACAAACCACCGTTTCACCTTCTTCGCGCACTTCGCGGGCGACTTTTACGCCGTCGGCAGTGTGCGGGTCGATGAGTTCTTGGTCTTGTTCGTAAACCTGTTTGATGGTGGCGAGGCGGTCGGCGTGGGTGGACTTGCCGGAGGTAAAACCGTATTTACCGCCGACTTTGTCCAAGGCAAACCGCAGGTCAAAGCCCTTGCCAGCCGCCACTTCCGCCCACAGCGTATTGATTTCCTGAGGATCGCGATCCATCAGGTCGAACACGAAACGCTCGAAGTTGGACGCTTTGGAAATGTCCATCGACGGGCTGGAGGTAACATAAGTATGCGCGCTGTTGCGCGGGCGGTATGCGCCGGTTTTGAAAAACTCGTCCAACACATCGTTTTCATTGGTTGCCACAATCAGGCGGCGGACAGGCAGTCCCATTTGTTTGGCGATGTGTCCCGCGCAAACGTTGCCGAAGTTGCCGCTTGGCACGCAGAAGCTGACTTGCTCGTCATTGCTTTGCGTCGCTTTGAAATAGCCGGCAAAGTAATAAACCACTTGCGCGACGATGCGCCCCCAGTTGATCGAGTTGACCGTACCGATATGGTATTTTTCCTTGAATGCGGCATCGTTCTGCACCGCCTTCACAATATCCTGACAGTCGTCAAACATCCCCTTCACGGCGATATTGTGGATATTCCCATCTTGCAGGCTGTACATCTGCGCACGTTGGAATGCGCTCATTTTACCGTCGGGCGACAGCATAAATACGTTCACGCCTTTTTTGCTGCGCAAGGCATATTCCGCAGCCGAACCCGTATCGCCGCTGGTCGCACCCAAGATATTGAGTTTTTTGCCTTCTTTGTTTAAAACATATTCAAACGCATTGCCCAAAAACTGCATCGCCATATCTTTGAACGCCAGCGTCGGGCCGTTGGACAAGGCTTGGATTTTGATGCCGTCTGAAAGCGTGCGGACGGGGGTGATTTCCTTAGTACCGAACGCCGCTTCCGTGTAAGTACGGTTCAGAATATCGCGCAAATCGTCCTCCGGAATATCGGTAACGAACAAGCGCATAATTTCAAACGCCAATTCGGGATAAGCCAAACCGCGCCATTTGTCCAAGGCTTCCCGCCCGATTTGCGGATAATGTTCCGGCAGCATCAGGCCGCCGTCGGGTGCAAGCCCCATCAATAAAACTTCGCTGAACGGTTTGTGTGCGGTTTCGCCGCGCGTGCTGATGTATCTCATGACTTTTCTCGTCTGTCGAAATTGCAGGAAAACGGATTCAGACGGCATCTGCCTCATGCCGTCTGAAGAAGGTTAGCGGTACAGGCGTTTGAAGCAGGCAGAAACCGTTTTGGCGGTAACGGTGGTAATTGCCTGATTGCGCGTGGACTGGTTCAGCATCTGCATCACATCGTTGCCGGTCAGCTGGTTGGGTGCTTCTTCGGTAGCGCAGCCGCAAATCTTGTTTTCCCATTCCGCCTGTTTTTCGGCACTCATCGCCAGCGCGGTCAAACGCCATTCGCTGCGTTTGTTCAATTCCGCACGGCATTGGCTTTCTACCGCCATTTTGACGATGCTGCCGCCCATACCTGTGCCGCCGTCTAAGCTGACGAATGTGTTGCCGCCGCCGACGGCGCAGCCGCCGAGTAAGATTACCGCCGGCAAAATAGACAAGGTTTTATTCATCTCAATTCCTTTTCGGTTGAACCCCCGCCGTTTATGGCGATAGGATCTGATTAGCCGCCCTGTTCGGGATAACACGCGGGGCGGCGTTTTATGCGCCGTTCCGAGTGTTGGAGCAAACCGCTTGAATATCCGGTTGAAACCGGCAACATTATACTTCAATCGGGAAAATAAAAAATCCCGCCGCCGTCATTTTGCCCATTGGCAAAAATGCCGTCTGAAAGCGGTTCAGACGGCATTTCATTGTGGTTTATCCTAAAGACTCGAATTAGATTTAACCCATTGTTGCGATAAGGTTCCAATCATTCAGTCAAACTGATGGGAAACGGATAAGCGGATGTTGTACGAACCTTTTTTGCCGCCGGAAAACTCTTTTTCCGCATCGGCAAAGACATTCGTTTTTTTGCCTGTCCGCGCATTGTAGCCCAATCCGGCGGAATACCAAGTCCCCCTCGTATTCCATTTTTGAGCATAATTGCTGTTGCCTTCAAATGCCTTAAAGGAACGGCTGCCCAAAAATTCATGAAGGATATTGCCTTTGATATAGAAAAGTTTTTTGCCTTCGTCAAATTTTCTCACGACATCCAAACCCAAACGGCCTATCAGGCTGTTTACGTGGCTTAAGTTGACGTTTATGCCGTTATCGAGCCGATAGCCCGCACCTCTCAAATAGGAATATTGCAACTGTACTTGCGGTGTAATCCGCCACAATTTATCGTCATCCAAAAAATTACGGCGGCCGTATTCGGTGCTGATAGAGAATAGGGTGTTGCTATATTTTCCCTCGCCCCATAATTGCCCCATATGATTTCGTGCAATCACACGGTTACGCAGTTTTCCTATTTTTAATACATTGTCGATATACCCTGTTTCGTCTCCTTCTTTATCTATGTATTGGGTAGTATTGTACAGAGCCAATTCATATTTTCTGATTTTGCCCTTGCCAAACGTATTCCATAATGATGTCCTGCCGTGGCCGTAGTCGAAACTTATGCCCCATTTGCGTTTTTTCTCCTGCTCGTTGAGGCTGAAGCGGTCATATCCGATTTCAAAATCGTTGTTATGAAACCTAAACGCATTGGATTGAATCAAACGGGTGTGCGTCAGCCTTATCCAATCGCCTTCTTTTTTGTCCAAGGTTGAAAAAGCACGCTCCCCTTCGCGTTTGGTATAAGTATCCAAAGTGAACGCATAATGTGCGGTTGAGTCGAACATATCATTGATATTTTTGCCATTTCGGCTTGGATTGCCGGTAGCCTGTTTGACTAAATAGACATTTTTTCTATGCTCGCTACCATACATCGCATCCACATCTGTGTTACCTGCTTTTTCAGCAGTCATTGTTTCACCATTAAATCTGCGATTGTAATCTTCGTTATTGCTTGGGTCAGTTTTATGGTCAGAATATTCAACCGTTAAAGCCTGCTCTAAAAGATGTGTATCATCAATATATTTTTTGCCGTTCACAAATTCATCACCTGAATTTTCTCGAACAGTCGCGAAACGCAAACGATCGCCGTAATTCATACTGTCAAGCACTTCGGACAGATTTTTGACGACGACTTCTTGCGGAGTGGACGTTCCTTTTTTCACATAGAGCATATCGCTGTGAATGCCGTCTTTATTCAGATGCATCAAAAATTTATTGGCACCCGCCAATTCGCCGATATGTAAGGCGCGTCCGCTTGTTTTGCTGTTGCTGTCAAAATCAACCGTACCTTCGCCGCTCAATTTATCCATCCAGCTTTGACCTGTCATCGTCCATAATGCGTCTTTAGCTAAATTAAGGTTAATTTCGCCCGCACTTTTGGCATCAAGACCATTAATATATCGATTGAATAAGTTTTTATGTTCAGGATGATCAAATTTCGCAAAGTTATCTAAGCGCCCTACCAAATGACTGTTTGGTGTAAGGTTTAATTCTACTTTACCCTTATTAACGGATAATACATCACCTGTTAATGCCATGGTGTGAGTAGAGAAATCTAATGGTTTAATCGCAATATTACCGCCATTTGCGATGGTTGCACCCGTAATTTCACTCTTATCAGCATAATTTAGCTTGATATTACCTTCGGTTGATGCGTGATTAGCAATTTTTGAGCTTAGTTTAATTTGACCATTTACATCTACTTTAGCACTGTTTAATGAATAAATACCTGTTTCAGAGGCTTTAATAGTATTGCTTCCAGCAGTTAAAGTAACACTTGCCTTATTATCTGATTTAATCCCTTCGTGTTTGGCATTAATCGTATTGTCTTCTTTTGCAGTTAATAAGATTGATCCATTATTTGAGGCAAATATATTAACAGTTTTATCTGCTTTAGAATTAACATTAAGATTAACAATATTGCTTTTTTGAGAATCTAAATTAATGGTTGAATCATCACTGTAAATAGCAACATTACTGCCATTAATTTCGTTTTTATCTTCTGCTTTTAAAGTTTGCTGACTTTTTTCAGAAGCATACAGTCCCAATTTACTAGATACTTGGTTTTCCTTTCCATTCAGAGCAATATGACTACCCTCATGTCTAGTCCAAACACCTGTTCCACCACCAATAATCTCATTTTTTTCGCTGGCAGTTACCGTTTGTTGACCTTTACCAAATGCTTTCATTCCATTTTGAAAGGCTAAAATAGTATTGTTTTTACCATCAATAGTGACAGTGGCTTGAGTGTGAGCATTAGACCCATCATTTGCTCCTGCAATAGCATTATCTTCTTTGGCGGTAATCCCAACTTTAGCACCGTCTTGCGATACCACGCCATTATGTTCAAAAGCTCGCGCTTTATCGCTTAATTCAGTGAGAATATAATTATTTTTACCCGTCAATTTAACTAAAGACTTATCTCCTGCACTAAGTATGCCATTTGAGCCTTTTTTACCTTTATAATGATCGGTTTCCTTTAACACAGCAGAATTTTCAAGATAATCCATATCTGCATCGGTGGCTTTCATGGTAATGATATTATCTTTACCTGCCTCTAAGATAATTTTATTGCCATCATTGGTTAATGAAGGGCGGTCATTAGCTTGGGGGATTAAAGTAGCCAATCCATCGCTGTTATAAGCTGCGTTTTCAACCGTAATTTCATTATTTTCTTTTGCTGTTGCTGTAACAGAAGAGTTGGCAGAAACTTGTAAACCCTCTTCATACATAGGATTACCGCCCACTTCCACAATATTATTTTTGGCAGTCAAGGTGACTTGACTGTCGGTTGATGATTGAATACCTGTTCTGTAGTGTTCGCCTTCAGCTCTTTCAATAGGTGTGTTTAAATCCGGATTTTTTACCTTAATGATATTATTACCTTCTTCTGCTTCAAGAGTTGCTTTTGAATTATGAGTGGCAATAATTCCTTTTACAGAAGAGTGGTTTCTTACGTTTATATCTACTTCATTATTGCCTTTGGTCGCTTTTAAACTTACAGAGCTAAACTTATCAATAGTTGGATCGGTTAAATTACTCGGTTGATTATTAACAAAAATACCTGTAGTGTGATCTGAGTAAGGGCTAGCATCAGTTGGATTACGCTTACCTAAGCCTAGCCCCCCCCCCCTTTAGTGGTGATAGAAATTCTATTATTTTCACCTGTTAAATTGGTATGCGATTTAAAGGCTGTTTCAATCCCGCTTAAATAACTTGAAGATGTAAAATTATTTGAATCGGTAATGTTATCCATTAATTGACCGTTAAGTGAAATAACATTATCTCCCTCTGTCGCTGTTAAATTAACATTTGTGTTTAAATAATTGACAATACCACTATGGTGAATACCTTTGTGTATTTTTGCATTTAAATTAAGGTGGTTGCCTAATTTGGAGGTTAGAGATAATGAGCCTTTAGTACCGTCTGTGGTGTAGTTGAGATATTTAATTAAAGATTTATCATTAACAAGAAATTCCTGTCCTTGTTGGGTGAGTGCTTTCTCGGCAATATCTAGATTAAAGTCTATTTTTCCTTCGGCTTCTAACTTGACATCATTAGAATAAGGATTAATTTCAACAGATTGGAGATTATTTTTAAATAGAATGTCATTATTGCTTTTAAGCAATAGCTCCGGTTTGTATTCTAGCTCTTTGTCTGCATAAGAAAGAATACCGTAACTTCCCTTTACCGTTAAATTTCCATTATCATTTTTACCGGTGGTAATAAGTTCTAATTTTCTAAAGTTTTCACCTTTTTTCCACCAAGGCACAATATAGTTTTTTACAGTGATTTTTTCATCTTTAAGGGTTATAAGACTATCATCGTCTCTTTGCGGATCAGAAAATAAAGACACCCATTCCATCTCTTGAATATTAGTATATTCATGGGCTTCTGCCTCAAAACATAATGCCGATTGAATCAACAAAGCAATGGTAGATAAAGCAAATTTTCTATTTTGTTTCATCGAGTTCTCCTTAATGGTTAATTGAAACTCTGATTTGGGTATTGTTATGCCGGTGCGGAATCGGTCTCCGTGCCGGATATATTGTGTGAAGTCTCTCGTCTTTTCCAGTATGCGCCTAATATCGGCTTAAGGCAAACGGCGGGGCGGTATCCGTATGCGGCACGCCGCCTTTCCCTGCCGTATAATCATATTGTTTGAAAACCTGTTGACGGAGCCGTTATGACCGATTTGTTTGTCCGAGAACCCGACGCGCCGCTTGCCGAACGATTGCGTCCGCATACGCTTGACGACGTGGTGGGGCAGGAACACCTCATCGGCGAAGGTAAACCTTTGCGCGTGGCGGTAGAAGGCGGTAAGCCGCATTCTATGTTGCTGTGGGGGCCGCCGGGCGTGGGCAAGACGACGTTGGCGCGGATTTTGGCGCAGAGTTTCAATGCCCAGTTTCTGCCGGTTTCCGCCGTATTTTCCGGCGTGAAAGACATACGCGAGGCAATCGAGAAAGCTGAAATTGCCTTGCAGCAGGGGAGGGCGACGATTTTGTTTGTCGACGAAGTCCACCGCTTCAACAAGGCGCAGCAGGACGCGTTTTTGCCTTATGTCGAAAGCGGTTTGCTGACCTTTATCGGTGCGACGACGGAAAATCCGTCGTTTGAAGTGAATCCCGCGCTGCTGAGCCGCGCACAGGTGTATGTTTTGCAGCCCTTGTCTTCAGACGACCTCAAAAAGCTGATTGCCAAAGTGTTGGCTTTGCCCGAATACCAAGCTTTCACGATTGAAGCCGATGCGCAAGAATTACTCGTGAATACCGCCGACGGCGATGCGCGCAGATTGTTGAATTTGTTGGAACAACTGTTACGCTCCGCCGACACGCGCCGTCTGAAAACCTTAACCGCCGAATTTCTCGCCGACGGTCTCGGGGCGCAAATCCACCGTTTCGACAAAGGCGGCGAGAGTTTCTACAACCAAATCTCCGCACTGCACAAATCCGTGCGCGGTTCGCATCCAAACGCCGCGCTGTATTGGTTTTGCCGTATGCTCGACGGCGGCATCGACCCGCGCTATCTCGCCCGCCGCATCGTGCGTATCGCTTGGGAAGACATCGGGCTTGCCGACCCGCGCGCCTTCCAAATTGCCAACGATGCCGCCGCAACATTTGAACGCTTAGGCTCGCCCGAAGGCGAACTGGCTTTGGCGCAAGCGGTATTGTATCTTGCCGCCGCCGCGAAATCCAACGCGGGCTACAAAGCGTATAAACAAATGCGCCGATTTGTTGCAGAAAACAGTAGCGACGAAGTGCCTGTCCATCTTCGCAACGCCCCGACCAAGCTGATGAAGGAATTGGGCTACGGACGCGAATACCGCTACGCCCACGACGAGCCGAACGCCTACGCCGCCGGCGAAAACTATATGCCCGACGGTTTGGACGAACCGGACTTCTACCAACCCGTCCCGCGCGGACTGGAAATCAAAATCGGCGAAAAACTGGCGTGGCTCAAATCGCTGGATGAAGAGGCATTGCCCAAGGGATAGGGCGGATTGGGGCAGGGCGGCTTCCTGCCGTGTTGTTTGACAGGCGCGGCGGACTTTGCCGACTTGGTGTTTTGTTCTATCTTGACTGCCTGCCGCAAAAGCGTTCAGACGGCATTTCGAGCCTCGGGATGCCGTCTGAAGGCGTGCCGCCCTTGCCGTGCCGGTTGCGGAACGATTCGGGGTTCGTCGGCACGGGCTTTGCGGCGGCTGAAACGGCTTTTGCGCCACCGCTTATTTTTCAGACCGGGTTTTAACGATCCGCCGCTGCCGTCCGTTTGCAGGGAAGGGCGGCGATGCCGTCTGAAGGCGGTGTGGCGCGTCGGCGTTTAGATGCTTCAACACACAGGACGGCACATAAAGCACCGCACGATGAATCGGGTTTTGAAGTTTGAGATGCCGTCTGAAGGAGGGAAAGCCCGCTTCAGACGGCATCGGGGCTTTATCCGTTGTATCGGGCTGAGTCATTTGATTATTTTATTTTTGGAACGGTTTTATGGTTGCCGAAAAATATGTTATCGAAAGCGGATTTCCTTATCCGATGGGGGCGGTGCCGATGGACGGCGGGGTCAATTTCGCCTTGTTTTCAGGCAATGCCGAAAAAGTGGAACTGTGCCTGTTTGATGATGGAAACAGGGAAACGCGCTTGGTGCTGCCTTCGCACGAAGGCACGGTGTTTTACGGCTTTGTGCGCGGAATCGGCGCGGGGCAGCGTTACGGCTACCGCGTGTACGGCAGGGCGGACGCGGAGGCGGAATCCTGTTTCAATCCGCAAAAGCTGCTGCTCGATCCGTATGCGCGGCAGACCGACGGCAAACCGGGTTTCCGCAATGCGGAAGAGATGGCATGGTTCAGGCCGGAGGACGGGCGCGACAACGCGGCGTTCGCGCCCAAAAGCATGGTGCGTGGCGATGACGGTTTCGACTGGGGCGGCGACCGCCGTCCGCGCGTCCCTTTGGCGCAAACCGTGATTTACGAGGCGCACGTCAAGGGGCTGACCAAACAGTTTCCCGATTTGGCACACGCCGGAACATACCGCGCCCTGTCCGATACGCGCGTGATTGCCTATTTGAAGGATTTGGGCGTTACCACGCTCGAGCTGCTGCCAGTTCAGCAGCATCTTGACGAATACCATTTGCAGCAGGCGGGGCTGTCGAACTATTGGGGTTACAACACTTGCGCCCATTTCGCAGTCGAACCGTCCTATGCGGCGGAGGTGGAACAGGCTGCGGCGGAGTTGAAACAGGCGGTCAAATCGCTGCACGCGGCAGGTTTGGAAGTGATTTTGGACGTGGTGTACAACCATACCGCCGAACAGGACGAAACCGGCGCGATGCTGTGCCAGCGCGGTATCGACAATGCGCGCTGGTATTGGCACAAGCCGCACGGCGGTTATGAAAACTGGTCGGGCTGCGGCAACACGCTGCGTATTGCCGACCGCGATGTGGCACGTTGGGCTGCGGACAGCCTGCGCTATTGGGCGGAACACTTCCATATAGACGGTTTCCGCTTCGACTTGGGAACAGTTTTGGGACGCGGGCCGGATTTCCGAACGGACGGGCATTTTTTCCAAACGCTTTACCAAGACCCTGTGCTGGCAGATGTGAAACTGATTGCCGAAGCGTGGGACATCGGCGGCGACGGCTACCGTTTGGGGCAGTTTCCGCCGCCGTTTGCCGAATGGAACGGACGTTTCCGCGACGATATGCGCGCATTTTGGGTATGGGAGAACGGCAATTTGGGCGCGTTTGCCGAACGTCTGGCAGGCTCGTCCGACCTGTTCCGCCACGGCGGACGCAAGCCCTCGGCAAGCCTCAACTTCATTGCCGCACACGACGGCTTCACCTTGCGCGACTTGGTCAGTTACAACGAAAAACACAACGATGCCAACGGCGAGGGCAACCGCGACGGACACAACGGCAACATCAGCTACAACCACGGCATCGAAGGCGCGGCCGGCAACGCGGACATACGGCAAAGCCGCGAATACACCGCCAAAGCACTGCTTGCCTCGCTGTTCCTTTCCAACGGTATCCCGATGCTGCTTGGTGGCGACGAGTTCGGCAACAGCCAGCAGGGCAACAACAATGCCTATTGCCAAGACAACCCGATTGCGTGGCTCGACTGGCAGGACGCGGACGAAATGTTGCAGGATTACACGAAATCGCTGATTGCCCTGCGCCGGGAGATCGGCATTTTGAACGAAAACGTCTGGTGGACGGAGGGCAGGGTGCGCTGGCTGAATGCCGACGGAGTGCCGATGAATCATGAAAACTGGCACGACAGGACGGCGAAATCGATGCAGGTTCTGCTTGACGGACAATGGCTGCTGTTGGTCAACGGTGCGCGTAATCGGCAGTTTTTTAACCTGCCTCAAGGACGGTGGCAGGTTTCTTGCGTACCATCAGAGAAATTTAATTACAATGCTTCTGAAAATCGGTTTGCCGCCGGACATATGGGCATTTGGGTTTTGAAGCAGGAAGCATGACCCGTCCGAACATAAATAAAAGAAATGCCGTCTGAACCGGCTACCCTTCAGACGGCATACGGAAACCTATTTTTCAATCACCCCGCAGAGAAAGGCTGTTTCACATGGCTCAAAAACTTCCCATTTCCGGTTTCGACTACGTCATGCCCAAGCCGGATGCCGAGACCATCCGCAAGGCAATCGTCTATAAGCTGATTTTCATCTTGGGCGCAGACCCCAAAGATGCCAACGAACACCAATGGCTCAACGCCGCGATGCTTGCCGCACGCGACCTGATTGCCGAAGACTTCCTGAAAACCCGCCGCGCCCACATCGAAAACGGGAAGCGTATGGTTTACTACCTGTCTATGGAATTCCTGCTCGGCCGCGCATTTGTCAACGCCCTGATCAACGAAGGCGTTTACGCCGAATTTGAGGAGGCGTTCAAACAACTGGGCAAAGCGTTCGCCGACGTTTGCGAACAAGAACAAGACCCGGGTTTGGGTAACGGCGGTTTGGGCCGCCTTGCCGCCTGCTTCTTGGATTCGCTCGCCACTTTGCGGATTCCGGCAATGGGCTACGGCATCCGCTACCAATACGGTATGTTCAAACAGGAAATCGCGGACGGACAGCAGGTCGAAAAACCCGATTTGTGGCTGGATCAGGATTTGGCTTGGCAGTTTGCCCGTCCGAACAAACAGTATTCCGTCCGTTTCGGCGGTCAGCTTCTGAATATGGGCGGCAAAAAAGAATGGCTGCCCGAAGAAGAAATCTCCGCGATGGCATACGACGAAATCATCCCGGGCTACGGCGGCGAATGTGCCAACCCGTTGCGCTTGTGGACGGCGCACGCCGGCAAACTGTTCAACCTTGCCGACTTCAACAAGGGCGACTATGCCTCTGCCGTCCGCGCGCAAAACAGCGACGAAAACATCTCCCGCGTCCTCTATCCGAACGATTCTACCGACAGCGGCAGAGAGCTGCGCCTGAAACAGGAATATTTCCTTGTTTCCGCCTCGGTTCAAGACATCGTCGCACGCCACAAATGCCGTTTCCCGAGCGTTGAAAACCTTGCCGACAAAGCCGCCATCCACCTGAACGACACCCATCCCGTGCTTGCCATTCCCGAGCTGATGCGCATCTTGATCGACGAAGAGGGTATCGAATGGACAAAAGCATGGGAAATGTGCTGCAAAATCTTCTCCTACACCAACCACACGCTGATGAGCGAAGCCTTGGAAACCTGGCCGGTCGAGCTGATGGCGCGCCTGCTGCCCCGACATCTGGACATCGTCTTTGAAATCAACGCCCGCTTCCTCAGCAGCGTACAGGAACAGGGTTTTGGTGAAGACTTTGTCCGCCGCGTCTCCATCATCGACGAAACCCACGGCCGCCGCGTGCGTATGGGTTGGCTTGCCGTCATCGGTTCGCACAAGGTCAACGGCGTGGCAAAAATCCACTCCGACCTGATGGTCAACACCATTTTTGCGGATTTCGCCAAAGTGTTCCCCGAACGCTTTACCAACGTAACCAACGGCGTAACCCCGCGCCGCTGGATCAACATCGCCAACCCCGAGTTGACCAAGTTCCTCGACAAACATTTGGGCGGAGACGACTGGCGTTTGCATTTGGACAAGCTGACCAAGCTCAACGGCACGGCGGACGATGCCGCCGTGCAGGCGGAATTCGGCGCAGTGAAAAAAGCCGCCAAAGAACGCCTCGCCAAATACATCGAAACCGAGCTGGGTATCAAAGTCAGCACCGACGCGCTTTTCGACATCCAAATCAAACGTATCCACGAGTACAAACGCCAAGCTTTGAACGTGATGCACATCGTGGACCGCTACAATAAAATCTTGGAAAACCCCGATTACGATTGGCAGCCGCGCGTGTTCATCTTTGCCGGCAAAGCCGCATCCGCCTACTATATGGCGAAAAAAATCATCCGCCTGATTAACGATGTGGCACGCGTCATCAACAACGACGAACGCATCCGCGACCTGATTAAAGTCGTGTTCATCCCGAATTACAGCGTCAGCCTCGCACAAATCATCATCCCCGCCGCCGATTTGCACGAACAAATCTCACTGGCGGGTACGGAAGCATCCGGCACCGGCAATATGAAATTTGCCCTCAACGGCGCAATCTGTATGGGTACGCTGGACGGCGCGAACGTCGAAATTTTGGAAAAAGTCGGCGCGGACAACTGCTATATCTTCGGAAACACCGTCGAACAAGTCGAAGAAATCCGCCGCAACGGTTACGACCCCTTGGGCTATATCGAGCGCGACAGCGACCTGCGCCGCGTCGTCAACCAAATCAGCCAAGGCGCGTTCTCGCCGGAAGAGCCGGGCCGCTACAAAGACGTGTTGCAGCCGTACGGCGATTTCTATCAACTGATGGCGGATTTCCGCAGCTACATCGACACGCAATACAAAGCGGACGGACACTACCGCAACACCTCCGCGTGGCGCAAATCAGCCTTGATCAACATTGCCAATATGGGCTTTTTCTCATCCGACCGCTCCATCGCCGACTACTGCCGTGATATTTGGCACATCGAGCCATTGAGTGAAAAAGAACTGCCCGGCAATAATTAAGCGTTGGGCAGATGGCAAAAGCCGATACATCGGAAAGGTGTATCAGCTTTTTTATATTTGCTGTTTTTTAATTGGATAACAAACTTAAAAGGCCGTCTGAAAATTTTCAGACGGCCTTTTAAAATTTAACTGCCATTTTACAGGATACTTGTAGCCTTACTTTGTCTTATTTGAGATTCTCCAACAGTTTTCCCCCATCAGTAATCTGAGATAATGTTTGGGCAAAAGGAAAAGAACGTCCCAAAATGGATTTAACCTGTTTTGCTTTGATTGGATTTTGACTTAAATCGATAAAATGTTCTAGCTTCTGAAAAAATGTTTTATTATCAACGCCGTAATGATGAGTTTTCTCTATGATTCCTGTTGCTTGACCATATGCAACAATTCCTTGTCCGGAGGCGTATAGGAATACATAGTCTCCTTTTTTAATCCGACAGATTTTTTCTTTGTAGCCATCTTCAAATGCAGCAGCTACTTGGTTTGTCATCATAAAATTATGGTCTTCCAGGTCGTTGGCACTATTAGTATTTAATAAGAAATATCGTGTTGTAGTTGAATTATCAAATTCTTCTTCTTTTTGTTTGTCAATCATTCGTTTGTTCTCCCAGTCTTGAATAATGAATTCTTGAATTAAATCATTGATGATATCTTGGCGGGTTGTTTCCCAAGCATCGGCAAGCTCTTGCAAAATCAAATCATCTTTAATGGATAAACGTAAACTCAACGTAATCTTATTTTGATTTCGTTGGTTGTATATTTCTGTGCGGCGGTCGATAAAGCTATTAGGCATAATTATATCCTTTTGTTTTAGGGTTAAATAAAATATCAGGAGGAGAGGATTCATTCTTGATGGTGAGTATTATGTTACATTTCTATTTTTTAATGCAATAAAAATTACTCTTAAATTATTCTTAATTTATTATATTATTATTTTTATTTAGAATAAACTATAATAATGACTTTTATGGAGGTTCTGGTCGAATCAGGTAATTTATAGCAAAAGGTCGTCTGAAAACCGGAATTCGGATTTCAGACGACCTTTTGATAGGACGGGCGGTTTATCTGTTTTCCGCTTCTTCAAAACCGACGACTTCCAAACCGAATCCGGTCAGACCGGTGAAAGATGAGGGTTGCCCGAGGACGCGCAGTTTTTTGACGTTGAGGCCGGCGAGGATTTGCGCGCCGATGCCATAGCTTTTGCTGTCCCATTTGTAGGCTTGGTTTGCGCCTTTGGGCAGGGTGCGGTCGAGCAGGGTGGCACCGTCTTCGGTGCGATGCAGAAGGATGACTACGCCGCTTTCGGCTTGTTGGATGCGCTCGAGTGCTTTGGGCAGCGACCATGAATGACGCGGGTTGGCTTGGATGAAGTCCATGACGCTGAAGGGTTCGTGGACGCGGACGAGGGTTTCTGCGTCGTCAGAGGGTGTGCCTTTAACGAGGGCAAGGTGGGTTTCGCCGGAGAGCTTGTCCACGTAAACGTGTTGTTGGAACTCGCCCCACGGGGTTTGTACAGGCGAATTGCCCATGTCTTCGAGCAGGCTTTCGGTGCGGCTGCGGTATTCGATGAGGTCGGCAATGGTGCCGATTTTAAGGTTGTGTTCTTCGGCAAATTTCATCAGCTCGGGCATACGCGCCATGGTGCCGTCGTCGTTGATGATTTCACAGATGACGGCGGCGGGGATAAGCCCGTTCATTTGCGCAAGATCGACGCCGGCTTCGGTGTGTCCGGCGCGGACGAGTACGCCGCCTTTTTGGGCGCGAAGCGGGAAGATATGACCGGGTTGGACGATGTCTTCGGGTTTGGCGGTCGGTGAAACGGCGGTTTGAATAGTCAGTGCGCGGTCGGCGGCGGAAATGCCGGTGGTAATGCCGTGTGCGGCTTCGATGGAGACGGTAAAGTTGGTACCGTATTGCGCGCCGTTTTTCTGGGTCATCATGGGCAGGCCGAGTTTTTCGACCATTTCGCCAGCCATCGGCAGGCAGACCAAGCCGCGCGCGTTTTTAATCATAAAGTTGACGGCTTCGGGGGTAACGAATTGCGCCGCCATCAGCAGGTCGCCTTCGTTTTCGCGGTCTTCGGCATCGGTGATGATGACCATTTTGCCGGCTTTGATGTCGGCGAGGATTTCGGGAATGGTGGAAATATGGGACATGGCGTGTTTTCCTGTGTGTTCGGTCGGGCTGTCGGTGTGTTCGGTATCGAGCCAGAAGGCGGGCATTTTTGCCGCCTGTTCGATTTTGCGGGCTTTTTTCTCGCCGAAGGATTTGTTTTTCAACAGGGCGGAGAGTTCGCCTGTGTTGAGGGCAACGGCTTCGGCAAAACGGTTTTGCAGTCCGCCGTAGTGTTCCGCTATCCATTGCCGCAGGTTGCGGCGGCGCAAGCCGGCTGTGTCGGTCATCGTTTTATCCTTTGTAGAAATCGGATGTAGCGGATTGTAGTCCTGTATTTACCAAAAGGCAAATCTGTTTTTTTGCCAAACCTGATTATTTGCTTTTTGGTAAACAGATGCCGTCTGAAGCCGGATTCGCGGCTTCAGACGGCATTGCCGCAAACCCGCCGGCGGGGCGGCTGTTTCTTCCCGCCCGCTTCCGATTCGGGGTTTTCCGGAAGCTTATTCCGAAAAAAATTTCTGATAAAAAGCCTTGATTGCCGGATACAGCATAGGCGGTACGAGCAGGCGCAATACCGGCAATCCTATGATGAATGCCGCCTTCCCGATAAAAACCGGACGGATTGCCTTCGCGCCGAATATCTTTCTGCATTTTTCTTTAAATGAAAAATATTTCCGGTAGATGACGATAATGTTTTTGGAAAAATAAAGCCTTACCAATATAGACCTCAGATAGCCGATATTGTCGAAGACAAATTTTTGCAAACCGCCGTAGATGGGGGAATTTTTGTTTTCGACTAAAAAATCCACACCCCGGTCGAGATGCGTCAGCACATCGCTGAAATTTTTGTATTTGATGTTGTGGCTGATAGAGCCGCCGAGAACGCGGTACTGGTAAAAAGGGTTATCGTAAAAGGCAAAAGTCTTGATAAAACGCGCCAATTGCAAACTGTACGGGAAATCCTCGTGAATGTATCCTTTTGGGAAAAACAGATTGTTTTTGATGATTATTTCCCGCCTGACAATCTTTGTCCACGCGTTGGAGATATAGTACCGCCCCTCCACCAGCGTTTCAAAATGGCGGACAAAATCATTATCCGAAAAGTCCGCCCCTTTGGAGATGTCGCGGTAATTGAAGGACGAAGGGTGCAGGATCAAATCAATCTTTTTATCTGCAAGTTGTTGTAAATCAAAGAAAATCTCCCCCCCC
>POWY01000003.1 GCA_003044455.1 Neisseria bergeri | reverse complement strand
CAAAACGGTGCGTTCAAGTCTGTGGACGAGTTGACGAAGGTGAAGGGCATCGGCCCGGCGGTGCTGGCGAAGCTGAAGGACCAGGCTTCGGTCGGCGCGCCCGCACCCAAAGCCCCCGCCAAACCGGTGCTGCCCGCGGCTAAAAAATAGGGCGGGAAATATGTATACTGCCGAATGGAATAGTAAGTCTGTTCAAAGAAATATGTTGAATAATCTGTTCTTATTGGAAGTAAAGTAATGACTGATAATAGGGGGTTTACGCTGGTTGAATTAATATCAGTGGTCTTGATATTGTCTGTACTTGCTTTAATTGTTTATCCGAGCTATCGCAATTATGTTGAGAAAGCAAAGATAAATGCAGTGCGGGCAGCCTTGTTAGAAAATGCACATTTTATGGAAAAGTTTTATCTGCAGAATGGGAGGTTTAAACAAACATCTACCAAATGGCCAAGTTTGCCGATTAAAGAGGCAGAAGGCTTTTGTATCCGTTTGAATGGAATCGCGCGCGGGGCTTTAGACAGTAAATTTATGTTGAAGGCGGTAGCCATAGATAAAGATAAAAATCCTTTTATTATTAAGATGAATGAAAATCTAGTAACCTTTATTTGCAAGAAGTCCGCCAGTTCGTGTAATGATGGGCTGGATTATTTTAAAGGAAATGATAAGGACTGCAAGTTACTTAAGTAGGCTTGTTTACAAATCAATCGATAGTGTTTTAGTATTTGTGCGGGTTTCCGCCTTGAGGGAATGAGAATCGTGTAATATTAAGCCTATAGTTATGACTCGTAATCCGTATCTGGATTGTTTCCGGATAAAAGAATAAACCCAATCGGTGGGTCGTTTAGGTTTATTTCATTGATTGACAGAGTTTTTGATAAATGGAAAGACAACGCTTTTTTAGGGGATGGTTTTGTTTTTCCCTCTGATATTGCCTATAGGTTTCTGCCCCTTCCGTTCTAAATATATTATCCGATTCGGATAAGTCGAATAAGGCACTTGATGCTAAGCCGATTACAAGTCGTTTCGATAAATCATAGGACATAATAAGGATATCTTTAGCCGTGGATTTATGGGGCATGGTAGCAAAAATCGTATAGGGGTGTACATTACTCATCTGAAAAGGTGAACAGATTTTATAATGCCGTCTGAAGATATTTTCAGACGGCATTATATTTCCAATTCTTTATAGGCTTGTATTTTGCCTATGTAATATAGTAATTTAAGGTATGTTTGCACTCTTAGACATAAGGACAATTGCAGCCTTCGTCTTTAATATACAAATCACTATCCAACTTCAACTATACCCAATAGTTTTCCGAACCGCGCATCTCCGCCCGATAACGCCCGGCGGAAGTTTTTCGGACATCGCGAACCTTGCCCTGTTGAAAACACAACAGGCCGCGTTCGGCGATATGGGGCGGGAACAGGTGGAGCGGATGGATACGGGGCATGGTTGGCTTCCAAGAAGTTTTTGAAATATGGGAAGTTTACTGGTTCAGATGACGTTTGGGGAGAGAGTGGCGAGAATCTTTGCTTTGTAAAGTGGCAAAAGGTCATCTGAAAATGGGTTTCAGACGACCTTTAGCTTGGGTGGAAAGGGAAGTGATCTAGAAAGACCGCGTGCGTGCGTACCGCACACACCCTACACACGGATTCCAAGTTTGGCGTGATTTGTAGGTGGAATGTGTTTCAAAAGGCACGCACGCGGTTTGATGCAGGCTACTACTTGCTGCCCGACATACCCAAATGAACCAGCAGCACGCCTGTGTCAAAACGAATCAGCAGGTATTTGGCGCGGCGGCGGCATTCGTGCACCACCAACCCGCGCAGGGTTTCGGGCAGCGCGGGCGGAATTTGCCAGCGCAGTTTGGGCTGGCGGACGGTTACGGCACAGACGGTTTGGCGGAGGATATGCGGGGCGATGCCGCGCAAGGTGGTTTCTACTTCGGGGAGTTCGGGCATAGCGGTAGGTACTGTGGTTTTTGGGTGGGGGATTATAAGGGGATGGGCAGCCTGAAAATCGGATTGTGGGTTTTTAGACTGCCTCATCTAGACTATTCATAAATTTTTCTAATTTTTTCCTCAAAATCTTCGGATAATTTAAATTCATCAGATTTAATATATTGTAGGGCTTGATATGGCTTTCCTGATTTGCTACTTGTATAACCAAGCTCCTCTTCTATATCGTTACTTAATTCAATGGCAATACCTAGTTCGTTAATAACCTCATCTAAAATTGCTTTTGTAGCAGAATCAGCAGCTTCAATTGCTTGTTGTTTCTTGCCTAACTGATGGTCTTTGTCATACACAGCAACATATGGAATACTAAACTTATTTAACAATCTAATATACAAAGGAATATTCTGTTTTGACCCGCAGTCAATAATAGTATAGCTGTATTTAAAAATACCTAATTGATTTGCCAGTGCGGGAATAACAACTTTATCTGTTTGTCCTTCTACTAAAATCACTTTTTCAGCAAAAAACAACTCCCCTCTATCTGGGTTAATCCAATAAGATAAGTTCCATTCACTCTTTTGGTTTCCATCGAATAAATCCTCCTCACATTGAGTTACTTTGCTACCAGTTTGTTCGTTCTCCTTTTTAATAATATAAATAGATTTATGCTTGTCCATACTGATAAGATTACTGGAATGTGTACATAAAATAACCTGACTGCCAGTTTCAGATAAGTTTACGAAGCTATCAAATAAAGCTCTTTGAGCTTGTGGGTGTAAATACAGTTCAGGCTCTTCAAAAATAAAATATCGAGATTTAGAGACTGCCCGATTAGTAGTTTCGGTATTATTTGAGTTCTGTAATTGACGTTTTGCAATCAATTGAATAAGGGCAATAGTTACAGCACGTTGCAAACCATGTCCTTTGCGTGCAATATCCGTTCGTGTTCCATCGTTAATCCACACAGAAGCACTTGATTTTAAAATTGCATCAATATCAGGCATGCTTAATTCAATATCAAAATTTGCATTCCAAGACGACAGCTCCTGTGAGAGTTCTTTTTCTAGGTTAGCTAATTGTTCAGGTCGAGCCTCATTTTCTACACCATCAACATATTTATTGAATGTAGAAAATAAATCTGTTAGCTGCTGTTTTGCTCCTTTCCAATCTGAATTATCTAAGGACATTGTTTCTACAACTTCACCAAGTAATTTCCCAAAAATACTTGTATCTTTTGAAGTAAAATCGTCAGCAGCATTCTTAATTGCTGGCAAGAAATAAATATCACCAAAAATTCCTTTAGCAACAGATTTAAGTCCCATAAAGTTAGTTGTTTCCAACTCATAATTAAATGAAAGAGTGGAATAATTTTTTTCAATATATTCTTTTTGAGCATCAATAATATGCTGTATTGTTAATCTGCCTGTATTGGGCAAATAAGGATGAAAAGCTAGACTGTTAGCCGTTTCTCGTCTCGTATAATTTCTTGCATTTTCTTCTTTTAAGTAGTCTTCTGAACAAGTTTGCACCCAACCTTTATATTCAAAACTGCCACCAAGATAAGCGGTTTTCCTAACTCTAATTGTTTTCTGTTGAGTTAAATATTTTTCAAATGTTGTTTTATCTTGTTCATCAAGCTCCATAAATTCTATTTCCACAAAAAGTTCCTTTGCTCCTTGTGAAAAGTCTAAATCTTGATGTTTAACTTCACCAAAAAAGAACAAAACAGCCGAAAGCAAGTTGGATTTCCCATGATTATTTTGACCGATAATAATCATCAAATCTTGTGCTGTAATTTTTAGTTCTTTAATAGAACGCCAGTTCTTGATTTCAATTGTCTTGATTTTCATGTTTTTTCCTTAATAAAAATTGTTAGCTTATTTTTAGGGAGATTGTAAAAAATCTAGAATAGGTTTAACTCACATAATTTTACTTATTCAACCCATCCCACTCCTTCATCAACCTCTTCACCGACACCGGATACGGCGTCTTCAATTCTTGAGCAAACAGCGACACCCTTAATTCTTCAATCATCCATCTAAATGCGGCGAGGTCGTCTGAAACGGGTTGTCCTTGTTTCATCAAGCCGTCGGTTTTTTCCTGCCACATTTGTTCCAGTTCTTGAATATCGGCTTCGCGGGCTGCGTCGCGGGCGGGGTTGCTGCTGTATTTTTCGAGGCGCAGGGTCATGGCTTTGAGGTAGATGGGGAGGCGCGGCCATTGTGCCCATGGGGTGTGGGTGGCGAAGCCGGGGGCAAGCAGGGTTTGCAGGCGTTGTCGCAGGAGGTGGGTCAATGGATGCTTGCCTAGTTTGCCGTTGAGTTCGGCGTAAGCGGCGGCGGTTTCCTGCAAGTAGCGGCTGAGAGCTTCTTTGACGGCGGGCAGGCGGCTGCGGGCGCGTTTGATTTGCTCTTTGAAGGCTTTTTCGTTGCGCGGCAGCTCGTCTTCGCCGATAAAGGCGCGGTCGCAGACGGCTTGGGTGAGGTCGTCGCGCAGGTTGTCGGCGTTGATGTGTTTGAGCAGCATGGCGGCTTGGGTGAAGCCTTGGATGCCTTTGTTCAGGTCTTTAACTTGTTCTTTTAGTTGTAGTTTCATGAGTTCGATCACGCCTAATCGGTGGGCTTGTTCGGCGGCGGGGGATGTGTCGAACAGGCGCAGGGCGATGCGGCCGTCTTTTTCTTTTTGCAGGCCGAGGTAGCCGGTGAGCTGTTGTTTGCCGCGGGCGAATTTGATGGATTCGGGCAGGGTGCCGATGTCCCATGCGGTAACGTTGTCGCGCTCGAATTCTTGGGTGTTGTCGCGGAAGGTGATGGCGGCGGCTTGGCCGAGCTGTTGTTGCAATTCGTGCAGTTTGCGGCCGCCGGCAAGCTCTTGTCCGCCGTCGTCGATGATGCGCAGATTCAGATAGCAGTGTTCGGGCAATTCTTGCGCCGCCCATGCGTCTTGGTCGATTTGCTCGAAAATCCGCATATCGCCTGCGCTTTTGGCGATAAAGTGCGCCAACTGGGGAATGATGGCCGCTTGGCGGTCGGGATTGCTTTCGAGGAATTTAGTGATGAAATCGGGTACGGGCACGCAAATGCGGCGGATTTGCTTCGGCAGGGCTTTAATCAGCAGCTGGATTTTTTCGCGCAACATACCGGGCACCAGCCATTCGAGCGACGGCGCGTGCAGGCGGTTGAGGACGGTCAGCGGTACGGTCATGGTTACACCGTCGAGCGGGTGGTGCGGCTCGAAGCGGTAGGAAAGTTTGAACTTGCCGTCTGCGGTTTGCCAGAATTTGGGGAATTGCTCTTCGGTAATGTGTGCGGCGGCGTGTTGCATCAAATCGTCGCGGCTGAGGAACAGCAGGCGCGGATTGTCGCGCTCGGCGGTTTTGAGCCAGGCTTCAAAGGTGCGGATATCGGCAAGGGGCAATGGTTTCAGACGGCCTTTTTGAGATGTAGGCTGCTTTTTGGGTTTGGGGTCGTCTGAAACATTTTGTCGGGTATGTGAACTCGGTTCGCGCTCGCAGTTGTCCGTATCTTTGGAATCTGTATGCATGGCTTGCGCCACACGCCCTGCGTTGCGCTGGTTTGCTTGTCCGTTTTGTCCGGCTGTCTTGTCCGACTGGGTTTGTCCGCCCTCTTCGCTTCCCCAAACGCCGCCTTTCGCGTCTTTCCACACCAGCTCGGGCAGTCGTTCGTGATAAAACGCAAACAGGGCTTCGTCGTCGACCAATACGTCTTGCTTGCGCGATTTGTGTTCGAGTTCGGTAATTTCTTTAATCAGCTTTTTGTTATGGGCAAAAAAAGCCGTCTGAAGATTGCTTTCCTGCGCCACCAATGCGCCGCGGATAAAGATTTCGCGCGCTTCTTCGGGGGCGATTCTGCCGTAGGACACGGGGCGGCGCGGTAAGACGGTCAGACCGTAAAGCGTTACGCGTTCGCTGGCGACGACTTCGCCGCGTTTTTGTTCCCAATGCGGCTCGAAATAGTGGTAGCGGACGAGGTGCGGTGCTTCTTGCTCTATCCATTCGGGCTGGATAACGGCGACGTCGCGCGCGTAAAGGCGCGTGGTTTCAACCAATTCTGCCGCCATCACCCATTTGGGTTTGGCTTTAAACAGGGCGGAGGCGGGAAAAAGGTGGAAGCGGCTGCCGCGCGCGCCGGTGTAGTCGTTGCCGTCGGGCGATTTCATGCCGACGTTGGCGATAAGGCCGGTGAGCAGGGCGCGGTGGATTTGTTCGTAGCCCGCTTCTTTGGCGGCGCGGATTTGGGCACGGTGTTGCTTCTTATCCAGTTGTTTTTGTTTGAGCTTTGCCGCCAAATCTTGGTCACCCTTGCTTTCAGACGGCCTTAATTGTTCTTGGGAAGGAGGTTGTCTAAACGCGGCTTCTTTGGTGGTCAAACCCATTTCAATCGCGGTTTGGGCAAGCTGGTGGTGCAACTCGCGCCATTCGCGCATACGCAGGTGCGACAGGAAATATTGGCGGCACCACTGCACCAGCTGCTTGTTGGACAAACCTTTGTCGCGCTCGCGCTGGAAACTGTCCCAAATATTCAGGTAGGCAAGGAAATCGGATTGCTTGTCGGTAAAGCGTTCATGCGCCTTGGCGGCGGCATCGCGCGCTTCCAGCGGCCGCTCGCGTGGGTCTTGAATCGACAGCGCGGATGCGATCACCAATATTTCCGCCATGCAGTCGTGTTTCTTCGCCGCCAGCAAAATGCGCGCGATTTTCGGGTCGATGGGCAGGCGCGCCATTTGTTCGCCGAGTTTGGTCAGGCGGTAGCGCGTGTTGGTACCGATATGGCCCGAACTGTTTTGCAGGCCGTCTGAAACATTGGCTGGGTTGGATCGTGCATCCGTGCCTGATCCGCGTACTTGGTTTTTCATATTTTGCATAGTCTTGTCGGTCGGGCATCTTCCCCGACATCATCTAAATTTGTCTTTATTGGTTTTCACGCCGCTTATTGCGGATAAACATATTCCGCCTTGCCGTCGCGAATGTTCAAGCTGCCTGCATCGCCTGTAATCAGATTGCCCGTTACCGAGCCTTCGCGACAACCTGAAACCGGCATATCGTAGCCCAACGTGTGAATCAGGAACGTTGAAAGCTGCTGATGGAAGGCAATCTCGCAAGGCGCAAAAGCCTGGTTGGCAGCCTGTTGCACGGCCTTATTCGGGCTGTACAACACCAGCGGCACGAAATAGCTGTCGGGCTGCACCGTGCCTTGATTGTAGATATCTTGGCGCACATACTGGCCATGATCAGAGGTATAGGCAAACAGCCAGTTGCCGTCAGGCTGCTTTTGCAGCTGCTCGAATACGGTTTGAATCATTTGGTCGGTTTTGTGGATGGTGTTGTCGTACTTATCCACAATATTGGCTTCGCCGAATACTTTATCTTGAGGCTGCAACAATGCGCCGTATGGGACGTGCGAACCGCGTTGGTGCAACACGATAAAATGCTTGCCCTGCTGCAAATTGATTTTGTCGAACAACGGCAGCAGCTTCTCATCGGGCATATTGTCGTCGTTGCCATAGCCAAGCTGCGTCGGCTGAATCAGATGGTCTATCCATTTCTTACCGATTAAGTTCAAAATTGCCATTTGGTTCTCAGCCTGAGCGCTGTAAAAATACGTCTCATAGCCCTGCTCTTTGGCGAGGCGGAACATATTGGTATCGCCGCCGCTGATTTGTTCCAAGCCGTTGGCATGCGGTATGACGTTAAAGAAGCTGGGCAGGGATACTGCCGTCATAAAGCCTGCGGAATAACTTTGTTTCACAATCGGCTTAAAATCGGCTTGCGACAGTCGAGTTAAAAATGGCGAAGTTTCGCGCCCGTAGCCAAACAATTTCAAATGTGCCGCACTTTCGCTTTCGCCCATAATCAGGACGATATTTTGAATACTGCCTTGCCCGATTTTGCTTGGCGCAGGCTGTTTGAACACAGGAATCTTGCTTAAATCAAACAACTGATACGGCAATACGCGTCCGACAAAATAACCGAAGCTGAAATAATTGGCTTTGATGCGGCTGTATGTCGGTTTGGGCGAAATACCGTGCTCTTGTTTCGTGTCGAACGAACGCACGAAAATCATCAGCATTAGGAAGGCAAACAGTATATCGGCAGAAAAATGCGTCTTGCGGCGGAACTTGGCAAGGCTGCAAAACAACACGACTTCCAACACGCCCCACAACGCAGGCAGCCACAACTTATCCAACATCGACGCGCCCGCGCTGCCGACTTCGGTAATCTCTTTCAGCATCAGCCAATAATTAATACCCGTTATCCAGCTTTGATAAACCGCGTAATGCACATTGTTGGCAATAATGCTGAACGCGAAAAACATCGCAATCAACAAACGCGTTGCCTTATAACGCGCAAATAGATACAGCGCAGCAATCACAAATGTCAGCGCAAATGTTTCCGCGATTTTCGCCGCCGGCAGGGTTTCAATCCCGAATACAAAGCGATAGGCAATTTCGCTGGCAGTAAGTAGAGATGAATACAGAAAGAGAACGAAAAGGGATTTTTTCATCATTCATATTCCAAATAAAAATTAACGGATTGAATACTGCCACCAACTTCAGCAACACCTGAAAACCGTCATTGATATACCGCGAATCGGGCATTTCCAAGAACGGGAAAATATCCAATAAAATATACATATTTTTTTGTCAATGGGTAGATGTGCCATTTATTCGCCAAACTTGATCAGTCAGTAACGGGGGCTTAACAAGATGGTTTTGGGGCTATCTGAAAAGGGTTTGGGTGTTTTGTATGATGTTGTTCTAAATTGGGATTGTGAAAATAGGTAGGTGCTTCGAAAAATACCGGCTGCTTTTATGGCGTACCCGCATGATATGAAACCTTAAATATAATTCAAACTTAATATCTTATATCTCTATGCAAGGCTTTTTCAGCCAGCATGAAACGGTTATCGTTTGCTCCAAACAAATCGGTGTTTTTATACCTTTTCACAAGTGGGTTTTCTATAAATTTTTGGATAGATTCGGCAATAAACTTAGCCAAATTAACTGGTACCGCATTTCCTATCATCTGTTCCAAATCCGTTTTTGTTCCCGTAAACACAAAATTTTCTGGAAAAGTTTGGATATAACTGCGCTCTATGGTAGTAAGTGGTCGGACTTCGGATAACTCAATGCCTTGCGGGTCGCAATTATTCAGTTGATAACCTTTGGGAATAGGACGGTTAACCCCACGAATTGTCGGACTAGGTTCATCAATAGAGAATATACCGCGTCGGTTATAGTTTCTCGGGTGGCGGTAATAATGCTCGAGATTTAAAGAATTACCCAAATAATCTCGGACTGTCATCGGTTTCTCCGCCAAACGATCAGTTAAAATCGGTGTAAGGAAATTATGTTCTTCCCCCAATTTTCCTATTAAGAAAAAACGGGTTCTCGCTTGCGGTACACCACAATAGGAAGCATCTAAAATAACGGAAGTCAGCCCATAACCTGACTGTATGAATTGTTCAATCACATCATGCAAAATATGGCTTTTCTTAATTTGCTCCACATTTTCCATCACAAACCAAGTTGGGCGGACTGAACAGACGATATTGGCAAAATGATAAGTTAAATCAGCACGCCCCAAAGTAACATCTCTTTTTCCTGCACTGGAAAAATCTTGGCAAGGCGGACCGCCCATGATCAAATCAGGTTGATAATTCAAAATCTGCGAAATTGCTGTTTGTTCATCGGTTAAATCAGTTTCGTAGACAGGGTGGTTAAAATTTTTTCTATAAATATCGATTGCCTTATCCCATTTTTCAAAAGCTGCACAAACTTCGAAGCCTGCTTGCCCGAACCCCAAAGACAAACCGCCACAACCTGCAAATAAATCAATACATTTCATAAGAACAACTCAGGAGAATTATAAAGAATGGCATCAAAACGTCTTTCGGGGCTGAGCAATTCCTGCCCCCCGCCTAAAATAATTTTTTTGATTTCTGATTTTAAAATAATTGGTGTTTCTAACCTTGTACTTCTCATAAACGGATTAGTTATCTGTCCCGATGAAGCAAATGCTTTATCATTTTTTGTATTGAAAGAGCAGGTATCGATAATTTGTTCATGGTTGAATTTCCCACTTTGACAAATATCCAACAGCATTTTATACAGCCAAATTGCTGTACGAGTTGGTCGAGTAATCTTTAAACAATTTTCAGATAAATCAGCAATGGAAAGTATAAACCTAACAAAAGCCAAATCGCTCCATACAAATACATCTAAACAATTTTCTGCCAATCTGGGAGATTTCCCTATGGTTTTCCAAACCGGTTGTATTAAGAATGGCTTTTGAATAGCAGTTTCATTTCCACATAGGTTGTTTAAAGTGATAGAAATATCGTTGAAAAGTGGAATAACCTGTTTTGGATCAGACCAATCGGTCTCTTCAAAATTTTCAGCTATAACAATCAACTCATTCAAATCTTGACCAAAATTTTCAGCAATGCTACAAGCCAAATAAACTATGCTATCAGGGCGTATAACAATTTCGCTACCAAAAAATTCATCAGACAGATGGCATGTTGTATGGTCCGGCAAAGCAGTTAACTTTATTTCCAAACCTGTTAAACACTGCCCTGTACGGATATTTTGAATAACAATATCCGTTCTTGGCAATGACCCGACTACATATTTTGCAAAAGGTGTGTGGGCAGTTTCAAATGCAAAAAATATATCTTGGCTGTCTGCTTCGGTACCAAAGGCTTCATTGACAGAAATAGATTGACATTTAATTTGATTATTTTTTGAAATCAAATAGTTGACATCAATCTCTTTGCTTGCCATATAGCAGCATAATGCAATGGGAAATGATGAATTAAATTGATTTTTCCCCCAAGTATCTTTTAAAGAAAAATCTCGGTTTGAGTTAGTTAATCCAAATAAATGCGGTTTATTAACCATATATTTGTCCTTTAATTCATATGATGTAGGTTATAGAGTGTAGGCTGCTTTTTATTTTCAGGCAGCCTGTTTTCAGACGGCCTCCACCGCACCCAATTCCAGCAACACCTGAAAACCGTCATTGATATACCGCGAATCAGGCATTTCTAAAAACGGGAATGCCGCCACGTCGCCGAGTTTCAACGCTGCCATGCGCAGGATGACGGCGGCGAGGTTGCTGCGGACGATTTCGGGGTCGGTAAATTCGGGGCGGTTGTTGAAATCTTCTTCTGAAAACAGTCGGATACACACGCCTGCGGAGACGCGTCCGCAGCGGCCGGAGCGTTGGCGGGCGGCGGCTTGAGAGATTTTTTCGACATGAAGCTGCTCCACCTTTGCCCGTGCGGAATAGCGTTTGACGCGCGCGAGGCCGGTGTCGATGACGTATTTGATGCCCGGCACGGTAAGCGAGGTTTCGGCGACGTTGGTTGCCAGCACGATGCGGCGTTTTGCGCCTGAGGGGTGGAAGATTTTGTGCTGCTCGGCGTGCGACAGGCGTGCGAACAGGGGCAGGATTTCGTCGTTGCGGCGCAGTGTAGATTTGCGCAGGGCTTCGGCGGCTTCGCGGATTTCGCGCTCGCCCGGCAGGAATACCAAGATATCGCCTTCGCCGTAGCACGCCAATTCGTCGGCTGCATCGACAATCGCGTCGGTCAGCTCGACTTCTGCATCGTCTTCGTCTTTGCTGGTCAGCGGTCGGTAGAGGATTTCAACAGGATAGGTACGCCCGCTTACTTCTAAAACAGGCGCGCCGTTGAAGTGTTGGGAGAAGCGTTCTGCGTCTATGGTTGCCGAGGTGATGATGACTTTCAAGTCGGGGCGGCGCGGCAGAAGCTGTTTCAGGTAGCCTAGCAGAAAGTCAATGTTCAGGCTGCGTTCGTGTGCTTCGTCGATGATAATCGTGTCGTAGGCGGCGAGATAACGGTCGGTCTGGGTTTCCGCCAGCAGGATGCCGTCGGTCATCAGCTTGACGCAGGCATCGCGCGAGGTGTGGTCGGTAAAGCGTACTTTATAGCCTACCGCGCTGCCAATTTCGGATTTCAGCTCTTCGGCAATCCGCTCCGCCACGGAACGCGCGGCCAAACGGCGCGGCTGGGTATGCCCGATTAGCCCCGCCGCCCCGCGCCCGAGTTCCAAACAAATCTTGGGCAACTGCGTGGTTTTACCCGAACCGGTTTCGCCACAAATAATCGTTACCTGATTCTCGGCAATGGCTTTTTTGATTTCTTCGAGCTTCTCGTGAACGGGCAGGGTGTTGTCGAATTCGGGTTTGGGCAAGGCGGTCAAACGCTTCAAAAAGATTTCATGCGATTTTCGGTATTTTTCTTCGACTTTGGACAAGCCGCCGTATTTGTTGGGATTTTTGAAGGCGGATTGCAGGAAATGGCGGTCTTTGGAGAGGGTTTGGGAGAAATCGGGAAACATGATTGGTGCGTGTGCGGTAAAAAATAGAATTATAGCAAACGCTTTGGTTGGGTTCGGGCAATATCTGGATGGGGAAATGCCGTCTGAAAACCGCATTCTGTCGTTCAGACGGCATTGTTGCTGAAGTTTCAAGCGGCGGCGGAACGGTATCCGAATCAAGGCGGTTTGCCCTGCGCCCCGTCCCGGCTGTGTGAAGGGGCGGCTGCCGACGTTTGATCGGGGGGCGTTTTAATTTTCAGACGGCATTCCCGCTTTGCTGTTTGCGGCTTGCGGTCTTGCGGGCGCATTGCCGGTTTGGGCGGCGGTTTCCTGAAGCACGCGCTGGCGGAAGCGCATTCCCGATGCGTGGTAGAACGGACGCGGCGAAAACTGGCGCGATACCTGAGAGGCGAAAATGCAGGCAATCAGCATCCAAAACAGCAGGCTTTGTCCGCCCGTCATTTCCATGACGACGACGGCGGAAGTAATCGGCGATTGTGTCGCGCCCGCTAAAAATGCCGCCATGCAGATGAGGACGATGATGTTTGCACCCTGCGATATGTCGGCGATGGCGGCGATATGCTTGCCCAAAACTGCGCCTATGGTCAGCGAGGGGGTGAAGATGCCGCCCGGTATGCCCGCCCAATAGCTGAATACGGTGGCGATCCATTTTGCCGCCGCCAGCCCGACGGGGGCTTCGTAGATGCCGTGCAGGGCTTGGGCGGCTTCGTGGTAGCCGGTGCCGTAGGTTTTGCCTTGGTAGAACGTGCCGAGCAGGGCGAGCAGCAGCCCCATCAGTGCCGCCAGCAGCAGCGGACGGTTGCGGATAAAGCCGCGTATCTTGCGTGGTGCAAATGCCGCCGCACCCTGATAGAGCAGCCGTCCGAACAGGCCGCCCGCCGCGCCGCAAACCAGCCCCGCCGCCACGACCCACATCAAAATATTTTCCAACACGCCGCCGTTGAAACCCGAAAAATACGGGTTGTTGCCCTGAATGGCAACCTGTATGAAACCGGAGGCGAGCACGCCCAAAAGAATCTGCCGCTCCCAGCGCAGCATAATGCCGCGCCCGAGTTCCTCAATAGCGAAAATCACGCCCGCCAGCGGCGCGTTGAACGCGGCTGCCAAACCGCCCGCCGCGCCCGCCGCCATCAAATCGTTTTCCTGCATACCCTTAAACGCCAAACCGTGTTTTTTGCACCATGCGCCCCACGCGCCCATCACTGCCGCGCCGACCTGCACGGACGGGCCTTCGCGCCCGATGGACGCGCCGAACAGCATACCCAAAAAGGTCAGCGGAATCTTCAGCAGCGTCTGCCCGAGGCGGAGCAGGCGCGTTTTTTGTGCGCCGTAGGGCAGCGACAGTGAGGCGATGACCTGCGGGATGCCGCTGCCGGCGGTGAAGGGGGCGAATTTGCGTGTGAGCCACGCAATAAGCGGCAAACCCAAAGGAAGCGCGACCCACGCGAACCACGGGTATTGTTGAACCAGTTTGGCGTTCAGTTCCAGCGCAAAATCGGCAAGATGGGCAAAAAACAGCGCGGTCAGGGCGACGAGTGCCGAACCTGCCAGAAGGAACAAAAAGGCGATGCTTTTGCGCGACAGGCGGCGGGTTTGGCGGATTTTGTGGGCGAGGCGGCGGGGGAATGTGGAGGTCATGGTATGTCGTCCAGCGGTTCAGACGGCATTTTATGTATGCCGTCTGAAGCCGTGTCGGGTCAGGAACGGTAGTCGGCGTTGATGGAAACGTATCCGTGCGACAGGTCGCAGGTATAGACGGTGGCGGCGGCTTGTCCGCGATGCAGCTTGATACGGACGGTAATTTCGTCCTTCGACATCACCGCCTGCCCTTGTGCTTCGGTGTAGCTTGCGGCGCGTCCGCCGTGTTCGGCAACCAAAATATCGTCGAGATACATTTCCACCAGATCGGTGTCTAGGTCGGCAACGTCTGCATAACCGATGGCGGCGAGCAGCCTGCCGAGGTTGGGGTCGGACGCGAAAAAGGCGGTTTTGACCAGCGGCGAACGTGCCACGGCGTAGGCAACTTGGCGGGCTTCGTCGCGGGTTTTGGCGTTTTCGACGCGGACGGTGATGAACTTGGTCGCGCCCTCGCCGTCGCGGACGATGGCTTGGGCGAGTTCGAGCGCGAGGCTGCACAACAATCCTTTGAGTTGGGCGTAACGCGGGTCGGCGATGTTGTCGATTTCGCTTTGGCTGTTTTTGCCGGTGGCGATGATGACGAAGCTGTCGTTGGTGCTGGTGTCGCCGTCAACGGTGATGGTGTTGAAGGTTTCGTCGGCGATTTCCTGCGTCATCAATTGGAGGACGGGTTGGGAAACTTTGGCATCGGTGGCGATGAAACCGAGCATGGTCGCCATATTGGGATGAATCATGCCCGAGCCTTTGGCGATGCCCGTGGCGCGGACGGTGTGTTTGTCGCCGACCTTGCCTTCGCGCGAGGCGGCTTTGGGCACGGTGTCGGTGGTCATGATGGCGCGTGCCGCTTCGTTCCAGAAGGCAGGCTGCATTTTGGGCAGGGCGGCGATGATTTTGTCTGCGGGCAGCGGTTCGAGAATCACGCCGGTGGAGAAGGGCAGTACCTGGTTCGGTTTGCAGCCGATTTGCCGGGCGGCGGCGGCACACACTGCCAAAGCATCGATTCTGCCCTGTGCGCCCGTACCCGCGTTGGCGTTGCCCGTGTTGATGACGAGGGCGCGCACGCCGTCTTCGTCGAAAAGGTGCGATTTGGCGATGTGGACGGGCGCGGCACAGAAACGGTTGGTCGTGAAGACTGCACCGACGGTGCTGCCGGCGGCTACGGCAATCAGTGTCAGGTCGGTATGGTCGGGCTTCTTCACGCCTGCTTGGGCGGTGTAGAGGGCAATGCCGTCGATGTCGGGCAGTTGTTCGGCGGTTTTTTCGGTCAGGTTGACAGCCATAACGGTTCTCCTTGCGAGTGTGTCGGCGTTCAGACGGCATGGGCTGAAATGCCGTCTGAAACGGGTTCAGAACCCCAAAACGGGGATGAGCAGCGGCGCAATCAGCGCGGTCAGCACGCCGTTGAACGTCAGCCCCAGCCCTGCGTATGCCGCCATGCGGCGGCTGCGTTCGAGCGAGGCGGCAATGCCCATCGCGTGCGAGGCCGTGCCGAGCGACATACCCACGGACGAGGGCATGACGACCGTGTTCTTCAGCATTTTGTAACCGGCAATCTGTCCGACCAGGCCGGCGATGATGACGGTGGCGGCGGTAATGGCGGGAATGCCGCCGATGGAGCGGGTAATTTCGATGGCGATGGGGTTGGTCACGGATTTGGACGCGAGCGAGAGGACGACTTCGCGTTCCGCGCCCAGCCATTTGGCAAAATACATTCCCGTAACGATGCCCGTAACGCTGCCCGCAAGCTGCGAAACGATGACGGGCAGCCACTGGTTGAAGATTTTACGGCGGTTTTGGTAGAGCGGCACGGCAAGCACGACGACGGCGGGCTTGAGCCAGAAATCGATAAACTGCGCGGCGTTGTGGTACACCGCGTAATCAATGTTGAGGATTTTCAGGTAGGCAATCAGCACGATAGTGCTGACGAGTACGGGGTTGCAGAAGATATTGCCCGTGCGCGTGCGCACGATAATCGCAAGCGCGTACACGGCAAGCGTGAGGAAAAGCAGGATGCTGGGCTGCCTGAGGATTTCGTTCATCAGATAATGCTCCGTATCCAGCGGTGAACCTTGCCCGTAACCAGCAGTACGCACAAAGTGCTGGCGGAGGCGGAAACCAGTATCGAAAACCAATCGTCGGCAATCAAATCCAAATAGCTGATGACCGCCACGCAGGGCGGCACGAGAAACAGCGTCAGGTTTGCCATCAGCGCGTCGGTAAGCTGTTGCAGCCAAGATGTTTTAATCCAACCCGCCTGCAAAAGCGCAAACAGCACACCCATGCCGACGATGCTGCCGGGTAGTTTGATGCCTGCTAGGAAAACGGCGGTTTCGCCGGCGGCGAGGCAGCCGAGGATGATGAGGAGTGCGCGGATGATGTTCATGTTGTGTGTCTGTCTTTTGATGGCGTTGTGATAAATTTTGTTAACTGTTTAATCATAACGTTATTCATACCGTCTGAAAAGCCGAAGCCCGCGTACAAACGCAAAAACGGCACGGATAAACCGTGCCGCAGCAACCGGGGCGTGTTCAGACTTTGCGGTAGGGATTTTCCAAACCTTCAATCAGCGCGAGCAGGTAATCGCGCAACTGACGTTCGCCGCAACCCATCAGCAGCGCGTCTTCAAACGCGTCTTGTGCCGTCTGATACAGTTCGGTCATGTTTTCAGTCATCACTTTGACCTTTTCGGTACAGGACACGATTTGTCCGTCATCGCCGTACCATTTGGGCATTTCGGGCATACTCATTGCGTATTCCTTGGGAAATCAGTTCAGAAAGCGGGACGGGTCGTTTTTCTTGACGCGGCGGGCGAACGCATATTTGCCGCTCCAATATTTGTGGCTCAGGCTGGTGATTTCGATATTTTTCCCCGTGCGCGGCGCGTGGATGAAGCGGTCGTTGCCGATGTAGAGCCCGACATGGGAAATGCGGCTGCCGCCGAGCGTGCGGAAAAACACCATATCCCCGGGCTGCAATTCGCTTCGGGAAACGGGTGCGCCCATCCGCGCCTGTTCTGCCGCCGTGCGCGGCAGGCTGATGCCCATAGCGCGTTTGAAGATGTGCTGCATAAAGCCGCTGCAGTCGAAACCGGTAGAAACCGATGTGCCGCCGTAGCGGTAGGCGATGCCCAAGAGCCCCATCGCATTGCCGATGAGTTCGTCGGCATTGCCCGACCTTCGGACGGGGGCTTGGTTGACGGGTAAAACGGGCTGTTCGTTTTCGGCAAACTGTCTGAGAATCTGCTCGCGGCTGCTGAGCAGGTTGGTCAACTCGTCGGCAAGGGCGGGGCGGACGGCAAACATCAGCCATAAAACCGTCCAAACTGCCGGTTTGAAAAAAGAATCCATATCGGTGTTTCCGCGCAGGAGGCATCGTGCCGCCGTGCGATGTTATGCTGTATCAGTCGAAAATATCTTGTTGATTGTATATAAAAAAACGGCTGTTTGGCAAAAAACGGCTTGTTAGATTGGGTTAATATTTTGATTTTTATATAATTTATTGAGAACTTGGGAAACGCACCCGCCATCCGCCTTGTTTTCGCGCCGACCGCAACCATATATCCGCCATCCGAACAATCAATCAGAGAGAATAATGAATCAAACCTCCATCAACCGCGCCGATGTGCGTACCCGCTTTATCTTCGACGATATGCCCGTGCGCGGGCTGCACGTCCGTCTGGAAAACGTGTGGCAGCACATTGTAAAACAGAAAAACTATCCCGCCGCCATCCGCCGCGCCTTGGGCGAGCTGTTGGCGGCGGGTGTGTTGCTGTCGGGCAACTTAAAAAACGAAGGCACGCTGATTGTGCAGGTTCAGGGGCAGGGGCGGCTGAAAATGCTGGTTGCGGAAGCGACTTCCGACCGTACCGTCCGTGCAACCGCGCGTTGGGACGAAACCGCAGAAATAGCCGATGACGAAAGCCTCGGCGACCTTTTGGGCGAGGGCGGCGTATTCGTGCTGACGCTGCAGCCCAAAGACGGCGAACCCTGGCAGGGCGTAGTGCCTTTAGAAGGCGACAGCATCGCGCAAATGTTGGTGAACTATATGAAGCGTTCCGAACAAATCGATACGCACATCGTCCTGTCTGCAAGCGACGAAGCGGCGGGCGGTCTGCTGGTGCAGCGTCTGCCTGAAGAAGAGCTGGCGGAAGAAGCGTGGGAACACGTCAGTACGCTGGCACGCACGCTGACGGCGGAGGAGCTGGCAGAATTGGATGCGCAACATGTTTTGTACCGCCTGTTCCACGAAACGCCGCCGCGCGTGTTCGAGCCGGAAACGTTTGAATTTTCATGTACCTGTTCTCGGGGCAAGGTCAGCGATATGCTGTTGATGCTGGGCGGGGAAGAAGTCGGCGGCGTGGTGGCGGAACAAGGCAGCATCGAAGTCGATTGCGATTTTTGCCACAGCAAATATGTGTTTGACGAAACCGATGTCAATGCGCTGTTTGGTGCGGATGTGGTCGGCGTTGCCCGAGAGTAGTCCCGACATACCGTCCAATAATCTTGTTTAACAACAAAGATAAATAGTCAAATGCCGTCTGAAAATCCCCACAGGGTGTTTCAGACGGCATTTTCATGTGTTTCAGACGGCATTTAAAGCAGGAACAGGGTGGCGAGCCCCAAGAAAATTAGGAAGCCGCCGGAATCCGTTACCGCCGTAATCAGCACCGAGCTGCCTAGTGCGGGATCGCGTCCGAACTTATCCATAATGACGGGAATCAGCACGCCGACCGTTGCCGCCAGCAGCAGGTTGAGCGTCATCGCGGCAATCATAACCAGCCCGATGCCGAGGCTGCCGTAAAGCAGCCACGAAACCGCCCCCATCACCGTCCCCCAGATAATGCCGTTGACCAGGGCGACGCCGACTTCTTTTTTCAGCAAACGCCCCGCCTGCATATCCGTCAGCTGCCCCATCGCCATCGCGCGGACAATCATGGTAATCGTCTGGTTGCCCGAGTTGCCGCCGATACCGGCGACGATGGGCATCAGCGCGGCGAGTGCGACGATTTTTTCGATACTGCCTTCAAATGCGCCGATGACGCGGCTGGCGAGGAAGGCGGTGCAGAGGTTGACGGCAAGCCACATCCAGCGGTTTTTCACCGAATCCCACACGGGGGCGAACAAATCTTCTTCTTCCTGCAAACCTGCCATATTCAGCATATCCGCTTCCGATTCTTCGCGGATCACGTCCACCATCTCGTCAACGGTAATCCTGCCGATGAGCTTTTTGTTTTCATCGACGACGGGCGCGGTAACCAAGTCGTAGCGTTCAAACGCCTGCGCCGCTTCTTCCACATCGTCTTCGGCGCGGAAACGCACGACATCTTTCGCCATCACGTTTTCCACCAAGTCTTCGGGATCGGCGACCAAAAGTTTGCGGATGGGCAGCACGCCTTGCAGCACGTCGTTTTCATCGACGACAAAAATCTTGTCGGTATGGTCGGGCAGGCTGTCGAAGCGGCGCAGATAGCGCAGCACCACTTCACAGGCGACATCGGCGCGGATGCTGACCAACTCGAAGTCCATAATCGCGCCGACTTGGTTGTCTTCGTAGGACATTGCCGCCTTGACTTGGGCGCGCTCTTCCTCATCGCGCGTCTGCAAGGCTTCATAAACCACTTGGTGCGGCAAATCGTCTGCCAGTTCCGCCAATTCGTCCGCGTCCAAATCATCGACTGCCGCCAACAATTCGTCCTTGTCCATCGACTCGATCAGCGTTTCGCGGACTGCATCGGACACTTCCAGCAGCACTTCGCCGTCGTCTTCGGGTTTGACCAAAATCCAGACGATATTGCGTTCGCGCGGCGGCAGCGATTCCAATACCGCCGCCACGTCGGCAGGGTGCAGCTCGCTCAAGAGGACGGTCAGCTCGGTCAGTTTGTCGCGCAGCGGCGTGTCTTCGAGCGGTGTGCCGTTTTCGATTTGTTCAAAAGCAGGTTCGAGGATTTCGCAGAGGGAGTGGACACGGTCGAAATCGGCGGAAGGGCGTTCGGTATGGTTTTGACCGGTTTCGCCGTCGTGTGTCGGAGGAGTGTGTTCGATGCTCATAAATGCTCCGCCCGCCGTGTGCGGGGAGGCATTCCGGCGGGATGGTTATTGTCGTTTGGAATCGGAAGGGGCGTTCAGTAAAAACGAACTGGGAAGGTCCATAATAAAAGCCTGACGGTACAGGCGCAGGGTTGGAAACGGCACTATTCTACTCCCTTTTGGAACGGTTTACTATTTTTAACGCAAATGCCGTCTGAAACGCGGGTTTCAGACGGCATTTTTCAGAGGGCGGGTCAGCGGTAGGCGTTTTTCAGTTCGCGCAGGGCGGCGAAGACCGCCAAACCGTTGTTTAAGGTTTGACCCGTCAGGGTTTCGGCACGTTGGCGGACGGCGGGGATTTCTGTCCGTAAGAACGGATTGACGCGGCGTTCGTGCGCGAGGGTAACGGGCAGGGTGGGCGTGTGTTCTGCCGCTTTCAGTGCCGTCTGAATGTCGGCGTTGTCCGGCTCGATATGGGCGGCGAAACGCAGGTTGGCGGCGGTGTATTCGTGCGCCGGATAGAACAGGGTGTTTTCAGGCAGGCGGTTGAAGCGTTGGAAGCTGTCGTAAAGCTGTTCGATTGTGCCGGTGAACACGCGCCCGCAGCCGGCGGAAAAAAGGGTGTCGCCGCAAAAGACGTGTATGCCGTCTGAAGTTTCGAGAAGGTAGCTGGTGTGGTGGTCTGTGTGGCCGGGTGTTGCCCAAACGGTAACCTGCCCGTCGCCGAAGGTGAATTGCGTGCCTGCGGTTACGGTGTGGGTGGCGGCTTCGATGTCGGTTTCACCGTAAACGGGCGATTCCATGTAGCCGCGCCAGAGTGCCGCCGCACCGCCTTCGTGGTCGGGATGGGGGTGCGTTACCCAGGTTTGGGCGAGCATGAGTCGGTTGCGGACGAGGAATTCCAAGACGGGCGTGGGGTCGGAGGGATCGACGCAGACGGCATGGTTGCCTTCCTGTATCATCCAAATGTAGTTGTCGGTCAGGGCTTTGACGGGTGTGATTTTCATGAGTGTTCCTCGGTGGACGGATGCCGTTTAAAGGATGGTATGCCGGAATGCCGTCTGAAATATTCTTCAGACGGCATTGGTTTGAGTAGGGCGGTTAGCCCAAAGCTTTTCTTGCACCGGCGAAGAGGCGGTACCAGCCGGAGAGTTCCGTCCAGCCTTCCGGTTTCCAGCTCATTTGTGCGGCACGGTACACGCGTTCGGGGTGGGGCATCATGATGGTAACGCGACCGTCGGCGTTGGTCACACCGGCGATGCCTTGCGGCGAGCCGTTAGGGTTGAGCGGGTAAGTTTGGGTAACTTGGTTTTGACCGTCCACATATTGCAGCGCAATGCCCAAATCGGCAGAAATATTGCCGCCGTGAAGTGCGAAGTCGGCGCGGCCTTCGCCGTGGCTGACCACGACAGGCAGGCTGGAGCCCTGCATTTCATTCAGAATCAGCGACGCGGATTTCGGAACATGAACCATGCTCAGGCGCGCTTCAAACTGTTCGCTCAAGTTGCGTTTGAACTTCGGCCAGCCAGCCGTGCCGGGGATGATTTCGGCGAGGTTGCTGACCATTTGGCAGCCGTTGCATACGCCCAGTGTCAGCGTGTTCGGGTCGGCGAAGAAGGCGGCGAACTGGTCGCGCAGAGCAGGGTGGAACAGAATCGATTTCGCCCAGCCTTCGCCTGCACCGAGTACGTCGCCGTAGCTGAAGCCGCCGCACGCCGCCAGCATTTTGAAGTCGGCAAGGTGGACGCGGCCTGCCATCAGGTCGGACATATGCACGTCGTAAGCATCGAATCCGGCGCGGGTGAAGGCGGCGGCCATTTCGATTTGCCCGTTCACGCCCTGTTCGCGCAGGATGGCGATTTTGGGTTTCGCGCCGCTGTTGACGAAGGGCGCGGCGATGTCTTCGTTTACATCAAACTTCACGTCGGCAAACAATGCGCTGCGGTCGTTGTCGCCAATCAGGGCAAACTCGCTGTCTGCGCAGGCAGGGTTGTCGCGCAGGCGTTGGATGGCGTGGCTGGTTTCCTGCCATGCGCGTTGCAGGTCGGCGCGGGTTTGTTCCAACACGATGCCTGCCTGATTGCGGATAACGATTTTTTCGTCAGAACCGATGGTGGCAACGGTATGCAAGGGCAGCGCAGCCGCTTTAAACAAGGCATCTACTGCCGCAACATCTTGTTTGGCGATTTGGATTACTGCGCCCAGCTCTTCATTGAACAATGCGCGTATGCTGGCTTCGTTGACATCGGCTTGACTGGCAACCAGTGAAGTCAAATCCACATTCAACCCGCACCGTGCCGCAAACGCCATCTCCGCCAGCGTGGCAAACAAGCCGCCGTCGCTGCGGTCGTGGTATGCCAAAAGTTTGTCTTCGGCGACAAGTTGCTGAATCACGTTGTAAAACGCTTTCAGACGACCTGTATCGTCCAAATCGGGCGCGTCGCCGCTCATATTATTGTACACCTGACCGAACGCCGAGCCGCCCATACGCGCTTTGCCGAAGCCCAAATCGACAAACAGCAATACGCTGTCTTCGACGTTTTTCAATTCGGGCGTAACGGTTTTGCGTACGTCTTTGACAGGCGCGAACGCGGAGATAATCAGGCTCAACGGCGAAACAACGGATTTTTTCTCTTCGCCGTCCTGCCACACGGTTTTCATCGACAGGCTGTCTTTGCCTACAGGGATGCTCAAATCCAATGCCTGACAGGCTTGGGAGACAGCTTCGACGGTGCGGTAGAGTTTTTCGTCTTCGCCCTCGTTGCCGCACGCCGCCATCCAGTTGGCGGAAAGTTTGATGTTGCCGATGTCGCCGATGTTGACCGCCGCGATGTTGGTGATGGCTTCGCCGACGCACATTCTGCCCGAGGCGGGCGCGTCAAACAGGGCGACGGTCGGTTTTTCGCCCATAGACATCGCTTCGCCGCGATAGGTGTTGAAGCCCATCATGGTCACGGCGCAGTCGGCTACGGGGGTTTGGTATTTGCCGACCATTTGGTCGCTGTGGGTCATGCCGCCGACGCTGCGGTCGCCGATGGTAATCAGGAAGTTTTTGGCGGCTACGGTAGGTAGGCGCAAAACGCGGTAGGCGGCTTCGGTGATGTCGATATCGCCCGCGTGAAACGGTTTTTTGGACGGCGTAACCGTTTTGTCGGTACGCGTGGTTTTGGGCGGTTTGCCGAGCAAGACGTTCAGCGGCAAGTCGACGGGATTGTTAGAGAACAAGTCGTCGCGCACTTTCAAATGACCGTCGTCGGTCGCCGTGCCGACCACGGCAAACGGGCAGCGTTCGCGTTCGCAGATGGTGCGGAAGGTGTCCAAATCTTTTTCCAAAATCGACAAGACATAACGCTCTTGCGATTCGTTGCACCAGATTTGCAAAGGCGTTAAACCGTGTTCTTCCAACGGCACTTCGCGCAGCTTGAATACCGCGCCGCGTCCGGCATCGTTGACCAGTTCGGGGAAGGCGTTGGACAAACCGCCTGCGCCGACGTCGTGGATGGAGATAATCGGGTTTTTGTCGCCAAGCTGCCAGCAGCGGTCGATGACTTCTTGCGCGCGGCGTTCGATTTCAGGGTTGCCGCGTTGTACGGAGTTGAAGTCCAAAGACGCGTCGTTCGTGCCGGTATCCATCGAAGAAGCCGCGCCGCCGCCCAAGCCGATAAGCATACCCGGACCGCCCAGTTGAATCAGCAACGCGCCTTCGGGGATTTCGTCTTTATGCGTCTGCTGCGCCTGAATGCTGCCCAAGCCGCCGGCAATCATAATCGGTTTGTGATAGCCGCGAACCTGACCGTCAAATTTTTCTTCAAAGGTACGGAAGTAGCCCAAGAGGTTGGGGCGGCCGAATTCGTTGTTGAACGCCGCGCCGCCGATGGGACCTTCAATCATGATGTCCAGCGGCGAGGAAATGTGTTCCGGCTTGCCGTAATCTTGTTCCCACGGCTGTTTGAGGTCGGGGATGTTGAGGTTGGACACGGTAAAGCCGGTCAAGCCTGCTTTCGGACGCGAACCTTTGCCCGTTGCGCCTTCGTCGCGGATTTCGCCGCCCGCGCCTGTTGCCGCGCCCGCAAACGGCGCGATGGCGGTCGGGTGGTTGTGCGTTTCCACTTTCATGATGATGTGCGTGTCTTCTTCGTGGAAACGGTAGCCTTGGTTTTCCGCCGCATTCGGATAGAAACGCTCGATTTTCGCGCCTTCGATCACGGACGAATTGTCTTTATAGGCAACGACCGTGCCTTCGGGATGTGCATTGTGCGTGTCGCGTATCATGCCGAAAAGGGATTTCGGCTGCTTTTCGCCGTTGAGGATGAAATCGGCGTTGAAGATTTTGTGGCGGCAGTGTTCGCTGTTTGCCTGTGCGAACATCATCAGCTCCACATCGGACGGATTGCGCTGCAAAGCCTGATAGTTTTCAACCAGATAATCGATTTCGTCGGCGGAGAGTGCCAAACCCGTTTCGGTATTGGCTTTGACCAAAGCCTCTTTACCGCCGCCCAAAACATCGACGCTGGAGAAGGTTTCGGATTCGAGATGGTGGAATAATTTGGATGCCGTCTGAAAATCGGGCAGCACGGATTCTGTCATGCGGTCGTGCAGCAACGCTGCCCATTGCTGTTTCTGTTCATCGGTAAGCGCACCTTCCAGCCACACCGCCATGCCGCGCTCGATGCGCTCTATGCCTGCCAAACCGCAGTTTTCCGCGATATTGGTTGCCTTGGAAGCCCACGGCGAAATCGTACCCAAACGGGGCGTTACCAAAAACAAATGCAAGCCCTCGCGCGCTTCGGGCGTTTGTTCAACGCTTTGCGCTGCCAACAAGGCTTGCAGTTTTTCGACAGTCGCGGCATCAAGTGTGTTTCCGCTGCCGACGAAATACCAAAATTCGCTGCTTAATTTGACTTCGGGCAGGCCGAGTGCAGCGGCTTTTTGCAAGAGTTTTTCGACACGGAAATCGGAAAGGGCGGTAACGCCGCGCAAGGGCAAAACGACAGACATGGATTCGGCTCTCAAATGCGGTTGGAAAAATGTCATTATACGCGAAAAGGACGGTTTCGTTAGCGCGTGTAAGCGAAAAAATGTTTACAATTTTACAAATACAATCAATGTAAAAACCTTTGTCATGTCAGTCGCGTTCTGAGAAATGTGATTTATATTCTGGAATATAGTAAAATCACGTCCGCTTTTGAAATTGTTTGGACAAGCTAAGAAGGAGTTATGCAATGTTTATTGTTTGGAGTGGGAAGGGGCTTTTGGTTGTTTTGTCTCTGATTATCGGAGTTATCTGTGGTTTTGCCTTGGGAGATTGGTTGAAAGATGCAATTTCCTCAAATTTCGTTTTTATGTTAAGCCTTTGTATTGCTGCACTTTGCAACTACTTCTTTAGTAAGTGGTTTATTTCCGATAAAGTAAAAACCTATACTGACAATGAAACAGGAGAAATAATCGGCGTGAGAGACAACTCAAGCTTGTTTTTTCTGCGCAACCGGTATTGGACATGGATTTTCGTCTTTTTGGCTGCTGTTTCTTTTGTAATGTTCATAATCGAACAATTTTAGCAACGAAGCATTGATATGTATGTTTTGCATGTCAAACACATTGTTTTATCGGACAGTAATCCCCGCAGGATGTCGACTCAAGAATTTCCGTAGATGCAAATATGGAATCCTAAAGGAACAATCATGAAAAAAATCGAGGCGATTGTCAAACCGTTCAAGCTGGACGACGTGCGCGAGGCGTTGACGGAAATCGGCATCACGGGCATGACCATCAGCGAGGTCAAAGGGTTCGGCAGGCAGAAGGGGCATACGGAAATCTATCGCGGTGCGGAATACGCCGTCGATTTCCTGCCCAAGGTCAAAATCGAGCTGGTGTTGGCGGATGACGCTGTGGAACGCGCGATTGACGTGATTGTCGAGGTGGCGCGTTCGGGCAAAATCGGCGACGGCAAGATTTTTGTGCTGCCGGTCGAGGAGGCAATCCGTATCCGCACGGGCGAACGTTCGGACGCGGCGGTTTGAGCGTTTGGAATGGAAGTGCCGTCTGAAAGGCGGAATACCCCTTTTCAGACGGCAGGAAAACACTGCCCCGCCAATAATTCAAGGAAAACCAATTATGCCTGTTTCACATCCTTATTTTGAAACCTTATCGGCAGGAAGCCCGGAAAACGGACCGGACGTTTGCTGGGAACGCGAGCTGCCTGTCAACGGCGATACCGTCGAAGTCTGTTTATGGACTGGCGGCGACGATGAACTGACTGCCGAAAAATTAGACGCATTCGCCGCGTTTTTAGCGCGTTTGGAAGAAGCGGACAAAATGGCCCGAGCCGCCATTGCCGAATATTTAACCGAAGACGGCGAATATTTGAATTTCCACATCACTGAAATAGAAGATGCGGACTACCCCGACAACCCCGAAGAATTTGCCCGCGCCATGCGTTTGGAGAGCATCTCTTTATGGACGGAGGAACTGCCAGACTGCGACTCGATTGTGATGGACTACATGATAGACCGAGAAAAAAGCGACGAAATACTGGCCGTCAAACTGTTCGCCGACGGCGGCATATGCGGCATCGACTGGGAAAGTTAGCCCCTTTTCAGACGGCATTTCCTTTTTGAGCTTCAGATGTGGTGGACGATGAGTTTTTTGCCTTCGTAGTCGAGTACGTCCACGTCCATGTCGAACAGTTCTTTGATGTTGTGTACGGTGAACACTTCTTCGGGCGTGCCGGTCAGGGCGACTTTGCCGTTTTTCATAGCGACGACGTGGTCGGCGTAGGCGGCGGCCTGGTTGATGTCGTGCAATACGACGACGGTAGTGCGTTTGTGTTCATCGGTCAGCCGGCGCAGGATTTGCATGAGGCAGCGGGCATGATACATATCGAGGTTGTTCAGCGGTTCGTCCAGCAAAACGTAGTCGGTGCGCTGGCAGAATACCATGGCAATCATGGCGCGTTGGCGTTGGCCGCCGGAAAGCTCGGTCAGGTAGCGGTCGGCGAAGTCTTGCAGGTGGAACTCGGCGAGTGCTTCTTCGACAATGGTTTTATCCGTTTCAGACGGCCTGCCTTGGTGGTAGGGATAGCGGCCGAACATGAGCAGGTCGCGCACGGTAATGCGGCTCATGATGCTGTTTTCTTGGGTGAGGATGGAGAGCGTGCGGGCGAGTTCGGCGGTGGGGGTGGTTTTGATGTCTTTGCCTGCGTAGCTGATGTTGCCGTGTACCAGAGGCTGAAGCCGCGCCATAAAGGAGAGGAGGGTGGACTTGCCTGCGCCGTTCGGGCCGATCAGCGCGGTAATGCCGCCTTCGGGAATGTCGAGGCTGATGTTGTCCAGAATGGGGCGGGTGCCGATGTGGAAGCTGACGTTGCGGATGGTAATCATAGGCGGATTCGAATATGGGAAATTGGGTTTTCAGACGGTCTTTAAATGATGAGGCCGTCTGAATTTTATTCCTGTGTGGTTAGATTTCGCTGACGGTAACAAATTCGGGGTTGTCGGCTTGGTCAATCAGGAAGGCGCGGACGCGTTCTTGCCAAAGTTCGCCGAATTGTTTGAGTTCGTCGGGGCTTGCGCTGCCGCTGACGGCTTTGGGCATAAGTTCGCGCATTTCGGGTGCAAAGGGTTGCAGGGCGGCGTTGAGGCCGACGGCGACGGTTTTGCCGTTGTCTTTGCGGCGCAGGGTCAGTGTGCCGTTGATTTCGCCCGCACCAAAGGATAAGAGGTTGCGGCGGGCAAAGCGTCCCTGCATTCCGATGCCTCCGAAGCCGGTTTCGGGGGCTGCGCCGGTGAGGAGTTGGACGACGGACGCGGTTACGCCGACCGTGCCTTCGTCGCGCGTTCCCTGCATGGCGGCTTCGATGCCGCCGCGTTCGGGCAGCTCTTCGCCGTAAAGGGCTTTCAGACCTTTGATAACCATCAGGTACGCGCCCGCGACGGTCGGGCAGGAATGTCCGCACAGGCGCACGGCATCGGCGTAGCGGTAAGTGAGGATGCCGTTTTCGGCCGCGCCGAGAAAGGCGGCAAGCGGGTCTTGTACGGTCAGCGTCGGGGCGCGGTCGAAAAATTCGGGTAAACGTTCTTTCGTCATATGGTTTGTCCTTTCGGAGGCGGGCTGCCGTTCAGACGGCATCCGTCATTTTTTGTGTTTTAAAACGAGATAGAGGAAAACGAGTCCGCCCGCAAATTCGACCACCACGCTTAATACCGCCTTCATGCCCAAGAAGTGTTCGAATATGGTCTGTCCGCCGACCAAGAGGATGCCGCCGACACAAAAAGTCATCGGCAGGCGGACGGAATGGCGCACGGACGGGGAAAAGTGGTTGGCAAGCGAGGCGGCGAGAAGCCCGAAAAAGCTCACCGGACCGACCACGGCGGTCGCCGTCGCCACCAGCGCGGCAATCCAAAGCAGTATCCATAAGGTGTTGCGCGTGTAGCTGATGCCCAAATTGACGGCTTGGTCGCGCCCCAAAAGGTGTACGTCCAAGCGGTAGCGTTCACGCCAAACGACCGCCGCGCTGACGAGCAGGATCAGCGCGCCTATGCCCAAAAGCTCGCTGTGGACGGTATTGAATCCGGCAAACATATTCGCCTGCGCCGCGGTAAATTCTTCAGGATCGATCATGCGCGAAAGCAGCGACGACAGGCTGCGGAACAAAATCCCGAAAATCACGCCGATTAAAATCATACGCGGCAAATCGCGTCCGCCCTGACGGATGAGCGTGTAAAACAGCAGCAGCGAGCCGCCCATCATAACGACCAATTCAAAGCCGAATTTGCCCGTCAACGGCAGGGAAGCATAGCCCGTGCCGCCGAGTGCGAACACCAAAAGCGTCTGCAAAAACACATACAGCGCGTCAAAGCCCAAAATCGAAGGGGTCAGAATCGGATTGTTGGTCAGCGTTTGAAAAAGCTGGGTGGAAACGCCGACCGCATAGGCGACCATCAGCAGTGCGGCAAGTTTGGTCAGACGTAGGTGCAGTACAAAGTCCCAATCGCCTTTGACGTTGAGCGTCATAAACAGGACGCAGGAAACCAGCAACAGCGCAAAGGCAACCCACAACGGACGGCTGCTTCCTGCCATAAAACCGATATTTTTTTCAGACGGCATGAGCAGGTTTCCTTAATAAAAGCCACAAAAACAACGCCGTACCCAACACACCAAAAACCGTAGAGACCGGAATTTCAAACGGAAACACAATCACGCGTCCCAAAATATCGCACAGCAGCACCATAGACGCACCCAACAAAGCCACCGCAGGCAGGCTTTGGCGCAGTTTGTCGCCTATCAGGCGGCTGATGATGTTCGGCACGACCAGCCCGATAAACGGGATATTGCCGACCGTAACGATAACCAGCGACGTAATCAAAGCCACAATAATCAGCCCCGACCACAACACCGCCGTCCGGTTCAAACCCAAATTCACGCTGACCGTCTCGCCCAGCCCCAAAATCGTCAGCCGGTCGGCAATCAGATAGGCAAACACCGCCAAACCGCCCGTAATCCAAAGCAGCTCGTACCGCCCCAGCAGCACGCTCGAAAAATCGCCCTGCTGCCATACGCCCAACATTTGCAGCATCTCAAACTCATACGCGACAAACGTCGCCACCGCCTCAATCACACCGCCGAAAATAATCCCCACCAGCGGCACCATCAGTTGCGCCGTCGGCGGCAGGCGGCGGATCAGCAGCATAAACACCAGCATTCCGATTAGCGCGGCAACGGCGGCAACCGACATTTTGACCGGCAGCGGCGCGGCAGGCAGCAGCAGGGACATCAGAAGCAAACCCAAAGCCGCACTCTGACCCGCGCCCGCCATCGACGGCTCGACAAAACGGTTACGCATCAGAATCTGCATAATCATCCCCGCCACCGCCATCGATGCGCCCGTCAGCACAATCGCAAACGTGCGCGGCAGGCGGCTGACCAGCATCAGTTCGGTGCTGTCCGACAGCGAAAACACATCAGACCAGCGGAAATCGGCAACGCCCACCGACAGGCTGGCGGCAAACAATACCGCCAGCAGCAGGAGGTTGGCCAGGTTGAGGGAAAAAGGTTTGGCAGTCATAAACAGAAGGGAAAAGCGTTAAGGCGTAGAAGATTCAAACAAGGCAGTCCGAACCGTCGGAGCGGAAAGCCTTGTTTGAAGCCTCCGTATCGGGCAATGCCGTCTGAAACACAGGAGGCGGTTTGCATCCGTGTTTCAGACGGCATCGAATGCCGCCGTTTCATTATTTTGCCGCGTTAAAAGCGTCGGCAACCTGTTTGCTTGCATTCAGCAGCTCTTGCGCGCCACCGGCCGCCAAATAAGTTTCAGGAACGAGGTAAACGACTTGTCCTTTTTTCCAAGCGGTTGTTTCGGCAACCAGCGGATTATTCAACACGTCTTTCGCCGCCTGACCCTCTTCGCCGATGGCCGCGCTGCGGTCAAGGACGAACAGCCAGTCGGGATTTTTCTCTTTCAGGTATTCAAAGCTGACAGGCTGGCCGTGGCTGCCTTCTTTAATCGATTCGTCAACAGCGGGAACGCCGATGTCTTTGTGCAGCCAGCCGCCCAGTCGTGAAGACGGGCCGAAGGCGGACATCTTGCCGCCGTTGACCAAAATCACCAAACCCTTGCCTTTGCCTTGCGCGGCAGTTTTCGCGGCTTCAAAAGACGCGTCGATTTCCGCCTTCAGCTTGTCGGCTTCCGCCTGTTTGCCGAAGATTTGCGCCAGCGCGTCGATACGCTCTTTGGCACTTTCTTTGAGGTTGGCGGTATCGGCGGTCATTTCGATGGTCGGCGCGATTTCGTTCAATTTGTCAAACGCCTTGGCGGCGCGGCTGCCGATGATGATGAGCTGCGGCTTGTAGGCATTGAGCGTTTCGTAATCCGGCTCGAACAGCGTACCGGCAGGTTTTGTCGTTTTGAAATATTCCTCTAAATACGGCAGGCGGTTTTTATCGACGGACAAACCGGTTTTCACGCCCAGTTTGCTCAAGGTGTCGAGCATACCCAAATCGTAAACGGCGATGCGTTCGGGGTTTTGCGGTATTTGAACATCGCCGCGCGCGGTTTTGACGGTAACGGACGCGCCTTCGGTTTGTGCGGCGGAAACCGCCTGTTCTTTGGCTTGTGGGGCAGAGTCGGAATTTTGCGGCGAACACGCGCCCAAGGCGAGGACGGTGCAGAGGGTCAATGCGGTCAAACGCAACATAGGGTGTCTCCAAAATGGGGATATTGGGGCAAAGCCGCCGGTCGGACAAACCGGAACGGCTTTAGAAAGGATAAATGATAACCTATATCAAATTATCAGAACAGATGCCGTCTGAAAGGTTTTCAGACGGCATTTTTTCGGGATATGCGTTTTAGAACTTGTAGTTCACGCCCAAGCGCACATCGCGGCCCACGCCCGGCAGGGTTTCGCCTTTTTGGCTGTGCGGATAGTAGAACTTGTTGAACACGTTGTTGACGGCAAAGTTGACGTTAAGCGTGTCTTTGCCCAGCGGTTTCCAGTTGGCGAAGACATCGTTCACACCGAAACCTTTGCGTTCGACTGTACCGGTATCGCGTACCAGTACCGAACCAGAGGCTTTTTGGAGGTAGCGACCGCGCCAGCCGAGTTCCAGATTCGGATTTTGGAAGCGGTAGGCAAGGGAAGCCGTCCAAGTGCGGCCGGTCTGTACGGCAAACTCTGGGTTGCTGCTCAACAGATTGTCTTTGTGCGTATCGTAAATGCGCGGTTTGCTGTGGCTTACGCCGACTTTGGCAGTCAGGCCGCCGGTGCGATAGGACGCGCCCAATTCGTAACCGTGGTTTTTGATGTAGCCGGCATTGACGGTTTCACGGACGGCGACAGAGTCGTGGCGGTTTTGCGGATTGGCAAGCGCGTCTTTGATGGTCTGCCAGAAGTAGCTGCCGTTTGCGGCAAACGTGCCGTCGTTGTAGTTGAAGCCGATTTCGGTATTTCGTGCGCGTTCGGCTTTGGTGCCGTCAGCAATCGAGATAATGCCGCGTTTACCGTGGGTCTGCAGCGCATCATACAGGCGCGGGCTGCGGCTGGCGTAGTTGTGGCTCGCGCTGAAGCTCCAGTGTTCGTGCGGCTGCCAAATCACGCCGAAACTCGGGTTAAGGTTGCTGCTTGAAACGGTTTTGCCGTCGTGGGTTTTCACCTTGAAGCGGTCGTAACGCAGCCCGCCGGTCAGCGTGAAATCGCCGATGTCGTGAATGGCTTCAACATATACGCCGGCATCGGTTTTGGTCGGGTTGGTCAGGCGGTAGGCTTTGGCAATTTTTTCATTTTCACGGTTCTTTTTCTGGTCTTCCTCGGTTGCGTTATCTTTATCTTTTATTGAAAATTCGCCGTTCAAAAACGCTTGCGGTTTGATTTCCTGATGGCGGTAGTTGATACCGTATTTCAACAGGGTTTGTTCGGCAAGGCGGCTGTCGAAGTTGAAGTTCGCACCACGAGTGGTGATTCGGGTATGGTTAGGGCCTTCTACATTGCCTGCGTAGCCGCTATCTTTGTCATCGGCGGAATAACGTTTCTTTTCCAATACATAGGCGTTGGCGTTCAGTTTTTCGACAAAGCCCAGGTTTTTACCCGTGTACTCCAAATTGGTGTTGGATTGAGTGGTTTCGCGGTATGAGGGAGTATTTTTAGCTAGCGTGTTGTCCGGACGGGTAAAGGTCTGCCAACCGAATTCTTCTCGGATGAAGCGTTCGCCACGGTGTTGATCTTGCATATGGCTTAAGACAATGCGGTGGTCGTCGAAGGTTGCACCGATTTTGGCGAGGTAGCTGCGTTTGTCCAATCCGCTTTTTAAGACTTTGTTTGCACCGTATTGGTTGGTGTAGCCTTTACCTGCTTCGTAATCTTTTTCATCGTTGCGGTTGTAAGAGAACAAACCGTCGAAGTTGCCCTCTTTTCCGAATACGCTTGCGCCGTAGTTTACGCCGTCATTAGAGGCATAGCCGCTGCTGAGGCGCACGCCCCAGTTTTTATCCAAGCCTTTGAGCAGGTCTTGGGCATCGACGGTTTTGGCGATAATCGCGCCGTTGGTTGCGCCGATACCGGCAGAGGCGGAACCCGCGCCTTTTTGTACGGAAACGACTTTAACCAAAGCGGGATCGACAATAAATCTGCCTTGGTGGTAAAGGATTTGGCTGTCGGAATAGGCGTTGTCCACCTTGATGTCGACAGAGTTCTGACCCATACCGCGCAAGGTCATATGTTGGGACGTGCCGTTGCCGCCGCCGAAATCGATGGAGGGCTCTTCTTTTAAGAGTTCGCGCATATCGGTTGCGGTGCTTTCGTCTTTTTGTTGAAGCGTAACGATGTTGGTACGGATTTTGCTGCCTTGGCGGTCGCCTTTTACGGTAACGGTATCCAATGCGACATTGGCGTTGCCTGCCGCGTGGGCAAAGCCGGCTGCAAGTGTGAGCGAGAGCAGGCTGAGGCGGAATAATGGGGCGTTCATTTAGTCGTCCTTTTGAGTGTATGAAGGGAAGTAAAGCCAAACCGTTAAGATTTGGCAGGATAAGAAAAATAATTAATAATTATTTTTATTTATATTAACAGGGGGGGGGGATTTTTGCAAAGCTGATTATCGTTTTTATTTGCATTGTGTTGTTTTTTGTTGACAGGTTTTGTCGGAAATGTAAAAAACGGCGGAAATATAGTGGATTAACAAATGCGGGAATGACGAAAAGCAACCTTTCCGCGTCATTCCCGCAAAAGCGGGAATCTAGGAACTCAAAGCTGCAAGAATTTATCAGAAACAACTGGAACTTAAAAAACTAGATTCCCGCCTGCGCGGGAATGACGAAGCCTGCGCGGGAATGACGAAAAGCAACTTTTCCGCGTCATTCTCGCGAAAGCGGGAATCTAGAACTCCTAACGCGGCAGGAATCTATCGGAAAAAACCGAAACCGAACAGACTGGATTCCCGCCTGCGCGGGAATGACGAAGGGTTAAAGAAATGACGAGAAACGGCGGTAATTTATCGGGAATAACCGAAAACGAACAGAAATCAGGACAAGGCGACGAAGCCGCAGACAGTACAAATAGTACGGAACCGATTCACTTGGTGCTTGAGCACCTTAAAGAATCGTTCTCTTTGAGCTAAGGCGAGGCAACGCTGTACCGGTTTTTGTTAGTCCACTATAAAAAACGGCGGAAATAAATTTTTTCCGCCTCACTTGAATTTACCCGCACACACCCTAATTTTGCCGACTTATACGGGCAGCCGCCTGACGGCTGTCCGGTTTCCACTTCAATCTGTCCGAACCGTTCGGGCAGATGATTGTTTTCAAACCATTTTATCGGAGCATAGATATGACCATCCGTCCTTTACACGACCGCGTTGTCGTCAAACGCTTGGAAGCTGAAGAAAAAACCGCATCGGGCATCGTTTTGCCGGGTGCGGCCGCCGAAAAACCCGATATGGGCGAAGTCATCGCCGTGGGTGCGGGCAAAATCGGTAAAGACGGCGCGCGCCGTCCGCTGGATGTCAAAGTCGGCGACAAAATCATCTTCGGCAAATACAGCGGCCAAACCGTAAAAGCTGACGGCGAAGAGCTGTTGGTAATGCGCGAAGAAGATATTTTCGGCATCGTGGAATAAGTGCGAATTATGATGCCGTCTGCAACGGCAAACCGCCTTCAGACGGCATAAACGGTTTTATCAGACAGTTTTAATGATTTTTGGAGAATTGAAATGGCAGCAAAAGACGTACAGTTCGGCAATGAAGTCCGCCAAAAAATGGTAAACGGCGTGAACATTTTGGCAAACGCCGTACGCGTAACCTTGGGTCCCAAAGGCCGCAACGTGGTGGTTGACCGCGCATTCGGCGGCCCGCACATCACTAAAGACGGCGTAACCGTCGCCAAAGAAATCGAACTGAAAGACAAGTTTGAAAATATGGGCGCGCAAATGGTGAAAGAAGTCGCGTCCAAAACCAACGACGTGGCGGGCGACGGTACGACTACCGCCACCGTATTGGCGCAATCCATCGTTGCCGAAGGTATGAAATACGTTACCGCCGGTATGAACCCGACCGACCTGAAACGCGGTATCGACAAAGCCGTTGCCGCTTTGGTTGACGAGCTGAAAAACATCGCCAAACCTTGCGATACATCCAAAGAAATCGCCCAAGTCGGCTCGATTTCCGCCAACTCCGACGAACAAGTCGGCGCGATTATCGCCGAGGCGATGGAAAAAGTCGGCAAAGAAGGCGTGATTACCGTTGAAGACGGCAAATCTTTGGAAAACGAATTGGATGTCGTCGAAGGTATGCAGTTCGACCGCGGCTACCTGTCTCCTTACTTCATCAACGATGCGGAAAAACAAATCGCTGCGCTGGACAATCCGTTTGTATTGTTGTTCGACAAAAAAATCAGCAACATCCGCGATTTGTTGCCTATTTTGGAACAAGTGGCAAAAGCCAGCCGTCCGCTCTTGATTATCGCTGAAGACGTAGAAGGCGAAGCCTTGGCGACTTTGGTCGTGAACAACATCCGCGGCATCCTGAAAACCGTTGCCGTTAAAGCTCCGGGCTTCGGCGACCGCCGCAAAGCCATGTTGCAAGACATCGCCATCCTGACCGGCGGCACCGTAATTGCCGAAGAAGTCGGCCTGTCTTTGGAAAAAGCAACTTTGGACGACTTGGGTCAAGCCAAACGCATCGAAATCGGTAAAGAAAACACCACCATCATCGACGGCTTCGGCGACGCAGCCCAAATCGAAGCGCGTGTTGCCGAAATCCGCCAACAAATCGAAACCGCAACCAGCGATTACGACAAAGAAAAACTGCAAGAGCGCGTTGCCAAACTGGCAGGCGGCGTGGCAGTGATTAAAGTCGGCGCGGCTACCGAAGTCGAAATGAAAGAGAAAAAAGACCGCGTGGAAGACGCGCTGCACGCTACCCGCGCAGCCGTTGAAGAAGGCGTGGTTGCAGGCGGCGGCGTAGCCCTGTTGCGTGCCCGTGCCGCTTTGGAAAACCTGCACACCGGCAATGCCGACCAAGACGCAGGCGTACAAATCGTATTGCGCGCCGTCGAGTCTCCGCTGCGCCAAATCGTTGCCAACGCAGGCGGCGAACCTAGCGTGGTTGTGAACAAAGTGTTGGAAGGCGAAGGCAACTACGGTTACAACGCAGGCTCCGGCGAATACGGCGACATGATCGAAATGGGCGTACTCGACCCCGCCAAAGTAACCCGCTCCGCGCTGCAACACGCCGCATCTATCGCCGGTCTGATGCTGACTACTGATTGCATGATTGCAGAAATCCCTGAAGACAAACCTGCTATGCCTGACATGGGCGGCATGGGTGGTATGGGCGGCATGATGTAAGAAATGCCGTCTGAAGCCTTCAGACAACAAGCCGCACGGTCAACGCCGTGCGGTTTTTTTTTGCGAATAAGTGTAGCTAAGGCGCAAACCTTAAAATTGCCAACGCCGTTCTTTGCATTGTTGTTTTTTGATACGCACGCTTTTGTTTTATTTCCCGCCATCCTAAAAACGAAGAGCGGCAGGAATTTATCGGAAAAACAGCAACCTTTCCGCCGTCATTCCCGCGAAAGCGGGAATCTAGGTTTGTCCGGTTTCGGTTATTTCCGATAGATTCCTGCCGCGTTGGGGGTCTGGATTCCCGCCTGCGCGGGAATGACGGGACTTTAGGTTTTTGTTTTTTTGTTTTTGTGGGGATGACGAATTTAAATATTGTAGGAATGTATCGGAAATTTAATATTCCACCATAGAAATTTATTGGAAAAACAGCACCTCTCCGCCGTCATTCCCGCGAAAGCGGGAATCTAGGTTCGTCCGGTTTCGGTTATTTCCGATAGATTCCTGCCGTGTTGGGGGTCTGGATTCCCGCCTGCGCGGGAATGACGGGACTTTAGGTTTCTGTTTTTGTTTTTCTGTTGTTGCGGGAATGACGGGGAAGTTGGCGGTTGTTTCTTATGGAGTGGTTTTTGTATAGTGGATTAACAAAAACCAGTACGGCGTTGCCTCGCCTTAGCCCAAAGAGAACGATTCTCTAAGGTGCTGAAGCACCAAGTGAATCGGTTCCGTACTATTTGTACTGTCTGCGGCTTCGTTGCCTTGTCCTGATTTTTGTTAATCCACTATATTTGGATAAAAAATTTTTTCGTTTTCAAGCCTTCACCGCTTGCCATCGGCGTTAAATTTTTTTACGATAAGCACATAGATTGTAAACAATCGGCCACAAGCCGGTTTGTTTTTTCAGAAGACATTATCCCTGTCAGACGCTGTTTCTATATATTTCGCCTATAACGGCTTGTTTTTAATAAATAATTCAAGAGGTATCAACGTGTCTGATTCCAAAACGAAAGAACGCGCCACATTCAACAGCCGCCGCGCGTTCATGGTTGCCGCCATCGGGTCCGCCGTCGGCTTGGGCAACATCTGGCGGTTTCCCTACATTGCTTTCGACAACGGCGGCGGCGCATTCATCCTGCCCTATCTGGTCGCGCTTCTGACGGCGGGTATTCCGCTGCTGCTGCTCGACTACGCCATTGGCCACCGTTATCGCGGTTCTCCTCCGCTTGCCTTCCGCCGCCTCGGACGCTGGTTCGAGCCTGTGGGCTGGTGGAACGTGATGACCAATATCGTCATCTGCATCTATTACGCGGTGATTATCGGCTGGTCGGCAAGCTATGCCTATTATTCGTTCGATGCCGCCTGGGGTGCGAGTCCGCAGGATTTCTTCTTTAAAGATTTCCTGCAAATGGCGGGCGCGGACGCGTTGGGCTTGGATTTTGTCGGCAAAGTTGTCGGTCCGCTGATCGGCGTGTGGATTTTTACTTCCGTCATTATGGCTTTGGGTGTGCAAAAGGGCGTGGCGGGCGCATCGTCGTTCTTTATGCCGCTGCTTTTGGTGATGTTTTTGATTATGGTCGGCATTTCGCTGACGCTGCCGGGCGCGGCAAAGGGGTTGGACGCGCTGTTTACGCCCGACTGGTCGAAGCTCTCCGACCCCAAGGTCTGGGTCGCGGCATACGGGCAGATTTTCTTCTCGCTTTCCATCTGTTTCGGCATTATGGTTACCTATTCTTCTTATTTGAAGAAAAAAACCGACTTGGGCGGAACGGGGCTGGTGGTCGGCTTTGCCAACAGCAGCTTTGAGCTGCTCTCCGGTATCGGCGTGTTTGCCGCACTGGGCTTTATGGCGCAGGCAAACGGGCAGGCGGTTAATGAGGTCGCCTCCAGCGGTATCGGTTTGGCATTTATCGCCTTTCCGACCATTATCAACCAAGCGCCGATGGGCTGGCTGATCGGCATATTGTTTTTCGGTTCGCTGGTGTTTGCGGGCATCACTTCGATGATTTCCATCCTCGAAGTCATCATCGCCGCCATTCAGGACAAGCTGAACATCGGCCGCGTCAACGCCACGCTGCTTGTCTGCATTCCGATGGGCATCGTTTCTACCCTGCTGTTCGGTACGACTACGGGCGTTCCCGTTTTGGACGTGTTGGACAAATTCGTCAACACCTACGGCATTGTTGCCGCCGGTTTTGTTTATGTTGCCGCCATCATCATCAGCGGCAGGCTGCCGGAATTACGCAAGCATCTGAACGCCTTGTCCTCCATCCGTGTCGGCGGCTTGTGGACGGTCTGCGTCGTGTTTACTGTCGTGATGCTCGGCTATATGCTGTATCAGGACACCGCCGGATTGTTGGAGAAAAACTACGGCGACTATCCGGATGGTTTCCTCAATATTTTCGGCTGGGGGATGTCGGCGGCGTTAATCGTGTTCGGGCTGCTGCTGTCGCTGCTGCCTTGGAAGCACGGTCAGGATTTTAATGTCAAAGACGAACACGAACATGAACAAGGAGGAGAAAAATGAGTACTTCCGCCATTGTGATGATGGTTGCCGCCATCGCGGTGATTTGGGGCGGGCTGCTGCTTTCCCTGTTAAGGCTGCCGGAAGAGTAAGCCTTTAGAGCGTTAAAAATGCCGTCTGAACTGTTCAGACGGCATTTGTTTTACGGCTGCCATTCGCGTTCCACCTTGCCCGACGCATCCAAAGTTTGCGCTCGGACGATATGCCCGTCCCGGTACAGGATGCGCGTCCGCAATATGCCCTGTTCGGTATAGCCTTGCGACCAGCCTTGCGCCACGCCGTTTTCAACCGGCGTGTGCGAATGCAGTTTGCCGTTTGGATGGTAAATATCGACAAAGCGGTCGAACACGCCGTTTTTGACGATGCTTTTCAAGACGCGCCCGTTTGAGGCGCGGATGCTGAATGCGCCGTCCGGCGTGCCTGAAGGCGGCCGGCTGTATGGGTTGGCGGGTCGGATGGGCGCGCTTTTCGGCAGGGTGTGAAGCGGCGGCCGGTCGGAGGGAAGGGCGGTGCAGCCCGCCGAAAGGAGGGCAGACAAAGCGGCAAGCAGGAGGATAATCGGGGCGTGCTTCATTTCAATTCCTTAGATATTGCACCCCATAAAAGGGGCGCGTAATTTTTTTCAACAATTCCCTTCGTCAGCCGGGCGAGACGGGGATTTGTTGCGTCGTCATTTGAAAACAGGCTGTGTTTGAATATTCCGCCGATGCGGTCCTAAGATGTAACTTTAAACGGGCAATGCCGTCTGAAGGCTTCAGACGGCATTTTGATGTTCGGCTTACAGGCAGGCGAGTTCGTTTGCCATTTGTTGTTCCAAGGTTTCGCGCCGACGGATGAGCTTGTATCCGCCGCCGTCAACCAACACTTCCGCCGCACGGTTGCGCGCGTTGTAATTGCTCGCCATGCTGGCACCGTATGCGCCCGCGCTGCGGATAAGCAGCAAATCGCCTTCTTCGCAGGCGATGGTGCGGTCTTTGCCGAGGAAGTCGCCGGTTTCACAAATCGGGCCGACGATGTTGGCAGTCAGCGGCGAGATGTTTTTTGGTTCTACCGCTTCGATGTGGTGGTAGGCATCATATAGGGCGGGGCGCATCAAATCGTTCATCGCCGCATCGACCATGACGAAGTTTTTCTCTTCGCCGTGTTTGACAAACTCGACGCGTGTCAGCAGCGAACCTGCGTTGCCCACCAAACTGCGGCCGGGCTCAAGAATGAGTTTCAGACGGCGTGTGCCGATCAGTTTTTGAACCGCTTGGGCATACGCGCCCAAATTAGGCACTTTTTCGTCTTGGTAAACAATGCCGACGCCGCCGCCCAAGTCCAAGTGTTCCAACACAATGCCTTCGGCGGCAAGCGCGTCAACCAAAATCAAAATGCGTTCGCAGGCTTCGACCAGCGGGCTGAGGTCGGTCAGTTGCGAACCGATGTGGCAGTCGATGCCGATGATTTTCAAATTGGGCTGTTGTGCGGCATGGCGGTAGGCTTCGAGCGCGTCGGCGTAGACGATGCCGAATTTGTTGGCTTTCAGGCCGGTGGAGATGTAAGGATGGGTTTTGGCATCGACATCGGGGTTGACGCGCAGGGAGACGGGCGCGGTTTTACCCAAACGCGCAGCAACTTTTTGAATACGGTCGATTTCGGGGATGCTTTCCATATTGAAGCATTTCACGCCTGCATTCAGCGCGAACTCGATTTCTGCCTCACTCTTGCCCACACCGGAAAAAATCGTTTTCGCCGCATCGCCGCCCGCCGCCAAAACGCGTGCCAATTCGCCGCCGGATACAATGTCAAAACCGCTCCCCAAAGAAGCAAAGTGTTTGATGATGCTCAGGTTGCCATTGGCTTTGACCGCATAGCAGACGAGCGGGGAGAGCTCGGCAAAGGCAGTTTGGTAGTGTTCAAATGCTTCGGTCAGCGCGGATTGGCTGTACACATAAAGCGGCGTGCCGAATGCTTCGGCAAGGCGGGGGTAGGGGACTTGTTCGCAAAATAAGGTCATGTTTTCGTTTTCATTTTTGGGTTTGTGAAGCGGATTGCGGTTTGCTTTGAAGTTGCAAACCGGTTTGGATTACGCCGAAACGCGCCTTGTCGCCTTCTTTGGGCAGGTAGAGGTCGCCTTTGTAACCGCAGGCGGAAAGCAGGAGGGCGGTTGCCGCCGCAAAAAATACGCCGTATTTCATCGGTAAACTTCCTTCATAAGCGCGAATGTGGCAAGATTCGGCATCTTAAACAAAAAACACGCAAAAAGCTATGATGACCGAAAGCGAGTTTATCCGCGCGAGCGAAGCATTATTTGAACACATCGAAGACCAAATCGACGAAAACGGCTGGGATTTCGACTGCCAGTTTGCCGGAAACGTCCTGACCATCGAAGCGGCGGACGGCACGCAAATCATCGTCAACCGCCACACGCCCAATCAGGAATTGTGGATTGCTGCAAAAAGCGGCGGCTACCATTTCGCCGAGCAAAACGGCAAATGGCTGGCAACGCGCGACAGCCGCGATTTTTATGATGTTTTAAACGAAGCCCTGAGCGCGGCTTCGGGCGAAGCGGTGGAAATTGCCGAATTGTAATTTGAGTATTCCCACAAAGAGAGCGTTACCCAATGGCACAATTACCTCTATATCGGACTGCCGAAATCGAAAATTTTACTGTCGGCATGCCCGAAGTTTTACAATCATTTTTCGAACATGTCCCTTATGCCGTCGTCTTTGAAGACGACGGCGACACAGGCTACTTTTATGCTTCCTCGAAAGATGGGATTTTGGATGCTTTGCATATCTACAATGTCGAAGATGTATCCGACAAACATATCCCTAATCATGTTTTGATTTTATGGGACGATGCCTGCACTTTGGCAGCTTTGTGCATCAACGACTACATCCATGCCGTCTATGATTTTGTCGAACAGGCAGGATATTGCCGCAACGGCTTCCCTGAAGCAGGCGGCGAATGGGTGAAAGTCGAAAACCGCGTCTTGGACGATGAATTGCTGGACAAAATCCTATCCCGGAAATCTACATAACCTACTCAAAAGGATAACAAAATGCCCCTGTTAGACAGTTTCAAAGTCGACCACACCCGTATGCACGCCCCCGCTGTGCGTGTGGCGAAAACCATGACCACGCCCAAAGGCGATACCATTACCGTATTCGACCTGCGCTTTTGCGTTCCCAACAAAGAAATCCTGCCCGAAAAAGGCATACACACGCTGGAGCATTTGTTTGCAGGCTTTATGCGCGACCACTTGAACGGAAACGGCGTGGAAATCATCGACATTTCCCCGATGGGCTGCCGCACCGGTTTTTATATGAGCCTTATCGGTACGCCTTCCGAACAGCAGGTCGCCGATGCGTGGCTGGCTTCGATGCAGGATGTTTTGAATGTCAAAGACCAAAGCAAAATCCCCGAGTTGAACGAATACCAATGCGGCACCTATCTGATGCACTCGCTTGCCGAAGCGCAGCAAATCGCGCAAAACGTGTTGGCGCGCAAAGTGGCGGTTAACCGAAACGACGATTTGGCTTTGGATGAAAGCCTGCTGAACGCTTAATCTGTTTTGAAATGCCGTCTGAAAGTCAGAATCTGTCTTCAGACGGCATTTTGTTTTCCGACAGTTTATAAACTGTCGTTATTTCTTGACAGAAACAACGACCTTATTTATTTGAAACGATTGGAGGACATGATTATGGGTTTTTGGGATAGCGCGGCAAATTTGGTAAAAGAAGCAGGAGAAGGCGTAAAGCGATTTAACGAAAAAAGCCGTAAATTGCAGAACGAATATCAGCAGGAATCCAGTGAAAAATTACGCCGTGTCGTAAAAAGCGAAGGTTTTTTTGGTAATACGGCACAAGAAAAAGCCATTGCCCGCAAAGTTCTGAAAGAACGTGGCGAAGGCTAAACAAGGGCAGCGGCATTTGCCGCTGTTTTTTATCGGCAGGCATCCGTCCGAATATCGGGGCAAGGTTTCAGACGGCATCGAAGGTTGCTATGATATAGTGGCTTGACTTTAAACCGGTACGGCGTTGCCTCGCCCTGATCCAAAGGTAAACCACCATACCATTCCCGTCATCCTTCCAAACGGAATCCGAAATGTCCGACAAACTCCTCGACACCGCCCGCCGTTATTCCCTTTTTCTCGCCCGCAACCTTGATTCAGGCAAACTCAAGCCCGAAATTTTCCTGCCCATGCTGGACAAGGTGTTGACCGAAGCGGATTTCCAAGCCTTTGCCGACTGGGACAAAATCCGCGCGGAAGAAAACGAGGAAGAATTGGCGCGGCAGTTGCGCGAGTTGCGCCGTTATGTGGTGTCGCAGATTATCGTGCGCGATATAAACCGCATCAGCGATTTGAACGAAGTAACCCGTACGATTACGCTGTTTGCCGATTTTGCCGTCAATACCGCGCTGGATTTTGCCTACGCCTATTATCGGGATATGTACGGCACGCCGATCGGGCGTTATACCAAATCGCCGCAGCATTTGAGCGTGGTGGCGATGGGCAAGGCGGGCGGCTATGAGTTGAACGTGTCTTCCGACATCGATTTGATTTTCGTCTATCCCGAATCGGGCGACACCGACGGCAGGCGCGAACGGGGCAATCAGGAGTTTTTCACCAAAGTCGGGCAAAAACTGATTGCGCTGCTGAACGACATTACCGCCGACGGGCAAGTGTTCCGCGTCGATATGCGGCTGCGGCCGGACGGCGATTCGGGCGCGCTGGTATTGAGCGAAACCGCGCTGGAGCAATATTTGATTACGCAGGGGCGCGAATGGGAACGCTACGCATGGTGCAAAGGCCGCGTGGTTACACCGTATCCGAACGACATCAAATCGCTGGTGCGCCCTTTCGTGTTCCGCAAATATCTGGATTACAGCGCGTATGAGGCAATGCGCAACCTGCACCGCCAAATCCGCAGCGAAGTCAGCAAAAAAGGCATGGCGGACAACATCAAACTCGGCGCGGGCGGCATCCGCGAAGTCGAATTTATTGCCCAGATTTTCCAGATGATACGCGGCGGGCAAATGCGCGCGCTGCAATTGAAAGGTACGCAGGAAACGCTGAAAAAACTTGCCGAGCTGGGCATCATGCCGTCTGAAAACGTCGAAACCCTGCTCGCCGCCTACCGCTTCCTGCGCGACGTCGAACACCGCTTGCAATACTGGGACGACCGGCAAACCCAAGCCCTGCCCACTTCGCCCGAACAACAACAACTGCTCGCCGAAAGCATGGGTTTCGACAGCTATGCCACCTTTTCAGACGGCCTCAATGTGTATCGGAACAAAGTCAATCGGTTGTTCAACGAAATTTTGAGCGAACCTGAAGAGCAAACGCAAAGCAACAGCGAATGGCAATGGGCATGGCAGGAAAAGCCCGACGAAGAAGAACGGCAAGGTCGTCTGAAAGGATATGGGTTTGATGCCGAAACCATCGCCACGCGGCTCGACCAAATCCGCAACGGCCATAAATACCGCCACCTTTCCGCACACGCCCAGCCGCGTTTCGACGCCATTGTGCCGCTGTTCGTACAAGCAGCGGCCGAGCAACCCAACCCGACCGATACGCTGATGCGGCTGTTTGACTTCCTCGAAAACATCAGCCGCCGCTCCGCCTATCTCGCCTTCCTCAACGAACATCCGCAAACCTTGGCGCAACTGGCAGAGATTATGAGCCAAAGCTCATGGGTGGCGGCGTATCTGAACAAATATCCGATTTTGTTGGACGAACTCATCAGCGCGCAGCTTTTGGATACCGCGTTTGATTGGCAGGCACTCGCCGCCACCCTTTCAGACGGCATCGAAGCCTGCGGCGGCGATACCGAAGCGCAAATGGACACCCTGCGCCGCTTTCAGCACGCCCAAGTCTTCCGTCTCGCCGTCCAAGACCTCGCCGGACTGTGGACGGTAGAATCCCTCTCCGACCAACTCTCCGCCCTTGCCGACACCGTCATTGCCGCCGCCCTTTCGTGCGTGTGGGCGGATATGCCCAAAAAACACCGCGACACGCCGCAATTCGCCGTCATCGGCTACGGCAAACTCGGCGGCAAAGAACTCGGCTACGCCTCCGACCTCGACTTAGTCTATCTTTACGACGATCCCCATCCCGAAGCAGGCGACATTTACGGACGGCTCGCCCGCCGCCTGACCAACTGGCTTTCCGCCGCCACCGGCGCAGGCAGCCTCTACGAAACCGACCTGCGCCTGCGCCCCAACGGCGACGCGGGTTTCCTCGCCCACAGCATCGCCGCCTTTGAAAAATACCAGCGTGAAAACGCATGGACGTGGGAACACCAATCCCTTACTCGTGCCCGCTTCATCTGCGGCACACCCGAAATTCAGACGGCATTCGACCGCATCCGCACCGAAATCCTTACCGCCGAACGCGACCAAACCGCCCTGGCAGGCGAAATCATCGAAATGCGCGAAAAAATATTCCCCACCCATCCGCCTGCCGACAGCAACGTCAAATACGCGCGCGGCGGCGTGGTCGATGTCGAATTTATCGTCCAATATCTGATACTTGCCCATACCCGCCAATATCCGCAACTCTTGGACAACTACGGCAACATTGCCCTCTTGAACATCGCCGCCGACTGCGGCCTCATCGACAAAACCCTCGCCGAACAAAGCCGCACCGCCTACCGCTTCTACCGCCGGCAGCAACACAACACCAAACTGCGCGACGCGGCAAAAACCGAAGTAAGCGACGAATTACTGTCCCACTACGGCAATGTCAGGAAATTGTGGCGGGAAGTGTTCGGGGAGGAAGTGAAATTCAAGTAAAGCAGGTATTACGAAGGGGGGGTTAAGTCATTAGCCGCATAGCGTGGGTTCTACCATCTACGCCATCAAAACCAAAGGTCGTCTGAAAACGCTTTTCAGACGACCTTACTAGCAATAATCTCCCAGTGTGCAAAGCCCATGCTAGGGGTTTTAACTATGTGTGGTTTACAGCAAAAACGGTATAAACCTGTTTTTCACACGCGATTTATATTCCCTGTATTGCTCATTGCGGCTAAGCACCTGTTCTTCATAATTCATGCGTAAAAACTGAAGCAGATACAATAGGGTCAACACTTCAATATTCCACAATGAGAAATTGTTGAGTAGAAATGCCATATGCCCGATGAAATAGCCGAAATAAATCGGATGCCGTACCAAGCGATAAGGGCCGGTATCCACCACGGTTCGACAGGCAGGTAAAAGTCCGAAGCTCCTGCCCAGATAAATTTTGGCGTAAATCTGCCAACAGATGCCGAAAACGAGCAAGACAGATGCAACATTATCGGAAATCAATTTGACCCCCCCCCCAACGCAATGGCAAAAAAATAAAAAGTCGCCCCCATCGTTGCCAATACGGGTAAAAGAGAGAAATTTCGAGTCTCCGTAAATTTAGAGAAAACCACGAGAAAAACCGTAATACACTCCCCTACCAACAACAGTAATACGACTGGATTTCCCGTCATCATATAGTTTTCTAAAACGGTTTTGATAAAATAACTCAAAGCCGTAACTGCCATTATTTTCATAGTCAGCTCTAAGGCAAGCTGTCTATAATTCAGCTTCATAATTTTCCCTTTATTGATATTTTTTAAGCAGATAATGCAGGTTTTGTTGGTTTTCAACCCAATCTGCCCAATCCGTAGCGCGGGCTTTGCCCACGAATCAAACCCAAAATTTCAGACGACCTCTTTTACCCGCCATTATTGTGGGCAAAGCCCATGCTACAACAATACGAAACACGTAGCAACACATCCCCGCCACACACAACCTATCGGCATGGTGTAGGTAAAAAATTCTTAGGACATGTAGGTCGGATTCTCGAATCCGACATTTCAATCATTCCCGAATTTTTGCAATGTGTGAACATCGGTTCTTTTGTTGGATACTTGTATCCGACAAAAGCCTGTCATCTCAAATAGCCGTCGGATTCGAGAATCCGGTCTGCCAAACCGATGTTGGAAGTCCCTGAAGCCGAGTTGGATTTGGCGAAAGAAAAACTGCCGCAGATTATAGCGGCAGTGGGCCGAGTATGAATTGGGAAGAGACGCATTGATGTTGCAGAAACTTATCTGAAAAAACCTTGCCGCCGTCATTCCCGCGAAAGTGGGAATTGAGTCTGTTCGGTTTCTTTGAGTAACTTTTAATTCGTCATTCCCACGAAAGTGGGAATCTAGTCCGTTTGGTTTCGGTTTCTTTTAAGTTTTGAGTAACTTTTAATTTGTTATTCCCGCGAAAGCGGGAATCCGGAAACTCAAAGCGGCAAGAATTTATCGGAAACGACCGAAACTCAAAAAATCGGATTCCCACTTTCGCGGGAATGGTGATATGGCTATTTTCTATTTTAATGATAACCCCTTTTGTTTGCTTACCAGCGGTAGCCTAATTTGATGCCCGCGCTGTGTTGCGCTTCCAGTTGCGGGCCTTTGGCGGCGGCAGCGTGGAGGGACAGCGTGAAACCTTTGATTTCGGCGTTTACGCCCCATTCCGCACTGTGGGTTTTGCCGAAATCCTGAGCCAATACGGCGGTATTGACGCGCGTTCGGACTTTGCCCGAAGCGGCATCGGTATAGGACAGGCTCAAATAAGGCGTGATGGAAATGTGTTGCGCCGGTTTGAATGAATAATCTGCCTTAATGCCCGCGCGGTAGCGGTTGAACGCAAGGCCGGGGGTGGCGATATTGACGTTTTCGTAGCGGTAATCCGCTTTTTGGACGAAATAGCGCGTTGCGCCGATGTGCGGTTCGATGCCGAATCCGCCGAAACCGGCGCGGTATCGTGCCTGAATGCCGTAATGCAGCACGCGGCGGCGGATTTTGCTTCCAATGCCGTCTGAAAGGCTGCCGCTGCTAAAACCCGCGCCCGCGCTGATGCCGATGTCGAACCTGCCGATGCCGTATTGCCCGAAAACGGCACCGTGGGCAAGCCGTGCCGAGTTGCCGATGCCGTCGTCGAAGGTGTTTTCGGTCCGGTTGTGCGAAAACAGGATGCCGACGCGCCCGCTGCCGAGGTTTTTCTGCATACCGATTTGGCGCAGGTCGGTTTGTTGGCGGTAGGCGCGGAAATCTTGCGAACGGTAGTGTTTGGTGTCCTGGATGCCGCTTGTCCAAACGGCGTTGCGGCGGTCTTCGGCAAATACGCGATCCAATTCGTCCTGTACGGCGAAAACGCTGTTGAGCGTGGCGGAAAATTCACTCAAACCGCTATTGGCATAACGGCTGATCAGGTCGCGCTGCGGTTGGGGCTGCGGTTGCGGCAAATCCCGGCGTGCGCGGCGGAAGGCGGCGGTAACCGGCCGGGTTTCCGCTTCGCGCTGTTTCGCCAAGGCGGTGTCTTTATCCGTCTGCGCCCGTTTTTTCTCTTCCTCCGCCTGCATAATGCCGGCATTTTCCCCGCCTGCCTGCCGGGCCAGTTCGGCAATGCTTTCTGCCTTTTCGGCGGCATCGCGCCCGGCTGCATTCAGCGCGTCAAGGCTTTGCGCGTTGTCTTTTTCCGCCTGTTTCTTGGCTTCCTCCGCGTCTTCGCGCACCGCTTCCGATTGCCGGGCGGCGGTTAGGGCGGTTTGCGCCTCCTGTTCTTTTTGCGCTTTATCGGACTGCCTGCGTTCCAACAATGCCCGTTTTGCCTCCAGCCCTGCGCGTTCGGCTTTGGCGTTTTGCAGTTCCGCCTCCGTTATAACCAGCTCTTCCTTCACGTTCGCCAGTGAAAGCACCATTGATTGCAAATCTTGTTTTTCTTTCGCCGTTTCCGCGATTTTGTCGGCAAGGGCTTTTGCCTCCCCGGCGGCGGCAACGGCTTTTTCACGTTCGTCCCTGATTCGGTTCAGGCGCGTCAATTTGGCTTCTGCTAAATCGATTTTGGCGGTTTGTTCGGCAATTTGCGCCTTCGCCAGCGCAAGGTTTGCCGCGTCCGCATTTTCCGCACCTTCCAAGGTGTTGCCGCGCCGGTAGCCGGCATCGGCTTCTTCGGCGCGTCTGCCTGCTTCGGCTGCCGCCGTTTTTGCCTGCGCCCACGCGGCTTCTTTTTCCGCCTGTGCGGCTTGGGCGGCGGCGGTTTGTTTTTTTGCCTCTTCAAGTTCGGCATTGAGGCGGTTCAATTCGCTTTCAGACGGCACAGCCTCGGAAATTGCCGCCTTTTTCAAGCGCACCTTTTCTTCTTCCTCCTGTTGTCTGGCGGCAAGTTGCGCCTGTTTCGCCGTCAAGGCGGCTTCTGTTTCTCCCGCCTTGCCGAGTTTGTCGGAAAGCTCTTGTTCTTTGACCGGATTATGCAGGCGGAACTCGCCGTCTTTGCGGATAAGCTGATAACGCCACGCGCCGGCATCGACGTGTTCGTTTTGCAGGGTGAAATTAAGATTTTCGGACAGCGGTTTGTTGTCTTTCCCTTCCACTACCGTCAATTGCTCGAGACTTACGGGTTCGTTGCCGGTATTGTTGACAGCCAAGGTGTAAGTGCCTTCGGAACTTTCCGCCAGCTTCAATTTGTCGCTGCGGTAGCCGAAGAGTTCCGACATAAAGCGGAATGTTCCCTGACCGTTCAATTTGCCGTTTACCGTCAGCGTGTTGAAACGGGATTCTGCCGAAGTTGGCGGTGTAACGGATGATAGGGAACGGCGCGAACGGCGGCGCGGCGCATCTGCCGCACTGCCGGTTTGCGCGCCTGCTGCATCGTGGCGATAGGCGGAATTGAGTGTAATGGTGGCGTTGTTAAGGTTTAAATTGCCTAATTCCGTGCCCGACGGCAGCGTCCATTCGCTGTCTTTTAAGTGTAATGCCGTATCCTTGCCGCCGCTGATTTGTCCGGTAAAGCGGCTGTTTTCAAAATGGAATATTGCCTTATCGGCTAGGGAGACATTGCCGTTGAGTGCGGAATGGCTTACGTTTGCCTTAGCGTTGTCGGAAAGCGTCAGACTGCCGTTTTGTGCGGCGTTGTTGCTTAGATTAAATGAAGCATTGCCCGAAGCCGATGTGTTGCCGTTTAATGTGGCTTGATTAAATGTTGCTTGGGCATTGCCCGCGAGGCTAAGGTCGCCGTTTTGGGTGGCGTTGTGGCTGACTGTATAACGTGTATCGCCATTTGCACTAAGATTGCCGTTGAGTGTGGCAAGCCCTGTGAGATTTAAATGAGCGTAATCGGCAAGGCTGACATTGCCGCTGATGTCGGTATTGGTTAATGAAGCAATCACTTTATCGTCGGTAATGGTTTTTTCGACACAATTTGTCAGACCCGTCCAGTCCGAACGTGTACAGATTGTGTGGCTTTGATGCGGTGCGACACCGAAAACTGCTTGGGCGTGATTGCTCAAATGCCAATCGCCTTCCACTTTGGCAACATTGCGGGAAACCACCGCCTGTCCGCCTTTAATCAGGAAATTTTCCGCTTTAAATGTGCGGTTAATCCAGTCGTTGTCCCACACGATTTCTCCTTGTGGGATACCTTCCATTTTTGACCACCCGCTTCCTAAATGATTGTAGGCGTGCGGTGTCGGTCTGCCGCTGAAAAACAGTTTGCCGTTTGTTTGCGTGATGTTGCCGTTTAAATTTGTTCCGCCGGAAAGCAGTAAAGTGCGATCCGCTTCTGTCGGTTGGTAATTCAGATTGAGCCGACCGTTCGTTTTGGTTGAATCTTTCTCTCCAAACCAACCGTTGTAGGCAATTTCTTTTTTGCTATCCAAGCTGTTGTTATTACCGGTTGTAGCAATATCTTTATTGCCTGTAATGGTAACGGTGGATTCTTTGTCTTGATTGTGGTTGACAATCATCGCCCCTTCATCGGTATTTTGAATACGGTGGAACGAAAGCGAATGCCCGTTTAAATCCAAACGACCGCCGCGAAAGCCGAAATAGAGTTTGTCGGGGTTGAACTGATTATCGGCATTCAGTTGCACCGTCCCCCTGCCACTGACCAAGCCGATTTCACTAAAGGCTTGTTTTTTATTATTTTCATCTGCTTGTTGATCTAAAATAACTTTACCGTCGCCCACGCTGATCGAGCCTTGGTTTTCCCCTTTGGCTTGAACGTGCAGCGTGCCTTTGCCGATTTTGGACAGGCGGTCGTTTGCCACGCCGTTTACTTTCCAAGTAACGGTACTGCCATCACTGATATGAACGCCCGCGCCTTGCCAAGTCTGATTGGATTCGGGTGCAACGGTAAAGTTTCCTTCAAAATACAAACCGCCCGCGCCTTGGTTGATGTTGTTTGATAAGATGAGTTTGCCGTTGCCGTAATCGATAAAAGAAAGGTTTTCACCGTTGTTTAACCTTGGACGGTACTGATTAACACCCCCTGCCGCGTAAACTGGTTCTTTATCAGTTTCATTCAAAGATTCGTCAAACAGTCGGACTGTCTGTACTTTAAGCTTTGGATTGGAAACCTTTTCGTTGGTTTCTGTTACCGTACCCGTACCGTTGTTGTTGGATGTAAAGGAAAAATGTCCGTTACTGCGCGGTTCGAAAAAGACGGTATGTGTATCGCCTCTGTAAATGTCATCGTAGAACCAATCTTTGCGTATCAGCTGGAAACTGTTTTCCCTGCCGGAATAAGGGTAGCCCGTTTGCAAAACTCCGTTGAGCAGCCATTTATTGTTTGTTTTGTCATAAATAAACATTGGAGAACCGCTGTCGCCTGCCGCACCTGCAATCGGCATAGGGCCATAGTCGTTGGCATGGCGCACATCGCCGCTCAAACTAACTACGCCATTATTTCCCCAACCCTGCATATGTGTATTGCCGCCAATTAACCATGCGCCGGAGTAGGATAAATCGCCGTGTTTGTCATCATCATAACGCCAATAGTGGTGTCCTGAGCCGATGCGGACACGCTCGGGATATTTTTCTTTATCGGAATAGGTATTCCCCCTCATGTCACCCGTCATTTCGACAGGTTTTGCATCGGTTACGAACTTATGCAAACGCGGCATATGGTAATCGCCGTTGTAAGGGTGTGAATTGTCAGGCTTATAATTATTTCTTTTCACAATTTGGTAAGAAAAACGGTGCTGATCGGGATTGCTTCCCTCCGCACCAAAATCAACATTGTTATAGCCGCCATTATGTGCCACGCTCACAATATATTGATCGCCCACCAATGCCGCCACGCCGTTACGCGATACCACAGAAAAATCAATCATCGGGGCTTTTGTCATTGATTTGCCGACCAACTCCCCTTTTTTGTTGTAAACCTCAATATCTTTCGCCCCGACTGCAAACTTGCCTTTATTTTCGGCAAAGTCGCGATAGTATTGGTAGTTGATGCCGAAATAAGTGTGTCCCGCCCGGGCTTGGGGCAGAATGCCGAACGACAGGCATATGGCTAAGTAAGCGGGCGAGAAGCGGATGCGGCCGGTTTTTGGGGTTTTGCGGTGTGTTTCGGTTGTCCGTTTGTCGGTTATTTTCATTATTTTTCCTTATCTGACGGGATTCGGGTTTGTTTGGGAGGGCGCGGCTTCCGCTTCCGGGCGGCGCACGGGATGTGCCTATATGTGCGGTTCGGCGTGTCGGGCGGATATGAAGCACGCCCTAGGATTTGCAATTAATTTTTGCCTTGGTCTCGGCTTCTTCCAATCACGAAAGCACCCGCCAAGGCAACCACTGTGCCGCCGGCAAGGGAGGCGGCGGTTGCGGGGTAGCCGCCCCATACGAGGAAGACGGCAAAAAAGCAGTATCAGGATGACGCTGATGAAGCCGTACAGTTGCCCGCGCCTGTTGAAGGTTTGGTCTTGCCATATGGTTTCGTGCCGGACGGCTTGTTCTTTTTCCGCCATTGCCATAATGCGGTCTGCCCCGTTGCTGATAATGTCGTTGTATTGCGCCAAGTCGGACGGCGGCGACAACGATCCCGAATGGAAACGCCGGGCTATCATTATTTGCACGTACTCGTCGGACAGGATTTGCTCGACAAGCTCCGGGGATTTGACGACGGTTTCGACAGCCTGCCGCGCCTTGTCCTGTGCGTTTTCGGTCATTTTCGCGCTTTCTCTATGGCGCGTTGAAAATCGCCGCCGATGTTTTTAAGATCGTCGGCGGGATTGGGGCGGATGGCGGTTTTTGCGGGATGGAACAGGCCCAACAGCGAGCCTATACCGAGCAGGAGGGCGTATGCGTTTCGTTTTTTCATATGGTTATATTAGGTCAGGCGGACGGGTTTATCAAGCATTTTTGCGGTTTTATGCCGTCTGAAAGCCGAACCGTCGGACTTCAGACGGCATTTGCTATAATCGCGGCTGTTTTGAATTTTCGGGGGTTTTATGTCGGATAACGTTCCAACGATTGCGGCAGTCGCTACCGCACCAGGGCGCGGCGGCGTGGGCGTGATACGCATATCGGGGAAAAACCTGCTGCCGATGGCGCAGGCTTTGTGCGGGAAAACGCCCAAGCCGCGCGTGGCAACCTATGCTGATTTTACGGACGCGGACGGACAGGCAATCGACAGCGGGCTTTTGCTGTTTTTTGCCGCACCGGCAAGTTTTACGGGTGAAGATGTCATCGAGCTTCAGGGACACGGCGGGCCGGTGGTGATGGATATGCTGCTGAACCGCTGTTTGGAATTGGGCGCGCGCCTTGCCGAACCGGGCGAGTTTACGAAGCGTGCGTTTTTGAACGACAAACTGGACTTGGCACAGGCGGAAGGCGTGGCGGATTTGATTGACGCATCCAGCCGTTCGGCGGCGCGTCTGGCGTTGCGCTCGCTCAAGGGCGATTTTTCGCGGCGGATACACGGTTTGGTCGAAGATTTGATTACCTTGCGGGTGCTGGTCGAAGCGACATTAGATTTTCCTGAGGAAGACATTGATTTTCTCGAAGCGGCGGACGCACGCGGCAAACTGGACGGCTTGCGCCGCGCCGTGGATGATGTGCTTGCCAACGCGCAGCAGGGCGTGATTTTGCGCGAAGGTCTGAATGTCGTATTGGTCGGCGCGCCGAATGTGGGCAAGTCGAGCCTGCTGAACGCGTTGGCGGGCGACGAAGTGGCGATTGTTACCGATATTGCCGGAACGACGCGCGACGCAGTCAGGGAACGTATCCTGATTGACGGCGTTCCGGTGCATATTGTCGATACGGCAGGTTTGCGCGAGACGGACGACGTGGTCGAACGCATCGGCATCGAACGCAGCCGCAAAGCCGTATCCGAAGCCGATGTCGCGCTGGTGTTGGTCGATCCGCGCGAAGGCGTGAACGACAAGACACGGGCGATTTTGGACGTGCTGCCGTCGGAGTTGAAACGCATCGAAATCCATAGCAAATCCGATTTGCATGCACACGCGGCAGGCGGGTTCGGTACGGGTGCGGAAACCGTCATCGCGCTGTCGGCGAAAACTGGCGACGGCTTGGACGCGCTGAAACGGACGTTGTTGCGCGAGGCCGGTTGGCAGGGCGAAAGCGAAGGGCTGTTTTTGGCGCGGACGCGGCACGTCAACGCACTCAAAGCAGCGCAGGAAGAATTGTCGCTGGCGGCATTGTGCGGCAACCATCAAATCGAGCTGCTTGCGGAACATTTGCGCTTGGCTCAGGTCGCGTGCGGCGAAATCACGGGCGAGTTTACGGCGGACGACCTGCTCGGCGTGATTTTTTCGAGGTTCTGCATCGGAAAATAAGCGGGTCGGAGGCATCGTGGCGGTGTCCGGCTGAACATTCCGTTATCCCATAAAAACGGAAATCCGATCCGTTCGGTTTTGGTTTTTTTGAATTTCGGGCAACGCTTAAATCTTCATTCCGCGCAGGCGGAAATTATCGGCGCGGTACGGCAACTTTTTTCGATATGAAAAGACCGTCATTTCTGTAAAAACAAAAAATCAAAAACAGAAAACTGAAATATCGTTATTCCCGCGCAGGCGGGAATCCAGCCCCGTCGGCATGGAAACTTATCGGGAAAACGGTTTCTTTAGATGTTACGTCCTAGATTCCCGCGTTCGCTGGAATGACAGGATTAAAGTTTCAAAATTTATTCTAAATAACTGAAACTCAGCGAACTGGATTCCCGCTTTTGCGGGAATGACGAATTTTAGGTTTCTGTTTTTGGTTTTCTGTTCTTGTGGGAATGATGAAATTTTAAGTTTTAGGAATTTATCGGAAAAAACAGAAACCGCTCCGCCGTCATTCCCGCGCAGGCGGGAATCCAGCCCCGTCGGCACGGAAACTTATCGGGAAAACGGTTTCTTTAGATTTTACGTCCTAGATTCCCGCTTTTGCGGGAATGACGGGATTAAAGTTTCAAAATTTATTTTAAATAACTGGAACTCAACGAACTAGATTCCCACTTTCGTGGGAATGACGTGGTGCAGGTTTCCGTGCGGATGGCTTCGTCATTCCCGCGCAGGCGGGAATCCAGGTTCGTTGAGTTTCAGTCATTTCCGATAAATTCTTGCAGCTTTGCGTTTCTAGATTCCCACTTTCGTGGGAATGACGGAGAGCCGTGGGATTGGGCTTGGTACAGGCTCGAAAGGGTGCGGCAGGCGAAAAAAGGCGGATGTGAATCCGCCTTTTGCATTATCGGGAGCTTCTGCCGCCTTGTATCAGAACCTGGCTTCAACCGTGAAGTTGTAGCTCCTGCCCGGCGAGGTAAAGCGTTGGATGCCGGCGTGGGTTTTGTTGTCGACGCGGTTGACCGTGCCGAACTCGCGGATGCTGCGTAAAGATTCCCAAGTGTAGTACTGCTTGTTGGTAATGTTGTACGCGGCGGCGCGGAGCGTTACCTGTTTGCCGATATTGAGGTAGGCGGCAAGGTCGAACAGCGTATAGGCTTTGCTGTGTTTGGCATAAGGCCAGGGGTTGTTCAAGTCGTCGTTGCTGTGCACGGTGTCGGACGGCTTTTTGGCGGCGGTGCGCGTGGCGTAGGCGTTGATGCCCCAGCGTTTGGAAGGCGCGTCATAGCCCAAGCTGTAAATTGCCGTCCACGGCGAAAGCGCGTTGATGGGCGTTTCTTTGCCGTTGTTTTGCGTTGCCTTGCCTTTGATGTAGCTGACGTTGAGGCCGGTGTGCAAACCTTTGGGCAGCCCGATGCTGTCGAGGTTCCAAGTGCCGTTAAACTCTATGCCTTTCACCCAGGCGGCGGTGCGGTTTTGGTTTTGCCAGACGGGCGAGCTGACCAATGCCGTGCCCGTGCCGTCTGAAAGCGGGGCGTAGGTGGGTTTGTTCGGATCATCTGACGAAACGCCCATATACGTCAATTCGATAAAGTCGCGGTATTTGGTTTTGAAGCCCGAGAGCTTGAAGTTGCCCGCCTTGCCGCTGCCCGCCAGACCCAATTCCCAGTTTTTGGCTTTTTCGGCTTTAAGGTTGGGATTGGCTTTCAGGTAGAAATCGGGGTGCGGGAATAAGAGCCAGGTTTCGTCCGAAGTCGGCGCGCGGAAGCCGGTGCTGTATTTTGCCAACAAGTGCAGATGCTTGGTAAACCGCCAGTCGAACCCCGTGCCGTAGCTGAAGCCGGCGTGCGCGCGTTCCGAACCCAAATGGGGAATCTGCCCTCGGATGGCGGTGGTGTATTTCGGATTGTCTTTCGCGCTGCTGCTGTTTTTGTCGTAGCGTATGCCCGCATTCAGGCGGAAGCGGTCGTTGCCGCCCAAGTGAAACGCATTGTTCCAATAGGCAAATTTATATTTCGACCGGTTTTCGATCAGCATCGTGATTTTGGCATCGTTGGACGTGAGGATTTTGGGGTCGTACAGTTTTGCGAAATAGCTGTAATCCGAGTTGGCATTGTCCCCCCTGCCGCCGCCCAAGCCGTATTGCGCCGCCCAAACAGCTTTGGAAAAGTCGAGTTGTTTTTCAAAATCGGCAGTCCATTGCGCGGTGTTTTGGCGGATGTGCCGGAACGAATGGTAAACCTCGCCGTTGATGCCGTTTGTATCGTAATTTTTCGGGACGTCCCAAGTCCAAGTGTTCATATCGATGCGTTGTTTGTCGTAACGCAGCTTGAGGCTGTCCCACGGGCCGTGTTCCAATTCGTTTTTGTATTCGACGCCGGTGCGGCGGCGGTAGCTCACGTCTTGGCGGTGGCGGTAGTCGCCCGTCGCGGGAGAGTAAATTGTACCCACCCACAAATTAGACAGCTCGTTGGTAAAACGGTCGGTGCGCGAGTCTTCAAAAATCCAGCCGATGCGGTTGCGGTCGTTGAAATTGTAGCCCAGCTTGAACAGGGTGCTTTTGTTTACCCATTCTTGCGGGTCGGGTCGGGAGCGCGCAACCCCTGTGGCAACATAGGTCTGGTACTTGCTGAATGGTTGGGTTGGGCTGAAAACATACCCCTTGTTTTCAATTTTGACATCGCCCTCGGTCGAGCGGTTTTTGGTTTCTTTGCCGAAGCGGCGGGTATAAACCAATAAGGCATCCAAACCAAAGAGCCGGCCGGCGGCGGTGATGCTGCTGAACTTTTGGCTGTTTTTGCCGACGCTGCCGCCCTTTATCCCCAAATGGTAGGGCTTGTCTTCGGAAACATAGTCGCTTGCGGATTTGGTCTGATAATTGACTGCGCCGCCCAATGCGCCGCTGCCGGATTTGAGCGAGTCCGCGCCTTTGGTGATGGTAACTTCCGAGAAGTTTTCGGGTTCGGAAGTATTGCGGTTGGCATTGAAGTTGCCGTATGCGCCGAACAATTCTTGGAAGGCTTCAGACGACCTGCTTTCTGCTTGTGCCAGTCCGTCCACATTGATGGCGACGCGGTCTTTATCGACACCGCGTATGGTAAAGCCGTTGGAGCCCGCCCTGCCGCCTTCGACGACGGAAATGCCGGGGTCGTAGCGCACCAGGTCGTGTTCGTCGTTGACCAAGAGCTTGTCTAAGGTTTTGCGGCGGATTTTTTCTTCGCCGAGTTTTTGGGTTTTGTGCGTGCCGGTAACGGTGATTTCGTTCAGCGTTCGGGCGGACTGCGGCGCGGGGTCTGCCGCAAAGGCGGGAAACGCTTGGGCGATGGCGGCGGCAGCCAATACGGGCTTGAAGGGGATGTGCATAAGAAAACCTTTTTAAAAGCGGATGGATTATTATTTTTTGAGATGGTTGGTATCTTGAGTGGTGTCATCAAGTTTTTTTTCATAACTCACGCCGCCGAATACGGTATCGAGGGAGCGGTCGCCGTCAAAGGTGATTTTGCCGCCTATGCTGGTTTCGGTGTTGCCGTAGCTGCCGTTGAATTTGCCAAAAAACTTGCCGTCCAATTTGCCGGTTTTGCCGCCGGACGTGGCATCGCCGGAAAAGGATAATCCGTTAATCGCTGCTTCTTTAATTTCTACACTCGGCCCGTAATCGCTGTTGCCGATGATTTCGCCTGCTAGTTTTTGGGTGTTGAAATTGGCGGTGATAAAGGAACGGACGGGGGTGTTGGTGTAACCGGTAAAAGAGCTGCCTTTGGGCGGCGTATAAGAGGAAGTAACAAATTGCCCGTCTTTGACGCGGATGCCCCAAACCTGATAAGTGATTTTGCCTTTTGACAATGCGGTTTCGGTCGTGGAGCTGCCCCAGGAGAACGCAGGAGGCGGCGTTTTGCCGACGGGGAAGCCGCCGGCGAAGAGGTCGATTTCGCCGTTGGGGCCTATCCACGCCCCGAATTTCATATAATCTTGTTTGGTAATTTCCGCTTCTCCGGTTGCCCCTGAGTCGCTGCAACAGATAAAGATACGGCTGCCGTCGGCAAGCCGCTGTCCGGCGTAGCGGTCGGGAATTTTGTAGTCGGGGGAGGAATAGCTGGGGACAATGGGGTCGGAGTAGGATGAAAGGGTGTATTGCGCGCCGCCGGGTGTTTGGAAGATGAATGATGTTTCTTTGGTTTTGTAGCCGGGGAAAGGTTCTTTTTCTACTTCCCGCTGCTGAATGGAAATACCGGATGTGCTTCCTGTGCCGGCGGTGTTGATGTTTTCGATGTTGCTGCTATCGCTTGATAACGTTACCTCGCCGGCGGGCAGCGGCGTGGCGGTGGGAATGGAGAAGGGGACGTGCGGTTCGGCTACCCCCCCCCCGGCACAGGCGGCAAGGGCGGCGGCAAGCGGCAGTAAGGACAGGGCTTTGTATTTCATCGCATACTCAATCTTGATGATGTGTTAATAATAGTTTTGATTATCAGTTTAAATGTTATATGATGTCAACTGTTTTGTGGGCCGATGCAAAAACCGGTTTTCACGGTTTTCTGCCTGTTTTCGGATGGTTTGACGTGTTTCGGCGGCGTGTTTGCCGGAAAGGTAAATGACAGGGTATGTTGTATTTCAGATACGGTTTTTTGGTTGTTTGGTGTGCGGCAGGTGTTTCTGCTGCCTATGGGGCGGATGCGCCCGCGATTTTGGATGACAAGGCATTGTTGCAGGTGCAGCGGTCGGTGTCGGATAAGTGGGCGGAATCGGATTGGAAAGTTGAAAATGATGCCCCGCGTGTGGTTGACGGGGATTTTTTGTTGGCACATCCGAAAATGTTGGAACATAGTTTGCGCGACGCGCTCAACGGCAATCAGGCGGATTTAATCGCTTCGTTGGCGGATTTGTATGCCAAGCTGCCGGATTATGACGCGGTTTTGTACGGCAGGGCGCGGGCTTTGCTGGCGAAATTGGCGGGAAGGCCGGCGGAGGCGGTGGCGCGGTATCGGGAACTGCACGGGGAAAATGCGGCAGACGAGCGGATTTTGCTGGATTTGGCGGCGGCGGAGTTTGACGATTTCCGGCTGAAGTCGGCAGAAAGGCATTTTGCCGAGGCGGAAAAATTGGATTTGCCGGCGCCGGTTTTGGAAAATGTGGGGCGTTTTCGGAAAAAAGCGGAGGGGCTGACGGGCTGGCGTTTTTCGGGCGGTATCAGCCCGGCGGTCAATCAAAACGCCAATAATGCCGCGCCGCAATATTGCCGGCAAGACGGAGGCAGTCAGATATGCAGTGTCAGCCGGGCGGAGCGGGCGGCAGGCTTGAATTATGAAATCGAGGCGGAAAAGCTGACGGCGTTGGCGGACAATCATTATTTGTTGTTCCGTTCCAATATCAGCGGCACAAGCTATTATTTCAGTAAAAAATCGGCTTATGATGACGGGTTCGGCAGGGCGTATTTGGGTTGGCAGTATAAAAATGCGCGGCAGACGGCGGGGATTTTGCCGTTTTATCAGGTGCAGTTGTCGGGCAGCGACGGCTTTGATGCGAAAACAAAACGGGTAAACAACCGCCGCCTGCCGCCGTATATGCTGGCGCACGGAGTCGGCGTGCAGCTGTCCCATACTTACCGCCCAAACCCGGGATGGCAATTTTCGGTCGCGCTGGAACATTACCGCCAACGCTACCGCGAACAGGATAGGGCGGAATACAATAACGGCAGGCAGGACGGGTTTTATGTTTCGTCGGCAAAACGTTTGGGCGAATCGGCAACTGTGTTCGGCGGCTGGCAGTTTGTGCGGTTTGTGCCGAAACGCGAAACGGTGGGCGGCGCGGTCAATAATGCCGCCTACCGGCGCAACGGTGTTTATGCCGGTTGGGCGCAGGAGTGGCGGCAGTTGGGCGGTTTGAACAGTCGGGTTTCCGCGTCTTACGCCCGCCGCAACTATAAGGGCGTTGCGGCTTTCTCGACAGAGGCGCAACGCAACCGCGAATGGAATGTCTCGCTGGCTTTGAGCCACGACAAGTTGTCGTACAAAGGTATCGTGCCGGCGTTAAATTATCGTTTCGGCAGGACGGAAAGTAATGTGCCGTATGCGAAACGCCGCAACAGCGAGGTGTTTGTGTCGGCGGATTGGCGGTTTTGAATGGTGGGATAATGCCGTCTGAACCTTGTGGAAACAGGTTCGGACGGCATTTTTGCATATTCAGGCAAGGGCGGCGGCAAATACGCCGCGCAAGGCGTTGGAGAGGCGGATTTCTTCGGCTTCTTGCAGTGTTTTTTGTGTGATGTGTGTTTCGATCACTTGATTTGTTTGCAAATATTTTTGCGGTTCGTCCAACACGGCTTGGCGCATTATGCCGTTTAAAATGTCTAAATCTAAAGAGGGCGTAAGCCATTGTCCTTGGTATTTGACGAACACGTTGCTTCTGCCGCCTTCGAGCAGGATGCCGTCTGAATTGAAAAACAGGCTGTCGAACGCGCCTTGTGTTTCGGCGGTTTGCCACGCTTGGTCGAAGAGGGGGCGGTGGGTGGTTTTGAAGCGGCGCAGGTAGTTTTGTACGGGCAGGATGGTAGGCGAAATGATGACGCGTTGTTTGTCAGCCAAATGGTTTAAAACGGCGCGGGACAGGCTGATGCCGTCTGAAGCGAGCAGGGCTTTGATGCGGAACGCGCCGTCGGGCAAGTCGGCAATGTATTGTTTGATTTGATTTTCGCAACCGTCGGGCAGGGGCAGGTTGAGTGCTTGGGCGGAGGTTTTCAGACGGCATAGGTGGCGGTCGAGCAGGGTGCAGCGTCCGTTTTCCGCGCGCATGGTTTCGAAGATGCCGAAATCGGGGCGCAATTCGTTGAGGAAACGGGCTTTCCAGCCGCATTCCCGATATTCGGCGGCGGGGTCGCTGTCGATGACGATGCCGGAACCGACACCGTACACCCCTTGATAGAGTGGATGAACTTGAAACCGGTACGGCGTTGCCCCGCCTTGCCCTGCCGTTCGGGCTTGCACGTTTGAATCTGGGCTGCCGATGCCTGAAACAATGCCGTCTGAAGCCGGGTTTGAAGCGGGTTTGAGCGACAAGGTGCGGATAACGACGTTGAATATGCCTTCAAACCCCAAGCCGCCGGAACACGGGTTCAAATAGCCGATGCTGCCCGTATAAAGTCCGCGCGCTTCGGTTTCGAGCGTTTCGATAATCTGCATACTCATTTTTTTGGGCGCGCCGGTGATGCTGCCGCAGGGGAAGGCGGCGCGGAGGATGTCGGCGACGGTGATGTGCGGCAAGGCTTGGGCTTGGATGGTGCTGGTCATCTGCCAAACGCTGCCGAAACGCGACACTTTAAACGGCTCGGGTACGCATACTTTGCCGGTTTGGGCGATTTTGCCGAGGTCGTTGCGCAGCAAATCGACAATCATCACGTTTTCGGCGCGGTTTTTCGGGTCGGCTTGCAACTCGGCGGCGCGGCGTTCGTCTTGTCCGTCGCCCAAAATCGGCGCGGTGCCTTTCATCGGTTCGGTGCTGATGATGCCGTCCGAACCGATTTTGAGGAAGAGTTCGGGCGAGAAACACAGCGTCCACGCGGATTGCCCTTCCGCATCGGGCAGGTGGGACAAAACGGCATAGGGGACGGGCTGGCGCAGGCGGCGGTAGAGGTTGATGGGATTGCCGTAGGCTTGCAGGTGCAGGCGGGTGGTGTAGTTGATTTGATAGGTGTCGCCGCGCCGGATGGCTTCGTGGATTTGGCGGATGCGGTCGAGATAATCGGTTTCGGATACGGAGGATTGCGGCGTGGAAATGCCGGCGGGGAGGCCGTCTGAATGTCGGGCAAGCCAGCTTGCGGCATCGATGTCGGCGCAGTCGGCAAACCAATGCAGGGCAAGATTGCCGCCGCGCTCGGACTCAACCCCCGTCAGCGGCAAACCGAATTCGTAGTCTGCAAACAACACGGCATGCAGCCCTTTTTGCCAGCCCTTTTGCAGCGCGCCGTCCAAAGCATCGAGTTCTTCGGGACGGAAAAAACGGCTTTCTACATGATTTTGATAGCGTTTTGCGCGGCCGCTTACGGCATCGTCAAATAGGGCGAAATAGGGCATGGCGGTTCAGTCAAATGGTTTGATTATACGCCCTTTTTACACATATTTTTAGACGATTCGGCAAATATCGGCAAAATGTAATTTTATGTAGAGAAAGTGGGGGCGAAGGTGTAAAATTGTGAAAACAAATTTCGATTTCCAACCTGAAATACAATAAGGAGACCTTTATGACAGACCACCAGCTGCAACCGTTTGAAAGTGTGGAATTGGGCGAAAAGCAAGACCAGCTCCAAGTATTTGAAAAAGCTGTTTTGGAACATGAAGGCAAAGGTTCTGCCGAAGATTCCGGCACAGCCCCGCTGCCCGAAAACTACCCCTACCGCAAACGTATGCGCCGTGCCGTATACGAAGCCGAAAAAGCCAAACTGCAAATCGAGCTGCTGAAAGTGCAAAGCTGGGTTAAAGATTCCGGCCAACGCATCGTCAGTCTGTTTGAAGGCCGGGACGCGGCAGGTAAGGGCGGTACCATCAAACGTTTTATGGAACATTTAAATCCGCGTGGCGCGCGCGTGGTTGCTTTGGAGAAACCAACCACTACCGAACGCGGACAATGGTATTTCCAACGCTATGTTCAAAATCTGCCGACTGCAGGCGAAATGGTGTTCTTCGACCGCTCATGGTACAACCGTGCCGGCGTAGAACGCGTGATGGGCTTCTGCGAACCCAACGAATATATGCTCTTTATGCGCCAAACTCCCGAATTAGAGCGTATGCTCGTTGCCAGTGGCATCCATCTGTTTAAATTCTGGTTCTCCGTATCCCGTGAAGAACAACTGCGCCGCTTCATCTCCCGCCGCGACGACCCCCTGAAACACTGGAAACTTTCCCCCGTGGATATCCAGTCGCTCGACCGTTGGGACGACTACACCGAAGCTAAAAACGCCATGTTCTTTCATACCCACACCGGCGACGCGCCTTGGGTCATCATCCGTTCCGACGACAAAAAACGCGCCCGTTTGAACTGTATCCGCTACTTCCTGCATCAGCTTGACTATCCGGGCAAAGACGTGAAAGCCATCGGCAAAGTGGACGATAAAATCGTTCTTGTTCCCGATACGCGTTACAAAGAGAAAACCATCGATATCGGTCATGACTGATTACCGGTGAAACTGTAAAAATGCCGTCTGAACTTGAAATCGGGTTCAGACGGCATTTTCTATCGGGGTTTCAAAGCGGTATTAAATATCGGTTTCCAGATAAACGACTTGGGTTTGCAGATATTCTTCCAAACCGTGTTTGCCGTCCGCGCCGCCGATACCGGATTTTTTCCAACCGGCGTGGAAGCCCTGCATCGCTTCAAAGTTTTCGCGGTTGATGTAGGTTTCGCCGAATTGCAGGCGGCGGGTAACGTAGAAGGCTTCGTTTAAATTAGTCGTATAAACAGAACTGGTCAGACCAAACTCGCAATCGTTAGCCAGTGCGATGACTTGGTCGAGCGTGTCGAAAGCGGAAACGGGCAGAACGGGGCCGAAGGTTTCTTCTTTCATAATGTCCATACTGTTGTCGGTGTCGGTCAGCAGGGTCGGCTCGAAGAAATAGCCGCGTCCTTCAGCGCGTTTGCCGCCGCAGACCAGTTTCGCACCTTGTTTGACTGCCCGTTCCACTTTTTCGGCAACGGCTTTGACGGCGCGTTCTTCAATCAGCGGGCCCATTTCCAGCGCGCCTGCTTCGGCTTCGGCAGGGTTGCCGTAGCGCACGCCTTTCATGGCGGCGGTCATTTTTTCGATAAACGCGTCTTTCAGGCTGCTGTGGACATAGACGCGCTCGGCGCAGTTGCAGATTTGACCGGTGTTGCCGACGCGAGAAGCCAAGATGGATTTCACCGCCAAGTCCAAATCCGCGTCTTTCAACACGATGGCGGGGGCTTTGCCGCCGAGTTCCAGCGAAACTTTGGTGATGTTGGTAGAAGCGGCTTCCATCACTTGGCGGCCTGCTTCGACGGAGCCGGTCAGGCTGACCATATCGACTTGCGGATGGGCGGACAAGGCATTGCCGATTTCCGCACCCGGACCGTTCACTACGTTGAACACGCCTGCGGGCAGTCCGACCGCATCGACGATTTCGGCGAAGATGTGGCAGTTGATCGGGGTTACGCTGCTGGGTTTGACGACGATGGTATTGCCCGTTACCAAAGCCGGGCCCATTTTGCGGGCAATCAGGAAGAAGGGGAAGTTCCACGGCAAAATGCCTGCCACGACGCCCAGCGGACGTTTGAACAATAAAATGTTTTCGCGCGGGCGGTCGCTTTGGATGATTTCGCCTTCGTAACGGCGCGCCCATTCGGCTTGGTAATCGAGATAGTCGGCGGTGAACATCACTTCCACGCGCGCCAAGTCTTTGGTTTTGCCGCCTTCGGCAACGATGGTGTCGGTCAGCTCGTCGGCGCGTCCGCGTATGCCTTGGGCGATTTTGCGCAAATACGCGCCGCGTTCGACCGCAGGCAGACGCTCCCATGCCGGTTGCGCCGCACGCGCCGCCGCTACGGCGCGGTCAACGTCCGCTTTGCCGCCTTTGGGTTCGCGGGCGATGGTTTCTTCGGTGGATGGGTTCAATACGTCGCGCCATTCGCCGTTGAAGTCGTTTTCAAAGCGTCCGTTGATGTACATGGCCAATTGTTTCATTTAGGGTTCTCCAGTTTTGTAGTCAGATGTAGTTTTAGTTTATTCCCAAATAAATTACCGTACAAGTTTCTTTACATGCAGATTTCGGGTTTTAAATTAAATGCGGCTTACCGGTTTTCTTTTTTGGTTTCCGCAGGCGTGCTGCCGAAATATTGCCTGAATGCCTGAGTAAAGCTGGAAACGTGGCGGTAGCCGCATAAATATGCGGTTTCGCCTATGCTTTTCCCCCCGTTTTGCAACAGATAGAGCGCGTGCTGCATTTGTTTGTGGTGCAGCCACTCGCTTGCGGTAATGCCGAAATGGTCGCGCATGCGGCGTTGCAGCGTCCTTTCGCTGATGTTCAGCGCATCTGTCAGCCGGTTGACATGGTGTGCGCCGTTGGCAAATGCCCCGTTCAGGATACGGCTGAAGTTTTCAGACGGCATGGTGTTTACTTCCGCCGTTTCTCCTGCTGCCGGCCCGATGCTGTCCGACACCATGTTCCACAAATCCGACAGCAGCCGCAAAACGTCTGCCTCGCGGCGCAATGTTTCGCCCAAATGCCCCCTTGGGGCAGGTTGCAGGCAAGATGCTGCCAAGCCGCGCAGATTTGGTGACAAATCCCATATTCTGACCGGTTCGCGGTAAAGTATGGGTGTAAAACCCGCATACTCCGGACGCAGTAGCCATTGCTCCATACCTTTAATTGTCATTTTGACCGTTTTGCCGCCGCGATAAAGATAGCGGCTGAACAGGACTTCTTCCCCGACTGAAATCAGGATGACCTTGCCGCCGTCCGCATCGATTTGGAATCGGCTCCGGTTGATGCCGAAGTTCAAAGAGCCTTCCAGCAAAAGCACGAACGACACATAAGGTTCGGTGAGGCGGCTGCTGCAAAAATCACACCGTGCTGTTACCGTGCCGCCGTGGATGGAAATGCCGTTGGACAAAGTATCGAAACGGTAGCTGCCTTCGACATAATCTCCGCCCCCGCTGTTAACCAGGTTGACGAATTGGCTGCTGTTCAAATATTCTTCTGCCATGGTTATTTCTTGAGAAAAATTATCATTTGAAAGATAACATTTTTCACTTCGGTAAACAATCCGCTGCCGGGGCACGGCATTTTCACAACACTTACCGTCCGTATGCCGTCTGAAAATTGCCCGTCTTTCCGATAAGCCTTAAAATACACGCCGTCAAACCTATCGTTTTGCCTGCACATGAGTCCCTTCCCTTTTATCGAAATGAAAGATGTCGCCTTTGCGTATGGCGACCGCCCGATTCTGAAGAACATCAATTTCAGTATTCCGCAAGGCAATTTTGCTGCCGTAATGGGCGGTTCGGGCAGCGGCAAAACCACGCTGATGAGGCTGATTACAGGACAGATTCGTCCGCAGTCCGGGCAGGTTTTGATTGAAGGACGGGATTTGGCGGGCTTTTCGGCTGACGAGTTGTATGAACACCGCCGCCGTATGGGTGTGTTGTTCCAACACGGCGCACTGTTTACCGATTTGTCTGTATTTGACAATATTGCTTTTCCGATGCGCGAACTGACGCAACTGCCGGAAGCGGTGATTCGAGATTTGGTTTTGTTGAAACTGAACGCGGTCGGTCTGCGCGGTGTGGAAAACCTGATGCCGTCCGAGTTGTCCGGTGGGATGTCGCGCCGCGTCGCGCTTGCCCGCACGATTGCACTCGACCCTGAAATCATGTTGTACGACGAGCCGTTTACCGGCCTCGATCCGATTTCCTTGGGCGTGATTGCCCACTTGATCAGCCGCGTCAACAAGGCTTTGCGTTCGACCAGTATTATGGTAACGCACGACATTGAAAAATCTTTGGAAATCGTCGATCAGGTGATTTTCTTGGCGCACGGCGAAATTATGTTCTCCGGCTCGCCGCAGGAAATGCGCGAACTGGATTCGCCTTGGGTGCGCCAGTTTGTCGGCGGGCTGGCAGACGGCCCCGTAGCATACCGTTATCCGGCGCAAACGTCGTTACATCAGGACCTGTTGGGATAAATGAGTTGATGCCGTCTGAAACAGTTGAACTTTACATATAGAAATTTATGAATTTTATCCGTTCCGTCGGGGCGAAAACCCTCGGCCTTATTCAATCTCTCGGCAGTATCACGCTGTTTCTGCTGAATATTCTGGCGAAATCCGGTACGGCTTTCGTCCGTCCGCGCCTGAGCGTGCGCCAAGTGTATTTCGCCGGCGTGCTGTCGGTGCTGATTGTTGCCGTTTCGGGGCTGTTTGTCGGCATGGTCTTGGGTTTGCAGGGCTATACGCAGTTGTCGAAATTCAAATCCGCCGATATTTTGGGCTATATGGTCGCGGCTTCGCTGTTGCGCGAACTGGGTCCCGTGTTGGCGGCGATTTTGTTTGCCAGCAGCGCGGGCGGTGCGATGACCAGCGAAATCGGTTTGATGAAAACGACCGAACAGCTCGAAGCGATGAACGTGATGGCGGTAAACCCCGTCGCCCGCGTGGTTGCCCCGCGCTTTTGGGCGGGCGTGTTCTCTATGCCGCTTTTGGCTTCGATTTTTAACGTGGCGGGCATCTTCGGCGCGTATCTGGTCGGCGTGAGCTGGCTGGGCTTGGACAGCGGTATTTTCTGGTCGCAAATGCAGAACAACATTACGATACACTACGACGTAATCAACGGTCTGATTAAGTCCGCCGCGTTCGGCGTGGCGGTAACGCTGATTGCCGTGCATCAGGGCTTCCACTGCGTCCCGACCTCGGAAGGCATTTTGCGCGCCAGCACGCGTACGGTGGTTTCGTCCGCCCTGACGATTTTGGCGGTCGATTTTATATTGACCGCGTGGATGTTTACAGATTGACAGGCCGTCTGAAGACGAAACGCGGAACATCGGATATTCAAGGAACTTTAATGAAAAAGAACGTATTGGAATTTTGGGTCGGACTGTTCGTCCTGATCGGCGCGGCGGCGGTTGCCTTCCTCGCTTTCCGCGTGGCGGGCGGCGCGGCGTTCGGCGGTTCGGACAAAACCTACGCCGTTTATGCCGATTTCGGCGACATCGGCGGTTTGAAGGTCAATGCCCCCGTCAAATCCGCAGGCGTATTGGTCGGACGCGTCGGCGCTATCGGGCTTGATCCGAAATCCTATCAGGCGAAAGTCCGCCTCGATTTGGACGGCAAATATCAGTTCAGCAGCGACGTTTCCGCACAAATCCTGACTTCCGGCCTATTGGGCGAACAATATATCGGTCTGCAACAAGGCGGCGACACCGAGAATCTTGCCGCAGGCGATACCATTTCCGTTACCAGCTCCGCCATTGTTTTGGAAAACCTGATCGGCAAATTCATGACCGGCTTCGCCGAGAAAAACGCGGCGGGCGGCAACGATGCGGCAAAAACCGCCGAATAAACGTACAACACCATATTTATAGGACACTGAATCATGAAAAAAACCTCCCTTATCGGCGCACTGTGCATCGGTATTTTGAGCATCGGTATGGCGGTTGCCGCCCCTGCTGACGCGGTAAACCAAATCCGTCAAAACGCCACCCAGGTATTGAGTATCTTAAAAAGCGGCGATGCCGTTACCGCCCGCCAAAAAGCCGAAGCCTACGCGACCCCTTATTTCGATTTCCAACGCATGACCGCACTGGCGGTCGGCAACCCTTGGCGCACCGCGTCCGACGCGCAAAAACAAGCGTTGGCCAAAGAATTTCAAACCCTGCTGATCCGCACCTATTCCGGCACGATGCTGAAATTCAAAAACGCCAACGTCAATATCAAAGACAACCCCGTCGTCAATAAAGGCGGCAAAGAAATCATCGTCCGCGCCGAAATCAGGCTTTCCGGGCAGCAAGCCGTCAATATGGACTTCACCACCTACCAAAACGGCGGCAAATACCGTGCCTACAACGTCGCCATCGAAGGAGCGAGCCTGGTTACCGTGTACCGCAACCAATTCGGCGAAATCATCAAAGCGAAAGGCATCGACGGGCTGATTGCCGAGTTGAAAGCCAAAAACGGCGGCAAATAACCGACAAACCATACCGTCCGAGGGCGGTATGGGTTTTCCGAGCAAACGCTATGCATACAGAACTCAACAACGGAACACTGCACATCGGCGGCGACATAACCGTCAAAACCCTGACCGGGGACGCATTTGAGCGTTTCCGGCAGCAATGCCGTCTGAAAGAAACCATTGCCGTCGATTTCGGCGGTGTCAAACGTGCCGATTCCGCCTGCGTGTCGCTGCTGCTCGAAGTGCTGCGCGGCTGCAAAGGCAGCGTCAGGCTGACCGGCATTCCCGAATCCGTGCGCGCGCTGTCCGAACTGTACGAAATCAAAGACTGGTTGAAATCATGAAAAAAACCGCCTACGCCGTCCTCCTGCTGATCGGGTTCGCTTCTGCCCCTTCATTTGCAGAAACCCGTCCTGCCGACCCTTATGAAGGCTACAACCGCGCCGTCAGCAAGTTTAACGACCGCGCCGACCGCTACATTTTTGCTCCTGCCGCGCGCGGCTACCGCAAAGTCACGCCGAAACCCGTCCGCGCCGGCGTGTCCAATTTTTTTAACAACCTGCGCGATGTGGTCAGCTTCGGCAGCAATATCTTGCGCTTGGACATCAAACGCGCAAGCGAAGACCTCGTTCGCGTCGGCATCAATACCACCTTCGGTTTGGGCGGACTGATCGACATCGCCGGCGCGGGCGGCGTTCCCGACAATAAAAACACTTTGGGCGACACGTTTGCCTCGTGGGGATGGAAAAACAGCAATTATTTCGTGCTGCCCGTCTTAGGGCCGTCCACCGTCCGCGACGCGCTCGGCACGGGCATTACCTCCGTTTACCCGCCCAAGAATATCGTCTTCCGCACCCCCGCCGGACGTTGGGGTACGGCTGCCGCCTCCGCCGTCAGCACCCGCGAAGGCCTGCTCGATTTGACCGACAGCCTTGATGATGCCGCCATCGACAAATACAGTTATATGCGCGATTTCTATATGAAGGTCCGCGCGCGGCAGACCGGTGCAACACCTGCCGAAGGTACGGAAGATAACATCGACATCGACGAATTGGTCGAAAGTGCCGAAACCGGGGCGGCGGAAACTGCCGTTCAAGAAGATTCCGTATCCGAAACACAGGCAGAAGCAGCAGGGGAAGCCGAAACGCAACCCGGAACACAACCCTAAAGCCATGCCGTCTGAAAATCCGTGTTCGGACGGCATTCCCTTCTGTCGGAACGGACAGTCCGACACTACAGATTGGGCTATAATCCCTTTTTTGCGCATACCGCGCGACAGCAAAGGAAAAACCATGTACGAAGTCAACCGCAGCGTATTCGTCCTCATTCCGCTTGAACCCTTCTGGAACTGGCTGCAAACCCTGCCGGGCAACCACCTCGACGGACTGACCCTCGAAGACATCCAAGCCGATGCCAATTCCTACCTTGTCCGCCCGTGTGAAACCGCCGACGAAGTATGGGACGAAATCGAAGCCCGTTTTGAAGACATTTTCGCCGCCGAACTTGCCGACTGGTGCGAAGACGAACGCGAGTGGCCTGCGCTCGATGCCGACATTTTCAACGAATGGTTCGACATCCAGCTTTCTACCGTCATCACCGACCTCGAACACGAACCGCTTGCCCGCGAAGCCTTCCAACCCATCAACCTGAACTGATGAAGCTGACCGTCCGCAACTACCATCTCGACGGCTACGGTCATGTCAACAATGCGCGCTACCTCGAATTTCTCGAAGAAGCGCGCTGGGCGTTTTTTGAAGAACGCGGACTGCTGCACGAGTTGGCAGGCCTCATACTGATTGTCGCCCGCATCGACATCCGATACAGCCGTCCCGCCGTCGAAGGCGACGTATTGCAGTTTTCATGCCGTCTGAAAACCCCGGGTACGCGCCGCATTGTGCTGACTCAGAAGATTACACTGCCAAACGGCAAAACCGCCGCAGAAGCCGACATCACCCTGATGCCCGTCCACGCCGCCACACAACGCACCGTCAGCCTGCCCGCCACCCTTGCCCGCGCACTGGAAGCCTTGTCCGAATGAAAAAAATACTCACCGCCGCCGCCGTCGCACTGATCGGCATCCTCCTTGCCATCGTCCTCACCCCCGACAGCAAAACCGCGCCCGCCTTCTCCCTGCCCGACCTGCACGGAAAAACCGTTTCCAACGCCGACCTGCAAGGCAAAGTAACCCTGATTAATTTTTGGTTTCCCTCCTGTCCGGGTTGTGTGAGCGAAATGCCCAAAGTCATCAAAACGGCAAACGACTACAAAAATAAAGATTTCCAAGTCCTCGCCGTTGCCCAGCCCATCGATCCGATAGAAAGCGTCCGCCAATATGTCAAAGACTACGGTTTGCCGTTTGCCGTCATGTATGATGCGGATAAAGCCGTCGGACAGGCGTTCGGCACACAGGTTTATCCAACTTCCGTCCTTATCGGCAAAAAAGGAGAAATTCTCAAAACTTATGTCGGCGAACCCGATTTCGGCAAACTCTACCAAGAAATCGATACCGCGCTGGCACAATAGCGATGCCGTCTGAAGCGCAAAAAAAAGCAGGAACGATGTTCCTGTTTTTTTATAGTGGATTAACAAAAACCAGTACAGCGTTGCCTCGCCTTAGCTCAAAGAGAACGATTCTCTAAGGTGCTGAAGCACCAAGTAAATCATTTGTACTGTCTGCGGCTTTATCGCCTTGTCCTGATTTTTGTTAATCCACTATAGATTATCCGCCCCGACACGTTCAGACGGCATTTAATCATCCAGCAGATTCTTTTTCACCACTGCCGGATTGCCTGCCGCCAAAGAGTAGGGCGGAATGTCTTTTGTAACCACCGCGCCTGCGCCCACGACCGAACCGCGTCCGACGGTTACGCCCGCCATCACAATCACCCTGCGCCCCAGCCAGACATCGTCCTCCAACGTAATCGGACGGATTTCCGTGTAGCCCTCAAAGCGTTTGTTTTCACGGTCAAACTTGTGGTTGGTTGAATAGAACAGGCATTCCGGCCCCATCATCACATTTTTGCCAACCACCAGCCCACGGCAGATTTCACAGTTTACCCCGATGCCCGAGCCGTCGCCCAAAACCGTATCCGGAAACACATACGCCCCGCGTTCGATATTGACTCCGCGTCCGATATGCGGAGAAACCCGCCGTGCCAGAAATACGCGTACGCTTTTGCCGATGATGCCGATGCCGCGCATATGAGACGGCGGCAATAGGGAACCGGCGAAGCGCAGCAGCAGGGAAAAAAACTTCACCCTCATAAAACCTCCTTCAGAGTAACCTTTTTGCATTTTATCGAATATACTCTTGACGTAACAACAGAAAATAGAGAGAATGTCGAACTTGTCTGTAGCATAGGTACATCCCCTATGCCCGCTTTTTTGAAAGGAAATCAAATGAAACAAGGTATTCACCCGAACTACCACGAAGTTAACGTTACCTGCTCTTGCGGCAACAAATTTGTAACCAAATCCGCGATGGAAAAAGAAAACTTCAACATCGAGGTTTGCTCCCTGTGCCACCCGTTCTATACCGGCACCCAAAAAATCGTCGATACCACCGGCCGCGTGGACAAATTCAACAACAAATTCGGCAACCTGTTCAAACGCTGATTGCCGCTTTGCAAGAATTAAGCCCTGCCATCATTTCGATGGCAGGGCTTTTTAATATTTGGCACACTGACTTCTTATCTATATAGTGGATTAACAAAAATCAGGACAAGGCGACGAAGCCGCAGACAGTACAAATAGTACGGAACCGATTCACTTGGTGCTTCAGCACCTTAGAGAATCGTTCTCTTTGAGCTAAGACGAGGCAACGCCGTACTGGTTTTTGTTAATCCACTATATTTTGACGGGGTTGAAGTTGACATCTACAAGGTTTAATGTTTGAATACATTCAAAAATATATTTGAATGAGATGTTTTATGATTCAAAATGTCGTTACTTCAATAATCCTGTATTCTGGGACAGCCGTAGACTTACTTATTATCCTAATGTTATTTTTTGCCAAAAGAAAAAGCAGAAAAGACATCATTAACATCTATTTAGGACAATTTCTAGGCTCTGTTAGTCTGATATTGCTAAGTTTGCTTTTTGCATTTGTCTTAGATTATATTCCTAGTAAAGAGATTTTAGGTTTGCTCGGCTTTATTCCAATTTTCCTAGGCATCAAAGTTTTGCTTTTAGGAGATTCTGATGGAGAGGCTATTGCCAAAGAGGGTTTGCGCAAAGATAATAAAAACCTGATTTTTCTAGTCGCTATGATTACTTTTGCAAGTTGTGGTGCTGACAATATTGGTGTCTTTGTCCCATATTTTACTACCTTAAATTTAGCGAATTTGATAGTGGCTTTACTTACCTTTCTAGTCATGATTTATCTCTTGGTTTTTTCTGCCCAAAAATTGGCACAAGTCCCTTCTGTCGGAGAAACTTTGGAAAAATATAGCAGATGGTTTGTTGCCGTTGTTTATTTAGGATTGGGGATATATATCCTGATTGGAAACAACAGTTTTGATATGCTATGGACTGTGTTGGGCCGGGAAAAAATATTATGAAAAAGATAGTATCTGCAAAGACTGCCCTGTGCAGTCTTTTTTGTTGCCGGTCTTTTTGTGTCTGATGCCGTCTGAAGCAGTCTCTGCACGACCTTTGTGCGAATATTTGCTACACTTGGCAATCCGTCCATTTCTTCTCACGCTTATGCTGACCTATACCCCGCCCGATGCCCGCCCGCCCGCCAAAACCCACGAAAAGCCGTGGCTGCTGCTGTTGATGGCGTTTGCCTGGTTGTGGCCCGGCGTGTTTTCCCACGATTTGTGGAATCCTGACGAACCTGCCGTCTATACCGCCGTCGAAGCATTGGCAGGCAGCCCCACCCCCTTGGTTGCCCATCTGTTCGGGAATGCCGATTTCGGCATACCGCCCGTGTATCTTTGGGTTGCCGCCGCGTTCAAACATTTGCTGTCGCCGTGGGCTGCCGACCCGTATGATGCCGCACGCTTTGCCGGCGTGTTTTTCGCCGTTGTCGGGCTGACTTCCTGCGGCTTTGCCGGTTTCAACTTTTTGGGCAGACACCACGGGCGCAGCGTTGTTTTAATCCTTATCGGCTGTATCGGGCTGATTCCGGTTGCCCATTTCCTCAATCCCGCTGCCGCCGCCTTTGCCGCCGCCGGACTGGTGCTGCACGGCTACTCGCTGGTACGCCGGCGCGTGATTGCCGCCTCTTTCTTGCTCGGTACGGGTTGGACGCTGATGTCGCTGGCGGCAGCTTATCCGGCAGTATTTGCCCTGATGCTGCCCTTGCCCGTACTGATGTTTTTCCGTCCGTGGCAAAGCAGGCGTTTGATGTTGACGGCAGTCGCCTCGCTTGCCTTTGCCCTGCCGCTTATGACCGTTTACCCGCTGCTGTTGGCAAAAACGCAGCCCGCGCTGTTCGCGCAATGGCTCGACTATCACGTTTTCGGTACGTTCGGCGGCGTGCGGCACGTTCAGACGGCATTTAGTTTGTTTTACTATCTGAAAAACCTGCTTTGGTTTGCATTGCCTGCGCTGCCGCTGGCGGTTTGGACGGTTTGCCGCACGCGCCTGTTTTCGACCGACTGGGGGATTTTGGGCGTTGTGTGGATGCTTGCCGTTTTGGTGCTGCTCGCCGCCAATCCGCAGCGTTTTCAGGACAACCTCGTTTGGCTGCTGCCGCCGCTCGCCCTGTTCGGCGCGGCGCAACTGGACAGCCTGAGGCGCGGCGCGGCGGCGTTTGTCAACTGGTTCGGCATTATGGCGTTCGGACTGTTTGCCGTGTTCCTGTGGACGGGCTTTTTTGCGATGAATTACGGCTGGCCCGCCAAGCTTGCCGAACGTGCCGCCTATTTCAGCCCGTATTATGTTCCTGATATCGATCCCATTCCGATGGCGGTTGCCGTACTGTTCACACCCTTGTGGCTGTGGGCGATTACCCGGAAAAACATACGCGGCAGGCAGGCGGTTACCAACTGGGCGGCAGGCGTTACCCTGACCTGGGCTTTGCTGATGACGCTGTTCCTGCCGTGGCTGGACGCGGCGAAAAGCCACGCGCCCGTCGTCCGGAGTATGGAGGCATCGCTTTCCCCGGAATTGAAATGGGAGCTTTCAGACGGCATCGAGTGTATCGGCATAGACAGCGGCGACCTGCACACGCGGATTGTTTGGACGCAGTACGGCACATTGCCGCACCGCGTCGGCGATGTACAATGCCGCTACCGCATCGTCCGCCTGCCCCAAAACGCGGATGCGCTGCAAGGCTGGCAGACGGTTTGGCAGGGTGCGCGCCCGCGCAACAAAGACAGTAAGTTCGCACTGATACGGAAAACCGGGGAAAATATATTAAAAACAACAGATTGAGCCGAATTTCTGGATTAAGTGCCGGAAATCGCGTATAATTACGCGATTAAACCTTTATAAATCAGCCGTTTTACAGGCATCACACAGGAGCGACAATTATTATGATGACCCTCTATTCCGGCATTACCTGCCCCTTCAGCCACCGCTGCCGCTTCGTTTTGTACGAAAAAGGTATGGATTTTGAAATCAAAGATGTCGATATTTACAACAAGCCCGAAGACCTCGCCGTCATGAACCCGTACAACCAAGTCCCTGTGCTGGTCGAGCGCGATTTGGTGCTGCACGAGTCCAACATCATCAACGAATACATCGACGAACGCTTCCCTCATCCGCAGCTTATGCCCGGCGATCCCGTTATGCGCGGCCGGGGCCGGCTGGTGCTGTACCGTATGGAAAAAGAATTGTTCAACCACGTCCAAGTGTTGGAAAACCCCGCCGCCACCAACAAGGAACAGGCAAAAGCGCGCGAAGCCATCGGCAACGGTCTGACCATGCTCGCCCCTTCGTTCAGCAAAAGCAAATACATTCTCGGCGAAGATTTTTCTATGATTGATGTCGCCCTGGCCCCGCTGCTGTGGCGGCTCGACCACTACGATGTCAAACTGGGCAAAAGTGCCGCGCCGCTGCTCAAATACGCCGAGCGCATCTTCCAACGCGAAGCCTTTATCGACGCGCTGACACCTGCGGAAAAGGCGATGCGCAAATAAGTTTGAAATGCCTGTAAAACCTGACGGTTTCAGGCATTTCTATATTCAGGCACATTATGGGGAGCATTATGACTACTTCCACCAAACCCTATATCCTCCGCGCACTTTGCGAATGGTGCAGCGACAACAGCCTCACACCGCACATCCTTGTCCGGGTCAACGAACACACGCGCGTTCCTATGCAGTATGTCCGCGACAACGAAATTATGCTCAACATCGGCGCGACCGCCACGCAAAACCTTCAAATCGACAACGATTGGATCAGTTTTTCCGCCCGTTTCGGCGGACAGGCGCACGACATATGGATACCTGTCGGACACGTCCTCAGCCTTTTCGCACGGGAGACCGGCGAAGGTATGGGGTTTGAATTGGAGGAGTACCGCCCCGACGCGCCGTCTGAAAACACCTCTGCCGAAACCGCGCCCAGGCCCGCCAAAAAAGGCTTGAAATTGGTCAAATAAATCTATGCCGTCTGAACGGAATCGTGTTTCAGACGGCATTTTGTCCGATGGGGCGCAAACGGAATCCGTTTATCGGCAAAACCCGTTTCGGCGTATCGGAACCGTGTTGCCCCTGCCGATTCGATATTGGGACATTATTGCATCAGCATCAGAGTGCAATTATGGTGCAGCTAACCAAGCGATAGAGCAGCAACGCCAAGCAGAGCGGCAGATACAGCGGCAGAAGCAGAGTATAGGTTTGGGTATTGGATAGCGAGAATTACATAATAAGATAAAAAATAAATCCCAGTACTGTAATTACTAAAACGGTTAAAAAGTTTTTTAGTTTTCTCTTTATACCATTTTCTTTCCAAGGTTTGAACTCTGTTAAATCAACAATGAAATCAACAATTGAGTCAAAAAGTGCTGAAAAAAAATTCATCAAATACTCCTGTGGAAAACCCTGTTGCTAGTAGCAACAGGGTGTCAGATTGTTACAGACCCATCAAGGTCATTGTAACAGGAGAACGCCAACGAGCAGCGGCAGTTGCTGCGCATGAGCGTGTTGCAAAATTTTTATAAATATCATCAAACCATGAAAATGCCGTCTGAACCTGCGATACGGGCTTCAGACGGCATTTTGTCCGATATTCGGGCAATCAGGCGGTCAGTACGGCTTTCAGGATTTTGTTGACTTCGCCCATATCGGCTTTGCCGGCGAGACGGGTTTTCAATACGCCCATCACTTTGCCCATATCCGCCATACCTGCCGCGCCGGTTTCGGCAACGGCGGCTTCGACCGCAGTACGGATTTCTCCGGCGGAGAGCATTTGCGGCAGGTAGCGGTGCAGTACCTCGATTTCGGCGTTTTCTTTGTCTGCCAAATCCTGGCGGCCGGCTTCAGTGTAGATTTTCGCGCTGTCTTTGCGCTGTTTGACCATTTTGGTCAGGATGGCGGTGATTTTGGCATCGTCGGCTTCGGTGCGTTCGTCCACTTCAAACTGTTTGACTGCGGCGTTGATAAGGCGGATGGTGCCGAGGGAAACTTGGTCTTTGGCGCGCATCGCGGTTTTCATGTCTTCGGTAAGGCGGATTTTCAGGCTCATAATGTCCTCGCTGGGATGTCGGATGGAAACGGCGGGTTTCGATGCCGTCTGAAAAGCAAAACACACCGCAGAGCAGGTCTTGCGGTGTGTCCTCATATCACAGGGCTGACCTGTAATCTGTACTTGAACGTTTAGTACATTTTGGGCGGCAGTTGTTGGCTGCGCAGGCGTTTTTGCAGGCGTTTTACGGCTGCCGCTTTTTTGCGTTTGCGTTCGGTAGTCGGTTTTTCGTAGGCTTCGCGGGCGCGCAGCTCGGTCAGCAGGCCGGTTTTTTCTACGGCGCGTTTGAAACGGCGCATAGCGACTTCAAATGGTTCATTCTCTTTTACGCGGATTGCAGGCATTTTATTTCCTTTAATAAATTCGGTTGTTGCATCTGCCCATCATATCGGTGGAAAGGGTAGGGCAGACGGTGTTGTAGGTTTTCCGTATCGCTGTGCCTTTCGGCGGGCGGGATACGCGCCGTGACGGAAACATCACCTCCTAACGGGTCGGCTTATGCCGTGTCAAGCTGCTTGAGAAAGCAGGAAAAACAATTTTCGGATTGTCTTATATTTATGGTTCGCCGTCAATGCCGTTCGGGATAAAAATGCCGTCTGAAAGGCCGGGCGGGTTTCAGACGGCATCGGTACGTCAGCGTGCAGGAACGGTGCCCATACGCTGTTTGAGCGGTATGTGCGGCGTGCCGAAGAGGGAGGCGTAGTAGGCGGCATTGGTCATCACTTTTTTGACATAGTCGCGCGTTTCGGAAAACGGGATGGTTTCGGCATATACCGCGCCTTCGAGGGGCGTGTCCGCCTGCCATCGGCGCGCCCTGCCGGGGCCGGCGTTATAGCCTGCGGTGGCGAGGACTTCGTTGTTTTGCAGGCGGCGTTTGGTGTCCGCCATATACCACGTCCCCATACGGATATTGCCGTCGGCGGTGTAAAGTTGTGCGGCATCCATACCGATTTTGCCGGCGATTTCGCGCGCGGTGGCAGGCATGACTTGCATCAGCCCCTGCGCGCCCACGCCTGATTGCGCGCCCATGACGAAACGGCTTTCTTGACGAATCAGGCCGTAAACCCACGCCGGATCGACATCGGCATTTTGCGCGTGGCGGATTACCGTGTCTTTAAACGGAGAAATGTAGCGCAATGTGTAGTTGAGTTTATGGTCGGTGCGTTCTGCGCTGTTGATCGCCATGTCGTAAAACTTGTGGTCGAACGCGGTTTGCGCGGCGGTCAGCAGGTTGTCCTCATCGAAGCCGCGTGTGGCAAAACGCCATTCCGCCTGAGCCTGACGGCGCATTTTTGCATCGCCGGCAGATTGGCTGTTTTGGAACAATACCAGTGCGCGTTTGACTGCACCGTCTTCCGACATGCGGCGGACGCTGTTTGTATCGGCATCGGGAACATTGTTGCGCGTATCGATTTTCCGACCCAACTCTTCCCCTGCCAGTACGGCATAAAAATTTCTACCTGTTGCGGCTGCCTGTTCATAGAGTTTTGCTGCCTGCTGCAAGTTGCCCAGCGCAGCATGGCTGCGTGCCAGCCAGTAGAGCCAGGTCGGGCTTTTTTGCAGTTTTTCGGACATATGCGAGATAACGGAAGCTAGTTCGTCCCAACGTCGGGCACGCATGGCGGCACGGGCGTACCATTCGATTTGGTCGTCGGTCAGTTGTCTGCGGTCGGAAACTTTGCCGTAATAGTCTAAGGCGGCGGGTATATTGAGGTTTTGCGACTGATAATGCCCCAATACGCCCCACGCGAAACTGCTCTGTTCGGGGCTTAAACTGCTTTCCATTTCGGACAGCAGGGCGGCGGCATTCGGCGATTTACGCGCCTCTTTACCGATGACGTTCAACAGGGCGTATTCGCGCGAACCTTGTGTGCTGCCGTCAAACGGGCTGCCCAATGCGGCCGACAGATTGCGTGCGTCCGTGGTTTGGCTGTTGGCCAACAGTCCGCGAACGCGCCTCCAGGCATCGTTGCCGTCCAACAAGCCGGATGCGGCTGCCTGTTCCAACAGTTTGGTGCAGCCCGAAGGCAGTTTGCCCGTATTTTTAACCAGTTCGGTGGCACGCGTATAGTCGTTGCGGCTTGAATCGGCGTAGCATTCGACTTCTTGGGCGCGTCCTTCAGGTTTGAGTTTGGCATATTCCTGTGCAAACAGCGTCCACTGTCTGCGCGCGCCCAAAGACTTCAGCCACTCGTTGCGGACATTTTCCGCCATCGCGCTGTCGCCGGCGTTTTCCAAATAGGCGGCGACTGCCGCATCGTTTTTCTGTTTCACTGCATCCAGTGCGGACGGGTAGCCGCCGTAATCTGCCAGCGTTTTTCCTTCGGGTTCGGCAGGGCGGGTGGGAACGCTTGCCGAAAGACCGGCAGTTTCTATATTGTCTGCCGGGGTCTTGCCGCCGGGCGCGTGTGTCGAAGAACACGCGGCAAGCACCAGGGCCGCCAGCAGCGGCAGGGAATGCTTCATAGAGGGTAGGTACATCGGATTTCCTTAAGAATCGGAACCCTGAACGGTCAGGGTTGGAAAAGACAAAATGCCGTCTGAACAGGTGTTTGCCCGAATTATATGCCGAAACTGCACCGCCTTTGGAACGCTTTTCCGTTATAAAATATATTTTTCAATAATTTACCGTTTGGACGCGTGCCGCTGCCGCTTTCCGTTTCAGACGGCATTGTCCGAAATGGTTGCCCGCTTCCTGCTTTATTGACAAAAAAACGCTTTCCCGATAATATCCTACGAAAATTAACCTGCCGATTTGACACAGCTTGCGGGCATAACAGCTAAAGCGTTCCGACAATTTCAGCTTTATCTTCCGCGCCCGTTGTGTCCGACATCGGGCTTTGTTTTATGGGAAAGACAATGATTATTTTGGACAAGGTTTCCAAGCATTACCAAACGCGCGACAAGACCCGTTTTGCCGCCGTCGAGCCGACCAGCCTCGAAATCCGCGACGGCGAAATTTTCGGGCTGATGGGCTATTCCGGCGCGGGCAAATCCACCCTGTTGCGGCTGATTAACCTGTTGGAACGTCCCGACACGGGCAAGGTCAACGTCTGCGGACAAGAGCTGACCGCGCTCGATGCCGCCGCATTGCGTCAGGCGCGGCAGAATATCGGCATGGTGTTTCAGCAGTTTAATCTTTTGAGCAACCGCACCGTTGCCGACAATGTCGCCTTCCCGTTGGAAATCGCCGGTTGGCCGTCTGAAAAAATCAAAGCGCGTGTCAAAGAATGCCTCGAAATCGTCGGCCTGACCGAACGCGCCGGCCACTACCCCGCTCAACTCTCCGGCGGACAAAAACAGCGCGTCGGTATCGCCCGCGCACTCGCGTCCAAACCCCAAGTCATCCTCGCCGACGAACCCACTTCCGCCCTCGATCCCGCCACCACGCGCAGCGTCTTGGAATGTTTGGAAGACATCAACAAACGATTCAACGTAACCATCGTCATCGTAACCCACGAAATGAGCGTCATCAGACGACTGTGCGACCGCGCCGCCCTCTTGGACAAAGGCAAAGTCGTCGAAATCGTCGAAGTACGCGGCAACCAAATCCACGCCCAATCGGAAATCGGGCGCGAACTCATCAGAGAGGACTGAAATGGCAGACCTGACCTTCCAACAAGCCGCCGCCAACATCATCGGTATGAAAGGCGAAATCGTCCGCGCCTTGGGCGAAACCTTCGTGATGGTCGGCTTGTCCACCACATTCGCCGTCGTTTTCGGCACGCTGCTGGGCGTGTTGCTTTTCGTAACTTCCAGCCGCCAACTGCATTACAACAAGCCGGTGAACTTCCTGCTCGACAACCTCGTCAATCTCATGCGCGCCTTCCCCTTCGTCATCCTGATGATTGCGATGATACCTGCGACCCGCGCCATCGTCGGCAGCACCATCGGCCCGGTTGCCGCTTCGCTGGTGTTGAGCGTGTCAGGATTGTTTTATTTTGCCCGACTGGTAGAACAAAACCTGCGCGAAGTCCCCAAAGGCGTGATTGAAGCCGCCGCCGCGATGGGTGCGCCTCCGGTTGCCATCGTCCGCAAAGTCCTCTTAAACGAAGCGCGCGCGGGTATGGTTTCCAGCATCACCGTCCTTGCCATCGGGCTTTTGTCATACAGCGCGGCGGCAGGCATGATAGGCGGCGGCGGCTTGGGCGACCTCGCCATCCGCTACGGCTACTACCGCTACCAAACCGAAGTCATCGTCTTCATCGTTGCCCTCCTCGTGCTGCTGGTCATCCTGATTCAAAGCACCGGCAACGCGTTGGCGCGGAAACTCGACAAGCGTTGAACCCGAATGCCGTCTGAACGCCAAAACCTCCACCGCTATCCCAAAAATGCTATAAAATCCCACTTCTCACGGCAAATGCCGTCTGAACGCCGAATCCGGACGGCAGGGTTTCCTGCCCGTCATTTTTGTTTGAAACCGCCACAACATCAGGAGAAAATATGAAAACCTTCTTCAAAACCCTTTCCGCCGCCGCACTCGCGCTCATCCTCGCCGCCTGCGGCGGCCAACAGGACAGCGCGCCCGCAGCCTCTGCCGCCGCTCCTTCTGCCGACAACGGCGCGGAGAAAAAAGAAATCGTCTTCGGCACGACCGTCGGCGACTTCGGCGATATGGTCAAAGAGCAAATCCAAGCCGAGCTGGAGAAAAAAGGATATACCGTCAAACTGGTTGAATTTACCGACTATGTGCGCCCGAATCTGGCATTGGCGGAGGGCGAGTTGGACATCAACATCTTCCAACACAAACCCTATCTTGACGATTTCAAAAAAGAACACAATCTGGACATTACAGAAGCCTTCCAAGTGCCGACCGCACCTTTGGGATTGTATCCGGGCAAGCTGAAATCGCTGGAAGAAGTCAAAGACGGCAGCACCGTATCCGCGCCCAACGACCCGTCCAACTTCGCACGCGCCTTGGTGATGCTGAACGAACTGGGTTGGATTAAACTCAAAGACGGCATCAATCCGCTGACCGCATCCAAAGCGGATATTGCCGAAAACCTGAAAAACATCAAAATCGTCGAGCTTGAAGCCGCGCAACTGCCGCGCAGCCGCGCCGACGTGGATTTTGCCGTCGTCAACGGCAACTACGCCATAAGCAGCGGCATGAAGCTGACCGAAGCCCTGTTCCAAGAACCGAGCTTTGCCTATGTCAACTGGTCTGCCGTAAAAACCACCGACAAAGACAGCCAATGGCTTAAAGACGTAACCGAGGCCTACAACTCCGACGCGTTCAAAGCCTACGCGCACAAACGCTTCGAGGGCTACAAATACCCTGCCGCATGGAATGAAGGCGCAGCCAAATAAATCGGAAACGGTGCGTGAAAAATGCCGTCCGAACACAGTTCGGACGGCATTTTTTGAATGCGGCGGCAATTTTGCAGAAGAGGGTTTTATAGTAGATTAACAAAAACCGGTACGGCGTTGCCTCGCCTTAGCTCAAAGAGAACGATTCTCTAAGGTGCTGAAGCACCGAGTGAATCGGTTCCGTACTATCTGTACTGTCTGCGGCTTCGTCGCCTTGTCCTGATTTTTGTTAATCCACTATATATCCGGCCGAACCGCAAGCACACTTTCGCCATTCCCGAAAAGGCAGAAATCCGGAAGGTTGGGTTTGCTGCCGTTTCCAATCAAACAAGGACGGGCAAATGCCGTCTGAACCGTATCCGTGTTCAGACGGCATTTTTGTCCTTTAATCCGCCATTCCCTGCCATTCCGCCGAATCCGGCGTATCGATTCCGAAAAGCGACAAAGCGTGTGCGACACTGTGCGCCACCACGTCGTCCGCCGTCTGCGGCTTGCGGTACATCGCAGGAACAGGGGGAAACACCACGCCGCCCATTTCCGTTACCCGCTTCATATTGTCCAAATGGGCAAGGTTCAGCGGCGTTTCGCGTACCATCAGCACCAGCCGCCGCCTTTCCTTCAAAACCACATCCGCCGCACGCGTCAAGAGGTTGTCGCCGAAGCCGTGCGCGACCGAGGCAAGCGTCCGCATCGAACAGGGGGCGACCAGCATCCCGTCCGTTTTAAACGTACCGCTGGCAATGCACGCCCCGATATTGCCGACAGGGTGGACAACGTCCGCCAAGGCATACACTTCGTCTTTCGCATAAGCCGTTTCCGAAGCGCGCGCCATCTCCGCCCCTTTTGACACCACAAGGTGCGTTTCGACTCCCTGCGCGCGCAAAAGTTCCAAAGCCTTTACGCCGTATTGGAAACCGCTCGCCCCGCTGATGCCGACAATCAAACGCCGTACCATCTCCGCCTCCCCCATAAAACCGCCTGCAACGGCAAACCGGCTATTATAGTGAAAAAACAGAAATCCGATAAACACGGATACAAATTGTCGGCAACACCCAATATCCGATAAAATACCCGATTTAACATCCTATCTGAATAGGCACGGGAGGGCGGTATGGCAAAAGTAAAAGGCGGATTGGGGCGCGGATTGGATTCGCTGCTCGCCAACGGCGCGGACAACAGCAGCGGCGACCGGCTGACTGCGGTTGCGGTTAAAGATATCCGGCCCGGCCGCTATCAGGCGCGTGTTCAAATCGATGACGAAGCCTTGCAGGAGCTGGCGGATTCGATTAAGGCGCAAGGCGTGATACAACCCGTCATCGTGCGCGAACACGGACTGTCCCGATACGAACTGATTGCAGGCGAACGCCGTTGGCGCGCCGCACAGATTGCCGGCCTGTCCGAAATCCCCGCCGTTATCAAAACCATCAGCGACGAAACCGCGCTGGCAATGGGTTTGATTGAAAACCTCCAGCGCGAAAACCTCAACCCCATCGAAGAAGCACAAGGCTTGAAACGCCTTGCCGACGAGTTCGGGCTGACCCACGAAACCATAGCCAAAGCCGTCGGCAAAAGCCGAAGCGCGATTTCCAACAGCCTGCGCCTTTTAAGCCTGCCCGAACCCGTGCAGGAAATGCTTTACCAACGCCGCCTGGAAATGGGGCATGCCCGTGCGTTGCTGACCCTCCCCGTCGTAGAACAGCTCGAGTTGGCGCAAAAGGCCGTTAAAAACGGCTGGTCGGTGCGCGAAGTCGAACGCCGCAGCCAAGCCGCCCTTCAAAACAAACGTCCCGAGCCCAAAAAAACTGCCGCCGCCGACCTCGGCCGCCTGAATGATTTGCTGACTGAAAAACTGGGTGTCAACGCCGAAATCAAAACCGCCAACCACAAAAAAGGCAAAATTGTCCTGCATTTCGACACGCCCGAAACCTTCGACCACATTTTGAAGCAGTTGGGCATAGATTACCGGCCTTAATTTTGCGGGATATGCCGTCTGAAACATAAAACGTAAAGAAATTCGGACAAACTTTCCAATAATCTGTAATTATATGTAATGTGTGTTAGAATAACACCTGCTGCCGTTATTCAGGCGGCGGGCGCGGCGGATTGGGATACGTTGTTTCACAAAGATTAACTGTCGCTTGACGTAATAAGGCTTCTAAATTATATTAGCCGCGCCTCAAATCCGAGGCGGAAACATTCCCTTTATGAAGCAGATTATCATCCTACAATCCGCCGTATTGTCCATATGCGCCGCAGTTGCCTTTGCCGTATGGGGTTTTGCCGGATTCCTTTCGGCGGTCGGGGGCGGTTTGTCCTATCTGCTTCCCACGTTTGTTGCAGTTTTACTTTTAAAACTTTTCAGGGGAAACCCCTTTCTGCAAAGCAGGATGTTCGTCTTCGGAGAGATTTTAAAAGTAGTGCTGTCGCTGTTGTCCATGTTCGCCGTATTTGCAATATGGCATCAATCGCTGGTGTTCGCCCCGTTTCTGATGGGGCTACTCGGTGTCAGCCATCTGGTTTTTTTAGTATTGTTGAGAGTGAAAGATTATGGCAGGTGAAACCATTACCGCTGCCGACTACATCAAGCACCACTTGCAGAGCTTGACCAGTTTGTCGGATGTTACTCAGGGTCAGGGACTGAAAAACATTGCTGATTTTTCGTTTATTAACCTTGATGCCGTCTTTTTTGCCGTCCTGTTGGGCGTAATTGGCAGCTTCCTGTTGTGGCGTGGTGCAAAAAAAGCAACAGCAGGCGTCCCCGGGCGTTTCCAGGCTGCGGTGGAAATCCTGTTCGAGTTTGTGGACGATATGTGTAAGAGCATCATTCACAACGAAAAGTCTAGAAAAGCCGTCGCGCCGTTGGGTCTGACGCTGTTTGTTTGGATTTTCCTGATGAACGCGATGGATATGCTGCCGGTCGATTTGCTGCCGATGGTATGGCAGGGCATTACCGGCAATCATCACGCCCTGCTGCGCGTCGTACCGACTGCCGATTTGAACACCACTTTGGCACTCGCTGTTGGCGTGTTGCTGATTTGTATCTATTACAACATCAAAATCAAAGGATTGGGCGGATGGTTTCACGAGTTGTTCAGTGCGCCGTTCGGTGCAAAACTCGCACCTGCGAACTTTCTGTTGAACTTGGTCGAGTTTCTTTCTAAAACCGTATCCCACGGTATGCGGTTGTTCGGCAATATGTATGCGGGCGAATTGGTATTCTTGCTGATAGCCTTGCTTGGCGGTGCTTGGGCGGCTTCCGGCAGTGTTGAAGTCATGGATCCGATTCTGTTTGTATTCCACATCATTGCCGGTTTGGCATGGGCGATTTTCCATATTTTGGTGATTACCCTGCAGGCGTTTATTTTCATGGCGTTGGCGTTCGTCTATATCGGGCAGGCGCACGATGCACACTGATTTTCCCAAGTAGTTTGTTTTTGTAGTTTAACCTTTGTTTCTTTAAGGAGTTTAAAATGGGTTTGATTGCTATCGCATGTGGTTTGATCGTTGCATTGGGTGCATTGGGTGCATCTATCGGTATCGCAATGGTCGGTTCTAAATATTTGGAATCTTCTGCTCGTCAACCTGAGCTGATTGGTCCGCTGCAAACCAAACTGTTCCTGATTGCAGGTCTGATTGATGCCGCATTCTTGATCGGTGTGGCTATTGCCCTGTTGTTCGCCTTCGTTAACCCGTTTGGTACTGGTGCTGCGTAATCAAGGCGGAGAAATCCGTTCAGATACAGGCTTACCGTCTATTTGATTAACCCGGATACGAAGGTTAAGTAACGTGAATATCAATGCAACATTATTCGCTCAAATCATCGTCTTTTTCGGTTTGGTATGGTTTACCATGAAATTTGTGTGGCCGCCGATTGCAAAAGCTTTGGATGAGCGTGCCGCAAAAGTCGCCGAAGGCTTGGCAGCTGCCGAGCGCGGTAAGAGCGACTTTGAGCAGGCAGAGAAAAAAGTTGCAGAACTCTTGGCAGAAGGGCGTCATCAGGTAACCGAAATGGTTGCCAACGCCGAAAAACGTGCCGCCAAAATTGTCGAAGAAGCCAAAGAACAGGCTTCTTCAGAGGCGGCGCGCATTGCAGCTCAGGCAAAGGCCGATGTGGAGCAGGAATTGTTCCGCGCACGCGAATCCCTGCGCGAGCAGGTTGCCGTGTTGGCTGTCAAAGGTGCCGAATCTATTTTGCGCAGCGAAGTCGATGCTTCCAAACACGCAAAACTGCTCGATACCCTGAAACAGGAGCTGTAATCTTATGGCAGAGTTCGCAACGATTGCCAGACCTTATGCAAAGGCATTGTTCGGTTTGGCTCAGGAAAAAAACCAAATTGAGTCTTGGTTGGGCGGACTGGAAAAACTTGCGGCGGTTGTTCAGGAAGGGAAGGTGGCTTCATTGATTGACCGTCCTGAAACGGATGCTTCAGAAAAAGCAGATATCCTCATCGATTTGGTCGGTTTGAAAGACAAGGAGTTGAAAAACTTTGTTATCGTCTTGGCCGGGCAGAAACGTTTGTCGGTATTGCCGGAAGTATATGCTCAATATCAAGACTTGACCTTATCATTCAACCATATCAAATCTGCCGTCATTTACAGTGCCTATCCGTTGACCGACAAACAGGTCGGCGAGTTGGCGCAAATGCTGAATAAGCGTTTCGACAGCGAGCTGAAAATCTCTGTCGAAATCGAACCGGAGCTGATTGGCGGCATAAAAGTTGAAGTGGGAGATCAGGTTTTGGATTTGTCTGTACAAGGCAAACTGAGTGCCTTGTACACGACTATGACGAATTAGGAGAGTTTTCATGCAGCTTAATCCTGCTGAAATTAGCGATCTGATTAAAGCCAAGATCGAAAATCTGTCTGTAAATGCCGAAGTGCGTACCCGTGGTACGGTGATTTCGGTAACTGACGGTATCGTTCGCATCCATGGTTTGTCAGATGCAATGCAAGGTGAGATGCTCGAATTCCCGGGCAACACGTTCGGCTTGGCGATGAACCTGGAGCGCGACTCCGTCGGTGCCGTAGTGTTGGGCGAGTACGAACATATTAAAGAAGGCGATACAGTTACCTGTACCGGCCGTATTTTGGAAGTGCCGGTCGGTCGCAAATTGGTTGGCCGCGTAGTTGATGCATTGGGTCGTCCTATCGACGGTAAAGGTCCAATCAATACAACTTTGACTGCTCCAATCGAAAAAATCGCACCGGGTGTGATTGCACGTAAATCGGTTGACCAACCCATGCAAACCGGCCTGAAAGCTATTGACTCTATGGTTCCGGTTGGTCGTGGCCAACGTGAGCTGATCATTGGTGACCGTCAAACCGGTAAAACAGCCGTAGCACTGGATGCCATCGTTAACCAAAAAGGTACAGGCGTTATCTGTATTTATGTGGCTATCGGTCAAAAAGCATCTTCTATTGCCAACGTAGTGCGCAAATTGGAAGAGCATGGTGCGATGGAACACACTATCGTGGTTGCTGCAACTGCTTCTGAAGCCGCTGCACTGCAATACATCGCTCCTTACTCCGGTTGTACCATGGGTGAATTTTTCCGTGACCGAGGCGAAGATGCCTTGATTGTTTATGACGATTTGTCCAAACAGGCTGTGGCTTACCGTCAAATTTCCCTGCTTTTGCGCCGTCCGCCCGGTCGCGAAGCCTATCCCGGCGATGTGTTCTACCTGCACTCCCGTCTGTTGGAACGTGCGGCCCGCGTCAGCGAAAATGAAGTTGAAAAACTGACCAATGGCGAAGTAAAAGGCAAAACCGGTTCTCTGACTGCTTTGCCGATTATCGAAACCCAAGCAGGCGACGTATCTGCTTTCGTTCCAACTAACGTCATTTCGATTACCGACGGTCAGATCTTCTTGGAAACCGACCTCTTCAACGCCGGTATCCGTCCTGCAATCAATGCCGGTATTTCCGTATCACGCGTAGGTGGTGCAGCACAAACCAAAGTCATCAAAAAACTGGGTGGCGGTATCCGTTTGGCGTTGGCACAGTACCGTGAATTGGCAGCGTTCTCGCAATTTGCTTCCGATTTGGACGAAGCAACACGCAAACAGCTGCAACACGGTGAAGTGGTTACTGAATTGATGAAACAAAAACAATTCAGCACATTGAACACTGCCGAAATGGCATTGACTTTGTGGGCGATCAACAACGGTTCTTACGCAGATGTTCCGGTATCCAAAGCCTTGGCTTTCGAAGCAGAATTTCTGAGTTTCGTACGTACGCAACATCCTGAGGTTCTGGAAGCGATTAATGCATCAGGCGCAATGTCTGACGAAAGCGAAAAAGCATTGACCGAAGCCATGAAATCTTTCAAATCTTCTTACGCTTACCAAGCATAAGTATTGAGATGAAAGGAGTCTGAAATGGCAGTCGGAAAAGAGATTCTCACCAAAATCCGTAGTGTTCAAAATACTCAAAAGATCACTAAAGCGATGCAAATGGTGTCGACCTCTAAAATGCGGAAGACTCAAGACCGGATGCGCTTAGCGCGTCCGTACGCCGAAAAAGTGCGTACAGTGATGAGCCATCTTGCACAGACTAATGCCGATCATGGTATCAAATTGTTGGAGCCGCGCCACGAAGTGCGTCGTGCCGGTTTCATTTTGATTACCTCGGATAAAGGTTTGTGCGGTGGCTTGAACGCAAACGTACTGAAAAAGTTTTTGGCGCAAGTTCAAGAGTATCAGGAACAAGGCATCGAAGTCGAAGTCGTGTGCCTGGGTAGTAAAGGTTTGGCTGCATGCCAAAGTATCGGTTTGAATGTTATTGCCAGCGCAATCAATTTGGGCGATATCCCAAAAATGGAATTGCTGCTCGGCCCTCTGACCGAAATCTTCCAACGTTATGAGAAGCATGAATTAGACCGTATCCATATGGTTTACTCACGTTTTGTCAATACAATGCGCCAAGAGCCGCGTATGGAAGTTTTGCTGCCTATCGGTGAAAACGTTATTGACGACGAAGCAGGTCATTCTTCATTTGCTTGGGAATACCGCTACGAGCCGAGTCCTATCGCCGTATTGGAATATTTGGTTCGCCGCTATTTAGAGTCTGTGGTTTATCAGGCATTGAGCGACAACATGGCATCTGAACAAGCCGCGCGTATGGTAGCGATGAAAGCCGCAACCGACAATGCAGGCAATGCCATTAAAGAATTACGCTTGGTGTACAACAAATCGCGTCAAGCCGCGATTACCACAGAATTGTCAGAAATTGTAGCAGGTGCAGCGGCAGTTTAATGCCGTCTGAAGCCTGAACAGGAAATTAGGATACGATAATGAGCCAAGGCAAAATCGTACAAGTTATTGGTGCGGTGGTTGACGTGGAATTTCCACGCGACGCTATCCCGCATGTTTACGATGCCCTGAAATTGGACGAGAACGGTCTGACTCTGGAAGTTCAACAACTTTTGGGTGACGGCGTTGTCCGTACTATTGCAATGGGTAGTTCAGACGGCCTGAAACGCGGCATGTCTGTAAGCAATACTGGTGCGCCAATCACTGTGCCGGTAGGTAAAGGTACATTGGGTCGTATTGTCGACGTATTGGGTACGCCTGTTGATGAAGCAGGTCCGATCGATACCGACAAGAGCCGTGCCATTCACCAAACTGCTCCAAAATTCGACGAGTTGTCTTCAACTACCGAATTGTTGGAAACCGGTATTAAAGTGATCGACTTGCTGTGTCCGTTTGCTAAGGGCGGTAAAGTAGGTCTGTTCGGTGGTGCCGGTGTGGGCAAAACCGTGAACATGATGGAATTGATCAACAACATCGCCAAAGCGCACAGCGGTCTGTCCGTGTTCGCAGGTGTGGGTGAACGTACCCGTGAAGGTAACGACTTCTACCACGAGATGAAAGATTCCAATGTATTGGATAAAGTGGCAATGGTTTACGGTCAGATGAACGAACCTCCAGGCAACCGTCTGCGCGTCGCATTGACCGGTCTGACCATGGCGGAATACTTCCGTGATGAAAAAGACGAAAACGGCAAAGGTCGCGACGTATTATTCTTCGTGGACAACATCTACCGTTACACCCTGGCCGGTACCGAAGTATCCGCACTGTTGGGCCGTATGCCGTCTGCAGTGGGCTACCAACCGACATTGGCCGAAGAAATGGGTCGTTTGCAAGAGCGTATTACCTCTACCCAAACCGGTTCTATTACTTCCATCCAAGCCGTTTATGTACCTGCGGACGACTTGACCGACCCGTCTCCGGCAACTACGTTTGCACACTTGGATGCTACCGTCGTACTGAGCCGTGATATTGCATCTTTGGGTATTTACCCGGCAGTCGATCCGCTTGATTCCACTTCGCGCCAACTGGATCCGATGGTATTGGGTCAAGAGCACTACGACGTAGCGCGCGGTGTACAGTCCACCCTGCAGAAATACAAAGAATTGCGCGACATCATCGCCATTTTGGGTATGGACGAATTGTCTGACGAAGACAAACTGACCGTAATGCGTGCGCGTAAAATCCAACGTTTCCTGTCCCAACCGTTCCACGTTGCCGAAGTGTTTACAGGTTCTCCGGGCAAATATGTCGCCCTGCGCGATACCATTGCCGGCTTCAAAGCCATCTTGAACGGCGAATACGACCATCTGCCCGAACAGGCATTCTACATGGTCGGCAGCATTGAAGAAGCAGTAGAGAAAGCGAAAACCTTAAACTGAGGAGGTCGGCATGAGCGTCATGCAAGTTGAAGTGGTCAGTAGCGAGCAAAACATCTATTCGGGCGAAGCCAGCTTTGTAGTGGTTCCGACCGTTCAAGGTGAGCTTGGTATTTACCCGCGACACGAGCCGATTATGAGTTTGGTGCGGCCGGGAGCTTTGCGTTTGACCGTCCCCGGCGAGGGTAAAGAGGTTTTGGTTGCTGTTTCCGGTGGTGTTTTGGAAGTACAGCCTGATAAAGTAACTGTCTTGGCGGATGTTGCCGTCCGCAGTGCAGAAATGGATCGGGCGCGTGCCGAAGAAGCGAAAAAAGCTGCCGAAGCCGGCATCTCTCAAGCCAAAGACAACAAGGATTTGGCGGAGGCGCACAAGGCATTGGCTGCCGCAATTGCACAGCTCAAGACTTTGGACTATATCCGTTCGCACAAAAAATAAAACTTGTGTGGTTTGGGAAAGCACGGCCGTTTGGCCGTGCTTTTTATTTTCCGGATTTAAATTAAAAAATTATCCATCCCCTGGTTTCAAATCAGGCTGTCTTCGAGATAAATCTATTCAAGCGGCTATGGAAACAGTAAAATAAACCCTTTATTTTATCGAATCATAAGCCATGCTTACCTTCCAACAAATCATCTTCAAGCTGCAAACCTTCTGGGCAGACAAAGGCTGCACCGTCATCCAACCTTTCGACATGGAAGTCGGCGCAGGTACTTCCCATCCCGCCACCTGTCTGCGCGCACTCGGCCCCGAGCCTTGGTTTGCCGCCTACGTCCAACCCAGCCGCCGCCCCAAAGACGGTCGCTACGGCGACAACCCCAACCGCCTGCAACACTATTACCAATTCCAAGTCGCCCTCAAGCCCGCTCCCGCCAATATCCAAGACCTCTATCTCGACTCCCTGCGCGAATTGGGCATCGACCCCAAAGTGCACGACATCCGCTTTGTCGAAGACGATTGGGAAAACCCCACCCTCGGCGCATGGGGCTTGGGCTGGGAAGTTTGGCTCAACGGCATGGAAGTAACACAGTTTACCTATTTCCAACAAGTCGGCGGCATCGACTGCACCCCCGTACTCGGCGAAATCACCTACGGCATCGAACGCTTGGCGATGTACCTGCAAGGCGTGGAAAACGTCTATGACCTCGTTTGGGCAAAAACGCCGGACGGCAATACCGTAAGCTACGGCGACGTGTACCACCAAAACGAAGTCGAGCAATCCACCTACAACTTCGAATACAGCGATGCCGATTGGCTGCTGCGCCAGTTCAACGACTACGAAGCGCAAGCCAAACGCCTGCTCGCCGAAGAAAACGCCGGCCTTGCCTTGCCTGCCTACGAGCTGGTCCTCAAAGCGGGGCATACGTTCAACCTATTAGACGCGCGCGGCGCGATTTCCGTAACCGAGCGCGCCACCTACATCGGCCGCATCCGCGCGTTGAGCCGCGCCGTGGCGCAAAAATATGTCGAAAGCCGCGAAAAACTGGGCTTTCCCTTAATGAAGGCAAATGCCGCCTAAGGGGGCGACGATTTTTCACGTTCGGGCGGCCCGATATGGTATCCGTCCGTAAACCATTATATATTTTAGGAAAATCATGCCTGTCTATTTCCGCACCCCAAGCAGGAAACGCCTGCACAAAATGAACCGCCGCCAGCATAAAAAGCTGCATTTGGGTGAGTTTCAAACATTGATTTTCGGCGTTCAAGGCAGTTTGCATCAAGCTGCGGACGATGCCGAAGCGTTTGGCCGCTTTATGGACGAGCTGATTGCGTATCTTGTGGTAAACGGCTTGGAAATGGCGGGCGGGGGCGATTGCGGCGATTTTTCGTGCCTGTTTCAAAAATCCGGCTCCCGAGGCTTGGGAGAAACCGAGAAAAAAGCCATTATCTCTTGGCTGGCAGGCCGAGAAGATGTCGCTACTTTGTACGCTACCCCGCTGGTTGATGGTTTTTATGGGGATGACGGCTGGGAAAATTACAGCGAAACCTATAAACAGGCAGATTAACCAAATTCAAAGAAAGCCGAATGATGACCCAAACCCTTTTAATCGAACTCCTTACCGAAGAACTTCCGCCAAAAGCCCTGAATAATTTAGGCAACCACTTTGCCGCCTCTGTTGCCGAAGGCTTGGAAAAAGCGCAACTGGTTGACGGCACGGCCGAATTTACGGCTTATGCCTCGCCGCGCCGTTTGGCGATTCAAGTCAAAAACGTCAAAGCCGTTCAGGCAGATCAAAAAATCGTGAAAAAAGGCCCTGCCGTAGCGAATGCCGTAAAAGACGGTGTGCCGACCAAGGCTTTGGAAGGTTTCGCACGCGGTGCGGGGGCGAAAATCGAAGACTTGACCATCATCAACGACGGCAAGCAGGACGTGTACGCCTACGAATATGTCCAAACCGGCAAGCCGTTGGGCGAACTCTTGGAAGACATCATCAATCAAGCGGTTAAGAAACTGCCGATTCCGAAAGTGATGCGTTGGGGCAGCAGCACATTTACCTTCGTGCGCCCCGTCCACGGGCTGATTGTGCTGCACGGCGGCGACATCGTAAACGTCAGCGTTTTGGGTCTGCAAAGCAGCAATCAAACCTTGGGACACCGCTTCTTGTCCAACGGCGAAATCACCATTGAAAACGCCGACAGTTACGCCGCACAAATGCGCGAGCAAGGCAAAGTGGAAGCTTCGTTTGCCGAGCGCAAAGCCGCGATTCAGACGGCACTGGAAGGGCAGGCACGCCGTCTGAACGCGACCGTCGCCGCCGATGAAGCCTTGTTGGACGAAGTAACCGCGTTGGTTGAATGGCCTGTGGTATTGGAAGCCGGTTTTGAGGAACACTTCCTCGCCGTGCCGCAAGAATGCCTGATTCTGACGATGCAGCAAAACCAAAAATACTTTCCGCTGCTCGACCAAAACGGCAAGCTGATGAACCGCTTCCTGTTGGTCTCCAACCTGCAAACCGAAGATCCGTCGCACATCATCCAAGGCAACGAACGCGTCTTGCGCGCTCGCCTGTCTGATGCCGAGTTCTTCTACAAGCAAGACCAGAAAGCGACTTTGGAAAGCCGCCTGCCCAAGCTGGCGAACGTGGTTTATCACAACAAAATCGGCTCGCAAGCCGAACGCATCGAACGCCTACAAAGCATTGCCGCCCACATCGCCAAGGCTTTGGGCGCGGATGCCGCCGCAGCCGAACGCGCCGCGCGTCTTGCCAAAGCCGACTTGGTAACCGAAATGGTCGGCGAGTTCCCCGAACTGCAAGGTACGATGGGCAAATACTATGCCCGCTTGGACGGCGAAACCGAAGAAATCGCCGAAGCTGTCGAGCAACACTACCAACCGCGTTTTGCCGGCGACAAGCTGCCCGAAAGCAAAATTGCCGCCGCCGTGGCACTGGCGGACAAGCTGGAAACCCTGGTCGGAATTTGGGGCATCGGCCTGATTCCGACCGGCGACAAAGACCCCTACGCCCTGCGCCGCGCCGCCTTGGGTATTTTGCGGATGCTGATGCAGTACGGTTTGGACGTGAACGAACTGATTCAGACGGCATTCGACAGCTTTCCCAAAGGTTTGCTCAACGAAAAAACGCCGTCTGAAACCGCCGACTTTATGCAGGCGCGCCTTGCCGTGTTGCTGCAAAACGATTATCCGCAAGACATCGTTGCCGCCGTACTCGCCAAACAGCCGCGCCGTTTGGACGATTTGACCGCCAAACTGCAGGCTGTCGCCGCGTTCAAACAACTGCCCGAAGCCGCCGCGCTCGCCGCCGCCAACAAACGCGTGCAAAACCTGCTGAAAAAAGCCGATGCCGCGTTGGGCGAAGTCGATGAAAGCCTGCTGCAACAAGATGAAGAAAAAGCCCTGTACGCCGCCGCACAAGGCTTACAGCCAAAAATTGCCGCCGCCGTCGCCGAAGGCAATTTCCAAACCGCCTTGTCCGAACTGGCTTCCGTCAAGCCGCAAGTCGATGCCTTCTTTGACGGCGTGATGGTAATGGCGGAAGATGCCGCCGTAAAACAAAACCGCCTGAACCTGCTGAACCGCTTGGCAGAGCAAATGAACGCGGTAGCCGACATCGCGCTTTTGGGCGAGTAACCGTTGTACAGTCCAAATGCCGTCTGAAGCCTTCAGACGGCATCGTGCCTATCGGGAGAATAAATTGCAGCCTTTAGTCAGCGTATTGATTTGCGCTTATAACGTAGAAAAATATTTCGCCCAATCATTAGCCGCCGTCGTGAATCAAACTTGGCGCAACTTGGATATTTTGATTGTCGATGACGGCTCGACGGACGGTACGCTTGCCATTGCCCAGCGTTTCCAAGAACAGGACGGTCGCATCCGCATCCTCGCGCAGCCGCGCAATTCCGGTCTGATTCCCTCTTTAAACATCGGGCTGGACGAATTGGCAAAGTCGGGGGGGGGGGAATATATTGCGCGCACCGATGCAGACGATATTGCCGCCCCCGACTGGATTGAGAAAATCGTGGGTGAGATGGAAAAAGACCGCAGCATCATCGCAATGGGCGCGTGGCTGGAAGTTTTGTCGGAAGAAAAGGACGGCAACCGGCTGGCGCGGCACCACGAACACGGCAAAATTTGGAAAAAGCCGACCCGGCACGAAGACATCGCCGCCTTTTTCCCTTTTAGCAACCCCATACACAACAACACGATGATTATGAGGCGCAGCGTCATTGACGGCGGTTTGCGTTACAACACCGAGCGGGATTGGGCGGAAGATTACCAATTTTGGTACGATGTCAGCAAATTGGGCAGGCTGGCTTATTATCCCGAAGCCTTGGTCAAATACCGCCTTCACGCCAATCAGGTTTCATCCAAATACAGCGTCCGCCAACACGAAATCGCGCAAGGCATCCAAAAAACCGCCAGAAACGATTTTTTGCAGTCTATGGGTTTTAAAACCCGGTTCGACAGCCTTGAATACCGCCAAATAAAAGCAGTAGCGTATGAATTGCTGGAGAAACATTTGCCGGAAGAAGATTTTGAACGCGCCCGCCGGTTTTTGTATCAATGTTTCAAACGGACGGACACGCCGCCCGCCGGCGCGTGGCTGGATTTTGCGGCAGACGGCAGGATGCGGCGGCTGTTTACCTTGAGGCAATACTTCGGCATTTTGCGCCGATTGCTGAAAAACCGTTGAAAAACGCCGCTTTATCCAACAGACAAAAAACAGGATAAATTATGCAAAACCACGTTATCAGCCTGGCTTCCGCCGCAGAACGCAGGGCGCACATTGCCGATACCTTCGGCAGGCACGGCATCCCGTTTCAGTTTTTCGACGCACTGATGCCGTCTGAAAGGCTGGAGCAGGCAATGGCGGAACTCGTCCCCGGTTTGTCGGCGCACCCCTATTTGAGCGGAGTGGAAAAAGCCTGCTTTATGAGCCACACCGTATTGTGGAAGCAGGCGCTGGACGAAAGCTTACCGTATATTGCCGTATTTGAGGACGACGTTTTACTCGGCGAAGGCGCGGAGAAATTCCTTGCCGAAGACGGCTGGCTAAAAGAGCGGTTTGACCCGGATTCCGCCTTTGTCGTCCGTTTGGAAACGATGTTTATGCACGTCCTGACCTCGCCCTCCGGCGTGGCGGACTACTGCGGGCGTGCCTTCCCGCTTTTGGAAAGCGAACACTGGGGGACGGCGGGCTATATCATTTCCCGAAAAGCGATGCGGTTTTTCCTGGACAGGTTTGCCGCCCTGCCGTCTGAAGGGCTGCACCCCGTCGATTGGATGATGTTCGGCAACCCTGACGACAGGGAAGGAATGCCGGTTTGCCAGCTCAATCCCGCCTTGTGCGCCCAAGAGCTGCATTATGCCAAGTTTCACGACCAAAACAGCGCATTGGGCAGCCTGATCGAACACGACCGCCTCCTGAACCGCAAACAGCAAAGGCGCGATTCCCCCGCCAACACATTCAAACACCGCCTGATCCGCGCCTTGACCAAAATCAGCAGGGAAAGGGAAAAACGCCGGCAAAGGCGCGAACAGTTAATCGGCAAAATCATTGTGCCTTTCCAATAAAAGGAGAAAAGATGGACATCGTATTTGCGGCAGACGACAACTATGCCGCCTACCTTTGCGTTGCGGCAAAAAGCGTGGAAGCGGCCCATCCCGATACGGAAATCAGGTTTTACGTCCTCGATGCCGGCATCAGTGAGGCAAACCGGGCGGCGGTTGCCGCCAATTTGCGGGGGGGGGGGTAATATCCGCTTTATAGACGTAAACCCCGAAGATTTCGCCGGCTTCCCCTTAAACATCAGGCACATTTCCATCACGACTTATGCCCGCTTGAAATTGGGCGAATACATTGCCGATTGCGATAAAGTCCTGTATTTGGATATAGACGTATTGGTCAGGGACAGCCTGAAGCCCTTATGGGATACCGATTTGGGCAATAACTGGGTCGGCGCGTGCATCGATTTGTTTGTCGAAAGGCAGGAAGGCTACAAACAAAAAATCGGTATGGCGGACGGCGAATATTATTTCAATGCCGGCGTATTGCTGATCAACCTGAAAAAGTGGCGGCAGCACGATATTTTCAAAATGTCCTGAGAATGGGTGGAACAATACAAGGACGTGATGCAATATCAGGATCAGGATATTTTGAACGGGCTGTTTAAAGGCGGGGTGTGTTATGCGAACAGCCGTTTCAACTTTATGCCGACCAATTATGCCTTTATGGCGAACAGGTTTGCGTCCCGCCATACCGACCCGCTTTACCGCGACCGGAACAATACGGCGATGCCCGTCGCCGTCAGCCATTATTGCGGCCCGGCAAAGCCGTGGCACAGGGACTGTACCGCTTGGGGTGCGGAACGTTTCACAGAGTTGGCGGGCAGCCTGACAACCGTTCCCGAAGAATGGCGCGGCAAACTTGCCGTCCCGCCCGCGAAGCGTATGTTTCAAAGATGGCGCAGAAAGCTGTCTGCCAGATTCTTACGCAAGATTTATTGACGGGGCACGCCGTCTGAAGCCTTCAGACGGCATCGGACGTATCGGAAAGGGGAACGGATTGCAACCTTTAGTCAGCGTATTGATTTGCGCCTACAACACAGAAAAATATTTCGCCCAATCGCTGTCCGCCGTAGTGGGGCAGACTTGGCGCAACTTGGATATTTTAATCGTCGATGACGGCTCGACGGACGGCACACTTGCCATTGCCCGGCGTTTCCAAGAACAGGACGGCAGGATCAGGATAATTTCCAATCCCCGCAATTTGGGCTTTATCGCCTCTTTAAACATCGGGCTGGACGAATTGGCAAAGTCGGGGGGGGGAATATATTGCGCGCACCGATGCCGACGATATTGCCGCCTCCGATTGGATTGAGAAAATCGTGGGCGAGATGGAAAAAGACCGCAGCATCATCGCAATGGGCGCGTGGCTGGAAGTTTTGTCGGAAGAAAACAATAAAAGCGTGCTTGCCGCCATTGCCCGAAACGGCGAAATTTGGAAAAACCCCCTGAGCCATCAGGAAATCGTGTCTGCCTTTCCCTTCCGCAACCCCATACACAACAACACGATGATTATGCGGCGCAGCGTCATTGACGGCGGTTTGCGGTTCGACCCCGCCTATATCCACGCCGAAGACTATAAGTTTTGGTACGAAGCCGGCAAACTGGGCAGGCTGGCGAATTATCCCGAAGCCTTGGTCAAATACCGCTTCCATCAAGACCAGACCTCTTCCAAACACAACCTGCAACAGCGCAGGACGGCGTGGAAAATCAAAGAAGAAATCAGGGCGGGGTATTGGAAGGCGGCAGGCATAGCCGTCGGGGCGGACTGCCTGAATTACGGGCTTTTGAAATCAACGGCATATGCGTTGCACGAAAAAGCCTTGTCCGGACAGGATATCGGATACCTCCGCCTGTTCCTGTACGAATATTTCTTGTCGTTGGAAAAGTATTCTTTGACCGATTTACTGGATTTTTTGACAGACCGCGTGATGAGGAAGCTGTTTGCCGCACCGCAATATAGGAAAATCCTGAAAAAAATGTTACGCCCTTGGAAATACCGAGGCTATTGAAACCGAACAGGGAAAATCATGCAAAACCACGTTATCAGCCTAAGCTCCGCCGCAGAACGCAGGGCGCACATTGCCGATACCTTCGGCAGGCACGACATTCCGTTTCAGTTTTTTGATGCACTGATGCCGTCTGAAAGGCTGGAGCAGGCAATGGCGGAACTCGTCCCCGGTTTGTCGGCGCACCCCTATTTGAGCGGAGTGGAAAAAGCCTGCTTTATGAGCCACGCCGTATTGTGGAAGCAGGCATTGGACGAAGGTCTGCCGTATATCGCCGTATTTGAGGACGACGTTTTACTCGGCGAAGGCGCGGAGAAATTCCTTGCCGAAGATACTTGGTTGGAAGAGCGTTTTGACAAGGATTCCGCCTTTATCGTCCGCTTGGAAACGATGTTTATGCACGTCCTGACCTCGCCCTCCGGCGTGGCGGACTACTGCGGGCGCGCCTTTCCGCTGTTGGAAAGCGAACATTTTGGTATGGCGGGCTATATCATTTCCCGAAAGGCGATGCGTTTCTTTTTGGACAGGTTTGCCGTTTTGCCGTCCGAACGCCTGAAGGCGGTGGATTGGATGCTGTTCAGCAGTTTTCTCGACAAAGGGGGGATGACGGTTTGCCAACTGACCCCCGCCTTGTGCATCCAAAGCGAAACCCTGCCCAGCCAACTGAAAAACGGCAGGCAGGAATCGTACCGCAACCGCCGCTCCCCGAAGGTTTTGTTGAAACGCGCTTTGGGAAAAATCGGCAGGGAAATCGAAAGGGCGAGGGAACGGAAACGTCAGAAAAAATTGGAAAAACAACTTGGGCGGCACGTCGTCCCGTTTGAATAGGTTTTGACCTTTCCTTATTTGGCGGGTGTGCGCTGTCCCTAAATTTATGTCGGGGAATCCGGTTTGTTCGGTTTCGCTTGTTTTAAGTTTCGGGTAACTTCCACTTCGTCATTCCCGCGCAGGCGGGAATCTAGGTCTTTAAACTTCGGTTTTTTCCGATAAATTCTTGCCGCATTAAAATTCTAGATTCCCGCTTTTGCGGGAATGACGGCGGAAGAATTGTTGTTTTTCCAGATAAATTTCTGCGTTTTTCCGTTTCTAGATTCCCGCTTTCGCGGGAATGACGGCGGAGGGATTTCTGTTTTTCTGACAAATTCCTAAAACTTAAAATTCCGTTATTCCCGCGAAAACAGAAAACCAGAAACAGAAACCTGAAAACAGAAATCTAAAATTTCGTCATTCCCGCGCAGGCGGGAATCCAGTCCGTTCGGTTTCGTTTGTTTTAAGTTTCGGGCAACTTCCACTTCGTCATTCCCACGAAAGTGGGAATCCGGTTCGTTGAGTTTCAGTCATTTCCGATAAATCACCGCAACGTTAAATTTCCAGATTCCCGCCTGCGCGGGAATGACGACACGGGAAATCTTATTTGAACCTACTATATCTTAATCGGCTGCAAAATGCCGTCTGAACGGGTTTCAGACGGCATTTCTGTTTATGCGAAATCGCCCCAAAGCGTCTGCATCGCGGCGATGGCGGCGAGTGGGGCGGTTTCTGTGCGTAAAATCCGTTTGCCGAGTGTAACCGCCTGAAAGCCGGCTTCAAATGCCTGTTGTTCTTCCTGTTCTGTCCAGCCGCCTTCGGGTCCGACCATAAAGACGATTGCGCCGGACGGGTGGCGGATGTCGGCAAGTTTGCGGGCGCGGTTGATGCTCATAATCAGCTTGGTGCTTTCAGACGGCATTTTGTCGAGTGCTTTACGGTAGCCGATGATAGGCAGTACGGGGGGAACGGTGTTCCTGCTGCTTTGTTCGCACGCGGAGATGACGATTTCCTGCCAGCGTGCGAGGCGTTTGGCGGCGCGTTCTCCGTCGAGGCGGACGATGCAGCGTTCGCTGATGACGGGCTGTATGGCGGTTACGCCGAGTTCGACGCTTTTTTGCAGGGTAAAGTCCATACGTTCGCCGGAAGATATGGATTGGATGAGCGTGATGTTCAGCGGGGATTCCGTATCGGCGGTTTCTTCGTGCAGGATTTCGGCTTCGGCGCGGCGTTTTTCCAAAACGGTCAGCCGTGCGGCGTGTGCCTTGCCTTTGCCGTCGAAGAGGGTGATGTTTTCGTTGGGGCGGACGCGCAGGACGTTGAGGTGGCGGACGATGTTGTCGGGCAGGGCGACGGTTTGTCCGACGGAAAGGTTTTCGGGCAGGTAGAATCGGGGCATAGTTTTTGGCGGTTCGGACGGTTATAATCTGTCGCAGCGGCGTGATGGAAACGGACATTATAGTGGATTAAATTTAAACCAGTACAGCGTTGCCTCGCCTTGCCGTACTATTTGTACTGTCTGTGGCTTCGTCGCCTTGTCCTGATTTAAATTTAATCCACTATATACGTTCGCGCGCCGCAAGTTCAAAATATGAGGACAGTAGGAAGTGTTACACCGTTTGCAGAAAGTCGTGCGCCATATCGCGCAAACCGAAATTATGCCGCGTTTTTTGAATACGCCGTCTTGCCGCAAGGAAGACGGTTCGATGTTGAGCGAGGCGGACATTGCCGCGCAGACGGCTTTTGCCGCCGCGTTGCCGCTTCTGATCGATTGCCCGATGTTGGGCGAGGAAATGTCGCGGCAGGAACAGTCGGCTTTGTGGGAACAATATTCGGGGGAAAAGGGGCTGTGGATTGTCGATCCGATAGACGGGACGAACAATTTTGTCAACGGGCTGCCGCATTTTGCCGTGTCGGTGGCGTTTGTCCGCAACGGGCGCGCCGAGTTGGGCGTAATCTACAACCCGGTCAGCGGCGAATGTTTTTATGCCGAACGCGGGCAGGGGGCGTTTTTAAACGGGACGCGCCTGCCCCTGCGCCTCGTGGATAAAAAACTCAATGAGGCAATCGCGGGCGTGGAAATCAAATATCTGCGTTCCGGCAAACTTTCCAGCCGTATGAGTACGCTCGCGCCTTTCGGGACGGTGCGGAGTATGGGCAGCAGTACGCTGGACTGGTGTTATCTGGCCTGCGGACGCTATGATGTTTATGTCCACGGCGGGCAGAAGCTGTGGGACTATGCTGCGGGTGCGTTGATTTTCGAGGAGGCGGGCGGCAGGCTGACGACTTTGGAAGGCGACAGGTTTTGGAGTGGTGAACACGTGTTCAAACGCTCGGTTGTTGCCGCGCTCGAACCGAAGCTGTTTGAACGCTGGGTCGGGTGGATACGGGAAAACCAATAGGTTCAACAGGTTTGTTAATATATTTTCACGATTAACGTTCCTTAACATTAATTCGGGTACAATCCTTTCCGCTGATTACCGCTGCCGTTTCTCCCTTTTCGGCAGTGCAGCAAGTAAGACGTTTTCCCGCAATGTATTGACCATTCATACTTACCCTTGGTATGAATGGTTTTTTTTGCACGTTGAAAATGCCGTCTGAACGTTCAGACGGCATTTTTATGCGACAGGTTGCAGATATTTGCCGCAGCAGGCTTTGAATTTTTTGCCCGATCCGCAAATGCAGGGTTGTTTCATCGCAGGATGCGGAACGGTGGGATCGATAAAATACCATTGTCCGCCGATGTTGACGAAGCCGGACAGTTCGTGATGCGCGGATCGGTGTTGTCCGTCTCGGAAGTAGGCTTCAAATTCGACTTGGGCGTGCTGTTTGCCGAAGTTGCGGTGTGCGATGACATTCAAGCCCAGCCATTCGGTTTCTCTGCTCCACTGCATCAGTTCGGCGGCATCGAGGAATGTTTGTTGCGCCGGAACGGTGGTGGCGACAATGTAATCTATCAGATGCAGGACGTATGCGCTGTATCGGGCGCGCATCAGCATTTCGGCTGTCGCCGGCAGGATATGGCGCAGATGAAGCAGTCGGCAGCAGCCGGCATAGCTTGTGCCTGAACCGCAGGGGCAGGGCGGGGTGTGGTGTGTGTTCATCAAAATTTCCTCACCGGTTGAAACCCCTCCCTTTAGGGAGGATAATCAAATTGGAAGAGATGTAACCTCTTCCAATTCAGGGCAACACGTAGGGCGACGCTTTATGTGTCGCCCTGTGTGTTGAAACATTTTGTTTGGGAATGCAAATGCCGTCTGAAGGCTTCAGACGGCATTGCCGGCACGGCAGCCCGTCAGGGCATCAGCATACCGCCGTTGACGTGCAGCGTCTGACCGGTAATGTATTTCGCCTGATCGGAAGCGAGGAACAAAACCGCATCGGCAATGTCTTGCGCGTCGCCGAATCTGCCCAAGGCGGTTTGGGCGGTAAAGGTTTGGCGGGTTTCTTCCGGCAGGGCGCGGGTCATGTCGGTATCGATAAAGCCGGGGGCGACGCAGTTGACGGTAATGCCCCGGCTGCCGACTTCGCGCGCCATAGATTTGGCAAAACCGATCAAGCCCGCTTTTGCGGCGGCATAGTTGGTTTGACCGGCATTGCCCATCACGCCGACGACGGAGGTGATGTTGATGATGCGGCCGGAACGTTGTTTCATCATACCCCGCAAGACGGCTTTAGAAGCGCGGAACACGGATTTTAGGTTGACCTGCATGATGTCGTCCCACTCTTCTTCTTTCATACGCATCAGGAGGTTGTCGCGGGTAATGCCGGCGTTGTTGACCAGAATGTCGAGTTTGCCGAACGTTTTTTCGATGTCGGCAATCAGGCTTTCGATGGTTTCAGGTTCGGCGGAATCCAATGCACGACCTTCGCCGCCCCATTGCGCCAACCGCCCGCTAATCGCCGCCGCACCGCTCTCACTGGTCGCCGTACCGATGACTTTGGCACCGGCTGCCGCCAGCGTGTCGGCAATCGCCGCGCCGATACCGCGCGATGCGCCTGTTACCAAAGCGATTTTGCCGCTTAAATCTTGTGTGCTCATATTTTTTCCTTTTTTCCGATAATCGAAGGACTGCGCCGGACGGTGCAGCCCTGTTTGCTGTTTATTCCCACTCGATGGTGGCAGGCGGTTTGCCGCTCACATCGTAAACCACGCGGTTGATGCCTTTGACTTCGTTGATGATGCGGTTGGACACGCGGCCGAGCAGTGAGTATGGCAGTTCTGCCCAGTGTGCGGTCATAAAGTCGCTGGTGATGACGGCACGCAGCGCGACGACGTAGTCGTAAGTGCGTCCGTCGCCCATTACGCCGACGGATTTGACGGGCAGGAAGACGGCGAAGGCTTGGCTGGTCAGGTCATACCAAGGCGTGCCGTTTTCGTCGGTGGTGTTGCGTAATTCTTGAATGAAAATGTCGTCTGCTTGACGGAGCAAGTCGGCGTATTCTTTTTTCACTTCGCCCAAGATGCGCACGCCCAAACCTGGGCCCGGGAACGGATGGCGGTACACCATTTCGCGCGGCAAGCCCAAAGCAACGCCCAGTTCGCGCACTTCGTCTTTGAACAAATCGCGCAACGGCTCAAGCAGCTTGAGCTTCATGTTTTCAGGCAGGCCGCCGACGTTGTGGTGCGATTTGATGGCGTGGGCTTTTTTGGTTTTCGCGCCTGCGGATTCGATTACGTCAGGGTAAATCGTACCTTGCGCCAGCCATTTGGCGTTGGTGAGTTTTTTCTCTTCGGCATCAAATACTTCGATAAATTCCGCGCCGATGATTTTGCGTTTTTTCTCGGGGTCGGTCACGCCGGCGAGTTTCGCCATAAACTGCCCTTCGGCATCGACGTGAATCACTTTCACGCCCAAGTTGCGGGCGAACATATCCATCACCATTTTGCCTTCGTTCAGGCGCAACAGGCCGTGATCGACGAACACGCAGGTCAGTTGGTCGCCGATGGCACGGTGAATCAGTGCGGCGGCTACGGAAGAGTCCACGCCGCCGGACAGACCTAAAATCACTTCGTCGCTGCCGACCTGTTCGCGGATTTTGGCAACGGCTTCTTCGATGTAGTTGGGCATCGTCCAGCCCGGTTGTGCGCCGCAGATGTCCAAGACAAAGCGGTTCAACAGGGCGCGGCCTTGTTTGGTGTGGGTTACTTCGGGGTGGAATTGGATGCCGTAGAATCGTTTTTCGGCGTTTTCCATCATCGCAATCGGGCAGGACGGGGTGTCGCCGATGACGGCGAAACCGTCGGGCAGTTTGGACACTTTGTCGCCGTGGCTCATCCATACGTCGAGCGTGTTGGGCGTGTCGTCTTGAATGCCGCGTGTCAGCTCACTGTCGATGGTTTTGACTTGCGCGTAACCGAATTCGCGCTGGTTGCCGGGCTGCACTTCGCCGCCCAAGTGGTGCGCCATAAACTGCATTCCGTAGCAGATGCCCAAAATCGGAATGCCCAAATCAAAAATGCCGGTATCGGCTTGATAGTCGGATTCGTAAACGGAATTGGGGCCGCCGGAAAGGATGATGCCTTTGGGGTTGAAGGCTTTGATTTCGTCCAAAGGCATATCGAAGGAATGCAGCTCGCAGTAAACGTGGGCTTCGCGCACGCGGCGGGCGATGAGCTGGGTAACTTGCGAACCGAAGTCGAGGATGAGGATTTTGTCTTGGGTCATCATTGTGTTTTCAACGGGTGGTGTTTGAAAAAAGCCGTCTGAACAAAATCAGTGGGCTAAGAGGAGGCTGACGACGGCATCGGTCTGTTGGCCGATGGTGTCGTCGGAATTTTTGGCGGTGTATTTGACACGTTTGACTTCGTATTGGGGCGTGCGTATCAGTACGGAGATTTTCTTTATCTGCTTGGTGTTGCCGGTTGAGTGGTAGCGCAGATTGTATTTGCATTCGGGCGAGTATAGGCGGCGATCGCCCAAGGTAACGGTTTCGCTGCTGATGCCTCTTGCACTAAGGGACGCTGCCAATTCTTGATGATAGGCGGGTGGGGTGCTTTTGCTGTTTGGAATGATGCAGATATGTTTGATTTGGGCAATGTCTTCAGGCTTGCCGGTTTTGATGTAGGTGCGGCTTGAGCAGGCGCCAAGCAGGAAAATCGCACCTGTAACAGCCAATAGGGTATGTTTCATTATTGTTCCTTTTTCGGTGGTTTCAATTTTAGCCAACCTCGCGGAGATTGGGGGCGTTTATGCCGTCTGAACGGCGGCTGCGTCTTTTTTGGAAATGTTGCGCAGCATCGTGTAGTAGCCGTTTTGGGACATCAGTTGTTCGTGTGTGCCTTGTTCGATGATTTTGCCGTCGTCCATTACGATGATGCGGTCGGCGTTTTCGATGGTGGTCAGGCGGTGGGCGACGATGATGCCGGTGCGGTTTTCCATCAGGCGTTCGAGCGCTTGTTGGACGAGGCGTTCGGATTCGTTGTCCAATGCGCTGGTGGCTTCATCCAATAATAATATCGGCGCGTCTTTCAAAATGGCGCGGGCGATGGCGACGCGTTGCCGCTGTCCGCCGGATAAGTTGCTGCCGTTCGATCCGATGGGCTGGTGCAGCCCGAGCGGTGATGCGTCGATCAGGCTTTGCAGGTTGGCGGCTTGGAGGGCGGATAGGACTTCGGCTTCGCCCGCGTCGGGACGGCTGTATCGGACGTTTTCAAACAGGGTGTCGTCAAACAGGAATACGTCTTGGGAGACGAGGGCGAATTGGGCGCGCAGGCAGTCGAGTTTGATGTCGGCGATGTCGATACCGTCTATGCAGATGTTGCCGGCAGACGGTTCGACAAAGCGGGGCAGCAGGTTGACGACGGTGGATTTGCCGCTGCCGGAACGTCCGACCAGGGCGACGCGTTCGCCTTGTCTGATGTCGAGGTTGAAGCCGTCGAGGGCTTTGATGCCGTCTGAACGGTATTCGACATCGACGTTGCGGAAGCTGATGCGCCCTTCGACACGCTGCGGCGCGAGCGTGCCTTTGTCCTGTTCGGGCGGGGTGTCGAGAAATGCACATACGCCGTCGGCGGCGAGGAACATCGTCTGCATCGGGATGCTGATGTTGGCAAGGCTTTTGATGGGTGCGTACATTTGCAGCATCGCGACGATGAATGCCATAAATTCGCCGATGGTGGTGTAGCCGTTTTGGCTTTGCCACAGGGCGATGAAGATGACGACGGCGAGGGCGATCGAGGCAATCAGTTCGCTGAACGGGGAATGTGCCGCCGTTGCCTGCGTGATTTTTTTGCTGAGGCGGACGATGGTGCGGTTGACCGCGTCGAACCGGTTTGCCGCCTGCGCCTGCCCGTTGAACAGCTTGACGACGCGGTGTCCCTGATGGGTTTCGGCAATCACGTTGTTCATCGTGCCTATGCTTTTTTGCGAGTCGGAAATGACGTGTTTCAGACGGTCGCGGTAATAGCGCGAGAGCAGGGAGAGCAGGGGGAACATCAGGACGACGATGAGGCTGAGCTGCCAGTTGAGGTAAAGCAGGACGATGGTCAGGCCGGTAACAATCATCGTGTCGCGCGTGAGGACGGTAAAGATGTCGCTGGCGTTACTGACCGACTGTTCGGTCAGGTTGAGCATATTCATCAGTACGGTGCCGGACGGCGTTTCCTGATGGTAGCGGGAGGAAAGGGTCAGCATTTTGGCAAACATATCTTTGCGGATTTTGCTGATGGTCATCACGGAGACCCAAGTCATCAGATAGGTGCTGGTAAAGCGGCAGATGCCACGGATGACGACGAGGATGATGAGAAAGAGCGGGACGGTCCAGATTTTGTTTTCCGTCCCCCAAACCATATAGGTAAACTGTTCGCGCCAGTTTTGCAGGATGGAAATGATGCCGGCGGCGGCAGACAGCTCGGGCGGCGCGGCGGGTGCGGAAAAGCCGTGGTTAATCAGAGGGGCGATGAAGGCGGCAAGGTAGCTTTCGGTGGCGGCAACGCCGAAAATGGCAATCAGTGCGGCAACGATGCGGATTTTGTAGGGGCGGACGTACGCCATCAGGCGCATAAAGCTGCGCGCGTCTTCTTGTTTGAACAGTCCGAAAGTCAGTTTTTCTATCATGTCGGTGGGGCGGGAACTGCAATGGCAGCCGCTGTCGGTGGTTTGGTAGGGATGGATTATAGCGCAAATATGCGGCTGTTTGCCGTTCGGACGTGAAAAGCAGCCTGAGGCATGCAGGCTGCTTTTTGCGGAACGAAGTCAGTGTGCTTCTATAAAGGCGGCAATCTGTCCGGCATCAGTCAGCGCGCTGCACGCGGCGGCCTTGTTGATGCGTTTTGCCAGACCTGCCAAAACTTTGCCCGGGCCGCATTCGGCGGATTCGGTGATGCCGTCTGAAACAAGGGCGTTGACGGTTTCCGTCCAGCGTACGGGGCTGTAAAGCTGGCGGACGAGCGCGTCTTTGATTTTGTCGACATCATCGTAGGCGGCAACGTCGGCATTGTGGATGACGCGGATTTGCGGCTGCTTGATTACAACCGATTTCAGGGCCTCAGCGAGTTTGTCGGCGGCGGGTTTCATCAGGCTGCAATGGGAAGGTACGGATACAGGCAGCGGCAGGGCGCGTTTGGCACCGGCTTCTTTGGCGGCGGTCATGGCGTGCTCGACGGCGGCGGCATTGCCTGCAATCACGACTTGTCCGGGCGAGTTGAAGTTGACGGCTTCGACCACTTCATCCTGTGCGGATTCGGCGCAAATCTGCCTTACCTGTTCATCTTCCAAACCCAAAATTGCCGCCATTGCGCCTACGCCTTGCGGTACGGCGGATTGCATCAGTTCGGCGCGTAGGCGCACGAGTTTGATGGCGTCTGCAAAATCCAATGCGCCGGCGGCGACAAGCGCGGTATATTCGCCGAGGCTGTGTCCGGCAACGGCAGCAGGCGTTTTGCCGCCCGCTTCCAAATAGGCGCGGTAAACGGCAACGCCGGCGGCGAGCATGATGGGTTGGGTATTGACGGTTTGTCCGATGATTTCGGCATCGCTGCCGTTTATCATCGCCCACAAGTCTTGACCCAATATGGCGGATGCTTCGTCAAATGTGTTTTTGACGACGGCATGCCCTGTAAAGCCGTTCATCATGCCGAGGCTTTGAGAACCTTGTCCGGGGAAGAAGAATGCGAAAGACATGGTATTCCTTTGTTTGGTTGGATAATCAGGTATTCTGCCCGAGTTTTACGAAAAATTCAGGCGGGACAAAATAATATAGTGGATTAACAAAAATCAGGACAAGGCGACGAAGCCGCAGACAGTACAAATAGTACGGCAAGGCGAGGCAACGCCGTACTGGTTTAAATTTAATCCACTATAAATCAGGATGAGGGTCGCCAGGACATTACCCGAAACAGTCAGACGGAACAGCACAACAAAACGCTTTTTCGCTGTCTTATGTCTGAATGTCATGCTGCCGAAATACGCGCCCGTCCAACCGCCGAGCAATGCAGGCAGGAGCAGGCAGTATTCGGGAATGCGGTACTTTCCCTGTACGGCACGCCGTTTGTCTATGCCGTAAAGTGCAAATGTGTAAAAAGACAGTATGGCGTAACACGATCCCAATAGGGGACATAATATGAAAACAGCGGATAAAAAGGCTGTGCATATTGTCAGCTTGAGGAAAGACAGTTGCTTCATAGGATGGGAAATGCCGTCTGAAAACTTGTTTCAGACGGCATCAGGTTAATATTCCATCAATACCGCGCCCCACGCGAAACCGCCGCCGATGCCTTCGAGCAGCAGGTTTTGACCGCGTTTGATTTGTCCGTTGCTGATGCCCGCGTCCAAAGCCAGCGGAATCGAGGCGGCGGAAGTATTGCCGTGGTCTTGGACGGTCAGGATGACTTTGTCCATACTTAGCCCCAAATGTTTCGCGGTCGATTCAATAATGCGGCGGTTTGCCTGATGCGGCACGATCCAGTCGATTTGAGCGGCGGTGTAACCGGCTTCTTCGATAACGTCATCGGCGATTTTGGACAGCATTTTGACGGCAAACTTGAACACGCCGGGGCCGTCCATCGAAATGTACGGCGAACCGGAAACTTTGCCGCAGGCGATTTGCCCGGGGACGTTTAAGAGTTTCAGATAATTGCCGTCGGCTTTGAGTTTGGCGTGGATGATGCCCGGTTCGTCCGACGCGCTTAAAACCACCGCGCCCGCACCGTCGCCGAACAATACGCAGGTTGTGCGGTCGTTCCAGTCTACAATGCGGCTGAAGGTTTCCGCGCCGATGACCAGTGCGTTTTTCGCCATACCGCTTTTAATGTAGGCGTTTGCCGTAGTCAGCGCGTACATAAAGCCCGCACACACTGCCTGAACGTCGAAGGCGGGGCAGCCGTTGGTTATGCCCAATTTTTGCTGCACGATGGTGGCGGTAGAAGGAAACTGCATATCCGGCGTTGCCGTCGCCACAATAATTAAATCGATTTCGCCGCTGTCTAATCCGGCTGCATCCAGCGCGCGCCGCGCCGCTTCGGCTGCAAGGTCGCTGGTTTTCTCGTTTTCGGCTGCAATATGGCGGAACTTGATGCCCGTGCGCGCGGTAATCCACTCGTCAGAGGTATCTACCTTTTGGGCAAGGTCGTCATTGCTGACGCGGTTGGCGGGAAGATAGCTGCCCGTGCCGGAAATTTTGGCATACTGCATGGGAACGGCCTTTTTGGAGAGTTGGTTCAGATTCGGCTATTGTAAGCGAAAACCGATGATTGCCCAATACGGGCAGGGTGCAAATGACGGAAATCGGGATGGGGGTGTGGTTTGGCATACAGATGGTTTTCAGATGCAGATTGCCGCAGACGGGCGGGTCGGGGTTGCCGATATGCTGTTTTAAGCGAAGGAAATGCCGTCTGAAAGCCCAAGTTGTTTCAGACGGCATTTTGATTGTTGGGTTTCCATTAAATTATTGGTGCCGATGTTTGTTTTTGTATAATAAATTCAGAAATGATATTTTGAATTGTAGAAATATTTTTAGAGATATGCTCAATAGGGTAGGAATCTCCCAAGATTTCCCTTGCCTTCCCGCTGTAATTTTCTGTTTTAAGGTTTTTTACTTCAATATCCCCGTCTTCTAAAATTGTTTGAATCATTGGCAAATAATATCCTTTTTCAAAATAGACAGTTAATTCGGTATTGCCAAATTTGGGCTCAGGAATAATTCTGAAAACAAGGACTCCGGCTTTTTTCTCAAAATTTGATACGGAAAAAAAGCGATTGATTTCTTTAATGTCAGGATGTTCCAAAACGGGGATTTGGATTCGTTCTCCATTATCTGCCATAAAAAATCCGCCAAAAACAACCGTTGATGTTTTCATATTTATCATCCCGTTGATTTTATTCGCTAATCGGACGTGCTTTCTATCTCAAATTCCTTGTTGATAAAAGAAATTTCCCGGGATTCTTGTTCCGTCAGCCGGACATCGAAATCTTCGATATAAGTACACAGGATTTCAAAAGCCAAAAAACGTTCCGAATGCGGCTTCGTCACTGATTTGGATATTTTGGGTGTTGATGCCGCTGCGGGTGATGCTGTTTTGGCTGTCGTTGTCCTTGCCGTAACCTATGCTGGCAGATAGACCGTCTTTGGCGTTACCCATCCAGCCACCTTTGACATTGCCATCGGTGCCAATACCGAAACTTTCGCCTTCGTAATGGCTGTGGTTTTGGATGTCTCTGAAGCTGAGTGTGCCGGTGGCGAATTGGTTTCTGCCGTTATCTTCCGCGCTTTGGGTGGAGGTGATGAGTCCGCCTTTGAGGTCGGTGTGTCCTTTGATGTTGATTTGATAACCGTCTTCACCCGCAAATATGCCGCTTTGCTCATTCACAGACGCATAATCCGCATTCACTTTGGACTTGCTATAACTCGCACTGCCTGAAACGCCGTAACCCATTATTACCATTTTGTTGAATATCCTTTATTATTAAGCATACATCTTGCATTATCCCCAATACAATTTATCGATTTGACTGCATTATCATTGTATTTATTATCATAATATTTTTTTATAATATATTGATAATTACCCTTTTCATCAGGTAATTGATATAATTTATATATTTCAGGACAAGCAACGGAAAGGCAACTTCTGAAATCATCAATTCGTTGTTCGTTAGTCGTATTATTTTTAACAAAATATTCAATATCGTTGTTTGCTCTTGTCGTCATATCATCAAAAGGATAATGACAAGACGAAGTTGCAAAAAAGCAAGGATTACAAGAAGTTGTCATTACCATTATAAAAACAATAATGACAACTTTAATATAGCATTTCATAACAACCACCAATATATAGATAATCAATGACCAGTAATTTTCATAATCGCTTGGATAAAATCCTGATCGACTATATCAGCAATAGCAAACGGTGCGGCGACAGGAATGGCGACGGCGGCTGTTACTGATGAACCTATTGCGTCTTTTTTGTTAGTAGTTCTTCGGTCAAGAGTGGTATTACCCTGTTCATAGCCTGCGTCTTTTCCACGATAAAAGCCCCACATTTGACCGCCCATAAAATCGTGTGTTCCAGCAAAACCCTCTACAAATGAATATAATCCAATGCGGATTCAATCAGACTGGCATCAAGCCTGCCTTCAAGGGATTTTCCTAACTTCATCATCCGTTTGTCTAGAGCTTTCATCCGTTTTTCTAATGTCTTCATTTTTCAAATACTCCTTATTTTACAGGGAAGTATCTGGGAAGTGCCGGACAGGCGCATCGCCGTCTACACCCGCAGGTTTGGTGCGGGCGGATGCCGTCTGAAAGGGGCGGGGGCGTTCAGACGGCATCGTGCGTGTTACAGACCGCCGGCGGTTTCGTTTTGGACGGCTTTGGCAGCTTCGAGTGCGGCGAGCTGTTCGGCTACGCCTTGTTCGATTTTGGAAAGGCTGGCAGACTTGGCTTCATGGTAGGCTTCTTCGAGGGCATAGCGGAAACCGGTTTCGTCTGTGCCTCCGTGGCTTTTAATCACGATGCCGCGTAGCCCGAGCAGGATGGCACCGTTGAATTTGCGCGGGTCGAGTTTGTTTTTCAACCCTTTGAGGGCGGGTAGGGCGGCAACGGCGGCAAGTTTGTTGAACAGGTTGCTTTGGAATTCGCGGCGGATGGCACCGCTCATGAATTTGACTGCGCCTTCGATGGTTTTGAGCATGACGTTGCCGACAAAGCCGTCGGCGACGACGACATCTGCTTCGCCGTAGAGGATGCTGTTGCTTTCGATGTTGCCGATAAAGTTGAGTTTGCTGTTTTGCAGCAGTTTGTAGGTTTGTTTGACGGTATCCGTACCTTTAATGTCTTCTGTGCCGACGTTGACCAGTCCGATGCGCGGCTGTCCTTTTTGAGGATGGAGTGCGTGGACGAGTTCGCTGCCGATAACGGCAAATTGGGCGAGCTGTTCGGGAGTGCAGTCGACGTTCGCGCCAAGGTCGAGTGCAAGGGTAACATGGTCGGTGTCGGACGGGAGGAATTTGGCGATGGCGGGGCGTTCGATGCCGGGTATGGTTTTGAGGACGAAACGTGCGGTTGCCATGAGCGCGCCCGTGTTGCCTGCGGATACGGCGGCTTGGGCTTTGCCTTCTTTAACCTGGTTGATGGCAACGCGCATGGAGGAGTCTTTTTTATTCTTTAGGGCGGATTGGGGGGCTTCGTCCATGCCGACGACTTGGGTGGTATGGCAGATGTCAATAAGTTCCATCGGCGCGCCTGCCGCGGTCAGGGCTTGGCGGAGCTGCGCTTCATCGCCGGTCATAATCAGGCGGACATCGGGGTGTGCTTGGAGGAATGCGGTTGCGCCGGGTACGGTAACGGCAAGTCCTTGGTCGCCGCCCATGGCATCTACGGCCAATGTAATCATAGGGTTTCTCCGGTAGGTTTTCGGTCTGCGGCCGGGGTCGTGCGGGCTTCAGACGGCATCGGTTCGGAAAGTATGCCGTCTGAAAGGGTCAGCCTCGGCCGGCCTCGGCAAGGCGGTTGTGTTCGTCGATGTCGAGTGCGTCCCACGGATAGTTGATCCACCAGTCTTCTACGGTGATGCCGCTGAAATAGGGAATGCCTTCGGGGATTTTGCCTGCTTTGGCTTTGATTTTTTCGTGCAGGACGGCGACGCCGACAGTGCCGAAGTCTTCTTTGAGCAGTTCGTTCAGGCAGAACTCCATGGTTACGCGGCTGTCGTCCACTTCATCGACGACGAGCACGTTTTTGCCCCGCAGGGCTTCGGGAACGGGGTCTAGCCATTGGACTTTTTTGACCTCTTCTGTAACCTGTCCTTCGTTGTCGCTGTCGTAATAAGCGGTGGTTACGGCATAAATCGGAATTTCCAGAAAACAGCGCAGCATACGTGCCGGAATAAAGCCGCCCCCGCCGATAGCGATCATGGCATCGTATTTGACGCCGGAGTTCCGGATTTTTTCTGCCAATGCTTTGATGACGCGGTGGATGTCATCGTAGGTGTACCAGATTTTCTGTTTCATCGGAATTTCCTTGGTGGTTGGGGCTTTTGGAATATTTTCACGGGGTATTATACGGAACGCTTTGCCCCTGTGTGTTGACGTATGGCGAAAGTTTGGACGGATGGTGCGTCCAATGCAAAAAAAGCCAGTACTTGCATGGCAATGTTCTGGCTTTTTCAGTCAGTCGAATAGGGATTATTCGCCTTTGGCTTTGACCACTTTGCGGCCGCGGTACATACCGTTGGGGGAGATGTGGTGCGGGCGGTGCACTTCGCCGGTTGTGCTGTCGACAGACAGTGCGGGCGCAGTCAGCGCGTCGTGCGAACGGTGCATACCGCGTTTGGAAGGGGATTTTTTGTTTTGTTGAACGGCCATTTCAAGCTCCTAGATAAATAAACTGTGTCCTAATTAACTGCTTTTCAAACCTGCCAAAACAGCAAAGGGGTTGGGTTTGTCTTGGTTGGCGGATTCCGGAAGGGTATTGCCGCAGTGTCCGTGTCGCGGCGAAAAGGGCAGGGACATCAGGATTTGGTCTTCTACCAATGCGCGCACGTCGAGTTCTTTTTCAATCAGTATGCCTTCGAGTTCTTCGTCGGCAAGCATGGATTCGTCCAAGGACTCTTCGTCGGAAAACAGGACGATACGGCTGCTTTCATCGAGCATGAACGGCATGGGTTTGATACATCTCTGGCAAATCAGGGGCATATCGGCTTTGACGTTCAGGTCGAGGAACAGGCGTTGCAGCCGGTCGCGGCCGCCGGTCAGTGTAAACGATATTTTGGTCTGCCTGTCGGCGGGATAATCGTGCAAACTGACTCGCTCGTCCAATTCTTCCAGCAGAAAACTGCTTTGCAGGTTCTGCCCTTCGGCGGCAAAAATTTCCGGGTCAATCAAATTAGGGTCTGACATAAACGGGGTATGATATAATTTAGATGTTCTAACGTCAATATTTTTAAGAAAAATGTTGCGGTACGCCGAAGGCGGGTATCCGTGTTTCGGCGCATGGCTGGATTTTAACGCCCGTTTGAGTGTGTTTTCAACGGTAAGGAGGATGGGATGGGTTTGGAACTGCCTTTGATTTTGGGTACGAGTTCGGTTTTCCGCCGCGAACAGATGGAAAGGCTCGGCATTGCCTTTCAGGCGGCATCCCCCGATTTTGACGAAACGCCGATGTTGGGGGAGTCTGCCCCTCAGACGGCATTGCGCCTTGCCGAGGGTAAGGCGCGGTCGTTGGCAGGGCGTTTCCCCGAGGCGTTGATTGTCGGTGCGGACCAGGTGGCGTGGTGCGACGGCAGGCAGTGGGGCAAGCCAATGAACCTTGCCAACGCGCAAAAGATGCTGATGCATTTGAGCGGCAGGGAGATTGAGTTTTACAGCGCGGTCGTGCTGTTGAATACGGTTACGGGCAGGATGCAGCGGCATATCGATAAGACTGTGGTCGTGATGAGGCAGTTGGACGAGCTGCATATACTCCGCTATTTGGAGCGCGAGCCTGATGCGGTTTATTGTTCGTGTGCGGCGAAAAGCGAGGGTTTGGGCGCGCTGCTGATCGAACGGATTGAAAGCACCGATCCGAATGCTTTAATCGGTTTGCCGGTTTTCCGTCTGATTGATTTTTTGAAAAATGAGGGCGTGGAGGTTCTGTAACTGCCCGTTTATGCCGTCTGAAAGGTTCGGACGGCATTTTTAACCGATGAGTGAGGGAATGATGGCTGCTGTTTTGTATTTGATTCCTACGCCTTTGGGTACGCCTGACACGCCGTGCCTGCTGCCGCATGAACAACGGGCGGTTGTCGGGCTGACGGATTTTGTCGTGGAAGCGGAAAAAACGGCGCGCGCGCATTTGAAACATTTGGGCGTAACTGCGCCTATCCGCGAACTGAATCTGCAAACGCTGAATGAACATACGGATTTGAAGACTTTGCCGGAATTGCTGAAACCTTTGCAAGAAGGGCGCAGTATGGGCATTGTCAGCGAGGCGGGTTGCCCTGCCGTTGCCGATCCGGGTGCGAATCTGGTGGCGTTGGCGCATAAACACGGTTTTGAAGTGCGTCCGCTGGTCGGGCCTTCCAGCCTGCTGCTGGCCTTGATGGCTTCGGGCGCGAACGGGCAGAACTTTGCATTTAAGGGTTATCTGCCGTCTGAAAAAAACGAGCGGATTCAGGCTTTGCGGGCTTTGGAACAGCGTTCGCGGCAGTGCGGCGAGACGCAGATTTTTATTGAAACGCCCTACCGTAATGATGTGCTGCTTGCTGATGCGGTGGAAAATCTGCATCCTGAAACGCGCTTGTGCGTGGCTACGGATTTGACCTTGCCGACACAGGAAATCATCAGCCGGACAATCGCGCAGTGGCGAAAAAGAAAAGAAATGCCCAATCTGAAAAAACGCCCGACGATTTTTGTGATGTATGCGGGTTGAAGATTTCCACCCCGATAGGGGGTGAACAATAAAAATGCCGTCTGAACAGGTTTCAGACGGCATTTTTCATGCTGCGGCATTTAGGAAACGACTTCGCCTTGGGCGCGTTGTTTTTCGATGCTGCGGTTGATGTGCCACTGCTGGGCGATGGTCAGGAGGTTGTTGACCACCCAGTAGAGCACCAAACCGGCAGGGAAGAAGAAGAACATCACGGAGAAAATCAAAGGCATGATTTTCATCATTTTCGCCTGCATCGGGTCGGTCGGCGGCGGGTTCAGATAGGTTTGGGCGAACATTGTTGCCGCCATAATGATGGGCAGGATGTAGTAGGGGTCGGCGCGGCTGAGGTCGGTAATCCAACCCAGCCAAGGTGCCTGACGCAATTCTACGGAGGCGAACAATGCCCAGTACAAGCCGATGAAGACGGGGATTTGCAACAGCATAGGCAGACAGCCGCCCAGCGGATTGATTTTTTCGTCTTTGTAAAGCTGCATCATCGCCTGTTGCTGCGCCATGCGGTCGTCGCCGTATTTTTCTTTGATTGCCTGCAACTTGGGCGCGGCGGCGCGCATTTTTGCCATCGAGCGGTAGGACGCGTTGGTCAGCGGATAGAGGACGGCTTTGACGATGATGGTTAAAACGATAATCGCCCAGCCCCAGTTGCCGATGATGTTGTGCAGTTGGTTCAAAAGCCAGAAGAGGGGGGAGGCGAACCAGTGTACTTTGCCGTAGTCTTTTGCCAGTTGCAGGTTGTCGGCGATGTTTGCGATGACGGATGTGGTCTGCGGGCCGGCGTAGAGGTTGAGGGAGGCTTCGGATTTCGCGCCGTTTTGGATAGCGGCTAAAGGCACGCTGACGCTGGTGCTGTACAGGTTGTCGTTGCGGCGTTTGATGTCGATACGGCAGTCGCCAGCGGCACAAACGCTTTGTCCGCCTTTGGGTTGGAGGATCCAGGTGGACATGAAGTGGTGTTCAATCATGCCGAGCCAGCCGGTTTGAGTTTTGCGGGCGTATTCGGCTTCGTTTTTGCCTGATTTGGCATCGTCGTCCAAGTCGGAGAAGCTGACTTTTTGGAATTTGTCTTCAGGAGTGTACACGACGGGGCCGAGGTAGGAACGTGTGAAGTAGCCTTGGCCTTCCGGTTGGCTGTGGTCGCGGACGATGCGGTAGTCCGCGCTCAGGTTGGCGGTTTGACCGCTGCCGTTGGCGATGTCGAAACGGACGTTGACCAAGTAGCTGCCTTTGGTGAAGGTATAGACTTTGTCGATTTTCAGACCGTTGGTTTCAGGCGCGCTCAGGCGGACTTCGACTGTGTCGCCGTTGAGGCTGTATTGTTTTTGGGCGGCGGTAAAGTTGACACCTTTCAGGATGTTGTTGCCTTGTGCGTCCAAAAGCTCGGATTGGGCGACGTAGGTGTATTCTTTGCCGTCGCCAAACAGGACGAACGGTTTGTTTTCGTCGCCGGTTGCTTTGTATTTGAGCAGGGTCAGCCGGCGCAGGTCGCCGCTTTTTTCATCAATGACGGCTTGCACCGTGTCGGTCGTTACGGTAATCGGCGTTGCGGGGGCGAGCGCGGCTTCGGCGGAAGCGGTTGCGGCGGTTTGCCGCTGTTGCTGCGCGGCTTGTCCGGGCGCGGGCGCGGTTTGGGGGGCGGGGAACATTTTTTCCCAGCCGATCATAATCGCCAGTGCGATGGCGAAAAACGCCGTGAGTCTTTTAAAATCCATATAGAGTTTCCTGAATGGTCGGAAATGCCGCAGGTTGCGTGTTCCGATAGACGGGGAATAAGGGCGGGCTTCATACCCGACGGTCGTGCCGCCAGCCCGAAGGTTCAGACGGCATTATATAGAAACCGATGGGAAATAAAAGGAAAGCGTGCAATTTGAAATTGCGTCGGGTCAGGGAACGGGGTCGTGTCCGTGTCCGCCGAAAGGGTGGCAGCGTGCAATGCGCTTGATGGCGAGCCGGCCGCCTTTGAATGCGCCGTATTTTTTGACCGCTTCGACCGCGTATTGCGAACAGGTCGGCGTATAGCGGCAGCGGGGCGGAATCAGCGGGCTGATGCAGTATTGGTAAAACCGTATCAGTCCCAGCAGGAGTTTGGACAATAGGAAATTCATCGGGATGCTCCTTGTATGGGAAACCCGTTGCCGTCTGAACCTTGCCTGTAGAGTGCCGTTTTAATCATACCCGTTTCCCGCATTCGGTTGCGGGGTTGACGAACATGAGTTGTGCCAGTTCCGCCCTTGCCTGTTTTGCGGTAGCCCTGTCGAATTTACGGTGGACGCGCACGACGAAATCCTGCGGCGGAAGATTGTTTTTGTTCAACCTGAACCAGTCGCGGATGACGCGTTTCATATAGTTCCGCTCGTTGGCGCGTTTGGCGGTTTTTTTGCCGACCACCAGACCGATGCGGGGATGGCCCAGCCCGTTGCCGTTTGAATGCGAAACTTGCAGCAGGTCGCGGCTGCGGCGGTTTCTGAATGCAAAAACGGATGAAAAATCATCCGTTTTCAACAAGCGGTACTGCCTTCCGAAGCGGTAGTCCAAAATTACACCGCCAGGCGTTTGCGGCCTTTGGCACGGCGTGCTGCCAGTACTGCGCGTCCGCCGCGTGTTTTGGAGCGCACGAGGAAGCCGTGGGTGCGTTTGCGTTTGGTAACGGAAGGTTGATAAGTGCGTTTCATGATGTTTCCTAAAATAGAATGGGTAGATAATTAAACCGTGAATTACACTCCAATTTGCCGCTTTTGTCAATCAATATAGAAACTTTGCAGGAGGATTGCCCGATTGCCTGCGGATTTCTGCCGCCTTTCTGTGGATAAATTTTTGCACGGGTTGTGGATAGAATGTCGGCGAGTCGGTATAATCGGTTCGCTGCATTTTGAACCGATGCGCGTTCAGAAGATTTATTTTCTTTTTGAAAATATTATATTTTCTTTATTTTCGATTTCATCGTATTTCCTTTTCGGTTGAAACCCCGCCTTTTAGGGCGGTAGAATCAGAATTTATTTGAGAGGGGCGTAACCCCTTCCAAATCAGGGCAACACACAGGGCGACGCTTTATGTGTCGCCCTGTGTGTTGAAACATTTTTACCGATTCGAGCCTATCCATGACATTAGCAGAGTTTTGGCCGCTGTGCCTCCGCCGTCTTCACGATATGTTGCCTCACGGGCAGTTTGCGCAATGGATTGCGCCCCTTACCGTCGGTGAGGAGGGGGGGCTATGGGTGGTGTACGGCAAGAACCAGTTTGCCTGCAATATGCTCAAGAGCCAGTTTGCCGGAAAAATAGAAGCAGTGAGGGAAGAGTTGGCTGCCGGCCGTTCCGCCTTCGTATTCAAACCGGGAGAAGGCGTGCGTTATGAGATGGCGGATGTCGGGGTTGTAGAAAAACCGCCCGTGCACGAGGTGCGGGATGAATTGCCGGTGCAGGCGGAGTTGTCGGATGAAGTGCCGTCTGAAGAGCCTGTCAAACCCGCTGCGTCGAAAACGGCGGCGGATATTTTGGCGGAACGTATGAAAAACCTCCCGCATGAGCCGCGCCATACTGCCGAACCTGCTTCCCGTCCGGAATCGGCGGCAGTTGCCAAAGCACGGACGGACGCGCAGGCCGGTGCGGAAGAGGCGCGTTACGAGCAGACCAACCTGTCGCGCGATTACACGTTCGGCACATTGGTCGAAGGCAAGGGCAACCGCCTTGCAGCGGCGGCGGCGCAGGCGATTGCGGAAAGTCCGGGACAGAGTTACAACCCGTTTTTCCTGTACGGCAGCACGGGTTTGGGCAAAACCCACCTGGTGCAAGCCATCGGCAACGAGCTTTTGAAAAACCGTCCCGACGCGAAAGTACGCTATATGCATTCGGACGATTATATCCGCAGCTTCATGAAAGCCGTGCGCAACAACACTTACGACGTGTTCAAACAGCAATACAAGCAATACGACCTGCTGATTATCGACGACATCCAGTTCATCAAAGGCAAAGACCGTACGATGGAAGAGTTTTTCTATCTGTACAACCATTTCCACAACGAGAAAAAACAGCTCATCCTCACTTGCGATGTTTTACCCGCCAAAATCGAAGGTATGGACGACCGCCTCAAATCCCGTTTTTCATGGGGGCTGACTTTGGAACTCGAGCCGCCCGAATTGGAAATGCGTATCGCCATTTTGCAGAAAAAGGCAGAGGCGGCGGGTATCAGCATCGAAGACGAGGCGGCATTGTTTATTGCCAACCTGATCCGTTCCAACGTGCGCGAATTGGAAGGTGCGTTCAACCGTGTCGGAGCGAGCAGCCGCTTTATGAACCGTCCCGTCATCGACATCGATTTGGCGCGTACCGCTTTGCAGGACATTATTGCCGAGAAGCACAAAGTCATCACCGCCGACATCATCATCGATGCGGTGGCGAAATATTACCACATCAAAATCAGCGACGTACTCGGCAAAAAACGCACGCGCAACATTGCCCGTCCGCGTCAGGTTGCCATGAGCCTGACCAAAGAACTGACCACTTTGAGCCTGCCGTCTATCGGCGATTCGTTCGGCGGACGCGACCATACGACCGTCATGCACGGTATCAGGGCGGTGGCGAAACTGCGCGAGGAAGATCCCGAGTTGGCGCAGGATTACGAGAAACTGCTGATTCTGATTCAAAACTGATGGAAAACGTTTTCAGACGGCATGATATTGCCCATGCCGTCTGAAGGGTAAGAAATCCAACCGATTTAAGGAGCGAAAATGTTGATTTTACAAGTCGAGCGCGACAGCCTGCTCAAGCCGTTGCAAGCCGTTACCGGCATTGTCGAACGCCGCCACACCCTGCCTATCCTGTCCAATGTGCTGATTGAGTGCAGGGACGGTCAGACCAAACTCTTGGCAACCGATTTGGAAATCCAAATCGATACCGCGGGTCCCGAGGGCGGTGCGGGCAACTTCCGCATCACCACCAATGCCAAGAAATTTCAGGATATTTTACGGGCACTGCCGGCAGGTGCATTGGTTTTGTTGGATTGGGACGACAACCGTCTGACGTTGAAGGCGGGCAAGTCCCGTTTTGCCCTGCAAACCCTGCCTGCCGAAGATTTTCCGCAAATGAATATCGGCGAGGATGTCAGTGCCGTTTTCGAGTTGGAACAGGAAGCCTTCAAGTCCATGCTTTCGCAGGTCCAATACAGCATGGCGGTGCAGGACATCCGCTATTATCTCAACGGTCTGCTGATGCAGGTTGAGGGCAGCCAGTTGCGCCTTGTGGCGACCGACGGACACCGCCTTGCCTATGCCGCCTGCGCGATTGATGCGGATTTGCCGCGCGCCGAAGTGATTTTGCCGCGCAAAACGGTGCTGGAACTGTTCAAACTGTTGAACAACCCCGACGATCCGATTCAAATCGAGCTGCTGGACAAGCAGGTGCGTTTCCAATGCAACGGCACGACCATCGTCAGCAAGGTCATCGACGGCAAATTCCCCGATTTCAACCGCGTGATTCCTTTGGACAACGACAAGATTTTCGTTTTGTCCCGTGCCGAACTTTTGGGCGCGCTGGAACGTGTGTCCATTCTTGCCAACGAAAAATTCCGTGGCGCGCGCCTGTTCCTGCAATCCGGCCTGTTGAGCGTCGTGTGCAGCAACAACGAGCAGGAAGAAGCGCGTGAAGAAATCGAAATCGCCTATCAGGGCGGCGAACTCGAAGTCGGTTTCAATATCGGCTATCTGATGGACGTGTTGCGCAACATCCATTCCGACGATGTGCAACTTGCTTTCGGCGACGCCAACCGTTCGACCTTGTTTACCGTACCGAACAATTCGAATTTCAAATATATCGTGATGCCGATGCGGATTTGACGGTTTTTCGGAGCACGATGCCCGTATTGGAGATATGCCCCGAACCGTGCAGACGGATTCGGGGTTTTGTTTGGCTGTCGGAAAGGCAATGCCGTCTGGAATGCGGCGGATCGGGGTTGGGAGCGTATAGGGGAAGTGCTTGTGCGGAATGGCGAAGGTGTGTTTTTGACTCCAGTCCGCCCTGTTTGGATTGCTGCAAAACCATGCCGTCTGAAACGGAAAGGTTTCAGACGGCATGGTTTTTGATTGGTGCGGTACGGGTCAGCCTCCGAGCAAATCCCACAAATTGTTTTGCAGGTCGGCTTCGCTTTCGCCTTCGACAGGTGTGGCTCTGATATAGCTGCCGTCCGGCTGCATCAGCCATGCATGGGTGTTGTCGTCTAGTGCCATGGTCAGTCCTTCATGTATAACGCGCTTTTTGAGGGTTGGCGTGGTAACGGGCGTTGCTACTTCAATGCGGCGGAAGAAGTTGCGCCCCATCCAATCCGCGCTGGAAATAAAGGTATCGTCCGCGCCGTTGTTGTGGAAGCAGTAAATCCGTGAGTGTTCGAGCTGTCTGCCGACGATGGAGCGGACGCGGATGTTTTCGGACAAGCCTTTTACACCCGGGCGCAAGGTGCACATACCGCGCACAATCAAATCGATTTGCACACCTGCCGCGCTTGCCCGATACAGGGCTTCGATGACGGTCGGTTCGATGAGCGAATTCATCTTGGCGGTAATCCGCGCCGGTTTGCCGGCTTTGGCGTGTTCGGTTTCCTGCTTGATGCGGTCGATGACCATTTTGTGCAGGGTAAACGGACTTTGGTAGAGTTTGTTCAGCCGTCCGGGTTTGCCCAAGCCTGTGATTTCCATGAACAATGTGTTCACATCGGCGGTGATTTGTTCGTCGGCGGTGATGAGGCCGAAGTCGGTGTAGATGCGCGATGTGCCTTGGTGGTAGTTGCCCGTGCCGAGGTGGGCGTAACGCTTGAGCACGCCGTCTTCGCGGCGGATGATGAGTGCCATTTTGGCGTGGACTTTGTAGCCGAACACGCCGTACACGACGTGCGCGCCCGCCTCTTCGAGCTGCTTCGCCCAGTTGACGTTGTTGGCCTCATCAAAACGCGCCATCAGTTCGACCACGACGGTAACCTGTTTGCCTGCCAGTGCCGCCTTCATCAGGGCGCGGACGAGTTCGGAGCGCGTGCCGGTGCGGTAGATGGTCATTTTGACGGCAAGGACAGCGGGGTCTGCGGCGGCTTCGCGTATCATATCGACCACGGGGTCGAAGGACTGGTACGGATGGTGCAGAAGGATGGGTGCGCGGCGTATCAGTTTGAATATCGAGCCGTTTTTACCCAAGGCTTTCAACCTGCCTTGTGTATGGGGCGGAAATTTTAAATCAGGACGGTCAACCAAATCGGGAACGGAGTTGAGGCGTACGAGGTTGACCGGACCTTTGACTTGGTAAAGTTCGGCAGCGGTCAGTCTGAATTGCGACAGCAGGAAGTCGTGGATGTAGGCGGGGCAGGTGTCGGCGACTTCAAGGCGTACGCCGTCTCCGTATTCCCGATCGTGCAGTTCGTTTTGGATGGCGGCCCGGAGGTTTTTGAGGTCTTCTTCATCGACAGTCAGGTCGCTGTCGCGGGTGAGGCGGAATTGGTGGCAGCCTTTGACCGTCATGCCGGGAAAGAGTTTGCCGACGTGGGCGTGCAGGATGGAGGAGAGGAAGACAAAGCCGCTGCCGCCTTCGCATAATTCGGCAGGCAGGGGGACGACGCGCGGCAGGATGCGCGGTGCCTGGACAATCGCCATACCCGAGGGTCTGCCGAATGCGTCTGTGCCGTCGAGTTCTACGGCAAAGTTCAGCGATTTGTTCAGCGGGCGTGGGAACGGGTGGGAGGGGTCAAGGCCGATGGGGGTCAGAATCGGCAACAACTCACGGTCAAAATAGTCTTCAATCCATTTTTTCTGCGCGCCCGTCCAATTGCGGCGGCGGTAAAAATGGATGCCTTCTTGTGCCAGCTCGGGCTGAAGGACGTTGTTGAACAGGCCGTACTGGTGCTGTATCAGGGAGCGCGCCGCTTCGGTAACGTCGGTGATGGTTTCAGACGGCATTTTGCCGTTGTCCAGCCTGCGCCAGGGGTGCAGCTTGTTTTCACGCTTGAGCCACGCCATGCGGACTTCGAAAAACTCGTCAAGATTGGACGACACGATGCACAGGAAGCGCAGGCGTTCCAAAAGGGGGACGTTTCTGTCTTCCGCCTGCGCCAACACGCGGCGGTTGAATGCCAGCAGGCTCAGTTCGCGGCAGAGGATGCGGTTTTGTTCGGGCATAAGGTTCTCCCAAAGATGGTTGTTGTTCGGTCGGAGCAGGCGGACAATGCCGTCTGAAGGCTTGGTGGCACCTGCGCCGGTTTCAGACGGCATGACGTGGCGGACAGTCTGTTTCAGGCATCGGGGCAATGTGAAAACGGATACCGGCGCGTGCGGTATCCGTCTGTTTCAAATCACTTCCAACACAAAATAATGACGCAGTTTTTCATACACCGCATCGCTGACGTTGATGCAGCCGTTGGTCATAATCCTGTCGGACACAACCGAAGATGCGATACGTTCGTTCCTCCTTTCCGACGGTATCTGATTCCAAACGCGGTGCAGGGCAAACAGGAAGTCGCCTTCCTGTTTGAAGCCGATAACTTCGCCACCGTATCCGGGTTTGTCGGTGCTGTTCAGTGTCAAATCAAACTTTCCTTTGGGTGTGGAAACGCCGATAAGGACAGGATGGCACTGATGGTCATCGGCAAAACAGAGTTCCGCTTTGGATGTATCGACGATGACTTTTTTCTTTTGAATATAGGCACTGACCGCATCCGGTTGCCCCTGTGCATATACGGGAGCAACTATTGGCAGGCAGCATAATATCCCTAAAAACAGGCGGAACGGCATATTGGATTATTGGCGGATACGTTTCGGTTTTGCCGGCACGATTTCGCGGATGATGACTTGCGGCTCGGCTTTGGGTGCGGGCGGCGGACAGACGGCATCTTTCGGGAATACGGGATTCCAGTAGAAGCTGCGGGCAAATTTGTCTTTATCGAAAATAATTTTGTATTGACAGGTAGTAATACCTTCTACGCCGGAAGTGTTTTCAGGGTCGATACCTACGCCCGGGGTATGGAAGTGGAACAGGTAATCCCATTCGCGTACGCCGTACATGCCTTCATCGTAATGCGGGCGACCCAGGATTTTGTAGATGTCGTCTTTGGTCAGGCCGGGGCGCATCTGATCCAGTTCGTCATAAGTCGGGAATGTGCCGCGCTTGTTGTCGAGCGTTACGGAATAGGGTTTCGGGAAAACCGGATTGTCGGTCGTGCCGTCGGCTTTGACGTTGCTTTTGGTTGCGCAGGCAGACAGAACGCCGGCTGCCAATACTGCTAAGCCAAGTTTAACGATTTGTTTTGTTTTCATGTGCAAAGTCCTTTTTGTCTGATACCTGTTTGCCGTCTGATTTGGCAGACTTGTTACAGGGAGTTTAAACGTTTGATTTTGGTTTGTAATATTAGCATAAAAAACGTGCGTATCAGTAAACGCAGTGTATTTGTACAGCATACGGAATGATACGCGTGCGAATTTACGCATCCTGCCGGCAATTTGCCGATTCGCCGACATCGGCAACCTGTTATAATTCCTCTTTTAAATTCCTAACGTTTTCAAGCGAAAAACAGAATGACCATGCAAGAACATTACCAGCCCGCCGCCATCGAGCCTGCGGCGCAGAAAAAATGGGACGATGCCCGTATTTTCAACGTCTCCGAAGACGCTTCCAAACCCAAATACTACTGCCTCTCCATGTTCCCCTACCCCAGCGGCAAGCTGCACATGGGGCATGTGCGCAACTACACCATCGGCGACGTATTGAGCCGCTTCAAACTTTTAAACGGCTTCAACGTCATGCAGCCTATGGGTTGGGACGCGTTCGGTATGCCTGCGGAAAATGCGGCGATGAAAAACAACGTCGCCCCCGCCGCTTGGACGTACGATAATATCGAATACATGAAAACCCAGCTCAAAAGCCTGGGTTTTGCAATTGACTGGGCGCGCGAAGTCGCCACCTGCAAACCCGAATACTACCGCTGGGAACAATGGCTGTTTACCAAGCTGTTTGAAAAAGGCATCGTCTATCGCAAAAACGGCACGGTAAACTGGGACCCGGTCGATCAAACCGTCCTTGCCAACGAGCAAGTCATCGACGGGCGCGGCTGGCGTTCGGGCGCGTTGATCGAAAAACGCGAAATCCCGATGTATTACTTCAAAATCACGGATTACGCCGAAGAGCTGCTCAACGATTTGGACAAGCTGGAACACTGGCCGGAACAAGTCAAAACCATGCAGCGCAACTGGATCGGCAAATCTCGCGGTATGACCGTGCGCTTTGCTGTTTCAGACGACAGCAAACAAGGCTTGGAAGGCGATTACGCGAAATTCCTGCAAGTTTATACCACCCGCCCCGACACGCTGATGGGCGCAACTTATGTTGCCGTTGCCGCCGAGCATCCGCTGGCAACCGCAGCCGCAGCCGACAAACCCGAATTGCAGGCATTTATCGCCGAATGCAAAGCCGGCTCGGTTGCCGAAGCCGACATGGCGACGATGGAGAAAAAAGGCGTGCCGACCGGCCGCTACGTCGTCAACCCGCTCAACGGCGACAAGCTGGAAGTGTGGATTGCCAACTATGTATTGTGGGGCTACGGCGACGGCGCAGTGATGGCGGTTCCGGCGCACGACGAACGCGATTTCGAGTTCGCCACCAAATACAATCTGCCGAAAAAACAAGTCATTGCCGTCGGCGACAACACATTCGACGCAAACCAATGGCAAGAATGGTACGGCGACAAAGAAAACGGCGTATTGGTCAACAGCGGCGACTTGGACGGCATGAATTTTCAGACGGCATTTGATGCCGTTGCCGCCAAGCTGCAAAGCCAAGGCGCGGGCGAACCGAAAACCCAATACCGCCTGCGCGACTGGGGCATTTCGCGCCAACGCTACTGGGGCTGCCCGATTCCCATCGTCCATTGCGAAAAATGCGGCGACGTACCCGTCCCCGCCGACCAACTGCCGGTCGTTTTGCCTGAAAACGTCGTACCCGACGGCATGGGTTCGCCTTTGGCAAAAATGCCCGAGTTTTACGAAACTGCCTGCCCATGCTGCGGCGGCGCGGCGAAACGCGAAACCGACACCATGGACACCTTCATGGAATCGAGCTGGTACTTCTTCCGCTATATGTCGCCCAAATTTTCAGACGGAATGGTATCGGCAGAAGCCGCGAAATACTGGGGTGCGGTCGACCAATACATCGGCGGTATCGAACACGCGATTTTGCACCTCCTGTACGCGCGCTTCTTCACCAAACTGATGCGCGACGAAGGTTTGGTCAATGTTGACGAACCGTTTGAACGCCTGCTCACGCAAGGCATGGTCGTCTGCGAAACCTACTACCGCGAAAACGACAAAGGCGGCAAAGACTGGATCAACCCCGCCGATGTCGAGCTGACTTTCGACGATAAAGGCCGCCCCGTTTCCGCCGTCCTCAAAGCCGACGGCCTGCCCGTCGTCATCAGCGGCACGGAAAAAATGTCCAAGTCCAAAAACAACGGCGTCGATCCGCAAGAACTGATTAACGCCTACGGCGCGGATACCGCCCGCCTGTTTATGATGTTCGCCGCACCGCCCGAACAGTCCCTCGAATGGAGCGACAGCGGTGTCGAAGGCGCGCACCGCTTCCTGCGTCGTCTGTGGCGTACCGTTTACGAATACCTGAAACAAGGCGGCTCGGTCAAAGCGTTTGCAGGCAGCCAAGACGGTTTGTCTAAAGAACTCAAAGACCTGCGCCACAAACTGCACGCCACCACCGCCAAAGTCAGCGACGACTACGGCCGCCGCCAGCAGTTCAACACCGCCATCGCCGCTGTGATGGAATTGCTCAATCAATACGATAAAACCGACACCGGTAGCGAACAAGGCCGCGCCGTCGCTCAAGAAGTATTGGAAACCGCCGTACGCCTGTTGTGGCCCATCGTGCCGCACATCTGCGAAACCCTGTGGAGCGAATTGAACAGCGCGAAACTGTGGGAGGCAGGCTGGCCGACAGTCGATGAAGCCGCTTTGGTCAAATCCGAAATCGAAGTCATGGTTCAAGTCAACGGCAAACTGCGCGGCAAAATCACCGTTGCCGCCGATGCCTCTAAAGCCGACCTCGAAGCCGCCGCACTCGCCACCGAAGGCGCGGTGAAATTCATGGAAGGCAAGCCTGCGAAAAAAATCATCGTCGTACCGGGCAGACTGGTGAACATCGTAGTGTAAACCTGATTCGGCATTGATTGCTGTAATTAAAAAAGGTCGCCTGAAAACTTGGAAACAGGGTTTTCAGACGACCTTTTTAAGATAGATTGAGTTGTCTACATTACAGACCTCAAATAACTTAAATCTCAAAATCCAAAACATGAATTTATTTTTCGATACCGAATTGGGAAAGCAACAAAATAAAGCAACCCACAAAATCCGTGTAATGAGTGAAGCTTGGCTGGAAAAAAAACGGCTACTGTCCCTGTTGCGGAAGCAAGCCGATGCAGAGATTTACCAATTACTTTTATACAAGGATATTAAATAATGAAAAAAATTGTCTTATTATCTTGTGTATCACAAAAAATAAATGAAAGGTCAAAAGCAAAAGATTTATACATCAGTCCTCTATTCAAAAAGAGCCTAGCATATGCTTATAAACTTAAACCTGATGCAATATATATTCTATCTGCAAAATATCATTTAATTGAGTTAGATAGAATTATAGAACCTTATAATGTAACCCTGAATAAGATGAAAAAAAATGATAGACTAAATTGGGGTAAAAAAGTTATAGATCAATTGAAAGATAAATCCAATTTGGAAAAAGATACATTTATTATGTTAGCTGGTAATAAGTATATTATGCCTATTAAAGATAAATTGATTAATATAGAACAACCATTTTATAAAATGAGGTTAGGTGAAAGATTAAAATATCTTAACAAAGAACTAGGTTATGGAGTACAAAAATGAAATCGTTAGTATCTGAATTACATTCCTTATTTAATCAAAAAGAAAAATTTACTTTTCCCTTTGATAAGTCTAAATTGCCCAAAAATGGAATTTATATCATTTTTGAGAAAGGCGAATATTTCGAAAACATGAACAGAATAGTTAGAGTGGGGACTCATACCGGTGAAAATCAATTACGTTCTCGTCTAATACAGCATTTTGTAAGAGAAAATAAGAATAGAAGTATTTTTAGAAAAAATATAGGTCGTTGTATTTTGAATATTGAAAATAAAAGTTATTTAGATTCATGGGAACTTGATATAACACCCAAAAAAGGAAGAGAAGATAAACTAAAAAAAATTAATAATGAGCTTGAAAAAATACTAGAGAATCGTATTAGTCAATATATACAAAATAATCTTTCATTCTGTGTCTTTGAAGTTGATACAAAAGAAGAGCGCCTATTTTGGGAAAGTAAAATAATTTCAACTCTTTCCAATGCAGCTCAATCAGGTGAAATTAAACCTTCAGAAAATTGGTTAGGTAATAAATCACCAAAAGATAAAATTAGAGCTAGTGGTCTGTGGCAAGTTAATGAACTATATAAAGAAAGTTTAACTAACACTGAATTTGATAAATTATCCACTTTTGTAAAATAAATTATAGGATTAAAGATTTTATAAATAAACATACTGTAAGGGAAACTACACAAAATAGTTTCCTTTCTTTTATCCTACATACTAGGTTTGAATGAACAGATTAACTGATAATAGAAAACACCCTGTGGATAACTCATATAACAAACCTGTTGCAGACCTCTTTTGTCCAAACTGCCACGAGCAATATGAATTAAAGAGTAAAAATCAAAAAACTATAGGTAACAGTGTGCCTGACGGTGCATATCACACCATGTTGGAGCGCATCCGGTCAGATACCAACCCCAATTTTTTCTTTCTTGCATATAAAAAAGCGGATTACTCCATACGGCAATTGGTGCTTGTACCCAAACATTTCATCACGCCGGATATGATTATTCCCAGAAATAAAGGCATTAAAAACCGGCCGCACCACATTATGTGTTCCATCAATCTCGCCCCTTTGCCTGAAAGCGGAAAAATATTCTTAATAGACGATTCCCGCATTATCGAACCCGAAACCGTTCTGAAAAAATGGCAATCCAACCTGTTTTTACGCAACCAAAATGCGGAGCACAAAGGCTGGCTTTTGGCTGTTATGAAATGTATCGATCAACTCCCCGAAGAATTCACATTGTCGCAAATGTATGAATTTGAAAACAAACTATCCATCCAATTTCCCCAAAACAACCATATCAAAGACAAAATCCGCCAACAGTTGCAAATCTTGCGCGACCAAAATACGATCGAATTTATTGGTCGCGGACTTTACAAAAAATCAATAAATTGCGCCTAACTCCCAAGGCGTTTTGATTTCAAATCATGATACTGAATTTGAAAGGGATATTTATTCTTCTGCCATTCTGAAAACAAATGAAGTACAACGCAATATCGCTGCAAAGGGGCGCAGCCGTAAAAAAGTCGGGGAATTATTGGCAATTTATGATTGATTTCGACAAACCGTCCGCCTCCGAAGGTGAAGTGAAATTCATAGAAGGCAAGCATGCCAAGAAAATCATCGCAGTACCGGAAAGGAGGACGGGCATTGCGGTGTAAATCTTTTTTAAAACATTAAATAATGTTAAGATGCCGTCCGAAATCCGTTTTGGATTCAGACGGCATTTTTTAAATTTAATTTTTTAAGGGATAAGCCTAATATGAAATTTCCTTCCTTCCTTCCTTTAAACGGATAGTCTGCCTGTCGGCAGTCATTTCGATATTGGGAGGTTGTGCGGTCGTTGCTGATGTTTACGGTCATGATTCCGCCACAATGAACGCTGCGGCTGCCAAAGATTATATGAAAACGGTTGAGTTAAACAAGTCTGCCGGCAATGTCGATACCACATCCAGAACAGCCCGCAGGGTGCAGGCAGTATTTCGACGTATGCTGCCTTATGCCGATGCGGCAAATAATACCGGCCATAAGTTTGACTGGAAAATGACGGTTTTCAAAAACGATGAGCTGAACGCGTGGGCGATGCCCGGCGGGAAAATGGCGTTTTATACGGGGATAGTCGACAAACTCAAGCTGACCGATGACGAAATTGCCGCCATTATGGGGCATGAAATGACGCACGCCCTGCATGAACACGGTAAAAATAAGGTCGGGCAGCAAATCTTGACCAATACGGCGGCGCAGATAGGCACGCAGATTATATTAGACAAAAAACCGGACACTAATCCGGAATTGGTCGGATTGGGTATGGATATTTTGGGGACGTACGGTCTTACCTTGCCTTATAGCCGCAGCTTGGAAGAAGAAGCCGATGAGGGGGGAATGATGTTGATGGCGCAGGCAGGCTATCATCCGGCGGCTGCTGTCAGGGTTTGGGAAAAAATGAATCAGGAAAACGACCAAAACGGCTTTATTTATGCTATTACCTCTACTCATCCGACAAACAATGCCCGTATAGAAAATCTAAAACGGTTGTTGCCGACCGTTATGCCGGTTTATGAGCAAAGTGTCAGAAATAGGGGGCGCGTTAATAAAAAACGTCGGCGGTAAGGGAAGGAAATCGAGAATTTGAGCCGTTGTTTCAAAATGCCGTCTGAAATCCGTTTGAGATTCAGACGGCATTTAAACAGTTCTGCGCCCCACCCGTTTTGCCTTCAAGCCCGCGCCCCCGATTCCCCCGATGCGGGCGCAAAAAAATCCCCGTGCCTTGCTGTCGGGCTATGCCGTCTGCACCGCCGCCGTTTCGGCTTGGTTTGATGCGGTCGGGCATTTGTGCGGCTATGCCCTGATATTCAGTTCGGCGGTCTTGCCTGTCTTGGCAGGCATATTCAGCAGCGCGTCTATTGTGAACTTGCTGATTTTGCCGTTTGCCAAGCCGGTTACGCAATGGCTTCGATGCCCTTGTTTTTGACGATGGTCAGCAGCTTCAACGCCGCGCCGCTTGGCTTTTTAACGCCCCTCTCCCAAGCCGAAACGTGGTTTTTCCCCACGTTGAGATAGATGGCGAAAGCGGCTTGCGATAGTGCCTCCTTCTCCCTGATTGCCTTGATGTCTTCGCCACTCAAGGGTCTGATTTCAGTCAGGCAGGACTTGTTAAAGCCGCGCATAGTTTTTTTGTCGATTGCGCCGATGTCGTGCAATGCGGTTGCCATTTCGTGGATTACGCCGCTTAGCTCGCTTTTATATTTCCGTTCCATTTTCAAATCTCCTGTAAATCCATTTTGATAATCAGGGCTTCAAGCTCCTGCTTGTTGCACTTGGTGGCATACCGTGCCAAGTCTTTCAGTGCTGCCAGTTCTTTATCTGAAATGTTTTCACGATCGTTCTTGGCAAAGGCATAAACGAAAAATGCCCTATCTGCCTGTTTGAACAGTATCAGGCTGCGATAACCGCCGCTTCTGCCTTGCCCTTGCCGTGCTATGCGCTGCTTAATCACGCCGCCGCCAAGGTCTGCATCTGTCAGTCCGTTATCCGCCCGCTCTACCGCTTCCAGCAGCTCGGAATCACTGATTTTATGTTTCTTGGCAAATTTCACTATCCATTGGTTTTTGAATATCCGCATTGTGCAACCGTTTACTTAGTGATACTGGGGATTATACCAAAGACAGGTAAGGCGGCAAGCCGCCTTTTTTATGCCTTGCAATTTCTCCATTTATGCCGTCTGAAGCACCGGCGGCTAATCTGCCTGTTTTTTAACCAACCGCCGCCAATGGCTCAAATTTCAGTTTTTAGCGCGTTTCGCCGCGTAATATTCCCAAACGGTTTAACCACCTTTCCTACCAAAAATTGGCGTATTTCCGTTCGTTTCGGCTTTCTGTCCCACTGCGCTCCCACCGCCAAGACGGCAAAAAACCGCAAACACGCAAAATCCATTACCAATCCGTTACTACTTGTTACCGTAATCGTTACCGATTTTTTTATTATTTTATTTCATATACTTATTTTTATAATATCTTTCAGTAACGGCGGTAACGGGTAAGGGTAGTGCATTTCTATATAGGGGTTTCCCGAGAACCAAAAAAACCGCTCTGCATCTTGGACGGTTTCCCCCTTATTACTTACGGTTCGTCAGTATTCCCCGCAAGCTCTTTTCCGCTTGGCATTTCTGATTTGGCGGTCGTTCAGCTTTATTTTTGCGGTATTTTTCGGATACCGTAAAAAATCAGGTTAGTTCAATTAGGGCGGATTGGACGGGATTGCACCGTCAGGAAGGGGGACGGCAGGATAACAATCAGCCTGAAATCCTTGTATTGATTGGCTTTGGTTTACGGCGTTAAACGGCATTGAACGAAAAAAACGCCTGAAAATTTCAGGCGTTTTTGTGTGTTGGTGCCGACAGCGAGATTTGAACTCGCACAGCCTACGGCCACTACCCCCTCAAGATAGCGTGTCTACCAATTTCACCATGTCGGCATTTGAAAAACTGTTATTTCTGCTGCTGAGGAACAGGGGCAGAAGGTTCGGTATTGTTTACGGGTTTGGGTGCTTGCTGTGTTTGACGCACGTTGCTGAAGTCCAAACCGTGTTTTGTCGTGTGGGTGTGAATATACACCATAGCCATGCAGGTTGCAAAGAAAAATGTTGCTGCAACGGCGGTCGAACGGCTGAGGAAGTTGGCGTTGCCCGCCGAGCCGAATACGCCTTGCGCGCTGCCGCTTCCCGATCCGAAGGTCGCGCCAGCATCCGCACCTTTGCCGTGTTGGAGCAATACTAACACGATGACGGCCAAGGCGGAAATGATATTAATAATCCAAATAAGGGTTTTGAAGGCTTCCATATTTTTCTACGCATTTTGTGCGGCACTGATGATGGCGGTAAAGGAGTCGTACGACAATGACGCGCCGCCGACGAGTGCGCCGTCCACATAAGGTACTGCGAAGATGTCGGCTGCGTTGTCCGCCTTCACACTTCCGCCGTAAAGGACGCGGATTTTAACATCGCTTCCGCACAAAGACAAGATTTCTTTGTAGATGAATGCGTGCATATCGGCAATCTGTTCGACGGTGGCGACTTTGCCGGTGCCGATTGCCCAAACGGGTTCGTAGGCGACGGCGATGTTTTTGGTATCGAGTCCTTGCAAAACGGAGAGTTGGTGGGCGATGACTTCGTGTTCTTTGCCGGCTTCGCGCTCTTCGAGGCTTTCGCCGACGCACAATAATGGGATGAGTCCGACGTTGAGGACGTTTTCCATTTTGCGGCGTTGGATTTCGTTTTTCTCGCCGAAATAAAGGCTGCGCTCGGAGTGGCCGATGAGGACGATGTCTGTGCCGATGTCGGCGAGCATTTCGGCGGACACTTCGCCGGTGTATGCGCCGTTGTTGGGGAAGCGGCTCACGTCTTGGGCGCAGGTGAGGATGCGGTTGTTTAAGACGATTTGCATGGCGTTGTGCAGTTGCAGCAGGTAAACGGTCGGGGCGGCGAGTCCGATGAGGACGCGTTCGGCGGTGGGGAGGATGCGGAAGCGGTGCATCAGTGCGTTGTTGTTTTGGAGCCGGCCGTTCATTTTCCAGTTGCCGATGACCCATTTTTGATCCCACATTCCGATTTGGTGATACATCTTTTTTGCTCCGTGTCGTGTTTTTTCTGTCTGCCGCGTGTGGCGCGTTGCAATGTGAAGTTTAGTGGATATGCGGCGGGTTCGCAACTTGAGAGCGGGCGGCTGCGGGAGCGGTTTGGAATGTTGTTTCGGGCAGGTTGTTTTATAATGGCCGCCTGATATGTATACAAATATAGGAGATGTGATGCACGCGCTTCATTTTTCGGCTTCGGACAAGGCCGCGCTTTATCGTGAGGTGTTGCCGCAGATTGAGTCTGTGGTGGCGGACGAGGCGGATTGGGTGGCGAATTTGGCGAACACGGCGGCGGTTTTGAAGGAGGCGTTCGGCTGGTTTTGGGTGGGTTTTTATTTGGTCGATACGCGTACGGACGAATTGGTTTTGGCACCGTTTCAGGGGCCTTTGGCGTGTACGCGGATTCCGTTCGGTCGCGGGGTGTGCGGTCAGGCTTGGGCGAAGGGTGAAACGGCGGTTGTTAAGGATGTGAACGCGCATCCCGACCATATTGCCTGTTCGTCTTTGTCGCGTTCGGAAATTGTGGTTCCGCTGTTTTCAGACGGCCGCTGTATCGGCGTGTTGGACGCGGACAGCGAACATTTGGCGCAGTTTGATGAGGAGGATGCGTTGTATTTGGGAAAACTGGCGAAGATTTTGGAGAAGCGGTTTGAGGCTTCGCGTCAGGCGGCTTGAGACTGGCAAAACGGGTGGGCTTCGCGTACCGAAGTTGGCGCGGCGGGAGTGTGGTTTTATAATGCCTGCCATTGTTGAAACAATTATTTGACGGAGCACTAAATGGATTTTGAAAAAGCGCGGTTCAATATGGTCGAACAGCAAATTCGTCCTTGGGATGTATTGGATTTTGATGTTTTGGATGCTTTGGCGGAGATTCCGCGCGAGCTTTTTGTCGATGAGGACTTGCAGGGTTTGGCGTATGCGGATACGGAGCTGCCGCTTGCCAACGGGCATAAGATGCTCGAGCCGAAAGTCGTGGCGCGGTTGGCGCAGGGTTTGAAGCTGACGAAAAACGATACGGTTTTGGAAATCGGCACGGGATCGGGCTATGCTGCCGCGCTGTTGGCGAAGCTGGCGGGCAGGGTGGTGTCGGACGACCTCGATGCGGAACAGCAAAACCGCGCCAAAGCAGTGTTGGACGGTTTGGGTTTGGACAATATCGATTATGTGCAAAACAACGGGTTGACCGAACCTTCTGCGGGCGCGCCTTTTGATGCGGTTTATGTCGGCGGCGCGGTAAACCTTGTGCCTGAAGTGTTGAAACAACAGTTGAAAGACGGGGGGCGTATGGCGGTTATCGTCGGACACAAGCCGGTGCAGCGCGCGCTTTTGATTACGCGCAGGGGCGATACGTTTGAAGAGAAGGCGCTGTTCGATACTTTGGTGGCGCATTTGGACGATAAGGATGCCCATCCTTTCGATAGTTTTAATTTTTGATGTTCGGATTGCGATGCCGTCTGAAAGCAGATTGCGTTTCAGACGGCATTTTGCTTGATTGGGGAAAGGAAGCCCGATGGATATTGTACAACTCTCGCCGTTGGCGCTGAAAATTTGGATGGATGAGGGACGGGCGTTCCGACTGTTGGACGTGCGTACAGATGAGGAAACGGCGGTTTGTTCGCTGCCAAATGCGCTGCATATCCCGATGAATCTGATTCCGCTGCGGCAAAACGAGCTGCCGGATGATGTGCCGCTTGTGGTGTATTGCCATCATGGCATCCGCAGCCTGCATACGGCGATGTATCTGGCGGACGCGGGTTTTGAAAACCTGTACAACCTTCAGGGCGGCATCGACGCGTGGGCAATGCAGGTGGACAGCAAAATGATGCGGTATTGAATCCGTTTTATAAATAAAAGGCTGAGACCTTTGCAAAATTCCCCAAAATCCCCTCAATGTCTTGGTGGGAATTTAGGGGATTTTGGGGAATTTTGCAAAGGTCTCCATCTGCCATTCAATTAACAATTCGTCAGAAAATTTAATCTGCTCTGTTCTCAAACTACCTGAAGCATATAGAAGACACAGGCTGTACAGCAAAATAAATTTGTGCGGTGACTGCTTTTGCGCATAAGTAAAATTGGTATGCAGCCCTCGAAATTGTTCTGCATATTTCAACAAGACCGGTAAATCCGTCATACCGAGCCCTCCTGCAAACCCCGAACTACCTCAGACGTATCCCAATCCAAAGCTCGACAGTATTCGATAAATTCAAATATATCCAGCCGCCTGTCCCCAGTTTCCACCTTTCCCACGAACGAATGCACCACATTCATCCGTTCCGCCAATGCGCGCTGCGACAACCCCAAATCCAATCTTCTGCGGATAAGGAGTTGTCGCAAATAGGTGTGTTCGACAGAGTGTACCGACAAACGAATATTTCCCATGCGCTCCGATTCTAGGTACAATCACGCCTGAACCTGTTTTAGGTGCAAATAAGAAATATTCATAAAATGACCGTAATACCCATATATTCTGCCAACCCGTTCGACGCTATACGCCAAAACATCGCTGAAGAATATTTGAGCGAAACACAACACTATCCTTGGATTGTTACCTTTTCAGGTGGCAAGGACAGCACCCTTGTCGCCCATTTGGTATTTGATATGCTGCTTTCGCTGCCGCCGATGCTGCGGACGCGGCAGGTGTTCTTCGTTTCTAACGATACGCTGGTGGAAAGCCCGCTGGTGGTGAAACACATGCGCAGTGCATTGGCAGAAATTCTGCGCGCCGCCGAAATTTTCAGGCTGCCCGTCAGCGGTGAAATCACCGTGCCGAAATTGCAGGACACGTTTTGGACGCTACTCATCGGCAAAGGCTACCCCACGCCCAACCGCTCGATGCGCTGGTGTACCGACCGCCTGAAAATCCAACCCACCAGCGGCTACATCCTGCAAAAAGTAAACGAAAACGGCAAAGCCATCATTGTACTGGGCGTACGCAAAGACGAATCTGCCACCCGCAAGGCCAGTATTGAAAGCCACCAAAACTTGGAAAACAGCAATCTGACCCCGCACGGCGATTTGAAAAACGCGTTGGTGTACCGACCAATTGCCGATTTGAGTACCGACGACGTGTGGGAATTCCTTGCTGCCAACGACCCTCCCTGGGGCGGCACACACAACGACTTAATCAAGCTCTACCGCGAAGCTGCCGGCGGCGAATGCCCGATTGTACTGTCGCAGGAAGAAGCCCCCGGTTGCGGCACCAATTCCAGCCGTTTCGGCTGTTGGACGTGTACGGTGGTCAATAAAGATAGAAGCCTGCAAGGATTTGTGGATGCGGGGAAAACCGAATTTGCACCGTTAATTGAATACCGCGACTGGCTGGTAGACATCCGCAACAAACCCGAATACCGCCAGGCCGAACGGCGCAACGGAAAACTCACGTTCAAAGGTGGAAAACACATCCCCGGCCCATTCACCATCGCGGCGCGGCAGGAAATGCTGGCGAAGCTGCTGGAAGTGCAGGCTGCTTTCGGCGAAGAACTGATTTCGCAGGACGAAATCGACCTAATCAAGCAGATTTGGACGGAAGACCTGATTAACACTTACTCAAGGAATAAAAATGAAGACGGAAACACAGGAACAGGTGGCTGATTTGCTGCTGTGGAGTGATAAAAATGCCCGAAACCTGATGGAGGAAATTGCTGCCGGGCACGGTGTATCGCCCGATGTGCTGGCCGATTTGGCGGCATGGGAGCGCGAACAACAGGAACGGATCCGCAAACGCGGTATGACCGATGTATTCGATGAAGTTTTTGAAAACAGGAAATATTGGGGCTGAATATGTGGATACATTCAATCAGGCTGCTTAATTTCAAATCCTACCAAGAAGCGGCATTTTCCTTTCCCGAACCGAAAAACGGGCAGAACATTGTTTTAATCGGCGCGATGAACGGGCATGGCAAAACCACTTTGTTGGAAGCGGTTTACCTGTGCCTGTATGACGCGGACGCGGTCAGCCATTTGCAGCGGGCAGGCTTGAACAGCAAAGATGTCAATTACCCGAATTTCTTGCAGGCTGCCCTGCATCACAAAGCCGTGCCGCAATACGGCCGATACCGTATCGAGCTGGAAATTGAAATCCGCCAACGGCGGCAAGGTAAGATTTGCGGCCTGAAAATCCGTCGGAAATGGCATTTCAATGAGAAAAGGCAGTTTGAACGCGAAAGCACCGAAACACGGGCAGACGTGCTGGTTGACGACCGCTACCTGCCCGTCGATTTTGCCGAATTGGACAAATATCTCAACACTTACGCCCTGCCGTTCGATTATGCGCCGTTTTTCTTTTTTGACGGCGAAAAAATCGTGCAGGCTGCCGAACGCAGCGGCACGGGCATGTGGCTCAACAACGCCCTGAAAGGCCTGTTGGGCGTAACCCTGCTGACACGGCTTGCAGACAGCCTTGGCGATTACCGCAAACGCTGCATTTCCGAAAACGCGGGCAAAAAGATGCAGGAAGACTTGGACAAAGCCGAAAGCGCATTGACTTCTGCCCAAGCGCAATATGATGTATTCCGTGAAGAATGGGAAAAAGTACAACAGGAATGGGCGCATTGGGATGCGGAAAGGAGCAGGCTGCAACAGCAGATCGGCGGCGGCAGCGACATCCGCACTTCGCAGGATTTGCTGATGCAGCGGGAACGGCTGGAGAAGGAAATGGACGATTTCAATGCGAAGGTCAAAGCGGCGGTTAAAGCCATGCCGCTGGCCTTCCTGCCTTCAGACGGCCTGAACGCGCTAAAAATCAAACTCGAACGCGAAGCCAACCGCCTGCACCACGAAGCCGGCAGGGAGCAGATTGCGGGACGGGTAAACGATTTTTGGAGCGCGTTTGTCGGCAGCGGCAAAGTTAAAGAAGTATTGGGGCGTTCGGCTTGCGCCATTTTGGAAGATCCGCTGATGAAGGAAGCGGTGGCCGAATGCTGGAACGAATTATTTTACCCGTTGCCTGAAGATTGCGCCGAAACTATCGAGCACAACTATCTCTCGAAAAACGCCCATGCCGAAATCCAAAACGAAATCAGCCGCCTACAGGGTATGCTGCAAGGCAGGATAGGCAGCCTGCTGGCCGATATCGAACAGCGGCGGCGCGAACAAAAACACGTTTTGGAAGAGTTGGAACTGCTCAAAGGCAGTAACAAGGACGAACTGGTGGAACAGCTCAAACAGGCGAACAAGCAGGCCGATATATTTAAAGAACGTTCGGGCAGCCTGAAAAGCAACGTGTTGGAAAAAGAAAAAGAATGCCGGCGCAAGAAGGACGAAGTCAGCAAACTGCAAGACAAAATCAGCGACAGCAACCCGCAGATGGTAAAGTCGCGCCGTGCGGGACAGGTAGAAAAAGTCATTGCCGCATTGACCGAGGCGCTAATGCGGCAGAAGGCGGGTGAAATCGGTGAAACCGCTACCCGCATCAACCTCGCCATTGCACACGATGACCGCATCCACAAAATCAGCATCGAAGCCGACGGCAGGATGGGGCTTTATGGTCGTGACGGCAGGGAAGCGCAGGTCGATTTGTCGGCCGGCCAAATGCAGATTCTGATTATGTCGCTGGTGTCGGCATTGGCGGAAGTTACCCGTTATCCCGCCCCATTCATGATCGATACCCCGCTGGCGCGCTTGGACGAAGGCCACCGCGAAGGTTTGTTCAAGCATTGGAGCGGGCTGGAACAGCAGGTGATTTTGCTGTCGCAGGACACCGAAATTACTCCCGAAGTGTACCGCCGCCTCGACCCGCACATCGGCCGCACCTATCTGGTGGAGGCCGAATCGTTGGACAGCGCGGGCGCATCTTCACGCGTAACCGCCGATGTTTATTTTGAATAATTAAAGGAACAATATGTATCTGCTGCCAGACAACCGCCGGTGGGATTCCGACTATTTCCATACCCTGATTAGCGACAAACACATTATTTCCAGCAGTGAAGCCAAAACCATACGCGAAAAACTCACCCACGCAGGTGCGCTGCCGCATTTGGACAACAACTACGACTGGGCGGCACTCTGTATCGGCTATTGCTTTGCCAAAGGATGGGCTCGCCGGCCGGAAAATTTGACTGCCGCCCCCGATACCAAAGGCATCGACATCCCTTCTTTCCAAACCTGCTTTCAAGACCATTCGCGGCTGTGGCTCGCTCTGCTGAGCGAGACCCTGTTCCACATCAGGCAAGGAAAACCGGCGGGAAAAGATGATCTGTACAAACTGATTGCCGACCTGTGGCATACCGGCGCGCTTGGTTTGCATGCGTTTTGGGAATGTTGCAGACAATTCAAACCCGATGACGATTTGGCACAACGGCAGACCTTTTTGAACGAATTGGCCGAATTGGCCGTTAAAAACAGCATCGGACGGCACAGCACGGGGGGGAATTCTTTTTCAGACGGCCTTCACGCAGAAAATGTCGGGACACTCGATGCAGCCTGCACCAAACTCAAAACAGCACTGGACAAAACAGTCGGCAAAGGCGGTACGATACAGCCGGAATACGGCGGCGTGCGCTACGACTGCCTGCGCGTGCAGTTCGACCGCTATGTGGATTTGGAAAAATATCACAGCCAAATCTGCTCCGAATTAGGCATCGGCGATGACGAAATGCGCTGCGGACGCATACGCGGCGAAGCCAACACCTGGCACATCAACATCCTGCGTCCGCAAGATACCTGGCGGCAATATGGGCAAGATGAGTTTCAGACGGCCTTGCAGCAATACCGCGCATCGGCACGGCAGTTCAAACTGCCCGTGTGTATCGGCTTGGACGAACGCGGCGAACCCGTATTTCAAGATTTCGCCACCGCGCCGCATGTGATGGTGGGTGGGGAAACGGGGGCGGGAAAATCGGTACTGGCGCGCTCGATGCTGGCTTCCCTGTTCGAACTCGCCCCGCAGGATGAAACGGAGATTGCCGTGTGTTATTGCAAAGTTTCTGCGGATTTCGCCGCCTTCAAAGACCGTCCGAATTTATGGCAGGGGCGCATAGTCAGCGATGTGGGAGAAGCTGCTGAAATATTGTCGTTTTTTACTGACGAGATGGATAAACGATACCGTCTGATGGACGAATACGGTGCGAAGGATATTGCGGAAGTCCCGCAGCCCGTCCGCCCGAAATATATTGTTATCGTGATTGACGAACTGGCCGACCTTATCGATGTCAGCAGTGAAGCGGAAGGGCATTTGGTACGGCTGGCAAAAAAAGCGCGCTCCGCAGGAATGTATCTGCTGTTGGCAACGCAACGCCCCGATGCGAAAACACTCAGCGGCCGCTTTCGCGACAATCTGCCGACCAAAATCGCACTGAAAACAGGCAAACGCCAGTCTTCCGAGATTATCTTGGGCGAGCGCGGTGCTGAAAACCTGACGACCAAAGGCGACCACCTGGTCAAATGGAACAATGGAGTGGCACGGTTTCTGCACGGGTATAACGTATAATTTGTTCAACCATCCTTTGCATAGTCTAACAGACCATCTGAGAACTTTGAACTGCACCCCAAAAGTTGGATTCCCCCCCAAAAAACTCACAAGGTGCAGTTTTTTATGACCAAATGAGACCTTTGCAAAATTCCCCAAAATCCCCTAAATTCCCACCAAGACATTTAGGGGGTTTCCCATGAGCACCTTCTTCCGGCAAACCGCGCAAGCCATGATCGCCAAACCGGCGAAACCGTCGCCGGACGCCTGCGCCGCCTGCGGCTGGAACACGCGCTCGCCCTCATCGAATCGGGCAGCACCGTCCAAGCCGCCATGCACTTTTGCGGCTACCGCCACGCGGGACGGTTCAATGAAGCGTTCAGACGGCATTACGGATTTTTGCCTTCGGATGTGAAGAAGTGCTGATGGGGCCGGCGGCATAGATATTTTGATTTGAAACAACCATTAAAAAAGGTCGTCTGAAAAAGCAGTTTCAGACGACCTTTTTTCATTCGCGGCAGCAGTGTCGCTACCCGCCCTTACCCCAAAAACTCTTTCAAAAACAGCAGTACGCAGGCGAGTTCGTCGGCGGATTTGCGCTGCGTGCCGTTGCCGGTATGGCCGCCGCCGTCAGGCGAGTAGAGCCAAGATTGCGCCGAGGTTTCGCGCAGTTTGGCGTAGAACTTGAGCGCGTGGGCGGGATGGACGCGGTCGTCGCTGAGGCTGGTGGTAATGAGTGCGGGCGGATAATCGATGCCGTCTGAAAGATTGTGATACGGCGACAATTCGCCCAGCCAGCGTTTGCAGACTTCGTATTTCTGCGGATTGCCGTATTCGTCCGTCCAGCTTGCGCCGGCGGACAGCAGCGGATAACGGATCATGTCGGTCAGCGGCACTTCGCACACCAGCGCGCCGATGCTTTGCGGTTCGCGCACGAAGGCGGCGGCGGTAATCAGGCCGCCGTTGCTGCCGCCCTGCAAACCGATGTGTTTGGGCGAACTCATGCCGCGTTCGGACAAATCGCGCACGACGGCAAGCAAATCATCGACGCTTTTGTGTTTGCTGATTCCCTGCGCCGCCTGATGCCAGCGCGGGCCGAACTCACCGCCGCCGCGTATGTTCGCCAACACGAAGGCGTTGCCCTCTTCCAACCAGTATTTGCCGATGTTGCCCAGATAATGCGGCAACTCGGGTACGCCGAAACCGCCGTAGGCATAAACCAGCGTCGGCGTGTCGGGCGCGGCGTTTTTGCCGACGTGGAAATAAGGGATGCGCTCGCCGTCGGCCGAAGTCGCCCAAAACTGCCGCACTTCGATGCCGTCTGAAACAAACTGCTGCGGCTGGCGGCGCATGACGGTCAGTTCCATCACGTTCAAATCCAGCGCAAACAGCGTCAGCGGCGTGGTAAAATCGCTGGCGGCAAGGTAAACCACATCGCCGCCCCACGGTTGGTCGGTCATTTCCAACGCGCCCGAAGGCAGGCGCGGCAGTTCGACTTCCTGCCATTTGCCGCCGGCAAAGCGCCACGCTTTCAGACAGCCTTGTACGTTTTCCAGCAGGCTCGCCACCACAAAACGCTTGGTCGTTTCCACGCTTTCCAATGCCTGCGTTTCATCGGGCGCAAACAAAAGCTGCGCCGCCCCGAGTTCGCCCCGATTCAGCTTCACCGCCACCAACGCGCCGCTCGGATAGCTTTGGTTCGCGCGGTGCCAGTCTTTACGCAAGGTCAGCAACAGGTGCCCCGCCAGATAGCCGACCACGTCGCAATCGTTGGGCAGGTTTAACGGTTTCGCTTCGCCTTCGGCTGAGACCTGCAAATAGGTTTTGGTGTAAAAACCGTCAGACGCTTCAATCAAATCAATCGGCGAACCCTGCGGATCGAGGTAACGCCACGCGTTCACCATCATGCCGTCTTCAGCAATTTGATACACCGGCAGGCTTTCCTCGAAACTTTTGCCGCGCTCCACCAGCCATACTTCGCGCGGATAGCCCGATTCGGTCAACTGGCGTTCGTCCCAAGCCGGACACACCCACACGCTGTTTTCATCGCGCCACGACACATGGTTTTTGCCTGCCGGAAAGTGAAACCCGCCTTCTACCAACTTTCCTGCTTCCAAGTCCACTTCCAGCGTGTACGCCGTATCGCCGCCCGATTTGCTCAGTGTTAATAACGCGCGGTTGGGCTTTTCCACCAAGTGCGACACGCCGCCCAAATACACATCATCGCAGAGCAGCTCGTCGAAATCCGCCACTGAAAACAGGATTTTCCACTCAGGATAGCCGGAACGGTAAGTCGCCGCGGTACATACGCGGTACACGCCCTTCGGATATTCCGCATCCTGATGAAAATGGTACATCCGCGCGCGGTGTTCCTGACAAAACGGAATCTGCCGTGTGTCCTGCATCTGCGCCAAAATGCCGTCAGACAATTCGCGTGCTTTGTCGTTTTCCAAAAAACGCGCACGCGTTTCGGCATTCGCTTCAGCAGCGAAGTTTTGCGTTTCGGCGGAATCGAGGTTTTCAAAATGGCGGTAGGGGTCGGGGTAGGATTTCATCGGAGTCCTTGAGGGTCGGGCAGGTCTTTGTCATCGGGGAAATGCCGTCTGAAACGGGGTTCGGACGGCATTTCTGCGGCGGCTTTCCGTTGCGGTCAGCGGTGCAGGCGACGCACCAGAATATGCGAGTTCCGTCCGTTGCTGCGGTAGTCTTTGCGCCGCGTTTCGGGCAACTCGTCTTCCGATGCCGTCTGAAAGCCGCGTTCGGCAAACCATTCGCCGGTATTTGTGGACAGTGCGAACAGCCTGCTTATGTCCATACTGCGCGCCTTATCGATGATGTGGGCAAGCAGGCGTTCGCCGTAGCCGCCGTCCTGTGCCTGCGGCGAGACGGCAAGGCAGGCGATTTCGCCGCAATCGGCTTCGGCAAAGGTTTTCAGGGCGGCGCAACCGTACAGGTTGCCGTCGTGTTCGAGGATGGAAAATTCGGAAATGTGGTTTTCGAGGTATTCGCGGCTGCGGTGCAGCAGGATGCCCTGTTCTTCCAGCGGGCGGATGAGGGCGGCGATGTGCGGGATGTCGCCGCTGTGCGCCTGACGGATGGAGACGAAGGCTTCTTTGGCAATGGATGTGCCGATGCCGTTGCGGGTAAAGAGTTCTTGCAGCAGGCTGCCGTCGGCGGCCCCGTTGAGGATTTGGACGCGGTGCACGCCGCCTTCGAGCGCGGCAACGGCGGACGAAATCAGCCGTCGCGTTTCGCCGCCGGCGTGTTCCGCCAGCGATTGCGCTTCCTGTGCCGAGAGGGTTTCGGCGAGCGTGCCGTCGGGGCGGGCAATGCCGTCTGAAAGGGTCAGGTAAACGAGTTTTTCGGCCTGAAGCGAGACGGCGACGGAAGCGGCGGTTTGAAGCATATCGAGATGGAAGGTTTTGCCGCCGTAGGAATGCCCGAGCGGCGGCAGCCAAACGATATTGCCCGCGTCGAGTTGGAAACGGAGGGCGGCGGTGTCGGTTTTGCGGATAACGCCCGCGTATTCCATATCGGTTCCGTCAATCACGCCTATCGGACGGGCGGTCAGGAAGTTGCCCGATACGAGCGGGACGGAAGGCGCGCGCGCGAATCCGGAAACGCTGCCGCACAATGCGGCTTCAAAACGGCTGCGGACGGTGCCGGCAAACTGCTGCGCCTGTCCGAGCGAGGTTTCGCCAGTAACGCGCAAACCCCGGCAATAATGCGGCGTGCGGCCTTGCGCGGCGGCGAGGCTGTCGAGGAAGTGGTCCGCGCCGTGGATGAGGACGAGGCGGATGCCCAGTTGCGACAACAGCCCGATGTCGGCGGCGAGGTTGTGCAAAGTGCCGCCTTCGAGCAGGCGGCCGTCTATGCCGGCGACCAGTGTCGTGCCACGCATTTGGCGGATGTAGGGGGCGGCTTCGCGGAAGTGGGCGACAAAGCTGTCGGGCGCGTTCATAGGATGAAGAGGTAGGAAAGCTGCATAATGAGGACGATAAGGGCAAACAGGGTTGCAACCGTCCAGTTGAACCCTTCCTGACGGGCGGGCACGGCGGGCGGTACGGTAACCTGCGGTGCGGCAGCAGGCGCGGCAGCGGCGGTTGCGGGCGGAATATCGTGCAGGGTTGTGCCGCCGTTGAGGATGCCGGCGATTTCGTCGCGGGAAATCTGTTTTTTGCCGATGGCGTGCGTGCCGATGCGGTGGACGAGTTTGACATCCGAAACAGCTTCGGGCAAATCGTTGAATATGGGTTCTTTCGTGCTTGCCAGATGGTCTTTGGCTTTAAACAGCCCTTCGCATTTTTGGCAGACGACGAAGCCTTGGGCGACATTGAGCTGGGTTTCTTTGACCCAAAGGCGGGTTTTGCAGTGCGGACAGAAACAGGCGGGCATGGTATTTCCTCGTGTGTGTCAGGTTTGATGCCGTCTGAGGCGTAAGGCGGTTCAGACGGCATATGCTTTGTTTTTATTCTACGCCGTACTGCCGACGGTAGGTTCGGACGGGTTCGAGGAACTGTCCGAATTCGGGGTTGTTTTGCAACAGGATAAACAAATCGTTCAGGCTGGCGATGGGGGCGACGGGCAGGCCGTATTGTTTTTCCACTTCCTGAACGGCGGACAATTCACCCGTGCCTTTTTCCATACGGTCGAGCGCGATGGCGACGCCGGCGGGGGTTGCACCCTCCGCTTCAATCAGTTTGATCGATTCGCGTACGGATGTGCCGGCGGAAATCACGTCGTCGATAATCAGCACGCGCCCTTTAAGCGGCGCACCGACCAACACGCCGCCTTCGCCGTGGTCTTTGGCTTCTTTGCGGTTGTAGGCAAACGGGACGTTCACGCCTTTTTCCGCCAGCATCATCGCGGTTGCCGCCGCCAAAATAATGCCTTTGTAGGCGGGGCCGAACAGCATATCGAACCCGATGCCGCTTGCGATGATGGACTGCGCGTAAAATTTTGCCAGTTGCAGCGTGGATGCGCCGTCGTTGAAGAGTCCGGCGTTGAAGAAATAGGGCGACCGCCGTCCGGCTTTGGTGGTAAATTCGCCGAATTTCAAAACATTTTGGGCGAGGGAGAATTTGAGGAAATCTTGGCGGAAATCGGTCATTTTGTGCTTTCTGTCAGATATTGGGACGCAGTTGCGATTCTACCGCCCCGTGCGGCGCGCTTCAACTGCCGCCGCCTTGCGCCAAGACACGTTTGAGCTGCTTGAGCGTCTGCCAGGAGCGGGCTTTGAGTTCGGGTTGGCGCAACAGCCGGGCGGGATGGTCGATGATGAAGAAGGGGCGGCCGGCGCACAGGGTTTCAATCATCGCCTGCCGTTCCGGTTTGACAAATGCCTGTCCGAGGAAAAGGACGGTGGGGGCGCGGCAGCCGTCGAGTTCGCGGGCGATTTGACCCAGCGCATTTGCGATTGCCGCTTCAGACGGCATCGGATTGCCGACGGCGGCGGTTTTCACCCAGCTGGTCTTGTGTACATAAGCGGCATCCAGTCCTACGGCTTTGAGTATATTGTCGAGCAGGACACCCGCTTTGCCGTGGAACAGCTGCCCGTAAACCATATCCTCGGTCGGCGGACACAAGCTGACGACGGCAAGCTTGGTGATGCCCGAAGCGGCAGGAACGGGGGCAATGCCGTCTGAAAGATCGGGCAGCAGGTCGGCTTCGGGTGCGGGAACGGGTTTGCGGACGTGTTCGGGTGCGGCGGTTTTCAGTGCCGCCATCGTTTCGAGCCGCGCCTGACCGTTATGGGGCTGGGAAGGGCGAATCGGCGCGGTGCGGACGGTTTGGGGACGTGCCTGTGTCGGGGTTGCGGGTGTGTTTTTGGGCGGCAGGACGACGGCGGTCTGTTTCAGCCACATCGGGCCTAAGCCCAAAGCTTCGTGCAGGTGGAGGTAGCGCGCGCTTAACATATTTTCTCCATTAAGACGGCATCTTCGGTTTTACCGTCGGCTGTACGGTAATAGTTTTTCCGCCTGCCCGCATCGGTAAAGCCGTGTGCCGCGTACAGCGCGTGTGCGGCTGCGTTGCCCGCGCGGACTTCGAGCAGCAGGCGTTGCGTACCTTCGGGCAGATGTGCGAACCAATATTCGAGCAGGGCGGACGCAACGCCCCGGCGGCGGCATTCGGGCGCGGTGGCAATCAGGTGCAGTTCGGATTCGTCGGGCAGGTTCTGCCAAACGATAAAGGCGGCAATCCCGCCGTCTTTTTCCGCAAGGAAAACCTGTTCGGACGGCGAAACCAGTGCGGACTCAAATTGGCGTTGCGTCCACGCGGACGGGTTGCAGACGGCATCGAGCGCGGCGAGTGCCGCGCAATCGGCATAAACGGCACGGCGGATGTTCACGGGCGCGCTCTCCGTTCCGCCTGTTCTTTGGCAGTCAGGGCAATTTTGTCGCGGACGTAGAGCAGTTCGGCGTGTGCCACAGTGACGGCGGGAAAACCGCCTTCCGCCGCCAGATTGAGGAAGTCGGCGGCGGTCGGCATATCGGGTTTGCCTGCGAAGGGCGGACGGTTTTCCAGTGCGAACGCGCTGCCTATGCCGTCTGAAAAGACGTGTCCCTCGGGGAGGGCGATGTCTGCCGCCTTACCGACCTGATAACCGCTCAAACGGCGGCAGTTCAGCGTATCGAACCATGCATAAAACACTTCGCCCATACGAGCGTCCGCAGCGGCAAGGATGCAGCTTTGCGGCGGCGGCAGCGAGGCGGCGGCATCGAGCGTGGGGATGCCGATTAAAGGCGTATCGAACGGCGTTGCCAAACCTTGCGCCACGCCGATGCCGATACGCAGTCCCGTAAACGCGCCGGGGCCTTTCGCATAAACAATCGCCCCCAAATCGGCGGCGGTAATGCCCGCATTTCGGAACAGGGTGCGGATTTCCGACAGGATCAGTTCGGATTGGCGGCTGCCGGCTTCCTGATGGAACAGGCGGATTTCGCCGTCGGCGCGCAGCGCGAGCGACAAATAGGAAGTTCCGGTATCGACGGCGAGGACGGGGCGGTTGAAATCGGCTTGCATGGTGTGGTTCTCGTTGGTTCAGACGGCATTATATAGTGAAACCGGCTTGCCTGCCGTGCCGTCGCGTCCTAGGGCGGTATGGCGCAAAAATGCCGTCCGAACGGTAAATTATCGTGTTCGGACGGCATTTTTCAAATGCTACTGTTTGCCGGCGATGCCGATTTCGTGAACCTTTTCCCCTATCTTCACGGTTGCCGAGCCGGCGATTTCTTGGGCGCGGTCGCCGAAAAGGGCGAGGTGGTAAGTGCCTTTTTCTTCGCTGCCGTAGCGCGTGTCGCCCAAAATGACGGCGTGTGATTTTTCATCTGCTTTGAGTTCGGCGGAGGCAAGCTCGACATTCTGCTCGGGTGTTTTCAGGTGTTCGATTCTGCCGTAACCCTGTTTGTTGGTAAAATCGATGGTGTAGTGCAGCCTGCCGTTCGGGTCGTCGGAGCTGAATGCTTTGCCGTGATACTCGGCTTTGCCGCCGGGCAGTTGGTTGAAGGCGGTATGTTCTCCGCCCAAACCGCTGACAAGGAAGGAGCGTTGGTTTATCAGGCTGTCGGTTTTGTCGGGGTTGTTGATTTTTTCAATCTGTAGGGCAACGACGGCGGAGTGGTCCTGTTTGTATATTTGAAATTCGCCGCTTGCCAGCGTGATGGTTTGTCCGTCCACTTCGATTTTTTGCACGAAGTCGAAGCGGCTGATTTTGTCGTTCTTCAGTTTGCCCGTGTTGAGGCTGTTGTCTTTACCGCCGGCTTTGAAAGTTTTTCCGCACCTTGTGCCGACAAGGTCAGTGTTCCGTTTTGGGGAATGGAGTCTTCCAATGTCAGGGATTTCAAACCTTTGTCTTTATGGTCGAGCGGTGCGGTTAGTGCATCGGCAAGCCCCGCGCCGATGTCGGCGGCGACACCGCCGCCTCCGCTTCCGCCGCCTCCGCTGCTGCAGGCGGTCAGAATCAGGGCAGTGGTCAGAGAAAGGCAGCAGAAGGTAGTTCGGTTCACAGGTTTACTCCTAGTCATACACAGAATAGATAATATATAAACGTTTTGGTTGCGGTATCTTTTTTGCATACTGCATCAATGAGGCAGGTCAAAGAAGTAAAAATCAAATACCGTCCGAACAACGGTTCAGACGGTATTTTGTTTACAGGCAACCTGTTATTTGACGATTTGGTTCAATTCGCCCTTGGTATAACGGTTTGCCATTTTTTCCAAGGAAACCGGTTTGATTTTGCCTGCCTGACCTTCGCAGCCGAACGCGAGGTAGCGGTCGAGGCAGATTTGTTTCATGGCCTCAATGGTTTTGCTCAGGTATTTGCGCGGGTCAAAGTCGGACGGGTTTTCGGCAAGGTAGCGGCGTACCGCGCCGGTGGAAGCAAGACGCAAGTCGGTATCGATGTTGACTTTGCGCACGCCGTGTTTGATGCCTTCGACGATTTCTTCAACCGGCACGCCGTAGGTTTCGCCGATATTGCCGCCGTATTCGTTGATGACTTTCAGCCATTCTTGCGGAACGGAGCTGGAGCCGTGCATCACGATGTGGGTATTGGGCAGGGCTTGGTGGATTTCCTTGATGCGGTCGATACGCAATACGTCGCCTGTGGGCGGACGGGTGAATTTGTATGCGCCGTGGCTGGTGCCGACGGCGATGGCGAGCGCATCCACGCCGGTGTCTTTAACGAAGCGTACGGCATCTTCGACGCTGGTCAGCATTTGATCGTGCGAAAGTTTGCCCACTGCGCCTACACCGTCTTCTTCGCCTGCTTCGCCGGTTTCGAGGTTGCCCAATACGCCGATTTCGCCTTCGACGGACACGCCGCAAGCGTGGGAGAAGTTAACCACGGTACGTGTGGCGTTGACGTTGTATTCATAAGAAGAAGGGGTTTTGCCGTCTTCGAGCAAAGAGCCGTCCATCATCACGGAGGAGAAGCCCAGTTGGATGGAGCGTTGGCACACGTCGGGCGATGCGCCGTGGTCTTGGTGCATGACGACGGGGATGTGCGGAAATTCTTCGACAGCCGCCAAAATCAGGTGGCGCAAAAACGGCGCGCCCGCGTATTTGCGCGCACCTGCGCTCGCCTGTACGATGACGGGCGCGCCGACTTGGTCGGCGGCTTCCATAATGGCGCGCATTTGTTCGAGGTTGTTGACGTTGAACGCGGGCAGGCCGTAGCTGTTTTCGGCGGCGTGGTCGAGCAGTTGGCGCATGGATACGAGTGCCATTTTTGTCTCCTTGGGCAGTGGGGGTAAATAAGTTGGATTATAATGTTTTTTGTGGCAAAAAACTACAAACCGCTACATTGATTTTATGTTAACGATAACGGCGGGCTGACGGGTCGGATTTTGGGCGGTTCGGGGTTTTGGTGTGTCGTTTATGATAATGTTTTCACTGGTTTTCTGATATTTGTGTGGGACGGTTATGGTTTTGGACGGGTTTGCGGCGCATTTTGACGCTTATTTGGAAAACATCGTGCGCGAGGGCAAGTCGGAGCACACGGTTGCGGCATACCGGCGCGATTTGGAAGAACTGTTTGCGCTGTTGGCACAAATGCCGTCTGAAGCTGAAGGCGGCGTGCCGCAGGACTTGTCGCGGCGCGATTTTACGGCGGCGTTGCGGCGTTTGTCGCAGCGCGGTTTGAATGCGCGGACGCTGGCGCGCAAGCTGTCGTCTTGGCGGCAGTATTGCGCCTGGCTGGTCAAACGCGGTCTGCTGCATACCGACCCGACCGCCGACATCAAACCGCCGAAGCAGCCCGAGCGCGTACCCAAAGCCCTGCCGCAGGAATGGCTGAACCGGATGCTGGATTTGCCCGTGGACGGCGGCGACCCGCTGGCGGTGCGCGATCACGCCCTGTTCGAGCTGATGTACGGCAGCGGTTTGCGCGTGAGCGAGATACACGGCTTGAATGCAGATGATGTATATTTGGACGAGGCGTGGGTACACGTTACCGGCAAAGGGCGCAAGCAGCGTCAGGTTCCGCTGACCGGCAAAAGCGTGGAAGCCCTGAAAAACTATCTGCCGCTGCGTCAGACGGCATCGGACGGCAAAGCCCTGTTTACCGGTAGGAACGGCACGCGCCTGAGCCAACGCCAAATCCAAAAACGTTTGGCGCAATGGGCGGCGCAAAACGGCGACGGCAGGCACGTTTCGCCGCATATGATGCGCCACAGCTACGCCGGACACCTATTGCAGGCTTCGCGCGACATCAGGGCGGTGCAGGAGCTGCTCGGGCACAGCAGCCTTTCGACCACGCAGATTTACACCAAACTCGATTTCGACCACATCGCCCGCCTGTATGACGAAGCCCACCCGCGCGCCAAGCGGCAGGACGAATGACATACGGCAAAATCAGCCGTCAGCCGCACGCTCTTGATATATAATTGACCGTTGCACCCGGACGACACATAAAAAAGACACACCATGAACCCAAGCCCCCTACTCGACCTGATTGACAGCCCGCAAGATTTGCGCCGTCTGGACAAAAAACAGCTGCCGCGCCTTGCCGGCGAGTTGCGCGCCTTTCTGCTGGAATCCGTCGGTCAAACCGGCGGTCATTTCGCCAGCAACTTAGGTGCGGTCGAGCTGACCATCGCCCTGCACTATGTGTACGACACGCCCGAAGACAAGCTGGTGTGGGATGTCGGACACCAAAGCTATCCGCACAAAATCCTTACCGGACGCAAAAACCAGATGCATACCATGCGCCAATACGGCGGTTTGGCGGGTTTTCCGAAACGTTGCGAGTCCGAGTACGACGCGTTCGGCGTGGGGCATTCCTCCACCTCCATCGGCGCGGCGTTGGGTATGGCGGCGGCGGACAAACTCTTGGGCAGCGACCGCCGCAGCGTCGCCATCATCGGCGACGGCGCGATGACGGCGGGTCAGGCGTTTGAAGCCCTGAATTGCGCGGGCGATATGGATGTGGATTTGCTGGTCGTCCTCAACGACAACGAAATGTCGATTTCCCCCAACGTCGGCGCGTTGCCCAAATACCTCGCCAGCAACGTCGTGCGCGATATGCACGGACTGTTGAGTACCGTCAAAGCGCAAACGGGCAAGGTATTAGACAAAATACCCGGCGCGATGGAGCTTGCCCAAAAAGTCGAACACAAAATCAAAACCCTTGCCGAAGAAGCCGAACACGCCAAACAGTCGCTGTCGCTGTTTGAAAACTTCGGCTTCCGCTACACCGGCCCCGTGGACGGACACAACGTCGAAAATCTGGTGGACGTATTGAAAGACTTGCGCAGCCGCAAAGGCCCTCAGTTGCTGCACGTCATCACCAAAAAGGGCAACGGCTACAAACTCGCCGAAAACGATCCTGTCAAATACCACGCCGTCGCCAACCTGCCTAAAGAAGGCGCGGCGCAAATGCCGTCTGAAAACAAACCTGCCGCCAAACCGACCTATACCCAAGTGTTCGGCAAATGGCTGTGCGACCGGGCGGCGGCAGACGAGCGTTTGATCGCCATCACGCCCGCGATGCGCGAGGGCAGCGGACTGGTGGAGTTTGAACAACGATTCCCCGACCGTTATTTCGATGTCGGTATTGCCGAGCAGCACGCCGTTACCTTTGCCGGTGGTTTGGCTTGCGAAGGGATGAAGCCCGTCGTGGCGATTTATTCCACCTTTTTACAACGCGCCTACGATCAACTGGTACACGACATCGCCCTGCAAAACCTGCCCGTTTTGTTTGCCGTCGACCGCGCGGGCATCGTCGGCGCGGACGGCCCGACCCATGCCGGTCTGTACGATTTGAGCTTTTTGCGCTGCATTCCGAATATGATTGTCGCCGCGCCGAGCGATGAAAACGAATGCCGCCTGCTGCTTTCGACCTGCTATCAGGCGGATGCGCCCGCCGCCGTCCGCTATCCGCGCGGCACGGGTACGGGCGCGCCGGTTTCAGACGGCATGGAAACCGTGGAAATCGGCAAGGGCATTATCCGCCGCGAAGGTGAGAAAACCGCTTTCATTGCCTTTGGCAGTATGGTCGCCCCCGCATTGGCGGTTGCCGAAAAACTGAACGCCACCGTCGCCGATATGCGCTTTGTCAAACCGATAGACGAAGAGTTGATTGTCCGCCTTGCCCGAAGCCACGACCGCATCGTTACCCTTGAAGAAAACGCCGAACAGGGCGGCGCAGGCAGCGCGGTGCTGGAAGTGTTGGCGAAACACGGCATCTGCAAACCCGTCTTGCTTTTGGGCGTTGCCGATACCGTAACCGGACACGGCGATCCGAAAAAACTTTTAGACGATTTGGGCTTGAGTGCCGAAGCAGTGGAACGGCGTGTGAACGGTTGGTCGGCACGTCAGGTCTGAACGGATACGGAAATGCCGTCTGAAACCCGATTCGGGCTTCAGACGGCATTGTTGCGGTTTTGTTCGGCAAGCTTACCAAATTCCGTCAAAGTTCCTCGTACCGCGCCAGAATTTCCACCTGTCCGCAGCGGTAAACGTCAGCGTGCCGCCGTTTAATCCGTCTGTGGCGATGTCCAGCCGTTTGATTTTGCCGGTGCGGACGGCTTCGTAGATCGGTGCGAACCAGCGTTCTTCCCACTGCTGCAATATTGCCGCATACCGTTCCCTGTCCCCTGTCAGGGCGGTCAGGCGCAAATCGTCCATAAACAGGATGTGGTGCGTATCGGGCAGGTGTGCCGCCGTTTCCGCATAAGCTCGGAAGCTGTCGGGCAATGCTCGGCGGTTCGGATGAAAACGGCTCCAAACCGTATCGGCGAAAAGCGTGCCGCCCTGCCCGCCACCGTTCAGACCGTCCCAAAGCCATAAGCCGTTCAATTCGGGCAGCCCGCGTTTTTTGCGGTTATGGTTGACGGGGTGCGCCGCCAGCCACATTTGGATTTCGGTTTGGACGCGCAGCCATTCCAACGCGTCTTCCCCGTCCGGCTGGTCGTCCGCGCCCAACAGTCCGCCCAAGTCCAAAACGGGCTTCGCGCCCCAGCGGTACGCGCGGGGAAGGGAAACCAGCCATAATTCGGGCAGGACGGGAACGAAACGCCACGGAATGTCGCCGTAAAACGCCGACAGATCGCGGCAGAGCCGTTCCGCTTCATCCGTACCGACATCCAAATATTCCGCCGTCAGCACATTTGCCTGATGCAGTCCCATTTTCTGCCACACGGGCGCGGCGAGCGCGACGGCTTCAGACGGCATATTCAGGCTTTGCGCCGCGCGTTCCGCCAGTCTGCCGCACCACAAATAACGCGCGTAAAATGCCGAAGCCGTGCAGCTTTGGCGGTGCAGCGAGCCGTATTGCAGGATTTTGTTGAAGGCGTGCAGGCAGAGAGGTATTCGGGTTTCGTCTTCATCCAAATTGAGCGAGGGGAGGGCGAGGGTGAGTTTCATCGTTTGACGTTTCAGAAATGCAGGTCAGGCGCAACATTATAGAGGATTCGGCGCAAACGCCGTCAAAAAGGAACAATATGGCTGTCTTCCCACTTTCGGCAAAACATCGGCGATACGCGTTGCGTGCGCTTGCCGTTTCCATTATTTTGGCTTCGGCGGCGGTCATCGCCCTGTCGGGGCGGACGGAGCGCGTCAGGCGGCAGCGCGTGGAACAAGAACTGCCGCCGCTGTCTTGGGAGGGGAGCGGCGTTCAGACGGCATATTGGGTGCAGGAGGCGGTGCAGCCGGGCGACTCGCTGGCGGACGTGCTGGCGCGTTCGGGTATGGCGCGGGACGAGATTGCCCGAATCACGGAAAAATATGGCGGCGAAGCCGATTTGCGGCATTTGCGTGCCGACCAGTCGGTTCATGTTTTGGTCGGCGGCGACGGCGGCGCGCGCGAAGTGCAGTTTTTTACCGACGAAGACGGCGAGCGCAATCTGGTCGCTTTGGAAAAAAAAGGCGGCATATGGCGGCGGTCGGCTGCTGAGGCGGATATGAAGGTTTTGCCGACGCTGCGTTCGGTCGTGGTCAAAACTTCGGCGCGCGGCGCGTTGGCGCAGGCGGAAGTACCCGTCGAAATCCGCGAATCCTTAAGCGGGATTTTCGCCGGCCGCTTCAGCCTTGACGGTTTGAAGGAAGGCGATGCCGTGCGCCTGCTTTACGACAGCCTGTATTTCCACGGGCAGCAGATGGCGACGGGCGATATTCTGGCGGCGGAAGTCGTCAAGGGCGGCACAAGGCATCAGGCGTTCTATTACCGTTCGGACAAGGAAGGAGGAGGGGGCGGCAATTATTACGATGAAGACGGCAGGGTGTTGCAGGAAAAAGGCGGCTTCAACATCGAACCGCTGGTTTACACCCGTATTTCTTCGCCGTTCGGCTACCGTATGCACCCCATCCTGCACACTTGGCGGCTGCACACGGGCATCGATTATGCCGCACCGCAGGGAACTCCGGTCAGGGCTTCCGCCGACGGCGTGATTGCCTTTAAAGGCCGGAAGGGCGGATACGGCAACGCGGTGATGATACGCCACGCCAACGGTGTGGAAACGCTGTACGCGCACTTGAGCGCGTTTTCGCAGGCACAAGGCAATGTGCGCGGCGGCGAGGTCATCGGTTTTGTCGGTTCGACCGGGCGTTCGACCGGGCCGCACCTGCATTACGAGGCGCGCATCAACGGGCAGCCCGTCAATCCTGTTTCGGTCGCATTGCCGACACCCGAATTGACGCAGGCGGACAAGGCGGCGTTTGCCGCGCAGAAACAGAAGGCGGACGCGCTGCTTGCGCGCTTGCGCGGCATACCGGTTACCGTGTCGCAATCGGATTGAAGTTTGAACCGCGACGACAAAAACAATGCCGTCTGAAAATCTGCAAACAGGTTTTCAGACGGCATTTATAGTGGATTAACAAAAATCAGTACGGTGTTGTCTCGCCTTGCCGTACTACGCGCCTCCAATGCAGAAGAATAGAAAATGCCGTCTGAAAAAATCAGACGGCATTTTATCGGAAGCGCATCAGAAAAAACGGATAGCGATATATGCGGTAAAAGCAAGGGCAACTACATAGATAAACCCCTTTATAAATTCAAAAGTCTCATCTATATCGCTATATTTTTCTTTCAGTTTGTCAGATTTTCGATAACGTTTCATTTTCAAGACCACTTTATGACCGACAAGACCATAAATATTATTCTCAAAGCCGCCGACAAAGCAAGCGGACAGTTCCAGCGCGTCAGCAAAGCCGCAAGCGTCTTGGTTTGTACTGTCTGCGGCTTTGTCGCCTTGTTCTGATTTTTGTTAATCCACTATGTAGTTGGTTAAAATAAAACTAAGCCAAGGAAGCACTGCCGTCATTCCCGTACCGGCGGGAATCCGGACACCACGGCACGGAAACCCATCCGCCGTCATTCCCGCGAAAGCGGGAATCTAGAAACACAACGCGGCAGGAGTTTATCGGAAATGACTGAAACCCAACGCACCGGATTCCCGCTTTCGAGGGAATGGCGAAGTGGCGGGAATCCAGATTTATCCGTTCCGGCAGTGTTTGCAAATATAGTGGATTAACAAAAACCAGTACGGCGTTGCCTCGCCTTAGCTCAAAGAGAACGATTCTCTAAGGTGCTGAAGCACCAAGTGAATCGGTTCCGTACTATCTGTACTGTCTGCGGCTTCGTCGCCTTGTCCTGATTTTTGTTAATCCACTATAAAAGAAAGCCCAACCGTCCCGATTCCCGGCAGGGCTGTTTACGGATTTTGCAGCGAGGGCACGGGGCGGTCTTGCGCCTGTTTGGTTTGCAGGGCCGTCAGTTTTTTCGTCAGCAGATTCAGTATCACGCCGTAGGCAGGCAGGAAGAAGAGGGTGCAGACGGTGAGTTTGAACAGATAATCGACAAATGCGATGCCCTGCCAGTTTGCCGCCATAAATTCATCGCTGCTGGCGTAAAAGGCAACGGCGAAAAATACCAACGTATCCAAGGCGTTGCCGATGACGGTTGATGCGGTTGGTGCAATCCACCACGCTTTCAGACGACGTAATTTGTTGAACACAAAAATATCAAGGATTTGTCCGAGCGCGTAGGCGGCAAAACTGGCTAAGGCGATGCGTCCGACAAAGGTGTTGAATTCGGACAGCGCACCCAAGCCTGTCCAACTGCCGTTGTGGAACAAAACGGAAAAGATGTAGGACAGTAAAAGGGCGGGGAACATGACCCAAAAGATAATCCGCCGTGCCAAGTGCGAACCGAAAATGCGGACGGTCAGGTCGGTGGCAAGGAAGATGAAGGGGAAGGAAAACGCACCCCAAGTGGTGTGGATGCCGAAAATTTGGAAGGGGAACTGCACCAGATAGTTGCTGGCGGCGATGATGAGGATATGAAAAAGCACCAGCCAGAAGAGTGCCTTCTGTTGCTGTGCGGCGGTAAATGCGTACATAAAAATCTTTCGGAAAGGCGTTCAGACGGCATATCGTATCGAAGGAATGCCGTCTGAAATATGGGAAGGATGGTTTATTGTGCGTCGTGCTCAAACAGGCGTTTGCGTGCCAATACTTCAAACTCTGTGCCTGCTTTGCCGTAGTTGGCAAAGGGGTGGATGGCGATGCCGCCGCGCGGTGTGAACTCGCCGAACACTTCGATGTATTTCGGATCCATCAGGGCGATGAGGTCTTTCATAATGATGTTGACGCAGTCTTCATGAAAATCGCCGTGGTTGCGGAAGCTGAAGAGGTAGAGTTTCAGGGATTTGCTTTCCACCATTTTGATGTGCGGAATGTAGCGGATGACGATGGTGGCGAAGTCGGGCTGCCCGGTCATGGGGCAGAGGCTGGTGAATTCGGGGCAGACGAATTTGACGAAATAGTCGTTGTCGGGATGTTTGTTGTCGAACGCTTCCAAAATTTCGGGCGCGTATTCGGCCGGATATTGGGTTTTTTGATTGCCCAAAAGCGAGATGCCTTGCAGCTCTTCGTTGTTGCGGGACATAGGGTTTCCTTAGTTTTTTAGTGTGGGAGGTTTTCGAACCACGGGCGGCGATTGTAATATAAGTGGCGGTATCTGTGTAGTTTTCTTCAGACGGCATGGTTCGGGCGGCGGTGTTTTCCGTGTCATATATAGTGGATTAACAAAAACCAGTACGGCGTTGCTTCGCCTTAGCTCAAAGAGAACGATTCTCTAAGGTGCTGAAGCACCAAGTGAATCGGTTCCGTACTATTTGTACTGTCTGCGGCTTCGTCGCCTTGCCCTGATTTTTGTTAATCCACTATATAAACGAAATATATTTTCAGTTTTGCCGCCTGAAGCGTTGTTTTTTGAATATTGCATCTAAAATACTGACTTGATTGCGTTATTGCGCGGATATAGAATCTGCTTCCTATTGAAAGAACATTGTTTATATGAAATCAGGAAATTCGGAACCCAATCTTATGGAAACGCACACGGACGAAACAAAACTTCAAAACACGCAAGCCAAACGCAAACGCCGCCTGACGGCATTGACGCTGCTGTTCGCGCTTGCCGCCGTAGCCGCCGGGTCGGCGTTTTTTTTATGGTGGCAGCACGAAGAGGAAACGGAAGACGCTTATGTTGCCGGACGCGTGGTTCAGGTTACGCCGCAAACGGGCGGTACGGTGCGGAAGGTGTTGCATGATGATACGGATGTTGTGAAGAAAGGCGATGTGTTGGCCGTATTGGACGACGGCAATTATGTGTTGGCGTATGAACGGGCGAAAAACGAGCTGATTCAGGCGGTGCGGCAAAACCGCCAGCAAAATGCCGCCACTTCTCAGGCGGGGGCGCAGGTTGCTTTGCGCCGCGCGGATTTGGCACGTGCGCAGGATGATTTACGCCGCCGGTCTGCTTTAGCGGAATCAGGAGCCGTGTCCGCCGAAGAGCTGGCACATGCCCGTGCGGCAGTGTCTCAGGCTCAGGCGGCAGTTAAGGCGGCTTTGGCGGAAGAATCTTCGGCGCGTGCGGCTTTGGGTGGTCAGGTCGCTTTGCGCGAACAGCCGGCGGTTCAGACGGCAGTCAGCAGGTTGAAAGATGCGTGGTTGAACCTTCAGCGGACGCAAATCCGCGCGCCTGCGGACGGTCAGGTGGCGAAGCGTTCGGTGCAGGTCGGGCAGCAGGTGGCGGCAGGCGCGCCGCTGATGGCGGTGGTGCCGTTGTCGGATGTGTGGGTTGATGCCAATTTTAAAGAGACGCAGTTGCGGCATATGAAAATCGGACAGCCTGCCGAGCTGGTGTCCGATTTGTACGGTAAACAAACCGTTTATCGCGGCAGGGTGGCAGGGTTTTCGGCAGGTACGGGCAGCGCGTTTTCGCTGATTCCGGCGCAAAATGCCACGGGTAACTGGATTAAAGTGGTGCAGCGTGTCCCTGTCCGTATTGAATTGAACCGTGAAGATGTGGACAGGCATCCGTTGCGCATCGGTTTGTCGATGACGGTAAAAGTGGATATTTCCGCCGCAGGCGCGCCTATTTCAAAAACGCCGGATGCCGTGTTGCCGGAAACTGAAGGCACGGATTGGTCGGAAGCCGACAGGCTGGTGGACGAAATTCTTGAGCAATACGCGCATTGATGCCGTCTGAAACGGAGAACGCAATGGATTATCCACCGCTTAAAGGTGCGGCATTGGCATGGATTACGCTGTCTTTGGGGCTTGCCGTATTTATGGAAGTTTTAGATACGACTATCGCCAATGTCGCCGTTCCCGTTATCGCCGGCAACCTCGGTGCGGCAACCACTCAGGGGACGTGGGTCATTACTTCTTTTGCTGTGGCAAACGCCGTTTCCGTGCCGTTAACGGGATTTTTGGCAAAACGTATCGGCGAGGTCAAATTGTTTACCGCCGCCGCCGTCGGTTTCGTCATCACATCGTGGCTGTGCGGCATCGCGCCCAACCTTCAGGCTTTGGTAATTTTCCGTATCTTGCAGGGCTTTATCGCCGGACCGCTGATTCCCTTGTCGCAAAGCCTGTTAATGGCATCCTATCCGCCCGCAAAACGGACGCTGGCACTGGCATTGTGGGCAATGACCGTCGTTGTCGCCCCTGTTCTCGGGCCGATACTCGGCGGTTGGATTTCCGGAAACTGGCATTGGGGTTGGATTTTCTTCATCAATATCCCTATCGGTATCATATCGGCATGGATTACATGGAAACATTTGAAATATCGGGAAACGGAAACCGTTAAAATGCCGACCGACTATGTCGGGCTTACATTGATGGTAGTCGGTATCGGCGCGTTACAGACGATGCTGGACAGGGGTAAGGAACTCGACTGGTTTGCTTCGGGAGAAATCATTACCTTGGGCATAACCGCGCTGGTGTGCCTGTCGTATTTTATTGTTTGGGAATTGGGAGAAAAATATCCGATTGTCGATTTATCGCTGTTTAAAGATCGGAATTTTACCGTCGGCGTCATTGCCACCTCATTGGGTTTTATGGTGTATATGGGGACGCTGACCCTGCTGCCGTTAGTGTTGCAGACCAACCTGGGCTATACCTCCACGTGGGCAGGGCTTGCCGCCGCACCTGTCGGCATCCTGCCTGTTTTCCTGTCACCCATTATCGGCAGATTCGGCAACAAGGCCGATATGCGCCTGCTCGTAACTGCCAGCTTCCTGACCTTTGCCTTTACTTTCTATTGGCGTACGGATTTTTATGCCGATATGGATATCGGCAACGTCATCTGGCCTCAGTTTTGGCAAGGTGTCGGTGTCGCCATGTTTTTTCTGCCGCTGACGACCATCACACTGTCGCACATGAAGGGCGGACAGATTGCCGCCGCCGGCAGCCTGTCGAATTTCCTGCGCGTGCTGATGGGCGGTGTCGGCGTATCCGTCGTCAGCACCCTGTGGGAACGGCGCGAAGCGTTGCACCACACGCGCCTTGCCGAACACATCACGCCCTATTCCGCAACATTGCACGAAACGGCGGTGCATTTGTCCCAACAAGGCATTTCCGACAGTCAAACCCTAGGCATCATCAACAACACCATCACGCAACAGGGCTTCATTATCGGATCGAATGAAATCTTTATGGCAGGCAGCCTGCTGTTCATCATCATGATTCCTGTCATATGGCTGGCAAAACCGCCGTTCCACAGCAGTGGCGGTGGTGGGCATTGAGGGATTTGAAAACTTGAAATGCCGTCTGAAAATACTGGAAATATGTTCGGACGGTATTTTGAATGCAGCAGTTCCCGAAATCCGCTATAATCGCGCGCCATCTGTTTTGCACCTGCAAACGTTCCGCAGATGCGACACTCGGGCGGCTTACCCGCGCAAAACAGCAGTTTTTCTTTAAAACACTTGAACTAACACTGTTTTTCGTGGTATAAATCGCGTTTTACTATTTTAGAAGTTTGGAGACTGATTATGGCACGAGTTTGCAAAGTGACTGGCAAACGTCCGATGTCCGGCAACAACGTATCGCACGCCAACAACAAAACCAAACGCCGTTTTTTGCCCAACTTGCAATCACGTCGTTTTTGGGTAGAAAGTGAAAACCGCTGGGTTCGCCTGCGCGTTTCCAACGCTGCATTGCGTACCATCGACAAAGTAGGCATTGATGTCGTATTGGCTGATTTGCGTGCTCGCGGCGAAGCTTAATTTAAACACTATTTAATTAAGGATTACTGCAATGCGCGATAAAATCAAACTGGAATCCAGTGCAGGTACTGGTCATTTCTATACCACTACCAAAAACAAACGCACTATGCCCGGCAAATTGGAAATCAAAAAATTTGACCCAGTTGCCCGCAAACACGTAGTGTATAAAGAAACTAAACTGAAATAATTTCCGTTTGGCAAACAAAGCCTCCGACTGTTCGGAGGCTTTGTTTTTAAGTATTGTAAATTTCTTATTTTCAGTCGGTGTCAGATGATATTGTGTAATCAGTCAATTTATACAGGGTAATGGATTTGTCTGTCGAACTTGAACGGCAATATAGCAGGCAGTCAAATAAAATGCCGTCTGAACATGTTTCAGACGGCATTTTTTATATGATTTTAACCGGTCAGTTGTTTGGTAATCAGCTTTTTCAGCGGCGGGAAATTGTTGCTGGCACGCAATACCAAGCCGCGCAACAGTTTTGCCGGTGCGGTCTCATTGGTAAACAGTTTCAGCATCATATTGGTTCCGTGATAAAGCGGATGGGCGTGCAGCATATGTTTGCTGCTGTATCTTTCCAACAAGGAAGCCGCGCCGATATCCTGACCGCGCTGTTCGGCTTCGAGTATCAGTTTGGCCAGAATATCCGCGCTGGACAGACCCAAGTTGAAACCGTGTGCGGTAACGGGGTGCATACCGACGGCAGCATCGCCAATCAGCGCGCTGCGTTTGCCGTAGAAACGTTTGGCAATCATACCGACAAGTGGGTAATGGTGGATGCTGCTGACCAGTTCCATGTCGCCGAGCCTGCCCTTGAGCTGTTCTTTTACGCTTGCCGCCAATTCTTCGGGCGAAAGGTTTTGAACGCTGTTGATTTTATCGGTATCGACGGTAATGACGGTATTGGTCAGGTGCTCTTCCAGTGGCAGCAGTGCGATGGTGCGTCCGTAATGGAAGCATTCGTAAGCGGTATGTTGGTTGGAAAGAGTATGTTTCATGCGGCAGACGAACATGGTTCGGCTGTAATCGTGCATATCGGAGGAAATGCCCAGTTGACGGCGTGTTTGCGAGAAGCGGCTGTCTGCCGCCAAAAGCAGGCGTGCAGTCAGGATTTTGCCGTTTTCCAAAATGACTTGTGCTTCGTTGTCAGATGTTTTGACTTCTTTGACAACCGTATCGGTCAGAATGCTGACATTGTCGAGTTGTGATACGACTTCATAGGCGGCGCGGCGGATATTGTGGTTGGAAATCAGATAGCCCAAACAGTCGGCAGGCTCGCCGCGCGCTTCAGTCGGTTGGGGAAAGTGGAGTTGGTAATCGGAACGTCCGTTCAGCACTTTGGCATCGCGCAAAGGGTAAATTTCATTTTCGGGAATTTTGTCCCACATACCCAAACGCTGCATGATTTCGCGGGAAAAATGGGTCAGGGCGATTTCGCGTCCGTCATATGGAGGATTTTGCAGAACAGTCAGTGGGCTGCGTTCGATCAGGGTAACTTTCAAACCGCTGCCGGCAAGTTCGGCTGCAAAACTTAAACCCGCCGGGCCTGCGCCGACGACGAGGATGTCGCTGTGTAAACTCATAAAATATCCTTTGCATAGACGGATGCCGATGATTTCAGACGGCATTTGTAAGGGTTTGAATGCCGTTTGAACTATCTGTAATAGATAGGCGATTATATCAAAACCCGCTGTTGAAGAAATATGCAGGGGAGGGTGTATGCGGATTTTTATAGTGGATTAACTTTAAACCAGTACGGCGTTGCCTCGCTTTGCCGTACTATCTGTACTGTCTGCGGCTTCGTCGCCTTGTCCTGATTTAAATTTAATCCACTATACTTTCAGCTTAATGTGTATCAAATCGGGTATGGGGGTATGTAAAAAGCCGCATCGTGAAAAGATGCGGCTTCAGGTGTCAGTTGGATTATTCTTCAGAACCGGTGTAAGGACGGATGCTGACAGTTTTACGGTTCAGCGCGCCTTTGGTTTTGAATTCGACATAACCGTCAACTTTGGCGAACAAAGTGTGGTCTTTGCCCATGCCTACGTTGTCGCCTGCGTGGAATTTGGTACCGCGTTGGCGTACGATGATGGAACCTGCGGGAATCAGCTCGTTGCCGTAGGCTTTAACGCCCAAGCGTTTGGCTTCTGAATCGCGACCGTTGCGGGTGCTGCCGCCTGCTTTTTTACTTGCCATTTGTAATGCTCCTAAGTTTTAAGGTTAGGCGATTGCCACGATTTCGATTTGGGTGAAATTTTGGCGGTGGCCTTGGCGTTTTTGGTAGTGTTTGCGGCGGCGCATTTTGAAGATGCGGACTTTTTCGCCACGACCGTGTGCCACTACTTTAGCTGTTACTTTTGCACCTTCGATAAAAGGTGCGCCAACTTTTACAGATTCGCCGTCAGCAATCATCAAAACTTCGGTCAGTTCGATTTGGCTGTCGAGTTCGGCTGGTATCTGTTCTACTTTCAATTTTTCGCCGACGGAAACTTTATACTGTTTGCCGCCGGTTTTTACGACCGCGTACATACTCAACTCCATAAGGGTTATGGTTAATATCCGCACACCATTGTGCGAAACTCAGCATTGTATTGTTATTTGCCTGTTTTGTCAAAGTTTGCGCGGTTCGGATAACCATATGCCGTCTGAAAAGATGTGCCCTGATGGCTTTGCTGATATAATTGCCCGCTATTTGAATCAGCTTTCAAGCGGTATCTGCCGTTTGACGGAAACGTAAACCTGAGAGTCTGCCATGCTCGAGAATCTGCCCTATTTCCGGCGACATCTGCCTGAAGACCTTGCCAAAGTCAATGAAGTCATCAACCGTGCGGTGCAATCCGATGTCGCACTGATTTCGCAAATCGGTACATATATCATCAGCGCGGGCGGCAAACGCCTGCGTCCGATTATGACGATTTTGGCGGGTAAGGCGGTCGGTTATGATGACGAGAAACTATATTCGCTGGCGGCGATGGTCGAGTTTATCCACACTTCGACGCTGCTGCATGATGATGTGGTCGATGAAAGTGATTTGCGCCGTGGGCGGGCAACGGCAAACAATCTGTTCGGCAATGCGGCGGCAGTGTTGGTTGGCGACTTTTTATACACGCGCGCCTTTCAGCTGATGGTTGCCTCGGGCAGTATGCGCGTTTTGGAAGTGATGGCGGATGCGACCAACATTATTGCCGAGGGCGAAGTCATGCAGCTGATGAACATCGGCAATACGGACATTACCGAAGAACAATATATCCAAGTCATCCAATATAAAACGGCAAAATTGTTTGAAGCTGCCGCTCAAGTCGGCGCAATTTTGGGCAATGCCCCGCCCGAACACGAACAGGCGTTGAAAGACTACGGTATGTACGTCGGCACGGCATTCCAAATTATTGACGATGTGCTGGATTATTCGGGGGAAACCGAAGAAACAGGTAAAAACGTCGGCGACGATTTGGCAGAAGGAAAACCGACCCTGCCTTTAATTTATCTGATGCGTCAGGGTTCCGAACAGGTTGCGAACGATGTGCGTACTGCTTTGGAAAATGCAGATCGCAGCTATTTTGAGAAAATCCACGATTATGTCGTCCGTTCGGATGCTTTGGCATATTCGATAGGCGAGGCGCGCAAAGCAGTCGATTGTGCCGTTGCCGCGTTGGATGCTTTGCCCGACAGCGAAGTGAAGGATGCCATGATTCAGCTGGCGAAGGAATCTTTGGTCAGGGTGTCGTAACCGATGAATTTCAGTTTTGTTCCCCTGTTTCTGGTTACGCTGATTCTGTTGGGTGTGGTCAGCAACAACAATTCGATTACCATCTCGGCAACCGTATTGCTGCTGATGCAGCAGACGGCATTGGCGCAGTTCGTCCCATTGGTCGAGAAGCACGGGTTGAATCTCGGTATCATTCTTTTGACCATAGGGGTTTTGAGTCCGTTGGTTTCAGGAAAGGCGCAGGTTCCTCCTGTTGCCGAATTTTTGAATTTTAAAATGATATCCGCCGTTTTTATCGGTATTTTCGTGGCTTGGCTGGCGGGACGCGGCGTGCCTTTGATGGGACAGCAGCCGGTATTGGTAACGGGCTTGCTGATCGGTACGGTCATCGGGGTGGCATTTATGGGCGGTATCCCTGTCGGGCCGCTGATTGCGGCCGGCATCTTGTCTTTTGTCGCCGGAAAGGTTTAAAATCTCCCTTTTCATTTCGGCTCGCCATAGTTCAACGGATAGAACGTATGCCTCCTAAGCGTAAAATACAGGTTCGATTCCTGTTGGCGAGGCAGAAGCCCTAAAAACGGGGTTTTCAAGCCGATGCAATGCGTAACAATCGGCAATAGCAAACCAAAGTAAAACAAGCCTTTCAGCGATATGAAAGGCTTTTTTGCGTCGTATGGAAACTTTTCTGCCCGGAAACGGGGTATGTTTTTCTGGGGTGCATTTTTTAATGTGGATGATATGGCAGAAGAAGAAAATATTAATTTTGATGATGGCATAAAACCTTTTTACTCGGCTGTCAACGGGGATGGTTAAAAAAGTAATGCACCCTTTGATGGGGCGCAATATATAAGGGAGGAAAGGCGTATGCCGTCCGTTTGCCGGGATATATGGAAATATGCCGAATTTGCAAGGCGGTTGTTTTTTTGATAATCTGTTCGCCGATAATATTCAATGACAAAAGTCATATTGGTATAACAATGAATAAATTTGGGGATAAGGTCGTATGAGCGTAGGTTTGCTGAGGATTCTGGTTCAAAACCAGGTGGTTACTGTTGAGCAGGCCGAGCATTACTACAAGGAGTCGCAGGCGGGTAAGGAAGTATTGCCGATGCTGTTTTCAGACGGCGTCATTTCGCCCAAGTCGCTTGCGGCATTGATTGCGAGGGTGTTCAGTTATTCGGTTCTTGATTTGCGCCATTATCCGCGCCACAGGGTGCTGATGGGGGTGTTGACGGAGGAGCAGATGGTGGAGTTCCACTGTGTGCCGGTTTTCCGTCGGGACAACAAAGTATTTTTTGCGGTTTCCGATCCGACCCAGATGCCGCAAATTCAGAAAACCGTTTCTGCCGCAGGGATTGCGGTTGAGTTGGTCATTGTCGAGGATGACCAGTTGGCGGGTTTGCTCGATTGGGTGGGTTCGCGTTCGACATCGCTGCTTCAGGAGCTTGGAGAGGAGCAGGAGGAAGAGGAAAGCCACACCCTGTATATCGACAATGAGGAGGCTGAGGACGGTCCTGTTCCGAGGTTTATCCATAAAACTTTGTCTGATGCCTTGCGCAGCGGGGCATCAGACATCCATTTTGAGTTTTACGAACACAATGCCCGTATCCGTTTCCGTGTGGACGGGCAGCTCCGCGAGGTGGTTCAGCCGCCCATTGCGGTAAGGGGGCAGCTTGCTTCCCGGATTAAGGTGATGTCGCGTTTGGACATTTCCGAAAAACGGATACCGCAGGACGGCAGGATGCAGCTGACCTTTCAAAAGGGTGGCAAGCCTATCGATTTCCGTGTCAGCACATTGCCGACGCTGTTTGGCGAAAAGGTCGTGATGCGGATTTTGAATTCCGATGCCGCGTCTTTGAACATCGACCAGCTCGGTTTTGAGCCGTTTCAGAAAAAATTGTTGTTGGAAGCGATTCACCGTCCTTACGGCATGGTGTTGGTAACCGGTCCGACGGGTTCGGGTAAGACGGTGTCGCTCTATACCTGTTTGAATATTTTGAATACGGAGTCGGTAAATATTGCAACGGCGGAAGACCCTGCCGAGATCAACCTGCCGGGCATCAATCAGGTTAACGTCAATGAGAAGCAGGGGCTGACTTTTGCCGCTGCTTTGAAGTCTTTCCTGCGTCAGGATCCGGACATCATTATGGTCGGTGAGATTCGTGATTTGGAAACTGCCGATATTGCGATTAAGGCGGCACAAACAGGGCATATGGTGTTTTCCACCCTGCACACCAATAATGCGCCGGCGACGTTGTCGCGTATGCTGAATATGGGTGTCGCGCCGTTTAATATTGCCAGTTCGGTCAGCCTGATTATGGCGCAGCGTCTTTTACGCAGGCTGTGTTCGAGCTGCAAACGGGAAGTGGAACGCCCGTCTGCCTCTGCTTTGAAGGAAGTCGGTTTCACCGATGAGGATCTTGCAAAAGATTGGAAACTTTACCGCGCCGTCGGTTGCGACCGTTGCCGGGGGCAGGGTTATAAGGGGCGTGCGGGCGTGTATGAGGTTATGCCCATCAGCGAAGAAATGCAGCGTGTGATTATGAACAACGGTACGGAAGTGGATATTTTGGACGTTGCCTATAAGGAGGGTATGGTGGATTTGCGCCGGGCCGGTTTGTTGAAAGTTATGCAGGGCATTACTTCATTGGAAGAGGTAACGGCAAATACCAACGATTAGGTTTGAGAATGAAAATGCCGTCTGAAGCGTGTTTGTTTCAGACGGCATTTGACTTTCAGGGTGCTTGCCGGGAAGGCGGGGCGGTCAGCGGTATGCCCCGTCGGGTTCGGATATTTCCGGCAAACTTTCCGTTTGGCCGGAAACCGTATATTTCCCGTCTGCCCATCCGCCCAAGTCGATCAGTTTGCAGCGTTGCGAACAGAACGGGCGGAATGCGTTTTCCGATTTCCATACTACTGCCGTTTGACAGGTCGGACATTTGACTTGAAGGCGTGTTTGCCGCGATTCAGCCATTGTGTTTTCCTTGTGTTGGTTTTAAGGCGAAAATCCCTGAATAAAACGCGTGCAGGCGCATTGTTTTCTCGCGCAGGCTTTTGAGGCTGCCGTCATTGAGCAGCACATCGTCTGCAAGCAGCAGGCGTTCGGATTCGGATGCCTGATGGCTGATGATGTCCGCCACTTCGCCGCGCGTCAGCCCGCTGCGTGCCATCACCCTGCCGATACGTTTTTCCAAAGGTGCGCTTATGGTCAGGACACGCCGTATCAGGTTGATAAATTGACGCTTTTCCGTCAGCAGCGGGATTTCGACAATGCCGTAGGCCGCATCGGTAAAGGTTTCTTGCTGTTTTTTGATTTCTAAGAAAATCAGCGGCAACATCACGGATTCGAGCAAGGCTTTGCGCGATGGGGAGGCAAAGATTTCTTTACGCAATATGTCGCGCCGCAACAAACCCTGTGTGTCGAAAACGGTGTCGCCGAACAGCCGCCTGATTTCCGGCAGGGCGATGCCGTCTGAAGCCGTTAGCGAGTGCGCCGCCGCGTCCGCATCGATGCGCGGCACGCCCAAATCGGCAAAACATTGCGCGGCTGCCGATTTGCCGCTGCCGATTCCGCCGGTCAGCCCGACCCATACCGTCATCTTACAGCACCGGATGGGTCAGCCACCAGTTGACCGCCCGCCATACGGAATCGTTTGCCGTAAAAATTATCCAGCCCGAAACTGTCAGTGCGGGGCCGAAGGCAAAATGCTGCCCCTTGGCGATACGCATAACGATTGCCGCAATCAAACCGATCAGTGAGGAAACAAAAATCAGCACGGGCAATGCGGATATGCCGAGCCACGCGCCCAATGCGGCAATCAGTTTGAAATCTCCGTTGCCCATACCGGTTTTTCCTGTGAGCAGTTTATACACTGCACATAAGAGCCATAATGAACCATAGCCGGCGACCGCACCTAAAACGGCAGACTGCAAAGGCACGAAGCCGCCGTCCAAATTAAATATCAGCCCCAGCCAAATCAAGGGCAGTGTCATCGAGTCGGGCAGGTATTGGGTGTCCGCATCGATAAAGGTCAGGGAAATCAGAAACGCGGTCAGCACCAATCCGCCCAGCGTAATCCAAGACCAGCCGTATTGCCAGGCGACCAGCCCGAACAATACGCCGGTCAGCAGCTCGATTAAGGGATAACGTATGCTGATTTTTGTGCGGCAGGAGGCGCATTTGCCGCGCAGGAGCAGGTAACTGACAATCGGGATGTTCTGCCACGCGCGTATCGGCACACGGCATTTCGGACAGCAGGAATCCGGTTTCATCAGGTTGAAGGTGCGGCTTTCCTCATCGGTCAGCGGCAGGTTTAAATGTTCTTTGGCAAATACCGTCCAGCCGCGTTCCATCATAACGGGCACGCGGTAAATGACGACATTCAGGAAGCTGCCGACCAGCAGCCCCAAAACCGCCGCCAAAGGTACGGCAAACGGAGGCAGTACAGATAAAGCAAACATATTTTGCCCTCGATATATTCAAAGCAAAAACAAACCGGCGCAGAACCAATCCGCGCCGGATCCGTATGACGGGTCAGCCGACCACGTTGCCCAAGTTGAACAGCGGCAGATACATAGCGACCAGAAGCGTACCGATGACCAAGCCCAAAATCACAATAATAATCGGCTCCATCATAGCGGACAGCCTGCCGACCGCATTGTCCACCTCGTCTTCATAAAATTCGGCGGCTTTGTTGAGCATATCGTCCAAAGAACCCGATTCCTCGCCGATGGAGGACATCTGCACCATCATATTGGGGAACAGTTCCGTCGCACGCATCCCGGAAGTCATGGACAGGCCTTGGATGACGCGCGTACGGATTTCCCGGGTGGCTTCTTCATAGATTAAATTGCCCGCCGCACCGGCGGTGGAGTCCAAGACATCGACCAAAGGCACGCCTGCCGCAATCAGTGTCGCCGTCGTCCTGCCCCAGCGGGCAATCGTCCCTTTACGGACGATGTCTCCGAAAATCGGCATACGCAGCAGCAGGGCATCCATACGCCGTTGGATTTTAATCGAACGCGCCTTCAATTTGAGGAAGCCGTATATGGCAAAGCCGAGTGCGATCAGCACCATCCAGCCGTATGAGACGAAAAAGTCGGACATATCCATCACTGTTTGGGTCAGTGCGGGAAGCTCCGCGCCCATATTGGCGTAAACCTCTTTAAAGGCGGGCAGTACGAAAATCATCATCACGAATACCAAACCGATGGCGACGGCGATGACGGATACCGGATAGGTCAGTGCGGTTTTTACCTTTTTGCGGATGGCCTGGGTTTTTTCCTTGTAAACTGCCAATTTGTCCAACAGGCTTTCCAACACGCCGCCCGTTTCGCCCGCCGCAACCAGGTTGCAGTAGAAGCGGTCGAAATATTTAGGGTGGTTGGAGAATGCGCGGCTCAACGTGCTGCCCTGTTCCACATTGTTGCGGATTTCCATCAGCATTTCCGTCATAGACGGGTTGCCGTGTCCGCGCGCCACAATTTCAAACGCCTGCATCAACGGAAGGCCCGCTTTAATCATCGTGGACAGCTGGCGGGTGAAGACGGTAATGTCTTCTTGTGTGATTTTGCGCTTGGAGCTTGTTTTCACACGGGTAATCTGCAATGGGCGGATGCCGCGTTTGGCCAGTTTTTTGCGTGCCTCTTCTTCGGTAAACGCGGATACTTCGCCGTTGACCAGTTTGTCGGAGGCGGAATGCCTGCCTTCAAAGATAAAGCGTTTTTCTTTCTTTGCGAACAAAGAAAATCCCCCATTTTTAGCCATATTCTAGCCCCGTAAAGTAATTGGAATAAAGTATAGAAATATTGTTAAAACAACAGTATCGGTGTTTTCCGATAATATAGGGTCAGCCGTCCGCCCGTTTGCGGAGTGCAAACGGGACGGAATCGGGTGCAATTATACCTTATTAAACGGTTGTCTGACATCTATGCATCTGCAATGTTTCAATATGCAGTGCCGCACACAAGGTGCAGCCCTTTATTGCCCTGATTTGGAAGGGTCTGTACTCCTTTCGAATAAACCAAAAATCTATTGTTTTCAGAGGTACGTTCTAACCGGTAAGGAAGTTTTTCGGAATGCCCGTTTATTTTTAAAAGACCGGTGTGAGGGTGTTTTGTGGTGTTCGGAAAACAAGATGCCGTCTGAAAACGGTTGTTTTCAGACGGCATGGGGCAGGCGGATGTATCAGGATTCGGACGGTTTGCCTTTGGTTTTGATGCCCAGCGTCAGGACGGCGGCGACGGCGAGGAAAATGCCGGCGAAGGTCATGGCGTTGGCAGGGTTTGCGCCGAGGAAGGTGTTGTAAACCCAGCCGAAGGTTACGGTTTCGATCAGCATGGGGATGACGATCATCATGTTGACGATGCCCATGTACACGCCGTAACGCGCTTTGGGGATGGAGTTGACGACAATCATGAACGGCACGCCCATCATACTTGCCCAACCTGCGCCGAAACCGATCATGGGTGCGAACATGAGGTATTTGTCGGAAATGTGGGGGATGGCCAACAGTGCGGCGGCAGCAAGGGAAACGGCGAAGGCGTGGACGTATTTGGCGGCGTATTTGCGCGCGAGCCACATCAGTCCGAACGCGGAAACGAAGGTTACGATGTTGTAGAAACCGTTGACCAGTCCCGTCCAGGCGACTGCCTGTTCGTAGGCGGTTTTGTCGGCGGCGGTCGAGTGCCAGACGGATTGGACGATGCTGTGGGAGATGTATTGCCAGTAGATGAAGAGGGCGTACCACTGGAAGAGGTACACAAGGGCGAGCTGCCACAGGGTTTGGGGCATTTCTTTGATGGCGGCGAAGATGTCTTTGACCGCGCCCAAGGGATTGCCCGTTTTGGCTTTCAACTCGGCGGCTTCTTTGCCTGTGGGCATTTTTTCCTGCGTGGAGAGGATGGTAATGAGCACCGAGCCGATGGAACAGACTGCGCCGATGTAGAAGGAGCCGAATACCCAGTAGGGGATGCCTGCTTCGGAGGTCTGCTTGAGCCAGCCGATTTGTTGGAAGATGTAGAGGGAGACGTTTGCCAGCGTGATGCCCAAGCCGGTAAACACGGACTGCATCAGAAAGCCGGTAGGCTGCTGTTTCTCGGGAACGGTGTCGGCAACGAAGGCGCGGAAGGGTTCCATGGCGGTGTTGTTGCTGATGTCCAAAAGCCAAAGCAGCATCACGGCGACCCACAGGGCGGTAACGTGCGGATAGATGAAGAGGCAGAGGCTGCACCCGATTGCGCCGATGAGGAAATACGGACGGCGGCGGCCCAGACCGGGTATCCATGTGCGGTCGGACATTGCGCCGATGATGGGCTGCACGAGCAGTCCGGTAATCGGTCCCGCCATATTGAGGACGGGCAGTTGTGCGGGGTCGGCCTGAAGGAAGCTGAAGATGGGGTTGATGGCGGTCTGCTGCAAACCGAAGCTGTATTGGATGCCGAAAAAACCAAAGTTCATCAGCATGATTTGGCGAAGCGTCATTGCCGTTTGTGGGGAAACCTTCATATCGACCTGCTCCTGAGGAAAATGGGAAGAAACAACAATTTGCGAAGCGGTGTGCCGCTTTCTTTTGCCAACCGTGCCGTCGTGCGGCATCTTGTAGGTATCTTACAGACGATAACCCCCGTCTTTCATTCGATTACAAAGAATAGCACAAGTCTTTTGCATCCTGCACCCCCCATCGGTATCCTGCTTGATAAAAATCAATTCTGCCGCCGTCTGAAAGCAGGGAGTAGTGTTTCCGTGATTCGCCAAAGCCGCTGCCATTTGTTAAACTACATTCTGCTACATTTTAATCCGGTTCTGAAAAATCAAGGAAAACAGATGGATGCCTTTACCCGTGCATGGCATGCGCTCGAACGCCACAATCAGGATACGCGTTATGTCCTTTTGCGCGACCGTTTTGCTGCCGACCCCGGCCGTTTTGAGCGTATGCATGAGCGTTTGGACGGGATGTTGTTCGATTACAGCAAGAACCGGCTTGGGGAAGATACGCTGCAACTGCTCTGTAACCTTGCAGATGCGGTAGGGCTCGGACGGAAAATGCATGATTTGCGGACGGGTGCGAAAGTCAACAACAGCGAGGGGCGTGCCGCGCTGCATACGGCTTTGCGCCTGCCCGACGGTGCGGATGCCGTTTATGCGGACGGCAGGGACGTGTTGCCCGAAATCCGCCGCGAGTTAAATCGTGCGTTGAAGTTTGCACACAGTTTGGACGACGGTTCGTACACGGGTGCGACGGGCAGGCAGATAAGGGATTTTGTCCACATCGGCATAGGTGGATCCGACCTCGGGCCGGCAATGTGCGTGCAGGCGCTTGAGCCGTTCAGACGGCATATCGCCGTCCATTTTGCCGCCAACGCCGATCCTGCCTGCCTGGATGCGGTTTTATGCCGTCTGAACCCCGAAACGACGGTGTTTTGCGTTGCCAGCAAGTCCTTCAAAACGCCTGAAACCCTGCTCAATGCACAGGCGGTCAAGGCGTGGTACCGCAATGCGGGATTTTCGGAATCGGAAACGGCGCGCCATTTTTGCGCGGTGTCTGCCGATACGGAAGCGGCGCAAAGTTTCGGCATTGCGGCGGAACGTGTGTTTGCGATGTACGACTGGGTGGGCGGACGCTATTCCGTCTGGTCGCCCGTCGGTTTGCCCGTGATGGTTGCGGTCGGCGGGGCGCGTTTCCGCGAGTTGTTGGCGGGGGCGCACGCGATGGACAGTCATTTTTTCCACACGCCGCCGCGCCGCAACATTCCCGTGCTGATGGCGCTGATTGCCGTGTGGTACAACAATTTCCAGCACGCGGACGGGCAGACCGCTGTTCCGTACAGCCACAACCTGCGCCTGCTGCCGGCGTGGCTGAACCAGCTCGATATGGAGAGTTTGGGCAAAAGCCGCGCTTCAGACGGCAGTCGCGCCGCGTGCAAAACGGGTGGCATCGTGTTCGGCGGTGAAGGGGTCAACTGCCAGCACGCCTATTTCCAACTGCTCCACCAAGGCACGCGCCTGATTCCCTGCGACTTTATCGTCCCGATGACGGCGCAGGGCAGGGAGGACGGACGCAGCCGTTTTACCGTTGCCAACGCCTTTGCCCAAGCGGAAGCCCTGATGAAGGGCAAAACCTTGGACGAAGCACGCGCCGAGTTGGCGGATTTGCCCGAAGCGGAACGCGAACGCCTCGCGCCGCACAAAGAGTTCCCCGGCAACCGCCCCAGCAACAGCATCCTGCTCGACCGCCTCACGCCCTACAATCTGGGTATGCTGATGGCGGCTTACGAACACAAAACCTTCGTCCAAGGCGCGATATGGAACGTCAACCCTTTCGATCAGTGGGGTGTGGAATACGGCAAACAGTTGGCAAAAACCATCATCGGCGAACTGGAAGGCGGAACGTCCGTACACGATGCCTCGACCGAAGGGCTGATGGCGTTTTACCGCGAATGCCGTCTGAAAGGCGGCGGCGCGGCATAAAGGTACTGCCGCCGTTCTGTATTGATTCGGGTGCGGAAAAGGCAATGCCCGCCGCCCGCCCGATTCCGAAACGCCAATGTTCGGCAACCGCCCGCGTATTGCTGACGAATATGCGTTTGCATGGCACAATAGCGCATTAATTCCCAATAAACGTACTGCCTGAAAATAACGGCAAACGTTCCGAAACATCTCACATAAGGAAACATTATGTCTTTGCAAAACATTATCGAAACCGCCTTTGAAAACCGCGCGGACATCACTCCGACCACCGTTACCCCCGAAGTCAAAGAAGCCGTGTTGGAAACCATCCGCCAACTCGATTCAGGCAAACTGCGCGTCGCCGAACGCTTGGGCGTGGGCGAATGGAAAGTCAACGAATGGGCGAAAAAAGCCGTGTTACTGTCCTTCCGCATCCAAGACAACGAAGTTCTCAACGACGGCGTGAACAAATACTTCGACAAAGTGCCGACCAAGTTTGCCGATTGGTCTGAAGACGAGTTCAAAAACGCAGGCTTCCGCGCAGTTCCGGGTGCGGTTGCGCGTCGCGGCAGCTTCGTTGCCAAAAATGTCGTGCTGATGCCGTCTTACGTCAACATCGGCGCATACGTTGACGAAGGTGCGATGGTCGATACTTGGGCGACCGTCGGCTCTTGTGCGCAAATCGGTAAAAACGTGCACTTGAGCGGCGGTGTCGGCATCGGCGGCGTACTCGAACCCCTGCAAGCCAGCCCGACCATCATTGAAGACAACTGCTTCATCGGCGCGCGTTCCGAAATCGTCGAAGGCGTGATTGTCGAAGAAGGCAGCGTGATTTCGATGGGCGTGTTCATCGGTCAATCCACCAAAATCTTTGACCGTACGACCGGAGAAATTTACCAAGGCCGCGTACCGGCCGGTTCGGTCGTCGTGTCCGGCAGTATGCCTGCCAAAGACGGCAGCCACAGCCTCTACTGCGCCGTCATCGTCAAACGCGTGGACGCGCAAACCCGTGCGAAAACCAGCGTGAACGAACTCTTGCGCGGCATCTGATGCCTTAAACCGTATTTGAAACGTCCAATGCCGTCTGAAATCCGCTTCAGACGGCATTGCCGTCTGCGTGCTGCAACGTGAAAACACAGAAACAGGGACAATTTGCTATAATCAACGGTTTAGAATGAACCGAACACTATTTGAAGGATACAAAATGGGTTTTCTGCAAGGCAAAAAAATTCTGATTACCGGCATGATTTCCGAGCGTTCCATCGCTTACGGCATCGCCAAAGCCTGCCGCGAACAAGGCGCGGAACTGGCGTTTACCTACGTTGTGGACAAACTGGAAGAGCGCGTCCGCAAAATGGCGGCGGAATTGGATTCCGAACTCGTGTTCCGCTGCGATGTCGCCAGCGACGACGAAATCAACCAAGTGTTCGCCGACTTGGGCAAGCATTGGGACGGCTTGGACGGTTTGGTGCATTCCATCGGCTTCGCACCGAAAGAAGCCTTGAGCGGCGACTTCCTCGACAGCATCAGCCGCGAAGCGTTCAACACCGCACACGAAATTTCCGCATACAGCCTGCCCGCATTGGCAAAAGCCGCCCGTCCGATGATGCGCGGCAGAAATTCCGCCATCGTCGCACTGAGCTACTTGGGCGCGGTACGCGCGATTCCGAATTACAACGTGATGGGTATGGCAAAAGCCAGCCTTGAGGCAGGCATCCGCTTTACCGCCGCCTGTTTGGGCAAAGAGGGCATCCGCTGCAACGGCATTTCCGCCGGCCCGATTAAAACGCTTGCCGCCTCCGGCATCGCCGATTTCGGCAAACTCTTGGGACACGTCGCCGCCCACAATCCCCTCCGCCGCAACGTTACCATCGAAGAAGTCGGCAATACCGCCGCCTTCCTGCTGTCCGACCTGTCGTCCGGCATTACCGGCGAAATCACTTACGTTGATGGCGGTTACAGCATCAATGCCTTGAGCACCGAGGGATAATCCGCCGTTTTCAAATCCGTGCGCCGTCCGTGCCGCGTATCGGTTTCGGGCGGCGGTTTGCCGTCTGAAGCGTATTTCCAGAGAAATGTCCGACTTGCGGCAGGCGGGATGGGAAATGCGGACGCTTGTTTTAACCGATTGCCTTTGTGCCGACTTGCGTCAGGCGCGGCGGAAACGGTCCGAACGCGAAAATGCCGTCTGAAACGCCAAACGGGTTTCAGACGGCATTTTTTTATTTAAAGTATCAGCACACTTCAACCAGCCAGCCGTATTTGTCTTCCGCCAAACCATACTGGATGTCGGTAATCGCTTTACGGATGGCATAGCCGCGTTCTTGGCTTTTCACTTCGATTTCTTTGCCGCCGATGACGAAGGAAGTAACGGGCGAGATGACGGCTGCCGTACCGGTCAAAATGGCTTCCGCACCGTTTTCCACTGCGGCTTTCAGTTCGTCAACCGTGAAATTGCGTTCGCTGACGGTGTAGCCCAAATCTTTGGCGACCGTCAGTACGGAATCGCGGGTTACGCCGTGCAAAAACTCGTCTGTCAGCGGTTTGGTAATGATTTCATCGCCGTTAATCAGGATAAAGTTGGACGCGCCGGTTTCTTGAACGTCGCCGTTGGGGCAGAACAGCACTTGGTTTGCGCCGTATTCGGCTTTCGCCTTCAGCACCCAGTGCATGGCGGAAGCGTAGTTGCCGCCGCATTTGACGCGGCCCATATGCGGGGCGCAGCGGATGTGTTCGGTTTCCACCAAAATCTTTACGGGCGAGCCGACTTTGAAATAGTCGCCGACGGGGGAAGCCAAAATATACAGCAGGGCGGTTTCGGACGGCGAGCCGGCCTTGCCGATAACGGGATCGGTACCGATTAAGGTCGGGCGCAGGTACAGGGCGGCAGGCGCATCGGGAATTTCGTCGGCGGCACGTTTGACCAATTCAACCAAAGCATCGAGATAAGCTTGGGTTTCGGGGCGGGGCAGGTGCAGGATGTCCGCACTTTGCCGCATACGCGCGATGTTGGCGGTCGGGCGGAACAGCACGATTTTACCGTCTGCCTGACGGAAGGCCTTTAAGCCTTCAAAGCATTCGCTGCCGTAATGCAGGGCATGCGCGCCGGGTGCGAGGGAGAGGTCTTGCGAAGATTGCCATTCGGTCGGCTGCCATTTGCCTTCGCGGTAGGCGAGGACGGGCATTTGGGCGTGAAAAACGCTGCCGAATACGGCGGGTACGGGTCTGCTCATGATGAAAAGCCTTTCTTATTCTGATATGAACGGTTTAAATTTGAAGACTGTAAAGATACGCCTGCAAACAGGGTTTTGACAAGTGTGCGGCGGGTTTTTCTGTCGATACGGTGTCCAATCCGTTATTTTTCAAATGGAAAGGAACGGTGTATTTGGTAAAATTGTCGGCAATCGCATACTCCGTATGCCGTCTGAACACGCTGCCGTATCCTATCCGAAACCGTGCAAATCGTTTAAACTAGCGCAATCTTGGTTCAGAGTGCGAAGCTGTCCGGGCGGTGTTTTTATTTACGGAGCAAACATGAAACTTATCTATACCTTCATCAAAATCATTATCCTGCTGCTCTTTCTGCTGCTTGCCGTTATTAACACAGATGCGGTTACCTTTTCCTATCTTCCGGGGCAGAGTGTCAATTTGCCGCTGATTGTCGTATTGTTCGGCGCGTTTGTCGTCGGCATCGTGTTCGGAATGTTTGCCCTGTTCGGGCGGCTGCTGTCCTTGCGCGGCGAAAACAGCCGCCTGCGTGCGGAAGTGAAGAAAAATGCGCGCTTGAGCGGACAGGAATTGACTGCGCCGCCGGCACAAAATGCTGCCGAATCTGCCAAACAGCCTTGAGAAAGCCGATATGGACAATGAATTGTGGATTATCCTGCTGCCGATTATCCTTTTGCCCGTTTTCTTCGCGATGGGCTGGTTTGCCGCCCGCGTGGATATGAAGACTGTATTAAAGCAGGCAAAAAGCATACCGTCGGGATTTTACAAAAGTCTGGATGCCTTGGTTGACCGCAACAGCGGACGTGCCGCCAGAGAGTTGGCGGAAGTCATCGACCAGCAGCCGCAGTCGTATGATTTGAACCTTACCCTCGGCAAACTCTACCGCCAGCGCGGTGAGAACGACAAAGCCATCAATATGCACCGGACGCTGCTCGACTCCCCCGACACGGTCGGTGAAAAGCGTGCGCGCGTCCTGTTTGAATTGGCGCAAAACTACCAAAGCGCGGGGTTGGTTGACCGTGCCGAACAGATTTTCCTCAGCCTGCAAGACGGTGAAATGGCGCGTGAAGCCAGACAGCACCTGCTCAATATCTACCAGCAGGACAGGGATTGGGAAAAAGCGATTGAAACCGCCCAACTTCTCAGTCACGACGAACAGACATATCAGTTTGAAATCGCACAGTTCTATTGCGAACTTGCCCAAGCCGCGCTGTTCAAGTCCAATTTCGATGTCGCGCGTTTCAATGTCGGCAAGGCACTCGAAGCCAACAAAAAATGCACCCGCGCCAACATGATTTTGGGCGACATCGAACACCGACAAGGCAATTTCCCTGCCGCCGTCGAAGCCTATGCCGCCATCGAGCAGCAAAACCATGCATACTTGAGCATGGTCGGCGAGAAGCTTTACGAAGCCTATGCCGCGCAGGGAAAACCTGAAGAAGGCTTGAACCGTCTGACAGGATATATGCAGACGTTTCCCGAACTTGACCTGATCAATGTCGTGTACGAGAAATCCCTGCTGCTTAAGGGCGAGAAAGAAGCCGCGCAAACCGCCGTCGAGCTTGTCCGCCGCAAGCCTGACCTCAACGGCGTGTACCGCCTGCTCGGTTTGAAACTCAGCGATTTGGATCCGGCTTGGAAAGCCGATGCCGATATGATGCGTTCGGTTATCGGACGGCAGCTACAGCGCAGCGTGATGTACCGTTGCCGCAACTGCCACTTCAAATCCCAAGTCTTTTTCTGGCACTGTCCCGCCTGCAATAAATGGCAGACGTTTACGCCAAACAAAATCGAAGTTTAACCACTACCGAGAGGAACACAAAAATGCGCTTACTCCATACTATGCTCCGTGTGGGCAATCTTGAAAAATCCCTTGATTTTTACCAAAACATCTTGGGTATGAAATTGTTACGCCGCAAAGACTATCCCGAAGGCAGGTTTACCCTTGCCTTCGTCGGTTACGGCGATGAAACCGACAGCACGGTTTTGGAACTGACGCACAACTGGGATACGGAACGATACGACTTGGGCAACGCTTACGGACACATCGCGATTGAAGTGGACGATGCCTACGAAGCCTGCGAACGTGTGAAGCGTCAGGGCGGAAACGTCGTCCGCGAAGCCGGCCCGATGAAACACGGCACAACCGTGATAGCCTTCGTCGAAGACCCCGACGGCTACAAAATCGAGTTTATTCAAAAGAAAAGCGGCGACGATTCGGTTGCCTATGCGAATACCTGATACCGCCGCCGCCAATGCCGTCTGAAGCCTTTAGGGGGTTCAGACGGCATTTTTTATAGTGGATTAACAAAAATCAGGACAAGGCGACGAAGCCGCAGACAGTACAAATAGTACGGCAAGGCGAGGTAACGCCGTACTGGTTTAAATTTAATCCACTATATTGCCGGCGGTTTGCTGTTTGAGCCTGTGCCGGGTCAAACTTTATCCGTTACACCGATAAGGCAAAAAAAGATGCCGTCTGAAACGGCATCCTTGATCTGCGAAAGGGCAGTTGGGAATCAAATACCCAATTCCTGCGCCAATGCTTGGGCACGTTTGAGTACGTCGCCTTCCGCTTCTTCCAGCAATTCCTGCACTGTCTCGGCAGCGGCATCGCGGTCGCCGATTTCGAGATACATTTTGGCAAGGTCGTATTTTGCTTCGGCCGGTGCGTCAGAACCCACAGATTCCGAAGTGAAACCGGTATCTGCATTGTTCGGGATATTCTCTTCCGCAAGGGAGATGCTCCAATCTACCGTTTCTTTTTCCCCGTCTTTCAGGAAGTCGGGCAAAGCGTCTGCCTCAGAGGTGTTGGAATCAGGCGTTTCCAAAGTGATTTCCGCTGCTTTTTCCTCAACGGCAGGTACTTCAGAAGGTTGCAGCAGCGCGGACAAATCATCGGCAACGGTTTCCGTTACATTTTCCTCAACGGTCGGTGCTTCAGCAGGTTGAAGCAGTGCGGACAAATCGTCTGCAACAGTGTGGAAATCGGGCGTTTCAGCAACGGTTTCCGTTACATTTTCCTCAACAGCCGGTGCTTCAGCAGGTTGAAGCAGTGCGGACAAATTGTCTGCAACAGTGTGGAAATCGGGCGTTTCAGCAATGGTTTCCGTTACATTTTCCTCAACGGCCGGTGCTTCAGCAGGTTGAAGTAATGCGGACAAATCGTCTGCAACGGTGTGGAAGTCGGGCGTTTTGGCAACAGTTTCCGTTACATTTTCCTCAACGGCCGGTGCTTCAGCAGGTTGCAACAGTGCGGACAAATCATCTGCGGCGGTGTGGAAGTCGGACGTTTCGGCAACAGTTTCCGTAACAGTTTCCGTTACATTTTCTTCAACAGCCGGTGCTTCAGAAGGCTGAAGCAATGCGGACAAATCGTCTGCGGTGGCGTTGAAATCAGGTATTTCGGCAACAGTTTCCGCGACGGCATCGGTTTCGTACACTTTCAGGAAATCGTGCAACTCTTCCGGTGTTTGGACTTCGGCAACTGTTTTTTCCAAGATGGTTTCGGGCGAGGAAGCCTTCAGGAAGCCTGCCAGTCCGGAGGGTGCGGCAGGTTTTGCGGAAGCTGTTTCTTCTGTTCCGATATGGTTGTTTGGGAACAGGTTGTTGTAGAAATCGGTATCGACGGTTTCCGGTTTGTTTTCGGCAGTTTGGGCGACAGATTCCGGTTTGGGCGTGTCGATGACGATTTTGACAGGGTTGTACGGGTTGAAGGTCTCGGGCTCGTACACGCTGTCTGTGGATTCAATTTTGTTCCAATCGGCATCCGCGCGTTTTTGGGTTTCTTCATCCTGCGTAAGTGCGCCGGACAAAATGCCGTTTTGCGCGGCTGCCAGGCTGTCAAAATCCAAGTCGATGCGGTTGGAAGGCGTATCGGTTTCGACATCGAACGTTTGTTTTGCCGACAACTCTTCTTCAGATTCCCCACCTAAGGCAAGTGTGTCGTTTACATCGTTTTTCGGAGCGGGTTCGGGCGTTGCCGGAGTTTCGACTTCGGCAAAGGTGATTTCTATGCCGTCGTCTGCCGCGTCGTCAAGGTCAAGCTCTTCTTCAGGGACGGATTCTTCGGTACGGCGCGCGCGTTTGGATTGGGCAAGGCGCAAAAGCAGTAGCAGGGCAATCAATGCCGCGCCTCCGCCGGCAAGCAGCAAGGTGTACGAACCGCCGAACAGACCGTCAAACAGTCCGCTTTCGGTTTCTTCTTCGGCAGGAACCTGTTCGACAGGTTCGGCAACGGGTTCGGCGGCAACTTCACTGGCTGTTTCCGCAACAGGTTCGGAAACGGCGTTGCCGATTTCGTCGGTCGGCGTGTCGATGGCAGAAGCAGCGGCTTCTTGGGGGGTGGATTCGGCAGCAGTTTCCGATGCGGCAGTATTTGCAGCGGGTACAGGTTCGGGTTGGTGTTCTGTCGCCGAAGCCGGAGTTTCGGACACTGCGGGTTTGGGTTCGGGTCGAACGGCCGGTTTTTCCGCTTTTGCTTCGGGCGCGGCAACTTTTGCTTCAGGTTTTTCAACCGGTTTTTCGACAGGTTTCTCTATCGGTTTCTCTACCGTTGCCTGTTTGGACGGTTCAGACGGCATGGATGCGGTTTCGGCTTTGGGTTTCGCCGTTTGCGGTTTGGGTTGTTCCGCTTTGATTTTTTTGGGTGCTGCCGCTTTGATCCTGTTCAGATTCGGAATGTGAAGCACGCTGCCCGCACGCAGCCTGCCGTGTGCGGAAACATTTGGGTTTGCCTTCAGCAGCGCATCGGCAACCTGTTCGAGCGTCAGGTGTTTCGGACGGATGGCGGCGGCAATCTGTTTGAGCGTTTCGCCTTTGCGGACGGTATGGGTTTTGCCGTTATGCGCCGGTTTGACGGCTGCGTTCGCGCTGTCTTTTTTATCGGTTTTGCGGTGTGTCTTGCCGTCTGAAAGTGCAGATTTGGTTTTGGGCGAGTAGTCGGCAGGATCGAGGATGGCGGTGTATTCGCGTACCTGCGCGCCTGCGCCGATGCGGAACACCAGGACGGGATCACGGACTGCCTGATCGGAAGAAACGGCAATGACGGCTTTGTCGCCCAACTTGCGGACTTTGGCGGTCAGGCCTTTTTCGGAAACGGTAACGCTGCCGCCGCCGAGCAGGGCTTTGGCTTCTTCGCCGGTTACGGTAATGCTGCCGGAAAAGGGTTCGTCAAGGTTGGACCGGATATTCAGTCCGCCCAGTCCCGCATGTGCCTGAAAGGATGCGGCAAGTGCGACGGAGGCGGCAATCAGTTTGATTTGTCTGTTGTTTTTCAAAATGTATCCCCTGTGGGTTGGCGGCTGAATACGGTTTGACCGCGTACAGTCTGTAAATTTCGTCATTAGGCATCGGCAATACGGACGATAGGGTGCGGATAGGCAGAGGTTCCGGCCGAAGCTGTATTTTAAAGCCAATTTTACAAATTATGACATATCTCCATCTTTTTTCAAAAACATCTGTGCATATTTGCATCAATCAAAACAAAATTTGTTGGTTTTGCAGGTGCAAAAATAGGGTTCTGCCTGTATGATTGGCGTTTATTTGATTTGCTTTCTCATTTGGATATGAAATTTGTCAGCGATCTTTTTTCCGTCATCCTGTTTTTCGCCACCTACACCGTTACCAAAAACATGATTACCGCAACGGCGGTCGCATTGGTTGCCGGTGTGGTTCAGGCAGTTTTCCTGTATTGGAAGCATAAAAGGCTGGATACGATGCAGTGGGTCGGACTGGTGCTGATTGTCGTATTCGGCGGCGCAACCATTGTTTTGGGCGACAGCCGCTTCATTATGTGGAAGCCGACAGTATTGTTCTGGTGCGGGGCGTTATTCCTGCTGGGCAGCCACCTTGCGGGTAAAAACGGTTTAAAGGCGAGTATCGGCAGGGAGATTCAGCTTCCGGATGCCGTATGGGCGAAATTGACTTATATGTGGGTCGGTTTTCTGATTTTTATGGGTATTGCCAACTGGTTTGTGTTTACTAGGTTTGAAGCGCAATGGGTTAACTATAAGATGTTCGGTTCGACTGCGCTGATGCTTGTTTTCTTTATTATTCAGGGTATTTATCTGAGTACCTATCTGAAAAAGGAGGATTGACTGTGGAATATTTTATGTTGCTGGCAACAGACGGGGAGAATGTGCATGAAGCGCGTATGGCGGCACGTCCCGAACACCTCAAACGGCTGGAAACGTTGAAATCGGAAGGGCGGTTGCTGACCGCAGGTCCGAATCCTTTGCCGGAGGATCCGAACCGCGTTTCGGGTAGTTTGATTGTGGCGCAGTTCGAGTCTTTGGATGCGGCGCAGGCTTGGGCGGAAGATGATCCCTATGTTCATGCAGGCGTGTATAGCGAGGTGCTGATCAAGCCGTTTAAAGCGGTGTTCAAATAATGCCGGCTGTCGATTTGATCCGCGAACGCCTGCAGACGCTCGATCCTCTGGTGTTGGAAATCGGCGATGAGAGCCATCTGCACAAAGGACACGCGGGCAATACCGGCGGCGGACATTATGCCGTTTTGGTCGTCAGCGGCCGTTTTGAAGGCGTAAGCCGCCTGAACCGCCAGAAAACGGTCAAATCGCTGCTCAAAGATTTGTTTTCAGGCGGCATGATTCACGCGCTCGGCATCCGGGCGGCTACCCCTGACGAGTATTTCCATACGGCGGACTGAATGAAGTCTGCCCGAACATTTCAATTTAAAATTTAAAGAGAGAAGATTATGAAAGCAAAAATCCTGACTTCCGTTGCACTGCTTGCCTGTTCCGGCAGCCTGTTTGCCCAAACGCTGGCAACCGTCAACGGTCAGAAAATCGACAGTTCCGTCATTGATGCGCAGGTTGCCGCATTCCGTGCGGAAAACAGCCGTGCCGAAGACACGCCGCAACTGCGCCAATCCCTGCTGGAAAACGAAGTGGTCAACACCGTGGTCGCGCAGGAAGTCAAACGTTTGAAACTCGACCAGTCGGCAGAGTTTAAAGATGCGCTTGCCAAATTGCGTGCCGAAGCGGAGAAGTCGGGCGACGACAAGAAACCGTCCTTCAAAACCGTTTGGCAGGCGGTAAAATATGGCTTGAACGGCGAGGCATACGCATTGCATATCGCCAAAACCCAACCGGTTTCCGAGCAGGAAGTAAAAGCCGCATATGACAATATCAGCGGTTTTTACAAAGGTACGCAGGAAGTCCAGTTGGGCGAAATCCTGACCGACAAGGAAGAAAATGCGAAAAAAGCGGTTGCCGACTTGAAGGCGAAAAAAGGTTTTGATGCCGTTTTGAAACAATACTCGCTCAACGACCGCACCAAACAGACCGGCGCGCCGGTCGGATATGTGCCGCTGAAAGATTTGGAACAGGGTGTTCCGCCGCTTTATCAGGCAATTAAGGACTTGAAAAAAGGCGAATTTACGGCAACGCCGCTGAAAAACGGCGATTTCTACGGCGTTTATTATGTCAACGACAGCCGCGAGGTAAAAGTGCCTTCTTTTGATGAAATGAAAGGACAGATTGCGGGCAACCTTCAGGCGGAACGGATTGACCGTGCCGTCGGTGCACTGTTGGGCAAGGCAAACATCAAACCTGCAAAATAATTCTGAAAACGGGATATGGCGGCAAGACGTTCAGACAGGCGTTTTGCCGCCGCGCAGGACAGGGAATACCATGAAACAGAAAAAAACCGCTGCCGCAGTTATTGCTGCAATGTTGGCAGGTTTTGCGGCAGCCAAAGCACCCGAAATCGACCCGGCTTTGGTGGATACGCTGGTGGCGCAGATCATGCAGCAGGCAGACCGGCATGCGGAGCAGTCCCAAAAACCGGACGGGCAGGCAATCCGAAACGATGCCGTCCGCCGGCTGCAAACTTTGGAAGTTTTGAAAAACAGGGCATTGAAGGAAGGTTTGGATAAGGATAAGGATGTCCAAAACCGCTTTAAAATCGCCGAAGCGTCTTTTTATGCCGAGGAGTACGTCCGTTTTCTGGAACGTTCGGAAACGGTTTCCGAAAGCGCACTGCGTCAGTTTTATGAGCGGCAAATCCGCATGATCAAATTGCAGCAGGTCAGCTTCGCAACCGAAGAGGAGGCGCGTCAGGCGCAGCAGCTCCTGCTCAAAGGGCTGTCTTTTGAAGGGCTGATGAAGCGTTATCCGAACGACGAGCAGGCTTTTGACGGTTTCATTATGGCGCAGCAGCTTCCCGAGCCGCTGGCTTCGCAGTTTGCAGCGATGAATCGGGGCGACGTTACCCGCAATCCGGTCAAATTGGGCGAACGCTATTATCTGTTCAAACTCAGCGAGGTCGGGAAAAACCCCGACGCGCAACCTTTCGAGTTGGTCAGAAACCAATTGGAGCAGGGTTTGAGACAGGAAAAAGCCCGCTTGAAAATCGATGCCCTTTTGGAAGAAAACGGTGTCAAACCGTAATGGCATTTCCGATACCGATGCCGTCTGAAGCCTTTTCAGACGGCATTGCACGTTCAGGTAAGGAGGACGGCTTATGCGTGCGGTCATACAGAAAACGGTAGGTGCAAAGGTGGATGTCGTGTCCGAAGCCGGCACGGAAACCTGCGGCAAAATCGACGGCGGATTCGTCGTGCTACTCGGTGTAACGCATAGCGACACAGAAAAAGATGCACGCTATATCGCCGACAAAATCGCCCATTTGCGCGTGTTTGAAGACGAAGCGGGCAAGTTGAACCTGTCTTTGAAAGATGTCGGCGGCGCGGTGCTGCTGGTGTCGCAGTTTACACTTTATGCCGATGCGGCAAGCGGGCGGCGGCCTTCGTTTTCCCAAGCCGCACCTGCAGAACAGGCGCAGCAGCTTTACCTGCGAACGGCGGAACTGTTGCGCGGACACGGGATTCATGTCGAAACAGGGCGTTTCCGCACGCATATGCAGGTGTCGCTCTGTAACGACGGGCCGGTAACCATACTGCTGGACTCTTTCATGACGCGGATTTCCCCAAAAATGAAGGTTGTTCCGGATTGAAATTGAATCCGCAATGGTGAAATATCGACAATGAACGACAACACGCAAACCCTTCCCCCGCGCCGCCTTTCCGTCGCCCCGATGCTCGACTGGACGGACAGGCACTACCGTTACCTTGCCCGCCAGATTACCCGAAATACTTGGCTGTACAGCGAAATGGTCAATGCCGGCGCGATTGTTTACGGCGACAAAGACCGCTTTTTGATGTTCAACGAAGGCGAGCTGCCCGTCGCCCTGCAACTGGGCGGCAGCGACCCGTCCGATTTGGCGAAAGCCGCCAAAGCCGCCGAGGCATACGGTTACAACGAGGTCAACCTCAACTGCGGCTGCCCCAGTCCGCGCGTGCAGAAAGGTTCGTTCGGCGCGTGTCTGATGAACGAAGTCATGCTGGTTGCCGACTGCCTTAACGCCATGCAGGACGCGGTCGGCATCCCCGTTACCGTCAAACACCGCATCGGTGTGGACAGGCAGACCGAATATCAAACCGTTGCCGATTTCGTCGGCACGCTGCGCGACAAAACCGCCTGCAAAACCTTCATCGTCCACGCCCGCAACGCTTGGCTGGACGGTCTTTCCCCCAAAGAAAACCGCGACGTTCCCCCGTTGAAATACGATTACGTTTACCGCCTCAAGCAGGAGTTTCCCGAGCTGGAAATCATCATCAACGGCGGCATCACCACCAACGAAGCAATCGCCGGACACCTGCAACACGTTGACGGCGTAATGGTCGGACGCGAGGCGTACCACAACCCGATGGTGATGCGCGAATGGGACAGATTGTTTTACGGCGACACCCGCAGCCCGATCGAATACGCCGATTTGGTGCAACGTCTCTACACATACAGCCAAGCCCAAATCCAAAGCGGACGCGGCACAATATTGCGCCACATCGTCCGCCACAGCCTCGGGCTGATGCACGGTTTGAAAGGTGCGCGGACTTGGCGGCGTATGCTTTCCGACGCGACGCTCTTGAAAGACAACGACGGCAGCCTGATTCTCGAAGCGTGGAAAGAGGTTGAGCGGGCAAATACGCGCGAATAGGGCGGGGCTGTATGTGTGAAATGCCGTCTGAAGGCTTCAGACGGCATTTGTGCGTTTGTCGGGCGGTGTTTAGGGGGTGGTAACGGCGTGTTTCGGCACTTTGTCCATATCCCAGTGCGCTACCGCCCAGTCGAGCAGTTCGGCAGGGCGGTCGGTTTCCGGTGCTTCGGGCAGCTTGAGGTAACGGAACACTTGGCGGAGGAGTTGTTCGCGGCGGTTTAAATCCAATGCGGGGGCGAGCGTCTGTTTCGACCACTTCTGCCCTTGTGCGTTGGTCAGCAGCGGCAGGTGGGCATATTGCGGTGTCGGAACGCCCAAACACTGCTGCAAATAGATTTGGCGCGGCGTGGAAACGAGCAGGTCTTGTCCGCGGACGATGTGGGTAATACCCTGTTCGGCATCGTCGGCAACGACGGCGAGCTGGTATGCCCAGTAACCGTCTGCACGGAACAGGACGAAATCGCCGATGTCGCGGGCGAGGTTTTGGGCGTAACCGCCGACGATGCCGTCTGAAAAACCGATAACGCGGTCGGGGACGCGGATGCGCCACGCCGGATGTTTGCCTTGCAGTGCAGGGCGTTGGTTGGGGTGGCGGCAACGTCCGTTATAGACGAACCCGTCTGCGCCCCGCTTTGCCTCGGTCTGCCAGTCTTTGCGGCTGCAATGGCAGGGATAGACCAGTCCGGCGGTTTTCAGACGGCATAGTGTTTCTTCGTACAGGGCGTAACGGCGGCTCTGATAGGCGACTTCTCCGTCCCACTCGAATCCGAATGCCTCAAGCGTGTGCAGGATATGGCTTGCCGCCCCCGGCATTTCGCGCGGCGGATCAAGGTCTTCCATGCGGACCAGCCATTTGCCGCCGTTTGAGCGTGCATCGGCATAGGAAGCGACAGCGGTCAGCAGCGAGCCGATGTGGAGCAGCCCGGTCGGGCTGGGGGCGAAACGTCCTGTGTACATATCCGGTACAGCCCTTTTATTTAAGACTATTAATCAAAGCCATTATCTCATCTTTATTCAGTTCCATCCCGGGCTCTTCAAGCAAGGTTAAATCATATAGGGCATTATATTGCTCTTCGGTAGCTGAATCATCCATAAGAGCAGGCGAGAAAAAATCAAAGGCTCTATCTGCAATTCTCTCATTACTTGCATTTCTACTAACCAGTTTCGTCAATTCTGTATATTTTGAAAAGTTTATGGAAAAATAAAACAGCGAAAAAGTTTTGGTTTCGCTGTTTTTGATTTAATTAGCACTGATAATCTTCAAATTCCCACGAAAAAAAACGAAGTAAATAAGTCAATGACTTTTCCCAAGTTTCTTTTGAACATTCTTTAAGAATTTTCTCAATTTCCGATTTAATAACAGAATGATTAAATTCATTCATAATCATCATACCCGCTCCCCATTTAACCCTTTGATTTTGGAAACAATTATGCAAAATCCATTTAGGAGAGCATATGCGAACAGAAAATATATCTGCAGCATCACTATCATCAGTTCCTATGTCTAAATCAATTCCCACACAAAAATTGTCTTTGATTTCGGGAACGAAATCTTCAAAGGCACAATCGTAAAGATTGATGGCTTTCAATTCTAGGTTAATCATTTTATATTCAATAGTATGGGGAGGTACCGGATCCTTAAAAATCAGATCTGAATAAATTTCATCGGGTGAAATGATTTCGAGTGCTTTTGCTATGATTCTATTTCCTTTTGTGTTGGTGGATAATGTCGTGCATTAACTTCTTGTTGATTAATATTTTTAGGGCGAATCCTTGATATGCCGCACTGTGTCCGGTCAAACGGTCGATGCCGTCTGAAAGCCTTTCAGACGGCATCGGGGAAATGCCTAAGCCAAGGGCGCGAGCAGTTTTTCAAACGCTTCTTCAAACTGTTTTAAACCGTCTTCCTGTAAACGCGCCGCCAAGGTTTCGACATCGATGCCGAGCGCGGCGGTTTCTGCAAGCTGCGCTTGTGCTTCTTCTACACCTTCGGTCAGCGTGGCTTTGGCTGTGCCGTGGTCGATAAAGGCTTTGAGTGTGGCATCGGGAACGGTGTTGACGGTGTGCGCGCCGATTAGGCTGTCAACGTAGAGCGTGTCGGGATAGGCTGGGTTTTTCACGCCGGTAGATGCCCATAAAAGCTGCACGCGGTTTGCGCCTTGGGCTTCCAGTGCGGCAAATTCGGGGGCGGTGAAATATTGTTCCCAATCTTGATAGGCGGCTTTGGCAAGGGCGATGGCGATTTTGCCTTTGAGGTGGTCGGGCAGTGTTGTGTCCAGCGCGCCGTCCACACGGGAGATGAAGAAGCTGGCGACGACGTGGATATGGGCAACGCTTTGTCCGGTTGCCAAGCGTTTGGCAATGCCGCGCGCGTAGGCGGCGTAGGCTTTGAGGGTTTGGGTGCGTGAGAACAGCAGGGTCAGGTTCACGCTGATGCCGTCTGAAACGAGGGTTTCGAGCGCATCGATGCCTGCGTCGGTGGCAGGCACTTTAATCATCGCGTTTTTGCACCCGATGGCGGCGTAGAGGCGGCGCGCTTCTTCTACCGTGCCTTGCGCGTCTTTGGACAATTCGGGCGAAACTTCGAGGCTGACGAAGCCGGTTTTGCCGCCGGTGGATTCGTGTTCGGCAAGGCAAACGTCGCAGGCGGCACGCACATCGGCAACCGCCATGGTTTCGTAACGTTGTTTGGGGCTGAGGTTTTGCTGCTTGAGGGCGGCGATTTCATCGGCGTAAAGCGCGTCGCCGGCGAAGGCTTTTTGGAAAATGGCGGGATTGGAAGTTACGCCGCACACGCCTTGTTTCAGCATTTCTGCCAATCCGCCGCTTTGCACCAGCGAGCGTGAAAGGTTGTCCAGCCAGATTTGTTGTCCCAATGCTTTAACGTCCGATAAAATAGTCATTTCTGATTCCTTTGGATGGATGGGCGGGGTTTGAGGGCTTATGCTACCCCGATTCGGAAAATTTTGGTAGTTTTGTTACAGCAAAGGCGGATTGCAATGGCAGAAAACGGAAAATATCTCGACTGGGCGCGTGAAGTGTTGCACACCGAAGCGGAAGGCTTGCGCGAAATTGCAGCGGAATTGGACGAAAACTTCGTCCTTGCGGCAGACGCGTTGTTGCACTGCAAGGGCAGGGTTGTTATCACGGGCATGGGCAAGTCGGGACATATCGGGCGCAAAATGGCGGCAACCATGGCTTCGACTGGCACGCCTGCGTTTTTCGTCCATCCTGCGGAAGCGGCACACGGCGACTTGGGCATGATTGTGGACAACGACGTCGTCGTCGCGATTTCCAATTCCGGCGAAAGCGACGAAATCGCCGCCATCATCCCCGCACTCAAACGCAAAGACATTACCCTTGTCTGTATCACTGCCCGCCCCGATTCAACCATGGCGCGCCATGCCGACATCCACATCACGGCGTCGGTTTCCAAAGAAGCCTGCCCGCTGGGGCTTGCCCCGACCACCAGCACCACCGCCGTCATGGCTTTGGGCGATGCGTTGGCGGTCGTCCTGCTGCGCGCACGCGCGTTCACGCCCGACGATTTCGCCTTGAGCCATCCTGCCGGCAGCCTCGGCAAACGCCTGCTTTTACGCGTTGCCGACATTATGCACAAAGGCGGCGGCCTGCCTGCCGTCCGACTCGGCACGCCCTTGAAAGAAGCCATCGTCAGCATGAGCGAGAAAGGTTTGGGCATGTTGGCGGTAACGGACGGGCAATGCCGTCTGAAAGGCGTATTCACCGACGGCGATTTGCGCCGCCTGTTTCAAGAATGCGACAATTTTATCGGTCTTTCGATAGACGAAGTCATGCATACACACCCTAAAACCATCTCAGCCGAACGCCTCGCCACCGAAGCCCTGAAAGTCATGCAGGCAAACCATGTGAACGGGCTTCTGGTTACCGATGCAGACGGCGTGCTGACAGGTGCGCTGAATATGCACGACCTGCTGGCGGCACGGATTGTATAAGGCGTTGCAGCCGTTTCAGACGGCATTTGTGGTAAGATATGCCGTCTGAAAACAAGGAAATCCCATGCAGGCAATTTCTCCCGAATTACAGGCGCGCGCCGCCAAAATCAAACTGCTGATCCTGGATGTGGACGGCGTTTTGACCGACGGGCGCATCTTTATCCGCGATAACGGCGAAGAAATCAAATCGTTTCACACACTGGACGGACACGGTCTGAAAATGCTTCAGGCAAGCGGCGTGCAGACTGCGATTATCACAGGTCGGGACGCGCCCTCCGTCGGCATCCGCGTCAAACAGTTAGGCATAAATTACTACTTCAAAGGCATTTCGGACAAACGCGCCGCGTATGAAGAGCTGCGCGTGCAGGCAGGCGTGGAAGAAGCCGAGTGTGCCTTTGTCGGCGACGACGTGGTCGATTTACCGGTGATGGTGCGCTGCGGATTGCCGGTTGCCGTCCCCGACGCGCATTGGTTTACGCTGCAACACGCCGCCTATATTGCCAAACGCCCCGGCGGTGCGGGCGCAGTGCGCGAAGTGTGCGACCTGATTATGCGCGCGAAAGGTACGCTGGGCGCGGCTTTGAACGAGTACATCAAATGAAAGTAAGATGGCGGTACGGAATTGCGTTCCCATTGATATTGGCGGTTGCCTTGGGCGGTCTGTCGGCATGGTTGGGTCGTATCAGCGAAGTCGAAATCGAGGAAGTCAGGCTCAATCCCGACGAACCTCAATACACAATGGACGGCTTGGACGGCAGGCGGTTTGACGAACAGGGATACTTGAAAGAACATTTGAGCTCAAAGGGCGCGAAACAGTTTCCGGAAAGCAGCGATATACATTTCGAGTCGCCGCACCTTTCCTTCTTCCAAGAAGGTAGGTTGTTGTACGAAGTTGGCAGCGACGAAGCCGTCTACCATACTGAAACCAAACAAGTTCTCTTTAAAAACCATGTCGTCCTGAACAAAACCGGCGACGGCAGGCGGCAGGCGGGTACGGTAAAAACCGACAAGCTTCATGTTGATACCGAATCGCAATATGCCCAAACCGACACGCCCGTCAGCTTTCAATACGGCGCGTCGCACGGGCAGGCGGGCGGCATGACTTACGACCACAAAACAGGCCTGTTGAACTTCTCATCTAAAGTGAAAGCCACGATTTATGATACAAAAAATATGTAAAATTTTTGTTTTAATAGCATTTTTTTCGGCATCCCCCGCTTTTGCCCTTCAAAGCGACAGCAGGCAGCCTATTCAGATTGAGGCCGACCAAGGTTCGCTAGACCAGGCAAACCAAAGCACCACCTTTAGCGGCAATGTCGTCATCAGGCAAGGTACGCTCAATATTGCCGCCGCCCGCGTCAACGTAACGCGTAATGGCAAAGGCGAACAGTTTATGAAGGCCGACGGTTCGCCCGTCCGCTTCAGTCAAACGTTGGACGGCGGCAAAGGCACGGTGCGCGGGCAGGCAAACAACGTTACCTATTCCTCCGCAGGCAGCACCGTCGTTCTGACCGGCAATGCCAAAGTGCAGCGCGGCGGCGACCTTGCCGAAGGCGCGGTGATTACATACAACACTAAAACCGAAGTCTATACCATCAGCGGCAGCACAAAATCCGGCGCAAAATCCGCTTCCAAATCCGGCAGGGTCAGCGTCATCATCCAGCCTTCGAGTACGCAAAAATCCGAATAATCCCAAAATGCCGTCTGAAACATAAACCCGGTTCGGACGGCATATGCCGACCGAAGATATTGAAGAGATATTTATGAGCGCAAACGTCAGCCGCCTTGTTGTTCAAAACCTGCAAAAAAGTTTCAAAAAACGCCAAGTCGTTAAAAGCTTCTCCCTCGAAATCGAAAGCGGGGAAGTCGTCGGCCTGCTCGGGCCCAACGGCGCTGGTAAAACCACCAGTTTCTACATGATTGTCGGACTCATTGCCGCCGATGCGGGCAGCGTGATGCTGGACGGGCAGGAATTGCGCCACCTGCCCATACACGAACGCGCCCGCCTCGGTGTCGGCTACCTGCCGCAGGAAGCCTCGATATTCCGCAAAATGACAGTTGAACAGAATATCCGCGCCATCTTGGAAATCAGAACCAAAGATAAAAATCAAATCGACAGCGAAATCGAAAAACTGCTCGCCGACCTCAATATCGGACACCTGCGTCGCAGCCCCGCACCGTCGCTGTCCGGCGGCGAACGGCGGCGCGTCGAAATCGCCCGTGTCCTCGCCATGAAACCACGCTTCATCCTTTTGGACGAACCCTTTGCAGGTGTCGATCCGATTGCCGTCATCGACATCCAGAAAATCATCGGTTTCCTCAAATCGCGCGGCATCGGCGTACTGATTACCGACCACAACGTCCGCGAAACCCTCAGCATTTGCGACCGCGCCTACATTATTTCGGACGGTGCGGTGCTGGCATCCGGCAAGCCCGACGACTTGGTCGGCAATGAAAAAGTCCGCGCCGTCTATTTGGGCGAGAACTTCAAATATTGAAGCGTTTTGCCGTCTGAAAAGCAGAACATCGCCGAACAAACGGCAAAAAAACCGATTTGCACCATTTTTCTGTGAAATTAATTTAAACTTAAAACATCGACTTAGTCGGTTGGGTAAAAAATATCGACAAATCCGCTTGCGTGTTTTCCCGAAATTTGGTTTAATACGCATCTCTTAACGAGACAGATTAAAGGCCAGATAGCTCAGTTGGTAGAGCAACGGATTGAAAATCCGTGTGTCGGCGGTTCGATTCCGCCTCTGGCCACCAAAAACCGCGTTTAAGCGGTTATTTTTTTGCCTGCCGTTTTTGGGAAGTTGTCCGTGTTGGACACGTTTTGTGTCTGACCGTTATGTAGAAGGACAAAAGCGATAATAACCGCCCCGTTGCGTTTTGGAGAAGAGGGTAAAGGCAGAAAGCATATGCCGTCTGAATGATATTTCAGACGGCATTTTATATTGCGGCGGCACTCAGTCCGTGTCGTCTTCAGGTAATTCTGCCGAACCCATGCGTTTGAGCACAATATTGGTTTTGTTGCGCAGCCGTTTGCTTTTCGGATGGTCGGCGTAGTAGAGCGGGGCAGGGACGCGCGCCGTCAGTTTTGCCGCCTGCTGTTTGGTCAGCTTGGCGGCGGGTATCTTATAAAAATACCGGGATGCGGCTTCCGCGCCGAAAACGCCGTAGTGCCATTCGATTGAGTTTAAATACAGCTCAAAAATCCTGTCTTTGTCGGTAACGGCTTCCATCATCGCGGTAATCGCCGCTTCTTCGCCTTTGCGGATATAGCTGCGGCTTTCGTTTAAAAACAGGTTTTTGGCAAGCTGCTGGCTGATGGTCGATCCGCCCGCCTTCACTTCGCTGCTGTTCCGGTTGCGCCTGATGGCGTTTTGAATGCCGCCCCAATCGAAGCCGCCGTGTCCGGCAAAATGGGCATCTTCGGAAGCAATCAGGGCTTTTTTCAGGTTGACCGAAATGCGGTTGTAAGGCACCCAGCGGTAATCCAGTGCGACATCGCGCCCTTCTTGTTCGAACTGCTTCATCCGCATCGACATAAAGGCAGTCCGATGGGGCGCGACGGCGCGGTAGGTGATGATGTTGCCGTACACATAGGCATTGAAAAAGATAAAGATGCCGACGGGCAGGGCAATCAGCCATTTGACGATACGGAACATATTACATGGCTTTCATGTATTCGATGATGGGGCGGATATCGGGCGTAAATCCGCGCCAGAGGGAGTAGGAAGCGGCAGCCTGACCGACCAGCATGCCCAGGCCGTCTGAAACTTCGGCTGCGCCGTTGCTTTGGGCAAAGTTCAAAAACGCCAGCGCCGCTTCGCCGTAAACCATATCGTAGGCAAGGCGGCAGTCGCGGAAAATTTCAGGGCTGACGGCCGGAAGCTGACCGCTCAAGCCGCCGGACGTGCCGTTGATGATGATATCGAAACCGCCGTTCAAATCCGCCATCGGGACGGCTTCAATGCCGAAAAGCTGCGCCAATTCCTCGGCTTTGGCATGGGTACGGTTGGCAATGACGATACGGGCAGGGCGGTGTTCTTTCAAAACCGGAATCACGCCGCGTACCGCGCCGCCTGCGCCCAAAAGCAAAATGGTTTTGCCCTCGATGGCAATATTTTTGACCTGCGTGATGTCGTTGGCCAAACCGATACCGTCGGTGTTGTCGCCGCGCAGTTTTCCGTTTTTCAGCAAAATCAGCGTGTTGACCGCGCCTGCCGCCAATGCGCGTTCGGAATGCTCGTCCGCCAGATGAAACGCTTCCTGTTTGAACGGTACGGTAACGTTTGCCCCGCAGCCGCCGTCGGCAAAAAACGCTTCAACCGCCTGCGCGAAACCGCCGATGTCGGCGCAAATGCGTCCGTATTCGATTTCAACGCCTTCCTGAAGGGCAAACTGCCGATGGATTTGCGGCGATTTGCTGTGGGCGACGGGGTTGCCGAAAACGGCGTAGCGGGGGAGGGCGGTCATGGTCGTGTTCCAAAAGACGAGGAGGCTATTTTATAACGGCGGCGTACAGATGGAAACGATGCCGTCTGAAACGGTTGTCAGGTAGCATGACGGAATGTTTTTTTTCTTGAAAAAAGTCGTTTTTTTTTTTTTACAATTTAACTTTATTTTGTTGACAAGGACGAAAGGGTCGGACATGAAAAAGATGTTGTGCTTGGCAGTATTTGCATTAGGGTTGGCAACGCCGGCGGTGGCGGCGGATTGGGTGTGGTTAGGTATTGACAGTGACAATAATACCACGTTTGGTGATGCAGACAGCCGTACGGACAACAGAGCATGGTTTGAAACAAGGTTCGCCAAGCCGCAAAAGATTGGCAATGGAAAATTTTTTAATACAGTGAGAGCATTGCAAGAAATGGATTGCAGTGGTAAACGTCGGAGGATTTTGACGATAACGTGGTATTCCAAATCGGGAAACCCTATCGGCTCTAATACACGATCCTATGCCGAATGGAATTATGTTATTCCCGGTACGCTTGGAGAGCGTATGTACGAATTTGTCTGCAACCGCTATCCCCGTTGACCGTTTTCAAACCAAACAACAGATGCCGTCTGAACTGCTTTCAGACGGCATCTGTTTTGTCGGCATTCGGACAAAAGGGCGGGCATTCCGCTTTGGAACAGACAAACCGAAGCATATTGTTGACAATCTTGCCGTCTGAAACTATATTTTCCAGCTTGGAATTTGACGCAGGGCCAGTTTCAGACGGCATGGACGTGGTAGAATCGTGCCGACTTTGCGTCAAGCCGCCGCGTTCCGCATATTTTGCTATTTCCCTTTTCCAGGAGCTGAAAAATGTCTATTAAAAACGCCGTAAAATTGATTGAAGAAAGCGAAGCCCGCTTTGTCGATTTGCGCTTTACCGATACCAAAGGCAAGCAGCACCACTTTACCGTGCCTGCGCGCATCGTGTTGGAAGACCCCGAAGAGTGGTTTGAAAACGGTCAGGCGTTTGACGGTTCGTCTATCGGCGGCTGGAAAGGCATTCAGGCTTCCGATATGCAGCTTCGCCCCGATCCCGCCACGGCGTTTGTCGATCCTTTTTATGATGATGTTACCGTCGTCATTACCTGCGACGTTATCGATCCCGCCGACGGTCAGGGTTACGACCGTGACCCGCGCTCCATCGCACGCCGCGCCGAAGCTTATTTGAAATCTTCCGGTATCGGCGACACCGCATACTTCGGTCCCGAGCCTGAATTCTTCGTTTTTGACGGCGTGGAATTTGAAACCGATATGCACAAAACCCGTTATGAAATCACGTCCGAAAGCGGCGCGTGGGCAAGCGGTCTGCATATGGACGGTCAAAACACCGGCCACCGCCCCGCCGTCAAAGGCGGTTACGCGCCTGTTGCGCCGATTGACTGCGGTCAGGATTTGCGTTCGGCGATGGTGAACATTTTGGAAGAACTCGGTATTGAAGTGGAAGTGCACCACAGCGAAGTCGGCACCGGCAGCCAAATGGAAATCGGCACGCGCTTTGCTACTTTGGTCAAACGCGCCGACCAAACCCAAGATATGAAATACGTTATCCAAAACGTTGCCCACAACTTCGGCAAAACCGCCACCTTTATGCCCAAACCGATTATGGGCGACAACGGCAGCGGTATGCACGTCCACCAATCCATCTGGAAAGACGGTCAAAACCTGTTCGCAGGCGACGGCTATGCCGGTTTGAGCGACACCGCGCTCTACTACATCGGCGGCATCATCAAACACGCCAAAGCCCTGAACGCGATTACCAATCCGTCCACCAACTCCTACAAACGCCTTGTGCCGCACTTTGAAGCGCCGACCAAACTGGCTTATTCCGCCAAAAACCGTTCCGCTTCCATCCGCATTCCGTCTGTGAACAGCAGCAAGGCGCGCCGCATCGAAGCGCGTTTCCCCGATCCGACCGCCAACCCGTATTTGGCATTTGCCGCCCTGCTGATGGCGGGTTTGGACGGTATTCAAAACAAAATCCATCCGGGCGACCCTGCCGATAAAAACCTGTACGACCTGCCGCCGGAAGAAGACGCGCTCGTCCCGACCGTCTGCGCTTCTTTGGAAGAAGCACTCGCCGCCCTCAAGGCCGACCACGAATTCCTGCTGCGTGGCGGCGTGTTCAGCAAAGACTGGATCGACAGCTACATCGCCTTTAAAGAGGAAGATGTCCGCCGCATCCGCATGGCACCGCATCCGCTGGAATTTGAAATGTATTACAGCCTGTAAGCACGTCGGGTTTTCAGAAAAGCAATGCCGTCTGAACGCAGTTTCAGACGGCATTTTGCATTGGAACGGCAAACCGGCGGCGCGGGGCGGCGTTTTTCAGCAGGCGGGCGATATTTGCTACAATAGGTTTTTATTTCTTGGCTGCACGAACGATGACTGCATCGAAATCAGGTTTTATCGGGCAAATCTTTTCCCGCAATATGCTCGTCTGTATTTTTACGGGGTTTGCCTCGGGATTGCCGCTGTATTTTCTGATTAACCTGATTCCGGCGTGGTTACGCAGCGAGCAGGTGGATTTGAAGAGCATCGGGCTGATGGCGTTAATCGGACTGCCGTTTACTTGGAAATTTTTGTGGTCGCCGCTGATGGACGCGGTCAGGCTGCCCGTTTTGGGACGGCGGCGCGGGTGGATGCTGCTGACGCAGGCAGGGTTGCTGGCGGCTTTGGCGGCATATGCCTTTTTAAACCCCCGTAATCATCTGCCGCTGATTGCCGGTTTGTCGGTGCTTGTCGCGTTTTTTGCCGCCAGTCAGGACATTGTATTGGATGCGTTCAGGCGCGAGATTTTGTCGGACGAAGAATTGGGTTTGGGCAACTCGGTTCACGTGAACGCCTACCGGGTTGCCGCTTTGGTTCCGGGTTCGCTCAGTCTGGTGTTGGCAGACAGGATGCCGTGGTCAGAAGTATTTGTTATCACTTCATTATTTATGCTGCCCGGCCTTCTGATGACGCTGTTTCTCGCGCGCGAACCCGTGTTGCCGCCTTCCGTTCCTAAAACGTTGAAGCAGACCGTGGTAGAGCCGTTTAAAGAATTTTTTACGCGCAAGGGCATCGCTTCGGCGATATGCGTGCTGCTGTTTATCTTCCTCTACAAACTCGGCGACAGTATGGCAACCGCGTTGGCAACGCCGTTTTATCTGGATATGGGTTTCAGCAAGACCGACATCGGTTTGATTGCGAAAAATGCAGGACTGTGGCCGGCAGTGGCGGCAGGTATCTTGGGCGGCGTGTGGATGCTGAAAATCGGCGTAAACAAAGCCTTGTGGCTATTCGGCGCGGTGCAGGCTGTAACCGTTTTGGGGTTTGTATGGCTGGCAGGGTTTGGGCATTTCGACACGGTCGGTACGAGCGAGAGGCTGATGCTGGCGGCAGTTATCGGCGCAGAGGCAGTCGGCGTGGGTTTGGGGACGGCGGCGTTCGTATCGTATATGGCGCGCGAGACCAATCCCGCATTTACCGCAACGCAGCTCGCACTGTTTACCAGCCTGTCCGCTGTTCCCCGTACGGTCATCAATTCCTTTGCCGGTTATCTGATTGAATGGCTCGGGTATGTACCGTTTTTCCAGCTGTGTTTCATACTTGCCCTGCCGGGTATGCTGCTGCTGCTGAAAGTTTCGCCTTGGAACGGGGAAAAAACTCAGGATACAGGCGGATGAACGCGTCAAACTGGAGCGTTTACCTGATATTGTGTGAAAACAGCGCGTTCTATTGCGGCATCAGCAAGAATCCGCAACAGCGGCTTGCCGCCCACACAGCCGGTAAAGGCGCGAAATATACCCGCGTATTCAAACCGGTAGCGATGCGTATCGTTGCAGGCGGGATGGATAAAGGCACTGCGCTCAAACAGGAAATCGCTGTCAAAAAACTGACCGCCGCACAAAAACGGCAATTGTGGGAACAGGCAGAAAAAATGCCGTCTGAAACCTGACGGTTCAGGTTTGGACGGCAGTTGGCAGCAATCAGGGAAAAGCGGGGCAGGCTGCAAGGAAAACCGATGTTTCAACGCACAGGACGGCACATAAAGCGTCGCCCTATGAAAGTGAAGGCATATATCGGTATTTTTTATACGTCAACAGAAAAGAAGACGATGAACTGTTTGTTGGATTTGTATTAATCAATCAGTATATTTTTTATGCCGGGGTATTTTTCCTTATCGGTATCCCTTCTTTTATGAGGATGCCTGCCGCTCATATAAAGAACGGGGAAGACCCGATGGGAAAATATGGTACAGCCCTCGATATCGCACAATATGTCAACTTATTTGTTTGTTTTATTGGGCAGCAAAAAGGGAATTTTTTGTGTTCAAAACTTTCGACTCCACTTAAAGTCTTGCAGGATAAGGCTTGCAGGGGTTTCTAGCCCCTTTTTTGTCCTATATGCCGCTTATTCAATATTTAAAAGATATAATGGGAAATAGTGGATTATTCTCATCCCATGCTACCTCATAATTAACAAATATATTTTTTAATGTTTTAATGAAAGGAATGTTTAATTCAAATTTCTTTCCATTCCACTCTTCAAACGCCTCTGGAATATATTCCTTTATTAAATCTATCCCTTTTTTTGTTAATACAATTTCCCCCTGATACCACACCTCATTATCATTATTAAAAGGACTTTGTTTTGCTAAATTATGGCAAAAGTCTAAAATATCATTTTTCGTTTCAAAGTTGATAGGTTCAAGAGTTGCTAATTGACATATTAATAATCTATATATGAATTCAACTGCAAATTGCCAATCTTTGTTTCCTTGACCATGCGATGCAAAATGCATTGGAAAATAACCATCTAATGCTAAATACTCAAATTCGCATTGAATATTTTCTGCTGTCTCTAAATTCATTAAAACATCCTTATCTAGCAGGGAATTTAAATTTTAACTCTGTTGGCTTGCCTTTTAAATTAATATTTAAGTTATTTAATGTGTATTTCCGTTTTTTGGATTGTGGTTTTCAATTTGTAGCGAATCGGATTCGGCATATACGGCATTGCAAAAAGCGTCTGACTCTCCAATGCCGTCTGAAAAAATGCCGTCTGAAAACCGGTTTCAGACGGCATTTGCGTTCAGTTAAGAAAGGCCGCGCCTGCCGCCCGAACGTCTCGCCGCAGCCTCTGCATAACGGCTCACCTCTTTTTCCAAATTTTCCAAGTTCAAAGGAAAATCAGGCAGTTTGTCTCCCTGTTTCTCTTCGCGGATAATCCGCCCGCCATCCAAATACCACGTCTGTTGCGCATGATAGGTCTGTATATCCGCCGTTACGCCATCCGCTTTCAATGCTACCGTCGAAGATTGTGCAATAAAAAGATTTCCGTTTTTCAAATAATATTCGAAACTCTGGCGTTTTTTTCCATTGTCGAAACTCCAATAGACTTTTTGCGGCAGACCGTCCGCATCATAGCCGACCACAAGACTGTTCGCCTTCATCCACCGGGGCATCAATTCCCGCATATTCTGATAAAACACAGAATCGCGCGAGTCCGACGCAATCCGGTTGCTCTCTTCGCGGAAGTCCCAAACCTTCTGCTCGTCATTCGCGACATCCCGGTATTTCGCCAAATATATCTGGGCCATCTGATAACACCCGAGACAATGCTCATAAACATCTTCCCCGATTTTCCCGTACCCCGCCGCATCAAATACCGAACCGTCCGGTTGCCAAACAACCCGATATTCTCCTGTCGTTTCATAATTTTCCCCGTGAGCCGTTCCGCCGTACACATTTACAGAAAACGGACGATCGTTTCGATACAGATATTCGGCATTAACAAACGCTTCCGGCGAGCGTTGCGAAAGCGAAACCGCAACCAAACCGCCCTCACCGATATGGTAATTCAGCCAAACCTCTTTCCCATGTTCCTGCTCCGTTACGTGAAACCATTTCACCTTTTCTTTCAAACGACTGAGTCGGATAGCGAGCGCGAGATAATCCTTCTCCGACTGCAACGGACCGTCATCCACAGTTTCGGCAAGGCTTTCCTCCGTCCTCATCGATTCTTTCACGATGACAACCGCCCTGTCGGCATTTCGGAACAGGCGGGCAAGTTTCGCCACAAAAGTATTCGGATTTTCAGGTACTTCAGTTGCCGTATCGCTCAAAAACCAATGCGGATTAATCTCATAGGCAATACCCGTTCCCAGCCAAAAGGCAAATACAAGTGCAAAAAATGACAACAATACCGGTTTGAATTTTTTAAACATATTTATTTTCCGTTTAACAGGATATATCGATTATATCAGGCGGGCTTTGATTGTTTGATTTTTAATCTAATCTACGGTTGCTGCCGTACTTTAAAAAACTATGCAGGCTGCGGCTTGTTACCCTTGTTTGCTTCGATTCAAATTTTTGACTAATTCAAATGCTTCGGATTGATATTGCCTTTGCCATTTTTCCCAATCTAACGGTTTTCCCGAGCGTTCCCAATCTTCTAAAACCGACATTTTGAACGTTTCCATTTCCCACCAATATTCGGCATATAAACGTGATTGATTGGGAATGTCGGCTTCTGCCCGATCGGCAAAATGCAAAAAATGAGAAATATCGCAAACTATATTATTTTCAGGAACTTCTTCGGCAAATAGATGCTTGACTGACTATAACGCTTCGGTCTGATATTTTTCTGTCCATTTTTCCCATTTTTCAGGCTTTCCCGATATTTCCCAATCTTCCAATACGGAAGCATTCAAGATTTCCAATTTCCACCAACAGTCGTAATAATGGGAGGATTGGTTAGGAATTTTATTTTCTGCTTCGGAAACAAATTGGGCAAAACTAAAAATATCCTTAACGATTTTTTCAAATCTATTTTCCATAGGTTGCCGCCCCCTCCAAATTGTTTGCCAACAACTTCGGCAAAATCAAGCCGGCAAGCCCCGGCATCCTGTACCAATCGGAGAAAATGCCGTCTGAAAGCCGAATACCGCTTCAGACGGCATTTTGATTGCCGGGGTTTGCTATTTTTTGTTGTAATAATCAAATCGCACGTTGACTATGTCTATCTCGGTAAAAATATAACGGAGCATTACTCTGAACCTTTCATAACGCTCATCAATTTTGACACTTTTAGGTAACCAAGGGGAAGATTTAATTGTAAAAAGTTTCCAATTTGGAACCATTAAAAACTCAATAATGGTACCGATTCCAATCACGATATCCCTTGGTATATCCATCGGATAAGGATATTTTCTCCTAACCTCGATTAAAGCATTCTCCAATTTCCAATATTCTTCATCATCCCACACCCCGTCATCATACCATTTGCCAATAAATGAATTTTCGTCATACTCTTCAAAACAAGGGATGTTTCTTCTAAAATCCTTGAACTCACACATCATAATTAATCTCCAATACGATTTAGGTTTTTATCAAATGTACCGTTTCTTGTTTCTTTTCTGTAATGTTATTCATCGTAGTAAGGTTCTGTCGAATAATTGTCTTTGCCCCCGGCAATGATAGTAACAATTTTCCCTTTTGCTTCCCATGCTTGTACTCCTATTTCATCAAACTCATAGACATATGTCGGATAAGATTCATTTGATAAATAATATTTATCAACACCGTATGATTTAGGGTGATGGAAAAGCTGTTTAAAATCTTCAAAATTCAGACCTATTATATTAACGCCCATAAAATATAGCTCCTGATAACAAAATATAGAAATAATTTTGTTTTTTTCGACGGAAATGAGTAAATTTGAGTCGGGAGATTCATAATATTCTGTTCTAAACTCATCAGGAGGTTCATACATAAAAGTTTCCAGTATGTTTTTGTACTCTGTTATATCCGCACCAAAACGGAATATTCCTACAGAAGTAAAAGGTAAAAATTCGGGAGTTTTAACGACCGCGTCGACCATGCTCTTCTCCTTTTGCTTTTCGATTGGCATTTTTTGCAATATTTCTGATTTTTTGCTTAATCTTTAAGCGTTCATTTTTGGACATTCCGGGAATAATTTTATTTTTTAATTCAGCAATTCTTGATTCCGCTGATATTTGACTTCGACCGCCATCTCCATGTTTTTCATTCTTGGAGCTTCCTGTTCTTTTAGGCGGACACGCATTATGAACCCAAACCCCTTCCGTTTCCGCCTGATTGCCCTTGACGAAGTAAGTATGCCAGTCGGCAACGGTCAGATTGTAGGCTTTGAGTGGTTTTGGTTTGACAATGATGTTGCGGACGGTTTGGGTTCTGCCGCTTTCGGAATACAGCCTGCTTCCCGCTTTCAAATCTTCCGCTTTAACCCATTTGCCGTCCGAATAAAACGGATGGATGAGGTTGGAAATCAGGGTTTGGCTGTTGCCGATGCCGTCTGAAAGCCGAATACCGCTTCAGACGGCATTTTGATTGCCGGGTTTTGCTATTTTTTGTTGTAATAATCAAATCGCACGTTGACTATGTCTATCTCGGTGAAGATATAACGGAGCATTGTTTTAAGCCTTTCATAACGTTCGTTAATTCCCACGCTATCAGGTAGCCAAGGGGAAGCTTTAATTTCGAAAAGCTCCCAATTTGGAACCATTAAGAAATCAATAATGGTACCGATTCCAATGACAACATATCTTGGTATGTCCATCGGATAAGGATATTTTTTTCTAACCTCAATTAAATCATTCTCCAACTTCCAATATTCTTCATCATCCCACACCCCGTCATCATACCATTTGCCAATAAATGAATTTTCGTCATACCCCTCAAAATAAGGAACGTTTCTTATAATATCCTTGAATTCACACATAATAATGTATCTCCAATATAATTAAACTTTTCATCTCAATCTACCTTTACTATGTTGTATTGGAAAGTAAAAAAATTTCCAGTCCTCTACATCTAAATCAGTAAAAATATAACGGAGCATTACTCTGAACCTTTCATAACGCTCATCAATTTTGACACTTTTAGGCAACCAAGGGGAAGCTTTAATTCCAAAACGTTTCCAATTTTGAACCATTAAAAAATCAATAATGGTACCGATTCCAATCACGATATCCCTTGGTATATCCATCGGATAAGGATATTTTCTCCTAACCTCGATTAAAGCATTCTCCAATTTCCAATATTCTTCATCATCCCACACCCCGTCATCATACCATTTGCCAATAAATGAATTTTCGTCATACTCCTTAAAACAAGGGATGTTTCTTCTAAAATCCTTGAACTCGCACATAATAATTAATCTCCAATACGATTGAGGTTTTCATCAAATGTACCGTTTCTTGTTTCTTTTCTGTTCAGTTTTTCGGGTGAAGATGCTTCTTTCCAAGCCCCTCCATTATGTGAATCTACATCGCGTGATATATAACTCTTTCCTTTTTTAAAAATAGCAGCATCATTTCTCGTTCTTTCTTTTATTTTTCTATATCCCAATTTCTTTGCTGCTGCATATGCTTCTGAATCATTCCCATATACGGGGGTAGATGGTGTTTTTCTTGGCGGACACGCATTATGAACCCAAACCCCTTCCGTTTCCGCCTGATTGCCCTTGACGAAGTAAGTATGCCAGTCGGCAACGGTCAGATTGTAGGCTTTGAGCGGTTTTGGTTTGACAACGATGTTGCGGACGGTTTGGGTTTTGCCGCTTTCGGAATACAGCCTGCTTCCCGCCTTTAAGTCTTCCGCCTTAATCCATTTGCCGTCCGAATAAAACGGGTGGATGCGGTTGGAAATCAGGGTTTGGCTGTTACCGATGCCGTCTGAAATTTCAATGTAAACGGTTTCTTGATACGGATTGCCGTATCGGGCGGTAACGGGTTTGTATCCTGTTTTTCCACTGGTTTCATCTTTGGCAAAGACGTACTCTCCAGTTTGGATATGTGCGATGGCTTTGTAGCCGTCTGCCGTTTTGACCAAGGTGCTGCCGTGGAAGGAGCAGGTGTAGGATTTTTGAAGAACTTAGTTCTCAATATCCTGTTTCAAATGAAGGAAAGGTCGTCTGGAAATTAAAAGCAGTTTCAGACGACCTTTTGATTGTGGGATTTTCAGCCCAACCTATGCTTATTCAACTAAACTGTCAATCAATTCTTTTATGTCATTACGGGTCAGTTCCATACCCGGTTCACCGATAAGTGCTAAATCATATATTATATTACGCGATTCTGGAGAATTATCTTTTGACCAAGCATACAGAAAATCAAAAGCAAGATTCGCAATTTTTTCATCCGAAGCGTTTTGATTGAACAATCTGAGTAGTTCAGAATATGCGTATTGTTGAGTTATTTTTTCCACGAATCTAATTCCTGTTTTGTTGGTGGATAATGCTGAGAGGTTACACTTTGTCCGTTAATTGATTTAGGATGAACCATAGTTACGTTCCCGCTATGATCATAACTTTCCATCCATTGTCGGGTACTGCCTGTTTTAGGATTATATTCTGTAACAAAGCTATTACCCCTCGTTTTTCCCTCGGTTCTAGCAAATCGCTCAGCTTCATAATACCTGATTCTCCCATCAGGTAAAGTTTTTGTCCTAGATGCACTATTTTGAGCACCTTCCAAACCTGACAATTTCTTAGCTAATGCCGATTGGGCATTGGCAGAATGCGCATCCCCATATTGCTTGTATTTGGCTTGTGTGGCGGCTGAGAAATCCCCGCTAACCGCAGCCTTCCCCGGTTTTGCCGCCTTTGCCAACTTCGCGGCTTTGGCTGCTTTTGCCGCCTTTGTCAGGTTTTTGACTTTGGCAAACGGCAGGACGTTGACCAGGGCTTCGACGGTTTCGGCGGCATTGGGGTTTTCCTGCATCCACTGGTCAACGGCTTCGCCCGCGCTGATAAAGGGGTTGAGTGCTCCGGCGGCGATGCCGTTGACAAACTCCATGCTGTTGCCCCAGCGGTCGAGCTTGGCATTGTGCTCGAACATTTTTCTGTTGGCTTCATCGGCGCGGTCGGAGAAATTGCTGCCGAGGTTGCTGTAATTGTCGGATATGCGTTGCCGGATGCTGCGGGTGTCGGTCGGATTGAGTTTGATGCTGCGGGCTGTGCCATTGACGTGATAGGTGTATTCGTCCCTTGCGCCCGTGGGGTCGGGATAGTCGCTGCCTT
>POWY01000002.1 GCA_003044455.1 Neisseria bergeri | reverse complement strand
CCTTTCAGCCCGCCAAGCCCTGTTGCACAGATTCGAAACGGCTTTTTTTTTTTTATTGTCCCAAAGTAAATTTTCCTCAAAAACATTCAAAAATCCCCCCCCCCCCCCGAATTTGCGTAAAAAAGTGTAATCCCTTTGATCATAAGGGAATGTTGACAATTAGATTGATTCTCCTAGACTGACTTTCGCAATACAATGGGATTGTCAATAATTGTGTATGGCCGTTTGCCGTCCGGCGGCCGGAAACGTCAAAAGCGCGGGCGGCGTATTGCAAGCAGAGAGAATCAATGAACAAAATTTTCCGTGTCATTTACAGCCAGGCAACCCAATCTTGGGTGGCAGTATCCGAATTAACCAAAGCACACAAAAAACAAAGCTCATCGAGTGCCAAAAAAAGTGTGTCCGGCTCTTCAGCGAACCTTATTAAATCTTCAGCCATCGCCTTGTCGCTATTAAGCGGTAGTGCGGCTTATGCGGCTGCTGAGACTGCTGCAAATGGGTTGATTCAGATTAATTCAACAAAAGGGATGGCTACTGCAACAGGTAGCGACTCTATTGCTGTTGGTAAAGACTCAAAAGCAACATCCGATACTGCTGTAGCTATCGGTAAGGATGCTGAAGCAAGTGGTAAGCAATCTGTGGCATTGGGAAATAAAGCGAAAGCTACAGGCGAGAATAGTTATGCCATTGGATGGGGAAGCAATGCAAGTTATCCTAGATCTATTTCTATAGGGTATAACTCTGCTGCAAGGCATAATAATAGTCTTGCTTTAGGTTATAACACAATAGCAAGTGGTCCTTCATCTGTAGCATTGGGAGCTGGATCGAACGCGCTAGGTGACGATAGTTATGCCATAGGATATGGCAGTAAAACAAATACCGGTGCTAATTTTGCAATGGCTTTTGGTAACTCCAGTAAAGCAAATAAAGCTAATGATATTGCTTTCGGTAAAGAAGCTGAAACTCGAGATCAAGGTCAAGGTCATAGTATTGCCATTGGTTATGGTGCTATGTCGGGAACTAACAATGCTGGGAAAAATCTTAATGGTAATGATGCAGGCGGTGTAGCTATTGGTACTGGTGCTTATACAGGGGTAAATCAAACTGATGGACGCTCTGTAAACTCTTCTGTTGCAGTAGGGGCCGGTGCCGGAGCAGGATTTAGAAAGTTAGATAATAATGGTATGCCTGTGCAGAATGCTACAGATGTTGATAATAATGATGAAGTGCTGAAAAAAGCGTTTGGTGTTAAAAATGTTGCAGATTATCAAAAAATAGCAGGTGGTACTAACGGATACACAAATGTAAATATTAATGAAGGCACAGCCTTAGGTCGTAATGCACGTGCTATAGGGGACCAATCTGTGGCAATAGGCGCCCAAACTATTGCAGGTCATGGTGCTGTTGCTTTAGGTGGAAATGATATTACTCAATTTGCAAATAAAAAATATTACAAATCAACCAAAGAAAATTTTGCTGTTACAGACACAATAGACCATAATCAAGATGCAGAAATATCTGATAAAACAATTAGTGCGACTTATAATGATCTTGTTGGTACCAGGTTAGATACCACATTTAAAGCGACTTATGCACAAGATGGATCAGTAGTATTAGGGGCACAAGCTCACTCAAGCACACCATTGGGAACAGCACTTGGTACGAATGCTTTGGTGCGTAAAGGTGCATTTGGTGCAACAGCCATTGGTGCAGGTTCACAAGTTCAAGCTAATGCAGAAGCAGCGGTAGCAATTGGTATGGGATCTTTTGCCGATGGTAAGTATGCAGTAGCGGCAGGTACGGCTTCTTTGGCAAAAGAAGGCGATGTGGCAATCGGTTATAAAGCTAAGGCAACCGGTAAAGAAGGTGCATTGGCAATCGGCTTGGGCACTAATGCGCAAGGCGATTCCTCTATTATGATTGGCGGGGCGAATGTTGAATCGGCCTCTAAACAATCCACAACTTTTGAAAAAGCCATTGGCGTAAATGAAGAAGGTGGTGTAATTGCAAAAGATGTAGTTGAGAAAATTAATGGTAAAGATGTTACCCGCCATTATACTTTCGCGGCGACTAAGACGACAACAGGTACCGTTGCAGCAGCCTTTCAAGAGCTGACCGGGCACGCTATGGACGTATCCAGTCTTGACTTTAGCAAGGCTGAAAATAAAAACGGTCATGCTTCTACTTCTCTAGGGGTGCATTCTTTAGCCAAAGGTAATTTGGCAACAGCCATCGGTACAAGTGCGCGTGCCGATGTTATCGGTTCTTTGGCATTGGGTACAGGGGCGCATGCAACCCTTCAAAATGCGGTGGCAATCGGTACGGGTTCTACAACCGAACTGTTGGGAACACGCCAATTAAGTGTGAACTACGACAGCGAAGGCAATATTGTTTCCGATGACTCAAAGGATATTGCTTATACATTTAAATGGGCGGGCGGCACTAACACCTCTGAAGGCGACGTGGTGTCTTTCGGTAGCTCCGGCGCAGAACGTCAATTAAAAAACGTGGCGGCCGGTCGCGTGGCGGAAGATTCTACCGATGCCATCAACGGCTCCCAGTTAAACTCCATCACCAAAAAAATTGCAGCAGGTTTTAACACAAGCGGTAATGTGGTAGCTGATTCTTCGGGTGTATTCACATCTAAAAAAGCAAATACAGATTCCGCGGATAAGGCTTATGAAACCGCAATCCGTTCGCAAGATAAAGTCCAACTCCAAGTCGGCAACAACTTGAAGTTAGACCGTGATGAAACCGAAGTTGAAATTGAAGTTCAGGATGATTTTGACAAAACCAAAACAGTTAAAAAGAAAGTCAAAAAAGCCGATTTTGCCTACAGCCTGAACCCTGTATTAACCAACCTGACCAGCGCAGAGTTTAAAGCCGACGGCAAACCGACGGTGAACATCAGTTCAGACGGCATTACCATTACGCCCGCTGCGCCGACGACCGGCGGTAAGCAAAAACCGAATGTTAGTCTGACTGAAAACGGCTTGAACAACGGCGGCAATGCGATTACCCACGTGGCGGGCAACCTTAACGGCGCGAAAAGCGGTACGGACGCGCCGACAACTTCGGCAACGAAACCGAACGCCCTGACCGAAACCAACGCGGCAACTGTGGGCGACGTGTTAAACAGCGGCTGGAACATCCAAGAAAAAGGCGCGGCAAAAGATTTTGTTGCCGCCTATGATACCGTTAACTTTATCGACGGCGACGGCACAAGTGTATCTGTTGAAAATACAGACAATAAAACCAGCACAATCAAATACAGTGTAAACCTTGGTGATGGTTTAGAAAAAGATGCTACGACCAACAAAATCAAAGCCAAAGCAGGCGATGGTGTGACTGTTGGTGCAGACGGTATTAAGGTTAATACGGGTAAAGGCCTCAAAATTGATGCGGCTGATAACAACAAAGTTGCGGTTGATACCGACGGTACAACAATCACTGTCGGCAATGATGGCAAAGTGAAGGCGGTGACAGGCTCGACCGAAACGGTTACAGATACTAATAAAGGTACTGATGAAAAAGCGGGTCAAGTGCGTCCTGTTAAAGCAGATAAAGGCAAACTGGCAACAGTTGATGCGGTGGCAAATGCCGTCAACAATGCCGCGTGGAGCATTACGTCCGACACCGACGGCGGCAGCTTCGCAACGTCCGGTCATACCCAAACTACCGAAAAAATCAGCGCGGGCGGCAGCGTAACCTTTAAAGCGGGCGACAACCTGATAATCAAACAGGCAGGTACGAACTTTACCTACTCGCTCAATCCGATTTTAAGAGGGTTGACATCGGCAGAGTTTAAAGGCACAGGCACAAATGCGCCGACCACCAAACTGACCAACAGCGGTGTAACCATTACTCCGGCAACTACAGGTAAGAATCCGGTTTCGTTGACCGAAAACGGCTTGAACAACGGCGGCAATGCGATTTCTAATGTGAAATCTAATCTTCCTGCTACTAAAAATAGCGACACTGCAAATACAGCAGCTGCGCCAAGTAATGCCACGAAAACTCAAGCAGTGCCAAATACAACGAATATGAAAGGCACAGATTATGTCAATCCAAACAATGCCGCTACCGTGGGTGACGTATTAAATGCAGGTTGGAACTTGAAAGGCAAGGGCACAGCGGTTGACTTTGTAAAAGCCTACGATACTGTGGATTTTGTGGACGGTGATGGTACAACTGCGTCTGTTGAAAGCAAGGATGGTCAAACCTCGACAGTGAAATACAGTGTAAACACCACGACAATCAAAGCCGATACAGCTAATGCAGGTAAGGTTAAAGCAGAAGGAACAGGCAATACATTTGCAACAGCAGAAACTGTAGCAAGTGCGATTAATGATGCCTATTGGAAAGCGGCGGCTTCAGGTAATGGTGTAACAACGGATGTAGCAGACAATGTGAAAGCCGGCGACACGGTTACCTTCAAAGCAGGCAAAAACCTGACGGTCAGCCATACCGCCAACAACTTTGAATTTGCCACCACCGACACGCCTGAATTTACCAGCGTCCAATTCGGCAACAACGGTCCGAAAATCACCAACGATGGTGATAATTTAAAAGTCACTGGAGCAGATGGCACAAGCCCGACCAAAATTACCAACGTCGCTAACGGTAGCGATGACAACGATGCTGTAAACGTAAGCCAATTAAAAGCAAGCGGTTGGAAAGTTGCAGGAAATAACAAAACTGAAGTTGACACCATCAATCCAAGCGAGCAAGTGAATTTCTTGGATGGTAGTGGCACAACCGTAACTGTGACTAAAGATACTGACAAGGCAGGCAAAGAAACTGGCAACGTAAACGTCAAATACGACGTGAACGTTGGCAATGGTTTACAGAAAGATACGGCAAACAATACTATTTCTGTAAAACCAGCGGATAGCACAATTACCGTTGGTACAGATGGCGTGAAAGTAAATACGGGCGATATTGCAACGGAATCAACGGGTAAGGCAACAACTGCATTAGATAAAGCGATTGCAGAAGCGACCAAGGAATTGGCTGAAGCGACCGAGGCCGGGGATGCTACTGCACAGCAAGCGGCACAAACAAAACTTGAAGCTGCAAATAAAGCAAAAGCTGATGCGGGCAAACAGATTGCGACGGTAGAAAATGTCACTGAAGCCATCAACAAGGCGGGTTGGAATGCCATTGCTGCTAAAACTGAAAATGGAGAGGTGTCAGGCGAAGCAGCGCAACTTGTGAAACCAGGCGAAACCGTTACATTTGAAGCGGATAAAAACATCAAGATTGCTCAAAATGGAAGTAAATTCACATTCTCGACAAAAGATAATGTTGAATTTACTACGGTAAAAGTGGGTAAGGATGATGCTGCAACGGGTAAAAAACCGGTCAGCTTAACAACCGAAGCGGCAACAACTGCCGATAATAATCAGACAGGAAAAGCCCCGACGACCGCGTTGAATATCAGCAGCGGCACGGGTAAGGATGCGAAACCGACGCAAATTACAGGCGTGGGTTCGGTGTTGAATACGACAACGGTTACAAGCGCGCCGGACGGCACCGCACCGACAACCCAACCAAAATTGGTTAATTTGGGTACGGCACATAATCAGACGGCATTGGCAGACAATGTTTTAAACTCTGCCGCCACCGTGCGCGATTTGGCGAATATGGGCTGGAAAGTTTCGTCAGATGAAACGACGGGTGCAAAAGGTGCATATTTAGATGTGGTAAAAAATGCAGACGAAGTGAAATTCGTCGGCAAAAACGCAGCCAAAGTATCGGGTAAAACCGAGAACGGCGTACGCACCATTACCGTTGATGTGGAAGTGCCTGATGTTAAAACTGCCAAGCTGGTTTCAAGCGCCGACGGTTCTGTGATTGCGCCCTCAACTGATTCCAAACTTCAAGACGCATTAAAAGTTGCAAAAGACGAGTTGGCCGCATTGCCTAAAAATGCGACAGATGAACAGAAGAAAGAGGCTGAGAAAAAAGTCAAAGATGCCGAAACGGCATTAAATAAGGCTTTGGATGACAAAGGCGTTGCCACGGCTAAAAACGTTGCGGATATGATTAACAATTCCGGCTTTACGCTGAAGACTTCCGCTGCTGCCGACGGTAAGAAAGATGACAAATCGACAGGCAGCGAAGTTATCAAACCGGGCAAAACCGTTGAAATGGTTGCAGGTAAAAACTTAACCGTGAAACAGGAAGCGGACGGTAAAGTAACTTACAGCTTGAATCCGGAATTAATTAACCTGACCTCCGCCGAGTTCAAAGCCGACGGCAAACCGACGGTGAAAATCAGTTCAGACGGCATTACCATTACGCCCGCTGCGCCGACGACCGGCGGTGAGCAAAAACCGAATGTTAGTCTGACCGAAAACGGCTTAGACAACGGCGGCAATGCGATTACCAGCGTAGCCGGCAACCTTGACGGCGCGAAAACCGGTACGACCGCGCCGACAACTGAAGCAGACAAACCGACAACGCTTAATAATAGTAACGCGGCAACCGTAGGCGACGTGTTAAACAGCGGCTGGAACATCCGGGGCGCGAAACAGGCGGGCGGCAATGTCGAAAACGTCGATTTCGTCCGCACCTACGATACCGTGGACTTTGTCAGCGGCAATAAGGCGACGACGGATGTTACCGTTACCGAAAAAGAAGGCGGCAAAGGCGCAGTCGTTACCATTACCGCCAAAAACGACGCCGGCAGCATCACGACGGCGGGCGGCAAGGTTGTCGTCGGTACAAACAATCAGGCAGACACCGACCCTAAAGCAGGGGACAAAGTGGCAAAAACCGGCGATGTGGCAAACGCCATCAATCAGTCGGGATGGAAAACCAATGCGACCAAAATCGACGGCGTGGCGGCAACCGACACAAACAAAACCCAATTAATCAATCCGGGCGATGCCGTCAATTACGAAAACGGCAACGGCACGGTTGCCAATGTGGAAGTTACGCAAGGCAAGGACGGCAACCCCGATACCGTCAGCGTGAAATATGATGTCAAAGCCGACGGCACGACCATCAAAGTGGACGGCGGCAAAGTTACAGCCGTAACGGGCAAAACCGAAGCCGTAACTGCCGATGCAGACGGCAAGAAAAAAGGGCAGCTTAAAGCCAAAGACGGCGACGGAGGCAAGCTCGCCACGGTGGAAAGCGTCGCCAATGCCGTCAACAGCGCGAAATGGTATGCGAAGGCGGACAACGACCAGACCGCCACTGTCGGCGATACGGATAAAACCACCAACGACAATGGTGAGGCGATGGGCGCGGGCGACGCGTTGACGCTGACAGCGGGCAAAAACCTGCGCGTCAAACGCGAAGGCGGCAAATTTACCTTTGCCACTGTGGAAACGCCCGAGTTTGAAGGATTGAAACTGGTTCAAGGCGGCAACACCGTCAATATCGCGCCGACCGCAAACGGTTTGAACTTAAGCAAATCCGATGCGGCAGGTGGTGCGGCTCAACCGGTGAGTATTACAGGCGTAACTAGCGGTTTAGCGACTTATCCGCAAGTTGACAACAAAGATACGCCAAAAACAGGCTTGGTTGATTTAAGCAAACCGACTACAGGCACTCCGGCGGTCGGCGACAATACCGCCGCCACTGTGGGCGACTTGCGCGGTATGGGCTGGGTGCTTTCTGCCGATAAGAAAACAGACAATCTCGCTGAGGCTTACAACGCGCAGGTAAAAAATGCCGAAGAAGTGAAATTCGTAGGTGCGTCGGGCGTTATCGTTTCCGGTAAAACAGAGGGCAATGTCCGCACCATTACAGTGGGCGTGGATCACCAGCTTGCGACGAACAATTCGGTCAAACCGGTGGAATATACCAAGAAAGACGGAACAAAAGTCTATCCGAAAACCGTAACTAAAAATGACGGCACGACGGAAACCAAGTTTTATCCGAATGCCGACGGTACGGGAGACGAAGTGCCGGCAGACGACGTAATCGTTTCGGTCAACGGCGCGAAAGGCACGACATCTCCGACCACCTTGTCGAATGTCAAATCAAACCTCCCTGAAACCCGCAACACGGCGGATGCCGCCGATCCGACCGGCAAACCGGCAAGTAAATCGCAATCCGCCCCGAAAATCGGCACGGCGGACGGCAATGTGAATGCGAACAACGCCGCCACCGTGGGCGACGTGTTAAACAGCGGTTGGAACTTGAAGGGCAACGGAAGCGAGGTTGATTTTGTCAGGGCGTATGACACCGTAAACTTTGTAAACGGCAAAGGTACGACGGTCAGCATCGAAACCGACGGCGCGGAAAGCCGGGTGAAGGTGGATGTGGATACGGCGGATTTGACCGCGTCAAACGGCAAAATCAGTGCGCCCGATTTGAAAACATTGGAAGATGCTGTGAAGGCGGCGAAAGCCGATGCGGACGCGAATCCGGCGGATGAGGCGAAAAAAACCGCATTGGCAAAGGCGGAAGCCGATTTGGCGAAAGAGCAAAATAAAGGCGTGACGGCGCAGAATGTGGCAAAAGCCATTAACGAGTCGGGCTTTACGCTGAAGACTTCCGCCACTGCCGAGGGCAAGAAAGATGCCGCATCGACAGGCGACGAAGTCATCAACCCGGGAAAAACCGTTGAAATGGTTGCGGGTAAAAACCTGACCGTGAAACAGGATGCGGGCGGTAAAGTGACCTATGCGACCAAAGACGACGTTGAGTTTGCAACTGTGAAAATCGGTAAAGATGAAGACGGCAAAAAACCGGTCAGCCTGACGACGGAAAAAGCCGTAAACGCAGGCAACAACGAAACAGGAAAAGAACCGGCAACGGCACTGAAAATCTCTTCAGACGGCAAACCGGCCCAACTTGTCGGCGTGGCATCGGTGTTGAATACAAGCGAAGTCAGCACCAAACCGAACGGCGATAAAAAGGCGGACGGTACGCCGGCAGAGTCGAAAACGGAAAAACTGATCGATTTGGCAGGTGCAAATGCCGCTCCGGTCAACAAAAACGCCGCCGCAACCGTAGGCGATTTGCAAAATATGGGCTGGGTGGTATCGACCAAAGACGGCAACGGTTATACCGATGTTGTGAAGAACGCCGACAAAGTGGACTTCAAAGGCGACAACGGTATCGAGGTGCGCGGAAGCACCGCCGCCGACGGCACACGCGTGATTACCGTGTCTGCCAAAGAAGGCAAGGTTACCAACAAAGTCGAGATAACCAAAAACGACGGCTCGAAAGTCGATGCGGTCATCATCGACGGCAAATACTATGAGCGCGATGAAAACGGGAAACCGAAGACGAAGACGGAAATTCCCGCTGCGGATATTAAATCGGCAGACAATGGCGGCTCGGGCTTTGTAACCGGCAACACGGTCGCCAATGCAATCAACAAATCCGGCTGGAACGTCGGATTGGCAGAAAAAGCCAAAGCGGATGCGGCATTCGGCGACAGCAAATACGCGCTGGATGCGGGCAAGCCGGAAAAAGTGAATCCTGACGACAATGTACACTTTGCCAACGGCAACAATACCGTCGTTAAAGCGGCAACGGTTGAGGAAGTCGACAAAGACGGTAAGACCGTAACCAACACCTACATCAGAGTAGATGCCGAGTTGCCGATAAGCCAGATTTCCGCTGTCGATGAAAACGGCAATAAAGTGGTTAAAGATGCAGACGGCAACTGGTATCTCAGCAAAGCCGACGGTACTGCCGACAAGACCCAGCCTAAAGTCGATCCGGCGAAAGTCCGCCAGTCTGCCAGCATGGATCCTGAGAACAAGGGCGACCGTTATACGCCGCTTGCGAAACGTTCCGACGATGCCGCGCTGACTGCCGATCAGAAAGACGCATTGTCCAAGCAGCAGGACCAATATGCCAAAGATGCTGCCGACAAGATTGCCAAAGAGCTGAAAGGTCAGCCTCAAGCTGTTATCGAAGCCGCTCAAAAAGCCGCAGCAGAAGTCGCACGGGTTGAAGCAAAAGACAAATACCTGAAAGACAACGGTTTGGACAAAGGCATCGGCGGCACGGTCATTACCAATGTTGCCTGGGGTCAGAAACCAGACGATGCCGTCAACGTCGATCAGCTGCAAAACAGCGGTTGGAATTTGGATTCCAAAGCGGTTGCAGGTTCTTCGGGCAAAGTCATCAGCGGTAATGTTTCGCCGAGCAAGGTAAAGATGGATGAAACCGTCAACATTGATGCCGGCAACAACATCGAGATTACCCGCAACGGTAAAAATATCGGCATCGCCACTTCGATGACCCCGCAGTTTTCCAGCGTTTCGCTTGGTACGGGGGCGGATGCGCCCACTTTGAGCGTGGATGACGATGGCGCGTTGAATGTCGGCAGCAAGGATGCCAACAAACCCGTCCGCATTACAAATATCGCCCCGGGTGTTAAAGAGGGGGATGTTACAAACGTTGCACAACTCAAAGGCGTGGCGCAAGACTTGAACAACCGCATCGACAATGTGGACGGCAACGCGCGCGCGGGTATCGCCCAAGCGATTGCAACCGCAGGTTTGGTTCAGGCCTATTTGCCCGGCAAGAGTATGATGGCGATCGGCGGCGGCACTTATCGCGGCGAAGCAGGTTATGCTATCGGCTACTCCAGTATTTCCGACGGCGGAAATTGGATTATCAAGGGCACGGCTTCCGGCAATTCGCGCGGCCATTTCGGTGCTTCCGCATCTGTCGGCTATCAGTGGTAAAAGACTTTCCCGCCTGTCTGCTGTTTGGGATAGGCGGAAGGTTTGAAGGGAAGGGCGGCGATTTGCCGCCCTTTTTATTTGGGTGTGCCGCATTTTCAACCTATGCCGTCTGAAAGGGTCTTCAGACGGCATTTCTTTAAAACGGCAGCTTAGAAGCGGTAGTTCAAACCGAAGACAAACTCTCTGCCGTGTTCGTAGAACGGTACGCGCCCGTCGCCGTCGGGGAAGCGTTGGCTGTGCGAACGGTATTTTTTGTTGCCGATGTTGTTGACGGCAAAGTTGACGTTCATATTGTTTTTGCCCAAAGGCTGCCAGTTGGCATAAATGTCGTGTACACCGTAGCCGCTTTTAACGGATTTGACCGTCCATTTTTTATTAATATATTGTTTTCTATAATCTTTAAAAAGGATGCAATATGCTTTTGATAAGTTAAAGTTGGGAAGCTGTTTTCAAATTTTATAGTGGATTAACAAAAACCGGTACGGCATTGCCTCGCCTTAGCTCAAAGAGAACAATTCTCTAAGGTGCTGAAGCACCAAGTGAATCGGTTCCGTACTATTTGTACTGTCTGCGGCTTCGTCGCCTTGTCCTGATTTTTGTTAATCCGCTATATTGTGAGAAGCCGGATGACGGATGAGGGATAAAATAAATGCCGTCTGGATCTTCAGACGGCATCGGGAGATGATTTTCAGTTCCCGGCTTCCGGTTCGGTTACACCGGAAATTACAGAAGCGTCGGAGGGGTCGGATTCGGATTCTTCTTCGGCAACACGTTCCAGCGATACCAAGGTTTCGCCTTCGTCCAAGTTAATCAGTTTCACGCCTGCTGCTGCGCGGCCGGTTTCGCGGATTTGTCCGACTTTGGTGCGGATAAGCACGCCGCCGCTGGTAATCAGCATCAGGTCATCGGTTTCGCCGACCAAGGTTGCGGCGACCAAATCGCCGTTGCGCTCGCCGGTGTTGATGGCAATATTGCCTTGCCCGCCTTTGTTTTTGCGGCTGTAATCGGCAATCGGGGTACGTTTGCCGTAGCCGTTGGCAGTGGCGGTCAGCACTTGCAAATCGCTTTGAGCGGCTTCGGGGGCGAAAGTAATCAGGCTGACGATTTTGCCGTCGGCAGGCAGGCGCATACCGCGTAAGCCGCCGCTGCCGCGACCGGACGGACGCACACCGTGTTTGCCGCTTGGCAGGGTGTTTTCGTTGTCGGCGGTTTCGTCTTCGATGCCGTCTGAAATCTCGGTTTCGATGTCGGCATCTTCCGCTTCGTCGTTACCTGATTTTTCCCAGTATTCGTTGAAACGGATGGCCTTGCCCAAGTTGGAGAACAGCATGATGTCGTCTGAGCCGCCGGTTTGAGCGGCACCGACGAGGTAGTCGCCTTCTTTGAGCGCGATGGCTTTGATGCCTTGGGCGCGGACGTTTTTAAAGGCGGAAAGTTGGACTTTTTTCACCATGCCTTGTGCGGTGGCGAAGAAGACGTATTGGTCTTCGGGAAATTCGCGGACAGCGAGGATGGCACTGACTTTTTCGCCTTCTCCCAACTGGATGACGTTGTTAATCGGACGGCCGCGGCTGTTTCGTCCGCCTTCGGGCAGCTTGTAAACCTTGATCCAGTGGCACTTGCCGAGGTTGGTGAAACACATCAGATAGTCATGCGTGTTCGCAACAAACAGGGTTTCGATGAAGTCTTCGTCTTTGGTGGCTGCCGCCTGTTTGCCGCGCCCGCCGCGACGCTGCGCCTGATAGTCGGTGGTCGGCTGGGTTTTGATGTAGCCGCCGTGGGTCAGGGTAACGACCATTTCGCGTTGCGGAATCAGGTCTTCATCGGCAATGTCGCCGCCGAACGGGTTGATTTCGCTGCGGCGTTCGTCGCCGAAATTGGTTTTGGTTTCTTCCAATTCTTCGCGGATGATTTGGGTGATGCGTTCCGGTTTCGCCAAAATGTCCAAAAAGTCGATGACTTTTGCCATAATGTTTTTGTAGTCGCCGACGATTTCTTCTTGGTCGAGACCGGTCAGGTTGCGCAGGCTCATGCGCAGGATGGCGTCGGCCTGAATTTCGCTCAGATAATAGCCTTGTTCCTGCAAGCCGAGGTTGGCGGGCAGACCTTCGGGGCGCGCCATGCGCAGGTCGAGGTCGGTACGGCTCAACATGTCTTCCACCAAACCGCTGCGCCATGCGCGGGACAGCAGTTTTTCTTTGGCTTCAGGTGCGTCGGCAGATTCTTTGATGAGGCGAATCATCTCGTCGATATTGGACAGGGCGACGGCTTTACCTTCGGCGATATGCCCTTCATGACGCGCTTTTTTCAGGCGGAACAGGGTGCGGCGGGTAACGACTTCGCGACGGTGGCGCAGGAATTCCGCCAGAATCTGTTTCAGGTTCAACAGGCGCGGCTGACCGTCAACCAAGGCAACCATATTGATGCCGAAGCTGTCTTGAAGCTGGGTGAGTTTGTAGAGTTGGTTTAAAACGACTTCGGCGTTTTCGTTGCGTTTCAATTCGATAACGACGCGCATACCGGATTTGTCGGATTCGTCGCGCAGGTCGGATACGCCTTCCAACGTTTTTTCGCGCACCAGTTCGCCGATTTTTTCCACCAGCTTGGCTTTGTTCACCTGATATGGGATTTCGTCGATGACGATGGCTTCGCGTTCGCCGTTTTTGCCTATGGGTTCGATATGGGTTTTACCGCGCATGACGACGCGGCCGCGGCCGGTTTTATAGCCTTCGCGCACGCCGCTCAAGCCGTAGATGGTTGCGCCGGTCGGGAAATCGGGGGCTTGGAGGATGTTGATCAATTCGTCGATTTCGGTTTCAGGTTCGTCTAAAAGGCGCAGACAGGCGTTGATGGTGTCGGTGAGGTTGTGCGGCGGAATGTTGGTCGCCATACCGACGGCGATACCGGACGAGCCGTTGACCAACAGCGCGGGAAAGCGGGTCGGCAACACCAGCGGTTCATGTTCGCTGCCGTCGTAGTTCGGGCCGAAATTGACGGTTTCTTCTTCGATGTCCGCCAGCATTTCGTGGGCGATTTTCGCCATGCGGATTTCGGTATAACGCATCGCTGCTGCGCCGTCGCCGTCAACCGAGCCGAAGTTGCCCTGACCGTCGATTAAGACGTAGCGCATCGAAAAATCTTGCGCCATGCGCACGATGGTGTCGTAAACCGCAGAATCGCCGTGCGGATGGTATTTACCGATGACATCGCCGACGATGCGCGCCGATTTTTTGTAGGCGGCGTTCCAGTTGTTTTTCAGCTCGTGCATGGCGTAAAGCACGCGGCGGTGTACGGGTTTGAGACCGTCGCGCACGTCCGGCAGCGCGCGCCCGACAATCACGCTCATGGCGTAGTCGAGATAGCTTTTTCGCATCTCGTCTTCAAGGCTGACGGGCAGGGTTTCGAGGGCGAATTTGTGGTCGTGGCGGATGGTTGCGTCGGTCATGGTTTCAATGTTTCGTATGGCAAAAAATTGTTGCTTATTTTAGCATATTTTGACGCGGAACGGTGCGGCGGCCGGATATGCCGTCTGAAAGGCACGGGAAAAATGTGGCGGGAAGCGTCCGGCTTCCACAAATTTGTACAGGCGGCATTTCAGACGGCATTGGGGCATAATCCTTTCCATAGGAAAACGGGACGGAGGGGAAGATGGCGTATCGTGCCGATGACGGTGATTGGTGGGACGTATTGGCGTTTTTCGATTTGGAGGAACAGGTGGATGAAGACGGTATATTGTCGGATGGGAATGCGAGGAGGAAAAATGGGCGGATTGAAAAAGTTTGATGTGCAGGTATGTGTGCTTTCGGGACGGTCTTTGCCGAAGCTGATGCCGATTTTGGCATACCGCCAGAAGAGGGTTTTTCTGCCGGTAGTAGACCCTATTAGAGTAACAGATGTAATAATAACAAAAACATTATGAATAATACAGAAAAACTGCAAAAAGCTATTGCACAGGACGAAATTTTTGATTTTTTAGTTGGAAAAGGAGAATATGAAATTAAATTGTATGAGGCAAATATGCCAACAGATACAATAACAGTTTCTCGTACTATCAAAAGCTATATACAATTAAACCCATATTTTGATAAATCCGAATTTTACAAAGCATTTTATGAATTAAGCAAATCGGAATGGTTTTGGTTGATTGTGTATTATATGCAAGATAGTGAATTAGATTTTATTTCTTTTACAAATCATTTACCAAATTTGAGGAAACAAAAAAATCACTCTCAACACGAAATGAATGGATATGTTTTAATTTCGGTGATGATTGTCCTAATTTGTGGAGTGTTGTAATGTAGGAATTGAATGCAATGAATGGGAAAGGTATAAAATTACCTGACTTATCTGATTGGTAATGTTTCGAAGGATAGAATGGGGGCAATGCCGAAACGCTGGCGCATGTCATTAAAAAACGGATGCAGGCGGAGGTTCGGCATTGCCTCCCGCAAAAATGTTATTTTTTGGATGTTCCTCCACGGCTTTTGTCTGTTGTGGACAGGTAGCCGCTATGTTCAGACGGCATGGCGTATGAAGCGGGTATGCCGTCTGAAACACGGTGCGGATTATAATGCTGAGGAAATTTCGTTGCGGAGTTTGTCGAGAAACCTGCCTTGGCGGACTTGTTGTGCGGCGGTGTCGTAGTCGTTGCGGGCAAATGACTGTTTCAGGTCACAGAGCAGTTTTTCTTGTTCGGCACGGATTTCGTTGTCGAGATTTTTCAAGGATTCAAGGTCGTTACCTGTCCGTGCCTCCATCAGCGTTTCGCGCCATTCCATTTGCTGCATAAGGAATTCGGGGGCGAAAGAGGTGTGTTCCGGCGCATCGGCATCGATACCCGATGTTTTCAACAGGTACGCGGCGCGGTCGATGGGATTTTTCAAGGTACGGTAGGCATCGTTGATGGTGGAAGACATCATCACTGCCTGCTTTTGCTCGAAAGCGGAAGCTGAAGCGAATTTATCGGGATGGAAACGGGCAGCTAAGGCGCGGTAGGTTTGTTCCAAGTTTTCGGTGTCGATATCGAAAGAGGGTTCAAGTTGGAAGAGTGTGAAATATTGAGACATGGCGGGATAATGAATGTGAAATGTTCGGCAGAAGTCCAATTTTGCCTTATAATCTGCTGTTTCTTAAACAAAAGGACTGAATATGGGCGGTAAAGTGCAGCACAATAAAGGTAAAATACGCGACAATGCTTTAAAAGCCTTAGTGAAATCCGATTTGTTCCGGCACAAGGTGGAACGGAAAAGAAAAGGAAAAGGCAGCTACAACAGGCAGGAAGCGAAAAAATGGCGGGACGGTTTTGATACGGTCCCGCCATTTTTATGCCTTAAACGTGGAAGCTCTCGCCGCAGCCGCAGGAGTCTTTGACATTCGGGTTTTCAAATTTGAAACCTTCCTGCAAACCTTCTTTGGTGTAGTCGACTTGCGTGCCGTCCAAATAAACCAAGCTTTTCGGATCGATATAAATGCGCGCGCCGTGTTCTTCGAAAATCAGGTCGTCCTCGTTCGCTTCATCGACAAATTCAAGGTTGTACGCCATACCCGAGCAGCCGCTGGTTTTCACGCCCAAGCGTACGCCCAAGCCTTTGCCGCGTTTGGCGAGATAGTCATTGATGTGTTTTGCGGCATTCTCGGTAAGGGTAATCATATTTCTTCCTTGTTGAGCCGCCCCGGAAAGAACCGAAGCGGCGGGCGGTTCAGACGGCATTGCGGGACGATGCCGTCTGAAGGGGTTTATCTGTTTTCCTGACGTTTGCGGTAGTCGGCAACGGCTGCCTTTACCGCATCTTCCGCCAAAATGGAGCAGTGGATTTTTACTGGCGGCAATTCTAACTCTTCGGCGATTTCGCTGTTTTTGATTGCCAGCGCGTCATCCAAGCTTTTGCCTTTGACCCACTCGGTAATCAGGCTGGACGAAGCGATGGCGGAACCGCAGCCGTAAGTTTTGAATTTCGCATCTTCGATGATGCCTTCATCGTTCACTTTGATTTGCAGGCGCATCACGTCGCCGCAGGCGGGCGCGCCGACCATGCCGGTGCCGACGGACTCATCGTTCTTGTCGAAAGTGCCGACGTTGCGTGGGTTTTCGTAGTGGTCGATTACTTTATCGCTGTATGCCATGATGTGGTTTCCTTAATGTTTTTTGATGATTTAAGTGGTTTGTTTGCCTGTTTTCAGACGGCCTGAGTTAGATTTTGCACGCACCGCCTTCGCAGCCGTCGTCGTTTTCCGAATCGACGCCACCTTCCACGGTAACGCCGTCAAAATCTTCAAGCAGGTTGTCGAGATTGTCGAGGTCAAGTTCTTGTTCGTTCATGGGTTGTATCCTTGATTTTAATGTGGTGGCTTTTAGACCGTCTGAAAAGGTCTTTATAGGGTTTTCAGACGACCTTTTTTATTTATAGGTAGGTTGGGTTATTAAACCCAACGTTTCAGGTGCTTTAATAGGCTTGTTGGGTTTCCAACCCAACCTACGCTTGCTTAAAATATCGTGGTTTGTTGATGTTTTAGTCGTCTGAAAAAGACGATTGTTCTAAATTGTCTAAAATTAATCGTGCCAATAAACTGCTATCGGCATGGTATGCCTGAATAGAGGCTTGAATCATTTGTTCGGCAGAGATATTTTGCCAATGTATCTGCAAACCGTTTTTCATTGCCAATTGTGTCATAAACAGGCGCAATGTTCTGCCGTTTCCTTCACGAAAAGGATGTAGGACGTTCAACTCGCCCAAATAATAGGCCACACGCTCGGCGAATTTATCTTTATCCAACCCCCGCAAATAGTTTTCGCTTTGCAGCTTCTCCAAAAGTTTACGGCTTTCGTTTTCGATAAAAGCAAAATTGGCAAATCGAGTATTACCTTTGGAAATATCAATTCGCCGGATTTCTCCTGCCCAATCATAAACATTGCCAAACAGTTCGCGATGAATGGTCTGTAAATGCGCCAAATCGAAATTGCCTGTAATGGGTTGCAAAAGCAGATTTTGGGCGGAAATAGCAGAAATGTCTCTTTCGACCTTTTCTAATTTAAGTGGATCTTGAATGGCTAATTTATTTCTGAATACACCATCATTCATATAGATTATGTCTTCACCACCGTATTTACTCATTTTTTTAGAACCTTTGTTTAATTTTTCTTATTTCTTTCTCAATATTTGTTTTACCAATCTTTAGAAGTTGCATTGCATATTGAGTTTGTCGGCTAATTTCTAAATTCTCCATTTTCCATGAACCAGTGATATCATCAACATCTTTTGTCCAATGATCTTCAATAGTTAACCATTCCAAACTTCCTTTATCACGATCAATAATATCAAGATGATGCCCTCCTTGATAAACAAAAATGTTTTTATTCTTAAATAAGGAAGAGAATTTTTTGAATATAGATCGATTGTATTCAATAACAGATAAAGCAAATTCAATATCTTTTTTTAATACGTCTAAATCTTGTTTATAATCTAAGTCAAATTGTTCAAAATATTTTCCATAAATAATACGTTTATAACCATTTGGCAAATTAATAATTTTAACTTTCATGGTATTCTTTCTATGAAAATAGCTTACAAGACTGTCTATAAAAAGTGTTTTACTGTATTCAAAAATTAGACTCACTTTCTCAGACAGCCTTTGTTTGACATCAATCTTAATGCGCCGCCCATTCAATCGAGTTCAAATCAATCCCGTCTTTGAACATTTCCCACAGCGGCGACAGTTCGCGCAGTTTGCCGATTTTGGATTTAATCAGTTCGGCGGCGAATTGCACTTCTTCTTCGGTGGTCATGCGGCCGAAGGTGATGCGCAGGGACGAGTGCGCCAATTCGTCATTTCTGCCCAATGCGCGCAGGACGTAACTGGGTTCGAGCGAGGCGGAGGTGCAGGCGGAGCCGCTGGATACGGCGAGTTCTTTCACCGCCATAATCAGGCTTTCACCTTCGACGAAATTGAAGCTGACGTTCAGGTTGTTCGGAGCACGGTGTTCGAGGTCGCCGTTGATGTAGACTTCTTCGATACCTTCAATGCCTTTGAGGAAGATGTCGCGCAGTTTGCGGTAGTGCGCCATATCTTGCTCGAGTTCTTCTTTGGCGATGCGGAAGGCTTCGCCCATGCCGACGATTTGGTGGGTCGGCAGGGTGCCGCTGCGGAAGCCGCGTTCGTGGCCGCCGCCGTGCATTTGGGCTTCGAGGCGGACGCGGGGTTTGCGGCGGACGTACAGCGCGCCGATGCCTTTGGGGCCGTACACTTTGTGCGCGGACATCGAGAGCAGGTCGATTTTGGCGGCTTCGACATCGACAGGCACTTTGCCGCAGGCTTGGGCGGCATCGACGTGGAAGACGATTTTGCGTTCGCGGCAGATTTCGCCGATGGCGGGAATGTCTTGCACCACGCCGATTTCGTTGTTTACCCACATTACGGAAATCAGGATGGTGTCGTCGCGGATGGCGGCTTTGAGTTCTTCCAAGTCAATCAGGCCGTTTTCCTGCACGCCAAGGTAGGTTACTTCGAAACCTTGGCGTTCGAGTTCGCGCATCGTGTCGAGCACGGCTTTGTGTTCGGTTTTGACAGTGATGAGGTGTTTGCCTTTGGTTTTGTAGAAGTTTGCCGCACCTTTGATGGCGAGGTTGTCGGACTCGGTCGCGCCGCTGGTGAAGATGATTTCTTTGGGGTCGGCATTAATCAGGGCGGCGATGTCGGCGCGGGCTTTTTCGACGGCCTCTTCTGCTTCCCAGCCGAATGCGTGGCTGTTGGAGGCAGGGTTGCCGAAGGTTTCGGTCAGATAGGGAATCATTTTTTCGGCAACGCGTTTGTCAACGGGTGTGGTGGCGGCGTAGTCGAGGTAAACGGGGGTTTTGACGGTCATGGTTTGCTCTTTCTTTTTCGGGTGTTATTTAATGGATGTGTGTAAATTGGACGACGCGGCTGCCGTCGCCGTTGTTTTTCTGTTCGATGATGCTTTGCAGGGTAACGCTGCCGAGGTAGTCGTTGATGGTTTTGTTTAAATTCTCCCAAAGGTCGTGCGTCAGGCAGGGCGCGCCGTGGTGGCAGTTGGCTTTGCTGCCGCATTGGGTCGCGTCCAGCCGGTCTTCGGCGGCGGAAATGATTTGGGCGATGTTGATTTGTGCGGGAGGGGCGGCGAGGATGTAGCCGCCGCCGGGCCCGCGCAGGCTTTCAACCAGTCCGGCGCGGCGGAGTTTGCCGAACAATTGCTCGAGATAGGAGAGGGATATATTTTGGCGTTCGCTGATGGCACTGAGTTTGACGGCGCCGGTTTGCGCGTTCATCGCCAAATCCAGCATAGCGGTAACGGCGAAACGCCCTTTGGTGGTCAGTCTCATGGTGGTGGTTGCCCGTGTCGCTTTTTTATAGTGGGCGGAATTGTCCAATATCTGAGTGTTTCAGTCAAGTATGGGGGATCTGTTGCCGATTGTTTGTTTAAATGGCGGTATAGTCTGATTTTGCTTTATTTGTTTTATTTTTTGAATCAGTCGATTATGTTTTTTGAGGAGCGGCGGTTGGGGTGTTTTGCCGGCAAGCGGCTTTAAAACGATTTGATTTATTTTTGATATTGATATAGATTATCTAAATCTTAGTGATTTATTTGGGTATTGCCTGAAATGCCGTCTGAAGGCTCAAGCGGTTTCAGACGGCATATTCCATCAGGCTGTCAAACAGGGAAAAACAAGATGAAACGTGATTTGAGCAAAATAACCTGCATCGAAGACTTGCGCCGCGTTGCCAAGCGCAAAATGCCGCGTATGTTTTACGATTACATCGATTCAGGTTCGTGGACGGAAACGACTTATCGGGAAAATACTTCGGATTTCAAAGATATCCGCTTCCGACAAAAGGTATTGGTCAATATGGAGGGACGCAGCCTCGAAACCAAAATGATCGGGCAGGATGTGAAAATGCCGGTAGCGATTGCGCCGACGGGCTTTACCGGTATGGCTCACGCAGACGGCGAAATTTTGGCGGCGCGTGCGGCGGAGAAGTTCGGTATTCCGTTTACGTTGTCCACCATGTCCATTTGTTCGATTGAAGACGTTGCCGAAAACACCAGCGCGCCGTTTTGGTTTCAGCTTTATGTGATGCGCGACCGCGAGTTTATGGAAAACCTGATTAAGCGCGCGAAAGATGCCAAATGTTCGGCGTTGGTATTGACCGCCGATTTGCAGGTTTTGGGTCAACGCCACAAAGACATCAAAAACGGCCTGTCCGCGCCGCCGAAACCGACCATCGCCAATTTAATCAATCTGGCGACCAAGCCCGAATGGTGCATGAAAATGCTGAACACGGAACGCCGAACGTTCCGCAATATCGTCGGACACGCCAAAAACGTCGGCGATTTGTCTTCGCTGTCTTCTTGGACTTCCGAACAATTCGACCCGCGCCTGAGCTGGGACGACGTTGCACGCATTAAAGATTTGTGGGGCGGCAAGCTGATTATCAAAGGCATTATGGAACCCGAAGACGCGGAAAAAGCAGCGAAAAGCGGTGCGGACGCATTGGTTGTTTCCAACCACGGCGGCCGCCAGCTCGACGATACCGTGTCTGCCATCAAAGCCTTGCCCGACATCGTCAGCGCAGTCGGCAGCGACATCGAAGTTTGGATGGACAGCGGCATCCGCAGCGGTCAGGACATCCTCAAAGCATGGGCTTTGGGCGCGAAAGGTACGATGATAGGCCGGGCGTTTCTGTATGGTTTGGGTGCGTATGGTGAAGAAGGCGTAACCCGTGCGTTGGAAATCCTGTATAAAGAAATGGATATATCTATGGCGTTTACAGGACACTGCGATATTCAAGATGTCGATGCCTCGATTTTAAGGGGTAAAGATTGGGGTAGGGAAACGGTTTAGATACTGAAAAATATGATGCCGTCTGAACACAGGGTTCGGACGGCATTAAAATTTGGCTGTATTTTAATAATGTGTTGATTAAATATTTGACGAAACGCCCTTTTGTAAAGGAAGTTTTGTCAAACGGGGCTGCCGGCAATGCACTACTTCATTTTTCAAGCGATGCCGCACCTAAAGGGAATGACTCCGCAAATTGTCCATTTTTCTGATGATCAGTAAAAAACGGTAAACCGATCAAACGATAATGCGGTGTATCTTTTTGCAGGATTTTATCCTTCCCATATTCCACTGTGATTGCCTCTAAAAAAGCTGCTTTCCACGAATCATTTTCCACTAAATGCCCGCCTTTCGGTTCAATGAAAATTTGGTAATGCAAAAAGCCGTCCACGCTGTCGGAAGAAGATTTTTGTTTATCTTTCAGCAATAAAACAAAGTCCGGCATAAATCCTTCACCATCGGCAAAGTTATTCAATTTAAACACTTCTTCATTGCGGATTAAATGAACGTCATATTTAGATTTCAAATCGCCCAAACGCTCTGAAATAAATTGAATTAACGCTTCTTCCAAACTCGTTCCAGCAAAATTATCCATCACATACCAATCATTTTGCGTGGCAATAGTCGTTTTTACATCATCTTTTTTGACCCATTTTTGTTTTGGCGTGCCGAAAATTTCCCCCAATTTCTTAGGCGTAAATTCTTTTGTACCGATAAACGGTATATCACTTTCATTGAGGTGTTTTTCAACCATTTCCAAGATTGTCAGGCAGCCTGCAAGTTTATCATCCGGGCGAACCTGTTTATCTTGCCCTAATCCCAAAAATTCAATCTGCCAGTCTTTCAACAATTTATTTTGCAATTCATTGCGATTTTGAATGTCGAGTTTGCTTTGCAGGCGGTCAAAATGGAATAAAGATTGACTGTTTTTCCCTTTGATATGTAATGCTTTATTGAAAATATGCCGCTCCATTTCACTCATTTTTATGGTTTGAGTAAAATTATTTTGTGTGCCGATTTGTCGGGCGGTTTCATCATTTTCATCGGCTGTAAATTGCGTTTCCTGCAACAGTTGATTACCGTGAACTTGGAATGAAAGCGTTTGCGGATTGGCTTGCAGGCTGTATGCATTATTGCTTTTGGCGTTTGGGTTGGGGATTTTTTTATTTGCCCAAATTAACAATTCTCTAAAATCCTTATTATCGGCAAATTCAGATTTGAGTTTAAATGTTGCCAATACCTTATCACCGTCTTTTTCAGGCAAATAACCGTCTTTTCGCAACTCGTTTTTCAGTTCTGAAATATAGCGGGATTGCTCATCGTGCGTGTAATAAAACAATTCTTCCAAAATACGCAATTCGTGTTGCATGTCGTTGTCAAATTTGCGTTTATTCGGCTGTTTATCTTCAAACGCAAATGGAAAATAACGCACGCCGCGACCGATCAACTGCTTTTCCGATACGGTGGCGGCAGCCGTTTTGCCTGATTTTTTATTTGAACCTCCGCCGTTTTGCCCTTCATACAAACGCACAATATCAAACAAATTTAAAACGTCCCAACCTTCGGTTAATCTATCCACCGTAAAAATGGCGCGGATTGGATTATCAGCCGCTTCCAAATTGTTTAGCAATTTTTCGGTTTCGCTGTCGGTTTTTTCGGTTTTGGTTTTGTTGGTTTCGGAGTTGGTAATAATGACATTGTGTTTTTGATAATTTTGTTTCACCCAATTTGCCAAATGTGCAAACTCAAAGCCATTTTCCTGCATAAATTTTAGGGCTTGTTCGGTGCGGGTTTTGCCTTGTTCGTTGGCGTTATCGCTATCGTTTAAGCTTGTTGAAAATGTCGTTAAAAACGAAAAATCATCCGCCTGTACATTTTCCGCCCAATTTAAAAATGCCGAATAATCCGCTTTTGATTCATCAATCGTCTTACTTCTAAACAACATCACAGGCTTAAAATTGGCAATGTCATATTTCAACGCAATTTGATGGCGATACCAAGCAAACAATAAAGCGTGCAACACCCGCTCTTTCTTACCCAGCGTACTGGATACCAAATTGATTTCTTTGGTATAACCTTTTTGCAAAAATTCTTTTAACCCAAATTTTGTGATGATTTTATCCGCGTATTTTTGTTGCACGTCAGCATTTTCAGGCAGCGTGGCGGTAAATTCCAACAGCACATTTTGGCCGGGATTGCCATTTTTATTGAGCAACAATTCCAAAACCATATGCTCCCAGCCTTTTCGTTCAATTTCGGCATTGCCTGCATTGGCTCTTAATTCCACTTCCAAATCCAACTCGCCTTGTTTTTTGCCTTTGGTTTGCGCGTTTAAATGGTGCGCTTCATCGCCCAGCATTACAAGGTTCAAACCGTGCAAATCCACCAATGTGGTTTGGTTTTCCCGTTCGGTGTGAATATCGTTATACAGCTTTTGAATGCTGGTAAATTTAATTTCAATGCCGTCTGAATATTGGCTAAACGTTTCCACTTTGCGAATAGGAATTACATTATTACCTTGCAAAATCTTCTCGGTAAATAAAAATTTTGCGTGCGTTGGGTCAATAAAATTATTTTCCGTTTTATCCACAATATTGTTTTGATTCACAAAAAACAAAAAATGCCGATACCCTTTTTCAAAATAATACAGAATCAAGGCTGCCATCATCATCGTTTTGCCGGCACCGGTTGCCATATTGAACAGCAAATGGGTAGGGCGGTTTTTGATGTCGGGAAAATCCTTTAATTTTGAAGTACGGTCAAAAATCACAAAATTTTCTAAAGCCGATTTTTGCCATTCAAAAAACGGATATTTTAAATTGCGTTCTACAAATTCAGGCAGCCTGAATTTTTCATCATCTCCGTCTTCCAAATACACAGTTTTGCGGTTTTCAATCACTTCAAACAAAATTTTATTATTCGCCATCTTTTTTCTCCGCTTGATAGAACGCACGGCTTAAGGCTTTATCATCATCGTTCAGGCAATCTGCAAATTGCTCGTCGTCCATTTCGGATAATGAAACATACATTTGATTTAAATCCAACATTTCAAGCACCATTTGTTTTTATTCGTCTAATGCCAAGGATTGAAATTCAGGCTCTTGAATGATTTGACTAAATTCATTTATGCTGACGTTGTATTTCAAGAAATAGCGTTCGCATAAACCTTCAAACAGCGTTTTGATGCCGTCTGAATCTTCGCAAGCCAAAATTTGTTGTTTTGCGGTTTCGTTAAATGGGGCAAGTTCGGCATAAACAAACTCGCTACCACCTTGCCAATTCACGGCTTTGGAAATACCGCCTTGCTCGCCATCAATCACTTTTTTTAAGCGTTCAACGGCAAGTGTTTCAATATAATCCATTTGTTCAATGCCGATATATTGGCGGTTCATTTTATGAGCAACGACAGCGGTTGTGCCACTGCCTAAATGGTAGTCTAGGACGATGTCGGATTCGGATGTGGCGATTTGAATAAGATACTGCAATAAGCTCTCAGGTTTTGGAGTAGTAAAAACTTTGCTGCCGAACAGTTTTTTCAATTCATCTGTCGCATGTGTATTTAAGATATCCTGTATTAAGTTCTTATAGGGAGCAGAACGTTCTATCGGCTTGTTTTCGTTATCAACCAACATATAGTTTTTATAACATACACTCCATCCAGATTTTTTAGACTTTGATTTTCTAAACTCCAAAAAACCGTTTGTTATTGCCCAATCAATTTTATTTTTACTCCATTTCCATATCCAGCCATCATTGACAAATTCAGTCCTGCCATTCGGATACGTAAAAGTGCCATCTGGACATTGGATTGCAAAATTCAAACTGTCACTATACTGCAATCCTCCTCTATCTAAATTGTCGATATAATATTTGCCTCTTTCCTGTTCAAACTTATCACTTAATTTGTATCTCTCTGTATCATAAGAAGACGTATTTTTATTTAATTTAACTGTTTTAAAGTTCTTTGAGTAACATAAGACAAACTCTGTAATAGTCGCTATCTGTTTGGCATCGGACGCACCTGTCTTTTTTTCCCAAATAAAATTGCAGATGAAATTTTCATTTCCGAAAACTTCATCCATTAAAATTTTCAAATATGCCTGTTCGTTGTCGTCAATTGACACAAAAATCGAACCGTCTTCCATAAGCAGCTCTTTGGCGATTTCTAGACGGTTTTTCATAAAAGTCAGCCAAGTGGAGTGATTAAATTTGTCGTTGTATTTGAAACCGTCATTGCCCGTGTTATATGGCGGGTCAATATAAATCAACTTCACTTTGCCCCTAAACTGCTTGGCAAGCGAGTGCAGGGCAATCAGATTATTGCCTTTGATAATGAGATTTTCAGCGGGTGTGCCGTCTGAACTACGTTTGATTTCGCCAACGGCTTGTTTGCCGTCTGTGGTGTAGCGGGAGAATTTTGAGAATGCTTTTGCGTCAAAAAGCCGATCGATTTCATCAAAAGCAAGCGTTTGATTAAAAAAGATTTCTTGTCTTTTTCGGGTTAATTTGGTGTATAATTGGCTGGCTGGCTGGCTGGCTGGCTGGCTGGCTGGCTGGCTGGCTGGCTGGCTGACTATTATTGCGTTTAAAATAAATCTCTTCGCCTTCTTCGGTGCTTTGCCCGCCATTCAATACGCAATCTTTAAACGGAAAATCCAACACAATATCCGAATTGTCTTTCAAAAAGCGGTTGCCGTCCGTCAAACCAATGCGGTTGGCGTATTTTGTGTAGGAATTATTGACGCTGTGTTTGTCCAAGAAAAAACGAAAATCCTGCAATTTAAATACCAAAACACCATTCACTTCCACAAAGAAATGGCGTTTTAACTCATCATTATTCAATAACAAACCGATAATGGCCGGGTCGGTTTTTTCCACCAAATCCAACAGAATGTTTTTGGCTAAAATGGTTTTTTCTTCGTTCGCCCATACTTTTTCGTGTGATAGCAGGGCTTGGGTTAATTCGGCTTGAATGTCTGTCTTCATCGTTATAAATCCTCATCAGTCATTTTAATGTACCATTCTTGTGTAACGGCAAATGGCTTTGCAAATAAATTCTAATAAAATCAATTCTTTGATGTCTTTGCTGTTTCCGGGGGGCGTTCGCAAAGTTGCGATAAGCGGGGCGAGTGTCCGAGTGTGTCGTGATTTTACGGAAATATCAACACATTATTCAAACACAGCCCGTATTTTTAACCGCCGTTCAGGCGGCGGATACCGCAGTATTCATCAGGCGCAAGGCTTTCAGACGGCATATTTCCTTTTGATATTCTGCTAAACCGACAAATTCTCCGGTTTCAGTGTAAACGCGTACCGGCGTATCGGAAGGTAGGTCTTCCTCGAAACGCGGCCTTTGCCCGCATTGGAGCATATGGACGGCATAATCGTTTAAAACGGTTTGGGGGAAGTGTGAAACCAATACGTCGCAGGGTAGCAGCAAGCTGTCGCGTTCTGTTTCGTCCAAGTTTGCCAAGGCTTCGAGCGTGTGGCTTTGGGTGATGGTAAAGCCTGCGGTTTCGGTGCGGCGCAGGGCGGTCAGGTGGGCGAACGTGCCGATGTGTTTGGCGATGTCTTCGCTGAGGGTGCGGATGTAGGTGCCTTTGCTGCAACGTACGTTTATCACGGCTTTGGGCGCGTCAAACTCGGTAATATCAATGGCGTAAACGGTGATGTCGCGCGGCTTGCGTTCGATGACGATGCCTTTGCGCGCGTATTCGTACAGCGGTTTGCCTTCGTGTTTGAGGGCGGAAAACATCGGCGGCACTTGGCGGATGTCGCCCGTCAGGGCTTGGCATGCCGTCTGAAATTCGGCTAAAGAAATATCGGCGCGTGCGGTGGCGATGATTTCGCCTTCGGCGTCGCCCGTGCTGCTGGCTTCGCCGAGTTTCAGCGTGGCGGTGTAGGCTTTGTCGGCATCCAGCAGGTATTGGGCGAACTTGGCCGCTTCGCCGAAGCAGACGGGCAAAAGTCCGGTTGCCAAAGGATCGAGCACGCCGGTATGCCCTGCTTTTTCGGCATGAAACAAACGCCGCGCTTTTTGCAGGGCGGTGTTGCTGGAAAGGCCTTCGGGTTTGTCGAGAAGAAGAACGCCGTTGACCGGGCGTTTGGCGGGTTTATTGGTCATATCAATTAGGGAATATTAATGTTCAGACCGTCTGAAAGGGTTCAGACGGCCTGTGTGTCAGCTTAATTCTTCATTCAATAATTCACGAACAGAGTGTTTTTCATCAATTAGATCAACGCTGATTGCATCAAAGCCATTTCGTTTTAATGAGTCAAAACTAATGATTCGGCCATCAATTAAGGGGACTTGTCCTTCAAAATTGACGAAATCTTCATATTCATCTTCGTAGTCTATATTGTAATAAAGATGGATCAGAACCCGGTAAGCATACTCATCCAAATCAGTTAACATTCTGTTTTGCTTTTGATTTGGGCTATATTTGTCGCAAAACATAGCGTTATAGCCATGTTCCGCGCCATCAAACAGTACGATTTCATCGCCGCTTACAGCTTCTACCGCCACAATTTTTACCGGCGCCTTATCAGTATCGGTAATCAATCCGTCAAAAGGCTCTCCGTAGTAACGGATGTGGAAAGTATCTCTACCTTGGCAGGATAATGAAAAGCAACGATGCCTGCCTTCAATTTGCAGGCTATCACTATGTGCATAGGCGGCTAAATGTTCGGGAATCAGATTGTTCATTCTGGCAGTATCAGTCTTCAACCGGTTTTTCCGCCGCCACTTGGTCGATAAGGGCGGACAGGTTCATACCGCGTTCCAAGGATTCGTCGTATTTGAAATGCAGCTCGGGGATTTTGAACAGCTTGATGCGTTTGGCCAATTCGCTGCGGAGGTGTCCGCGTGCGTGTTCCAGCACTTCTTCCGTAATTTCGCGCGTATCTTGGTTCAAAACGGTGTAGAACACGGTGGCGTGGCTGTAATCGCGGGTAACTTCGACTTCGTTGATGGTGATGAAGCCGGCGCGCGGGTCTTTCAGTCCGGTACGGACGAGTTTGGCAAGCTCGCGCATAATTTGTTCTTTGACACGGTCTTGGCGGGCGTAGCCGCGTTGGGGTTTTTTCATGAATATCCTCAGATTTGGTTTCAGACGGCATTTCTGCCGCCGGGGCGGTTGCGAAGGGGCGTATTATAACCGAATCGGCGGGATTTTAAGGTAATACGCGGCAGGATGTCCTTGGGATCACAAGAAGGCAATACAAAGACTTCAAGGGTATAAACATTGGTCTTGTGATAAGAATAAACATTTCTTGTTTTTCTATGATTTGTGGTCTAAATATACACTATGGTTTTATCGGAAAAGCGGTTGGGTTTACAGAATGGGAGTTAACAGCCGAGGCAGGAGTAGTACAGTTGAAAGATAATAATCGAAATTTGGGGGCATGGGTTTCTCAATACATTCAAAATCGGATTAGAGAACTTTGGGATGCAGATTTTTTAGCAGCTTTTGATGATGCGAGTGATATTGAGGGAACTAAGACATTGCGAGTACTCTTGATTTTGCCGAAAAGGTCATTATTCCGGTGGCAAAGCCCCAAAACAACTATTGTGACCATCAATTGCTTCTTTTAATACTGGCAATTTTTCATATCCAATTCTTTTAATTCCTGATTTTTTTATTTGTTTTAAAATTTCGTCATTCACAATAATACCTGTTAAAGCGCTTGGAAAGAAAGTGAGATTTGGGATAGATTTATCCACAATATACCAACTATTTAATGGCAAAGGAAAATATAAAACGACTCCGCACTTTTCACATATACTACAAGTTGATTCTTTCCCTCCCCTTATATAAATTCTAAATTTTGGAACAACTGAAATGTATTCTTTGGATACAGTTTTGTTTACATCATAAACCTTTCCTACAAAATATACATTCTCAATATTTTGAATGCCCAGTAATGAAACAATATCTTTATGTAACATTCCAATAAATGTACCTCTTGTGTAGGTAATTGGAGCAAAACTTTTTTTTATTTTTTCATTTAGAAAGACATCAATTGCTGTATGTTTAATGATATTTCCACAATCGCACATTATATTCTCTTGTTTCAATTGATCTATCCAACTGTCATCTCCTTCGGGAACATTTTGTGTGGGGTCGCTAATTTGATAAAACATTTTTTCCATTATGGGTGTACTTTAAAATTTCCTTTATAGATATAATGAAGCTATCAAAATAGGTTTCAGACTATATAATAGATATGGAGGAACTCCTTCTTTTTTAACGGCTCAAGTTATCTTAGATGAAATCTATAAATCTTATTAAGATAACAAACCTGTAAATATCAAGAAATGCCTAAATTATTAATATTCTTTTTAATTACATTCATTTTTTTGCTTTTTGGGTGTACAAGAAATAATGTGTCGTCAGATCATCAAATGTTAGAGCATTTCAATCTCTACGAGTCTGAATTTGAGAGATTGAGAAAAATTTCTGTTAAGTACGATGGATTTCATTATCCCCCTTATGACGAAACAGATAGTACAGCCTATGTTATTTCATCTAAAGATAAAAAGGAATTGGACTCTTTAATCAAGAGACTGGATATTATTAGTATACAGTATGATGGGATATCAGAAGTATGCTTGCTCTTTCATACATGGGGTGTTTCTATCAGCGGAGGGTACAAGGAGTATGTCTATACTCCAAATCTTGAGGATCATATAAAGAACTACGATAAAGAGGTTGCCTTAGATCCCAGCACTGAAATGTATATCGTAGAAAGAATTACGGAGGAAGATTTGGATCAAGTTGCTCAAAGATATTCTGCAAATATAGAGTTATATCGTCCTATAAAAAATGGTTGGTATATACATCTTAGTCGAGAGAATTGATTCTTGAGATGTATGCTATTCTTTTATATTGATAAGCACGGATATAGTTATTATACTTGGCAACCCGAACGGCGCGTGCCGTTTCTGCAACGCATACATTGTAAAGAAAGCCATGTCCAACGAAAACCGTACCTGTTCCTTTTGCGGAAAATCCAAATCACACGTCAAACATTTGATTGAGGGCGAAAACGCCTTTATCTGCGACGAATGCGTCTCAAACTGTATTGAAATATTGCATGAAGACGGAAATGATGGCACGCCTCCGGAAAGTGCCGGAGGGGAGCCGGAGGAATCCGGCAAGCTGCCCACGCCCGCCGAAATCGTCGCCAACCTCAACGACCACGTTATCGGTCAGGAACAAGCCAAGAAAGCCTTGGCGGTGTCGGTGTACAACCATTACAAACGCCTGCGCCATCCTAAAGTCGGCGGTAATGTCGAATTGTCGAAATCCAACATCCTGCTTATCGGCCCGACCGGTTCGGGTAAAACCCTGCTGGCGCAATCTTTGGCGCGCAAACTGGACGTACCGTTCGTGATGGCGGACGCAACCACGCTGACCGAGGCAGGTTATGTCGGTGAAGACGTCGAGCAAATTATTACCAAGCTTTTGGGTAAATGTGATTTCGATGTCGAAAAAGCCCAGCGCGGCATCGTCTATATCGACGAAATCGATAAAATTTCACGCAAAAGCGACAACCCGTCGATTACCCGCGACGTATCCGGCGAAGGTGTGCAGCAAGCCTTGCTGAAACTGATTGAAGGTACGGTGGCAAGTGTTCCGCCCCAAGGCGGCCGCAAGCATCCAAATCAGGAATTTATCAACGTCGATACCACCAACATCCTGTTTATCTGCGGCGGCGCGTTTGCAGGCTTGGAAAAAGTGATTCGCCAGCGCACCGAGAAAGGCGGTATCGGTTTCGGTGCGTCCGTTCACAGCAAGGACGAGGATGCCGACATTACCAAGCTGTTCGGCATCGTCGAACCGGAAGATTTGATCAAATTCGGTCTGATTCCTGAATTGATCGGACGTTTGCCCGTGATTGCAACACTAGAAGAACTGGATGAGGACGCGCTGATTAATATTTTAACCGAGCCGAAAAACGCCTTGGTCAAGCAGTATCAAGCCTTGTTCGGCATGGAAAATGTCGAACTGGAGTTTGAAGAAGGCGCATTGCGTTCCATCGCGCGGCAGGCAATGGAACGCAAAACCGGCGCGCGCGGCCTGCGGTCCATCGTCGAACGCTGTCTGTTGGATACCATGTACCGCCTGCCTGATTTGCAAGGCTTGAAAAAAGTGGTGGTCGGCAAGGCAGTCATTGAAGAGGGCAGGGAACCGGAATTGGTGTTCGAGTCCTGATGGCAAACAAAACCGCTTCGGAACGCCGAACCACGTTTCCGAAGCGGTTTTTTGTTTCTGATGCCGTCTGAAGCCTTCCCGCCTTCAGACGGCATCTGCTTTCTACCTAGGGGCGGTTTGCGGCGGCAAATTCCGCCAGCGCGTTTTCCAGACGCGCCAAACCTTCCGCCATATCTTCATCGTTCAACAGCAGCGAAGGCGCGAAACGCAATACGTCCGCACCCGCAACCAAAATCATCACGCCGTGTTTCAACGCGGCGGCGGTTATTTCGGATGCGCGTCCGCAATAAGGCGCGTCCAACACGCAGCCGAGCAGCAGCCCCATCCCGCGAACCTGTGAGAACAAGCCCGTTTTCCTGCCCAAATCCAGCAATGCCGTCTGAAGTTTCCGCCCCTGTTCACGGACATGGTTTAAAGTTTCGGGCGCATTGATGATGTCGAATGCGCGGCTGCCGACCGCACACGCCATCGGGTTGCCGCCGAAAGTCGAGCCGTGCGTACCCGGTTGGAAGGCGGCGGCAACCTCTTCCTCCGCCAGCATCGCGCCGATCGGAAAACCGCAGCCCAAGGCTTTTGCCGAACTCAAAATATCGGGAACAACGCCGTAATGTTCATAGGCAAACAGCCTGCCCGTATGCCCCATACCGGTTTGAACTTCGTCCAAAATCAACAATGCATTGTGCCGGTCGCACAGACGGCGCGCGGTTTGCAAATATTCCGCAGTGGCGGGCAGGATGCCGCTTTCGCCCTGTATCGGCTCGATGATGACCGCGCAGGTCTGTTCGCCGACGGCAGCTTCCAGAGCGGCAATATCGTTGAACGGAACGTGCGTAACGCCTTGCGGCAGCGGTGCATAATCCTTGCTGTATTTCGGCTGGCCGCCGACGGACACGGTAAACAGCGTGCGTCCGTGGAAACTGTTGATACAGGCGACGATTTCGCTTTTACCTCCGCCGAAACGGTCGCGCGCATATTTCCTTGCCAGCTTCAACGCCGCCTCATTTGCTTCCGCGCCCGAGTTGCAGAAAAAAACCTTGTCGGCAAAGCTGTTTGCAACCAATTTTTGCGCCAATTCCTGCGCCGGACGCGTCGTATAGATATTGGAAATGTGCCACAGCTTGTGCATCTGCTCGTTTAAAGCATCGGCAAGGGCAGGGTGGCAGTGTCCCAGCGCGTTAACGGCGATGCCGCCTGAAAAATCAATATATTTACGCCCTTCCGTATCCCAAACGCGGCTGCCTGAAGCGCGTTCGGGAATCATCGGGGCAAAGGCGAAATTGGGGGTCAGATAATTTTGCATAATTGCTCCTGATTGCGGTTTTGCTCGGGATTATGCACCGTTTTTCAAGGCGGATAAAGGGAAATTGCCGACAATATCGGGTAGCGGTAAAAATAAACCAAAATATTTTCAATAGGATAGATGAAAAATCAAAAAAATTTCGATAAAGTGCTTGAGGCGCGGCAGCGTTTTGATTTAGACTCTCCCCAATATTTTTATCTTCAGACGGCATTTCATCATGCAAGGCAAAATGTTTACAACCGCTTACTGCTATTGGTACCACACAGACGTGCGGTACTTTTTTGCGCTTGCTTGAAATCCATCCCATACGCAAAACAGGCCGCTCGGAACAGGGCGGCTTTTTTGTTACCTTCACACAGGTCGCCCGATTCGGCAACACACGACAGAATCAGGAAAATGACCATGAATGCAATGCCCCAAACCGCCGCACAAAACGAAACCCTGCACACTTGCAGCATTATTGTCGATGATACGCAGGATTTTTCCCCCATGCTTCTCGATGCAGGGCGGGACGACACACTCATCAGCGAATCGATGATTCCGCAAATCCGCACCGTTGCCGCCCTGATAGCCGCCGAACGGCACGATTTCAGCCGCAGCAGCCCCACCGAGTTTACCGATGCCGCCGATTTTTTTGCCGCACGGATTCTCGTATTGGGCGTGCGCTGCTTCCATCTGGACGTATCGCTGCTGCAAGTATTGAAAACCGCCAACAGCCGCGCCCGCCGCTTTGCCGAAAAACACCGCCTGTTTTTCACACCCGCGCAAGCCGAATTGAGCCTGAACAAACACAAAAACCGCCGCCTGCTGACCGTAGAAACCGAACACGAAGTCGAAAACAAAGGCAACCCCGTCGCCAACAGCCTCGCATTTGTCCGCAAACTGCACCCCCTGCCCCTGTAAACATCACGATTTGCCGGCAGAATGCTTGCCAAAATTCCCGACGGCGATACAATAAAACCGATTTTCCACCCGAACAGGACACACATGAAAAAAATCATCGCCTCCGCGCTTATCGCAACATTCGCACTTACCGCCTGCCAAGACGACACGCAGGCGCGGCTCGAACAGCAGCAGAAACAGATTGAAGCCCTGCAACAGCAGCTCGCACAGCAGGCAGACGATACGGTTTACCAACTGACTCCCGAAGCAGTCAAAGACACCATTCCTGCCGAAGCACAGGCAAACGGCAACAACGGGCAACCCGTTACCGGTAAAGACGGGCAGCAGTATATTTACGACCAATCGACAGGAAGCTGGCTGCTGCAAAGCCTGGTCGGCGCGGCGGCAGGCGCGTTTATCGGCAACGCGCTGGCAAACAAATTCACACGGGCAGGCAACCAAGACAGCCCCGTCGCCCGGCGCGCGCGTGCAGCCTACCATCAGTCCGCACATCCCAATGCGCGCACCAGCAGGGATTTGAACACGCGCAGCCTCCGTGCAAAACAACAGGCGGCGCAGGCGCAGCGTTCCCGCCCGACAACGCGCCCGCCTGCCAATTACCGCCGCCCCGCTATGCGCGGTTTCGGCAGGAGGCGGTAAATCCGTCGCGCCAATGCCGTCTGAAGGGCTTTCAGACGGCATTTTTGCATTTGTTAGGGGGGGCATTGTTATGTTGCCGTTTGATTTTCAGACGGCATTTCGTTTCCAAGCGTTTGATGTCGGGATGGCAATTCTGACCCAGGTGCGTTGGCAGGGCGGCATTGTCATGCCGCCGTTGGGTTTTCAGACGGCATCATATCGAACCGTCAAACCGTAGGGCGAGCATTCTTGCCGACCGATGCAAGGGCGGGATTTGGCGGGCGGGAATGCCCACCCTGCATCTGAACCTTTCCGCGTCATTCCCGCGTAGGAAGGAATCTAGGTATTTGAATTTACATAAATTTCAATCGTTACCAAAGCGGAAAAGGGTTTTTATTGCAGCCTAATCCTTTGGGTATCAAAGCCGGGCGGTGCTGAAACATTATAAAGGGTTTATTACACCAAGAGGAACAGCATATCCAATTTATGGAAGATAAGGAAATGATATGATATCTATTTTTAAAGCTTATTACGATATTTATGAATTTAATGGAGAACTATTAAAAAGATGTATATTTTTAGATGAAGAAAATAATGAAATAATTAAAGATAGAATATATGAATACTTAATTTATGTTTTAACAGGAGACCTTTATCTACAAAAAGACATTGATGAAAATTTAGAATTTATCCATCAAGCAGAAAATAATCCCAATGAAGTTTATTCAGGAGGTGGACAAGGTTTTTGCTGGGATATTTCTGCTGAAAAAGTAGTTTTCTATAACAACGAATTTGATGAAGAAGACGGCTGGCCTGATTTAAGCTGTTCGCTGCATACTTTTAAAACTGCTTTAATTGCTTGGAATGCTTTTTTGCAATTGCCTAAAAGTATTCATTCGGTGGTGGAAACCGTGATTGAGGAATAAGCATAATGGCTTAATGAATAGAATCAGAAAGTATAGATTGGGCTGCAAATCCACGCTTATACGCTGCGCCATGATTAAGATGTTAGGACTTGTATTGAATACAAGTCCTCATAAACGAATGGCAGCAATCCTTTGATTTAGATAAGATCCTTGATTTAGAATAATGTGGATTAACAAAAACCAGTACGGCGTTGCCTCGGCTTAGCTCAAAGAGAACGATTCTCTAAGGTGCTGAAGCACCAAGTGAATCGGTTCCGTACTATTTGTACTGTCTGCGGCTTCGTCGCCTTGTCCTGATTTTTGTTAATCCACTATATAAAAATGCCGTCTGAAACCCGAAATCGGTTTCAGACGGCATTGGTTTATGCGGCAGGTTGGGGCTTAGCGGTCTTTGTAACGGCGTTCGCTTTTGTCTGCAAAAGAATCGCCGGCTTTGCGTTTGCCTTTGAAGCCTTCGCCGGTTTTTCTGAAACTATCTTTCTTAAAGCCCTCTTTCTTGAAACCTTCGCCGCGCGTTTTGCCGCCGAAGCCTTCTTTGCCCGGTTTATGATCGCCGCGCCGGCCGCCGGATTTACGATCGCCCCAGCCGCCTTTGCCTTTCGGCTTGCCGCCGGCCGGTTTGCGTTTGCGTGTCGGTTCCATGCCTTCGATGGTCAGCTCAGGCAATTTGCGGCCGATGTATTTTTCGATTTTGTGTACTTTGACGTATTCGTTTACTTCGGCAAAAGTAATCGCGATACCGGTGCGGCCTGCGCGACCTGTACGGCCGATGCGGTGGACGTAGTCTTCCGCCTGTTTCGGCAGGTCGTAGTTGATGACGTGGGTAATGGTCGGTACGTCGATACCGCGTGCGGCAACGTCGGTGGCAACCAAAATTTTGCAGCGGCCTTTACGCAAATCCATCAGCGTGCGGTTGCGCCAGCCTTGCGGCATATCGCCGTGCAGGCAGTTGGCGGCGAAACCTTTTTCGTACAACTCATCCGCGATGACCTCGGTCATGGCTTTGGTGGACGTGAAAATCACGCATTGGTCGATGTTGGCGTCGCGCAGGATGTGGTCGAGCAGGCGGTTTTTGTGGCGCATATCGTCGCAGTACAGCAGTTGTTCTTCGATTTTGCCTTGGTCGTCCACGCGTTCGACTTCGATGACTTCAGGGTCTTTGGTCAGTTTGCGCGCCAGTTTGCCGACCGCGCCGTCCCAAGTGGCGGAGAACAATAAAGTCTGACGGTCGGCCGGGGTGGCTTTGACGATGGTTTCGATGTCGTCGATAAAGCCCATGTCCAACATACGGTCGGCTTCGTCCAAAATCAGCACTTCCAAGCGGGCGAAATCGACTTTGCCGCTTTGCATCAAGTCCATCAGACGGCCCGGCGTGGCGACAATTAGGTCGACCGGTTTGCTCAAAGCACGGGTTTGGTAGCCGAACGATGCACCGCCGACGATGCTGACGGTACGGAACCAACGCATATTTTTGGCATACGCCAGCGCGTTTTTCTCGACTTGCGCCGCCAATTCGCGGGTCGGCGTTAACACCAACGCGCGCGGGCCTTTGCCCGGTTTTTCGCTGCGTTTGGTCAGCCGCTGCAACGTCGGCAGCAGGAAGGCGGCGGTTTTGCCGGAGCCGGTTTGCGCCGAAGCCATGATGTCGCGGCCTTCCAAAGCAAACGGAATGGCTTGCGCCTGAATCGGTGTCGGGCTTTCGTAACCCTCGCTGCTCACGGCGGACAAAATGTTTTTATCAAGGTTCAAATCGGCAAATTTAATAGACATGGCTATCCTTGGAAGACAACAACGCCCGCGTCCGAAAGGTTCAGACGGCCTGAAGCAGGGAAGGGTAACGATACGGGGAATGTGAAGTTACAGGGTTGTCGCAAGCGGCTCGCTTGTGGTTTACATCGACGGCAACCTGCACAGATACGCTTTGCAAAATCAAAGCAACAAAAGAAACGCGCCCGGAAGGGCGGTTTAGGTTGGAAGGCGATGGCTTCGTATGACAAGATAAGCGGCGGATGGTATAGGGTTTGCCCGAAACGGTCAAGCAATCGGGCGTTAATTACAGTAAAATTGCCGTTTTCCACTTTATTCCGCCTGAAATCAATGACCGACATCACACCGTTTGCCAACCGCATGGGCAAAAACATCAAACACCTTATGAAATGGGCGAAACGCAACGGCATCGAAGCCTGGCGCATTTACGACCGCGATATTCCCCAATTTCCCTTTGCCGCCGATGTTTACGGCGACCAAATCCACCTTCAGGAATACGATACCGGCTGGCTGATGCAGCACGAAGAATACGAAGCGTGGCTTGCCGAAGTGCTGGAAGCCGTCGCCTTCGTTACCGGTTTTGCACCCGAACAAATCCACCTCAAACGCCGCGAACGCCAAAAAGGTTTGCAGCAATACGAGAAAACCGGAAAGGCGGGCGACGATTTCGTTATTGCCGAAAACGGCCGCAAGTTTTGGGTCAACCTTGATAAGTATTTGGATACGGGGCTTTTTTTGGATCATCGAAACACGCGCAAAAAAGTCGGCGAAACGGCGGCGGGCAAACGGTTTTTAAACCTGTTTTCCTACACCGGCAGCTTTACCGTCTATGCGGCGACCGGCGGCGCGGCATCCAGCGAAACCGTCGATTTGTCCAATACGTATCTCGATTGGGCGAAGCGCAATTTTGAATTGAACGGCATCGATATGGAACGGCACAAAATTGTCCGCGCCGACGTGTTCCAATATCTTCAGACGGCATATGGGGAAGGCAGGCGGTTTGACCTCATTGTGATGGATCCGCCCAGTTTTTCCAACAGCAAGAAAATGTCCGACATTCTCGACATCCAGCGCGACCACAAAAAGCTGATTGACGGCGCGGTGAAGCTGCTCGCTTCAGACGGCATTTTGTACTTTTCCAACAACCTGCGCAGCTTCGTTTTGGACGATTCGGTATCGGAACAATACGCCGTAAAAGACATTTCCAAACAATCCGTTCCCGAGGATTTCCGCAACAAAAAAATCCACCGGTGCTGGGAAATCCGCCACAAATCTTAAGGGTGCGAAAAAGCCGCCGAAATCTTCCGGCGGCTTTTCGATTGCGCTTTATCAGGCGATGGAGGCTTCGACAAAGGCGGTCAGCTGACCTTTTGCCAATGCGCCGACTTTGGTAGCCACGACTTCGCCGTTTTTGAACACCATCAGGGTCGGAATACCGCGCACGCCGAAACGGGACGGGGTGGCTTCGTTGTCGTCGATGTTGATTTTGACTACTTTCAGACGGCCTTCAAATTCGGCGGCGATGTCGTCCAAAATCGGGGCAATCATTTTGCAGGGGCCGCACCACGGAGCCCAAAAGTCCAGCAGGACGGGGAGGTCGGATTTCAAAACATCTTGCTCGAAGGCGGCATCGCCGGTGTGTACGATTAATTCGCTGCTCATTATTTTTCCTTTTCGGTTGGGATTGGCACGATAGCGTGCAGGATAGGGCTTGGGCATAAAAATTTCAAGTGGGCGGGCGGGATAATAGTTTTTCTGTACCGTCCCAATCGCCTTTGCAAATTCTAAAAAACGGTTCGGACAGTATTTTATTTTTGAAAATTACTTTTATTATCAAAATGTAAGGAATGTTTTTGAAGCTGTACAGAAACGCGCGGGCGGTGTATGCTCCGTTTAAATAGATTCTTAAAGTATGAATGTTCAAAACCAAACCCGAAACCCTATAAAAGGAACACTGCGATGACTGATTTTTCCGTTTGGGAAACTGCTCCCTTTGGTGCGACTGTCGATCATATCCTGCAACGCTACCACAATGTACACCGTGCACAATTTGAAGAATTGGTGCCGCTGGCGCAAAAAGTGGCCCAAGTCCATGCCGATACCTTTCCGGCGGAAATTGCCGGGCTGCTTGCCTATATGCAGAACGAACTGCTGATGCATATGATGAAAGAGGAAAGGATGCTGTTTCCGATGATTAATCAGGGTGTCGGACGCGGTGCGGCGATGCCGATCAGCGTGATGATGCACGAACACGAAGAACACGACCGCGCCATCGCACGGCTCAAAGAGCTGACCGACAATTTCCAAGCGCCCGAAGGGGCTTGCGGAAGCTGGACGCGGCTTTACGCGCTGGCGAAAGAAATGGTGGAGGATTTGAACGACCACATTCATTTGGAAAACGATATTCTGTTTGTCCGCGTACTTGCTTCTTAAGGAACGGGAGTCGGATATTTCCATGCCGTCTGAAACACGGTTTTCCGCTTCAGACGGCATTTCCACGTTTCAGCACAACAATTCGGGCGGGATGCGGCACACGGGAATCGGGTTGATTTTGTGCTGCATCGCGCGGTGCAGCCGCGTATAGATTTCCAAAACTTCGCGCCGCCGCCCTTCAAAATCTTCGGGTTTGCGCGTGCCGTACACGCCCATTGCCCACTCCAGTTCGGGATAGCTTGCGCCCATCTGTTCCTCGTCGGTGCGTTCCGTATCCCACAGGCCGTCGGTCGGCGGAGCTTTTTGAATCGCCTTGTCCACGCCCAATGCTTCGGCAAGTCGGTAAACCTGCGTTTTGGTCAGGTCGGCAATCGGACTGATGTCCACGCCGCCGTCGCCGTATTTAGTAAAAAATCCCACGCCGAAATCTTCAATTTTATTACCTGTCCCCGTAACCAGCAGTCCGTGTATCTGCCCGTAGTAGTACAGGGTCAGCATACGCAGGCGGCTTCTGGCGTTGGCGAGGGAAAGCGGCTGATTGTCAAATACCGTCTGATGAACGCCGACGGTTTGTTCAAAGGTCTGGAAGGTGTCGGTCAGATCGACCGTTTGCGCGCTTACATTGGCATATTGCCGTTGCAGATTGCGGATGTGCAGCCTTGCCCGCTCAAGCTGGTCGGGGTGTTGGCGTATCGGCATATCCAGAAGCAGCGTGGTGCGGCCGGTGCGGGCGGCGAGTGCTGAGACGACGGCGGAATCGATGCCGCCGGAAACGCCTACGACGAATCCTTTTACATTTGCCTGAGCGGCGTATTCGTCCAACCATCGGACAATATGTGTGATAACTGCCTGCGTATCCATTTTTCCTCCTGTTGAAAATATCCGCATCATAGCCTGCCGGCGGTGCAATTTGAATAGATTGCAGGCAGGTTGATGAATATTTTTCCCATTCCCCGCTTAAAAAAGTCATACGGGCAAAGTCGGGCGGCAAGATGGCGCGTGTTATAATATTGTTGACAATTTAGGCGGGCTAATGTCGCCTTAGGCTTTTAAACATATTCATATTTTTTATTATTTGATTGATTCGATGTCTGATTTTTTTCATTCTGACGTATTGTCCGTTTCTGAGTTGAACGCATTTGCCAAAAGTCTTTTGGAAAACCACCTTGCCGGTTTGTGGATTGCGGGCGAAGTGTCCAATCTGACCCGTGCCGCCAGCGGGCATTATTATTTCTCACTCAAAGACAGCCGCGCACAGGTGCGTTGCGCGATGTTCAAAGGTGCAGCGGCGCGTTTGGCGAAGCCTTTGAAAGAAGGCGACCATATCGAGGTATCAGGAAAAATCAGTATTTATGAAGCGCGGGGCGAATTTCAAATTACCGTGAATGAGGTGCGGCTCAAAGGTTTGGGGCAGCTTTACGAAGCCTACGAGCGGTTGAAGGCGCAGTTGCAGGCGGAAGGCGCGTTTGCGGCGGAACGCAAAAAACCTTTGCCCGCCCGTCCGCAATGTATCGGCATCGTAACCAGTCTGGCGGCGGCGGCTTTGCGCGATGTTGTAACCACCTTAAATCGCCGCGCGCCCGAAATCCCCGTTATCGTCTATCCGACCGCCGTTCAAGGCGCGGGCAGCGAATTTCAGATTGCCCAAGCGATTAAAACCGCATCGCAACGCGCCGAATGCGACGTATTGATTGTCTGTCGCGGCGGCGGCAGCATTGAAGACTTGTGGGCGTTTAACGAAGAACCGGTCGTGCGCGCCATTGAAGCCTGCACGATTCCGGTCGTCAGCGGCGTAGGCCACGAAACCGATTTCACGCTCGCCGACTTCGTCGCCGATATGCGCGCGCCCACGCCGACCGGTGCGGCGGAGCTGGTCAGTCCCAACCGCCAAGAATCGCTACATCGTCTCGCCCAAGCGCAAGGCCGTCTGAAAACCGTTTTGGAGCAACGCTATTTCGATGCCAGCCAAAAACTTGACTGGCTTGCGCGGCAAATCCGTCATCCGCGCCAAAAGCTCAATGAACAGCGCACCTACATTCACAAACTGGCGCAAACCCTATCCTACTCGATGACGCAAAACGTCCGCGCCCACACTGCCCGTTTCGAACGCCAAACCCAAGCCCTGCAACATTACCGTCCTGATGTTTCCGTTTACCGGCAAGACATCGACCGCTTTCAGACGACCTTGTCGCACGCCTTCCGCCAGCTGCTCGCCCGTCGCCGCCAAAGTCTGGCTGCCCAAGCCGCATTGCTCGAAGCCGTTTCGCCGCAGCACATTCTGGAGCGCGGCTTTTCCGTCGTCAAAAACACACGCGGACAAGTCATCCGCAACGCCGATGTTTTGAAGCAGGGGCAGAAGCTGCACATTACCTTCGCCGACGGCGAAGCCGACGTGCGCGTAAGCAAAGAACAAGGGCAGCAGGATTTGTTTGATTGTATTTAAACTCAATCGGAAAAACCGCTCCCCCTCTGCCGTCATTCCCGCAAAAGCGGGAATCCGGAAGCGAAAAGCCGCAGGAATTTATCGGAAAAAACAGAAACCTCTCCGTACACCCAAAATGTTTCAGACGGGGCATCTTGGGGCGGATAAAAACCAACCAAATATTTTTATAATTTTCAATAAGTTACATTGATCAAATGAAATTTTATTTTTCAACTGACAGAAAGAGGATGTTATGAAGTTTTTAGACCGTGAGGCAAGCATTGCCAAGCCGGGTTTCAACCGTTGGCTCGTACCGCCCGCAGCATTGGCGGTGCACCTTGCCATCGGGCAGATTTACGCCTATTCCGTATTCAACGCGCCGCTGACCAAACTTATCGGCATAACCGAATCGGTGGCCGGAGATTGGAAGCTGACGACCGTAGGTTGGATTTTCAGTATCGCACTCGCGATGCTGGGCGCGTCGGCCGCCCTGTTCGGCACATGGATGGAACGGGTAGGGCCGCGCAAAGCCATATTTGCCGCCGCCTGCTGCTTCAGCCTGGGCTTTTTCGTATCCGCATTCGGCGTGAGTACGCACAACCTCTTCCTGCTTTATTTGGGCAACGGCGTCATCGGCGGCGTAGGCTTGGGTTTGGGCTACATCGGGCCGGTTTCCACACTGATGAAATGGTTTCCCGACAAGCCGGGTATGGCGACCGGTTTGGCGATTATGGGTTTCGGCGGCGGCGCAATGCTCGCCTCGCCGCTTTCCGTATCACTGATGAACGCCTTTTCAAACGCTGCTTCGGTTGGGGTTGCCGAAACCTTCGCCGTATTGGGTCTGCTTTACCTCGCACTGATGATGTTCGGCGCGTTTACTATCCGCGTACCTGCCGACGGCTGGAAACCTGAAGGCTATACCGCGCCGAAAACGCAAAACAAGCTGGTCAGCAGCAATCATGTCAACGTGTCCCAAGCCATGAAAACGCCGCAGTTTTGGCTGTTGTTCTGGGTATTGTGCCTGAACGTAACCGCCGGCATCGGCGTATTGGGTCAGGCATCCGTGATGATTCAGGAACTTTTTTCCGAAACCTCCGTAGGCAGGCAGGCGGCAGTCGGCGCAGGTGCGGCGGCAGGCTTTGTCAGCCTCCTTAGCCTGTTTAACATGGGCGGACGCTTTTTATGGTCGAGCGTTTCCGACAAAATTGGACGCAAAAACACCTACACCATCTTCTTCGTACTCGGTTCGCTGCTGTATTTCGCCGTTCCCTCCATCGGCGAGGGCGGCAGCAAAGCCCTGTTCATCATCGGCTTTTGCGTGATTATTTCCATGTACGGCGGCGGATTTGCCGCCATTCCCGCCTACCTGAAAGACCTGTTCGGCACCTATCAGGTCGGCGCGATTCACGGGCGCATCCTGCTGGCCTGGTCAACCGCCGCCGTCATCGGCCCGGTACTGGTCAATTACATACGCCAAAGCCAAATCGACAGCGGCATACCGGCGGCACAGGCATACAGCGTAACCATGTACATTATGGCGGGCCTGCTGATTATCGGTTTGTTGTGCAATCTCGCCGTCAAATCCGTACACGAAAAACACCATGAAAAAGACATCAAAACCGCCGCACACAGCGGCAACCCCGATGACGAAACCGCCATATCCGACGCTTACCTTGTGGGCGAAAAAGTTTCCGGCGGCGGCATATCGGTCTGGTGGCGTTGGGCATTGGCCGTCATACCGCTCGCCTACGGCGTGGTGATGGTCTTTGTCAAAGCACTCGACCTTTTCTCCTGAAAACGTCCGAACAAAATGCCGTCTGAAACAGCAGATGTTTCAGACGGCATTTTGTTTCAGGTCGGGTTGTCTTGGTTGGGAAGGGAATGTGCCGTGTTGTCGGTGATGCCGTCTGCGTTTTGGATTTCTTGGGGGATTTGGGGTTTGAGGAGGCGGAACAGTGCTTGTCGGACGGCGGTTTCGATGCGCTTGCGTATGGATAGGAGGATGAGGAAAATCAGGATGAATAGGGCGGTAAAGATGAAGAGGCCGTACAGATAGCTGCCCAGCAGTTGTCCGATAAGCAGGGAAAGGCTGAGCAAGGCGAGGATAAGGGTGAAAATGCCGGTCAGTCCGGCAGTCAGCCAAAACAGTATGGTCGCGGCCCGTTCGGCGGTTTTGCGGGCAAGTGCTTCCTGTTTTTCGTGAACCATGCCGGTAAGGGGGTTGACGGCGTAGGTTTTGATTTTGTGTTTGAGGTAGTCGAACACGGGGCATCCTCGGGATTATGGGGACATTCCCCAAAGAAATACGAAAAGGATACTAATTATGATATTTGGATGTAAGAAATTTTTTGCTATTGAAGTAACCAAGCTACCAATAAAATCCTATTATTCCACAATACCATTGAGAATTTGGATAAATTCTATACCGCTAGGAACATTTAATGATGAGACCTATATTCCCGTATTTATAGCCCGCCTTGAGCGATGTTTATCGAATCAAATTAGATTACCGGAAGATATTATTAATTCCAATACCAATAGGAAATTTTATTATCTAATCAATGATGAGACCACTAGTGAATATATTGTAGGGCTTGGGGATTCATTTGATGATTATCAAATGTATTATTTTAATAATAAAAATCGTGTTTCATTTTTATGGAAATTACGTGAAAATACATTTTCAAATTATAGCTATGAATACGATTGCAACGATTTATTTGAGTTTGAATTAGAGAAGAAGATAATTGAAAATAGTATACTAATTTTTAAGGAAGCTATCGATAATAATAATATTAAATATAATATTGTGAAAATGAATGAATGATTTTTAATAATTTTTTAATATAGGCTAAGACTATGGTAGAAAAATTTCACAGTATGCCGTCTGAAGGTGTGGCGTTTCAGACGGCATTTTTACTTTCAGGCTTTTTTGCGGCGGCGTTCGCCGGGCAGCAGCATGTCCGCCCATTTGAGGATGTTGGCGACTTCGGCGGGGTTGAGTTCGTAGAACTGTCCGCGTTTGAGGCGGTTGGGCAGTCCGATGGGGCCGAAGCCGACGCGCACGAGGCGGCTGACGGTGAGTCCTTGGCTTTCAAAAATGCGGCGCACTTCGCGGTTGCGGCCTTCTTTAATCACGACGTTGTACCATTTGTTCGCGCCTTCGCCGCCTTGTTCGCGGATGCGTTCGACTTTTGCCAAGCCGTCTTCGAGCATTACGCCTTCTTCGGTGAGGCTGCGCATTTGTTCGGTGGTCAGCCCGCCCAGTACGCGCACGGCGTATTCGCGTTCGACTTCGAAGCTGGGGTGGGCGAAACGTTGGACGAGTTCGCCGGAGGTAGTAAGGATGAGCAGGCCGCTGGTGTTGATGTCCAAGCGTCCGATGGCGACCCAGCGGCTGCTGGCGGCCTGCGGCAGGCGGTCGAATATGCTGACGCGGCCTTGCGGGTCGTCGCGGGAAACGATTTCGCCTTCTTGTTTGTAATACAGGATGATGCGCGGCAGGCGGTCCGCCCATTTGAGTTTGATGATGCTGCCTTTGACGGTAACGTGGTCGTCGGGGGTAACTTTGTCGCCCAGTTGCGCGGTTTTGCCGTTGACCGTTACCCAGCCGTTGGTAATCCATTCTTCCATTTCGCGGCGCGAGCCGACACCGGAGGCTGCAAGCACTTTTTGCAGGCGTTCGGGTTCCATGCGCGACAGGTCGCTGCGGCGTTCTTTCAAATCGCGCGCGTGTTCCATAATTTTTTGGTTGGGATTGCGGACGACGAGTTTTTTGGCTTTGGCGGCGCGCTGTTTGGGGGCGTTTTGCGGCTTGATGCCGTCTGAAGCTTTTTGTCCGTAAGCTTGGGCGGCGGTTTTGCCCATTTCGTCTTTGGGACGGGCTTTGCTTTTGAAAGGTTTGGCGGTTTTCTTGGCAGACGGGGCTGCGCCGTCGCGCCATTGGCGTTTGCTGGTGGGCTGTTTGGACATAATTTTTCCTAACTCGCCTGATAAGGCGGTTCTTCTGCGGCGTGTGCGGCAGGACGGGTTGATAAAATGCCGTCTTTGTTCGGGACGGGCTGCCATTGTACCTGATGCGGTGTGTTTGTGGATGAAATCGTCGCTGCGGCTTTGGGGACAAAGTTTGTGCAACGGTTGAAATCGGTTTGTGTGCGAGAGTAGAATCTTTTAAATGATATAGTGGATTAACAAAAATCAGGACAAGGCGACGAAGCCGCAGACAGTACAAATAGTACGGAACCAATTCACTTGGTGCTTCAGCACCTTAGAGAATCGTTCTCTTTGAGCTAAGGCGAGGCAACGCCGTACTGGTTTTTGTTAATCCACTATAAGAGGAGCGGTAAATGGATTTGCACAATATTCGGGAAGATTACAGCAAACGGGAATTGTCGGAAGGCGATTGCGCCGACAATCCGATCGAGCAGTTCGAGCGGTGGTTGGACGAGGCGGTACGCGCACAGGTCAACGAGCCGACGGCGGTCAATGTGGCGGCGGTCGATGGACGCGGTAGACCCAACAGCCGTATGGTGCTGCTGAAGGAAGTTAATTCTGAAGGTTTTGTTTTCTTTACGAATTATCACAGTCGCAAGGGGCGTTCGCTGGATGCTCATCCATTTGCGGCGATGACGTTTTTTTGGCCGGAGCTGGAGCGTCAGGTGCGCGTGGAAGGGCGTGTTGAAAGGCTGGCGGAGAAGTTGTCGGACGAATATTTTGAGAGTCGCCCGTATCAGAGCCGTTTGGGTGCGTGGGCAAGTGCGCAGAGCGAGGTTATTCCGAACAAGGCGGTATTGGTGGCAAAGGCGGCGGCGGTCGGACTCAAACATCCTTTGCATGTGCCGCGTCCGCCGCATTGGGGCGGCTATATTGTGATTCCCGATTTGCTTGAGTTCTGGCAGGGCAGACCGAGCAGGCTGCACGACCGCATCCAATACCGTTTGCTGGATGGCGGCTGGATACGCGATCGGCTGTCGCCTTGAACAGGAAAAAACATATGCCGTCTGAAAACCGGAATCAGGTTTCAGACGGCATTTTTTCACGGGGAAAATACGGACGGGAAGTTTTTTGTGTTCCGAACGGAAAGCCCGAATCTTCTTTATACCGGGGAATTATGATGCGGACGGCGTGAATGCGTCGGAGAAAAACAAGTTTTCCGGCAGCTTATGCTGTTGCACAAACAGATTCTTTGTTTGTTCGGTCATGGCCGGAGAACCGCAGGCAAATACTTCGTATTCCGACAGGTCGGGGTGGTCTTGTGCCGCGATGTCTTGTACGTGGCCTTTTCTTCCCTGCCAGCTTTCTCCGGGGCGGGACAATACGGGGGTGAAGCAGGCGTTTTTCAGACGGCATGTCAACCCTTGTGCTTCTTCGAGGGCATACAAATCATCTTGATGACGCGCGCCCCAGTAGAAATGGACGGCGCGGCTGCTGTTTTGGCGGATAAGGTCGAGCAGGATGCTGCGGATGGGGGCGTAGCCTGTGCCGGTTGCCAGCAGGATAACGGGTTTGCCGCTGTCTTCCTGCAAGGTAAACGAACCGAGCGGACCTTTAATGCGGACGATGCCTTTTTCTTTGACTTTGGGTTCGCTGCCGAAAATCATTTCCGAACAGACACCGTTTTCGCGCCTGCGGATGTGCAGTTCCAAAATGCCTTCTTGGTCGGGCGGATTGGCGATGGAGTAGCTGCGGCTGACGTTGCCCGGCAGCAGTAAATCAATGTATTGCCCAGCGTAGAAGGCAAACGGCGGGGCTTTGGGCAGGGCAAGTTTCAGGAGGGCGACATCGTGTTTGAAAATAATATTTTCGATGCGTGCGGGCAGAGTGCGGACGGGTAGGGCATCGGCTTTGTAGCCGGGGATGTTGATGCTGATATCGCTTTGCGCAGTGGTGCAGCACATCAAAATCTTGCCTTGCGCTTTTTCTGCTTCGGATAAAGCCTGTTCCGAGTGTCCGCCCATTTGAATATCGCCGCTGACCAGTTCGGCTTTGCATTGCCCGCATACGCCGCTTTTGCAGGAATGGGGCAGGTTGAGGTTTTGTCGGGCGGCGGCGGCTAAAACGGTTTCACCGTCGCCGGCGGCAAAGGTGGTTTGGTCGGGCAGGGTAACGGTGTGGTTCATGGAATATTGTTTTTATGCTGTTTTAATGTGGTCAGACTGTGAAAATGCCGTCTGAACGTCGGATTTGGGTTTCAGACGGCATCTTGCTTATCAGGCAAGTTTGGCTTTAATCAGTTCTTGAACTTGCGCGGGATTGGCCTTGCCTTTGCTGGCCTTCATCACTTGCCCCACAATCGCATTCAGGGCTTTTTCGTTGCCGGATTTAAACTGTTCCACGGCTTTGGCGTTGTTTGCCAGCACTTCGTCCACCATGGCTTCAATCGCGCCGGTATCGGTCATCTGTTGCAAACCGTGTTTTTCGATGATTTCGGCAATGGTGGCTTCGGGTTCTGCCCACATGGCTTCAAAGGCTTTTTTCGCTAACTTGCTGCTTAATGTGCCGTCGGCGATTTTGCCTACCAGCGCGGCGAGGCGCGGGGCGGTAATCGGGCTGTCGGCAAGTTCCATGCCTTCTTTGTTCAGCGTAGCGGCAAGTTCGCCGTTCATCCAGTTGGCAGTCAGCTTGCCTTGTCCGCTTTCTTTGGCGGCTTCTTCAAAATAGGCAGCCTGCACGCGGCTGGCGGTGAGCAGGCGCGCGTCGTAGTCGCTCACACCGTAGTCTGCTACGAAACGCGCTGCCATTTCTTTCGGCAGCTCGGGCATTTCTGCTTTGGCTTTTTGCAACCGGTCGTCTGAAATGATGACGGGCAGCAAATCGGGGTCGGGGAAGTAGCGGTAGTCTTGCGCGTCTTCTTTCAGGCGCATTACGCGGGTTTCGCCTTTTTCAGGGTCGAACAGCATCGTCGCCTGCTGTACTTTACCGCCGTCTTCCAAAATCTCGATTTGCGCTTCCGCTTCGTAATTAATCGCCTGCTCCAAGAAGCGGAAGGAATTGAGGTTTTTAATCTCGCGGCGCGTGCCGAACTCTGCTTGGCCTTTCGGGCGAACGGATACGTTTGCGTCGACGCGGAATGAACCTTCCGCCATATTGCCGTCGCAAATGTCCAGCCAGGTGACTAAGCTGTGTAATGCCTTGGCGTAGGCAACGGCTTCGGCGGCGGAGCGCATTTCAGGTTCGGATACGACTTCCAACAGCGGCGTGCCGGCGCGGTTCAGGTCGATACCGGTCGCGCCGTTCAAGCCTTCATGCACGGACTTGCCTGCGTCTTCTTCCATGTGCGCACGGGTTACGTTGATGGTTTTCACATCGTCGCCGACTACGATTTCCAATTTGCCGTGTTCGACAATCGGTAAGTCCAACTGACTGATTTGATAGCCTTTGGGCAAGTCGGGATAGAAGTAGTTTTTACGGTCGAACACGTTTTTCTGATTGATTTTCGCATTTAAAGCCAAACCCAATTTGATGGCTTTTTCAACGACTTCACGGTTCATTACCGGCAGTACGCCCGGCAAAGCACATTCCACCACGCTGGCGTGCGCGTTGGGTTCTGCGCCGAATGCGGTCGATGCGCCGCTGAAGATTTTGGATTTGGTGTTCAATTGGACATGGATTTCCAAGCCGATTACGGTTTCCCAGGTCATGTTGAAGCTTTCTCAAACAAATTTCTGATTAATGGAATTCTCGATATCATCGAGCATTTGATGGCGTTTCCTATACATTGAACGTTTTTTGCTCTCTATTTCTGCTTCTGATTTCCTAGGGAAGCTTTGCGGAAGAGACCAATAACCGTTGCTTAGTTTTTGTCCTTGGACAGACTGCCAAAACTCATTGTAATTAATTAACACCCTTTTTTTTAATTTCCAGCGGATTTTAACATGATGTTCCTGTGAAATCCCAAGCAGGCTGTTAATCTCAAAACGCGCGGCCAGCAGTTGTAAAACAATGATCATGAATTGCTGCGGGCGCAGGCCGTGCATGGTTTTGGTTAAAGAGCGCACGATGTCTTTTGCGTCTTCACCGGCGGGGCCCTGTACTGAAGTAATGAGTAGCCCGTTGTCTTTTGTGAAAGCAAATGTCGACGTGTAAAGGCGTTTTCCTGACTCGTCCCTTAAGGAAACAGCCCAAAAACCTTCATTGCTGCAGAGGTCGTTGCGATTCAGCTGCAAGGTTAAATGATCGGTTATTTGGGCTAAAACATAAGGTTGTTCCTGGTTGAATTTCTCAATTACAGAAGAACCGAATAATTTCTCCGCCCTTGTCAAATCGGTAATTAATGCCTCCAAACGGTCTGATGCAAAGATAAACCTCTTGTCCAAGTAGGTATGTATCAATGGATAGCTTGCTGCTGCCGACTTTTGGAAAAAAGTGCGCCAGTATGGGGAGGCATTGATGAAATTCTCAAATTGTTTAATTTGAGGAAGCGCGGCCAAGCAACGTATTCTGAATTTTAAATGCTTAAATCCATAATACGAAGAGGTTGCAAATATTTCCTTAAAACGGGGAAAGGTATAGGGTGTCGTCATAAGTGTCCAACATAAGCATAACTGTTTATGGAGTATTACAGCGTGCAACCGATATGCACGGTGTAAGAATTATTCCATATAACCTTTTCAAATTGCTTTAAATTCCGGAGGACGGAATTTTTTAAGATGATTTTATTTGCAGGTTTTTTGATGCCAATCGCTGTTGAGTTGGATTTGGTGTGCCGCACCGAGTATTCGTGCTTCGGAGAAATAGTTGCCGATAAGCTGAACGCCGATGGGCAGTCCGCCGCCGCTGAAACCTGCAGGCAGGGTCAATGCGGGTAGTCCGGCGAGGTTGACGGCGATGGTGTAGATATCGCTCAAGTAGGTTTCAACCGGCGAAGAATCCGCTCCGATTTTTGGGGCTGCAGTGGGTGCGGTCGGCGCGAGGATGAGGTCGCACCGTGCAAATGCCGTCTGAAAATCATCGGCAACGAGACGGCGCAGTTTTTGGGCTTTGAGATAGTAGGCATCGTAGTAGCCGTGTGACAGTACATAAGTGCCGATCATGATGCGGCGTTTGACTTCGCTGCCGAAACCTTCGGCGCGGGTTTTGCCGTACATTTCTTCCAAATCGCCGAATTGGGCGGCTCGGTGTCCGTAGCGCACGCCGTCGTAACGTGAAAGGTTGGTACTGGCTTCTGCGGAGGTGAGGACGTAGTAGGCGGGAATGGACAGCTTGGTTTGCGGCAGGGAAACTTCGACCAATTCCGCGCCTTGTGCTTTCAGCAAATCAATGGTGTTCTGCAATGCTGTCTGAACATCGGTGCTGTTGCCTTCGCCGAAGTATTCTTTGGGCAGGCCGATTTTCACGCCTTTGAGCGGTTGGTTCAAATCGCGGGTGTAGTCTTCTTTTTCGCTCTCGAGGCTGGTGGAGTCTTTGGGGTCGAAACCTGCCATCGCGTTTAACAGAATCGCGCAGTCTTCGGCAGTTTGCGCCATCGGGCCGGCCTGGTCGAAGCTGGAGGCGTAGGCGACCATGCCGAAGCGGGAAACCGTGCCGTAGGTAGGTTTGATACCGGTAATGCCGCAGTGTGAAGCAGGCTGGCGGATAGAGCCGCCGGTGTCCGAACCGAGCGCGGCAGGGGCGAGACGTGCGGCAACGACGGCGGCGGAACCGCCGGATGAACCACCGGGTACATGCTCAAGATTCCACGGATTTTTGGTTGCGCCGTAGAACGAGGTTTCGTTGGTCGAACCCATGGCAAACTCGTCCATATTGGTGCGGCCGAGCGTTACCATGCCTTCGTCGAGCAGGTTTTGGACGACGGTGGCGGTGTAGGGGGAGATGAAGTTGTCGAGCATTTTGGAAGCGCACGCGCTGCGCCAGCCGGTTTGGCAGAAAATGTCTTTGTAGGCGACGGGAACGCCGGTAAGTGCCGAAGCGTTGCCCTGAGCGATACGTTCGTCTGCGGCACGGGCTTCTGCGAGGGTTTTATCTTGGTCGATGGTGATGTAGCCGTTGAGGGCGGGATTTTTTTCGGCAATGGCGGCGAGGTATTCGTTTGCCAGTTCGACGGCGGAAATCTGTTTGGACTGCAACAGGCTGCTTGCCTGTTTCAATGTGTATTGGGTCATAAATCTTCCATCCCTAAAGGGTTTCAGGCGGTATTGCTGATGCCGTCTGAAGCGTATTCGGATTATTCTTCGATAACTTGCGGTACGATGTACAGGCGGTCGCGTACTTCCGGTGCGACCGCCTGATATTCGGCGGCGCGGTCGGTTTCGGTTACTTCGTCTTCGCGCAGGCGCAGGGCGGCCTCGTGCGGGTGCGCCATCGGTTCGATGCCGTCTGTGTTGATGTTCTGCATCTGTTCGACCATAGTGAAAATGTCGTTTAATTCTTGAAGCGATTTTTCTTTTTCTTCCGCAGTCAGGTGCAGTCGGGAGAGTCGGGCGATTTTGTCTACGTCGGCAAGTGTCAGTGCCATGAAAAGCATCCTTGTCTGATGGTAAAGATACCGTCGTTCGGGTATGATGGGGCGTATTGCTTGAATTTTTAATTATAACGGAAAAATCCGTTGCGGCGGCAATTTGCAGCATCAGATGCCTGCCGCACGGGTTTGAAGGAGGGGAAATAATGGGATTGGGTATGGAAATCGGCAAGCTGATTGTGGCTTTTTTGGTGCTGATCAATCCGTTTAGCGCGTTGTCGCTTTACCTTGACCTGACTAACGGGCACAGTACGAAGGAGCGCAGGAAGGTCGCGCGGACGGCCGCCGTCGCCGTGTTTGCCGTGATTGCGGTATTTGCGCTGATCGGCGGTGCGCTGTTGAAGGTTTTGGGCATCAGCGTCGGTTCGTTTCAGGTCGGCGGCGGGATTTTGGTGCTGCTGATCGCCATTTCGATGATGAACGGCAACGACAATCCCGCCAAGCAGAATCTCGGCGCGCAGCCGGAAACGGGGCAGGCGCGCCCCGCCCGCAATGCCGGGGCGATTGCCGTCGTGCCCATCGCCATACCGATCACCATCGGTCCGGGCGGTATTTCGACCGTGATTATTTACGCTTCGGCGGCTAAAACATACGGCGACATCGCGCTGATTATCGCGGCCGGTTTGGTGGTCAGTGCGATTTGTTATGCCATTTTAATCGTTGCCGGGAAGGTCAGCCGCCTGCTGGGCACGACGGGGCTGACGATTTTAAACCGCATTATGGGTATGATGCTGGCGGCGGTATCGGTGGAGATTATTGTGTCGGGACTGAAAACGATATTCCCGCAACTGGCAGGTTGATTCGATGTTTCACAGTGTCAATGTATTTACGGGCGAAACGCTTTACCGCCGCTCCGCTCAAGATTATGCGGAGTTTGAACGGCAACTGGCGGATTTGAAAATGCGCGGCGGGGCGTTCGCGCAATTGGGCGTAACCGAACGTGCCACGCGTCTGAGGCGGTTTGCTGACCGTCTGGAGGCGGAGAAAGAGCGTTTTGCAGAAATGGTGTGCGAGGAAGTCGGCCGCTGCCTGCACGAATGTCGCGCGGAAATCGGCAAGTCTATCGAACTGATACGCTATTACGCCCGTCTTGCCCCCGAACTGCTCGCCCACAAAACCATTGCGACGCAGGCGAGTTTGAGTCAGGTGCGCTTCGAGCCTTTGGGCGTGGTGTTTGCCGTCATGCCTTGGAACTATCCCGTCTGGCAGGTTTTGCGTTTCGCCGTTCCCGCCATGTGCGCGGGCAACGCGTGCGCCGTCAAACCCGCACCCAGCGTGGCACGCGTCAGTCAGGCGTTGTTCGATTTGGCTTCAGACGGCATTCCTTTGGCAGGCGTGTGGCTGGATGAGGCGGACACGCTCAAAGCCATCGAACACACCGACGCAATGGCGTTTACCGGTTCGACGCATACGGGGCGCATCCTTGCGGCACACGCGGGCGCAAACCTCAAGAAAACCGTGTTGGAGCTCGGCGGCAGCAACGCCTTTATCGTGATGCCCGATGCCGATTTGGAACGCGCCGCCGCAGAAGCCTGTTATTCCCGTTTCCGCGACGCAGGACAGTCGTGTAATGCCGCCAAGCGCATCATCGTAACCGAAGCCGCAGCCGATCGTTTCATCCCGCTGTTTCTCGCCGAATGCGCCAAATTGAAAATGGGCGACCCCAAACATCCCGATACCACGCTTGCACCGCTGCACCGTGAAGATTTGCGGGAGCGGGTTCACGGGCAGGTTGAAGATGCCGTTGCAAACGGCGCGGTATGCCTGACCGGCGGCAAAGTTCCACAGGGGCCGGGATGGTTCTATCCCGCAACGGTTTTAGATAGGGTAAATCCTGCCTGCCGGGTTTGGCATGAAGAAGTATTCGGCCCCGTCGCCCTGATTTTGCATGCTGCAAACGAAGATCATGCCATCGCCCTTGCCAATGATTCCCCGTTCGGGCTCGGTGCCTGCATTTATACCGCCGATACTGACCGCGCCTGGCGGTTTGCCGAAAAAATACAGGCGGGATCGGTGTTTATCAACCGCCATACCAGCAGCGATTTGCGCCTGCCTTTCGGAGGGGTTAAAGATTCCGGTTACGGGCGCGAATTGTCCGAATTCGGGCTGTACGAGTTCGTCAACGTCAAAACCTACTGGCAGAAATGACAAACCCCGTGCCGCTTCAGACGGCATGGGGTTTGCGCTAGAGCCGATTAACGGCAGTATTTGTTCACATCGTTATTGTATTTACGGATCAAATCATCCTTGTTTTTCGCATTTGAGTTTCCCACCGCCTTCAGGTTCATTTTTGAAATCCGGCAGTTTTCTTCTTTGTTCTGCCGTTCGGTTTCGGCAATTCTTTTCTTTTCTTCCTCAAGCTGCCCGTTTTTCTCGGCAATATCCTTTTCGTTTTCCTTCGCACTGCCCGCATTCTGATCGACGGCAGGTTTGGGCTTGACCGCCGGTTTGGTTTGGCGCGTCCGCAGGTTGAGGATTTGGCTCTGGTCAGGATGGAGCTGTTTCGGTACATCCGAATAGCTGTTGCCGCCGCCGTCCTTCCAAGTAAAGACGGCGGCTTCGGCAGGCGGTATGAGCAGGAAAGAGGCGAGGGTAAATATGATGACGGATAAAGAAAAGTTCATTAGGGTTTCCTTAATGGTTGGCTGCCGAGGCAGCATCAGGATTGGCTCGGGCGGTGTTTTTCCGGGTTCGGGCCAAAGTGGGGAAGACACTCCGCCTTATATGGTGCTTTATATATTGGGGTAAAACAGATTCCCAAAAATATCATTGGAATATGCTTATGCTACCGTATATTTCGACAAAGAAAAAGAAAATTGCAGCCCGGTGTGTATAAAATCCGAAGGGGCGCGTGATTCTGCCTTTGGTGTTGAATCGGTTGAATCTGCGGTATTTTGATATTTTTATAGTGGATTAACAAAAATCAGGACAAGGCGACGAAGCCGCAGACAGTACAAATAGTACGGCAAGGCGAGGCAACGCCGTACTGGTTTTTGTTAATCCACTATAATTGATGAAATGCCGTCTGAACGCTTTGAAAAGGGTTCGGACGGCATTTTGTTTAAACAGGGTTATTTGCGTTGCAATACAGCGGCGAAGAAGCCGTCGGTTTGGTGTTTTGCCGAATCGAGGCGCAGGTATTTTCCGGTATCCAAATCGACCTTCAGGCTTTGCAGCAGCTCGGCGCAGTTGACGGGTTCAAATTCGGGATGTTCGGACAGGAAGCGTTCGACTTGCAGCTCGTTTTCTTCGGGCAGGATGCTGCAAGTGGCGTATACCAAGCGTCCTTGCGGTTTGACCAGTTTGGATGCGGCATCAAGGATGCTGTGTTGCTGTTCCAAAAGGTTGGCTACGGTCTCGGCAGATTGGCGGTATTTGAGGTCGGGATTGCGGCGCAGTGTGCCTAAGCCGGAGCAGGGCGCGTCCACCAACACGCGGTCGGCTTTGCCTGCCAGTCGGGCGATACGGCTGTCGTGTTCGCTGCTGATGCGTTCGGGGTGGACGTTGGTCAGTCCGGCGCGGGTCATGCGCGGTTTGAGGTTGGCAAGGCGTTTTTCGGCGATGTCGAAGGCGTAGATTCTGCCTCTGTTCGCCATTTGCGCGCCGACGGCGAGGGTTTTGCCGCCTGCGCCGGCACAGAAATCGACAATGATTTCGCCGCGTTTTGCACCGACGAGCAGGGCAAGCAGTTGGCTGCCTTCGTCTTGGACTTCCAGCGTGCCGTCCAAAAACAACTCGTGTTTGTTAAGCGCGACTTTATTTTTCAGGCGGATGCCCCAAGGCGAATAAGGCGTTGCCTCTGCATCGGCACTTTCGGCTTGCAACAATGGCAACACTTTATCGCGTTTGCCTTTCAAGGTATTGACGCGGATGTCGAGCGGGGCAGGTTGGTTGATGCTGCGGCCGAAGGCAAGGATTTCTTCTTCGCGCCAATGCTGTTGCAGTTGTTCCACCAGCCATTGCGGCAATTCGGCGGCGGTATTCAGGCCGTCTGAAAACTCGGTTTTACGGGCTTTCAACTTGCCGAGAAACTCTGTTTCTTCTTCATCAAGCAGGTCTTTGATTTGGCTGATGTTGGTGCTTCTGCCGAGAACCAGTGCGGCGAGTGCGGCTTTGCGCGGCTGCGCGTGAGGGCGGCGCAGGGCGGTACTGATTTTTTGATAGTGGCGCAGCGCGGCAAAGGCGGTTTCGGCGATTTCGTGGCGGTCTTGCCTGCCGAGCTTTTTGTGTTCGCGGAAATAGGCGGAGAGGACGGTATCGGAAGGCTGTTTGAAAGTCAGCATTTCAGCCAAAACTTTGGCGGTATGGTCGAGTTGTGCGGCGTTCATAATGTAATGGGTTTCTCTTAAAGTTGGTAAAGGGTTTCAGACGGCCTTCATAATGCGTTCGATTTCGTGCCAAAAGCCGTCCGGCCGACATTCCAAGACGGCAATCAAACCTTGTCCGATATGGCGGATTTCGGTTGCGTTCAATGTTTCGGTTTCGGCGACACGCGCAGGCGAGAGGTAGTCCATACGGTCGAGCAGATGGTAGCGGGCTTCTCGGCGTTCAAACCCGTATTCAGCCCAATCTTGAATATAGATGCCGCACCAGCCGTATGGGTTAAGTGGCGGCTCAAAAGCATGGAAACCTTGTGGAAAAAAGCCGATACCGCGCACGATGGACGCGGGTTTTACGTCAAGCGGCAAATCGTGCCGCCGCAAGGTTCGGATGCCGTCTGAAGTGTGCGGCAGACCGAGTTGGGCGGTCAGTTTGGCGGCTTTTCCCAACAGCGTGTCTTTGGGGTTGAGTCCGCGCATGTCTTCGGGTTTGCCCGTGCCGCCGCCGTAGTATTTGCAGGTCAGCTCGATATGGTAGGGCTTGCCGTTAAGCCTTGCCACAAAATCCGCCGCGCCTTGCGTGCCGCCGTCCGAACCGGAAACCGTCAGGTTGTGCGCGTGCAGTTCGGCGTGCGGCGCGTTAGCAAACCAAAATGCCAGCAGTTCTTCGGCGTAAATGCCCAAGCGGCGTCCGAACGGGGCGCGTCGGGCGAGGTGTTCCGTCAGCGGCGCAGGATCTGCATCCAATGCCAAAAGGTAACGGAAACCGCGTTCCCCCAATAATTCGCGTACGCCCAATTCACAACCGCTTTGCCACAAAGGCGGCGCAGTCAGCAGCGAGGCTAAATCCCGCACGGCAGGGTCGGTCAGTTTCCACCACAGGGCATCGAGGGCGTAGTTCATGGTTTTCCTGTTTCTGTATTCTGATTTTTCCTGAAATGCCGTCTGAAAAGCGGATTCAGACGGCTTGTGCTTAGGATTGCCCGTCCTTCAGACGCTGTTGCAGCGTATTGAAAAAACCGCGCAGGATGTCGATGTCTTCCGTTTGCGTGTTGGCGCGTCCGAACAGGCTCTGCATATGGCGCATCAGGCGTTCGCCGTTGCGGCGGTTGAAAAAGCCGATGCTGTCCATCACGCTTTCCATATGGGCGACCATACCTTTGATTTGTTCGTGGGTGGCGGCGTGGTCTTCCTGTTGCAGGTGGGTCATGGGCATATCGGTCTGGCTGAAGATTTCGTAACACGCGACCTGCACGGCTTGGGCGAGGTTGAGCGAGAAATAATCGGGGTTGCCGTTGATGGTCATCAGGCGGTTGCACGCCCGGACTTCTTCGATGCTCAAGCCGAAAGTTTCGTTGCCGAACACGAGTGCGGCCTGTTCGCCGCGTTGCGCCGCCTGCAACAGCTCGGGAACGAGTGTGCGCGGCGTTTGCAGCGGTGCGGTGATTTCGCGGCGGCGGCTGGTCAGGGCGCAGGCGATGGTAGTGTCGGCAAGGGCTTCGTCCAAAGAAGCGGCAATGGTGGCATTTTCCAAAACGTCTGCCGCGCCGGAAGCGAGGATGAAGCTTTCTTCCGGTAATTTAAACGATTGCAGATGCTCCGGATCGAACACGGGCGGATTTTCCGTCATCGGCGTTGCCATCAGATTGGGGGCGACGATGGTCAGTTTGTGCAGACCCATTGTTTTCATCGCGCGCGCGGCGGAACCGATATTGGCGGGATGGCTGGTGCGCGTGAGGATAATGCGGATGTTGCCGAGATAGTCGGGCAGGGCGGGTTTGAGAGCAGTCATGTTCGGTTTTCGGTCGGAATGGAATAGGGTATAATGCGCCGTCTTTTTCGTTCGGACGGTCAAATGCCGTCTGAAATGTTCTTTAACAACGTCGGAAATTTAACGTTGCGCCTGAAGCAGACACACGTCAGGCGGTATTTTACCCGATTTGGCAGGATTTACCCCAACCAAATAAACTCCGATTTTGCCGCTCCGAAGGACTGCGCGTCCGAACCGGCGGTATGCCACCCTTAAGGAAATCTGATGAATCCGTTTTTGAATACAGCCTTTAAAGCCGCCCGCCGTGCCGGTCAGATGATGATACGCGCCGCAGGCAACCTCGATGCCGTCAAAACCGACAGCAAAGCCTTCAACGATTTTGTTTCCGATGTTGACCGCAATTCCGAAATCATCCTGGTTGAGGCTTTGAAAGAAGCCTATCCGCACCACAAAATCACTTGCGAAGAAAGCGGCTCCCACGGTAAAGCCGCAGCCGAGTACGAATGGATTATCGATCCGCTTGACGGCACGACCAACTTCCTTCACGGCCATCCTCAATACGCCATCTCTATGGCACTCCTGCACAAAGGCGTGTTGCAAGAAGCTTTGGTGTACGCCCCCGAACGCAACGACGTTTACATGGCATCCCGCGGCAAAGGCGCGTTGCTCAACGACCGCCGCATCCGCGTTTCCAACCGCATCGAATTGAACCGCTGCCTGATCGGTACCGGCTTCCCTGTTGTCGATCAAAGCATGATGGACAAGTACCTGGCGATTTTGAAAGATTTCTTGGCAAAAACCGCCGGCGGCCGTCGTGAAGGCGCGGCTTCTTTGGATTTGTGTGCCGTAGCGACTGGTCGTTTTGACGGCTTTTTCGAGTTCAACCTCAAACCGTGGGACATTGCCGCAGGCGCATTGATTGTCCAAGAAGCGGGCGGCATCGTTACCGATATGTCGGGTGAAGACGGCTGGCTGGAAAGCGGCGATGTTGTCGCCGCCAATCCCAAAGTGCTGGCGCAAATGTTGAAAATTATTTCTGCACACGTTTAATCCGAGTCTTTCCCGAAGGAGGGGAAGAATAGAATGCCGTCTGAAATACCCGACCGTATTTCAGACGGCATTTTGCTTTGAAGCGGAACAATCTTTTGGTCGGATATTGTTGGTTCGTTAACTTTTCCTTTATTGCCGCCTAAAGCGCGGGGTGACGGCACACCCAGCCGGTGTGGTATAAAGTACACACTTGAAAATAGAAATAAACCGATATTTGGTAGGCGGATAGATTAAGCGTATGGATTCATTTTGTAATGGGTTTGATTATCAAATATAATGCGCGCACAAAATATCCTTTGGGTTTTATCTTTTCCAATTCAAATTTGAACAATCAATAAAGAAAGCGTTTTTATGAACAAAAAACTTGCCTTAATGCCGCTGTTGATTTTGAGCGCGTTTTCGTCTGCCGCCGACAATACTCCGCAGCAGGGCGAACTCGGACAGGTTCATGTCCGTGCCGATGCCAAGCGCGTTAAAGCTGCCCGTTCTTACTCCATTGCCAGCGACGGCGACTTGCGCGACCGCGTGAACTTGGGTTTGTTGGGTAAGGCCAACGCCTTTACCGCGCCGATTACCGTCGTCAACTACGACGAACAAGCCCTCAACAACACCGAAGCGCGTACTTTGGTGGATGCCGTAGCGAAAAAAGACGCTTCCGTCTGGCAGTTCGGCGGCGAAAGCAACACGCTGACCGGTCTGTATTTCAGAGGTTATCAGCTTGACTCGCGCCAATTCAGCGTCAACGGTTTGGCAGGGATGTACGGCACGCAAGGCACAGCCAGCGTGCATGTCGGTTCCGCACAGCTGATTAAAGGCGCGTCCACCGCCGTAAACGGTATGGACCCTGAAGGCGCGGTATCCGGTTCCGTCAACATCGAAACCAAAAAAGCCGCCGATGAAGGCAACCGCAAAATCGGTTTGGGCTGGTTCAGCAACAACCGCGCCCAAGGTACGTTCGACTTGGGCCAACGCTTCGGCGAAAACAAAGAGTTCGGTGTGCGTGCCAACGGCAAACTGCGCCACGGTGATACCCCGCGCCACGGTTACAGCGAGGACAACAAAGAATTTGCCTTGAATGCCGACTATCGCGGCGAAAAATTGCGCGTGGCGTTCGATTCCATCTACGCGAAACGCAAAACCAACGGCGGCCGCGCGCGTATGCAGGATATTCAAAACGCCAACGGACGCTTGTTTGACGCACCTGAAGGCAAAGTGAATCTGGCACCGAGCTGGCAGGCTCAAAACACGCGCGGTCAGACCAATATGCTGACTTTTGAATGGGATGCGTTTGAAAATGCCCAAATTACAGGCGGCATCGGCTACAACAATGCGCGCTATTATGGCAATTTCGCCTCTCCGACCGTTACAGACAGCGGTTTAACCTACAATTCCGGTCGCGCGCGTTTGACCGACCAGCGTTTTAAAACGCTCAGTATGAATCTGACTGCACGCGGCGAATTTGAAACCGGTCCGGTAAGCCACAACTGGAGTACCGCATTTGACCGTATCGACCGCAAACGCACTACTTATCAAGGCGCACGTCAAACAAGAAGCAGCGTTATCGATCCGAGCATCGACATTCCTACTCAATTGGCAAAATTGGATTCCAACTTAGGCAGCGCATGGAATACAACACCTTCATTGGATACCGTGATCAAAGTAAACAGTTTGGCGGTATCTGACACGCTTGGTTTTGCCGACAACAAATACCGCCTCACTTTGGGTGGACGTTTCCAAGCCGTCGAGCAGAAAAACAAATTAAACGGCCGCAAAGCGGATGCGAGCCGTTTTAGCCCGATGTTGATGGCGGCATGGGTTCCGCAGCCTGATTTGGTGGTTTATGGCAACTATATGGAAGATTTGGAGCCGTCCGACATCCGTACCGATGATGACGGTCATGTAACGATGGCAGATCCGCGTGTCAGCCGCCAATTTGAAGTCGGCGTACGCAAAAACTGGGGCGACTTTGTCACCACTTTAAACGCGTTCCAAATCAAACGCCCGGGCTACTGGCGCGGCAACACGACCTCAGGAACTGATTTCGCAGCGCGCAAAAATGCAGGCTTGGCTTATAGCGGTTCGGAGCAAGGCATAGAACGCAGCCGCGGTATCGAGTTCAATACCTATGCCAACTTGTTGAACAAAACCCTGCGTCCGACTTTCGGTCTGATGTATCTGCAATCAACCGTAAAAGATTATCCGAATTTTGCCGACAATTTGGTTAACGGCGTACAAGTTGCCAACCCGCGCGTGATTGCCAAAGCAGGTGTTGAGTGGGATACTCCGTTTGCCAAAGGCTTGACTTTAAACGGAAACGTTTCGTATTTCGGTAAGTCTTACCAAGACACGCAAAAACAATACGCCTTCCCATCCTATACTTTGGTTGACGTAGGCGCGCGCTACAAAACCAAGCTCGGCAAAAATACTTTAACTGTCAGCAGCTCGGTAGAAAACCTGTTCAACAAAAACTACTGGCAGGTTCAGCGCGGCCAATACGACCGCAGCTTCGCCGTCGTCGGTATGCCGCGTACTTACTGGCTGAAAGCGGAATTGGATTTCTGATTTCTCTGCATCCGGAAAATGCCGTCCGAACAGGTTTCAGACGGCATTTCTTTTAAAGAGATATGGCGGGATATGCTTAAATAATGCTATTCTAGCGTCTTTGAAACCTGCTTGTTTGAAGTGATGAAAAAACCTTTGATTTCGGTTGCGGCAGTATTGCTCGGCGTTGCTTTGGGTACACCTTATTATTTGGGTGTCAAAGCCGAAGAAAGTCTGACGCAGCAGCAAAAAATATTGCAGGAAACGGGCTTCTTGACCGTCGAATCGCACCAATACGACCGTGGCTGGTTTACCTCTACGGAAACGACGGTCATCCGTCTGAAACCCGAATTGCTGCATAATGCGCAGAAATACCTGCCGGATAACCTGAGAACAGTGTTGGAACAGCCGGTTACGCTGGTAAACCATATCACGCACGGTCCTTTTGCCGGCGGATTCGGCACGCAGGCGCACATTGAAACCGAGTTCAAATACGCGCCTGAAACGGAAAAAGTTCTGGAACGCTTTTTTGGGAAACAAGCTCCGGTTTCCCTTGCCAATACCGTTTATTTCAACGGCAGCGGTAAAATGGAAGTCAGTGTTCCCGCCTTCGATTATGAAGAACTGTCGGGCATCAGGCTGCACTGGGAAGGCCTGACGGGGGAAACGGTTTATCAAAAAGGTTTCAAAAGCTACCGGAATGGCTATGATGCCCCCTTGTTTAAAATCAAGCTGGCAGATAAAGGCGATGCCGCGTTTGAAAAAATGCATTTCGATTCGGAAACTTCAGACGGCATCAATCCGCTTGCTTTGGGCAGCAGTAATCTGACCTTGGAAAAATTTTCCTTAGAATGGAAAGAGGGTGTCGATTACAACGTCAAGTTAAACGAACTGGTCAATCTTGTTACCGATTTGCAGATTGGCGCGTTTATCAATCCCAACGGCAGCATCGCACCTTCCAAAATCGAAGTCGGCAAACTGGCTTTTTCAACCAAGACCGGGGAATCAGGCTCATTTATCAACAGTGAAGGGCAGTTCCGTTTTGACACTCTGGTTTACGGCGATGAAAAATATGGTCCGCTGGACATCCATATCGCCGCCGAACATCTCGATGCTTCTGCCTTAACCGTATTGAAACGCAAGTTTGCACAAATTTCTGCCAAAAAAATGACCGAGGAGCAAATCCGCAATGATTTGATTACTGCAGTCAAAGGCGAGGCTTCTGGATTATTTACCCATAACCCGGTGCTAAATATCAAAACTTTCCGTTTCACCCTGCCTCAGGGAAGAATTGATGTGGGCGGAAAAATCATGTTTAAAGACATGAAGAAGGAAGATTTGAACCAATTGGGACTGATGTTGAAGAAAACCGAGGCAGACATCAGAATGAGTATTCCTCAAAAAATGTTGGAAGATTTGGCGGTAAGTCAGGCCAGAAATATTTTCAGTGTAAATGCCGAAGATGAGGCGGAAGCCAGAGCAAGCATTGCCGATATTAATGAAACATTGCGCCTGATGGTGGACAGTACGGTTCAAAGTATGGCAAGGGAAAAATATCTTACTTTAGACGGTAATCAGATTGATACTGCCATTTCTCTGAAAAACAATCAGTTGAAACTGAACGGTAAAACGTTGCAAAACGAACCGGAGCCGAATTTTGATGAAGGCGATATGGTTTCAGAGCCGCAGCAGTAATGGGTCAAATGCCGTCTGAAATATTCAGGCGGCATTTTGTTGTATTGGAAACTGCCGTTTTCAACCATTCTTTCAGATAAGCCGTGTCGGATTCGTTTTTAGACCGGAGGAAATATTTTAATCCGCTGTAAAATAGAAAATGCCGCCTGAACATTTCAGACGGCATTTGCTCAAATAAACCTTATCGGCTGTTTATTCAGTCGGATTTATTTTTTCTTTTGCGGAGGCAGGTCGGTACAAGTGCCCAAAGCCACTTCCGCAGCCATACCGATGGATTCGCCCAAGGTCGGGTGCGGGTGGATGGTTTTGCCGATGTCTGCCGCATCGCAGCCCATTTCGATGGCAAGGCAGACTTCGCCGATCATGTCGCCACCGTTCGGACCGACAATGCCGCCGCCGATGATGCGGCCGGTTTCGGCATCGAAAATCAGCTTGGTAAAGCCGTTGTCGCAACCGTTGGCAATCGCGCGGCCGGAAGCAGCCCACGGGAAGTTGGCTTTGGTGATTTTGCGGCCGGATGCTTTGGCGGACAATTCGGTTTCGCCCACCCACGCCACTTCGGGGGAGGTGTAGGCAACGCCCGGAATCACGCGCGCGTCGAAGTAGGCTTTGTGGCCGGCGCAGTTTTCAGCGGCAACGTGGCCTTCGTGAACGGCTTTGTGTGCCAACATCGGTTGACCGACGATATCGCCGATAGCGTAGATGTGCGGCACGTTGGTGCGCATTTGTTTGTCAACTTCGATGAAGCCGCGATCGGTTACGGCAACGCCTGCTTTTTCCGCGCTGATGAGTTTGCCGTTGGGCGCGCGGCCGGCGGCAACCAATACGGCATCGTAGCGTTGCGGCTCTTTCGGCGCGTTCGCGCCTTCAAAGGTAACGTAAACGCCGTCTTCTTTCGGCTCGACTGCAACGGTTTTGGTGTTGACCATAATGTTGTCAAAACGGTATTCGTTTTGTTTTTGCCATACTTTCACCAAGTCGCGGTCTGCGCCTTGCATCAGGCCGTCCATCATTTCAACTACATCCAAACGCGACCCCAGTGTGCTGTAAACCGTACCCATCTCGAGGCCGATAATGCCGCCGCCGATAATCAGCAGTTTGCCCGGTACTTCTTTCAGCGCCAATGCGCCGCTGGAATCGATGATGCGCGGATCTTCAGGAATGAAAGGCAGTTTGGTTACGCGGCTGCCTGCTGCAATGATACAGTTTTTGAAGGCAACGATTTTTTTCTCGCCGGTAGGGGCTGCCTGTTCGTACGCGTCGCCGGCAGTCAGCGACACTTCCAAGTGGTGCGGATCCAAGAATTGTCCGTCGCCTTGGATAACGTCCACTTTACGGCCTTTAGCCATGCCTGCCAAACCGCCGGTCAGACGGGAAACCACACCGTCTTTATAGGCGCGCAGCATGTCGATATCGAGTTCAGGCTCAGGGTATTTGATACCGTTGGCAGCCAAGTGGCGTACTTCATCGATAACGGCAGCATTGTGCAACAGGGCTTTGGAAGGGATACAGCCTACGTTCAAGCAAACGCCGCCCAAAGTTTTGTAACGCTCGACGATGGCAACTTTCAAGCCTTCGTCAGCAGCGGCAAATGCAGCAGAATAACCGCCAGGGCCGCCACCCAATACGACTACGTCGTATTCGGCATCGGCAGAACCGCCGAATTGAGCAGCTTGAGGAGCAGGAGCGGCTGCTTTAGGTGCTTCTTGTGCAGGGGCAGCAGGCACTTCGGCTTTAGGAGCAGCAGCTGCACCTTCGGCCTCAACGACAACAATCAAACCGCCTTCGGAGATTTTGTCGCCTACTTTAACTTTAACTTCTTTGACCACGCCTGCAACTTCGGCAGGTACGTCCATAGTCGCTTTATCGGTTTCCAAGGTAATCAGGGTATCGTCAATGGCGATGGTATCGCCCACATTCACTTCAACCGCGATAATATCTACATTTTCGTGTCCGCCAATGTCGGGCACTTTCAATTCAACTAAGCTCATGTCTCATCTTTCTGAATGATGTTCAAACTTCCTTTTCAGACGGCACAGACCGCTATGCCGTCTGAAGCCGATCGGGTTACAGGGTAATGCGGCGGAAGTCTTTCAACAGCTTCGCCAAGAATACGGTGAAGCGCATACCGGCGGCACCGTCGATGACACGGTGGTCGAAGGACAGGCTCAATGGGCACATCAGGCGAGGAGCAAATTCTTTGCCGTTCCAAACCGGTTTGATTTGAGATTTGCACACACCCAAGATAGCAACTTCAGGAGCATTCACGATTGGTGTGAAGCCTGTACCGCCGATACCGCCCAAGCTGGAAATAGTAAAGCATGCGCCTTGCATTTCTTGTGGTTTGAGCTTGCCTTCGCGGGCTTTTTTAGACAATTCGGTCAGCTCTTGGCTGATTTGTTTCAAGCCTTTTTGATCTACGTCTTTGATTACCGGAACAACCAAGCCGTTAGGTGTGTCGGCTGCGAAACCGATGTTGAAATAGTTTTTCAGCACCAAGTTGTCGCCATCCAGAGAAGCATTGAATTCAGGGAAGGCTTTCAGCGCAGCAACAGAGGCTTTGATAATGAACGCTAATGGGGACAGTTTCACGCCTTCGCGTTCCCATTCTTTGTTCAGCTGTTTGCGGAATTCTTCCAATTCGGTCATGTCCGCTTCTTCGTGTACGGTAACGTGAGGAATCACAACCCAGTTGCGGGACAGATTTTGACCGGAGATTTTCTTAATGCGGGACAGTTCTTTAACTTCGACATTGCCGAATTTAGAGAAGTCCACTTTAGGCCATGGCAACAAGTCCAGACCGCCGCCCAAAGAAGCAGCGGCAGGTTTGCCTGCACCGCTTTGCATAACGGATTTAACGAAGGCTTTAACGTCTTCGCCCATGATACGGCCTTTCAGACCGGTACCTTTAACTTGACCCAAGTCCACGCCCAATTCGCGCGCCAGTTTGCGTGCGGAAGGACCTGCATGAGCTTTTGCGAATGCAGCTTCGTCGATTTTGGCAGCAGCAGGTGCAGCAGGTGCAGGCGCGGCGGCCGGAGCGGCAGGAGTCGGAGCGGCAGCCGGTGCAGGTGCGGCAGCTTGAGCGGCAGGAGCCGGAGCTGCTGCGGCAGAGCCGGCGGTTTCTACCTCGATAATAGCAGAGCCTTCGGATACTTTGTCGCCGACTTTCAGGAATACGGCTTTAACGACACCGGCGGCGGTACAAGGTACGTCCATCGTCGCTTTGTCGGTTTCCAAAGTAATCAGCGTGTCGTCTTCGGCAACGGTATCGCCAACTTTAATTTCGACGGCGATTACATCTACATCGGTATGACCGCCGATGTCGGGGACGGCTACTTGGACGGTCGCACCGCCTGCGGCAGCGGGTGCGGCAGCAGGCGCAGCAGGAGCTTCTGCTGCAGGAGCAGGAGCGGCATCAGCAGTGGCAGCACCGGTTTCAACGGTCAGAATAACGCCGCCTTCAGAGATTTTATCGCCCACTTTAACTTTAACTTCTTTCACAACGCCGGCCGCATCGGCAGGTACGTCCATAGTGGCTTTGTCGGTTTCCAACGTAATCAGGGTGTCGTCAACGGCAATAGTGTCGCCCACTTTAACTTCTACGGCGATGATGTCGACGTTTTCATGACCGCCGATATCAGGGACTTTGATTTCTACGATACTCATTTGAGTTCCTTTAATATTTTCAGTTTGATGCCGTCTGAAAATTTGCTTCATACGGCATTGGTACAGTTTGTTCAAACCATTCAAGCATTCGGTTTTCAGACGGCCTGATGTCTGAATGAAGCAAACAGGCCGTCTGAAATATCAATTAGCGTTTCCAGCTAGGGGCTGAATCGGCCTTGATACCATATTTTTCAATAGCTTGTTGAACGGTTTCTTTGCTGACTTTGCCTTGCTCGGCCAATGCGCTCAATGCAGCAACGGCAACGTTGTAGCGGTCAACTTCGAAGAAGCTGCGCAGGTTGGCGCGGCTGTCGGAACGACCGAAGCCGTCAGTACCCAAGACGTGGTAATCGTTCGGGATATAGGCGCGGATACGGTCGGCATAGCTGCGGATATAGTCGGTAGCGGCAATCACTGGGCCGTCATGACCTTGCAGTTGAGAAGTAACAAATGGTACTTTGGCAGTTTCCAAAGGATTCAGGCGGTTGAAACGTTCTGCTTCGATAGCGTCGCGATGCAACAGGTTGAAAGATGGGCAAGACCAGATGTCTGCTTCTACACCGAAGTCGGCTTTCAACAATTCAGCACCGGCAATGACTTCTTGCAGAATCGTACCGGAACCCATCAGTTGGACTTTCTTGTCGCCTTTGCCGCCGGCTTTCAGCAGGTACATACCTTTGAGGATGTCTTGTTCCGCACCTTCCGGCATATCCGGATGGGTGTAGTTCTCGTTCATCAGGGTGATGTAGTAGAACACGTCTTCATTATTGGCATACATACGGCGCAGACCGTCTTGTACGATGACGGCTACTTCGTATTGGAAGGTCGGATCGTAAGAAACGCAGTTCGGAATCAAATCTGCTTGAATATGGCTGTGGCCGTCTTCGTGTTGCAGACCTTCGCCGTTCAGCGTCGTACGGCCGGCAGTACCACCCAATAGGAAGCCGCGTGCGTGCATATCGCCTGCCGCCCAAGCCAAGTCGCCGATACGTTGGAAACCGAACATAGAGTAGTAGATGTAGAAAGGAATCATCGCAAAGTTGCTGTTGGCGTAGCTGGTTGCAGCAGCGATCCAGTCAGCCATTGCGCCCGGTTCGTTAATACCTTCTTGCAAGATTTGACCGTCGACAGATTCTTTATAGAACATCAGTTGGTCTTTATCTTGAGGGGTATATTGTTGGCCTTTGGGATTCCAAATACCGTATTGGCGGAACATACCTTCCATACCGAAAGTACGGCTTTCGTCGGGAACGATAGGTACGACGCGTTTGCCGATTTTTTTGTCTTTCAACAAGGTTGACAAAATGCGGACAAATGCCATAGTGGTTGAGAATTCGCGGTCGCCGCTGGATTTGAGTTGTGCGTCGAATGCCGACAGCTCGGGCACTTCCAATACTTCCTGCGTCGGTTTGCGTTGCGGCAGGTAGCCGCCCAAAGCATCGCGGCGTGCGTGCAGGTATTTGTACTCTTCACTGTCGGGAGCGAAAGTCAGGTAAGGCAGATCGCCACTGTCGATTTGCTCGTCGGTAACAGGAATGTCAAAGCGGTCGCGGAATTGTTTCAGAGACGCTTTGTCCATTTTTTTGGCTTGGTGGGCAACGTTCTGACCTTCGCCGGATGCGCCCATACCGTAACCTTTAATGGTTTTCGCCAAGATGACGGTAGGTTTGCCGTCGGCATGGTTCGCTGCGCGGTCGTAGGCGTTGTACACTTTTTGAGGGTCGTGACCGCCGCGGTTCAATGCCCAAATTTCGTCATCGGTCATATCGGCAACCAATGCTTTCAGTTCGGGCGTATTGAAGAAGTGTTCGCGCACATACGCTCCGTCTTTGGATTTGTAAGTTTGGTAGTCGCCGTCCAAACATTCTTCCATACGTTGGCGCAGGATGCCGTCTTTGTCTTTTGCCAAGAGGCGGTCCCAACGGCGGCCCCAAATGACTTTGACGACATTCCAGCCGGCACCGGCAAAGTTGCCTTCCAGCTCTTGAATGATTTTGCCGTTGCCGCGCACCGGGCCGTCCAAGCGTTGCAGGTTGCAGTTGATGACGAAAATCAGGTTGTCCAAGCCTTCGCGTGCAGCTAGCGCGATTGCACCTTGGGATTCGGGTTCGTCCATTTCGCCGTCGCCGCAGAAACACCATACTTTACGGCCTTTGGTTTTTGCCAAGCCGCGTGATTCCAAGTATTTCAGGAAACGCGCCTGATAAATCGCCATGATGGGACCCAAGCCCATGGATACGGTCGGGAACTGCCAGAAGTCGGGCAAGAGGTGGGGGTGTGGATAGGAAGGCAGACCGTGTCCGTCCACTTCTTGGCGGAAGTTGTTCAGTTGATCTTCAGTCAGACGGCCTTCGACGAAGGCGCGTGCATAGATGCCCGGGGCAACGTGGCCTTGGAAGAAGACCAAATCGCCTTCTTCGCCTTCGCCCTTGGCTTTCCAGAAGTGGTTGAAACCGACTTCATACATGGTGGCGGCAGATTGGAAAGATGCGATGTGCCCACCCAGTTCCAAATCTTTCTTGCCGGCGCGCAGTACGATGGCGGCGGCGTTCCAGCGCACGAATGCACGGATGCGGTGTTCGATGTTTTGGTCGCCCGGAATGCCTTTTTCGTTTTCGACGGAAACGGTATTCAAATACGGGGTGGTCGTGCCGTGGGGCATACGTACGCCTTTGTCGCGGCAGTATTTGACCAGGTTTTCCAAGAGGTATTGCGCGCGTTCGCCGCCTTCATATTCGAGGACGGAGCTTAACGCGTCCAACCACTCTTGGGTTTCGATAGGGTCAACATCGTGTAATTGGGTGGACATAGTATCTATCCTTTATGTTGAGTGTTTAATCGGCAGGGAGGGTGTAGCCAACCCCTTTATTTTCGTTTGTGAAAAATAATAAGCAAAAACGAAAATTTCTAAATCAAACCGAAACAAAATAATTTAAGTCCAATGTTTTCAAAAAATTATAAAAGTCTTGGAAACAAGGGAAAACTTGAAAAAATGTTCGGTCTGCTCCACACGAAATCCTATCAGCAATCGGGTCTGCTGGCAAATAACCATGCTTTTAAAAGCAGGTTTTGTTCCGAAGTGGGCGTTTGGTAAGGACAGGTCTTTTTGATTGCGAAAACATTCTGTTTAATTTTGGTTATATTTTTTCGGAATTGTGGGATATCGAATCGTTATGTCTCTGCCGGCAATTTTCCTATTGTAGAAAATCTATACACAAGCTTTGTGGATAACCGTGTTGATAAGCCACGGCTTGTGTTAAAAAAGTCTTACGCAACAAATGTACGCTTATTTTGATTAAAAAATAGGCACATTTAAATCTATAAAAATCATGTAATTATGTTCAATATGATGTTTCTGGTTATGTTTTTGCCGTCTGTAATCGGATTTGTCCCGTGCTTGGGGCAGGGGGTGAATTTTGGAGGTTGGTGCAAAACCTGCTTTTTTCGCGTTACAATCTGCACCCGATTTACTTTTGAATCTGCCTGTTTGGAAAAATACTTTTATGAAAGCCAGCCAATTTTTCATTTCCACCCTGAAAGAAGCCCCTGCCGAAGCCGCGCTTGCCAGCCACAAGCTGATGATTCGCGCCGGTCTGATTAAGGCCAACGCGTCCGGCCTTTATACTTGGATGCCGATGGGGCTGCGCGTGTTGCGCAAAGTCGAAAACGTCGTGCGCGAGGAAATGGCGCGCGCGGGCAGCGTGGAGCTGCTGATGCCGGTGGTGCAGCCTGCCGAACTGTGGCAGGAATCCGGCCGCTGGGAGTTTTACGGTAAAGAACTGCTGCGCCTGAAAGACCGCCACGACCGCGATTTCTGCATGGGCCCGACCTGCGAGGAAGTCATTGCCGACATCGTGCGCAAAGAAATCAACAGCTACAAACAACTGCCAACAAACTTTTACCACATCCAAACCAAATTCCGCGACGAAGTGCGCCCGCGTTTCGGCGTGATGCGCGCGCGTGAGTTTGTAATGAAAGACGCTTATTCCTTCCACGCCGACTACGCCTCGCTTCAGACGGCCTATCAAGATATGTACGACGCTTACTGCCGTATCTTCACCCGTCTGGGCTTGGAGTTTCGCCCTGTCGCCGCAGACACCGGCAGCATCGGCGGTACCGGCTCTCACGAGTTTCAAGTGTTGGCGGAAAGCGGCGAAGATGTCATTGCGTACAGCGACACTTCCGATTACGCCGCCAATATCGAGCTGGCACCGACCTTGCCGCTCAAAGGCGGACGTGCCGCCGCTCGGGCGGATTTGGTCAAAGTGCATACGCCGAATGTTAAAACCATTGATTCATTGGTTGAATTTCTCAATATTCCGGTTGAACAAACACTCAAATCCATCGTGGTCGAAAGCGAAAACGGAGGCGAACTCGTCCTGCTGCTGTTGCGTGGCGACCATGAGTTTAACGACATCAAGGCAGAAAAACTGGCCGGCGTAAAATCGCCACTGACCATGGCAGATCCTGCCGCCATCCGCGCGCAGTTCGGTGCAAACGGCGGCTCGCTCGGCCCTGTCGGCTTCACAGGCAAAGTCTATGCCGATTTCGCCACCGAAAAAGGCGCGGACTGGGTTATCGGCGCGAACGAAGACAGCTACCACTACACCGGCTTCAACTTCGGGCGCGACGCTGCCGAGCCTGAATTTGTCGATTTGCGTAATGTTGTCGAAGGCGACGAAAGCCCCGACGGGCGAGGCCGTCTGAAACTCGCACGCGGCATCGAAGTCGGACACGTTTTCCAATTGCGTGACAAATATACCCGGGCGATGAACGTCAGCTTCCTCGACAACAACGGCAAATCGCAAATTATGGAAATGGGCTGCTACGGCATCGGCATCACCCGCGTCGTTGCCGCCGCCATCGAGCAGAGCAACGATGAAAAAGGCATCATCTGGACGAAGGCGATGGCACCGTTTGAAGTTGTTATCGTGCCGATGAACTACAAAAAATCCGACACTGTGCGCGAAGCCGCCGACAAAATTTACGCCGAACTGCTGGCGGCAGGCGCGGATGTGCTGCTGGACGACCGCGACGAACGCGCAGGCGTACTGCTGAACGATTCCGAGCTGTTGGGGATTCCGCACCGCATCGTCATCGGCGACCGCGCTTTGAAAGAAGGCAATGTCGAATACGCCGAACGCCGCAACAACGAAGCGCAGGCAGTTGCAATCGGAGAAATTGTTGCGCGTGTAACAGCTTCATTAAATGGGTAAGCTTGGTCGAATGCCGTCTGAAAATAATTTCAGACGGCATTTTTATTTAGGGGGAAAGTGAAGTGGCTTCAGTAAAAACAATCAATATGGACAAGGGTGCAAAAAAATACGGAAAAATCTACGAAATCTCACTCCCAAATGGGAAATTTACTTATATATGTAGGGTAAGGCAATACGAGTTTGGTATTTTTGATTATCTCTCAGAAAAGACAGCCAATACGGATGAGCTTCTTTCTGTTGGGTTTAAGACTTATAAATCCTGTATAGAAACAGCTATAAGAAAGAAGATTTGGAAACTAATAGGACAGGTTGATTTAGAGAAGGAAAATATAATATATCCAGATTTAGCGATTTTCTTGTCATACAATAAAGAACTTTTTATTAGACAATCAAGAGTGATGAGAAATGGAAATCCTTTGGTAGTGCCTCAAAAAGATTACATAGACTTACTAAAAAGGGGATATGTATATGGTTTCTTTGATGATTACAAAATCTTTGAACTCTGGCTGTCTAGTAATATAGAGAATTATCCAGAAAATCAAGACATATTTCCTTTGCCATCTCAGTATTTATTTTGAGTGCGAGCTCGTGTTGCTGGTCGGTAAGGATTCAGACGGCATGGGCGAGGGTGAAGATATTTTGGGATGTGTCGCAGGATATGGTGTAGGGTTGGACCTTACGGTACGGGATATCCAATGCCGTCTGAAGGAAAAAGGGCTGCCTTGGTTGAAGGCAAAGGGATTCAGGCATTCTGCATGTGTTTCGGACTTCGTGGCGGCGAACAAGGTTTCCAGCCAATCCTTCCTTTTTTCATTGAGGCAGAACGGTATATTGAAACAGAGGGGCAACACGGAAATGATGCTTTGCCCGCTCAGGATGGTTTTATGCGAGCTGGTTCTGTCCTATGGCTTGAAAAAAGGTGATCTGGTATTTACCGGAACACCTTCAGGTGTAGGGAAAATCAGCGAGGGGGACAGATTGGAACTGGAATTGGACGGGCTTGTAGAAGCTTTTTTTACGGTAGCCCGAAAATAAGGCAGACTTATTCGTCCCGTCCGTTAAAAAATTCTTCCGAACTACCTTCGAAGAAACTTTGCAGGATTGCCTGTGCGGCTACTTGGTCGAGAACGGATTTCCTTTTTTTGCCAAAAACTTGTGCTTCTGAAAGCAGGCCTTCCGCATAGACGGACGACAGCCGTTCGTCCACCCAATAGACGGGAAGCCCGAATCTGCCGTGCAGCCTGCGTCCGAACTTGCGCGACAGGTGCGTCATTTCGTGTTCCGTGCCGTCAGTATGGACAGGCAGTCCGACGACAAAATAACGCGGCTGCCATTCTTGAACCAGCTTGGCGATTGCCGCGAATTTTTCATCGTTGCTGCAGCCGGTAACGGTGGCCAGCGGATGGGACAGCCCCAATTCCGCATCGCCCTGCGCCACGCCGATGCGCGCTTCGCCGAAGTCGAACGCCAGTGCCGTTCCTTTTGGAATTTTATGCATGGCCGGCTCCCGAAAACAGGGCGAGCGGGTCGATGCCGAGTTTGGCGAATGCGGCGGCGTAACGGTGTTCGTAGGGGATGTCGAACAGGATATGTTCGTCGGCGGGAACGGTCAGCCACGCATTGTCGGCAAGTTCGCGTTCGAGCTGGCCTTTTCCCCAGCTTGAATAGCCGATACTGATTAATATTTTGTCAACCGCGCCTTCGCGTGAAATATTTTCAATCACGTCTCGGGAAGAAGTCAGCGCGATATTGTCCGAAACGCCGATACTGCTTTGCCAGTTGCCGATCGGGGTATGCACGACATAACCTCGCTCGACTTGCACCGGCCCGCCCATCATCACGCTGTCGTGCTGCATCCGCAAGGGGATGTTTTTGCCGGTGGCGGAAAAAATCATGTCCATCGTAATCGGAGAGGGTTTGTTGATGGCGATGCCGAGTGCGCCGTCTTCATCGTGTTTGCAGATATAGACGACCGATTGTGCAAAAAACGCGTCTCCCATATCGGGCATGGCGACGAGAAAGTGGTTGGACAGGTTCATATCAGCGTTTGTCGGGATTTTCTATCGGGTTGGAAATAATGCAGGCGCCAGCAAGCATTTTGCCGGAAGTGCCCGCTTGAGGCATATTGGTTTGCAGGTTGCTGCCGAAACAGGAAACCACACTTAAGGAATTTTTCGGAGAACCTTGGACGATTTTATCGCTGTAAACCAAATAAGCGAAAGTTTTACGTTTCGGATCATAATAACGGACAATCTGCCGGCTCTTGAACGCGAAGCTCGTACCGTGCTTGAAAATTTCTTTCGGTTTGCGCACGGCGGTTTCGTCAAAAGAAATCGAAGATGCCGTCTGAACGCACGAAACCGATGCGTCGGACGCGTCCTCTTCCAAATTGACCATTTCCTTCAAACCGCCTTTTTTTGCATACGAAATATAACAGGAAACCCCTCGAACGTCGGGATCGTCGAATCCTTCCACTTCGATACGGTCGTTTTTGCCCAGCATATTGAAAACGGTGCTGACCCGTCCGATTTTATCGGTTTCGCCGCTGCCGCAGGCAGTCAGCAGGACGGCGGCAGACAGCAGTAGCAGTCTGTTCATCAAAATTTCCTTATCGGTTGAATCACCGTTTTCCGGAAGGCGGCAGGGCTTGCTTTGTTTGGATGGGCGCACGCTCCCGAATCGGGCAACATACGGTACGCGGCTTAATGTGCTACCCTGTGTGTCGGAACACAATATCCGTTGCAGCATTGAAAATATGCCACACAATATAAGGCTGTTTGAACCGATTGCAAGTGTCCGTGCAAAGAAGGTGCAAGATTGGGCAAACGGCATTTTCAGACGGCATAACTGACAGTATAATCCAAACGTCCGGCTGCTTTCGTGCAGCCTTCAGTATTATCCAACTTTTTCCGAAGGCCGAACCATGCGCTACAAACCCCTCCTGCTCGCCCTGATGCTCGTTTTTTCCACGCCCGCCGTTGCCGCCCACGACGCGGCACACAACCGTTCCGCCGAAGTGAAAAAGCAGGCGAAGAACAAAAAAGAACAGCCCGAAGCGGCGGAAGGCAAAAAAGAAAAAGGCAAAAATGCCGCCGCGAAAGATAAAAAAACAGGCGGCAAAGAGGCGGCAAAAGAGGGTAAAGAGGGCAAAAAAACCGCCAAAAACCGCAAAGAAGCAGAGAAGGAGGCAACATCCGGGCAGTCTGCGCGCAAAGGACGCGAAGAGAATAAGGAATCGAAGGCGGAACACAAAAAGGCATATGGCAAGCCTGTGTCCGAATCCAAAGAAAAAAACGCAAAAACACAGCCTGAAAACAAACAAGGCAAAAAAGAGGCAAAAGGACAGGGCAATCCGCGTAAGGGCGGCAAGGCGGATAAAGACACTGTTTCTGCAAATAAAAAAGACCGTACCGACAAGGACGGAAAAGCAGTGAAACAGGACAAAAAACACACGGAAGAGAAAAATGCCAAAACCGATTCCGACGAATTGAAGGCCGCCGTTGCCGCTGCCACCAATGATGTCGAAAACAAAAAAGCCCTGCTCAAACAAAGCGAAGGAATGCTGCTTCATGTCAGCAATTCCCTCAAACAGCTTCAGGAAGAGCGTATCCGCCAAGAGCGTATCCGTCAGGCGCGCGGCAACCTTGCTTCCGTCAACCGCAAACAGCGCGAGGCTTGGGACAAGTTTCAAAACCTCAATGCCGAGCTGAACCGTTTGAAAACGGAAGTTGCCGGCGCGAAAGCGCAGATTTCCCGTTTCGTATCGGGGAACTATAAAAACAGCCAGCCGAATGCGGTCGCCCTGTTCCTGAAAAATGCCGAACCGGGTCAGAAAAACCGCTTTTTGCGCTATACGCGTTATGTGAACGCCTCCAATCAGGAAGTCGTCAAGGATTTGGAAAAGCAGCAGAAGGCATTGGCGGCGCAAGAGCAGAAAATCAACAATGAACTTGCCCGTTTGAAGAAAATTCAGGCAAACGTCCAATCACTCCTGAAAAAACAGGGTGTAACCGATGCTGCGGAACAGGCCGAAAGCCGCAGACAGAATGCCAAAATCGCCAAAGATGCCCAAAAACTGCTGGAACAGAAAGAAAACGAGCAGCAACTGAACAAGCTCTTGAGCAATTTGGAGAAGAAAAAGGCCGAACACCGCATTCAGGATGCGGAAGCAAAAAGAAAACTGGCGGAAGCCAGACTGGCGGCTGCCGAAAAAGCCAGAAAAGAAAAAGAAGCGGCGCAGCAGCAGGCTGAGGCACGACGTGCGGCAATGTCCAACCTGACTGCCGAAGACAGGAACATCCAAGCCCCTCCGGTTATGGGTATCGGCAGTGCCGACAGTTTCAGCCGCATGCAGGGACGTTTGAAAAAACCGGTTGACGGTGTGCCGACCGGACTTTTCGGGCAGAGCCGGAGCGGCGGCGATGTTTGGAAAGGCGTGTTCTATTCCACTGCACCGGCAACGGTTGAAAGCATTGCGCCGGGAACGGTAAGCTATGCGGACGAGTTGGACGGCTACGGCAAAGTGGTCGTGGTCGATCACGGTGAAAACTACATCAGCATCTATGCCGGTTTGAGCGAAATTTCCGCCGGCAAGGGGCAGCCGGTTTCTGCGGGAAGCAAAATCGGCACGAGCGGGTCGCTGCCGGACGGGGAAGAGGGGCTTTACCTGCAAATACGTTATCAAGGTCAGGTATTGAACCCTTCGAGCTGGATACGTTGATCGGATTGCCGAACGGTAGGCTTTATGCAAATCGTGCCGATATGGTGCGCTGTTCCGTGAAGTCTGCCGTTTGCCGTACCTGTGTTTTCCGGTTTTTGGAAATCAAGAGAGAAAGTTAAAGAAGAATGTCGAAACCTGTTTTCAAGAAAATCGCACTTTATACCCTGGGCGCAATCAGCGGCGTTGCCGTCAGTCTGGCGGTGCAGAGTTTTGCCGCCGTGAAGGACAGGCGGGATAACGAAGTCCTGCCGGTGCAATCCATCCGCACAATGGCGGAGGTTTACGGTCAAATCAAGGCAAACTATTATCAGGACAAACCCGATGCCGATTTGTTTGAAGGCGCGATGAAGGGTATGGTGGCCGGTTTGGATCCGCATTCCGAATATATGGATAAAAAAGGTTATGCGGAAATGAAGGAATCGACCAGCGGCGAATTTGGCGGCTTGGGGATGGAAATCGGGCAGGAAGACGGTTTTGTCAAAGTGGTTTCGCCGATTGAGGACACGCCTGCGGAACGGGCGGGGGTGAAAAGCGGCGACTTCATTGTGAAAATCGATAATGTTTCGACGCGGGGGATGACGGTTAGTGAAGCGGTGAAGAAAATGCGCGGCAAGCCGGGTTCGAAGATTACTTTGACGCTGTCGCGTAAAAATGCCGACAAGCCGATAGTCGTCAACCTGACGCGCGCCATCATTAAAGTGAAAAGCGTCCGCCATTATTTGCTCGAGCCGGATTACGGCTATATCCGCGTGTCGCAGTTCCAAGAGAAGACGGTCGAAAGCGTCAATACCGCCGCAAAAGAGCTGGTAAAGGAAAACAAAGGCAGACCGCTCAAGGGGCTGGTGTTGGATTTGCGCGACGACCCCGGCGGGCTTTTGACCGGCGCTATCGGCGTGTCGGCGGCGTTTCTGCCGTCTGAAGCGGTCGTCGTCAGCACAAAGGGGCGCGACGGCAAAGACGGCATGGTACTGAAAGCCGTTCCTGAAGATTATGTGTACGGTATGGGCGGCGATCCTTTGGCGGGTATTCCCGCCGAGTTGAAAACGATTCCGATGACGGTATTGGTCAATTCGGGTTCGGCTTCCGCGTCGGAGATTGTCGCAGGTGCATTGCAGGACCACAAACGCGCGGTGATTGTCGGTACGCAGAGCTTCGGCAAAGGTTCGGTTCAGACTTTGATTCCCTTGTCCAACGGCAGCGCGGTCAAGTTGACGACCGCCCTGTATTACACGCCGAACGACCGTTCTATTCAGGCGCAGGGGATTGTTCCCGATGTCGAGGTGAAGGATAAGGAACGCACTTTTGAAAGCCGCGAGGCGGATTTGATCGGACACATCGGCAATCCTTTGGGCGGCGAGGATGTCAATAGTGAAACCCTTGCCGTACCGCTTGAAAAAGATGCGGATAAGCCCGCTGTAAAAGAAAAAGGCAAAAAGAAAAAGGATGAGGATTTGTCTTCAAGGCGGATTCCCAACCCTGCCAAAGACGAGCAGTTGCGCAAGGCTTTGGATTTGGTCAAGTCGCCCGAGCAGTGGCAGAAGTCTTTGGGGCTGGCGGCGAAAAAGCCGGTTTCAAATAAGGATAAGAAAGACAAAAAAGATAAGAAGTAGGTTTTGACGATGCCGTCTGAAAGGGTTTCAGACGGCATATTATGTTTGAGAGGACAGGTTATGAGCGATTTTTTACCGGAATTTGAACCGTTTGCAGAGAAAATTGCAGCCACGGCAAAACCCGTCGTGCGTTTTTCTTTGAAGAAAGAGACAGTAGAACTGTGGGACAGCAAGGTCGGCGGCAGACCTTATCTGCCGGAGGGTATGGAATATCCCCAAAACGACCAAGGACAACCGCTTTCCCTGCTGGCACAAATCAACTTTGCCCAAATGCCGCATCTGCCGGACTATCCGACCGAAGGCATCGTCCAGTTCTTTGTCGACGGTTACGACGATTTGTCGGGCATGGATTTCGACGACTTGCGCGCTCAAAAGGGATTCCGTGTTTTGTACCATCGCGAAGTACGGCAGGAAGGTTTGCGTTCGGATGTTCCGGCATATTCCGATTTCGGGGATTTCGGAGTCGGTCTGCCGTTTGGTGCAGAGGAAGAATTCCGCATGGTTTTTTCCGAACCGGAGACGCAATATCTGTCTTTCGACGATTACCGTTTCGATCGGACTTTTCCGGAAATGCGCAAGCTGATTCTTGAAAGGGTTACGGATACGGGTAACAACGATTGGCGGCTTTACGAGAACTATCGGGAAGCCTCCAATCAGGCGGGACACTGTATTGGCGGTTATCCCTGCTTTACCCAATACGATCCGCGCGGCGGCAGTTTGGAAGGCTACGAACTGCTGTTCCAATTGGAAAGCCAATATGATGAGAACGAAGGAATAGACATCATGTGGGGCGATATGGGTATCGGCAATTTCTTTATCGCGCCCGAAGATTTGGAAAAATGCGATTTTTCCAAAACGGCATTCACTTGGGATTGCGGTTGAGTTCAGACGGCATACGGTCGGGAATGTCTTTTATTCCATGCCGTCTGAAAGACGTTTCTGCCCCATCCCTACTACACGCTTTGTCCGCAAACGCATCACAGGCAAGATTATGGAAGTTATCCGATACCCCGATTCCCCCTTCAAACTCCACCAACCTTTCCCGCCCGCCGGCGACCAGCCCTCCGCCATTGCCGGCCTGCTCGAAGGGCTTTCAGACGGCCTTGCCTATCAAACCCTGCTCGGCGTAACCGGTTCGGGCAAAACCTACACCATGGCGAACGTCATCGCCCAAAGCGGCCGCCCCGCCATCATCATGGCGCACAACAAAACCCTTGCCGCCCAGCTCTATGCCGAAATGCGCGAGTTTTTCCCCGAAAACGCGGTGGAATATTTCGTCTCCTACTACGACTATTACCAGCCCGAAGCCTATGTACCCAGCCGCGATTTGTTCATCGAAAAAGACAGCGCGATCAACGAACACATCGAGCAGATGCGCCTTTCCGCCACCAAAAACCTGATGACGCGCAACGATGTAATTATCGTTGCCACCGTGTCCGCCATTTACGGTATCGGCGACCCGACCGAGTATCAACAAATGGTGTTGTCCGTCAAAGAAGGCGACACCATCGAGCAGCGCGACATCATCGCCACGCTCGTTTCCATGCAGTACGAACGCGGCGATTTGGACTTCAAACGCGGCAGCTTCCGCGTGCGCGGCGACGTGATTGACGTGTACCCCGCCGAAAGCTCCGAAAACGCCTTGCGCATCAGCTTGTTCGACGACGAAATTGACCGCCTCGATATGTTCGACCCGCTTTCAGGCAGCCTGCAACAGCGCGTCGGCCGCTACACTGTCTTCCCGTCCAGCCACTACGTTACCCCGCGCGACACCGTATTGCGCGCCTGCGAGTCCATCAAAGAAGAACTGCGCGAACGCATTGATTTCTTTACCAAAGAAAACTGCCCCGTCGAACAACAACGCATCGAACAGCGTACCCGCTTCGACCTCGAAATGCTCTACGAAATGGGCTTCTGCAAAGGCATCGAAAACTACTCCCGTCACTTCTCCGGCAAAAAAGAAGGCGAACCACCGCCCACGCTGATGGACTACCTGCCCGACAACGCCATCATGTTCATCGATGAAAGCCACGTTACCGTTACCCAAATCGGCGGCATGTACAAAGGCGACGCATCGCGCAAGCAAAACCTCGTCGACTACGGCTTCCGCCTGCCTTCCGCCCGCGACAACCGACCGCTCAAATTCCACGAATTTGAAAAAGTCATGCCGCAAACCGTTTTTGTTTCCGCCACCCCCGCCAAATATGAAGAAGAACACGCCGGACAAGTGGTCGAACAAGTCGTCCGCCCCACAGGACTGGTTGACCCCAAAATCATCATCCGCCCCGTTGCCACCCAAGTCGATGACTTAATGAGCGAAATCAACGACCGCATCCAAAAAGGCGAGCGCGTACTCGTTACCACCCTCACCAAACGCATGGCGGAACAACTCACCGACTATTACAGTGAACTCGGCATCAAAGTGCGCTACCTGCACAGCGACATCGACACCGTTGAGCGCGTTGAAATCATTAGAGATTTACGGCTCGGACTGTTTGACGTACTCGTCGGCATCAACCTCTTGCGCGAAGGCCTCGACATCCCCGAAGTCTCCCTCGTCGCCATCCTCGACGCAGATAAAGAAGGCTTCCTGCGCTCCCACCGCAGTCTGATTCAAACCATAGGGCGCGCCGCGCGCAACGTGAACGGTGTCGCCATCCTGTACGCCGACAAAATCACCGACTCCATGAAAGCCGCCATCGACGAAACCGAACGCCGCCGAGAAAAACAGATTAAATTCAACGAAGAACACGGCATCGTGCCGCAGCAGATTAAAAAACAGGTCAAAGACATCATCGACGGCGTGTACCACGAAGAAGACAGCGGCAAAGGCCGTCTGAAAGGCAAAAACAAGGTCAAAGTCGGCGAAATCCACAACGAAGAAGACGCGATTAAAGAAATCGCCAAACTGGAAAAAGCCATGCAGCAGGCGGCTAGGGATTTGCAGTTTGAAGAGGCGGCTGTGTTGCGGGATAGGATTCGGGGGATTAAGGAGAATTTGTTGTTTGGGGCGGAGTGACTTGTATAGTTATGTATTTTTATACAATTTATAATTTCTAATATTATAGTATAGGATGAGGGTTAAATGTCTAAATCATCATTTTGTGAAACATTTTGGAACGATTGTAAAGAATACCTTTTACAGGTTCTTTTATTTACAATGACAGCTATCGTGTATTCGTTAATTTACGAATCATCTAATAAAAAAGCTATTGAAATATTTACTGATTTAGTAGTACCCAATAATGGATTCGTTAGTCAGTTATTGATATATTTATTTGTGGCTGTATTATTGTTTATTTTTACAACGATAATTTTAACAATGTTAGCTTCAATTTTGAATTGGGCTAAAAATCTATTTAAGAAAAATAGTATGAAAAATAAAAAGATTAAAGAACAAAACAAAATTTTATCTTGGTCTGAAGTTAAATATAGTAGTCCACTATTTTTTAAACGTGCTGGCTCTACATGTGCTAACGTAGGCTCTGTAGGTATATCTGTTATTTCTATTCTGACATTTTTATGGGCATTCCCACATTTGTTTGAGTTATCTGAAGCAGATAAGAAATTCATAGAGACTATTAAATATGACGAAATAATTATTTATTGGGTTGTAATGGTTTTGTTCTTCATGATGATGATTGCTTGGAAAAGTTTCTCTTCCGTATATATTGAAGCGTGGATTAAAAACCGCAGCAATCGGTAACCTGCATCTCCACCAACTGCGTGCGTGGCTGCACCACACACCCTACCTGCGGACGACACAAACTTTAAACCCAACGTTCAGGCGTGTGCGGTATGCACGCCCGCGTTTTCTGCTTGAGGCAGCCTGCACTTTCCAATTCCCAAAGCAACCGTAGGTCGGATACTTGTATCCGACAAAACCTTTAATATTCCCGTCGTTGCAATTCATTGCAGAAATACCCAAAATGTTGGATTCGAGAATCCGACCTGCGGAAAACTAAAGATTTCATGCGGGCTACGGCTTGTTGAGTTATCAAAGGAGCGAAAATAATGAATCAGAACAGGGATCTTCGTTTTGCAAAGCAGTTTGGAGATTTTGCTGAGTCTTTAGTAATGTATGTTTTAGGTCTAAATAATTGGTCAGTTGCGCTAATTGATCATGTTGGTGCTGATGTTTTGGCGATAAGCAGAGAAAAACCATGTAAGAGGATAGTTATATCGGTAAAAGGAAGAAATTTCCCAGAGACAGAAAGCAAATCATTTGATTTTGATAGGAATAATATAAATAAATTAAAAGACACAGCCGAGCTTTTAGATATGGCTCCCGCAGTTTCTTTTGTATTTGTTGATACTTCAGAAAAATTAAGGAAAATCAGATTGATAATGACTGAGTTATCAGAGTTGGAACGTCTGGCTGAAGATAAGGCTATTGATTTTATAAACTATAATAGTAAGCAAGGTATTCAAATAAAATTTACTCAAACTAAAAGAGTAAATCATTTGTGTGCAATAAAAGAAACTCCTAGTATTTTTTATACGGAACTAACATTTAATGTTGAGGGCGTGTTTTCTCAAAAGACATAATCTATACTCCAATAAACTTTGAGTAGAGCAGTGCATATACTTTACCTGCAGGCGGCACAAGCTTTAAAATCGATGTGCAGGTTAAAACCTACACGTAGGATGTGTGCGGTACACACGCGTTTTTGCCGTTCAAACCATTGTTTTAAACCTTGTATCAAAACATCGCCCGCTGCTTTATCTTGAAAAAATGCCGTCTGTCAGCAAACGTGCTTCAGACGGCATTTTTTATTCGGCGGTCTGTTATCCGATCCGTTTGAATACCAAGTCCCAAACGCCGTGTCCGAGGCGTTTGCCGCGCGCTTCGAATTTGGTTTCGGGGCGGTAGTCCGGGGTGGGGGCGTAGTCTGCCGCCGTATTTTGCAGGCTGTCGAAGCTGCTGAGGACTTCAAGCATCTGCCGCGCATATTCTTCCCAGTCTGTCGCCAGGTGGATATAGCCGCCGGTTTTGAGTTTGGGCAGCAGTTTGGCGATGAAGGGGGCTTGTATCAGACGGCGTTTGTGGTGGCGTTTTTTGTGCCACGGGTCGGGGAAGAATATGTGGATGCCGTCGAGCGAGCTGTCTTGAAGCATATTTTCGACAACTTCTACGGCATCGTGCCGCATCACGCGGATATTTTCCAAATGGTTTTCGTTGATGAGTTTGAGCAGGTTGCCTACGCCGGGACCATGTACGTCGATGGCGAGGAAGTCGGTTTCGGGCAGGCGGCGGGCAATTTCTGCGGTTGCCGTCCCCATGCCGAAGCCTATTTCAAGGATTTTGGGTCGGCTGCTTCCGAAACGGGCATTAAGATCGGCCGGTGTTGCTTGGTAGTCGATGCCGAAGCTGTCCCATAAGGTATCGATGGCGCGTTGCTGCGCGGCGGTCATATGGCTTTGGCGGAGGACGAAGCTACGGATGCTGCGGGGGTGTCCGGCTTGATGGTCGTTTGGTGTTTGGTTTTCGGCGGTGTCTGTCATAATGCTTTCGTGCGCTTGTGCAATCAGGATGCCGTCTGAATGTGAAATGCCTGTTCGGACGGCGGGAAGGGAAAGGGGCGATTATACCTGTTTCGTTTTTGCGGGGTAAATGTACCAGTGTTCAGACGGCATTTTGCCACTGTTGCAGCAGTTCTTGCAGGACGCTTTTTTGCCCGTATCCGTTGTTTATGGCTTCTTGCAGGTAGCGGCAGGCTTTTTCTTTGTCCGGTCCTACACCGTGTCCGCTGTAATGGATGCAGGCGAGGTTGTAGAACGCCATACTGTCTTTTTGCGCGGCGGCTTGTTCAAACCATTTGCGGGCTTTGCCGTAGTCGGCGGCTATGCCCTGTCCGAAGTAATACATACTGCCCAGATTGGTTTGGGCTTTGCTGTGTCCGAGTTCTGCGGCTTCTGTGTAGAGTTTGAGCGCGGCTGCGTATTCGGGTGTGCATTGTAATCCGTAATGCAGGGCTTGGGCTTTTTGATAAAGCTGTTCTGCCCTTTGCCGCCTGATGGCGGAATCTTTGATGCCGCCGTATTGGTCGGGATGGTTTAACGCGCTGTCGGATATGAGTTTCTGATAGGCGGAAAGGCTGCCGGCTTCGGCTGCCTGCCGGTAATAATGCCGGGCTTTTTCTGTATCGGGGGCTGTGCCCAAACCGTAGCGGCAGATGTCGCCCAGTATCCGCAAACCTTCGGGATGGCGTTCGGCGGCTGCTGCTTCGGCATGATGCAGGGCAAGTTTGTGGTTTCTTTCCTGATATTTGCCTTGCAGGTAGATGTCGGCCAGCGCGGCATGGGCATCGGGGTCATTTTCCTGTGCCGCCTGTTGGAACCGGTAAACGGCTTCGTCGGGAGCCGTAGGCAGGATGAGTTCGGCAAGCGGGGTGTAGGCGGGAATGTATCCTTGTTGCGCGGCGGCACGCAAATGATTGACGGCCTGTGCCGTGTCGGTTTGCGTCCCTTGTCCAAAACGGTATTGCAGCCCGAGTTGCCAATGTGCTTCCGGCAAGCCTTGTGCCGCCGCTTTTCGGTAGAGCAGGTGCGCCGTTTCAAAATCCGGCGGTGTGCCGTACCGGCAGTATTGGGCAAGCAGGTATTGCCCGTGGGGGTTGTTGTTTTTTGCGCTTGTTTTTGCCCATTCCAAGGCCTCTTTAAAATGCCGGGACGCATACAGCAGGTACATCAGGCGGACTTGTGCTTCAGGCAGCCCTTTCTCTGCCAGAGGTCTGTAAAGCGGTATCAGGGTTTCTGGGGGCGCGCCTTCCAATTCTTGGATATATGCCAAATTGTAACGTGCATAGGGATGCCCCTGTTCGGCGGCGATGCGGAGCATTTCCATACCTTGTTCGCGGTCTTGGTGCGGGCTGTCCGCGTCCATCAGGTGTTTTGCCAACTCGAATGCGGCGGCGGGATGGCCTGCCGAGGCCGCTTCTGTCAGCAGTCGGCGGACTTCGGCAAAGTTATATTGTTTTTGAGACAGGCGTTCCAAGACCTGTCGATAGGTTAAGTCGGGATTGTTCATATCAGATCGTTTTCCGTTTTGTCGAATCATCGTTATGTGTTATGAAGTTAGGTTTATATCGGCACGCCGGCCTGCTGTATCATATTTTTATAGACGGTTTTTGCTTTAGCGGCATACTAATGCAGATGATTATAAATGGTTTCCGCCAATGTCTTGCTGATGCCTTCCACTTTTTCCAAGTCCTCGCGGCTGGCTGCAATCACGCCGCGCAGGCCGCCGAATCGGGTGAGCAGGGCTTGGCGGCGTTTGCTGCCTACGCCGGGAATGTCGCCGAGGGACGAGGTAACGCGTGCTTTGTCGCGTTTTTTGCGGTGGCCGGTGATGGCGAAACGGTGTGATTCGTCGCGCACGGTTTGCAGAAGGTGCAGGGCGGGGCTGTGCGGGGGCAGGCGGAAGGTTTCACTGGTAAACGGAAGGATGAGTTCCTCCATACCGGCTTTGCGCTCCGGGCCTTTGGCGATGCCGACCAAAGGGATGTGCAGCCCGAGTTCTTCCCATACGGACACGGCGATGCCGATTTGTCCTTTGCCGCCGTCAATCAACACGGCATCGGGCCATTTTACGGCCTCGCCGTTGGCTTCGGCTTCCTGCATTTTGCCGTAACGGCGCGTCAACACTTCACGCATGGCGGCGTAGTCGTCGCCGGGTTTGGCGGTGGTGATGTTGTAGCGGCGGTATTGCGAAGGCTGGATGTTTTGTTCGTCGTATACGACGCAGGAGGCGATGGTGGCTTCGCCTTGGGTGTGGCTGATGTCGAAGCATTCGAGGCGGTTAAGGTCGTCTGAATTCATGTTCAGGATTTTTGCCAACTCGTCGATGCGGTGTTGCTGGCTGCTTTGTTGCAGGCGGCGTTGGGCAATCGCCATTTGTGCGTTTTGTTCCGCCATTTTCAGCCAGACTTTGCGTTCGCCTATGGTTTTGGTCACGAACTGCATTTGTTTGCCGTGTTCGCCCTCCAAGGCTTCTTTTAATGCGTCGGGGACGGGGAAGTTGCTGATGATGATGTCGGGCTTGCTTTTGCCCAGATAGTGTTGGGCGACGAAGGCTTCGGCGTAGTCTTGTCCGTTTGGTTCGGGGTCGTTTTTGGTGTCGGGGAAAAAGCTTTTGTCGCCGACGTGCCGCCCGCCGCGTATGCTGACCCAGTGTATGCAGACGATGCCGTCTGAAACCGCCAGCGCGAGCAGGTCGATGTCGTTGGGGTTGTTGGGGTTTTTGCTGTCGATGAACTGGTTGCTCTGCATAATGCCGAGTGCTTGGATTTGGTCGCGGTAACGGGCGGCTTCTTCAAATTGCAAATTCGCGGCGGCGGTCTGCATTTTGTGTTGCAGGGTGCGGGTCAGTTCGTCGGTTTTGCCGTTGAGGAAGGTGGCGGCTTGACGTACGCTGTCGCGGTAGTCTTCTTCGCTGATGTGTCCGACGCAGGGCGCGGTGCAACGTTTGATTTGGTACAGCAGGCAAGGGCGGTCGCGGTGTTCGAACACGCTGTCTTCGCAGGTGCGCAGCATAAAGACTTTTTGCAACACTTGAATGCTGTCGCGCACGGCGTTGCTGTTGGGATACGGGCCGAAATATTGGTTGGGCTTTTTCAGCGTGCCCCGGTAATACGCCATTTGCGGATATTGATGGCCGCTGAGCATCAGATAAGGATAACTTTTGTCATCGCGGAAAAGGATATTGTATTTCGGCGACAGGGCTTTGATGAAGTTGTTTTCGAGAATCAGGGCTTCGGCTTCGGAACGGGTGACGGTGGTTTCGATGTGGCGAACCTGTTTCACCATCAATGCGATGCGCGGCGAATGGTCGTTTTTTTGGAAATAACCGGACACGCGCCGCTTGAGGTTGACGGCTTTGCCGACGTATAAGACCTTGCCGCTTTCGTCGAAAAAACGGTATACGCCAGGCAGCTTGGGCAGGTTTTTGAGGAAGAGCGGGATGTCGAATTGTTCCGGAGGACAGTTTTCTGTATTCATATCAATCATTTGAAAAACGGCTTCAGACGGCATATCGGCAGCGGCAGCCTTATCCGTTCGGAAAAGCTGTCGGGTAGTTATATGCGGTCAATCGATTTTTACCCGTTTCAGGCGCAAGGCATTGCTCAACACGGAAATTGAGCTTGCCGCCATTGCTGCACCTGCGATGACGGGGTTTAAAAAGCCGAGTGCGGCGAGCGGAATGCCCAAAATATTGTAGAAGAAGGCGAAAAACAGGTTTTGCTTGATGTTTTTCAAAGTCGCCTGCGACACCAGCAGGGCATCGGCGAGCTGGTTGACCGAATGTTGCATCAGCGTGGCGGACGCGGTGTGTTCGGCAACGTCCGCGCCGCCTTTCATCGCAAAGCTGACGTTGGCGGCAGCGAGCGCGGGCGCGTCGTTGATGCCGTCGCCGACCATCGCCACGGTTTTGCCGGCGGCTTTGAGTTTCTGCACTTCGGCGGCCTTGTCGCGCGGACTCATATTACCAAAGGCGTGTGCGATGCCCAGTTGTTTGGCGACATATTCGACCGTGCCTTGGTTGTCGCCGCTCATAATATAGACATCGATATTGTGTTTTTTCAGACGACCTACGGCTTCGGCGGTATCGGCTTTCAACGCGTCTGCAAGTGCGAATGCGCCGATAGGTTTGTTATCGACTGAGACTGCAACAATGCTTGCAATGTCCCAAACGCCGTCTGAAAACTTCGGCAAGGTCAATTCGGCAAATTCGGCTTTGCCTGCTTTCACCAAACCCACGCCTTCCACTTCGGCGGTAATGCCTGCGCCGACAACGGTTTGCGCGTTTTGTGCGGCGGGAATGTCCAAACCGCGCACTTGGGCGGCGGAAACGATGGCGCGGGCAAGCGGATGAGCGGCGTTTTGTTCGACGGCGGCGGCGATGCGGTACAAAGCGTCTTCGTCAAAGCCGCTGTCGGGAACGCAATAAACGGCGGCAACCTGCGGCCTGCCTTCGGTCAGCGTGCCGGTTTTGTCCAGCACGACGGCATCGACGTGGGCGGCTTCTTCCATTGCCGCCGCGTCTTTAAACCAAATACCGTGTTTCACCGCTTTGCCCATGCCGACCATAATCGCGGCAGGGGTTGCCAGACCGAGCGCGCACGGGCAGGCAATTACCAAAACGGCAACGGCGTGCATCAGAGCAACCGTCCAATCGCCTTTTACCAGCCAAGTGGCGATAAAAGTCAGAAGCGCGATGCCCACGACGGCAGGCACAAACACCGCCGCCGCCTTGTCTGCCACGCGCGCAATCGGCGCTTTACTGCCCTGCGCTTCGGACAGCGCGTTCATCATGTCGCCGAGCAGGGTTTGGCTGCCGAGCTGCGCGGCGCGGTACACCACGCTGCCTTCGGTCATCAGTGCGCCTGCCAACACTTTGCCACCCGCTTTTTTTTCTTCGGGATTGGATTCGCCGGTGAGGTGGCTCTCGTCCGCCCAACCGCTGCCGCTCTCGATAATGCCGTCGGCAGCGATGCGTTCGCCGTGGTTGGCGCGGATTAGGTCGCCGATTTGCACTTGGTCGATGGGCAGTTGTTTCCATTCGCCATCGCGTTGCACGTTGACTTGGGTTGGCGTGAGTTTGAGCAGCAAACCCAAGCTGTTCAGGCTGGATTTTTTGGTGCGGTGTTCCAAAAATTTACCCAGTGACACAAAACCGATCACCATCACGCCCACTTCAAAATACACATGCGCCATGCCGTGCGCCGCATGCGGACTGAAAAACAGCATATAGACGGAATACAGATAAATCGAGACCGTGCCGATGGTAACGAGCACGTCCATATTCGCCAGTCCGCCCTTAATGCTCGCCCACGCGCTTTTGTAAAACGGGATTGCCAGCCAAAGCTGTACCACGCTCGCCAGCGCGAATTGCCATACCGGCGGAATCATCCAATCGTGCCGACCAATCATCATGCCTGCCATGCCGATAAGGAACGGGATATTGATGGCGAACAGCAGCCACAACCGCCAGCCGATATGGTGTTCTGCTTCGGGTTGCGGCAATGTATCTTCCGTTTTTTCCTTCGCGCCGTAACCTGTTTTCTCAATGATTTTGGCAATATCGGCTGCGGAGGTTTTGCTGTCGTCAAACGTAACCTGCGCCTCCTCGCTGGCGAAGTTCACCCCCGCCGATTCGACAAAATCTTTTTTGTTCAACACTTTTTCAATGCGCGAAGCACATGCCTGACAGGTCATGCCTTCGATTTGGAAACGGATTTTTTGTTGCATAAGTTTGATTCCTTCTTTGATGTTCAGACGGCGGTCAAGGTTGCGGGATGCCGTCTGAACGCCCGTATGGTCGAAATTTCTCAAACGCGCCGATAATTCGAGTAGAATCCGAAAACTTGACACAGCAAAGGAAAAACGATGTCCCAACACCGCAAACTGATTATTTTGGGTTCCGGCCCCGCCGGATACACCGCCGCCGTCTATGCCGCGCGCGCCAATTTAAACCCCGTCATTATTACAGGTATCGCGCAAGGCGGGCAACTGATGACCACTACCGAAGTGGACAACTGGCCTGCCGATGCTGACGGCGTGCAAGGGCCGGAATTGATGGCGAGGTTTCTCGCCCACGCCGAACGTTTCGGAACAGAAATCATTTTTGACCAAATCAACGCCGTCGATTTGCAAAAACGCCCGTTCACACTCAAAGGCGATATGGGCGAGTACACTTGTGATGCCATGATTGTCGCAACAGGCGCGTCCGCCAAATACATTGGTTTGCCGAGTGAGGAAGCGTTTGCAGGGAAAGGCGTTTCCGCCTGCGCCACCTGCGACGGTTTCTTCTACAAAAACCAAGATGTTGCCGTAGTCGGCGGCGGCAATACGGCAGTTGAGGAGGCACTCTACCTTGCCAATATCGCCAAAACCGTTACGTTGATTCACCGCCGCAGCGAGTTCCGTGCCGAAAAAATCATGATTGACAAACTGATGAAACGCGTGGAAGAGGGCAAAATCATCCTCAAGCTGGAAAGCAATCTGCAAGAAGTACTGGGCGACGATCGGGGCGTAAACGGCGCATTATTAAAAAACAACGACGGTTCTGAGCAACAAATTGCCGTCAGCGGCATCTTTATCGCCATCGGGCACAAGCCGAATACCGATATTTTCAAAGGGCAGTTGGAAATGGACGAAGCCGGCTACCTGAAAACCAAAGGCGGTACGGCGGACAATGTCGGTGCAACCAATATCGAAGGCGTATGGGCGGCGGGCGACGTAAAAGACCATACCTACCGTCAGGCAATTACCAGCGCGGCCTCCGGCTGTCAGGCGGCTTTGGACGCGGAACGCTGGCTGGGCAGCCAAAACATTTGAATGCCGTCTGAAACCGAAATTTTCGGCGGAATGCAAGTTTTTCGTACTAAATCCTTGATTCCGTCGGAAAACCCCAATATAATGCCGCTTCTTTAAACCTTGCCTTCTGCTTTCGCATGGCAGAAGGCTGTTTTTACCATCCATAAGGAGATAACATGCGTCATTACGAGATCGTGTTTATCGTTCATCCTGATCAAAGCGAGCAAGTGCCCGCTATGGTTGAGCGTTACAAAACCATGATTACCGAGGCAAACGGTAAGATTCACCGTCTGGAAGATTGGGGTCGCCGCCAACTGGCTTACCCGATTAACAAAATCCATAAAGCACATTATGTTTTGATGAATATTGAAACCACTCCCGAAGTTGTTGAGGAGTTGGAAACCGCGTTCCGTTTCAATGATGCGGTATTGCGTCATCTGACCATCAAAACCAAACACGCCGTTACCGAAGCATCCCCTATGTTGGGTGGTGAAAAGGCTAAGAACCTGCTGAGCGGTGCGTCTGAAGAAGCGGCTGCCCAATAATTGGGATTCAATAATCTTGTTTCGCTTGTCGCGTTAATTGAAAAGGTTTTCCCTATTCGATATACGCCTGCCGGAATCTCTGTCTTAGATATTATCTTAAAGCATGAATCATGGCAGAAAGAAAATGGACAGCAATGTCTTGTCCAATTGGAAATTCTGGCACGGATTTTAGGCAGGCAGGCGGAAGAGTGGCAGTATCGGCAAGGTGTATATGTTCACGTCGAAGGTTTTTTAGCTCAAAAAAGCAGACGTTCCCTGATGCCGATGATCAGAATACAAAATATTAAAGAATATAAAGGTTAAACGACAATGGCTCGTCAATCATTCAAACGTAGAAAATTCTGCCGTTTCACGGCTGAAAAAATCCAAGAAGTCGATTACAAACAAGTTGATTTGCTGAAAGACTTTATCTCTGAAAACGGTAAAATCATTCCTGCCCGCATTACAGGAACGAAGGCATTCTACCAACGCCAATTGGCTGTTGCCGTAAAACGCGCGCGCTTCCTGGCTCTGCTGCCTTACACCGACCAACACAAATAATTTTGGAGATTGAATCATGCAAATTATTCTGTTAGAAAAAATCGGCGGTCTGGGCAACTTGGGCGACATCGTAACCGTTAAAAACGGTTATGCCCGCAACTTCTTGATTCCTGCCGGTAAGGCAAAACGTGCTACTGAAGCAAACATGAAAGAGTTTGAAGCACGCCGCGCCGAATTGGAAGCCAAACAGGCTGAAATTTTGGCAGATGCCCAAGCCCGTCAGGAAAAATTGGATGGTCAAACCATTACCGTTGCCCAAAAAGCCGGTGTGGACGGTCGTCTGTTCGGTTCCGTTACCAATGCTGACATTGCAGCTGCAATCGTTGCTGCCGGTATCGAAGCTGTGAAAGCAAATGTACGCCTGCCAAACGGTCCTCTGAAAGCCGTTGGCGAGTACGAAGTGGAAGTGGCTTTGCACACTGATGCCGTTGCTAAAATTACCGTTGCCGTCGTTGCCGCAGTCGAGTAATTGAAATTATCAGAATGCCGTCTGAAACCCTGCCGATTATCGGAATGTGGTTTCAGACGGCATTTTTTTTGTTTTCCGTATGTTCTGCAAAAATCGGGATGGTTGTTTTTATTTGCCTGAAATCTTTGCAGAAATAGTTTGTTAACGAAATTTGATGCATAAAATGCGCTAAAAAATATTCAATTGACAAAAACTTTTCTAATTTTGAGAAAAGTAGGAAAATCAGAGGCTTATTTATTTTGAAAATGGTAGCGGGCATAAAATTTGGCTATGTTTCAATATTGTGCTGGTAAGCATACTTCGTTTTAGAATATTCAATAGGATAACTTCCTGACTGACCGAAAACCATGGTCTTTTCCCTTGCAAACAGTTGAAATCAACGGATTGTTAAAATACATCCTAAAAATTTAATAACTTATATGATTGCAAAGGTTGTGGCTTGTATGCCGGTCATTATGGCGGAAATGCCGTTTGGGAGGCGGCCGCATCGCGTGGAATCGGCACGGCAGGCGATGCGCCGATGCCTTCGGACGTGAAGGCAGGGAAATCGGCAGTTTGGAAAAAGGCAATAGAATCTGTGGGCAGAAGAAGTTAAGGGCAAAAGTCGGGCGCACGGTCAGGTTGTCTGTTCTCTTGTCGGAACAGGAGGCAGGGCAGCTTTATTCTGATTAATTGCTTGTGCAAACGGTAAAAAGGTTTTTTCGTGTGTTTTAAAGCAGGTTGTACAGCATTTTTCCGGCAATCAAAAGCAACATAATGCCGAAGGATTTTTTGAGTTTGGCAGAAGAAAGTTTGTGGGCGGTTTTGACACCGAGCGGGGCAAAGGCAATGGTTGCCGCGCTGAGGACGGCAATGGCGGGCAGGTAAAGGAAGCCCAGCGACCCTTCGGGTAATCCTGCAATATTCAGGCTGTTGACCAGATACGATATTGCGCCGGATAGTGCAATCGGCCAGGCAAGGCCGGATGATGTACCGATGGCTTTATGGGCGGGGAAGCCGCAGTGGATTAAGAAGGGGACGGAAAGTGAACCGCCGCCTATACCGACCCAGCTCGACATTGCGCCGAACAGTGTGGAAACCACAGTCAGCCCAGGCAGCTTGGGCAACGGGCGTGATGCCGTCTGAGGGCCGGTATGCAGTGTTTTGAATGCGACGGCGGTTAAAAACAGGATGAAGAAAATTTGAAGCCCGAACGCGGGGATATATTTTGCGGAGAGTGCGCCCGCGAATACGCCGAATATCATACCCGGCATCATCGCAAATACGGTTTTCCAGTCGACCGCCCGTTTTTTGTGCTGCCCCAACATACTGGAAAAGGCGGTGAAGACCATGACGGCGAAGGATGTGCCAACGGCGAGGTGTTGCGCGTAAGGATGTTGTGCCAAACCCTGCAAATCAAGCACCCATAAAACGACAGGGACAATCAGCGTGCCGCCGCCTACGCCGAACAGGCCGGCGATAAAACCTGCCGCACTGCCTACGGCAAGCAGGATTAAGATAATGTCCCAATGCCACATTTAATCTGCCTTTCTGTATTTTTTCCAAAATCGGCGTGCCGCCATAATGTAGCCGGAGAGGCTGTATCCGAAGAAGAACAGGAAGAGGACAAGAGACGGCTCCCAAGTAATCAGAAGCAGCAGCAAAACGGCAAGCAGCATTCCGACAAAGGGGACTTGTCTGCGGATGTTGATTTCTTTAAAACTCCAAAAAGGGATTTGGACAATCATCGACAGGCCGGCAAACAGTGTGATGCCCAATGCCCACCAGTGGACGGCGGGGAATTTTTCGACGCTGTGGTTGACCCAAATCAGCCCGACAATCAGCGCGGCGGCAGTCGGACTGGGCACGCCGATAAACCAGCGTTTATCCACCTTGCCGATAAGCGTGTTGAACAGCGCGAGGCGCAGGGCGGCGCAGGCGCAGTAGATGAAGGCGACGGAATAACCGATTTTGCCGAACTGCCAAAGCTGCCATTTATAGGCAATCAGCGCGGGGGCAACGCCGAAGCTGACCATGTCGGCAAGGCTGTCGAGCTGCTCCCCGAACGCGCTTTGGCTGTTGGTCAGCCGCGCCACGCGCCCGTCCATGCCGTCCAGCAGCATGGAGATGAATACCGCGATGGCGGCGGTTTCATAACGTCCGTGCATGGATTGGGTGATTGCGTAAAACGCGGAAAACAGCGCGGCGATGGTAAAGGAGTTAGGTAGCAGGTAAATACTGTTTTGACGCAGAGAGCGTTGCGGGGTGTTTGGCGGGATTTCCATAGTTGAAGTGTCTCACGGACGTGGAGAATTGATGTTCGGATTATAACGCAAACGCTTATCAAACAATACGCCCTGCCGGTTTAAGCCTCTGATAAGATGTTTGCATGAAAGGCGGAAACAGAAGCCACGGGCGGATTTGCCATTGCTATCGGTAATGTCAGCAAGTCCAACTCGATTAGAAGTACGGTATTGGATCCGAACTCAACCATTGACGATAAATCTGACAGCAGCCTTTTGTTGGGTAATAGTGCGACCATTACAAAAAGTGCAAATTCGGTTGCATTCGGTCTGCTCTTTAAAATCGAAAATTCACAAAATGCCGTTGCGTTTGGTCGAAGCACAAATGCAACAAATGCCAATAGAGGGGTGCAATCGGTTCAACGTCGACGGTTTTATCTGAAAACGGCGTTGCAGCAGGTGCGTTCTCCGAAGTAAAAAACTCGGAAAGTGCCGTCGTATTGGGTAAAAGTGCCAATGTAAAAAGATGCTGACAATGTGATGGCATTGGGTACTGATGCCACTGTTTCGGCTGAAAACGCCGTAGCGGTGGTAACGGTGCCAATACCGGTGGCAAAAATACCGTTGCTGTCGGTGCAAGCTCAAGAGCAACCAAAGAAAGCGGTGGCATTGCCATCGGTTTATCCGCCCGTACAAAGGCGATTTTGCTAACGCAATCGGTTACAAATCACGTGCAGGCGGCGAACACGCAAGTGCTTTCGGCACAGGCAGCACCGCTACCGCAGAAGGCGGATCAGCGTTGGGTTCACATTCCAAAACCTCGGTTGCCGGTAATGTTTGGGGGTACGATCTGCTGAAAAGTGCGGCTCAAACCCAAGATGATTTGATCGGCGGCAATAACGTTACTGCTGATGATGCTGCCGTTCAAGAATTGGTAACGTTGAAAGCCGGCAGCAGCGAAGTGGCAACGGAAAACAACTTTAAAACCGTCTTCAACAAGTTTTATGAGTTTAAAGACGGCTTGAAAACCGAATCCGATACAACGGATACCGACAAAACCATCGTTATCCTCGGTAAAGACGACCTGAAAAATAATCCTGATTTTAAAGGGGATAAGGGCGATAAATGCGACGAGGGTGCAGACGGCAAGTCGGCGTTCGAAATTTGGAGAGAACTGCAGGGCAATACCGGCAAAACCGAAGCCGATTTTGCTGCTGCATTGAAGGGTGAAAAAAGGTGATAAGGGCGATAAAGGTGAATCCGGTCAGGACGGTTCACCCGGAAAATCGGTTAAGGTGGCTTCAGACGGCAGAGGCAACATCCGTGTCGAAGAGAAGGCAGACCATATCGAAATTTCGCTGAATCCGAAACTTGGCAATCTTGAGACAGGTTGTGCGTTTCGGGAACGGTCAAAGCGGTTTCCTTATTTGCATGAATGGCGATGTCCCAAACGTTCATTTCCGTAAAGGTTTTGGCTGTTCCTTTTTCTTCCTCGTATTTTCCGGCGATCAGCCGCAAACTTCCTGCACCTTCGGGAATCGCCGCAACGGGAATGGCGGCTTTGGCAAGGTGTAGGTAGCGGGGCGGAGTGTTCTTGTATCGGTGGGCAGATTGACCCCAAGCTGCACCATTTTAAAAAGCCCGCCTGTTTTGTTGAAGCATTCGGAATGGAATTCTTCATGGATGATGCCCGAATCGGCAGTCATCCATTGCACACCGCCTCAGCCGCTTGAGTCGCGGTGTGCGGCTTCGCCGCGATAGGCGATGGTTACGGTTTTAAAATCTTTGTGGGGGGGAGACACCTCGGGGGGCGGTTCGGATTGGGTGCAAGTTCATAAGGTACGACATAGTCGAGCATTAAAAACGGATTCGTTCCCCTGTCGTCGCCCATGTGGGAAAACAGAGACCGGACAGGGAAGCCGTCGCCTACCCGGTGTTGCCTGTCGTTACGGTAGGTTTGTCTGACATTTTTCATGATGTATTCCTTTTTTAGTGTTATGCCTCTTGAACGCTTTTTCAGACGGCATTTGAAGTGTTATTATGGGGTATACATGGGGCGTGCGGTATGCGGATGCCTGCCGTAAACGGCAATCCGTTTCGGAAGGCTAAACCGGCAAAGCAGGGATGTATTCTGTCTTTTTGTTTATAATGCGACAGAATTTGGACGAACCGTCGGGAATTTATCATGATGAAAAAGATACTGGCAGTATCGGCACTATGCCTGATGACTGCGGCGGCACGGGCTGCCGATACTTACGGCTATCTCGCCGTTTGGCAGAATCCGCAGGATGCAAACGATGTTTTGCAGGTTAAAACCACAAAAGAAGATTCGACGAAAAGCGAAGCGTTTGCCGAGTTGGAGGCCTTTTGCAAAGGTCAAGACACGCTTGCGGGCATTGCCGAAGACGAGCCGACCGGATGCCGCTCTGTCGTATCCTTGAGCAATACCTGTGTTGCGTTGGCATATCCGAAAGCAGAAGGTGCGCTGCGTGCCGACAACGCCGTCGTGATTACTTCTCCGCGTTTTACGAGCGTTCATCAGGTCGCACTCAACCAGTGCATCAAAAAATACGGCGTTCAGGGGCAATGTGCTTTGGAAACAGTGTATTGCACGTCTTCTGCTTATTACGGCGGGACTGTGCGCTCTTTGATTCAAAATCTCAAATAAAACGGAAAATGCCGTCTGAAAGATGTTCAGACGGCATTTCCATATCAGCGGTCAGGATTCTTTTGAATCAGGCAGCAGGCTGTTCAACACAATGGCAAGTACGGCGCACAAGCCCACGCCGGCAAAGCTGAAGCTGCCCAGTTTGAGTGTCATACCGCCGATACCCGTGGTCAGTACCGAGCTGACGATGACCAGGTTTTTCGGCAGCATCAAATCGACTTTGGCATCAATCAGGGTTTTGATGCCCAAAGAAGCAATCGTGCCGAACAGCAGCAGCATAATGCCGCCCATCACGGGCATCGGGATGGAGGCCAAAAACGCATTGAATTTGCCGAAAAACGCCATGCAGACGGCAAAAACCGCCGCCCAAGTCATGATGACGGGGTTGCTGTTTTTGGTAATCATCACCGCACCCGTTACTTCGCCGTAGGTTGTAACCGGCGGGCCGCCGATCAGACCGGCAAGGCACACGCCCAAGCCGTCGCCCGCAAGGGTTTTGTCCAAGCCGGGGTCTTTCGTATAGTCTTTACCCGTCACATTGCCGATTGCCATAATGCCGCCGATGTGTTCGATGGCGGGGGCGACGGCAACGGGCAGCATAAACAGTGCCGCCTGCCAGTTGACTTGCGGCGTTTCAAAATGGGGAACGGCGAACCAGGGTGCGTGTGCAATGCTTGCCGTGTCCACCAGTCCCATTAGCAGTGCCAAAACATAACCCGAAGCGACACCGATCAAGATGGGGATCAGCTTCATCATCCTGCTGCCGAAAACCGATACGATGGCGGTAACGGCAAAGGTAAAGCCGGAAAGAATCAGCGAATCGGTATAGTCGATGACCTGTTTGCCGTCCGCCTGACCCATTGCCATGCTGCTTGCCGCCACGGCAACAGACAGGCCGATAACCATGATGACGGGACCGATGACGACCGGCGGCAGCAGTTTGTGTACCGCCGCCAGTCCGCGCCAACGGATCAGCGCGGCAAACACAAAATACATAAAGCCGGCGGCAAACAGTCCGAACATGGTGGAAGGCAGCCCCCATTCGCCGACGGAGTAGATAATCGGCGCGATAAAGGCAAACGAAGAGCCGAGAAAAATCGGCACTTTGCGTTTGGTTGTGATTTGGAACAGCAGCGTTCCCAAGCCTGCGCCCAAAAGCGCAAGAGCCGGATTCAGACCGGTCAGCAGGGGAACCAGCACCATTGCGCCGAATGCCACAAATAAAATCTGCGCACCGGAAACGGCAAGTTTCAGTTGGTTCATACCATTTTCTTTCAGTCGGTTCAAACGGCACGGATTATACTGGTTTGCCGAGGGTCTGCGTAAAAATACATACGTCGGGCAAAGATATGCCGTCTGAAAGGCAACGTCTGTCTGTTGCAGGATGAAAGCAGGAGAAATGGAGTATAATCCGACACTTTCCATATTCAATCCGCAAGCCGTCCCGACCCTTATTTCAGACGGCATTTTCCGGTAATACGGCATGACAGAAAAATCCCATAAAAAAACAGCAAAAGGCAGGGCGGGAAGCCCGTCCCCAACGTCCGCGCGCAACAAGAAAGCCGACAACGGCGCGCGGGGCAATAAAGTTTCCGAGCGGCTCAAGGCGGTCAAAGAGCTGCAGAAAACCGAAGCCAAAAAGGCGCGTCCCGAACATGTCGTCAACCTGATTGCCGACGCACTGTGGCTGATGGGTTTGGCGGCAACCCTGTATCTGGCGATTTCCCTGATCAGTTTCGATATGGGCGATCCGTCTTGGTCGCACAGTTCGCCGCTTGCCGGAGATGCCGCCAATTGGGGCGGACTGTTCGGCGCGTATATTGCCGATGTCGGCTATTATCTTTTCGGCTGGTCGTTCTGGTGGTGGATAGCGGCTGCCTGCGTCGTGCTGTATAAAAATTTCCGTCTGCACGCAAAACAGACGGAAAACGAGGCATACAACCACAAAATCGCTGCCGCCGCGCTGTTTGTCCTGACGGTCTTCAGCCCCGTCTTGGAGTATTTTGTGCTGGCCGGAAAATATGCCGACTCCCTGCCTGTCGGAGCAGGCGGTATGGTCGGCATACGTGTCGGCGCAGTGTTTGCGTGGCTGCTGGGGAAATCGGGCAGCCTGCTGATTATCCTGGTTGTTCTGCTGTTGTCGTTGTCCCTGCTGGTGCAGATTTCATGGCTGGAATTTTTGAACGGTACGGGCAGGGCGGTTCAAAACCGTCTGAGTGCCTTATCCGGCAAGGTCATGGCTTTGGGAAAACGCCGGCCGAATACCAAAACAGACGGTGTCGATACCCAAAACACACGGCGCATGGTGAAAGAAGCCAAAAACATCACCGCCAAACCTGTTATTCCCCTCGAAGGCAGCAGCAGCAACCGAAAATCCGTCGCGGTTTCCGTTGCGCCGCCGCCTAAAATCCAACCTTTGCTGTTTGAAGACAATGAAGTACAGCAGAACGGCGAATACCACAAGCCTGCATTGAACCTGTTGCGGATTCCCGACAGCGAGCCGGTCAGCATCAATCCCGCCGAATTGGAAAATACAGCCGAACTGATCGAATCCAAACTGGCAGAATTCGGCATCGGTGTACAAGTCGTATCCGCCACATCCGGCCCCGTCATCACGCGCTACGAAATCGAACCCGCGCAAGGTGTCAAAGGCAGCCAAATTGTCGCCTTGTCGAAAGATTTGGCTCGCTCGATGTCGCTGCAATCCGTGCGTATCGTCGAAACCATCGCCGGGAAAAACACGATGGGCATCGAGTTGCCCAACGACAAACGCCAAGACGTGATGTTGAGCGAAATCTTGTCCTCGCCCGTGTTTGCCGAAGCCAAATCCAAGCTGACCGTCGCGCTGGGCAAAGACATCGCCGGTATGCCCGTCGTTGGCGACTTGGCGAAAATGCCGCACCTTTTGGTTGCCGGTATGACCGGTTCGGGCAAGTCCGTCGGCGTGAACGGCATGATTATGTCTATGCTTTTCAAAGCTACGCCCGAGGAAGTCCGCTTTATCATGATCGACCCGAAAATGCTTGAGTTGAGTATTTACGACGGCATTCCGCACCTGCTCTGTCCCGTCGTTACCGATATGCGCGAAGCAGGGCAGGCGTTGAACTGGTGCGTCGCCGAAATGGAAAAACGCTACCGCCTGCTCTCCCATGCGGGTGTACGCAACTTGGAAGGCTTCAACCAAAAAGTCGAACAAGCCAAAACGGCAGGAAAGCCGCTGCTCAATCCGTTCAGCCTGACCCCCGACGAACCCGAACCTCTGGAAAAACTGCCGATGATTGTAGTCGTTATCGACGAGTTGGCAGACCTGATGATGACCGAACGCAAAGCCGTCGAGCAACAAATCGCCCGCCTCGCCCAAAAAGCGCGCGCCGCCGGCATACATATGATTGTCGCCACCCAACGTCCCAGTGTCGATGTCGTTACCGGCCTGATTAAAGCCAACATCCCGACCCGTATGGCGTTTACCGTGCAAAGCAAAATCGACAGCCGAACCATCCTCGATCAAATAGGCGCGGACGAACTGCTGAAATACGGCGACTCCCTGTTCCTGCAACCGGGCAGTGCCGAACCGACCCGCCTGCAAGGTGCGTTCGTTTCCGATGATGAAGTCCACCGCGTCGTCGCTTTCGTCAAGGAGCAGGCACCGGCAAATTATGTAGAAGGGCTGCTTACAGGCGAAGCGGCACAGGAAACGGCAAATATCGTCAGCCCCAATGCAGACAGCGACGAATTGTTCGATCAGGCAGTCGCCTATGTTTTGGAAAGCAAAAAAACCTCCATTTCGTCTTTGCAGCGGCAGTTGCGTATCGGCTATAACCGCGCGGCAAACCTGATGGAGGCACTGGAAAATGCAGGTATCGTTTCTCCCTCCGACCTCAACGGCAGCCGTAAAATTTTGGCGCACAAGAACCATTTATAGCCCGTATCGCAAAATGCCGTCTGAACGGCGGAATTGGCGTTTCAGACGGCATATTATGTTTCAGACGGCATATTATGTTTCAGGCGGAACATTGTGATATACTTGCCAGCTAAAATTTTCCCTTTGCGGCAATGCGGTTCAAATATCCGTACCGTTGCGCTGTTTGCTTCCCCATGCAGGGAAGAAGGTTTATCATTTTATCAACACAACAAATTTAAGGGCTTATGATGAGCGTAACTGTTGAAACTTTAGAAAATCTAGAACGCAAAGTAGTGTTGTCCCTGCCTTGGTCCGAAATCAACGCAGAAACCGATAAAAAACTGAAACAAACCCAACGCCGTGCAAAAATCGACGGTTTCCGTCCGGGTAAAGCACCTTTAAAAATGATTGCCCAAATGTACGGTGCAAGCGCGCAAAACGATGTCATCAACGAAATGGTACAACGCTACTTCTACGATGTTGCCGTTGCCCAAGAATTGAAAGTTGCAGGCTTCCCCCGTTTTGAAGGCGTTGAAGAACAAGACGATAAAGATTCTTTCAAAGTTGCCGCCATTTTTGAAGTGTTCCCCGAAGTCGTTATCGGCGATTTGTCTGCACAAGAAGTTGAAAAAGTAACCGCTTCCGTCGGTGATGCTGAAGTAGACCAAACCGTAGAAATCCTACGTAAACAACGCACCCGCTTTAACCATGTCGAACGCGAAGCCCGAAACGGCGACCGCGTCATCATCGACTTCGAAGGCAAAATCGACGGCGAACCTTTTGCCGGCGGAGCATCCAAAAACTACGCCTTCGTATTGGGCGCAGGTCAAATGTTGCCCGAATTTGAAGCCGGCGTAGTCGGCATGAAGGCAGGCGAGGGCAAAGACGTTACCGTCAATTTCCCTGAAGACTACCATGGTAAAGACGTTGCCGGTAAAACTGCCGTGTTCACCATTACGCTGAACAACGTTTCCGAAGCGACTCTGCCTGAAGTCGATGCAGATTTTGCAAAAGCCTTGGGCATCGCTGACGGCGACGTTGCCAAAATGCGTGAAGAAGTGAAGAAAAACGTAAGCCGCGAAGTGGAACGCCGCGTAAACGAACAAACCAAAGAATCCGTAATGAACGCGCTGATTAAAGCCGTAGAGTTGAAAGTTCCGGTTGCTTTGGTCAATGAAGAAGCCGCCCGTTTGGCAAACGAAATGAAACAAAATTTCGTTAACCAAGGTATGGTCGATGCCGCGAACTTGGATCTGCCTTTGGATATGTTCAAAGAACAAGCCGAACGCCGCGTATCTTTGGGTCTGATTTTGGCCAAACTGGTTGACGAAAACAAACTGGAACCGACTGAAGAGCAAATCAAGGCCGTTGTCGCCAACTTCGCAGAAAGCTACGAAGATCCTCAAGAAGTAATCGACTGGTACTACGCAGAGCCTTCCCGCCTGCAAGCCCCGACTTCTTTGGCAGTAGAAAGCAACGTCGTTGATTTCGTTTTGGGCAAAGCTAAAGTAACCGAAAAAGCTTTGTCTTTTGACGAAGTGATGGGTGCACAAGCCTAATCATCTTCAAAAGGTCGTCTGAAACAGACAACTTGAAAGCACCAAAGCACCCCTTTGGTGCTTTCGCAACATTGACAGGAGACAAAAATGTCCTTCGATTTCAATAATTACCTCGTTCCTACCGTTATCGAACAAAGCGGCCGCGGCGAGCGTGCATTTGATATTTACTCGCGCCTTTTGAAAGAGCGCATCGTATTTTTGGTCGGTCCGGTAACCGACGAGTCCGCCAATTTGGTGGTTGCCCAGCTGTTGTTTTTGGAAAGTGAAAATCCGGACAAAGATATTTTCTTCTACATCAATTCCCCCGGCGGCTCGGTAACGGCAGGCATGTCGATTTACGACACCATGAATTTCATCAAGCCCAACGTCTCCACTTTGTGCTTGGGACAAGCGGCAAGCATGGGCGCATTCCTGCTCTCGGCAGGCGAAAAAGGCAAACGTTTCGCCCTGCCCAACAGCCGAATTATGATTCACCAGCCTTTAATCAGCGGCGGCTTGGGCGGTCAGGCATCCGACATTGAAATTCACGCACGCGAACTGTTGAAAATCAAAGAAAAACTCAACCGCCTGATGGCGAAACACTGCGACCGCGATTTGGCAGATTTGGAGCGCGACACCGACCGTGATAATTTCATGTCTGCCGAAGAGGCAAAAGAATATGGTTTGATTGACCAAGTTTTGGAAAACCGCGCTTCTTTGCAGCTTTAAACCTTGTGAAGTAGACAAATGCCGTCTGAAAACAGTTCAGACGGCATTTGTCTTATAGGGGCTGTATCGGGATGATTTTGTTCTGGTTGCGTTTGAAGCCGTTTTCGCCGTAGTTGGTTTTGACATACTCTTCAACAATAGCCAGAAATTCCGTTGCAATGTTGTCGCCTTTCAGCGTTACTTTACGTTCACCATCTACATAAACCGGCGCGACGGGTGTTTCCCCCGTACCGGGCAGGCTGATGCCGATGTCGGCCAATTTGCTTTCTCCGGGGCCGTTGACGACACAGCCCATCACGGCGACATTCAAGGATTCCACACCGGGATAAGCAGTGCGCCATACGGTCATTTTTTGGCGCAGGTAGTTTTGCACATCTTGAGCCAGTTCTTGAAAAACGGTACTGGTGGTGCGTCCGCATCCCGGGCAGGCGGTAACCATCGGCGTAAACGAACGCAAACCCATAGTCTGTAAAATCTCTTGCCCGACGACGACCTCCTGAGTACGCGGGCTGCCCGGCTCTGGAGTGAGTGAAATGCGGATGGTGTCGCCGATTCCTTCTTGAAGCAAGACGGATAATGCCGCTGTTGATGCGACAATACCTTTGCTGCCCATACCGGCTTCGGTCAAACCCAAATGCAGCGGATAGGCGCAACGGCTGCCCAGTTCGCGGTAAACCTGAATCAGGTCTTGAACCGCGCTGACTTTGCACGACAGGATAATTTTGTCTTCGGGCAGTCCCAATAGAACGGCTTTTTCGGCAGATTCCAAAGCGGAGACAATCAGTGCTTCCTTCATCACTTCTTCGGGCGGTTTCGGCGCGGAAGAAGCGAGGTTGGCATCCATCATGCGTTTGGCGAGGCTCTGATCCAAAGAACCCCAGTTTACGCCGATGCGGACGGCTTTATCGTTTTCGGCAGCAGTCCGAATCATAAAGGCAAATTTTTCATCGCCTTTTACGCCTTTGCCGACATTGCCGGGATTGATGCGGTATTTGGACAGGGCTTTTGCACACTCGGGAAATTCCGCCAACAGGCGTTCGCCGTTGAAATGGAAATCGCCAATCAGTGGTGTGGCATAGCCCATATCGTCCAAGCGGAGGCGGATTTCGGCAACTTTGGACGCGGCTTCGGGGCTGTTGACGGTGATCCGCACCATTTCCGAGCCGGCATCGCTCAATTCCTTAATCTGCAATGCGGTGGCTTTTGCATCGGCAGTGTCGGTGTTGGTCATAGATTGGATAACGACGGGTGCTTCTGAACCGACGGTAATATGATCGATGCGGACTTGATGCGTCCTGCGGCGTTGGAGTGTGTTCATATGGTTTGAATCTGTTTATTGACCGGTGAGGACGGTTTGCAATTCTTCCGAGTAGGGGAAATTTGCCTGCAATTGTGCTTCATATTCGTATGCCGCCTGCGCGTTGCCGAGGGCTTTGGCAATTTTCCAGCCAAGCAGCAAATCATCGGCCTGAAGGACTTCTACCCTGCTTTGGTATTTTTTAAAGTAGTAATCGGCATTGCCCAACTGCCCGGCCAGCATTTTGGTGCGCGCCAGTTCTTTAAATGCGGGGGGGAACTGCGGCTGCGAGGCGAGCGAGCGTTCCAAATAGGCTTCCGCCAATCCGAATTGCCCCTGTTTGGCACTGCATATTCCTTTATTCAGGTTGGCAATATAAGGGGTCGGGTAGGTGGGGTCGGCTAGGGCTTTGTCGAAATATGCCATAGATTCGGCAGGGCGGTTGAGCCTGCCGCACAGGAACCAGCCGTAGTTGTTGTTGATTTCGGCACTGTCGGGTTTGATGGAGAGGGCTTGCCGGAAACTTTCCTGCGCCTTGTCGTTAACTTTCAGGTATTGATAGATTTCGGCACGAACCAGCCAGGCAAGTTCGTTTTTAGGGTCAGATTTCAAGGCATCTTCAATACTTGCCGTTGCCTGACGGTAGTCCTGACCGCGCATATATTCCATTGCCAACTGGGTTTTGATATTGGAAACCTGATTGGCTTTTTCTGCCCGCGAGGGGCGGTAGGAAGTGCTGCACGCGCCCAAGGCAAGGACAAGCAATAAAGAGATTCGTTTGGATGGCTTAAAAGGCATAATTACCCCTGTTGTCCGATTAAAATCTGCTGCCATTTTTGTTGGCGGCGCGTTTTATCCTGAACCTGCCCCGCCAACTGTCCGCAGGCGGCATCGATGTCGTCGCCGCGCGTTTTTCGTACGGTAACGACAAATCCTGCCTGCTGCAAAATATCGCGGAACACACGGATGTTCTCATTGCTGGAGCGTTCGTATCCGGAGTTTGGGAAGGGATTGAACGGAATCAGATTGAACTTGCAGGGAACATCTTTGACCAGTTCGATCAGTTCGCGCGCATGTTGTGCCTTATCGTTTATTCCGTCCAACATGACGTATTCGAAAGTGATGAAATCCCTGGGTGCTTTGACCAGATAGCGTTGGCAGGCCGCCATCAGTTCTTTCAAGGGATATTTTTTGTTCAACGGTACGATTTGGTTGCGGACTTCGTCATTGGAAGCATGGAGGGAAACCGCCAAAGCCACCGGCATGACATCGCGCAACCTGTCCATTTGGGGAACCATACCCGAAGTGGAAACCGTTACGCGGCGGCGGCTCAAACCGTAGCCGTGGTCGTCCAGCATGATGCTCAAGGCGGTAACGACATTGTCGAAGTTCGCCATCGGCTCGCCCATACCCATCATCACTACATTGGAAATTACGCGTTCGTTTTTCGGTGTAACGCCCATCGCTTTGTTTGCCCACCACAATTGCCCGATAATTTCGGCAGCGGTCAAATTGCGGTTGAAGCCCTGCCGGCCGGTCGAGCAAAATGTACATTCCAAAGCGCAGCCGACTTGCGAGGAAATGCAGAGCGTGCCGCGATCCGATTCGGGGATGAAGACGGTTTCCACGCCGTTGCCTGTCCCGACATCCAAAAGCCATTTTCTAGTGCCGTCTGAAGATTCTTGAGACATCATCAGCTTGGGAATTTCGATGCTTGCCTGTTCGTTCAGTTTATGGCGCAGGGATTTTGCCAAATCGGTCATTTCGTCAAAATTTTGCGCGCCGGATTGGTGCATCCAACGCATAACCTGTTTGGCACGGAAAGGTTTTTCGCCCATATCGGCAAAATGTCGGGTCAGCCCTTGGAGGTCGTAGTTGAGCAGGTTGGTTTTCATGTGTTTGTGTTTTTCTTAAATTAAGGCTTCAAATAAAAAATTGCAGGGCAGGCAAGTTTGATTTGAAGCCTTTTGCAACAGGGTTTTCAGACGGCATGGATATATTTTATGCCGTCTGAAGAGGAGTTGGGCGGTGTATTGTATCAACGGGGGCAGATTTCGGTTTGGCTGAAAAAGTAGGCAATTTCCAAAGCGGCATTTTCCACGCTGTCGGAACCGTGTACGGCATTGATACTGACCGATGTGGCAAAGTCCGCGCGTATCGTGCCTTCGGCGGCCTCGGCGGGATTGGTTGCCCCCATCAGTTCGCGGTTTTTCAGGACGGCGTTTTCGCCTTCCAGTACTTGAATCATAACCGGGCCGCCGGTCATAAACTCAACCAATCCGGCATAGAAGGGGCGGTCTTTGTGAACCGCATAAAATTCTTGCGCCTCTTTGAGGGTAAGCTGCTTCATTTTGGCGGCAACGATTTTCAGACCGTTCTCCTCAAAGCGGCTGTATATTTTGCCGATAACGTTTTTGCCGACGGCATCGGGTTTGATGATGGAGATGGTGCGTTCAATCGCCATGCTATATCCTTATTTTTACTTAAGAAGAATCAAATCGGTATTCTACCAAAAAAATAACTTATCCGCCTGAAGCCTTGGGAGATAGGGTCAGGTGCGGCTGTTTCAAATAAACTTCGGACTGCATTTCGACCATCCGGCTGGCGGTGCGGGTAAATTCTTCGGCAAAATCGCCTTCCGTGTAGATATGGTTGACATCTACCGCGCCGGTGGCACACAGTTTGACTCGGAAATCGTAGAGCACGTCAATCAGCCAAGTCAGCCGCCGCGCCTCCGCCTTTTCTTGCGGTGAGAGTTGTTCCAAACCTGAAACAAAAACCATTTCATAATGTTCGGCCAAATACAGATAGTCGGACTGCGAGCGGGGGCCGAAGCACAGTGCGCGGAAATCAAACCATATGGCAAGGCCGGACTCGGCTTTGTGGGGAATTTCCCGGCCGTGGATGGTGCTGATGCCGGGGTTCAAATCGGTAATGCCTGTCATTTCTTTGAACAGTTTTGCCAGTTTTGCCTCATTTTCTTCATTGGCAGGCGTAAAGAAAATCTCGGCGGGGCGGAGGGTACGCAGCCGGTAGTCTTCCCCGCCGTCAACGTTTAAGACGGTCAGGCTGGATTCTATGAGCGCGATAGTGGGAAGAAAACTGCTCCGGTTTTGACCTTGGGGGTAGAGTTCGGAAGGCGCGTAGTTTGAAGTCGCCACCAAAACAACGCCCTCGTTAAGCAGGTTTTCCAGCAGACGGCCTAAAATCATTGCATCCGCAATATCACTGACATGAAATTCGTCAAAACACAATACGCGGGTTTCTTTGGCAATCTCGGCGGCAACGGATTTCAACGGGTTGCTTTCGCTTTTCAGGGCTTTCAGCCGCCGGTGGATTTCTGCCATAAAGGCATGAAAGTGGACGCGGCGTTTGCGGCGGTAAGGCAGACATCCGAAAAAAGCGTCCATCAGAAAGCTTTTGCCGCGTCCGACTCCGCCATAGAAATAAAGCCCTTTGGGGACTTGCGGGGAACGCAAACTCCTGCCCAAAAAACGGTTTCTTTTGCGTTTGAACATCATCAATTCGGTCCAAAGCCGATCGAGGTGTTCGATGGCGGCAGCCTGTGCGTCGTCGCGGATAAAGTTGGGCAGTTGTGAGGCGGCTTGATACCAGGTCAGCGGGCTGTGGTTTTCAAACGGCGGGGCTTTAAAAAGTTGGTCTCTATTACTCATATTTAACCTTGTTATACTTCTTGCGGCTAAGAAAGAAAATGCTTACCGTCGGTATTATAAATGATTTCCTTCAAACTTGGCGTTTTCAGTGGAAAAGAATAATGACGCGCACAAGGGGGTATAAGCAAAGGCGGCGTTTCAATATGGTGCAGATATGAGCCCAAATGCCTTTTATTTCAGGCTGCGTTTTAATATTGAAGGAGGACAAATGAAACAGATGGTGAATCGCGAAGCTGTTACGCTACCGTCAGCTTGGAGGAGGCGAAAACACAACAGGAACAGGTTGCTTATGCAAATTCGGCAACGAATAATGCGAAGCTTGGAAGTGAAGTAGGAAATACGGGCGATTTTAATGTTTGACCAATCAGGTTTTAAGCTCAAAAATGATACTGATCAAATCAAGGGCAGGGTTTGGTAATCCGTAGGGCCGGCTCCTTCAGGTTCAGACGGCATACGTTTATGCCGGCACTTCTTACCGCCCTCGTGCCGGCTATCCCAAACTGCTTTGAATACTGAACGCTCTTCGGTTTACTTCAAAAATGCGGCGTGATAAGCAATATGCTCGCCAATAAAACTGGCGATGAAGTAATAGCTGTGATCGTATCCTTTATGGAAGCGTACATCGACCGTTTGATTTGCCGCACGACAGGTTTTGATAAAATCTTCGGTACGCAATTGTATTGGCAAAAACTCATCTTCCAAGCCTTGATCGATACGCATACCTTGCACTTTATAGCCTTGTTGGATGAGTGAGTTCGCATCATATTGCTGCCATTTTTCGCGATCTTTTCCTAAATAAGCAGTAAAGGCTTTTTCTCCCCACGGTACGAGGCTTGGCGATAAAATAGGCGAAAAGGCAGAAACACTTTGATAATGTTCCCGATTCCGTAGTGCCAATACCAATGCGCCGTGTCCGCCCATCGAATGCCCCATAATGGAACGTTTGCCGTTGGTAGGAAAATGTTTCTCAATCAGACGGGGCAGCTCGTTCAAAATATAATCATACATTTGATAATTCGCCGCCCAAGGCTGCTCGGTCGCATTCAAATAAAAGCCCGCACCTTGCCCTAAATCGTAAGCAGCATCATTCGGCACTTGCTCTCCGCGAGGGCTGGTATCAGGCGCAACAACAATCACTTGATGTTCTGCCGCGTAACGCTGAAAGCCTGATTTGGTAATGAAATTTTGTTCCGTACACGTTAAGCCGGAAAGCCAATAAACCACACCAAGTGGTCGATTTTCTGGATTATTTGGCAAATAGACGGCAAATTTCATTTCGCATTGAAGCGTTTGGGCATGGTGTGCCCAAACTTGTTGCGAACCGTCAAAAATTTGATGTTGTTCAATCAGTTTCATCGCGTACCTTAGTAATGAATAACAGCGCGGATCGATTTACCTTTGTGCATTAACTCAAAGGCTTCATTAATTTGATCGAGTGTCATTGTGTGGGTTACAAACGGTTCTAATTCGATGTCGCCTTTCATTGAGTCTTCCACCATTTTCGGCAGTTCAGAGCGCCCTTTCACGCCGCCAAATGCCGTGCCTTTCCAAACACGGCCGGTTACCAACTGGAACGGACGCGTTGAAATTTCTTGTCCTGCACCCGCTACGCCGATAATAATGGATTGTCCCCAACCGCGGTGTGCGCTTTCTAATGCTTGACGCATTACATTTACATTGCCGATACATTCAAAGGTGTGGTCTATGCCCCATTTGTTGATGTCTAACAACACATCTTTGATCGGTTTATCGTAATCGTTCGGATTTAAACAATCCGTTGCACCAAACTGTTTTGCCAACTCGAATTTTGCAGGATTGGTATCAATGGCGATAATGCGGCCGGCTTTGGCTTGACGCGCACCTTGCACCACAGCCAAACCAATCGCCCCCAAGCCAAACACGGCCACAGAGTCGCCTTCTTGCACTTTTGCCGTGTTATGTACCGCACCAATACCCGTAGTAACGCCACAACCGAGTAAACATACATGTTCGTGGTTGGCTTCCGGGTTGATTTTCGCCAGTGAAACTTCGGCAACAACAGAATATTCGCTGAAAGTAGAACAGCCCATATAGTGATAGATTGGCTGACCTTGATAAGAAAAACGCGTCGTGCCGTCCGGCATTAAGCCTTTACCTTGCGTATCACGCACTGAAACGCATAAGTTGGTTTTACCCGAGCGGCAAAACTCACATTCGCCACATTCAGCGGTGTAAAGCGGAATAACGTGATCACCCGGTTTTACGCTTGACACACCTTCGCCCACAGCAACGACCACACCCGCACCTTCGTGTCCAAGTACCACAGGGAATACACCTTCAGGATCGCTTCCTGATAACGTAAATGCATCAGTATGGCACACACCAGTATGGGTATTGCGGATTAACACTTCGCCTTTGCGGGGCATTTCTACATCGATTTCCACAATTTGTAAGGGTTGGTTAGGGGCGAATGCCACCGCTGCACGCGATTTGATGGTTGAATCGGTTTGTTTCATTTCCACTGTCTTTCCTCTTAATTCATTGACAAAACAGCCTTGCCTGAGCAACATAGCAACAGTTTACACTTTAGAGTTCACTCTAAGGCAAGTATTTTTTACCGTTTTTTGTTTAGAGGGAGGGAAAATGACTTATACCACTGCCAAAGCTGCCGAAAAAATAGGCATCTCCGCCCACACTTTACGCTTTTACGACAAAGAAGGCTTGTTGCCTAATATCGGACGTGATGAATACGGTAACCGCTGTTTTACCGATAACGATTTGCAATGGTTGGGCTTATTGCAATGCTTGAAAAATACGGGAATGAGCTTAAAAGACATCAAACGCTTTGCGGAATGTACCGTCATTGGCGACGATACTATTGAAGAACGCCTTTCCTTGTTTGAAAATCAAATAGAAAATGTGAAGTGTCAAATTGCCGAATTAAAACGTTATTTAGATTTGCTTGAATACAAATTGGCGTTTTACCAAAAAGCGAAAGCATTAGGTTCGGTAAAAGCCGTAAATTTGCCTCAAATTCCTGAAACGGCTTAGTTTTAGTGCAACAAACAGGATTTTTGTCCTGTTCGTAATAGAAATCAACAATTTGTTGTTTAAAAAGCGGATTGTAAGCAATGGTAAAAAAATCCACGCTTTAATCCGTTGCTTGCCTGGCTCAAGGTATTGAAGCAGCGGATGAAGTTAAACCATAGAAAAAACGCCGCTTGGAAGCGGCGTTTTGGTGCTAAGGTTTAATTGGCATTTTCTTTTAAAGCCAAGTCGACCCGTTCGCGCAATTCTTTACCGGGCTTGAAGTGGGGTACATGTTTTTCAGGTACTTCCACACGCTCGCCGGTTTTGGGATTGCGACCGATGCGGGCAGGACGATGGTTCAAATCGAAGCTGCCGAAACCGCGAATTTCGATGCGTTGACCTCGGGCAAGCGATCGGGTCATGGTGTCAACCAGGACTTTTACGCTGTACTCTACGTCTTTTGCCTGAAGATGCGTGCCGTTTTTGGCGGCAAATACTTCTGCCAAGCGAGCCATTAACTCAGACTTTGTCATGTCTGCAACCTTATTCTTGCTCGCCGGAGAGTTTGGCTTTCAGCAGGTCGCCCAAGCTGGTGGTGCCGGCATTTGCAGTAGCGGCTGCGTTGACGGAGTTCAGTGCTTCGCGGCTTTCTTTGGCGTCTTTGGCTTTAACAGAAAGTTTGATGCTGCGGTTTTTGCGGTCAACAGTAACGATGACGGCTTCAACTTCGTCGCCTTCTTTCAGTTTGGTAGTCAGGTCTTCAACGCGGTCGGCGGCGAATTCGGAAGCAGGCAGGTAACCTTCAACTTCTTCAGACAGGGAAACTACTGCGCCTTTAGCGTCAACAGATTTTACAGAACCTTTAACCAGAGATCCTTTGTCGTTTACGCTGATGAAGTTGCCGAACGGATCGCCTTCCAGTTGTTTGATACCCAGGGAAATGCGTTCTTTTTCAACATCGATTGCCAATACAACGGCTTCAACTTCTTCGCCTTTTTTGTATTTGCGTACGGCTTCTTCTCCGGCTTCGGTCCAAGAGAGGTCAGACAAGTGAACCAGGCCGTCGATGCCGCCGGGCAGACCGACGAAGATACCGAAATCGGTAATGGATTTAACGGCACCAGAAATCTTGTCGCCTTTGTTGTGGTTGGCAGCAAACTCTTCCCAAGGATTCGCTTGGCATTGTTTCATGCCCAAAGAGATACGGCGGCGGCTTTCATCGATTTCGAGGATCATTACTTCGACTTCGTCGCCCAATTGTACAACTTTGCTCGGGTGTACGTTTTTGTTGGTCCAATCCATTTCGGAAACGTGTACCAAACCTTCAATGCCTTGTTCGATTTCAACGAATGCGCCGTAGTCGGTCAGGTTGGATACTTTACCGAACAGGCGGGTACCTTGCGGGTAACGACGGGTCAGGCCGCTCCAAGGATCTTCGCCCAGTTGTTTCATACCCAAGGAAACGCGTTGTTTTTCTTGGTCGAATTTCAATACTTTGGCTTCAACTTCCTGACCGACTTCCAAGACTTCGCTCGGGTGTTTTACGCGACGCCATGCCAGATCGGTGATGTGCAGCAGACCGTCGATACCGCCCAGGTCAACGAATGCGCCGTAGTCGGTGATGTTTTTGACGATGCCTTTGATGACGGAGCCTTCTTGCAGGTTTTCCAGCAGGGCTTTGCGTTCTTCACCCAAAGTGGCTTCCAGAACGGCGCGGCGGGAAACAACGACGTTGTTGCGTTTTTTGTCCAGTTTGATCACTTTGAATTCGATCTCTTTGCCTTCAAAGTGGGAAGTGTCTTTAACGGGACGTACGTCGACCAAAGAACCCGGCAGGAATGCGCGGATGCTGTTGATCATAACGGTCAGGCCGCCTTTGACTTTGCCGTTGATGATGCCGGACAGGATGTCGCCGTTTTCCATGGCTTCTTCCAAGGCAATCCAATCGGCTGCGCGTTTGGCTTTTTCGCGGGACAGTTTGGTTTCGCCGAAGCCGTTTTCGACGGATTCGATGGTAACGGTAACGAAGTCGCCGACTTTAACTTCAATTTCGCCTTGAGCGTTTTTGAATTCAGCTACATCGATCAGGGATTCTGATTTCAGACCTGCGTTTACGGTAACGAAGTTTTGGTCGATTGCCACTACTTCAGCGGTAATCACCTCACCCGGGTTCATTTCTTGCAGGGTAAAGCTTTCTTCCAACAGTTGGGCAAAATTTTCCATAGACATATATAACTCTTTTCGGTACACCGCCAAGGGGTGCGGGGTAGGTTGGTGGATGTCTGCCGTCCTTGGCAGGGCAGACGGGTCAATAAGGTTTCAGACGGCATCCGTGTGTTTTTATGCCGTCTGAAGCTGAACGTGGGCGATTATACCTGAAAATTTAAACTTTACGATACCAATCAAGCACTTTTTTTACAGTTTCTTCTATAGTCAGGAGGCTTGTGTCCAAAAGCAGGGCATCGGGCTGTTGTTTCAGGGGGGCAACCTTGCGGTTTAGGTCTGCCTTGTCTCTGGTCTCGATGTCGGACAGGATGCGCTCGAATGCCAAACCTTCGTAGGGGATGCCGATTTGTTTGGCGCGGCGTTCGGCCCTGATTTTGGATTCGGCTGTCAGAAAAATTTTGAGTTCGGCTTGGGGGAAGACGACCGATCCGGTGTCCCGTCCGTCGGCAACCAGTCCTTTTTCGGTCAGAAAATCGCGTTGGCGTTGCAGCAGGGCGGTGCGGACTTTGGGCCATTGCGCGACTGCGGATGCGCCCATACCGATGGCTTCTGTCCGGATGCCGTCTGAAACGTCTTCGCCATTGAGCAGGATGCGGCTGCCTGAAAATACGGCGGGCAGTTTTTCGGCAAGTGCGGAAACATTTTCTTCATCGTGCCATTCCACGCCTTGTTTTTGTGCATATAGGGCGGTCAGGCGGTAGAGCGCGCCGGTATCGAGATAATCGTATCCCAATGCGGCGGCAACGCGGGCGGCGACCGTACCTTTGCCCGATGCGCCGGGGCCGTCGATGGCGATGACTTTTTGTTTGTTCATAAGGGGGATTCCTGATGGTTTGGGGTATAGGTTTTGCCGTCTGAAGGGTGTGTTTCCCGTTGGGGCGGATTCTACCTGTTTTAAAGGACGATTGTCTAAGCAGACGGAACGCTGCCTGCCCGGAAAGCATCCGACAGAAGCCGGCAAGCCGGTTCGGATTCCGGCGTTGCGGGTATTGTGGCGGGCATCAAGACAATGCCGTCTGAAAGAGGTATGACCTTCAGACGGCATCGATTGCTGCGGATTAAAACAGGTTGCTGACGAAAATCAGCAAAATCACCAGCGGCACAAGGTATTTCACATAGGCAAACCAGATATTGACCGTCGTATGGTTGCCTTTATAAAGCAATTCTTCCTTCGCTTCGTCCTTCATCACGAAACCGACAAACAATGCAGAGCCGAGCGCGGTCAGCATAAACAAGATGTTGCCGCTGATGTAGTCAAAAGCGTCAAAAATATTTTTGCCAAATATGGAAACATCTTTCCACGGACCATAGCTCAGAATGGACGGAATATTGCCAAAGATGAAGATGGCGGACAATACAATCGTGATTGCGGCGGTACGGCGGATTTTGGTTTTTTCCTGAATGGTCGTAATCAACACTTCATAAATCGTCAGCGAAGTTGTCAACGCGGCAATCAGGAGCAGCGAGAAGAAAATCACGGCGAACACAGGTCCTGCCCACATATGTGAGAACACAATCGGCAAACTTTGGAACACCAAAGTCGGGCCGGAATCGGGGGCAACGCCGAAGCTGAAGAGCGACGGGAAAATCATAAAGCCCGCAAGTACGGCGATGATGGTATTGGTAATTGCCGTAATGACTGCGGTTTGCACCAGATTTTCGTTTTTATCCAAATAGCTGGACAAAGTAATCATTACGCCGAAACCCAAGCTTAAGGCGAAAAATACCTGCCCCAAAACGAAGACGAACAGTTCGGCGGTAATCTTGCTGAAATCAGGCTTCAGATAGAAAGTAATCCCTTCCATTGCACCAGGCAGGGTAACGTTGCGTACGACCATCGCGATTAGGAATAAAAACAGCAGCGGCATCAGGTATTTCGCCGCTTTTTCAATGCCGCCGATAACGCCTTTAACCAAAATCCATTGGTTCACAACGACAAACAAGAAAGTGTAGAACGCAATTTCCCAAGGGCTGTTTTCAATGTGTTCGGTAAAAAAGCTTTTCGTTATTTCGCCGCTGACAGGGCTGGAAATATTCAGATTTCCACTAATAATATTAACGATATAGCTGATGACCCAGCCTCCGAGCACCATGTAATAAGCCATGATGCCGAACGCGCCGAGCAACCCCATCCAGCCGACCAGTTTCCAAATTTTGGCAACGGGTTTGCCGTTCATCGAGCCGCCGAACGCATCCAGCGCGTTCACGCCTTTGCGCCGTCCGATGACGTTTTCCACCAAAATCATCGGGATGCCGATAACCAGCATCGCGATACAGAATAAAAACACATACGCGCCGCCGCCGTTTTCACCGACCAAATACGGGAAACGCCACGTCGCGCCGAAACCGACAGTCGCGCCGGCAACGGTAAGGATATAAGTCAAACGGCTGGACCAGGTTTGACGATTGGTGTTGGAAGACATATTGAAACCGTGTCCGATTGAGATAAAGCGGAAATTTTACACGTGATTCTTAACAGAAATTGACTGAATGTTTTCCAACTGTCTAGTGATTTTTCCTGAAAAAGGCATATATTTCAGTGAGTATTTCTGATAAGTATAAACCGATAAGGAAGAATCGAAGTTTATGAACAGATTAATTTGTTATTCTTCTGCATCGGTGTACGGAAGTGAAATTTTTTTGATTATATTAACGATAGTATTTTAATGGTGATGGAGGAATAGATGGCCAAACACATTACGGGGAAAACGTCTTACTCATAAGCCTGCTTGCACAGGCATTGCTCAGACAGGAGAATTATATCACAAACCGGCTGTTTTTGAGTTAATTTCGGTTAAATTATTCATTTTAAAGGTATGTATTTGAATATAAGGAAATAATGGATTTTTTCAGAATTTGGGGCATCCGATAAATTTCCATTCCCCAGGTTTGAGGTTTTCTGTTTCCAAATGTGCGAATTGCCGGCGGTGAAGGTGCTGCACGCGGTTGCCGGCGGCGGCGATCATGCGTTTGACTTGGTGGTATTTCCCCTCGGTAATGGTCAGCAGCAGGGTGGTCGGGTTTTCCAAAACGGCATCGGCGGCACAAACGGTTTCGTTTTCGTCGTGGAGCAGCACGCCGTTTTTCAAGGTTTCGCAGAGTGTTTCGCCTGTAGGGTGTTTGAGCGTTACTTCGTACAGTTTGGGAATTTTTCTGCTCGGCGAAGTCAGGTTGTGGTTCAATTTGCCGTCGTTGGTAATCAGCAATACGCCGGTCGTATCCGCATCCAGCCTGCCGACCGCCTGCATATCGATGTTCCGCATATTGTCGGGGAACAGGCTGAATACGCTGCGGTAGTGTTTCGGTTTGTGCGAAGTTTCGTAATCTTCAGGCTTGTTGAGCAGGATGTAGAAATAGGGTTTGGGAACGACGGTAACCGCTTCGCCGTCAATATCCAACGTTTCGACGGATGAGGAATCGATGTCTGCATCGGTGTCGTCCATGCAGGTTCCGTTGATGGAGACGTAGCCGCCCCTAATCAGCCATTGGCATTGTTTGCGGCTTCCTATGCCTTGATATTGCAGGTATTTGATGAGTTTCATGATGGTATGGGAAATGTGGGATGAAAAAGACAGGACTGAGAAAGTCCTGTCATGTGCCGTATCCGAATCAGCTTCCAATCAGTTTGACCCTCTGTCCCGGATTGATGGTGTTCAGGTTGGGATTGAGCCGGCGGATGTCGTCGATATGGATATTGAAGCGCGCGGCGATACTTTTGAAGGTGTCGCCTTTGCGTGCGGTGTAGGATACTTTTTCAATACGGGTTTGGGCGGGGGCTGCCTGCGCCAGGCGGAGTACCTGTCCTTTTTGGATGGTGTTGCCTTTGATGTTGTTGGCGACAATCAGGTCGGCTACGCTGACGTTGTAGCGTTTGGCAATGTTGAACAGGGTGTCGCCTTCTACAACACGGTGGATTCCGGTGCGGGCGGCGGGGTCTGTTCCGCTGTCGGCGGCTTTGGCTACGCGCGTTTCCAAACGGACGCCGCGTTTGCCGTCGGCGGCAACGGTATGTTGCAGAGATGCGGAAATTTTGTGTTCGGCAACTGTGTCAGGTGTGCCGATGACGGCTGAGATGGTTTCTTCAGCCTGACGGCGCAGGTTGTTTCGGGCAACAAGCTGCATGAGTTCGTCTGCCGCCTGCATGTCGTTTGGGGGGGCAATCTGCGCGAGTGTTGCGGTTTGGGTTTCAGACGGCATGGCGCTCTGTTTTTCGGTTTGAGGTTGCGCTGCGGCTGTTGCAAGGGCGGGTTCGGCAATGCGGACAAGGGGGTCGGGTTCCGTACGGACGGTTTCCTGCTGCAAAGGTGCGACGGTAATGTCCGCTGTCTGTGCGGCGGCGGATTGGATTCGGGCAATGCCGACGTTCACCGTGCCTGCCGGCATATTGGAGCGGTAGGTGTCGGGCGTATTGTCGATGTCGATGGAAACGACGGATTCCGATGCCGTCTGAAGGGTCTTGCCGTTCTTGGCGACAAGGATGCTGCGTCCTGCGTTGACAAGGTTGCCGTTCAGGTTGTTGAGGCGTTTGATGTCGGCAATGCTCATGCCGGTTGCCGTCGATATGTCGGACAGGCTGGTTTTGGCGGCAGGCGTATAGACTTCCCATGAAAACAGGCTGTCGGGCGCGGCGTTGAGGTAGTTGCTTTGGAAAGTTTGGACGGACGCGGCGGGAAGCAGCAGTTTACGTTTGTTTTTGGGGATGAACGCGGGGACGTTGAATGCCGGATTCAGGGCGAGCAGCTCGCTTTGCGTGATGCCGGCGAGCCGGGCGATGGCTTCGTTATCGATGGGGCGGTCAGGTTCGACTGCCTGAAAATAGGGTTTGTTGTTTATGTCGCTGATATTCATGCCGAAAGATTGGGGGGTGGCAATAATGTTGCGCACGGCGAGCAGCTTGGGGACATAGTTGCGCGTTTCGTTGGGCATACGCAGATTTTCGTAGGTCGGTTCGAGACCCTGTGCGCGGGCGCGGTTGATGGCGCGTCCGACGTTGCCTTCGCCCCAGTTGTAGGCGGCAAAGGCAAGAGACCAGTCGTCGAACAGTCCATAGAGGTATTGCAGATAGTTGAGTGCGGCATCGGTGGCGGCGTAAACGTCGTGTCTGCCGTCGTAAACCGGTGTTTTTTCCAAGCCGTAATGTCTGCCGGTAGCGGGCATAAACTGCCACAGGCCCGATGCGCCGACATGCGATTTGGCTTTGGTAACGAACGCGCTTTCGATGAAGGGAAGCAGGGCGGCTTCGGCGGGCATATTGCGTTTTTTGACTTCGTTGGCGATATGGTACATATAGGGCCGGCTCCGGTTGACGACCCTATCAAAATAGCTGCGGCTTGCGATGAATTTGCTTTCGTGGCGGCGCACCAGTTCGGGATTGACTTCGTCCATCCGGAAGCCTTGGCGCAGCTCGCCCCACAGGCTGCCCGATTGGAAATATTGTTTTGTCGGTGGCAGGTCGAGTATTGAAGAGTTTAAGCGCATAATCGCCAAACCGATTTGGTGTGAAGAGGTGTTTTGGGCGTACAGTGGGCCGGAACAGACGGAGAGGCCCGAGGCAGTCAGGACGATGGTTTTGAGTTTGGACATGATTTATATCGGCGGAATAAACATATTTTATCGTCCGATGGTACTGTTTGACTGAAAAAGCGTCAAGTTTTACAGGAACTTTATGCGGATTCGGAAATGGGCGGCCGATGTGTTTTTTGACAGAAACTCTGTTTGGAATAGAATATCGGTAGGCAATCTGTTTGAAACGGACGCAATATGGATGCATGGTTTGAAGATACGACGATGGGGCGGTATGTTGCAAAATTGGAACAGGACTTCTTCGGGCGGTATCTGGATTCATACCGTTTTTCGGGAATGTGTGCGGTTCAGGTGGGCGGCAGGTGGCTGATGCCGTCTGAAGATGTTGTCTGTGTGCCGCGAGATATGTCGATGTCGGCGGAAAATATGGCTTTGGCGGATGTTTCTGCGGATATGCTGCTTTTCCCCCATACGCTTGAAGGCGGTGTTCCTTCGCAAATCCTGTCCGATGTGTACCGGATATTGAAACCGTCCGGACGTTTGATGCTGACGGGTTTCAATCCGTATTCGCTCTGGGGATTCGGCCGTTGGTTTGACGGCGAACGCCTGCCGGAGAAACGGTTTTGTCTGCCGCTGTCCGGGTTGAAAAGGCAGCTTGCGGATGTCGGTTTCGATATTGAATTTGGGAAATTTATGGTGTATCTGCCGCCTGTTTCGTCGCTCGGGCAAATACGCTTTTGGCAGTTTATGGAAAAGGCGGGCGACCGTTGGTGGCCGCAGTGTGCCGCAGTGTACGGTTTGGTTTTGGTCAAAAGGGCGGCGGGCGTAACGCCCCTGCCCGCGTGGGACGGGTATTTGGGCGGCAAAGCCCTTGCGGCGGGTGCGGCAAGGGTTGCGGATTAAGGGACGGCCGTCTTTCAGACGGCATCTGTCAGAAGAAATATCGGGAGGGGTTATGCCTGAATTGCCGGAAGTGGAAACGACGTTGCGCGGCATCGCGCCGCATATTGAAGGGAAAACGGTGGAAGCCGTGATATTGCGCCAATCGAAGCTGCGCTGGCAGGTCAATCCCGATTTGGGGGAGATTTTGTCCGGCCGGCAGGTTTTGTCCTGCGGCAGGAGGGCGAAATACCTGCTTATCCGCTTTCAAACGGGCGTACTGCTGATTCACTTGGGGATGTCGGGCAGTTTGCGGATTTTTACGCCGTCGGACGGACGTATCGGCAGGCCGGACAGGCACGATCACGTCGATATTGTGTTTTCAGACGGCACGGTCATGCGTTACCGCGATCCGAGAAAGTTCGGCGCGATACTTTGGTATGAGGGAATCGAAGAACATCATCCGCTGTTGGAAAAACTGGGGCCGGAGCCTTTGTTGGAGGCATTTTGCACGGATTATCTGTATGCGGGGCTGAAGGCGCAGAAACGCGCGGTCAAACTTGCCCTGATGGACAATGCCGTCGTGGTCGGCGTGGGCAATATTTATGCCAACGAGAGCCTGTTTAGGGCGGGCATTTCGCCCCGCCGTCCTGCCAACCGCCTGAAAAAGAAAGAGTGCGCGCTTTTGGTTGAAACCGTCAAAGCGGTGTTGCGGCGCGCCATTGAAACGGGCGGAAGCACCTTGAGGGATTTTGTGGACAGCGACGGCAAAAGCGGCTACTTCCAACAGGAATATACGGTGTACGGGCGGCACAATCAGCCGTGCCCCCGGTGCGGCGGCTTGATTGTGAAAGAAACTTTGGGGCAGCGCGGCACGTTTTATTGCCCGAACTGTCAGAAATAGGGCGGAACACGGTTTCAGACGGTATTTTATCGGTATGCCGTCCGAACGTTTCAACAACAAACACCGATTATCGGGAAAGAATTGCTCATGTCTTCAAATAAAGCTTCATTTTTTACACGTTTGCGCCGCTTGTGCCGCTTGACGGTCTGGCTGTTCAAAACCGGCAAAAACCTGCGCGGTATTGACGGCGGCTGCACCGAGTCGCGCAATCGGGCGGTAATCGAATTGGGCAGGGGGGCTTTGGCGGCTTTGGATATCGGATTGGAGGTGGGCAGGCCCGCACCCGAACATCCGAACGGTGTCTTGGTTGCCGCCAACCACGTGTCCTGGCTGGATATTTTCGCGATGAGCGCGGTTTATCCGAGCAGCTTTATCGCCAAGCAGGAAATCAAAAGCTGGCCGGTATTGGGCAAGATGGGGCAGAACGCGGGAACGGTGTTCATCAACCGCAATTCGCGGCGCGACATCGAACCGATTAACCGCGCCGTCTGCGAAACCTTGCAACGCGGTCAAAACGTCAGTTTTTTCCCTGAGGCGCGGACTTCTTCGGGCTTGGGGCTCCTGCCGTTTAAAGCCGCGCTGTTCCAATCTGCCATCGATGCGGGGGCAAAGGTTTTGGCGGTCGCGCTACGTTATTATGACGAAACGGGAAAAAGGACGGTCCGTCCGTCGTATGCCGATGTCGGTTTGCCGACCTGCCTGTGGCGCATCGTGTCTATGAAAAAACTGACCATCAAAGTCGATTTCGTTTGCGTGGCGGATGCGGCGGAAAGCGAAGACCGTTATACTTTAAAGGATAAAATCGAAGAAAGCATCCGTGCCGTTGTCGCCGGCGATGCGGATGTTGCCGTCTGAAACCGATTGTTGGAATGTGGCGGTATGATTCGCTTTTGCGGATGCGTTAAGGCTGCGGCAACGGGAGTATCTCAAACGAAATGGCGTAAGGATAGTTTGTTGTATCTATGGAAAATGCCGTCTGAACCTGTGTTCAGACGGCATATTTTATATGGGATTAACGGCGGAATCTGCCGCCGTCGAAATCATCGAAAGCCTCATAAGCCGCCCGGCATTGAGTTTTCTGTTCCTTATAAGGCAGGGAGCGGAATGCTCTGCGCGCCTTTTTGTTTTCGCGCAATTCCTGCACGTTGCCTTGCAATCGGTACCACGCGGCACGGCGTTCCAAATATTTCCTGCATTCGGGGTGCAGCATCTGCTTGTTTGCCTTGCGGATATGTTTGGTATGACGGTGGGCGGGTTCTGACGTGCCGGCAGCGGCAGTTGCCGATACCGGTCCCAATATTGCAGACAACAGTATGGCAAGCATTTTTTTGACAGACATGACAATCCTTTCTGTTTGCAATTCCTTCCAGTATAGGATGGAAGGATGGAACGGGCAAACTGTCGGCAGTTTCAGACTCGTTCACCCGGCAAAACTTGCCGTTTGATATACAGATTCAAATAACACATTAATCTCAATAATAAATTCCAATCGGTAAGAAAATGAAATTTGTCGGCGGCGGCGCGGCAAAATCATACTTTGCAAAATTTAACAATTTACAAGGGCAGAAAACTGGAAGCTTTCCTTTTCCGTCGGAAAATCCTTATTTCATCGCCTTGTAGCAGGAGCCGGTCAAAAGGCAAAAAATTTACCCGTTTTTTATCGGTAAAGAATTATCAGATAAAACAAATATTATAGGAAAAATACGACAGGCGGGTTTTATCGCGGATTGCCTGAAACTGAAAAATGCAACCGTTGTCAAGACTGGAGAAAATGCCAAAAATCCACTATATTGTCTGCCTTAATTTATTTGAAAAGACCGTGTCTTGAATATCAAGAGTGGAAGAGGAAGCGATGAATACACCGACTGATTTGAAAGTAACCAAACGAGACGGGAGATTGGAAGCCATTGATTTGGATAAGATTCACCGTGTCGTTACTTGGGCGGCGGAAGGATTGGAAAATGTTTCCGTGTCGCAGGTCGAGTTGAAATCGCACATCCAGTTCTACAACGGCATCCGCACCGACGACATCCACGAAACCATCATCAAAGCCGCTGCCGATTTAATTTCGGAAGATACCCCGGACTACCAATACCTTGCCGCGCGTTTGGCGATTTTCCATCTGCGTAAAATAGCCTATGGCGATTTTGAACCGCCCCATCTCTACGACCACGTTAAAAAGCTCACCGATGCCGGAAAATACGACAGGCATATCCTTGAGGATTACAGCCGCGAAGAATTTGACGAGCTGAACGCCTATATCGACCACGAACGCGATATGTCCTTTTCCTATGCCGCCGTCAAACAGCTCGAAGGCAAATATCTGGTACAGAACCGCGTTACCCGCCAGATTTACGAAACGCCGCAGTTCTTATATGTTTTGGTGGCGATGTGCCTTTTCAGCAAATACCCGAAAGAGGCACGCCTGGGTTACGTCAAACGTTTTTACGATGTCGTTTCCACATTTAAAGTATCGCTGCCCACGCCGATTATGAGCGGCGTGCGTACGCCTACGCGCCAGTTCTCAAGCTGTGTGCTGATTGAATGCGACGACAGCCTGGATTCCATCAACGCCACTACCAGCGCGATTGTGAAATATGTTTCCCAACGCGCGGGTATCGGCATCAATGCCGGACGTATCCGCGGTTTGGACAGCGAAATCCGGGGCGGCGAAGCGCGGCATACCGGCTGCATCCCGTTTTTCAAAATGTTTCAGGCGGCGGTCAAATCCTGTTCGCAAGGCGGCGTGCGCGGCGGCGCGGCAACCTTGTTCTACCCCTTGTGGCACATCGAAGCCGAAAGCCTGCTGGTGTTGAAAAACAACCGGGGTGTGGAAGACAACCGTATCCGTCAATTGGACTACGGCGTGCAAATCAACCGCCTGCTCTATACCCGCCTGATTAAGGGCGGCAATATTACGCTGTTTTCGCCCAACGAGGTTCCCGGGTTGTACGAAGCGTTTTTTGCCGACCAAGACGAATTTGAGCGGCTCTATACGAAATACGAGCAAGACCCGAACATCCGCAAGCGCATTATTCCGGCTGCCGACCTGTTTTCCACGCTGATGCAGGAGCGTGCCGGAACCGGGCGCATCTACATCCAAAACGTCGACCACTGCAATATGCACAGCCCGTTCGATCCGCGCGTTGCCCCCGTGCACCAGTCCAACCTGTGTATGGAAATCGCGCTGCCGACCAAACCTCTGGACAACATTAACGACCCGAACGGCGAAATAGCTCTGTGTACCCTGTCCGCCTTCAACTTGGGCGCATTAAACAGCTTGGACGAATTGGAAGGGCTTGCCGATTTGACCGTTCGCGCACTCGATGCACTTTTAGATTATCAGGGTTATCCGGTAGAAGCTGCGCGTACCTCCACTATGGGCCGCCGTTCGCTCGGCATCGGCGTGATCAACTATGCATATTATTTGGCGAAAAACGGTGTCCGCTACAGCGACGGCTCCGCACTCGGCCTGACCCACCGTACCTTTGAAGCCATGCAGTATTACCTGCTCAAAGCGTCGGTAAACCTTGCCAAAGAATACGGCGCATGCCCGCTCTTCAATCAAACCGTTTATTCTCAAGGCAAACTGCCTATCGACACCTACAAAAAAGACTTGGATGCCGTGTGCAGCGAACCGCTGTTGTGCGACTGGGAAAGCCTGCGCGCCGACATCGTCAAATACGGCCTGCGTAACTCTACTCTAACCGCACTCATGCCGTCTGAAACCAGTTCGCAAATCGCCAACGCCACCAACGGCATCGAGCCGCCTCGCGGACTGGTAACGGTCAAAGCGTCGAAAGACGGCATCCTGAAGCAAGTCGTGCCGGAGTTTGAAACCCTGAAAAATGCCTATGAAACCCTGTGGCAGCTTCCCGGCAACGAAGGCTACCTGAAACTTGTCGGCGTGATGCAAAAATTCGTCGATCAGGCAATTTCCGCCAATACCGCCTACGATCCGGGCAAATTTGAGGGCAACAAAGTTTCCATGAAACAAATGCTCAAAGACTTATTGACCGCTTACAAATACGGCGTCAAAACCCTGTACTACCACAACACCCGCGACGGCGCGGACGATACGCAAGCCGATATTCAGGATGACGGTTGCGCGGGCGGGGCTTGTAAGATTTAATAATGTTCTATTTTTCATATTAATGTTAAATTAAAAAATATTAGCAATGGTATCTAATTTTAAATGGTGAAACTAATACCGTAGGTATTGGTGAGAATATGTTAAATCAAGGCTATGCTTTACAGATGGATGCTCTGTCATTTGATTCTTTACAAAAAATTGCGGGGGGCGCATATAAGATTCCCCCTGGTGAATATGTAAAAACAGGTGAGGATGAAAATGCCGACTATTATCTAGTTAGTAATACTAATGGAAGTCGTGTTATGGTAGGAATGTTAGCGGATCCTATTATATCGATCATGAAAATTAAAAAAAATAATGAAATTTGTTTAATTACTGCTTTAAATTTAAAAAGCTGCTCAAAAAATATCCCAACAACTATTAAAAAAATTAATTCCACTAATGCAAATGGATTTCAACAAAATCTTTTATATAGTGGAAAAATAGGAAATAGAATAAAACTTTCATATAGAGAATTCCAAAATAATATGGCACGTCAGGCGTTTAGTAATGATGTTGAATATGATTTAAGTGAGTCTCATCAAGTAGGATATAAAGGTGCATTATTGGAAATAATAAATGCAACAAATCAATCTGTTACATATAAGGTGATACGTAATTTTAACACTCCAAAATAACTATAAATATTATAAATTTTTTAAGAATTCTATTCTGGAAAATTATTGAATAAAAATTATAATATTTATTTTTTTAAAAAACGAAAGACATTATGTCCTGCGAACACTTAACTATGTCATACAGCACCTTTCCCAAAACCAAAAACGACGCGCTGAAAGAGCCGATGTTTTTTGGTCAGCCGGTGAATGTTGCCCGTTATGACCAGCAGAAATACGAGGTATTTGAAAAACTGATTGAAAAACAACTGTCGTTTTTTTGGCGGCCGGAAGAAATCGACGTGTCGCGCGACCGTATCGACTACGCCAACCTGCCGGAACACGAGAAGCATATTTTCATCAGCAATCTGAAATACCAAACTTTGCTTGATTCCATCCAAGGGCGCAGTCCGAATGTTGCCTTGCTGCCTTTGGTTTCGATTCCCGAGCTGGAAACGTGGATTGAAACGTGGAGCTTCAGCGAAACCATCCACTCGCGCAGCTATACCCACATCATCCGCAATATTGTGAATGACCCGTCGGTCGTGTTTGATGATATTGTCGAAAACGAATATATTACCGCCCGCGCCGAAGACATCGCCTGCTATTACGATGACTTAATCGAATACACCCAGTATTACAACCTGTTGGGCGAAGGGGTGCACAATGTCGGCGGCAAACCCGTTACCGTGTCTTTGCGCGGGTTGAAGAAAAAACTCTATCTCTGTCTGATGTGTGTCAACGTGTTGGAAGCCATCCGTTTCTACGTTTCATTTGCCTGCTCGTTTGCTTTTGCCGAGCGCGAGTTGATGGAAGGCAACGCCAAAATCATTAAACTGATTGCCCGCGACGAAGCCCTGCACCTGACCGGCACGCAGCATATGCTTAATCTGATGCGTTCTGGTGTCGATGATTCTGAAATGGCGGAGATTGCCGCCGAGTTGCAGGACGAATGTTTCCAACTCTTCAAAAAGGCGGCGGAACAGGAAAAAGAATGGGCGGCATATTTGTTTAAAGACGGTTCGATGATTGGTTTAAACAAAGAAATCTTATCCCAATACGTCGAATATATTACCAATCTGCGTATGCAGGCGGTGGGGTTGCCGGCCGGATTTGAAGGCGCAAATCAAAACCCGATTCCGTGGATTAATGCGTGGCTGTCGTCCGACAACGTACAGGTCGCGCCGCAGGAAGTGGAAATATCTTCTTACTTGATCGGTCAGATTGATTCTGAAGTGAATACGGATGATTTGGGAGATTTTGAGTTGTAAACGTTTTTTTGAAAAAATGCCGTCTGAAGCCGGATGTTTCAGACGGCATTTGTATGTTGTATGATGGGAAAAACAGCGGGTAGGATCGGTTATTGTTCCTTTTATAGTGGATTAAATTTAAATCAGGACAAGGCGACGAAGCCGCAGACAGTACAGATAGTACGGCAAGGCGAGGCAACGCCGTACTGGTTTAAATTTAATCCACTATATTTTTGATTGGTTGGAAATGGCGCACATTGGTACGAATAAGGGTCTTTTTGAGCTCTTGGAGGGTGAGACCCTGTTGGAAGGCTTGGAACGGACGGGACATATGGTGGAATATCAGTGTCGAAGCGGATATTGCGGATCGTGCCGGGTAAAGATTTTGGAGGGAAGCGTTACTTATCGGGAGCCGCCTTTGGCTTTTTTGGGGCGGGACGAGATACTGCCGTGCTGCTGTTGTGTCGAGGGGGATGTCAGGCTGGATTGCGGTTTGGCGGGGGAGGATGAGGTGCTGTCTGACCGTTTGTTGAAATAAAAGCCGTCCGAACATTGGTTCGGACGGCTTTTTGACGGTATTACCGGTTATGCCTGATGAGTCGGTAAAAGGTTTCGCCGTCTTGGATATAACCCAGTTCTACCCGGGCGATTTCCGAAATGGCTTCTTGACCGTTTTCCAAATCATAGACTTCGGCGGCAAGGGAATGATTGCGTAGGGCGAGCGTCTGGTTTTTTTCTTCTTGAACGGCAATCTGTTCTCTCAGACTGCTGTTGCGTCCGATGCTGCCTTTGCTGAACCACAGGCTGTATTGGCAACAGACAAGTGCGAAGGATAAAACGACAGTTACCCACTTCATACCTTAACCTTTTCTTATTTGCCCAGTTGGTAGAATGCGGCTTTGCTGGGGTAGTAGGCGGCTTCTGCCAATTCTTCCTCGATACGCAGCAGTTGGTTGTATTTTGCCATGCGGTCGGAACGGCTCAAAGAACCGGTTTTAATCTGCATACAGTTAGTGGCGACTGCCAAGTCGGCAATAGTGCTGTCTTCGGTTTCGCCGGAGCGGTGGCTCATCACACTGGCGTAGCGGTTGCGTTTTGCCAGATCGACGGCTTTCAATGTTTCGCTCAAAGTACCGATTTGGTTGACTTTGACCAATAGTGCGTTTGCCACGCCTTTTTCGATGCCTTCGGCAAGGATTTTCGGATTGGTTACGAACAAGTCGTCGCCGACCAATTGAACTTTTTTGCCCAATTTTTCGGTCAGTAGTTTCCAGCCTTCCCAGTCGTTTTCGTCCATGCCGTCTTCGATGGAGATGATGGGGAACTCGTTAACCAAGCCTTCCAAGTATTCGGCAAATTCCGCGTTGGTGTAGGAGCGGCCTTCGGCTTCCAAGTGGTATTTGCCGTCTTTGTAGAATTCGCTGGATGCGCAGTCCAGGGCGAACAATACGTCTTCGCCTGCTTTGTAGCCTGCGGCTTCGGTCGCTTCAACCATCAGTTGCAGGGCTTCTTTGTGGCTGTTCAGGTTGGGGGCGAAACCGCCTTCGTCGCCGACTGTGGTCGGGAAGCCTTTGCTGTCGCACAGTTTTTTTAGAGCGTGGAAAATTTCCGCACCGCAGCGCAACGCTTCGCGGAAAGATTTTGCGCCGACAGGCATAATCATGAATTCTTGGATATTCAGGCTGTTGTTGGCGTGTTCGCCGCCGTTGATAACGTTCATCATCGGAACAGGCAGGGCCATTGGGCCTGCGCCGCCCAAGTAACGGTACAGGGGCAGGCCTGCATCTTCAGCGGCTGCGCGTGCTACGGCCATAGAAACGGCCAAAGTCGCGTTGGCACCCAAGTTGCCTTTGTTTTCAGTACCGTCCAATTCGATCATGATTTGGTCGATATAAGATTGTTCGCTGGCATCGATACCGATGAGGGCTTGCGCGATTTGGTTGTTGACGTGTTCTACCGCCTTCAATACGCCCTTGCCTGAATAACGGGATTTGTCGCCGTCGCGCAGTTCCAAAGCCTCTTTTTGACCGGTGGATGCGCCGCTCGGTACGGCTGCACGTCCCATTACGCCAGATTCGAGCAATACATCACACTCGACTGTGGGGTTGCCGCGTGAGTCCAAAATTTCGCGGGCGAAAATATCAACAATTGCGCTCATGAATGTTCTCCAAGTGAAGTGAAGGGAGGTAAAAAATGGGAGGGCTTCAGACGGCCTTTTTGCCGGAAAGCCGCCAACTTAAAACTGCTGAAAGTAGGGCGGCTGCCATGAAAATCATGCTGGAAATGCCGTGCCACATTCCGAAAGATCCGCCTGCAACCGACAACAGCCAATTTTCATGTCCGTATTTCAGTGCCTCGATAACGGGGGTAACCAAAAATTGGTTGGCGGCAAGGGCGGACAATAAAAAAAGCAGCAGGGCGGTTTGCCGCCGGGTTAGGGCGGCAAAGGCGGCAACCAGTACCGCGCCCCAAACGGCAAGCCCGCTCAAAGAGAGGATGTCGAACAATACGCCGACAATTTCGCCCGCCTGCATTTTGGGCAGCATTTTGAACAGCACCGGTGCGGCGATATAACCCGTCATAATCTGCATACCGAGCCACAAGGTTGCGGCATACAGGCTGATTTTTCGGAAAGTCTGCATCATAAGGCGAAACCGTGTTACTCAATGGTTAAAACCGGCTGCGATTTGATTAAATCGTCCAATGCCTTGACGCGGATTAAAAAGTCTTCCAGAAGGTGTAGCGGCAGCGCGCTGGGGCCGTCGCATTTTGCCAGTTTCGGATCGGGGTGCGATTCGAGGAACAGGCCGGCAAGGCGGGTTGCCATGCCTGCAAGTGCCAAATCCAAAGCCTGTGCGCGACGACCGCCGGATGCGGCAGAACCGGCATCGCGGGTTTGCAGGGAATGGGTAACGTCGAAAATAACCGGCAGGTTGCCGCAGGTTTGTTTCATCACGCCGAAACCGAGCATATCGACAACGAGGTTGTCGTAGCCGAAGCTGCTGCCGCGTTCGCATAAAATCAGTTTCCCGTTGCCGGCTTCGCGGAATTTTTCCACAATGTTTTTCATTTGAGAGGGGCTGAGGAATTGTGGTTTTTTGATGTTGATGACATTGCCCGTTTCCGCCATTGCGGCCACCAAATCGGTCTGCCGCGCAAGAAAGGCGGGAAGCTGGATGACATCGCACACTTCGGCAACGGGTCGGCACTGATAGGGTTCGTGTACGTCGGTAATGACGGGGATGCCGAATTCCGCTTTGACTTTTTCAAAAATCTTTAAGCCTTCTTCCAAGCCTACGCCGCGATAAGAATGGATGGAGGAACGGTTTGCCTTGTCGAAAGAGGCTTTAAAGATATAGGGAATGCCCAGTTTGCGGGTTACTTCGACGTAATGCGCACAGGTTTGGAGGGTGGAATCCAAATCTTCTAAAACGTTGATGCCGCCGAATAGGACGAAGGGCGAGTTGTTGCCGAGGGTAATGCCGTTGATTTTAATATCCATAATCAATGTCCGTTTTCAGGGTTACAGCACGGTGTGCGGCGGCTCGTAGGAGATGATGTCGCGGATTTTGTTGTTTCCGTCTACCAAGACGACTTTGGGTTCATGCGCGGCGATTTCCGGTTCGGAGAGTTGGATATAAGACATGATGATGACGATGTCGCCTTTCTGCACCAGCCTGGCCGCCGCACCGTTCAGGCAGACCACGCCGCTGCCGCGTTTGCCTGAAATGGTATAGGTTTCAAAACGTTCGCCGTTGTTGTTGTTGACGATGGCGACTTTTTCGTTGGGATAGATGCCTGCCGCGTCCAACAGGTCTTGATCGACGGTAATGCTGCCGACGTAGTTCAAATCGGCTTCGGTTACGGTGGCGCGGTGGATTTTTCCGCCAAGCATAGTACGGAACATGTATTTCCTTTTGGTTTGTGTGCGGTCTGACGGGCGTGATGCCGTCTGAAAATCTGAATGCCGTATTATAGTGGAGTTTCCTTCAAATTCATAATGGCAAGGCTTCGGGCAGGGAAGCTGTTTTCAGACGGCATTTCATTTTTGCCGATTGGCAATCCGGTTCAACTCTCCCAATCGATTGAGAAAATGCTGCCGTCCAAATGCAGTTTGACGGCAAGGATTTCGTCGCTTTCCATATTGGCGGGCATATAATCCATAACGGCAAAAGCCGGACTTTCTGCCCATAAGCTGATATAGGTCAACTGCATGGTGCGGACAAACTTTGCCGCATCACGGCTTGTTTGGGTATCTTCGGTGTGAAAGTCGATATAGCGGCTGTCCCGTTTCAAATATTCCGTCAGTGCGGCGCGTGCAGCATCGTCGGCTTTTTCCAATTCGGACAGGAAGGCGGCAAATGCATCCAATGTTTTGGTTGGCAGGCTGTTTTCATTTTCTGCCCACAGGGATACCTCGACAAGATTGCCTTTGACGGTCAGCTCGTCTTCCCAGAGGACATCTTCTTCTCCGTCAAAACCTTCGGTGGACAGTTGTCGGAAATAGGGGTGAAAAATCGACATGATTGTTCCTTTTGGTGAGGATTGGGAGATTGTATGCCGTCTGAACGGTGTTCTTCAGACGGCATCGTTACATCAATTTCCTTTGGGCAGGCGTTTGCCTTGCAGGGTTTTTAGCACGGTTTTGACGGTGTTGATCCTGACTTCGATGTTTTCCATTTCCGCTGCAAACCTCAATTTGTCTTCCCCTGCCAGCCGGTATTTTTTATCCGTCTGAATCAGCAGGATAATCTCCGTCGGGTCGATACAGTGGTGTTTGCCGAAGGTAACGGTTACGGCTTCGCCTGTAGCATCGATGGCATCGATACCCAATTCTTTTGCCGCAAGCCGTAAGTGGTGGCTTTCGATGAGGGTTTTGACGGGTTGTTCGGGCAGGCCGAAGCGGTCGACGAGTTCTTCGTGTATGGCGTTGATTTGCTGCACGGTTTCGCAGACGGCGAGGCGTTTGTAGAGGACGAGCCGTTCGTGGATGTCGGGGCAGTAATCTTCGGGCAATAATGCCGGGCTGTGCAGTTTGATTTCGGTGGTAATGCCTAATGGCGCGTCGAGGTCGGGCTGGCGGCCTTTTTTGAGGTCGCGCACGGCTTGTTTGAGCATTTCGGTGTAGAGCGTGAAGCCGACCTGCATCATTTCGCCGGACTGCCCTTCGCCGAGGATTTCGCCTGCGCCGCGGATTTCCAAATCCTGCATGGCGAGGGTGAAACCTGCGCCGAGTTCGTCTGCCGCCGCAATGGCATCGAGGCGTTTTTCTGCGTCTTTGGTGATGTATTCGGGCGTGAGCAGGTAGGCGTAGGCTTGGTGGTGGCTGCGGCCGACGCGACCGCGAAGCTGGTGCAGTTGCGCCAGCCCGAATTTGTCGGCGCGGTTGATGATGATGGTGTTGGCGTTGGGAATGTCGATGCCGGTTTCGATGATGGTTGAACAGAGCAACACGTTGAATCTTTGCTGCAAAAAGTCGCGCATCACTTGTTCCAGCTCGCGCTCGCGCAGTTGTCCGTGTGCCACGCCGATGCGGGCTTCGGGCAGCAGGGTTTCCAACCGCTCGCGCATATTCTCAATCGTATCCACTTCATTGTGCAGGAAAAACACTTGTCCGCCGCGTTTGAGTTCGCGCAATACGGCTTCGTGCACGCTGCCTTCGCTGAAAGGTTTGACAAAAGTTTTGACGGCGAGGCGGCGGCTGGGCGCAGTGGTAATCAGCGAGAAGTCGCGCAGCCCTTCGAGCGCCATGCTGAGGGTGCGCGGAATCGGCGTGGCGGTCATGGTGAGGATATCGACATTGGCGCGCAGGCGTTTGAGCTGCTCTTTTTGACGCACGCCGAAGCGGTGTTCTTCATCGATAATCACTAAGCCTAAGTTTTTGAATTTTATATCGTCTTGTACCAGTTTGTGCGTACCGATAACGATATCGACCGTGCCGTCCGCCATGCCTTCCAGCGCGGCTTTGGTGGCTTTGCTGTTGTTGAAACGCGAAAGGCCGGCGACTTTCACGGGGAAATCGGCGAAGCGGTCGGCGAAGTTTTGCGCATGTTGCTCGACCAGAAGCGTAGTCGGGGCGAGTACGGCAACCTGTTTGCCGCCCATCACCGCCACAAACGCAGCGCGTAGGGCGACTTCGGTTTTGCCGAAGCCGACATCGCCGCACACAAGGCGGTCCATAGGTTTCGCCTGCGTCAAATCTTTAATCACGGCAGCGATGGCGGCAGCCTGGTCTTCGGTTTCTTCGTAGCCGAAACCGTCGGCAAACGCCTGATAGTCCAGCTCGTTGATTTCAAACTTGTGTCCCGATTGGGCGGCGCGTTGGGCGTAGAGGTTGAGCAACTCGGCGGCGGTATCGCGCGCTTTTTCGGCGGCTTTGCGTTTCGCCTTGTTCCACGCGCCGCTGCCAAGCTTGTGCAGGGTAACGTTTTCATGCGCCTGGCCGGAGTAGCGGCTGATTAAATGCAGCTGAGAAACAGGCACATAAAGCTGAGCTTCGCCTGCATATTCAAGCAACATCATTTCGTTGGTTTCATCGCCCAAGTCCATTGTGACCAAGCCCATATATCGGCCGATGCCGTGTTCTTCGTGCACGACAGGGTCGCCGATATTGATTTCGGCAAGGTCGCGCAACAGGCCGTCTGAAACGGCGGCGTGTTTCTTGCGATGATATTTGCGCGAGCGGGCAACATATTGATAAAGATCGGATTCAGTAATAACCGCGATGTTTTGATCTTCTAATTTAAACCCGTAAGCCAACGGCGCCACTGTAATCATCAGCGGCTTATGCGCCGACAAGAAGCCCTGCCAGTCGGATACGCTTTTGGCTTTCAAGCCGTTTTGCTGCAAGAAACCGAGCATGGTTTCGCGTCGTCCCAAACTTTCGGCGCACAGCAAAATCCGTCCGTCAAAGGCCGTCTGAAAATCCTTCAATGCCTGCAACGGTTCATCTGCTTGGCGGTTGACGGCAAGGTTGGGCAGGCTGTGTTCCTTGCCGGAAACATCGGGCAGCACTTGTCCGTAGTTTTTCAGACGGCCTGCGAATACATCGGCAGAGAGATACAAATGCTGTGGAAGCAAAGGCGGATAGGTTTCGTCGCCATGCGCCATCGCGTAACGCGATTTGACATCGCCCCAAAAGCGGTTGGCCTCGGCGTGAACGTCGCCCAAAGAGACAAACAGCGCATCCTCGCCGATATAGTCAAACAGCGTTTCCAACTCGTTTTCAAAAAACAGCGGCAGATAATATTCCACACCCGCACCGAAATGGCCGTTACTGACGGCTTTGTACACGGCGGCATCGTTCGGATTGCCATCGACTTCCTCGCGGAAGCGGCTTCGGAAGATTTTTTGTGCTTCGCTGTCGGTGGGAAACTCGTGCGCCGGCAGCAGGCGGATTTCGGAAACGGGGGAGATGGTGCGCTGCGTGTCCGTGTCAAAGGTTTTGATGCTGTCGATTTCATCGTCGAACAAATCGATGCGGTAGGGCATTTCGCTACCCATCGGGAACAAATCGACAATGCCGCCGCGCACGGCAAATTCGCCCGCCGCGACAACGTGGGAAACATGGTTGTAGCCCGCATCCGTCAAATCGGTTTTCAGACGGCCTATATCCAGAGTCTGCCCCGTTTTCAGCCAAAACGTGCGCCCCGCCAGAAACGGCACGGGCGGCAGCTTCTGCATCGCCGTGGCAACCGGTACGAACAACACGTCCGCCGCACCGCTTTTAATCTGCCACAACGCCGACAAGCGCTCCGACACCAAATCCTGATGCGGAGAAAAACGCTCGTAAGGCAACGTTTCCCAGTCCGGCAGGAACACCGCCGTATCGTGCGGACGGAAAAACCGCCAGGCCGTCTGAAGGCGTAGCGCCTGTTCCGCATCTTGGGTCAAGACAACCTTGATCTGCTTATGCGGCAGATAACGCGCCAAAGCCAAGGGCAGCGAGCCTTGCGAAAGATTGAGCCAACGGGATTTTTCACGGGGTTTGGGGATGGGGTAGGTCATGGCGTAGGGATAATGGCTTGCGGCAGCCGGAAAAAATTTCGAGCCGCTTCGGGGTTAGTCAGGCTGTATAGATGGAATTTTAACAGATTAAGAACAGGATACTTGCCTGGTTTTTTAAACGGCTTTTGTATCTCGAAGAAAACTTGATTTTATGGGAAAAAAGGATGTGTAAAACGCTACCTTTGCTACCGGATAGTAAGTTTCAGTTTTTCAAATGGCAAGGCAAAGTGAGGTTAAGAAACGAAAATATAAAATATGTCGGCATTATTAGTATCAAGGGGGAAGATAATCTTTATCTCAACTCCTTATATATTACGCCTCATCGGAAGGAGTGCTTTTGGTTGAAGCCTTGCCACTTATGGCAATAGAATCTAATCGGATGTGAAAGTGCCCCCCCATTCAGGACGGCACACAGGGCGACGCTTTTATGTGCCGTCCTGTTTGTTGAAACATGTTTTATCAAATAAGATTTATTTATTTCTGTAGAAATTAAAAATCAGGGTGTAGCGGCAACCGGCATAAATTTTGCTAACGGTGTGATGAGATTCCCTTGATATTTCAAATGCGAACATACTTCGATGCTCCGGTAAAATTATATTAGCTATATCCTGTGGATCTTCGCTGTTAAAAATCATTAAGTATCCGCCATTATCAGCAGGCCAGCTGTGGTTTAGTTGAATAAGCAGGCGATGCGATTCAGTTTCAAAATCAGCTTCTTCAATGTAATCATTGTGAATTTTGATGATTTGATTGTCTAATAAGCGATGGGCAACTATCTCGACACTATCCTTTAATTGACATGAAAATAAATTCTCCATTAAATTCTTTAATCTTTGCTTTGTTTCATCGCTAATCAAGAATTGTAGGTTTTTTGGTACATTCTGTATATCAAGTAAAAATTCGTACTGGCTGTAGAAATCTGTAATAGTTAAATGCCAAGGGGCAATTTTCAACCATTCTAAAATATCTTTTGCTTGTTGCTCATCTAAAAAATTTTTAGAAAAAGCATGAGGAAAAGGTATTTTATTGCATTGAATATTATTTGTATTTATCTTCATAGATATTTTTCTAATGTGTTTGATATGGTTTCAATGATATATATGTGGTCTTGGCAGAATACGGATGGATTATCAAATCCGTTTTTATCACTCCAACGATATAGGGGCATCCCACCGCCACAGATTGACAAATAGCGACAATTTTTACATTTTTTTGATGTTGGATTTTGAAGTTCCAAGTAATCCTTAAATTCATCAGATTGGATTAGTTCTATTAAATTATTCTTGGATACATTCCACGAAAACTCGAATCTGTCTGCCCGATTCTTTGTGCTTTTTAGGGTATCGTTCTTGGTAATATCTCCATTTGTGTCAATAATCAAAATGCCTGAAGTTTCAGTTCCTGTTCCCTCTTTCGAACTAAACCCTCCAATCAGCAGTTTAATGTAGTTGTCAAAAAATGCTATAGGGATAGGATTGGGGTCATAGAAATATAAATTCCATAAAGATTCTAACCATTTTCCATATTCTAATGATTCAAAACTTGATTTCCCAAAGGGATACCGGTCATGATTGCCGTCTCTCATTAAGAAATTAACACTTGGAATATTTAATTTTTTAAAAAAATTATAAACCTCTTTAGGGTTGCTTAAAGGGTTAATAACAGCCAAGCAACCAGTAAAAACTTGATTTGAAAATGGATGATTTTTTATTAGGCGAAGACTATCCATAATGCGGTAAAATGAACCACGTCCTAAATGATCCAGCCTCATTTCATCATTGATGTTTTGCGGACCATCCAAGCTGATAGAAATAGTTACGTTATATGTATAACAAAGTGTAATCAATTCTTCTGTAAGAAGAAGCCCATTAGTTTGAATTGAAACAGTAGTATATTCAGGCAATCTATGCCGCAATTTTTTCAATAAATATTCAAGTCGATGTTTTGGCAATAAAAAAGGTTCGCCACCATGAAGAACAATCGCAAAACTTTTTCCTTGAAAAGAGTATAAATTAAACAAAGATTCCTCAATATCATCAATAACTTTTTCACTAAGCAGTTTGGTATTGTCTTTCCAACCGTCATCACCTAAATGGTACACATAACAGTAGGTGCAATTTAGATTACACCTACTGGCGACCTTCAATAAAACAGTATCAATCATAACTTAATATTACTGACCACGGTTATGGCGGTTGTGCGTGCGGTCATATTTGAGCATCATCGCTGTTTTCTGCTCATTCTCAACTTCTTTAATTAATCGAGAAAGTAATGGGTGGTTAATCGGCATTTTTGGGTTAATTAAGTGATTTTTATTCAGCATTTAAGCCTCCATAATAATGGTTGGGAAGATTCAATAAAGCAGTACGGTTGCCATTATATATATATAATGTAAACAATTAGTTTTTATTAAAAATCAATATGTTATTTTTAATATTTTATAATTAAATTTGGAAACGGCTGCAGCTGCTACGTTGTGAGTTATTCAAGCTGTCCGATAATCATTGTTGCCTAGGTAAGTTTGTGGTATAAAGTTTAGAAACTTAACTCTAAACCGTGGCAGGCGGTTTGACCGGCCGCCGATTAATGGGAACTGACAGAGGAAGCCGATGATACACACCGAACCGAGCGCGCAGCCGTCAACCATGGACACGGCTGCTTTTTTAAAGCACATCGAATCCGTATTCCGCCGCATTTTTTCAGACGGCATCGACCTGATGCAATACCTGCCCGAAGACAAATGGCTTGCCTTGAAGCAGGCGGGTTTGCTGTTGCCCTTCCTCGACAAAAAACACGGCGGGCGCAAGGGCAGCCAGTTTGAAATTCAGGAAGTATTGCGGATTGCGGGGCATTACGGCGTGCCCGTTACGCTGCGTACAGGCATCGAAGGCGCGCTGGTGTTGCAGCCTCTGCAAGAATTCGGTGACGAAGCGCAAGTCGCGCAAGGTTTGGAGATGATTTTCAAAGGCGAGGGCGGCGGTTTGGGCATTACCGAACCCGAAACCTCCGGCGCGGCGATTGCCCGCGAAATGCAGTCTTACTACGAATACATCGACGATAAAACCATTTACGTTAACGCCGCGAAATATTGGCAGGGCAATTCGCAAAGCGACTTCCTCCTCGTTGCCGCCAAAGAACGCAAAAACGGCAAACTCGCCAAAGTCATCGACCTGCTGCTCGTCCCCAAAACATACATCCGCTGCGAAACCCTCGCATCCGAAGGCCTGCGCGCCGTCCGTTACGCCGTCAACCGCATCGATGCCCAAATGCCTGCAGCCGCCGTGATGAAACTCTCTCAGGGCGACGCGGCCGGTTTGCGCGCGTTCCAAAACATCTTTATCCGCAGCCGCCTGCAACTGATTGGCATGACGCACGGCATCATGGAATACATCCTTGACAACCTGAACCGATACGTCCGCCACGACATCAAATTTGTCGATTACGAACGCCGCGAAATCCAACGCCGCCATCAGGTTTCCGAAATCCTTTACCGCTACGTCTGCCATTGCGTTTCGCCCGTTGCCCCCGTCGCCCATCAGCTGATGGAGGCAAACATCATCAAAACCCTCGCCACGGAATACACATACGCCGCTGCCCAAATGTTGCAAAAACTCTTGGGCGCGAAGGGTTTTGAACGCGGACACACCGCCAGCAATATCGCTATCGACATCCGCCCCTTCACCATCTTCGAAGGTCCGAACGATATGCTTTATGCCGAAATTTACGACCAGTTCGTCCGCGCCACCGCCGAAGAAAAAGAAGCGGGCATTAAGTTGGACAAAAACCAAACCCTGCTTGACCGCCTGCAAACCGATGCCCGCTTTGCCGCCGTCGCCCGCGATTACACTTTGCCCGAAGACATCCGCAGCTTCCTGCAGGAACACACCCTGACCGACGCCTGCGCCCTGCAAAAAGTCTTCATCGGCAAAATCATTGCCCGACTCTTCGCCTTCGTACAGGCGGAACACGAAGACACCGCAGCCTTCCTGCTGAACGACATCCGCAAAGATATATTGGACTGCCGATATTGCGGATAGCGGGCAAATACGGAGCAGGCAATGCCGTCTGAAGGGGGGAACGTGCCTTCAGACGGTATTTCCGGCGGCGGCACACGGATTTCGGGCGGTGCAAAAGGCAACGCGCGGCATTCCGCAAAGCCGCCGATTGCGCCGGATGCCGCATTTCGCGCCGCGCCCTTGTTTTGCTACATTTCCCACTTACCTTATTTGTTCGGAACATATTGATGAAAAAGAGAAAAATACTGCCGTTGGCAATTTGTTTGGCGGCTTTGTCTGCCTGTACGGCGATGGAGGCCCGCCCCGGGCAAATGAAGCCCAAGCCCCCCCGCGCGGATGAAATGAAAAAAGAAAGCCGCCCCGCGTTTGACGCGGCAGCCGTACCGGTATCCGACAGCGGGTTTGCCGCCAATGCAAATGTCCGCCGTTTTGTGGACGATGAAGTCGGGAAAGGGGATTTTTCCCGGGCGGAATGGCAGGATTTTTTTGACAAAGCGGCTTACAAGGCGGACATCGTCAAGATTATGCACCGACCCTCCACATCGCGTCCGTGGTATGAGTTCCGCACGGGAAATTCGGGCAGGGCAAAATTTCACGGCGCGCGCCGGTTTTATGCGGAAAACCGCGCGGTTATCGATGATGTGGCGCAAAAATACGGCGTGCCTGCCGAGCTTATCGTGGCGGTTATCGGGATTGAAACGAATTACGGCAAAAATACGGGCAGTTTCCGTGTGGCGGACGCATTGGCGACTTTAGGCTTCGATTACCCCCGCCGAGCAGGGTTTTTCCAAAACGAATTGGTCGAGCTTTTAAAGCTGGCAAAAGAAGAAGGCAGCGATGTTTTCGCCTTTAAAGGCAGCTATGCGGGCGCAATGGGGATGCCGCAATTTATGCCTTCGAGCTACCGGAAATGGGCGGTGGATTATGACGGGGACGGACATCGGGACATATGGGGCAACGTCGGCGATGTTGCGGCATCGGTTGCCAATTATATGAAGCAGCACGGTTGGCGCACGGGCGAGAAAATACTGGTGCCGGCGACGTTGGACACGGGTGCGGATGTTCAGGCAATCATTGGCGAAAAAACCGCCCTGACGCGGACGGTGGCGGATTTGAAGGCGTACGGCATCATCCCCGGGGAAACGCTCGCAGATGATGAAAAGGCGGTTTTGTTCAAACTGGAAACCGCACCCGGTGTGTTTGAATATTATTTGGGTTTGAACAATTTTTATACGGTATGGCAGTACAACCACAGCCGGATGTATGTAACGGCGGTCAGGGACATTGCCAATTCGCTTGGCGGCCCGGGATTGTAGTGTTTTTTAAAATGCCGTCTGAACCGAAACGCGGTTCGGACGGCATTTTTGCATCCTTTTATGGGGATTTCCCGCATCAGGGCGGTATTCGGGGCGAAGCCCGTTTCAAACGGCATTGCCGGTCAAGGCTTGTCCGAAGGAGGGTGTCCCTGTCCTTTGGCGGGCGGGAGGAAAAGTATGCAGGGATTGCTTTTAATCTGATTCCAAAAACTTTTGATCAGGTTTCGGATGCTGCCGATTTTCGTGCCGCGCGATCGCAGGGCGACGAAGAGGGCGAGGCTGAAGCTGACGCAGAGGTTGACCAGGCCGATGGCGAGGACACTGAAAATGCCGAGTACGAACGTGCCCAAGCCGACGTTGCCGCTGACGGCGGCATAGCCGAGGTTGGCGGAGGAAAAGGCGACGTGGCGGATGTCCAGCGGCAGCCCGAGTAGGTGTCCGAAATAGCCGGTCATACCCAGGAGCATCCCGAAAATAAAGTTGCCGACCAGCGAGCCGTAGTGTTTGTGGATATAGGCGGCGAGGACACGGCGGGGTCCGGGGCGCATGATTTTACGCAGCAAGGGGTTGAAGGGCAGGCGTTGGCGCAGGTTGAGGTAGTCGGCGCGGTTGTCGAAAAAACCTGCGATGATGCCGGAACAGAACAGCCACAGACCTGCAATGGCTGCATACCACAGCGTCGGGTAAGCGATGATGTCTATGGATTTGAACTGGTAGGCGGCGGTGTGGGCATCGAGTATGGGCTGCCGGTACAGATGGGCATAGCCGAACGATATGGCGCACGCCAAAAGGATGGCGATGGAAACGTTGCCGAAGACAGCGACGCTTTGGGAGCGGCATACGTCGATGAGGAGCTTGGCGAGTTTGTTGTCCACCGCTTTGCCGCCTTCGTTGAGATCGACCTGTTCGGCAAAGCTGGCGGCAGTCATCGCGGGCTGCTTGGTGGCGACGGTGCAGTGCAGCATATGGATGATCATAAAGCCGATGCCGTAGTTGAACCCCGCCGACAAGGAGGCGAGGAAGGGGCTGAGGCCGAGTGTGCCGATGCGGATTTTGAGCAACGCCATCAGGGCGATGATGATGCCGCCGCCTGCCGCCGAGTAGAACATTTTGAAATATTCTTTGCGGTTGCGGGTGATGTAGTGTTCGCCGTGGTGGCTTTTGTTTTCGGTAATGCTGCGGGCAAGCATACGGATGCTGCTGCGGCGCAGGTGGCGGGTGCTGTATTGTTCGACCGCCGCGTAGATGAGGGAGTTCATCAGCGCGATGGTCAGGCGGTTGCTGTTGCCGGCACCGGTTTGGATGTCGGTGAGCAGCTTCAGACGGCCTACGGTCTGCCGGAGCCGTTCGAGCAGGTGGGCGACTTTGACCGACGAACCGGAGCCGGCCCCCGTCCCTTTGCGGCGCAAATAGTCAATCTGGCTGAAACATTGGTCGAACATCACTTCGAGGTGGGCGGTGTCGTAAGGCGCGGTGCCGTTGCGGTAGTGTTCGACCAGTTTGGCGGTTTCGCGCTGGAGGGCGACGAAGGAAGAATCGGCTTCCAGCAGGCGCGGGGAGATGCGGATGAGGTCGGGTTCGATGGCTTCGGATGCCGTCCAGACAGACAGCATTTCGATGGCGCGCAAACGGGCATCGGCAAGGCGGATGCCCGCCGTCTGCAATTTGGACGGTTCGGCGTGGCTCCGGATGAGTTCGTATAAAACCAGCCATTGGCGGATATTGAGCGTTTGCAGCCATTTGTCGTCGTTTTCGGAATGGAAAAGATAAAGGAAGACTTCGCCCAAGTTGGCAAAATCTTTATATGACGGGCTGAAGCGTTCGTAGATGCGTATGCCCATTTCCCGGGCAAAGCTGTGGCGCGAGAAGATGCCGAGTTTGATGAGTGCCGGATAAATGTGTATTTGCGCGAGCCAGATGTAAAAACACCGGCTGAAGCGGGACAGTAATTCCCTGTCTTGTTTGAATGTGTCGATAATCAGGTCGAAACGCTCCCCCGCACATTTTTTGCCGCCACGGCGCAAAAATTTAATCAGTGCGTTGAGGACGTTGACAAAATCGGTATGTCCCAAGCTTTCCGAAAGCAGGGGGCGCAGGTTTTGAGGGGTAATTTTCTTCATATCAGCCATTGTACCGCATCGGCAATCCGGCGTTAAACGCCCCGATGGCGGGGAGGGCGCGCCTGCGGAAGGCGGCGCATTTTCCGCCGGTTTGAAATCAAACTATATTAATGATATAATAAATATCGATAAATCAATCTGATAGAATAATCCGTATTGATTTTTAATTTTTTCGATTATAACAATTTCGGCCGGTTTGTGCATTTCGTCATCCGGAAGCCGGTATTTTGTCGGCAGGTTTTGACCGCTTTGCCCGATGACCGGGTTTGTCTGTTTTTAACAAAGGAGTGAGAAGGTTTGTCCCTGTCTGAATTTATAGAACGCCGAACGTCATTTAATCCGATGGTTATTTTGACGACTTTGTTTTTTGTGTGTGTTTTGGTGGTATTGGTTTTAACCGTGCCGGATCAGGTACAGATGTGGCTCGATCGGGCAAAAGAAGTCATTTTTACCGAGTTCAGCTGGTTTTATGTTTTAACGTTTTCCATTTTTCTGGGTTTCCTGCTGATACTCTCGGTCAGCAGTTTAGGAAACATCAGGCTCGGACGGGATGAAGATGTGCCGGAATTCGGCTTCCTGTCGTGGCTGGCGATGCTGTTTGCGGCCGGGATGGGCGTGGGTCTGATGTTTTTCGGCGTGGCAGAGCCGTTGATGCATTATTTTTCGGACATTACGGCCGGCACGCCGGAACACAGGCAGCAGCAGGCATTGCTGCACACGGTGTTCCATTGGGGCGTTCACGCTTGGTCGGTGTACGGTACGATTGCATTGGCTTTGGCTTATTTCGGTTTCCGCTACAAGCTGCCGCTTGCCCTGCGTTCTTGTTTTTACCCCCTGTTGAAAGAAAAAATTTCCGGAAGGTTCGGCGATGCCATTGATATTATGGCGTTGCTTGCTACTTTTTTCGGCATCATCACCACATTGGGGTTCGGGGCTTCCCAACTGGGCGCCGGATTGCAGGAAATGGGCTGGATTGCCGAAAACAGCTTCAGCGTGCAGGTTTTGATTATCGCCGCCGTCATGTCCCTCGCCGTCGTTTCGGCAATATCCGGGGTGGGGAAGGGCGTGAAGGTGTTGAGCGAGTTGAACCTGGGCCTTGCGTTTTTGCTGCTGTTTTTTGTTTTGGCGGCGGGGCCCACTGTTTACCTGTTGTCGGCATTCGGCGACAACATAGGGAACTACCTCGAAAATCTGGTGCGCCTCAGTTTTAAAACTTATGCGTACGAACGGGAACACAAGCCGTGGTTTGAATCTTGGACGGTGCTTTATTGGGCGTGGTGGTGTTCTTGGGCGCCGTTTGTGGGTTTGTTTATCGCGCGCATTTCAAAGGGGCGCACCATCCGCGAGTTTGTCTTCGGGGTTTTGCTCATCCCCGGCCTGTTCGGCGTTTTGTGGTTTACCGTCTTCGGCAATACGGCGATTTGGCTGAATGACGGGGTTGCGGGGGGAATGCTCGAAAAGATGACCTCCTCTCCGGAAACGCTGCTTTTTAAATTCTTTAATTACCTCCCCCTGCCCGAATTGACGAGCATCGTCAGCCTGCTGGTCATTTCCCTGTTTTTTGTAACTTCTGCCGATTCCGGGATTTATGTCCTGAACAATATTACCTCTCGGGACAAAGGCTTGAGCGCGCCACGGTGGCAGGCGGTTATGTGGGGCGTGCTGATGTCTGCCGTTGCCGTTTTGCTGATGCGCTCGGGCGGACTCGGCAACCTGCAGTCTATGACCCTGATTGTTTCCCTGCCGTTTGCCCTGCTGATGCTGATAATGTGTTTCAGCCTGTGGAAAGGCTTGAGTGCGGATAAGAAATATTTTGAGACCCGGGTTAACCCTACCAGTGTATTTTGGACGGGCGGCAAGTGGAAAGAACGGCTGGTGCAGATAATGAGCCAGACGCAGGAGCAGGATATTTTAAAATTCCTCAAACATACCGCATCGCCCGCTATGCACGAGTTGCAACGGGAGCTTTCGGAAGAATACGGCTTGAGCGTCCGGGTCGATAAGATGTTTCATCAGGACGAGCCCGCAATCGAGTTCGTCATTCGGAAAGAGACGATGCGCGATTTTATGTACGGGATTAAGTCTGTCGGGCAGGATGTATCCGACCAGTTGATTAACGACGGCAAGCTGCCGCATATCCGGCATCAGACAACTTACAAACCCTACGCTTATTTTTTCGACGGGCGCGTCGGGTACGATGTGCAGTATATGAACAAGGACGAGCTGATTGCCGACATTTTGAAAAACTACGAACGTTATTTGATGTTGTTGGATGATGTCGGTCAGGAACTGATGGCGCACGAGCAGGTGGAATTGGCAGAGTAAGTGCCTTATCTCCGGCGTTTGCCAAAAAAATGCGGTGAAGCAGATTCACCGCATTTTTTTGCCGGACGGGGCTTCAGAGGGCACGGCGTTCATTTGTTTTTTTCAAACTGCTCCTTCAACACCCGTTTCAATACCTTGCCCGTAGCGTTGCGCGGCAGCCCGTCTTTAAAGTGGATCTGTTTGGGGATTTTGAAATTTGCCAGCACGGTACGCAGGTGGCGGCGGATTTCGTCCTCGCCCAGATTCATACCTTCCTTCAATTGGACGAAGGCGACGATTTCCTCGTCGGCATAACGGTCTTTCACGCCGATGACGGCGGCGGCTTCGACGGCATCGAGTTTGTAGATTTCTTCTTCGATCTCGCGCGGATAGACATTTTGACCTTTGGAAATAATCAAATCTTTTTTGCGGTCGACGATAAAGATGAAGCCGTCCTCGTCTATGGTAACGAAATCGCCCGTTTTCAACCAGCCGTTGACGATGGTTTCATCGGTGGCGGCAGGCATATTGAGGTAGCCCCGCATCACCGAACCGCCCCTGACAATCAGTTCGCCCACTTCGCCGCGCGGCACTTCGACCAGTTCTTCATCGACGGCTTTGACTTCCAAACCGGGAAGGGGGATGCCGACGCTGCGGGCTTTTTGCCTCTCGGGCGTATTGACGGCGACGACGGGCGAGGCTTCGCTCAGTCCGTATCCTTCCAGCAATTTGGCGCGGGGGAACTTGGCTTTGAAATCGAGGATGGTTTGTTCCGCCAAAGGCGCGCCGCCGCTGATAAACAGGCGGATGCGGTTGAACCATCTGAAATACCAAGGGATTTTCGCCTTGCTCATCGCGGTGTAAATCGCGGGCACGCCCAAAAATACGGTCGCGCGTTTGAGCAGTGCCTGTTTCAAAACGTTGGAAAACGGGAAAACGGATTTGACCAAAATAATCGAACACGCCATATAAATCGGCAGCAGCACCATAGCCGTCAGCGTGAAGCTGTGGAACATCGGCAGGAAAACGATAAAGCGGTCGCGCTTGGAGATTTTAAAGATGCGTTCGATGCCGTTCAGGTTGGCGAACAGGTTGGCGTAGCTGATTAGCGCGCCTTTGGGATGCCCCGTCGTGCCGGAGGTGTAGATGATGTGTGCCAAATCATTTATCCGGGGTTGGCGGCCCAAGTCGGGTTTTTCGGGGAAGCGGCGCACGTCTTCAAAAAAGGCATCGCCTTCCGCCGTTTCGCCGGCCGGCCGGCTTTGGCCCGTCCAAATGATTTTTTCGACGGGCGTTTGCGCCTTCAAGCACGCTAATTCTTTGGACAGGCCGGCCGAGGCGAACAGGAAGCGCGCCTTGCAGTCGTTCAAAATATACGCGTATTCGCTGTTTTTCAAAAATGTGTTCATCGGCACGGCGACCGCGCCGATGGCGGAGACGGCGAAATAGGCGGTAATAAATTCTGTGGAATTGGAAACCGCCAGCGCGACTGTGTCGCCGAACTTCACGCCGATATTTTGCAGATACGCCGCAACGGCTTCGGCTTCCTGCTTGAGCGCGCGGTAGGCGGTTTTTTCCTTGCCGTCGAACACTGCCGTGCCGTTGCCGTTTTTGCGGCAGGCGGCGGTCAGCATTTCGTAGAAATTGGCATAAGTCCGGTTCATGAAACTTCCTTTATGGTTGCGGACGGAGAACGCCCTCATTTGAAAACAATATGCCGTCTGAAAACGGAAGGCGGCAGTTTATCATCTTTGCCTTCAGACGGCATATCAAACGCCGCCTTTGCGCCGTATGCCGGAGGTTCGCCCCCGTCCTTCCGATGCCTGAGGCGAATGCCGTCTGAAACACTATTTTTGTCCGACAGTTTTCTGGCAAGTGAAACAATAGACTTTGCCGTTGAATTTTACTTTATTCTGCCAGCAAAACTTAGCCACATTCTCGGAAACGGTTTTATGGCATGAGCAGCAGAACAAACGTCGAGCGGGTATGGGCTGTGTTTTATCTTTAGGGTTTGTTTCAGGGGTGTTTTCTGGCTCCGCAATACCAAAGCGCGCCTTCCAATCAATTTGTAACGGTTTATGAAGTTTGACCAGTTTTTGAGCTAAGTCCATAACCGTGTCTGCGGATACAATTTTTGACATGGAAGCCATTTGATGCAGAAAGGCAGATGGGCTGATTTCATCAATATCTTTGTCAATCCGTTTTTTCAACTGCTCATTCTTAATAATTCTTTCCAACTCTTTCGGATTTTGACTGTTCTTGGGCCGATGGATAATGGCAGAATTTGCAACCAAAATAAGACTGTGCAGGGAGGGCTTCATTTTCAACCCCATTCTGACGGGCAGTTCGATTTCGTCGCTTCTGAACAGTCTGGACAAAAACAACTGGTGACGGTTGTTTTGTTCGATAGGTGAAGCGATGCCATAGGGTTTACCTTGGTAAAATGCCGAAAATTCCCCATATTCATTAATGGCAATACCTTCGCCAAACCGTTTGCTTTCGCAAACATAGATTTCTAAGAAACGGTTGATTAATAAGTGATCAATCTGCGCGGAATGTCCTTCCAACTCTAAGCGTAAATCATGAATGACTGCCCAATTTTTGTTGTTTCCATAGAGGAAGTTGATTTGATAAGCAGCTTCTTTTTCACCTTTTAATCCAGACTGGATGTTGCGGATTTCTCTCTGAATCTGATTTTTCTGCTCTTGGGACAGCTGTGGCAACTCAAGCAGCCGGTTTAATTCCGACAAATCATTTTCCCGATTATCAGAATCTTTAATAATCATATTGTTTCCTTGATGTTTTCTATTTACAGTATTTTCAGAAGGCATCTGTATTTTTCATGTCGTCTGAAAGTCTTGGGTTTACGGTTTTGCGTGTGCGGAGCGGACGAGTTCTTCGAGGCTGTCGGCGAGCATTTCCGCCGCGCGCCGGTAGCCTTTGGCGGAGAAGTGTACGCCGTCTTTGGCGGCCCATCCTTGGTTGAGCCAGTTTTTCATACTGCAAACGCCGCCCATCGCGTTTTGCCAAGACCAAAACATCGTCTGCCCCTGACGGGCGACGCGCCGCTGCATCTGTTGGACTTCGGTCAGGCGGACGGGGCGTGTGCCGCATACGCCGAGCGTGTTTTTCAGGGATTCGGGTGCGCCGATGATGAGGATGCCGGCGGCGGGCAGGCTGTCGCGGATTTGGCGGACGGTATCCAGCCATTTTTGTTCGGTATCGGCAATGTCGATGTTGTCGCCGAAGGCTTCGTTGGTACCATAGGCAAGGATGACTAGATCGGCACCGGTTTGGGCAAGGTCGTTCATACGGTCGGCACGCCATTTCGACCACTGGGTCAATTGTGCGCCGTTAATGCCCATGGCGGAAACGGTAATGCCGCCGGCGGGATTTTCGATATTGATAAATCCGATGTCCCACGGCATTTCGGTCTGTATGGTCAGGGGCAGTGCCGCGCCCGTATCCAGTACCTGCCAGCCGCCGCCGTTGGCGGAGACGGTGTTGCCGTTGACGGTCAGGGTTTGTTCGGCGAGCAGGGGTTTGGCAAACAGGGAGATGCGTTGTTTGCCGGTCTGGCCGTCAGATGCGGTCAGGGTCATGCTGCCGTTATCGCCTGTTCGGGCAAGGATGCCGCCGAGCGGGAAGTCTCCGGTATTGTTCCTGCTGGTGAGGCTTTGCCAGTTGCCGTTATAGCGGACGGCCGCCATACGCTGCCCTTTGACGTTGGCGGGGTAAACCCAGCCTATGCCGCCGTCGCCCCATGTTTTTTGCAGGCGTTTGCGGAGGCTGTCGGTAAAGAAGTCGCCGGCGGTGTGCGAGTCGCCGATTTGCAGGATGCGGAAGGTCTCGCCGCTGCCCTGTGCGACGGATCGGAGTTTTTTCATCCAAGGCGAGGCGGCGGCGTTGCCGTAGTCGGTCAGCAGCCCGTTCGTATCGGTGTAGGGGGCGGACGGGGAAACGGTAACGGTGTCGAGGCTGACGGAGGCGACGGGCAGGGCTTCTGCCTGTATGGCGGCGAACAGGGCGGAAAATGCGATGAGGTGTTTGGGGTTCATGGCTGTGTACTTGATGGTTGCGTACTTGGTTCAAAAACGATTTTTTCCATTATTTTTGCCGCCAGCAGTTTTTGTCCTTCGGCGGTAAAGTGTATGCCGTCTTTACTGCGGTAGCGGACGGGTTTGCCGTTGACGTTGACGGAGTCGGTGTAGCGGTCTTCCCCGCCGCTCAGAGTGTGCGCGGTGGGAATCAGGATGATTTTGCCTTCCAGGTGTTCCGAAAGCAGTTTGTCGAGGTAGCGCATCTGCCCGTCGAGCTTGGCTTTTTTCATGTAGGGGATGCCGAGCCAGACGACTTGGACGTGGTGTTGTCGGGCGGCTTCGAGGATGCGGTCGGTGCGTTTCAGGTATTCTTGCGCCCATTCGTCGGAAGCGAATTTGAGGTAGCGTTTGCCGACGGGGAAATCCCACGGGTCGTTCGGACCGAGGAAGACGGCGAGCACGCTGATTTCGGGATGTTTTTTCAGGGTTTCTTCAATCGTTTTCGGCCAGTCGAAGAATGAGGGGTAGGACAGCCCCGTGCTTTGTTTGCTGAGGTTGACGGATTCGATGCCGTATTGCTGTTTCAGGCTTTTTTGCACGAAGGGTGCAACGCCCTGCATCAGCGAATCACCGGCAAAAAAGACTTTGTCGCCGCTGCGGACGGCGGCGGCTTCGGTGTCTTGTTTCCATTCTGTTTCACTGGTTTGAGGGACGGCTTCGGATGCGGCGGCTTCAGACGGCATATCTGCCGAACCGCCGTCTTGGGCCGCCGGCGGCGTTTCGCTGGACAGGAAGGCTTTGATGCCGTCTGAAAAGGCGTAGGCATTTTCTTGCAACGCCGCACCGTTCCGCCACCATCCGTAGGAGGCAAGCGGTTCGAGCGGACTGTTGCGGTGGTAGGTCTGCTGCCAGTAGGCGTTGATGGGGTTTTGGCTGAACCACACGGCAATCAGGGCAGACATCAGTATGGAGGCGAAAAGGGAAAGAAAGTTTTTCATGTCCAAACCCTTAAAAATTGGCATAAATAAAGCCGGGTATCCCCGAGGGGGCGAGGACGATAATCAGCAGCAGGATGATGGAAATCGGGATAAACCACAGCCACATCGGGATTTTTTCCAAACCTTTGACCGCGCCGTCGAAAGCGCGTTGCAGGTAAGGGTAGAGCAGCATGACGGATGCAAACGAGGCAAGCAGCAGCATATCCGCCCGTTGCGGCGCGTTCCAGCCGCCGGTATTGGCAAAGAGCGCGCTGAAAACCGCGCCTGCATCGTCGGGGCTTGCGGTATTGAAGACGACGAAGGTCAGGCAGACGAAATGGAAGGTGACAAACCACGAGAGCGGCGCGAGGTATTTCAGACGGCATAGCGCGTCGCGTCCGAAATAGCGGTCGCCCGTGTTGAGCAGCACCAACGCCGCGCCGTGCAGCGCGCCCCAAATGAGGAAGTTCCAGCCGTAGCCGTGCCAGATGCCTGAGAGTACCATTGCCGCCATCAGGTTGAACTGTGTCCGCAAAAAGCCTTTTTTGCTGCCGCCCAAGGGGATGTAGATGTAGTCGCGTATCCAGGTGGAAAGGCTGATGTGCCATTTGTCCCAAAATGCGCGGATGTTTAAAGCACGAAGCGGTGCGGAGAAGTTTTTGGGCAGCCTAAAGCCCAGCAGCATTGCCATGCCGATAACCAAATCGGAATATCCGGAAAAGTCTAAAAAAAGTTGGAAGGTATAGCCGTACACGCCCGCCAATACGCCCCAGCCGTCGAATTGGGCGGGGTTTTCAAATACGGGCGACACCCAGTTTTCCGCCAGCATCCCCGCCAGCCACCATTTTTTGGCAATGCCCAGCAGAATCAGGGAAACGGCGAGGGCGGGGCGGACGGGCGAACGCGGCCGGCGGGTGCGGATTTGCGCCAGTGCGCCCGCCTGTTCGCCGTCCGCGCTTTTGAATGCGGCGGCGCGGATAATCGGGCCGGAGGTAACGGTGGGGAAAAAACTCAGGTGCAGCAGCAGCTCGTGCCAGCCGAAACGCGCGGCGTGCGGGGCGCGGAAGCAGTAAACCAGATAGGCGAGCGACTGGAAGGTGTAATACGAAAGCCCCAGCGGCATCAGGATGTCGATTGCGCCGCCCTTACCGGCATATTGGGCAATCAGCGGCCGGAAAAAGTCGAAATATTTGAAAAAGCCCAAGACGGTAATCGAGGCGGCAATGCCGCACCCCAGCCAAAAGCGGCGCGTATTTTCGCGATCGGAACGGAGCAGTTCGCCCAAAAGGTACACGCAGGAGGAATAAAGGACGATGATTGCCGCAAATACAGGGCTGATATGGTAGAGCCAGCCCATACCGGCAGCCAAAAGCAGCAGGTTTTGGACGGACGGGTATTTCGCAAAGCCCCAGTAAATCGGCAGGAAGGCGAGAAAGAACAGTGCGAATTCGACAGACAGCAGCGGCATAAACCATCCTTGGAACAAAAAAATAGGCGTTCAAACACGGCAAAGCCCGTTATTTTAAGCAGGGGCGGATATTTCTTCAATCAAAATGCCGTCTGAAGGGCGGGAGGGGCTTCAGACGGCATCGCGCGGTCAGGTTCGGATATGGCGGTTCAAATTCAGGCAGACCCACAAACCTGCCGCCGCCGTCAGCATACCCGCAACGCCGATGCAGGAAATGCCCGAGTATTGCGTAACCCAATGTCCCAGCAGCGCGCCGCCGCCGATACCGACGTTGTAAAGCCCCGAATAAATCGAGTTGGCAAGGTCTGCGGCATCGGAGGCGAAATCCAAAACTTTGGAAACCATCCCCAAACTGACGACCACAATCGCCGTCCCCCATACGAACACCAGCGCGTAAATGGCGGCAGGAAAATGCGCCAAAGGCAGCAAAAGTCCCGAAGACAGGGCGATAAGCGATACCGCGCCCGCCAAAAATGCGCGCGGATGTTTGGCAAACCATTTGCCGAACAGGTACGACGCGGCAAAACCCGCCAGGCCGTACAGCCCCAGCACCACCGTAACCTGCCGCGCGGAGAAACCGCCGATTTGGATGACGAAGGGCTCGATGTAGCTGTATGCGGTAAAGTGCGCCGTAATCACCAGCACCGTCATCGCATACAGCAACATCAGTTTTTTTCGTTTCAAAAGCAGGGGCAGGCTGCTTAAAGAACCGGCATTCACGCTCGGCAGGCGCGGCAGGCTTTTGGCAAGCACTGCCATCACCGCCGCCGCACACAGTCCGATCAGCAGAAAACTCGCCTGCCAGCCCAAATATTGTCCGACCATACGCCCGAGCGGAATCCCCGCCACCATCGCCATCACCGTTCCCGTGCTGAGCAGCCCCAATGCCTGATTCCCTTTTCCGACAGGGGCGATGCGTACTGCCAGCGAAGCCGTAATGGACCAGAACACCGCGTGCGTCAGCGCAATCCCCACGCGGCTGGCAAGCAGGATTTCAAAACGCCATGCGGCAAACGACAGGATGTGGCTGACGGTAAACAGTGCAAACAGTACCAGCAGCAGGCCGCGCCGTTCCATATGGCGCGTCAGCAGCATCAGCGGCAGCGAAGTCAGCGCGACAATCCACGCATAAACCGTAATCATCACACCCGTTTCGGTCGCCGCCATGCCGAAGCTTCGTCCGATGTCGCTCAAAAGCGCGATGGGGATGTATTCGGTCGTGTTGAAAATAAATGCGCCGATTGCCAAGGCAATGATGCTCAACCAGGGTTTTTGTGAAGCGTTCATTGTTGTTGTCCTGATGGGAATTGCCGCCATTATGCGCAAGCGTCCGTATTTTTTCAAACCGCCGTACCGTTTCCGCGTTTGCCCAAGTTCACGCTCCGACTTACAATAACGCCCGTCAGAATGCAGTACCAACGAAAGGAAAAATCATGGAAACCCTTATCCTCGACATCGGCGGCATGAGCTGCGGCGGCTGCGTCAAAAGCGTTACCCGGATATTGGAAGGCGTAAAAGGCGTGGCAAGCGTCGAAGTCAGCCTTGAAAACAAAAGCGCGACCGTCGGTTACGACCCCGTGCAAACCGATGCAGGGGCGTTGATTGAAGCCGTTGAAGACGGCGGCTATGATGCCGCGTTGAAATAAAGCGGCAAAAATGCCGCCTGAAGCCTTCGCGCCTCCCCGATGCCGTCTGAAGCACGCTCCGTGCCTTCAGACGGCATTTTTTATGTAAGGTTTACGGCTCCTGAGGAATCATCAGTACGGGGATGACGACTGCCCATACCGGAATGTCTTCCCGATATTGTTCGAGATATTTTTTGCCTACATCTTTCAAATAGGAGACACCGACAGCGGCAACGGCGGCACGGGCATGTTTGGGGATTTTTTCTTTAAAATTCTTGGCGGTTTTGGCAACCGGTATATTGTTGGCGCAGAAAAGGTAATTGCCGCCGCCGTCTTCAATGATGTCCAGGCTGTCGCCGGTTTTCAACATTTTGGCAGCTTCGATGCGTTCGCCGATTTCCCCGTATGAAGGATTTTCGTTTTCTCGGGCGATAAAGCCGATATCCAACGCTCCTCCATAGTTGGAAAGCATCCTATATTCGACATTCAATTCAGGCAGTTCGGCAAAGGTGCGGTCTATGCGCTCTACGTCTTCGGGCAATGTGTTTATCCATGCGTGGTGCGGCGTGTGGCAGATCAGTGTCAGCGTCTTTTTGGCACGGGTCATTGCGACATAATAGAGGCGGCGGTTTTCGTCGCTGCGCTCTTCCCAGCCGTCGTCCAGGATAAAGACGTGGTCGAACTCCAAACCTTTGGATGAATGCGCCGTTCCCAAGAATATGCCGTCTGAACGGCTGATTTTTTCGTTGCCGACATATTCGTACAGCCAGTTTTTCAGAAATGCCGCAGGATGTTGCTGTGCGACAGTGTTTTCAGACGGCAGGGCAATGGGGAATTCGTTGAGGAAGTCGGTTTTAAGCTGTGCGAACCAGTTTTCCCATTTCTTGCCGCTGCGTCCGATTTCTTTCTCTGTCAACCGACAGAAATCCGCCGAAGAAAGCATACCGTCCACCGCCGTTTCGATGCCGTGCACCAGACGGACAAATTCGCGTGTTTTGCATAAAGACAGGCTTTGTTCGTTTTTCAGGAAGTAGGGAATGCCGTTTTGTTCGCACCATGCCTGCATGGGGTTGAGTGAGGCGTTGTTGCGGGCAAGGACGGCGATGCTGTTCCAAGAGATATCCGCCAAATTCCGCAAACGCTGTATTTCCGCAATGACGGCTTGGGATTGGATGTTGAAGCGTTTTCTCCGGTGGAACTCGGGGTGCAGGCGGATGACGCGGACGCGGCCTTGGCGTTCGGGGTCGGTTTTCGCCCAGCCGCCGCCGTCGGGGTCTTGCCGCCTTTCGGGATTGACGGCGATAGGGTGCCGGGTTTTCAGGCGGTCGGGCATTCCGCTTATCACGCGGTTGGCGGCGGTGATGATGTTTTGCGTGCTGCGGTAGTTGAAAGTCAGGAAATCGGGCGAATCCACGCCGTATTCTTCCTGAAAACGGCGGATGTATTCGTTGCTGCTGCCGTTGTAGGCAAAGATATTTTGGTCGTCGTCGCCGACTGCAAGAATGGTCAGCTTGTCTTCATCGTCGCGTTTCCTGCCTGCCAGCGCGGAAACCAGCCTGTAATGCCGTTCGCTGATGTCTTGGTACTCGTCTACGAGGATATAACGGAATCCCGACATGATGCGCTCGCGCGCTTCGTCCCCGTCGCCGCCGCTTATGCCGTCTGAAAGCATGGCGGTGGCGGCTTCACACCATTTTTCAAACTGTTCTTCGGTTTTCCGTTCCTCCTGTTCTCTGCTTTTGCCGTCGAAGCCTTTGCTGTCGAAACGTACGCCTAAAAGCCGCATTGCCATACCGTCGTAAGTCAGGACGGTAACGGCCCGGGCAAGGTTGCCGACCAGTCCGTGCAGGCGGCGTTTGACTTCCAGCGCGGCAAGCCGGGTAAAGGTCAGGACGATGATGGAGGATGCCGGAACGTGCTGGACGCGCAGAAGATAGGCGACACGGTGGACGATGATGCGCGTTTTGCCGGAACCGGGGCCGGCAAGTACCAGGCGGTTCCTGCCGCTCTGATCGGTAACGACGGCTTTTTGCACGCTGTTCAGACCGTCCGTTACGGCATGGAGGGTATCCGGGGAGACGGGTTCTTCCAACTCTTTCAGCCTTCCTGAGAACCATTTGTCCTTAAATGATTTTTCATCCGTTTTAAAATAGTCGGCGACCAGGTTTAAGGCTTCGGTGATGTTTTTGAGCGCGCGTTCCGCATATTCGCGCATGACGTGGATTTGGAAACGTTTTTCCCCGTAAAACGTTTCCAAGGGGCGGTAGTCAGATTTGAGGTATTGCCGTTTGGATTCCAGCGCGTTCCGGTTGGGGACGATGGTCATCGCGTGGCGCAGGATGGTAATGCCGTGGTTCAGTTTGATGATGCCCAGTTTGTGCATGAACAGCAGTGCCTGTTTGAGCAGGGTTTCGCGGCGGTTTGCCGGAATCTGTACCGACAATTGCATATCGTCGGCAAGCTGCTGCACCATTTCGCCGATTCCGGTTTCCACGACGACATCTTTTCGCCGGACACCCTCTGTCTTGCCGATGAGGAAGGACAGGATGCAGGCGCAGATGTTGCGGCGCAAAAGGGCGGTTTCCTGAATATTTTCCCAGCTGTCATTGTTTTTGAAACGGATTTTCAGGCAACCGTTGCCTAAGTCGCGGATTTCAAAGCTGCCGTTTTTATTGGATTCGAGTGCGGATTTGTCGTCTGCAAAAGACAGGATGAGCTGCTTGATTTCGGCGGGCGTGCTTTCCAGTCCCGAATCGTGCATTTCGTAGCAGACGGCATTGACGGCGAGATTTTGCCATATTCCTTGGTCGGCATCGGGAATTTCCGTTTTCAATATCTGCCAGAGTTTTTCTTCCCATCGGGTTATTTTTTCCAAAAGCCCAGACGACGGTTTGATGTTGTCGGTACGCAGGATGACGGTCATGCGCGTATCGTTGGTCAATATGCCCATTTCTTCGAGGCTGTGCAGGTGTCCGCGCAATTCTTCCAAGCTGCATGCGGTCGCCTGTATCAGGTCGTCGGTACTGAGCGGTTTGTCATCCGGTGCGTTGAATACGATTTCGGTAATGGTCAGGTAGATTTCTTTGAGCCGTCGGGCGAACCGGCCTTTTTGAATCAGCTCCGAAGCCTGTTCCAGAGTCAGTTTGCCCGAGCGTGAAGGGAAGATTCTGGTGCGGTTTTCTTTGCGGTCGAGCAGTTCGGCACGTTCCAGCCAGGAAATGGCGGTTTTGATTTTGGTGTCCGACTGGCGGTCGTCCCTGTCGAAGCTCATATATTCTTCGCTGTCTTTCAGAATCTCGCCGCCGGTGGCGACGACTTCGCCGCAACCGTCCTTACCGTGTGCAGCCGTGTTGAGCATGCCGATTTTGCGCCATACCGTTTTGAGGTCGCGCAATTCTATTTGCGACATTTTGCTGATGCCGAATTGGGTATCCACATCGCTTTTTTCATAAAGCAGGATGCATTTTGCCTCTTCTCGGTCCCGTCCGGCGCGCCCGGCTTCTTGAAGGTAGTTTTCCAGCGAACCGGTGATTTCGGCATGAATGACCAGCCGTACATCAGGTTTGTCCACGCCCATGCCGAAGGCGTTGGTGGCGACGATGACGCGCAACCCGCCCTCGATAAAGCGGTTCTGTATGTCTGCTTTAGCATTGGTTTCCAGGCCTGCGTGGAAGTATTCGCACGCCCAGCCTTGTTTTTGGAGGTATTCGTTATAGCCTTCCGCACTTTTGCGCCTGCCGACGAAAACGACTGCGCCGCCACTTTGATGGTCGAGTTCGCGGTGGAGTAGCTCGTCGATTTTTTGTTTTTTGATGCCGTCTGAAGCTTCGAAAACTTCGTAAGACAGGTTGTCGCGCGCGTTGTCGCCGATAAATTGCCTGAATTCTATGCCGGCCTGCTCGCGGAAATTATCGGTAATGTCGGCAAGTACGTCGGGTTTGGCGGTGGCGGTAAAGCAGCTTACCGGTGCGGTGCCGCCGTTTTTCCTGCCGTGTTCGGCGATGAATTTGACCGCATACAGGTAATCGGGTCGGAAATCGTGCCCCCATTTGGACAGGCAGTGCGCCTCATCGAATACCCAGCCGTTGATTTGACGTTGGGAAATGGCGGAAATGAAACTGTCGTTGCGGAACTGTTCGGGGGCGACCAGCAGGATGCCGATGTCGCCTAATGCGGTTTTGTCCAATATTTCGGCACGTTCGACCACTTCGACCAGGCCGTTGAGCATAGCGGCGCAGGTAATGTTTTTTCTGAGCATTCCGTCCAGCTGGTCTTTCATCAGCGACTGCAGGGGCGAAATGACGACTGTCAGCCCGCCGTTACGGTAATAGCGGTTGAGTGCGGGAACTTGGTAACACAGGGATTTTCCGCCGCCTGTGGGCAGGACCGCCAGCGTGTGCAGACCTTTCATCCCCGACTGCACAATGGCGCGCTGACCGCCTTCGAAACCTTTGAAATGGCGGAATTCGGACAGTTTGAAATAACGCTGCAACTGGGCTTCGGGATTGAGCATGTCGGCGCAGTAGTTGCAGTTGCTGTCGCCGCAGTCGTGATCGCGCAGTTCGGCAATCAGCCGGGCCGTTTCCGGAAAACGGCTCCGCACCCACGGGGCAAGCACAGAGTTGCAGCCGGAGACGTTCAGCCATGACAGGGCATAGGCAAGCGAAGGATAGATGTCGCGGTTGTGGATGTCGGTTTTCATCAACTCCAGAAAACGTGTGCGGCAGACTTTCAAACGCCCTTTCCCTTCGTTGTCCTGCATCATCATCCAAATAATGCGTATCAATCGGTTGGTATCCGGGTGTTCGGTACGTTCGGTGAGGGAGATGCCGTCTGAAAAACGATACGGCAGATGCATATCGGACAATGCCGCCCACAGGGTAAATTCATCGGGTCTTTCGGTTTTGATTTTGCCGAATGCGGTGCACTGATCCTGAAAAAGCTGCCAACAGGCGCGGCAGTCCGCCAACGGGGAGTTGAGTTCGGAAGAGATGATTTTGTAGTTTTTAATCAGACGGTGGTACGGGTTTTGCGGAAAGGCGAGCGGCGACAGCTTCAGCGTATCGATAACGGGCAATGAAAGCCATGCCTGGTCGGGCGCGGCTTTTTTCAAATACGGCAGGTCGTGTTCGAGGAGGTTGTGTCCCATCAGCCATTCCGCACCTTCCGCAAGGGGCTGCATTTCCGCCAATGCCTTCCTGAAACCTTCTTCATTGCGGAAGCTTCGTTCGAAGCCGAGGTCAAGGTCGGGCCGGTATGCACCGATTTTGAAGACGGTATCGGTTTTGGGGTTAATTTCCAAGTCGATGATTAAAACGGCAGGTACGGCAAAATCCATGGCGGTCGGGATGCTGGCATAAAACGGTCAATATACCATAGTGTTGCGCCTTTATCCCTTATTTCGGCAAGATGCGGAGGGATGCGTCCGGACGTATGCGCATACCTTCAGACGGCATACTTGTTCGGAAGCCCGATAATTTCCGTGCGGTTGAAGTAGGCAGGCGAATTGGTTAAACTTGCGGGCATATTGTCTTTAGAGTGAACAGAATATGTCGGGCAAGAAGAAAAAAGCCGCTTCCGCACCCCCCGTTATGGCGAAGAAAGCGCGGCAGACGGTTGTCGGCAGTCCTGCCTCCCATATGGCGGAACCTTCGGAAATATCGGACATCAAAAATTCATATGATGATTTGATGTACGAATCCGGTGCGTTCCCTCAAACCGCCATCAATAATTTGGAGGCACGCGCCCGCATGATGGGTCTGAAGCCTGCGGCAGCGGCAAAAGCCAAGGTCTTGGAGCTGGGCTGTTCGATGGGCGGCAATATCATCACGCAGGCGCTTTATTACCCGGATGCGGAATTTGTCGGCATCGACTTGTCCGGCAGGCAGGTTGCGCAGGGCAACGCCATCATTGAAAAAATGGGCTTGAAAAATGTGCGTCTGGAAGAAAAAGATATTTTGACCGTCGATGAGTCATTCGGAAAATTCGACTATATCATCGTCCACGGCATTTGGTCGTGGGTGCCTGACGCAGTTAAAGACAAAATCTTTTCGATTTGCCGGAACAACCTGACCGAACACGGCATTGCCTATATTTCATACAATGTTTACCCCGGTTGGAAGCGGCAGGAGCAGTTGCGGGATGTTATGCAGTTTGCCGGCAGGGATGTGCTTGAAGAACCCTTGGAAGCGCGAACGCGGAAAGGCTTGGACGCGCTCAAGGCACTGGCGGAAATTTTGGAAAACGACAAGGGCTTGGGCGGCGGCGGCAAACTTCCGGCGATTCAAAAAATATTGAATCACAATACTTATTATGTCGCACACGAATATATGGAAATATTCAACGACCCGATTTACGTCAACGGCTTCATCGAATGGGCAAACCGCCACCGGCTGGCGTATATCGGGGATACCGATTTGCACGCGTCTTTTGTTTCTTGGATGGCGGAGCATACGCGGGAGCGGATTCTGGCATTGGCAGGGGGCGATTATATTGCCAAAGAATTTTACAGCGATATTTTATCCGACCGCCAATTCCGCCGTTCTCTTTTATGCCGTGAGGAAGTCGGGGATACTGTCAGGCGTGATGAGTCGGTTGCCGTCGAAGTGATAGAAAGTTTGAATTTCCGCCCGGCAAGAGGGGAAACAATCAACTTTGATGAAAACGATACCCTGCTTTCGGGTATACGCGATGTGATGAAAACCGGAGAGGCGTTTAAAACGGAAGATGTTGCGGAAAATCTCGCCCGCCGATTTCCCGGTTTGGAATTTGACCGCATGAAAATCAATTCCCAGCTTTTATTGCAAACCATTCTCGGGCGTTTTTCTGTTTCATCAGACAATGCGGGCAAACCATTTTTTGAAGACCATAAAACCTATGTGCCGGCGCGTTTTACAGATTATGTCGCCGCCTTTGTGGAACACGGCGCGGAAGCGTTTGTCCGGCCTGCCAACCGTTACAACGAAAGCACGCCCTCATTCGGATACGGGCATTTGTACATTATGCGGCAATTGTCGCGGCCGACGAGCAAACAGGCGGTGATAGATGCGGTTGCTGAAAACTTGAACATCGTCAGCACCACGCCCGACGGTTTGACATTCCATCCGCCTGCCGAAGTGTATGTGGAAGAAATATTGGCAGACTTGGCAGACAGGCATTTTCTCGTTTTGGCGGATTGACGGGCAAGTCCCGACGGCAGTCCGGCCGATATATTTTCAGACAGGAAAGACACACACTGCGAAAAGCGGTACACGACACATATGAACCAGACATTTACCTTGCCCGATACGCGCCCGTATCCCCAAAATCCGATTAAAAACCACCTGCTGCTCAATGCCTACCAGTTGGCGCATAATTCTTCCCAGGCTTCGCGCAAACTCTCGTCCGGCCAACTTCAAACCGAAATCAGGGGGATGCTTGAGCAAAACCACTATATCAACCTTTCCCTCGCGCTGACGATGTCGCCCGATGCCGGAACTTATGCCGCGCTGCTTTCCAGTGTGAACGCGGTACTCGATTGCGAGAAAGAAGGCGAAGTGCAGTGGTTCGCCCTGCCGGTCGTGCTGGTGTCCGGCTGCAAAAAAGAACGGGCAATCGAGATGAAGCTGCCGACGGAGGCCTTGTTTGCCTGCCTGCAAAACTATCCGCACCTGCGCGCGTTGACGCAAAAGACACAATGGCTGCCTTATCTTGTGCATTCGTCCGATTTAAGTGCGGTCGCGCCGGATGAGTGGTGGCGTGCCAAACAAAATACCGAAGCGGCGGCGCAACACTTACGCCGTTTCGCCCCGCGCCCTTTGCTGTTGCCCGAAGGACAGTCCGTCCACGTCGTTTACGCGCTGGGTTTCGGCAGCGGCAAAGTTCAGACGGCATTGGGTCAGAACCTTCTTCAGGCAGGCCTGCCCTTAATGCAGGTATGGCAGGAAAATCTCGCATCGGAAGGCGTTACGCTGTTTGCCAATCCCTTATCCCCCAACGCACCCACGCAGGCACTTTCAGACGGCAGCCACACGCGCCAACGTATGGCGATGGATGTTTTTGCGGCAAACGCGATACGCGCCGTCCGTATGCAGAGCCCGCGCGTCGGCGTGGTCGCTGCGGCAAAGGCGGGCGGACAGATTCTATTCGGGTTTAATGCGACAGACGGCGCGTTTGAAGTCGTGCCGCAGGTGTTTTCGTGGCAGCTTTCCTTTACCGACAATATCGCCGTTGTTCAGCAGAATTTTTTGGATTTAATGGCAGAATGCCGCGTGGAACACGTTTACCTGTTGCACAATCCCTTGGGCGAACAGGAAAACATCCCGAGCTATGCGGAAGCGTTGAAACGGGAAGGGCACAATCCGTTTTTCAGTACACAATACGATTGACCTGCCGATGCCGTCTGAAAGGGTTTCCGCTTCAGACGGCATCGCGTTGGAACAGGGCGCGGATATGAAAAAACCGAAAATCCTTTTTGTCTGCCTCGGCAACATCTGCCGTTCGCCGATGGCGGAATACATTTTGCGCCGCCGTGCCGCCGAAGTAGGGATTCCCCTCGAAACGGACAGCGCGGGGACATCGGGCTGGCACGACGGCGAGGATATGCACCGTGAAACGGCAGGCATATTGAAAAAACACGGTATTAACGCTTCGGGATTCGTCAGCCGCAAAATACGGAAAAGCGATGCGGCGGCGTTTGACTACATCATCGCGATGGACGGCAAGAATTTGTCCGAATTGGAAAAAACCTTCGGCAGGCAGCCGGAAAAAATATTCAAGCTGACCGACCTGATACCCGAAAGCGGTTACGACCATGTCCCCGATCCGTGGTACACGGGCGATTTTGAAGAAACCTTCAGGCTTGCGGATGCGGGCTGTCGGGCATTGTTGGAAAAGATTTCCAAATAAAGTAATTGAATACAAATATAAAACCGCCTCCTGCCGTATTGGTTGTTCAGACGGCATAAACAGGGAATTTATGAAAACAAATTTCAAGCAAAAAATCATCGAACAGGCACGCAGAGAGGGCTTGCAGGTAACCGCTTTGCGCGAGCAGGTATTAGATATTGTCTTGCAGCAAAGCGGAGTGATTAAAGCCTACAATGTTTTGTCGCAGATGCAGCAGCAAAGCGAGGGCGCGGTTGCGCCGCCGACCGCCTACCGCGCCCTTGATTTTTGGGCGGAGCAGGGCGTTTTGCACAAAGTGGCGGCGGTCAACGGCTATATTTTGTGCAGCCACGCGCAGCACGAGTGCAACGACCATTGCCACGACCACGAAGAAGCCGAAGCGCACCACAGCGCGTTTATTTTGGTCTGCACCGAATGCGGCACGGCGGACGAGCAAACCCTCAGCCACGAGTGGGCGGCACTGCGCGCTGGCGTTGCCGAGAGCGGCTTCGCGCTGAAAGAAGAACACGTTGTTTTAACCGGGATTTGTAAAAAATGTCAGAAGTGAAAAAAACCAAAGTCCACCTGATTTCAGGTTTTCTGGGAACAGGCAAAACCACCGCGCTCAAAAGCCTGATGGCGCAAAAAAACCCCAACGAAAAATGGGTCATCATCGTCAACGAATTCGGCGAAATCGGCATTGACGGCGCGGTATTGAGCGACAACGGTATCCCTGTGGCAGAAATCGCCGGCGGCTGTTTGTGTTGCACCGCCGGCCCGCAAATGGGCGTAACCGTGCAGAAAATGCTGCGCGACGCCAAGCCCGACCGCCTGATGATTGAAGCCAGCGGACTGGCGCACGCCGCCAGCGTCATCGACGAATTGAAAGCCAAACCGCTGGACGGCCTTTTGGAAATCGGCGCCGTCTTTACCGTCGTCGATCCGCGCCAGTTCATCAACCCCGATTACGCGCAACAGGCGTTGTATAAAGACCAAATCGGCATCTGCGACGTATTGGTCGCCAGCAAAACCGATTTATGCACCCCCGAACAGCTTGCCGAATTTCACGATAAAGCGGCAAAACTGTTCCCGCCCAAAGCCAAAGTGGTCGAAGTCCGAAACGCGCAACTCGACATCCGGTGGCTCGATATTCTCGTCATCGAAAAATCACGCTACCGCCTCAAAGCCCTGCCGGACAACACCATGGGCTTCCAGTCGCAAGGTTTCACATTCCCCGCCGGACGCGATTTTGACGGCGAAAAGCTGACCAACTTCTTCAATGATTTGCCCAAGATGACCGAAGGACTCGTCCGTGCCAAAGGTGTGTTCCAAGTGCTCGGCACTTGGGTGTGGCTCAACTGGGTGGACGGGCAGTGGGGCGCGAACCAAGTGTCTTGGCGGCGCGATTCCCGTTTTGAATTGATTGCCAAATCGTTTGACGCGGATTTAATCGAACAAAAGCTCAAAGACGCATTGGAATAGCGTTCACGCGCCTTCAGACGGCATATGAAATGAAAATGCCGTCTGAAGGCTTTAACCGTTTCCAAAATCGCCCGCGTCAAAACCGCCGCGTCGTCGGGTAATAACACGCGGCAGACGTTCAGACGGCGCACCCGTTTCCCAAAAAACGCCGTCTGAAGTGAAAAAATATTTTAAAACAGACAGTTATATATTGACAAATTCAAACCGAGGATTTTAAAATGCTGCCAAGCCAAGCCAAGCCAAGCCAAGCCAAGCCAAGCCCTGATCTAGGCGACACAGCCGGGGCGGACACCGAGGCAATCTACACTTCAGACGGCATTACCGCCAACTCTACCCAACTCGAACAGCTCAAAAAACTCTTTCCCGCCTGTTTTGACGCAGACGGGCATTTCCTGATAGACAAATTCCAAGCCGAAATCGCGCCGCAGACCGACATCAGCCGCGAATTTTATGCAATGAACTGGCTGGGCAAATCCTATGCCCGCCTGCTTCGCAACCTGCCGCCCGAAACCCTGATAAGTGAAGACAAAACGCACAACGCCAAGCCCGAAAATGCGGGCAGCCAAAACCTGCTGATTCGCGGCGACAATTTGGAAGTGTTGAAACACTTAAAAAACGCCTACGCAAACAGCGTGAAGATGATTTATATCGACCCGCCCTACAACACGGGTTCGGACGGCTTTGTCTATCAGGACGACCGCAAATTCACACCCGCCGAACTTGCCCGCCTGGCGAATATTGACGAAGACGAAGCCGCGCGGATTTTAGATTTCACCGACAAAGGCTCAAACTCGCACAGCGCGTGGCTGACCTTTATGTATCCGCGCCTGTATGTCGCCCGCGAACTGTTAAAGGACGACGGCGTGATTTTTATCTCGATTGACGATAACGAAGCGGCGCAATTGAAGTTGCTTTGCGATGAAGTGTTTGGAGAGGGGAACTTTGTTGGGCAGATTTGCTGGCAGAAGAAAACAGGGGCTTCAGATGCTAAAGGTATTGCAACAATTACTGAATTTGTTTTGGCATATATGAAAACAGAATCTGCTCTATTTGAATTTACCGGAAATACTGAATCATTCGATTTAAATAGATATAAATATCAAGATAACTACTTTGAAGAACGTGGTGCATTTTATTATGACAATTTAGACCGTGGCACATTAGGATATATAGAATCTTTGGACTATCCAGTTAAAACTCCAGATGGGTCATTAATCTATCCAAATGGTCGTAGCAAACAATTCAATGATGGTTGGCGTTGGAAATGGAGCAAAACCAAAGTAGAAAACGGTTTAAAAAATGGATTTATTGAAGTTAGAAAAAACCAAAAAACAGGAAAATGGGGTGTTTATTACAAGATTTATCATCTAGTTGATAATGATGGAAATAAAATTGAACGTTCATCACCACATAAAAATTTAATACAAGGAATTTTAAATACTCATGCTACAAATGAAGCAAAAGAAATTTTTGGGAGTTCAGGACTATTTACAAATCCCAAACCCGTAGAGCTAGTTTCACGATTAATTTCATTTATAAATTTTGAAGACGACCTAATCCTAGACTTCTTCGCAGGCAGCGGCACAACCGCCCATGCCGTGATGCAGCTTAACGCCGAAGAACAAAACGGCAGCCGCCGCTACATCTGTGTGCAGCTTCCCGAAAAAACCGGCGAAAAGTCCGAAGCCCATAAAGCAGGCTACCCGACCATCTTCGACATCACCAAAGCCCGCATAGAAAAAGCCGCCGCCAAAATCCGCGCCGATCATCCCGATTACACGGGCGATTCGGGCTTCAAAATCTTTCAAACGGCAGACAATTTCAGGCAGCATCCGGACAAGGATTTTTCGCCCGAACAACCGGATTTGCCGCTTAACGATGAATTAAGCGAAGAACAGCTGCAAACGCTTCTGACCACCTGGACGCTGTATGACGGGGCGGCACTGACCACGCCGGTTGAGCCTGTGCGGTTGGGCAGTTATACGGCGTATTTGTGCGAAAAACGGCTGTATCTGATTAACGAGGGTTTTACTTCCGCCGATTTGTTGGCGTTTATCCGCAAGCTGGACGACGATGCGGCTTTCAATCCCAACCGCGTGATTGTGTTCGGCAGCAATATGGCAAGCGCAATGCAGCACGAACTTGACCAGGCGGTACGCGGTTATACCAATAAAAAAGAAATTGAGTTAAACGTGATTATCAGGGTTTGACGGAGAAAGTTTATGGGCGGTTTTAATTACGAGAAAAACCAGCCGCACCAGATGCGGGCGGTTTCGGCGGTTTTGGGCGTGTTTGACGGGGCAACGCCCAAATATTGGGCGGCAGACGAAAATCCCGAACTTTTGTTTGCTGCAAAACAATACGCAAACAATATCTTGAAAGTGCAAAGCCAAAACGGCATAGGCGGCCGATTCCCCGCCCGTTCGGACGACCAAAATATCCTTGATATTTCCATGGAAACGGGCACGGGCAAAACCTATACCTACACACAAACCATGTTCGAGTTGCACCGTTGGCTGGGCGTGTTCAAATTTATCGTGGTCGTGCCGACTTTGTCCATTAAGGCGGGAACGCGGCAGTTTTTGCAAAGCAAGGCTTTGGCGGAGCATTTTGAACAGGATTTCGGCGGCGATTATGAAGGCGTGCGCCTGAAAACCTATGTGGTGGAAAGCGCGAAAAAGAATAAGGGCAAAAAGTCCAATGCGCCCATCACGATTGAGCAGTTTGTCAAAGCGGAAAACAAAAAGGAAATCCATGTGCTGCTGATTAACGCGGGCATGGTTAATTCGCCGTCCATGACCGATACGGGCGACAAGGCATTGAAGGATTTGTTTGACAATCCCGTTGATGCATTGGCCGCCGTGCGCCCGTTTGTGATTGTGGACGAACCGCATAAATTCCCGACCCGGGAGAGCGCGAAAACGTGGGGCAATATCAAACGCTTAAAACCGCAATATATTTTGCGCTACGGTGCAACATTTAACGACGAATATTACAACCTGCTTTACCGTTTGATGGCAGTAGGCGCGTTTAACGACGGGCTGGTCAAAGGCGTGCGCGTGTTTCAGGAAGAAATGCAGGGAGGTATGGATGCAGCGGTAAAACTGGTGTCGTCGGACGGCAAAGAAGCGAAATTCGAATTAAACGAAAAGGACAAAAAGCAGACGTTCAAACTGGCAAAAGGCGAAGATTTGGCGAAAATCCATCCGGCCATTTCTGATTTGAAAATCGACAAAATGAATAAAACCGCGGTGGTGTTAAGCAACGGCTTGGAGTTGAAAACGGGTGCCGTCATCAACCCTTATTCCTATTCGCAAACGGTACAGGATGCGATGATGCAGCGGGCGGTTGCCGAGCATTTCAAGCTGGAACGCGAACTTTTGGCAGAACGCGCGCCACAGCCCAAAATCAAGCCGCTGACGCTGTTTTTTATTGACGATATTGTGGGCTACCGCAGCGGCAACGAGCTTTCAGGCAGCCTGAAAGATAAATTTGAAAGCTGGATCCGTGCGGAAGCGGCACGCCGCCTGGAAACGGAAAGCGACCCGTTTTACCGCAATTACCTGCAAAAGACGTTGGACGATGTATCCGCCTGCCACGGCGGCTATTTTTCCAAAGACAATACAGACAGCGACGATAAAATCGAGCAGGAAATCAATGAAATCCTGCACGATAAGGAAAAACTGCTGTCTTTGGACAACCCGCGCCGCTTTATTTTTTCCAAATGGACGCTGCGCGAAGGCTGGGATAATCCCAACGTTTTCCAGATTTGCAAACTGCGTTCCAGCGGCAGCACGACTTCCAAGCTGCAAGAAGTCGGACGCGGCCTGCGCCTGCCGGTAAACGAGCTGATGGCGCGGGTGCGCGATGTGCCGTACAAGCTGAATTATTTTGTCGATAGCAGCGAAAAAGACTTTGTGAAGCAGCTTGTCGGCGAAATCAACGACAATTCTTTTCAGGAAGAAATCCCCAAAAAGTTTACCGAGGAACTGAAACAAAAAATATTGCAAAAATACCCCGATATCAAACCGCTGGTATTGGTAAACAAACTGTTTTCAGACGGCATCATTGACGACAATGAAAACTTTACCGAAGACGGCTATGACAAATTAAAAGCCGCCTATCCCGAAGCCTTCCCCAAAGGTTTGGACAAAGGCAAAGTCAGCAACGCCAAAGACGAAGGCAAAGACACCATCATCATGCGCGAAGGCAAATATGAAGAACTCAAAGCCTTGTGGGAGCTGATTCACCATAAAGCCGTTTTGCAGTACAAAATCAAGGATGAAGCCGAATTTGCCGATTTATTTACCGCCTATTTGCGTGAAAACGCCGCCAAATTCCCGCAGGCAGGCATACGCACGGCGGTAAACGAAGCTTATATCAACAACGGGCTCATGCTTTCCCACCGCATAGACAGTTTTGAAGATGGAGATTTTATCCGTTTCAACACAATGACTTACCGCGAGTTTCTGGAAAAACTGGCACAAACGGCAAAAATCCGCATGCAGACTTTGCATCAGGCGTTTTACCGCGTCCGCGACGAACTGGACATTGGCGATTTTTTGAATATGCAGACCATCGCCCAAATCAAAAACGGCTTCAACCGGTTTTTGCTTCATCATTCCTTCCATAAATTCGAACTGGATTACCGGCTTGTCGGCAGCAAAATCCATCCGACCAAATTTACCGATAAAGACGGCAAACCGCGCGCGGTGAAAAAAGCAGATTTGGGCAGATTTGAAGATACTAAGAACCGGCCTGCCGCCGGCTATCTCTTCGGCGAGATTTTCTACGATTCGGATATAGAACATGAAAATGTCGCCAACAACCAAATTGAAGGCGTAACCGTATTCACTAAAATACCGAGAAACTCCATCAAAATCCCTGTTGCCGGCGGCGGCACGTATTCGCCCGATTTTGCCTATATCGTGAAAACCAAAAGCGGCGAGATTCTGAACTTTGTGATTGAAGCCAAAGGGACTGACGGGGCGGAAGATTTGCGAAAAAGCGAAGAGCGGAAAATCAAACATACCGAAAAGCTGTTTGCCGAGATTTCCAAAGAAATCAAGGTGGTGTTCAAAACGCAGTTTGACGGCGAGAGGATAGCCGAACTGATCGGGCAAAATATGCCCGCAGGCGGGCATTCTGAAAACGGACGTTAAAGAACAGATGTCTGGGGCGCGGGCTGCCGGCTTCGGGCTTTTAAAATGCCGTCTGAAACGCCAAACGGGCTTCAGACGGCATTTTTGACGGTGGAGGTTTATGCGCCGCAGGTTTTCGGCTTGTTCGCCAGAATGTTGATGACTTTGCGTTCGGCTTTTTGCGGCTCGATTTTGATTTCGCTCTCATCTTCTTCGCTGCCGTCTGAAAAACGTTCGGGCATTTTTTCGCTGTCAAACGCCAAATCGCCGCCGTGTTTCAGGCTTTGACCGCGTTCCAATCCGACAAAGTCAAAGAGTTCGGTATCGGCAAGGTGGGAAGGGACGACGTTTTGTAGGGCGGAGAACATCGATTCGATACGGCCGGGGAAGCGTTTGTCCCAATCGCGCAGCATATCGCCGATGACTTGGCGTTGCAGGTTGGGCTGCGAGCCGCAAAGGTTGCACGGGATGATGGGGAATTGCTTTAATTCGGCGTATTTGATTAAGTCTTTTTCTTTCACATAAGCCAAGGGGCGGATGACGATGTGTTCGCCGTTATCGCTCACCAGCTTGGGCGGCATGGCTTTGAGTTTGCCGCCGTAAAACATATTTAAAAACATGGTGGCGAGGATGTCGTCGCGGTGGTGTCCCAAGGCGATTTTGGTGCAGCCCAATTCTTTTGCGGTGCGGTAGAGGATGCCGCGGCGCAGGCGGCTGCACAGCGAACAAGTCGTTTTGCCTTCGTCCAATACGCGTTTGACGGTGGAGTAGGTGTCTTCTTCGACGATTTTGTACGGCACGCCTATGCTTTCGAGATAAGTCGGCAATACTTCTTCGGGGAAGCCCGGCTGCTTTTGGTCGAGATTGACGGCAACCAGTTCGAAATCAATCGGCGCGCTGGCTTGGAGCTGGCGCAGGATGTCTAACAGGGCATAGCTGTCTTTGCCGCCGGAGAGACAGACCATGATTTTGTCGCCCGGCTCGATCATGTTGAAATCGTTAATCGCGTCGCCGACGGCGTGGCGCAGGCGTTTGCTGAGTTTGTTGTTTTCCAGTTCTTGTTTGGTTTTTTTGGACATGGCGGTGGTTTGAAAAATTAGGGATGCGGCATTGTAACCGAAAACAGGGGCGGTTTTAAAATGCCGTCTGAAAAAGGTTCCGACGGCATTGGAGGGCTTATTCTGCATTTTCGGTTTTAAAGAAGAGATGAACCGCTTTGAAGATACCGCCGTTTGGGACGGTCAGTTCTTTTTGTGCGGCGGAGAATTTAATTACGGCAAGGGCGGTAAAGTTTTCCGAACCTTTAACGCAGTCGAGTACGATGCCGGCCTCTTCGCCGTCCGCCGTCAGCAGGATGCCCGCTTCGGCTGCCGAGTTTCCCGACAACACCGCCAAGCCGCGTTTGACCTGACCGCGATATTGGGCGCGCGCGATGATTTCCTGACCGGGGTAGCAGCCTTTTTTGAAGTGTACGCCGCCGATGATGTGCTGGTTGAGCATTTGGGCGACGGCGGTTTCTTTGGTAGCCGCGCATATCCACGGATAACCGCTGCGGATTTCGTGCAGCCGCCACGCGCTTTCGGCAGCGGCATCATAAGGTGGCAGGGCGGTTTCGGGGGCGATGTGCAAAATGCCCCGATGGGGCAGGACGACGGAACAGATGCCGTCTGAAACACATTCGGCGGTAAAGGCAAGGCAGGGTTCTTGCGCGGCAAGCGGTTCGGCGGATGCTGCCAATTCCGCGCCGACGGCGTAATCTTCAAGGATTTCAAAAACGACTTTGGCACGCAACACAAACATCCGCAGGCGTTTGACCGTTGCTTCAAGCAGGTCTTGCGCCATAATCAGCAGCAAATCGTCCCCACGGTTGACGACAATCATATTGGCGATGACGCGGCCTTTGGGCGTGTTGTAAGTCGCGTAACACGCCTGCCCAGTCTGAAGATTATTGATGTCGTTGGAAAGCTGTCCGTGCAGGAAGGTTTGGCGGTCTTCGCCGCTGACGCGCGCCACGCCGAAAAAGGGCAGTAAGGTTTTCATCATTTGCGTACTCTGAAATATAAGGAAATCTGTTTATGCAGTTGCCGCGTCTTTCTTCACGGCGGTTATTTTGATTTCGACGCGCCACTCCGGACGGGCGAGCCGCGCTTCCACGCAGGCGCGGGCGGGCGTTCTGCCGGCGGCAACCCAAGCGTCCCAAACTTCGTTCATCGCGGCATAGTCGCCCATGTCGCGCAGATAAATGACCGCATCCAAAACGTGCGCTTTATCCGAGCCGCATTCCGCCAGCCAGCGGTCGATTTGGGCAAGCACGTCGGCAGTCTGTTCGGCAGCCGTTTCACCGTTTTCGGGAACCATGCCGGAGAAGAAAATCAAGCCGCCCGCGCAAACCGCTTCGGAATAGCGGGGCGTAGTGCCGAAATATCGGATATCCATCACGTCGTCCTTTCACAAAGGGGATATATGGTAACATTGCGTTTGACCGATTTCCATGTTTTGCATGACGAAAAATGAGTAAACACACTTATCCGATAACACCTGCCGTGCGCGTTTTGCGTGAAAACGGCATCGAATTTGAACCTTTTACCTATGCCTATGAGGAACACGGCGGCACGGCGCAGTTTTCCCGATTGTTCGGCAAAGACGAACACTTGGTCATTAAAACCATTGTTTTGCAAGATGAAAATGGTAAGGGGCTGATTGTCTTGATGCACGGCGACAAACAGATCTCAACCCGTAATCTGGCACGGCATTTGGGTGTGAAACACATCGAACCCGCCACGCCCGCGCAGGCAAACAAGTGGACGGGCTATCTGGTCGGCGGCACAACGCCGTTCGGCATCAGGACAAAGTTGGATATTTACGTCGAACAGTCGGTGATGGATTTGGAAACCATCTATATCAATGGCGGAAAACGCGGGTTCATTATCGGCATCCGTCCCGGAGATTTAAATATTTTGAACCCGAAAACAATACAGGCGGCGGTTTGACGGGGGAGTATAAAGGAGCAATATGGACAAAGATTTGTATGCCGTATTGGGCGTGTCGCCGCAGGCGGGGGCGGACGAAATCAAACGCGCCTACCGCAAGCTGGCGATGAAATACCATCCCGACCGCAATCCGGGCAATCCGCAGGCTGAAGAAAAATTCAAAGAAATCCAACGGGCTTACGATACGCTTTCCGACCTGTCGAAACGGACGCAATACGACGCATCCTTCAGACGGCATAATGAACGCGAGCGGCAGGAAGAGGCATTCCGCCGCGAACAGGCGCGCAGGGAGCAGTTTTACCGCGAACAGATGCGCCGCGAACAGGCGTTCGGACGGGCGTTTGAACGGCAGGCTTCACGTTCGCGCCATGCTTACGAACCGTCCGGCGGCGGAAGCGGACGCAACTATGTCCTCGCCGCCTACATCCTGTTCGGTTTGGGTGCAATCATGCAGTTTATGCCCATAGTCGGCGTGATTCTCGCCTATATGAAACGGAACAGTTTGGACAGCATTATCTATGCCGCACATACCGAATACCTGATTAAAACCTTTTGGCGCACATTTTGGCTTTATCTTGTGGGCGCGCTGACTGCCCGTTTCGGCATCGGCGTACTGATTATTATTGCAACGACCGTCTGGTATTTCTACCGCATTATCGCCGGCTTTATACGCTTCAACGACGGCAGGGCGGTCGCACCTGAGAAATGGATATAGTATGGCTTACCTGTTAATCAGCATCGTGTTCAGCGTGTCGGTTTCCATTTTGCTGAAAATGGCAAGGAAGAAAAAAATCGACATCGCGCAGGCGGTCGCCGTCAATTATGTGGTCGCGGTCATACTGACCCTGCTGGTATTGAAGCCGGATGTCGGCAATATCGGCGCATTTTTGCCGACATGGTGGCTGTTTGCCGCTTTGGGCGTGCTGCTGCCGTCCGTATTTGTCATTATGGGCAAATCCGTAGAAGCCGCCGGTATCGTCAAATCCGACGCGGCGCAGCGTTTGTCGCTGTTTTTGCCGATTGTTGCCGCACTGACGCTGTTTGGCGAAAAACTCAGCGAAGGCAAACTAATCGGGCTGTGCCTCGCCTTTGCCGCGCTGTTCTGTCTGCTTTGGAAACACGGCGGTGGCAAAAAATTAGGCAGCGCGTGGCGGCAGGCGGTATTGCTGCTGGGCGTGTGGGCAGGTTACGGCACTATCGATATCTTGTTTAAGCAGCTTGCCAAAAGCGGCACGGCATTTGCGGGCAACCTGCTGATTGCATTTGCTTTGTCCGGTATTTTGATATTTGCCTACCTATTGTCCAAATCAGTCAAATGGCGCATTGAGAGTGTGGTTGGCGGCGCACTATTGGGCGGTTTGAACTTCATGAATATCGTAACCTACATCACCGCGCACCAAATGATGAAGGATAATCCAACCTTGGTTTTTGCCGGTATGAATATCGGTGTGATTGTTTTGGGTACGCTTTCGGGCGCACTGTTTTTTAAGGAAAAAATCAACACAATCAATACGGCGGGAATCGTGTTGGCACTGTGTTCTATCGCCTGCCTGTTTTATTGGGGGGAAGTCAAGGCACTGTTCGGCATATAATCCGGCTGATTGATATAACAAAATGCCGTCTGAAGCAACATTCCTGCTTTAGACGGCATTTGTCTGCAACGTTACAGATGGGGGTTCATCAGGTTTTCAGGAGAGAGGATGCGGTTGAGTTCTTCTTCGCTCAACAGCCCGCGTTCCAAAACGACCTCACGCACGCCTTTGCCGGTTTGGGCGCAGATTTTGCCGACCAAATCGCCGTTGTGGTGTCCGATATATGGGTTCAGATAAGTAACCAGCCCGATGGAGTTGAAGACATACCGCTCGCAGATTTCGCGGTTGACCGTAATGCCTTTGACGCATTTGTCGGACAGGTTGACTGCGGCATTGCCCAAGAGGGAAATGGTTTCAAACATACATTGGGCGATGACCGGCTCCATCACGTTCAGTTGCAACTGACCTGCTTCGGCGGCGAAAGTGATGGTGGTGTCGTTGCCGATGACTTTGAAGCAGACTTGGTTGACCACTTCGGGAATCACGGGATTGACTTTGGCGGGCATAATGGAAGAACCGGCCTGCAATTCGGGCAGGTTGATTTCTTTCAAGCCGGCACGCGGGCCGGAAGAGAGCAGGCGCAAGTCGTTGCAGATTTTGGAGAGTTTGACCGCCGTGCGTTTCAATGCGCCGTGTACCATTACATATGCGCCGCAGTCGGAGGTCGCTTCGATCAGGTTTTCAGTCAGTTTGCAAGATAAGCCGCTGACTTCGGAGAGTTTTTTGACCACCAGTTCCGCATAGCCTTTGGGCGTGTTCACGCCCGTGCCGATTGCCGTTGCGCCTAAATTGACTTCCAAGAGCAGTTGGCGGGTGCGGTCGAGGTTGAGGATTTCTTCTTCCAACAATACTTGGAAAGATTGAAACTCTTGTCCGGCCGTCATCGGTACGGCATCTTGAAGCTGGGTGCGGCCCATTTTCAAAACGTCTTTAAATTCTTCGGCTTTGGCGGCAAAGGCGTTTTTCAATACGGTCAGTTTTTCCAGCAATTCGCCGATGCTGTAATACACGGCAAGGCGGAAGCCCGTGGGATAGGCGTCGTTGGTGGATTGGCTGGCGTTGACGTGATCCATCGGATTGACGATGTCGTAGCGGCCTTTCTCATATCCCAAGGCTTCCAATGCAAGGTTGGCGATGACTTCGTTGGTGTTCATATTGACCGAAGTACCTGCGCCGCCCTGATACACGTCGGACGGGAATTGGTCGAGGCAGCGGTTGTTCAGCAGAACTTCGTCGCAAGCCTTTTCAATGGCGGCGGCGATTTCGGGTTTTACTGCACCCAATTCTCCGTTTGCCTGCGCGGTCGCTTTTTTGACCATCACCATACTGCGGACAAACTGCGGCACGTCGGAAATTTTTTGTGTGGAAATTTTAAAGTTTTCAATGGCGCGCAGAGTGTGGATGCCCCAATATACTTCGGCGGGAATCTCGCGGTCGCCCAATAAGTCGTGTTCGATACGGACAGTCATGTTTTTACCTTTGTAAGTCGGATAATTAATATTGAAAAAATGCGTCATCGGAAAGATGCCGCAGTAGGACGAACACTATACCAGTTGGGCGGTATTGTCTATGGTGTTTTCAAGAACAATGCCGTCTGAACGCAGAAGTGCCGCGTCTTAAGGATGCTGCTCCGGCAGGTCTGCCAGCGTTTTCCGCGCCAGCGTCGCACCGAGGTTATGGCGGTGCAGCCCCAAAACGATGCCCGTCCACACACCGCGTCCGCTCGGGCCGGTCAGCAGCGCAACGCCTCCGGTCAGCCATTGGTAGAGGGAATGCGGAAGCACATGGACGGAATATGCCGCATCATGCCTGCCGCGATAACGGACACGCCCGAACGCACCATAAACAACCAGTTCCTTATCATCGATATAAACCGATTTGCACGTCGTCAGCGCATACCACCAACGCTCCATGCGCCACATCCAAAACACGGAAAAACCCGCCGTCAAGACGCTGTAAACCGAATCGGATACGGGAGGAACACCCCATTCGAGCAACTGGTTTCCGCCGCCCATCCAAAGCAGCAGACCGAAAAACAGCGCAAGCAGCGGCTGAAACAACCTGCCGCGCAGAACGGAATGCCGGAACAGCAGCCCTTCGCCCGCAACAGAAACCCCGAACGGCAAATCACGTTTTAAGGTTCTGATGTATTCGGAAAGGTTGGTCGGATTGAGATGCGGTGCAGCCATATCGGTTTTCGGTTTGCAGCATGTCGAACAATGCCGTTTGAAGGGATACACCTTTTTAGTCCTTACAGGCTTAGGAAGAGGGTAAAACATACCGCAAAACATACCACAAAAAACGGTAACAGATAGTTGTAAACGGTTGATGACGATTATAGACAATAACAGGTTTTCCCAATGAAATTATTGTTTGAATAATAAAAAATCCCAAACTGTAAAAGCTTGGGATTCGTATTTGGCAGAGAGGAAGGGATTCGAACCCTCGATACGCTATTCACGTATACACGCTTTCCAGGCGTGCGACTTAAACCACTCATCCACCTCTCTAATGGCGGAAATTATCCCAATCGGGACAATTTGTTATTTGGTGCCCGGGAGAAGACTCGAACTTCCACACCTGTGAGGATACCAGCACCTGAAGCTGGCGCGTCTACCAATTCCGCCACCCGGGCAATCTAAATATTGAAATAAAGCAAAGCATTTGATTTGGTGCCCGGGAGAAGACTCGAACTTCCACACCCGTGAGGATACTAGCACCTGAAGCTAGCGCGTCTACCAATTCCGCCACCCGGGCTTTGCTTTATTTACTGTTTTGCGGTACAGTGTCCTTCCGCAAAGAAGTCGCTATTATATAGGTCATAAAAAGAATGTCAACGGTCAAAATGAACAAAAATATTAAATATTTAAATTTACGGGAAAAAGACCCGTTTTTGAGTCGGGAGAAACAGTGTTATGAACATCCCTTGCCAAGTAGGGAATGGATTGTCGAGCTGCTTGAACGTGAAGGCGTACCGTCCAAGATTGAAGCTTTGGCACGCGAATTGTCGATTAAGGAAGAAGAGTACGAATTTTTCGAACGTCGTCTGAAAGCGATGGCGCGGGACGGTCAGGTTTTAATCAACCGCAGGGGCGCGGTTTGCGCGGCGGACAAATTGGATTTGGTAAAATGCCGCGTCGAGGCGCATAAGGACGGTTTCGGCTTCGCCGTACCGCTCACACCCACCAAAGACGGCGATTTCGTTTTATACGAACGCCAAATGCGCGGCATCATGCACGGCGACATTGTTACCGTCCGCCCCGCCGGTATCGACCGCAGAGGCCGCCGCGAAGGTACGGTTTTGGATATTGTAGAACGCGCGCAAAGCAAAGTGGTCGGCCGTTTCTATATGGATCGCGGCGTAGCGATTTTGGAAGCGGAAGATAAACGCTTGAATCAAAGCATCGTCTTGGAACCTGACAGCGTCGCGCATTTCAAACCCGAAATCGGTCAGGTCATCGTCGGCGAAATCGAGACTTATCCTGAGCAAAACCGCCCAGCCGTAGCGAAAATCATTGAAGTATTGGGCGATTATGCCGACAGCGGCATGGAAATCGAAATTGCCGTGCGCAAACACCATTTACCACACCAATTCAGCGAAGCGTGTGCCAAAGCTGCAAAAAAAATTCCCGACCATGTACGCAAAAGCGATTTGAAAGGCCGCGTCGATTTGCGCGACCTGCCTTTGGTAACGATAGACGGCGAAACGGCGCGCGATTTCGACGATGCCGTGTTTGCTGAAAAAGTCGGACGCAATTACCGTCTGGTTGTGGCGATTGCTGATGTCAGCCATTATGTCCGCCCCGATGACGCTATCGATACGGACGCACAGGAACGCAGCACCAGTGTTTACTTCCCGCGCCGTGTGATTCCGATGCTGCCGGAAAACCTGTCCAACGGCATTTGCTCGCTCAATCCCGATGTCGAGCGTTTGTGTATGGTGTGCGATATGGTCATCACTTATGCGGGCAATATTAAAGAATACCGCTTCTACCCCGCCGTGATGCGCTCTCATGCCCGTCTGACTTACAATCAAGTCTGGGATTGGATTTCAGACGGCCTCGACCATCCGCACAAAGCCCAAATCGACACCCTCTACAAACTCTTCAAAATCCTTCAGAAAAAACGCTTCGAACGCGGCGCGGTGGAGTTTGAAAGCGTCGAAACCCAAATGCTTTTCGACGACAACGGCAAAATTGAAAAAATCGTCCCCGTCGTCCGCAACGATGCCCACAAGCTGATTGAAGAATGTATGCTGGCGGCGAATGTTTGCGCGGCAGAGTTTTTGCTGAAAAACAAACATACGGCTTTGTTCCGCAACCATTTGGGTCCCACGCCCGAAAAACTCGCCACCCTGCGCGAGCAGCTCGGTCTGTTGGGGCTTCAACTTGGCGGCGGCAACAACCCGACGCCGAAAGACTATGCCGCGCTTGCCGAACAATTCAAAGGCAGACCCGATGCCGAATTGCTGCAAGTCATGATGTTGCGCTCCATGCAGCAGGCGGTTTACGAACCGCATTGCGAAGGGCATTTCGGTTTGGCTTATGAAGCATACGCCCACTTCACTTCCCCCATCCGCCGCTATCCCGACCTGACCGTCCATCGCGCCATCAAAGCTGTATTGGACAAGCAGACCTACACGCCAAACAAAAGCTGGCAGGCTTTGGGCGTGCATACTTCGTTTTGCGAACGCCGTGCCGACGACGCCAGCCGCGACGTGGAAAACTGGCTGAAAACCTATTATATGCGCGATAAAGTTGGCGAAATATTCGAAGGCAAAATCTCCGGCATGACCAACTTCGGCCTCTTCGTTACCTTGGACGGCATCCACATTGACGGCTTGGTACACATCAGCGATTTGGGCGAAGACTATTTCAATTTCCGCCCCGAAATCATGGCGATAGAAGGCGAACGCAGCGGAATCCGTTTCAACATGGGGGATAGGGTTACCGTTAAAGTTGCCCGTGCTGATTTGAATACCAGTAAAATCGATTTTATTTTGATTTCAGGAGGAGTTGCGGGCAGGCGGCGGAAGATTAAATCATCCCAATATGCCAAGCCGGCAAAGGCGGTTGGGCAAAGCAAGCTGAAAACTGTTGCAAAGAAAAAAGCAGCCCGAGACTGCAAGGCAAAGGAAAGAGGTAAGTCTGTTGCCGCGCTGCCGAAGAAAAAGGCAAAAAAATCGGTTTCGATTAAAATAAAAAAAACGAAAGGTAAATAATACGGGTTGGAGCGGGCAGTAGAAGCGTTTAAGAAAAATCCCAAGCCATGCCTGCCATGACACAGTTGCCTATCTTTCTATGGCCTATCTGTTTTATCAGGTAGGTTATTATTCTCGGTAAATTTAAAAATGCCGTCTGAAACCTTAAAATCGGGTTTCAGACGGCATTTTAATAAAGACGGCTTGAATCAGCGATGGTAGTTCGGCGCTTCTTTGGTGATTTGCACGTCGTGAACGTGGGATTCGCTCATACCGGCAGAAGTGATTTCCACAAATTCTGCTTTCTCGTGCATTTCAGCAATATTGGCGCAACCCAAGTAACCCATGCTAGAGCGCAGACCGCCGGTCAGCTGGTGGATGATGTTCACAATCGGGCCTTTGTAAGGTACGCGGCCTTCGATGCCTTCAGGGACGTATTTGTCGGTGCTGTCGGTTTTGTCTTGGAAGTAGCGGTCGGCAGAACCTTGGCTCATCGCGCCTAACGAACCCATGCCGCGGTAAGACTTGTAAGAGCGGCCTTGATAGAGTTCGATTTCGCCCGGTGCTTCTTCCGTACCGGCAAACATACCGCCGAGCATGACGCTGTATGCGCCGGCAGCAAGTGCTTTGGCAATATCGCCGGAGAAGCGGATACCGCCATCGGCAATCAGAGGGACACCCGTGCCTTTCAGGGCTTCGGCAACATTGTGGATGGCGGTCAGTTGAGGCACGCCCACACCGGCCACGATACGGGTCGTACAAATCGAGCCCGGGCCGATACCGACTTTGACGGCATCCGCACCGGCAGCCACCAAATCCAAAGCGGCTTTAGCAGTGGCGATGTTGCCGCCGATGACTTGGATATGCGGATAGGTTTCTTTGACCCAGCGCACGCGATCGATAACGCCTTGGCTATGACCGTGGGCAGTATCGACCACAATCACATCCACGCCTGCTTCTACCAATGCTTTGACACGCTCTTCGGTATCGCCGCCGGTACCCACCGCGGCACCGACGCGCAGACGACCTTCGGAGTCTTTGTTGGCGTTGGGAAATTCGGTAGTTTTTAAAATATCTTTAACGGTAATCAAGCCTTTAAGCTCGTCTTTTTCGTTCAATACCAAAACGCGCTCGACTTTGTGCGCATGCATGACTTCGCGCGCTTCGTCTATGCTTGTGCCTTCGGGGACGGTAACCAAACGCTCGCGCGGTGTCATGATGGCGGAAACAGGCAGATCGAGACGGTTTTCAAAACGCAGGTCGCGGTTGGTTACGATACCGACCACTTTGCCGTTTTCAACGACAGGCAGGCCGGACATTTTGCGTTTGCGCTGTGCGCGCATTTCCAAAACTTCGCGGATCAATGCGGTCGGTGCAACGGTAACGGGATCTTTCACCACGCCGCTCTCATGGCGCTTTACTTTGGAAACCGCACGCGCCTGCAACTCCGGCGTCATGTTCTTATGGATAATGCCGATGCCGCCTTCTTGCGCCATAGAGATGGCCAAACGCGCTTCGGTAACGGTATCCATTGCCGCAGAAAGCAGGGGGAGGTTGAGTGTGATGTCGCGGGTGAGTTTGGTTTGAAGCTTGACATCTCGGGGTAGCACGGTTGAATGTGCAGGAACCAACAGGACGTCGTCGAAAGTATAGGCTTTTTCTACGATACGCATGATGCTTGGTCTTTCAGTTTGTGCAAGATGCACGGCATTATAACATGGTACTTGCGTCTTAGCAGCCGATATTGTTTACAATATTTATCCGTTGCAGGATAGTTGGAAAACAGAAGGGCTAATGCCGTCTGAAAAGGGAAGAGGAATCATGTTAATTGTTCCAACAAAGCCTGTTTCAGGGTAGATTGGATTTTCGGATTTTTCAAATCGGGGCTGAAGACGGTAAAACTGTCTTCGACGCGTTCGTCCAGCGTGGAGATTTTGGCGTAGCGCAGGCTGACGTTGTGGGCGAAAAAGACTTCCGCCATATCGGCGAGTAGGAAGGGGCGGTTGACGGCGGTGATTTCGACGGAGTACCAGTCGGGGTAGTCTTCTTCGGGGGTAATGGTGATGCTTGGCGCGATCGGCATATAGCGGCTGCGGCGGCTGATGCGGCGGCTGTGGTTTGAGGTTTCGGCAACGGTGTGTCCATGGATAAAGCTGTTGAGTTCGGCTTCAAGCGCGCTTTGGATGTCGGGGTAGTCTTCGGGGGCGTGCTGCGAGGGAATTTGCACGATGAAGGTGTCGAGGATGTAGTCGTGTTCGGTGATGAAGGCGCGGGCGGCGAGAATGTCGAAGCCGTGGCGGCTGAAGATACGGCAGAGACGGGCAAACAGGCGCGGGCCGTTGGGCATAAAGATCATCACTTGGAAGCTGTCGCTTTTGGGCAGGATGCGGCTGCGGACGATGGGGGTTTCAAAGTCGTGGACGAGGTTGGCAGCGTGCCACAGGATTTCGCGCGACTGGTGGCGGGCGAAATAGGCGGAACCGAGTGCGTTCCATAGTTTTTTCTGCTGTTTTTCGGGGACGGCAGCGCGGGTGAGCAAGTCGGCGGCTTCTTGTTGGCGGCGACCGAAGAGGGCGTGCGGGTTGCCGCCGTTGCCTGCGAGGTAGCGTCCGGCGGCATGGAAGAGGCTTTCCAGCAGGCTGGCGCGCCATGCGTTCCACAATTTGGGATTGGTGCCGCGTATGTCGGAAATGGTCAGAAGGTAGAGCGCGCTGAGGCGTTCGTGGGTTTGCACGCGTTTGCAGAAGGCATCGAGTACGTCGGGGTCTTGGATGTCTTCTTTTTGGGCGACAGTGGACATAAGAAGATGGTTTTCGACCAGCCAGGCAAGCAGGTCGCTTTCTTCTTCGGTCAGGAAGTGGTCGGCGGCAAATTGGCGCGCGTCTGCGATGCCTTGTATGGCGTGGTCGCCGCCGCGTCCTTTGGCGATGTCGTGGAAGAAGGCGGCGAGATAGAGAATGCCTTGCTTTTCAAAGGACTGCATCAGCGCGGAGGCGTAAGGCAGTTCGTGGCTGTGCATGTCTAGGGCAAGGCGGCGGACGTTGCGGACAACGGCGAGGATGTGGTCGTCCACAGGATAGATATGGAACAGGTCGTGTTGAAGCAGGCCGACGATTTTTTCCCACGCGGGCAGGTAGCGTCCCAACACGCCGTAGAGGTTGAGGAAGCGCAGGGTTTGGGTCAGCCCGTTGCCGCTGCGGAAAAAGCCGGCGAAGCGGCGGCGGTTTTCGGGATTTTGGTAGAAGCTGCGGTTGATTTTGCGCGTCGCGCCCCACCATGCGCGCAGGGTTTGCGGTTCGAGCGCGGTAATGTCGTTGCGCTGCTGCATGATTTCGACGATTTTGAAAATGTGTTCGGGCCGTCTGAAAAAAATATCGGTGTGCCGCGCGGCGATTTGGTTGTTCACTTGGATGTAGTCGTCGTCAATCCGCAGGGTAACGCGCAACGGGGTGGAAGAAACGCGGCTTTGTAGCATGGGCGTGAGGATGCCGCTCAGTTGTTTGACGGTTTTAATCGCGCGGTAAAACACGCGCATCAGTTCTTCGCTTTGACGGCGGCGGTTTTCATTTTGATAACCCATACTTTCGGCGACTTGCGGCTGCAAATCGAACAGCAGGCGGTCTTCGGCGCGCTTGGCTTTTAAATGCAGATGGATGCGGATGTGGGCAAGGCGGCGGTAGCCGTGTGAAAGCATACCGGCTTCAGTGCGCGTCAGAATGCCTTGTTTGACCAGCGCAGGCAGGTTGGCCGCCAAGCCTTGCGCTTTCGCTATCCAAAGCAGGGTGTGGATGTCGCGCAGACCGCCCGGACAGCTTTTGATGTTTGGTTCCAATACCGCCCCTGAGCCTTGTGATTTGGCATGGCGGTGTTCCATCTCCACCAGTTTTGCCTCGATAAACGCCGCTACATTGCGTTGCGCGTTCATTTTTTCCGCCAGTTCGTCCGCCGTTTGACGGTTGCCGAACAAAAAACGGGCTTCTAAAAACGCCGTGTCCCCCGTAATATCATTGCGCACGCTTTCGCACAGTTCGTCAATGCCGCCGCTTTTTACAGACGGCAACAGTTTACAGTCCCACAGGGTTTGGACAAACCGGGCAATCTGTTCCTGAATGCCGTCTGAAAGCGGGGCAGGGGAGACAATCGCCAAATCCACATCCGAACAGGGATACAGTTCGCCGCGCCCGAAGCCGCCCACCGCCATCAGGCATAACGCGCTGTTTTGAAAATGTTCTACCCACAATGCTGCCAGTAAGGTTTCGACTGCCGCCGTATATTCCCTGAAAAATACCGACACGCGGTTGGCTTTCAAATAATGCGCTTCGGCGGCATCGCGCTGCTGTTTGAAGGTTTCCAGTACTGAAGACAGGTTTGCAGGCATTTTTATTCTTTCGATTGGCGGGAAAAGGGAGGCGGATGGTTCGGCGGTCAAATACCGCTTTCAGACGGCATTTGTCGGGTATCGGCGGAATTGGTCATCAGGTTCAACCGTTCCTGCGGCGGCAGCAGCAACTGATACGCCGCCACGCCCAAAGCCGCCGCCATTTTTTCGATATTCGACAGGGCGATGTTCCAGCGTTTGCGCTCGACTGCCGACACATAAGTCCTGTCCAAACCGCATTGCCGCGCCAATTCTTCTTGCGACCAACCCTTGTTCACGCGGAAAAGCCGCATATTGTATGCCAATACCGCCCGCAAATCCTGTTCGTCAGGCAGTTCGGCAGGCAGAGTCAATTTGTTGCCCATCATTTGTTTCCGGATAAATGGTTAAAGTTAAGCATTTGCTGTTACGGATTTTACTTCACATAAAAGCCAAAAAAAGGGGTGGCGGCAGCCACACCCAAACACACACACATCAAGAGGAAAGAGGTAAAATCAAGACAGATTGGGAAACAGCAAACAAGCAATCTAGATTTCATATCGGTATTATCAAACAAAAACCGTTATCGAGTATTGATTCAAATCAATTTCGATTTTATTCGCAATCCGGTAAAGAAAAACGGCATATCCGTTTATATGGATATGCCGTCTGATGGTGCAGGAGACTGCTATATTTGGCAGTGATTTGTGTTTTAGTCCTCTTGCGCCGCTGTTTGCAGGTAGTTGGGCAAACCAATTTTGCCGATCAGTTCCTGCTGGGTTTCGAGCCAGTCGATGTGTTCTTCGTTGGTGTCTTTTTGTTTTTCCAACAAATCACGGCTGACGTAATCCTGTTGCGCTTCAGCTGTGGCGATGGCGGCAAGCAGGGCTTCGTGTTTTTCCTGTTCTTTGGTCAAATCGCAGGCAATGATTTCTTCGGTAGATTCACCAATCAACAGTTTGCCCAGTTCTTGCAGGTTTGGCAGGCCTTCGAGGAACAGAATGCGCTCGATCAAATCGTCGGCAGCTTTCATTTCAACGATTGACTGTTTGAAGAAATGTTCGCCCAGTTCTTCAAAGCCCCAGTTTTTCAAAATACGGGCGTGAAGGAAATATTGGTTGATGGTTACCAGTAGCAGGCCGAGATTTTTATTCAGCTCGCGGATAACCAAACGGTCGCCTTTCATACGGACTCCTTTTATTCCGAATACAGATTACAGTTGGCTTTGGTAGTAGTTGCCTTCGCCAATCAGCTCGATCAGGCGCAGCTGCTGTTCCAACCAGTGTGCGTGGTCTTCTTCGGTGTCTTTCAATTGGGCAACCATCAAATCGCGGGAAACATAGTCTTGCGCTTCTTCACACAGTTTGATGCCTTTTTTCAAAGCGTCGCGCACTTCGTATTCGGTTTGCAGGTCGGCTTTGAGGCAGGAAACCACGTCCGTGCCGATATTCAGTTCGGCGCGCGTCATTTTCGGCGTGCCGCCCAGCATCAGGATGCGGCGGATAAAGTCTTCGGCGTGTGTGGTTTCCTCTTCCATCTCGTGGTTGAGACGCTCAAAAAGTTTGGTGTAGCCCCATTCGGAGTAGAGGCGGGAGTGGATGAAGTATTGGTCGCGTGCTGCCAGCTCGCCGGACAGCAATTCGTTCATATAATCTAAAACTGCTTGATTGCCTTGCATAATATTTCTCTTTTCTTAATTTGGGTTTCGTGCGGTTAAACAGCGTTCTGTAACGCTGTTCGGGATGCGTGCATTGTATGCAAAAGTTTTTGATATGACAAATTTTCTATTTAAAATACAAACAATTATCAAAAGAAATAGGGTGTATTCCCCGATGCCTTCCAAATCAGTACGCTGTTTTTTATCGGTTTTTTGTGCTGCTAAAACTAAGAATCCATATCATCCATAAAGAACATTTACACTTGTTAACCATAGTGAAAAGCAAATACTGTACGTTTTTTTATCAAAATTTATAATGAATCGTTCTCATTAACCGACAGATTCTTTTGAGATTATCGGACTTTGGGAAGAAATTATGCCGTCTGAAGGGCTTTCAGACGGCATGGACAATTCAAATTGATGTTGTTTACATCAAACAAGACGGCAGATAGCAGCGTAGGAAATTATTTTTTACTTCGGAATGGTGTCCGAGTTTAATGATGCCCGCAACCGCCGTGGCTTTCGCTGTGAATTCCAACGTTGTTTGCGACTAAAATATGCAAAATTTTATACTTTTAATAATGTTATTTGAGACTAAATTATAAGAAAGCTAATTGAGTTTGGGTTATTGATAAAGGGTATTAACTCATTAAGATTGTCTTCCTTTTAACCATTTTTCTACTACGCATATAAAACTATGCCAATCCGTAAAATTCCTAAAAACTATCGAAATATTACAGGCATCGCTCCATATAACAAAGCTATAGGCATTGCAGCTTATGAGTCATCTTTGGAGCATGATTTTTTAACTCTGCTGGAATTTGATTCTAATGTACAGCATTTTGAAGTACAGCCTATCGCGATTGAGTGGTTTGACCCAGCAGGAAAGAAACATATCTATACCCCTGATGTTTTGCTTCATTATCAAAATGATGTAATTATTTACGAAGTGAAATATCGTAGCGATTTACGTAAAAACTGGCGTGAACTCAAACCTAAATTTCAGGCTGCCTTACATTTTTGCAAATCACACGGTTGGCATTTTAAACTGATTACAGAGTTAGAGATTCATACTGATTATTTATGCAACGTACGCTTTTTATTGCCATATCAACAAAATGGCTTATCTGGCGAATACAGCGAAGCATATATGACTTTATTGGATGAATCGTTACGCGAATTGAAAAAATCCACACCTAAACAGCTTATTCAACAGACTTTTCAGGATGAATACAATCAAGCAAAATTATTGCCTGTATTGTGGTACTTACATTGCAGAACGAAAAATTGGCGCAGATTTAAATCAACCACTCACTATGCAATCCGCTATATGGTTTAAAAAATGAAAGCAACTTTAAATGTGAATGTCGGTGCAATGGTTTTGTTTCAAAACAAAATCTGTGTAATTACAGCAGTCCTGGATTTAGAAACATATCAGTTACGCGATAGTGTAACCGGTGCAGATTACCAAGCAAAATTAGCGGATCTATCAACAGTCCAGAGTGCTGAATTAACCCATTTAGATAGTATTCCTGAGCAAAAATGGCAATTAGCTCAACAACATTTCGATGTAATTGAGCCACTTATCCGAAATACAAAACGTAGTAAATCTGATGTTCAAGCGAGAGCTGCCGAATGCAGTGTATATATCAGTACGGTTTATCGCTGGTTAAAAAGTTATAAGGAAAGCGGCGTTCTTACTGCTTTAACACGTAAGCAGCGTAGTGATAGTGGTAAAACACAGCTTTCTGATGATGTAGAACAGCTTATCAGGCAAGTATTGGAAGTGGATTATTTAAGCACACAACGTAAATCAATACAGAAAATCATTAGAGAAATTACACGGCGTTGCCATAAACAAAATTTACCGGTCCCTCATGCTAATACCATTCGTTCTCGAATCAAAAATATTGCGCCTCAAATTAAAATTGCTAAACGGTTAAGCCATAAAGCAGCAGAAATGAAATTTTCTCCTTTACAAGGTAGCTTTCCAAATGCCGATTATCCGCTTTCAGTGGTACAAATAGATCATACAAAGTTAGACATTATTTTAGTCGACGATGTATATCGTAAGCCTATTGGTAGGCCGTGGATTACGCTGGCGATTGATGTGTTCAGCCGAATGGTTACGGGATTTTATGTGTCATTCGAACCACCAATTGCATTATCTACAGGTTTGTGTTTAGCACATAGTATTTTGTCTAAAGAAAGCTGGTTGGCAAAACATGGAGTGAAAGGGCGGTGGCCTGTGTGGGGTTTGCCACGCAAAATTCATTTGGATAATGCAAAAGAATTCCGTGGCAAAGTGCTGGAAAAGGCGTGTAAACAATACGGTATTGAAATTGAGTGGAGGCCTGTGGCACGTCCTCATTTCGGAGGACACATTGAGCGTTTACTGGGTACGATTTTGGATGAAGTCCACGGTTTAACTGGTACTACTTTTGCAAATACACAACAAAGAAAAGATTATGCTTCCGAAAGCAAGGCGGCATTAACGCTAACTGAATTTGAAACGTGGTTAACACTATTTATTTGTGATGTTTATCATCAGCGTACTCATTCTGGATTGGGAATCTTACCGTTAGCCAAATGGAAATCAGGTGTATTTAGGAGATGATGTTTCTTTAGGAACAGGATTACCTGATAAAGTGGTTGATGAGACACTATTGTGCTTGACCTTTATGCCGTTTGAAATGCGGACGGTGCAGCAATATGGGGTAGTTATCCATAAAATCACTTATTGGCATGACGTTTTACGACCGTGGATTGCAGCAACTAATCCGACTAATCCTAGACAGGCTCGCCAGTTCATTTTTCGCATAGATCCACGTGATTTAAGCGTGATTTGGTTTTATGACCCAGATTTATTGATGTATTTTCCAATACCTTATCGGAACAGTTCGAATCCGGTTATCAGCATTTGGGAGTTACGAGAGATTCAGAGACAATTAAAAAATGAGCAGAAACAGAATATTGATGAGAACATGATTTTTGCAGCATACGGACGAATGCGAGAATTGGAACAGCAAGCTCAAGGTAAGACTAAAGCTATCCGTCGCGCTCAACAACGTCGCCAATTAGATCGACGTACTCGAGCATCTTTACCTATGCCTCAAATTGATTCGAGGAATATTATATCGTCTGGAAATGAGGAAAATATGTTTGATGATATTCAGCCTTTTGATGATTTGGATGATTTATCATGAATTATCCTCACCTTTCTCCCAAAGCAGCCGAGCAACTGAATTTAGATGAATTAGAGCGTATTGAATACATACGTTCTTCACGTTGGATAGGCTATCCGCAAGCACAACAAATTTTGACGAAATTGGAAGATTTGCTTGTATTCCCCAAACAGAACCGTATGCCTAATATGCTATTGGTTGGCGATACAAACAATGGCAAAACGATGTTGGTTTCCCATTTTCTGCGCCAACACCCTGCACACGATAACCCAAACGGCAACGGCATTATTGCGCCAGTTGTGCTAATCCCAAGCACCGCCAACGCCTGATGAAAGCCGTTTTTACAATGCTATTTTGGATTTGCTGTTTGCGCCCTACAAAGCCCACGACAGAACTGATAAAAAATTAGCGCAAGTGCTGCATTTACTCAAATATATCAATACGAAAATGCTGATTATTGATGAAATTCATCACATTCTGTCAGGCAGCTTGAATAAGCAAAAAGCCTTTTTGAATGTGATTAAATACATGGGAAATGAATTACAAATTCCGATTGTAGGTGTAGGTATTAAAGACGCATATCGAGCCATTCAAACTGATGCACAGTTGACCAACCGTTTTGAACCTGCGGTGCTTCCTCGTTGGGAATTAAATAAGGATTTTATGCGTTTATTGATGAGCTTTGAACGGATGCTGCCGCTTAGTCAGCCGTCGGATTTACATGAAATTTCGTTGGCTACAAAGTTATATGCCATGAGTGAAGGATATATTGGAGAGCTTTCTCGTTTGCTGACACAAGCTGCTGTAGCCGCTATTCAACAACAAACTGAATGTATTAACGAAACAATCTTAAATTCAATCAACTGGATTAGCCCAAGCCAACGTAAACGTCAATTGGATAAACTCAGATGATTCTACCCGCTCATCCAAAACCTTATCCTGATGAATTGCCGGAAATTCGATGGTTGCGTTGCAGTTGCCGTCAACCGCTATCAAGGAGAGCAAGCGGTTGCAGTTGGTTATTCCAAACTTTCAGAAAACGGCAAACATGTTTTCAAATTAAGCGGCTCGTTTAATGTAACCGGTTCCACCATCAAAGAAGCCATGATCGGCTCAACTTACGGTTATCAGTGGTTTTGATGCGGCAAACACATCTTTGATCATTCGATAGTATTTGATTTGACATCCTCCCCCGCCTTTAGGCGGGGGATTCCGCCCTAAAGGACGGAGCTTTACAGCACAGGGCCGACAAAAAACGGCAGCCTTTCGACTGCCGTTTTCTGACCTTTCTACATTAGTCTTCGTATATTGCAATGTAGTGTGCGACTGCTGCTGAAGGATTGAAGCATCGGAAGACGAAAAACATGGCGACAAAAAAGAAACCTGAAAGCTTATTACTATCTTTTAATAAAAACAGCAATAAAAGGCAGTAATGTGAAAAATACAAAAATAAAAATTAAAAAACCGCGATTAAAATTCCAGTAAAGCCGATATGACTTTTCCCGTTCCTCATAGTGCATTCTTTGAGCCTTCAATGACTCTATTTTGCTTCTCTTGTACTGTTCTTTATTGTTCATATACAACCTCATTTATTCATAATTGCAGGAAGCATATTAAGAATAAGGAAGACATAGATCGCAGCAAAAATTATTCCAAATATACTATTTCTTTTATTCCTCTGCAACTTAGCCCTACTTTCAATACATTTGGCCTTTGCCTTCATCAGCTTGGTAAGCTCTTGTTGATACTCACGATCTAAATCTTTTAAATAATTCTGACGTTCGGGTTTTGAGATTGTTTGTCCATATACATACTTTCCATACGAATACTCTATTCTTCTTATTCACTAAAATGACAGATGGAATGCTAGTCAAATCGGTTGTTAATTTGTGCATATTATGTGAAAAAGAAGGAAAATCAACCTAGTTTAGCCTAACCGGTTTGTTTGTGCAAAAAACGGCAGCCTTTCGACTGCCGCTTCTTTGTTACGCTCTATTGTTTCCTGATGTTTTGCTACTTTGGGAAAGCCGTAGCCTAGCTGAGCGACACAGCACCATTCACGCTTGCTTATGGTTGCTGCAAGATTATTCCAACAACCTAATTCAGGCATGGCAGGATAAAGCAGTTCGCTACAACCATTTACTGAGAGATTTTTGGAATTGTCCTGATAGCTTTCGGGAAATGGTGTCGCAAATGAATCGGAATGTGCATAAAGAGTTGTATATGTCTTCAAATTCACAATAAAACATTTCACAAAATGTGGCAATTTGCCGTAAAATAGAATTTTCTTAATCAGTAAAAGGATGAGGAAAATGTCCACGACTTATGCCCGAATTGAAGCGCGTATTCCTATTGAAATTCAGCAAATGATTAAACAAGCTGCTAATTTGGAGGGAAGAACACTAACCGATTTTATGATTAAAGCACTATCAGAAGCAGCCAAACAAACCATTGGAGAAAATCAAATGGTTAAATTATCTATGGCAGACCAACAGCGTTTTGTAGAAATAATGCGATCGTCTAACCAACCTACCGTAGCCATGCAAGAAGCAATGAAACTGCACGAAAAAATGGTTCAGTCATGATTAAAATTAAAGCATTTGATAAATCCATCAATCGCAAAACTTTTCATTGCACGTCAGAACCGCTTAATCACTACTTTCAGAAAACCGTTAGCCAAGATGTAAAACGTAAATTGAGTTCGTGTTTTGTGGCGGAAAATGAACAAGGCGAGATAGTTGGCTTTTACACGTTGGCAGCGACAGGTATTTGCCTTGACTTGTTGCCTGAAAGCGAAGCCAAAAAATTGCCGAAATATCCGCTTATTCCGTGTGTATTGTTGGGACGATTAGCAGTTGATGAACGATGTACAGGACAAGGATTAGGGCGAGTATTGTTGGTTGATGCAATTCAGCGCGTGAGCCGTTCTGATATTGCTGCGTTTGCTGTGATGGTAGAAGCAAAAGATGAATCAGCTAAATTGTTTTACGAAAAAATGGGTTTTCAAGCATTGATTGATGAACCATTGCGATTGTTTTTCAAATTATGATTTTCAGGCTGCCTGTTACTTGTTCAGGCAGCCTGAAATTATGCTAATTGTCAGGTAAATCAACTCAATGGAAATAACTGGTCAAACTTATCATATTGTTTAGGATTTTTCTCTTTATCAGTAAGAAACGGCAAGCCAATCAAACGATAATGCGGTGTATCTTTTTGCAAAATCCTATTTTTACCGTATTGTGTGGTAATCACATTTAAGATATCTTGTTTCCAAGAATCCGTTGCTATCAAATGTTCGCCTTTTGGTTCATTGGTCTTGAATTTTACTATCTATCATTGGAAATCCTTACTTGTTAGAGTTAATAATTTTAGTATAAATCTTCTCTGCATAACTTTTAATATCTGTATGCGTATGCTTAAAAGTTTTCATATTTTGTATGCCTACAAGTTTACCCCAAATACCTTTATTCTTCGCCAATTCATGCAATAAATTAGCAAAATAATCTATTTCATTATTCGTATCTAAATGAAGAATAGCGGTAATAAAATGTTCATTATCTCGCGCTTGAATTTCAATTAGCCAAAATGTTTTTCCGCAATATTCAATTTTACCAAATAAGACTTTACGTCTTGTCTTACTTTTGGAATCCAAATAAGACCATTGAGCTTTATTTCTTGGGGCCATAAAAGGAACAAAATCACAGTTCTCGTTATTAAATAGATGGATAGCAGCCTGAATGTCGGCATAATGTTCATTCAAATATTTAATCGCTAAATCTGAATTTTCAAAAGTTGCAGCTAAGGCATCCCTATTTTGTTTTTCGGATTGGGTATTAAAAGTGCTAATGGACGCAGGCATAATTGTAGTTTGGCTCCATGTACCTAAATCCACTCCTAAGCCGGTTACATTAATTTTTTCATTTATGGCAAGTTTCTGTGCTTTGTATTCATTAAAGGGCTTTTGGGGTTTTTCAATCTTTTTATCGATCAAATCTGAAAAGCAATTTATGTTTAAGTTAAATTGTAATGTTGATACGCAATTGACTGATTCATATTGATTTTGAATAGTGGAATTTCCCTTGAGACTGGGAGTTTGTCCCCCTCTTCGATATTCTTTCTTTTTATCATCAGGTATATCTGTTTTTTTTATCTCCCTTTCGATTGTCATTATTCCTATCAACAGAAATATCAGGAAAAGGAGCCGAACAAGAACAAATCTCCGTAACTAAGAATCTATCAACAATTTTAATACCGCGAACCATTAAATTGGTTGGATTGATAAATGGGAAATTGGTAGATAATAATGTAGTTGGTTGTTCGGTAACTCCTATTTTTATTAGGGAATTTTTAATCTGAAAGAGTCCAGATAAAGCAATATTTGAAGTCAATATTCTTGCTAAAATAAAGGCCTCTTGATCTGTATATTGCTGTGGTAATTTAATGACTACCTCGTCTGTTTCATTATCTATCGCATATGAGCTAGTCTAGTTGAACAGGCATAGTAAAAACGGATAATTTCTATTACTGGAATAATTATTCCATTTTTGTAATTTTCATTTTGAATTCTGAAGCAAGAAAAAGGTACTTTTGCATCAGTTGCGAAATTTTTCTGCAACAATAATTTGCATTCTTGTTCTCTTCCGCTTGAATCTAAATATTTTATTTTGTAATTGCTATTAATTATTTCTACTGTATTTGCATTTATTTCAATATTTTTAAGAGTAACTATATCTGTAACTGTATTATTATTTTGGAGTTTTCCTTTTATCCAAAGAGATCCCACTCTTAAAATAGGAAGCAAGCCTATATTAACAGGAATCTTTTTCAATTGATTATATTCTGGAATTTCTCTACCAGAACTATCAAATCTAGCAAAGTTATATACAGAATTATCGTGAAAGTTAACTGGGCGTAAATAGACTTCAATAAACAGGTTATTGTTATTTTTTAATTGGGAAAAAATCTTCCCTAACCCATCAATTCGCCACAATTTATTATCATGTGGGAATTCGGCAATTTCAATAACTGGTTGTTGATCCATATTTGCCCAGTCGAACTTAGCGTTATAAAGTCGCAAATAGCGTAGTTCAGTCTCAAATAGCGTCAGAATTCACATTTACATCAAACAAGGCGGCAGACAGCAGCGTAGGAAATTATTTTTTACTTCGGAACGGTGTTCCGGGTTTAATGATGCCCGCAACCGCCGTGGCTTTCGCGTAAGGCTTCGGCAGCCTGTTCGTCGGCGTGGTAGCTGGAACGGACCATCGCGCCGATGGCGGCATTGGTAAAGCCCAGTTCGTATGCTTCTTTTTCAAATATTTTGAATTGTTCGGGTGTAACGTAGCGCAAGACAGGCAAGTGGCCGTCTGAAGGTTGCAGATATTGGCCTATGGTAATCATTTCGATATTGTGCGCCCGCATATCGCGCATAATTTCGCGTACGTCTTCGTCTGTTTCGCCCAAGCCGACCATAATGCCGGATTTGGTCGGGATATGCGGCATCATTTCTTTATAACGTTTTAATAAGTCTAAAGAATGTTGATAATTGGCACCGGGACGGGCTTTTTTGTACAGGCTCGGATGGGTTTCCAAGTTGTGGTTCATCACGTCGGGCGGGGTTTCGGCAAGGATTTTGAGTGCGATGTCCAAGCGGCCGCGGAAGTCGGGGACGAGGATTTCGATTTTGGTGTTCGGGCTGGTTTCGCGGATGGCTTTGATGCAGTCGGCGAAGTGTTGTGCGCCGCCGTCACGCAGGTCGTCGCGGTCAACCGAGGTGATGACGACGTAACGCAGGTTCATGGCTTTGACGGATTCTGCAAGGTTTTTCGGTTCGTCGGGGTCGAGCATATTCGGACGGCCGTGTCCCACGTCGCAGAACGGGCAGCGGCGGGTGCAGATGTCGCCCATAATCATGAAGGTCGCCGTGCCTTTGCTGAAGCATTCGCCGATGTTGGGGCAGGAGGCTTCCTCGCAAACGGTGTGCATTTTTTGTTCGCGCAAAATGTCTTTGATTTCAAAGAATTTGCGTGATGGGAGTTTGGCGCGTATCCATTCGGGCTTTTTCAGTTTTTCCTGAAGGGGGACGACTTTGATGGGGATGCGGGCGGTTTTGTCCGCGCCTTTGAGTTTGATGCCGCGTTTGGGATCGTCGGTTTTGATTTCACTCATTGTTATCTGCTTTCGGTGTGAGTTGTGTTTTAAGATGTGTGGTCAGCTTGGCGGCGACTTCGTCCAGCGTGGGGCAGGGGTGGACAAAATCCGCGATTTGCGTCATTTCCATACCGGCATAACCGCAGGGGTTGATATGGGTAAACGGGCTTAAATCCATATTGACGTTGAGCGCAAGGCCGTGATAGACGGAACCTCCTTTGATACGCAGCCCCAGTGAGGCGATTTTGCGTTCTCCGACATAAACGCCGGGGCGTTTCGGATCAGCTGCCGCTTCGATGCCGTATTCCGCCAATGTGGCGATGATGCTGTTTTCAAGCGCGGAGACGATGTTTCTAACACTGGTTTTGCGCCGTTTGAAATCAATCATCGTATAAACGACCAATTGCCCGGGCCCGTGATAGGTAATCTGTCCGCCCCGGTCAATCTGGATAACGGGGATGTCGTCCCTAATCAGCAGATGTTCGGGTTTGCCGGCCAGTCCCTGAGTGAACACGGGCGGATGTTCTATCACCCACAATTCATCTTCGGTAGAGGCGGTACGGTTGGCGTTGAAAGTTTTCATTGCCTCAAAAGTCGGCAGATATTCAACCAAACCTTTATGTATGATTTTCATATCAAAGTACCACTTTGACCAGTTTGTGCGAAGTCAGCGCGCGGTAGATATTGTCAAGTTGTTCTTGGTTTTCAACCTTTACTTGTACGGTGGCGCCGGTATAGTTACCTTTGCTGCTCGGCCGCGTGGTGATGTGGTGCGCCTGCGTGTCAGGGGCGTGAAGGCGGACGGTGTCCAATACCGCCTGCTCGAACTCGGGATGCACCGCGCCCATTACTTTTAATGGGAAGGTGCAGGGAAATTCGATGAGGGATGTTTTGTTTTTTTGTTCGGTCATAATGTGCTGCCTTATCGTGTACGGTATGCCGTCTGAAGGCGGGTTTGCCTTTCAGACGGCATCGGATGTGCGGTATTTTAGCCTAAACCGCGATAACAGGCTATCGGGAAGGCGGGGGCTTTTTTGACGGAGCGGCGGTTCTGCTATACTGGCGAGCAATATTATTTTCGGAAGGGTGGATTTTATGTATCGGAGGAAAGGACGGGGCATCAGGCCGTGGATGGGTGCCGGTGCGGCGTTTGCCGTCTTGGTTTGGCTGGTTTTCGCGCTCGGCGATATGCTGACCCCTTTCGCCGTCGCGGCGGTGTTGGCGTATGTGTTGGATCCTTTGGTTGAATGGTTGCAGAAAAAAGGTTTCAATCGTGCCGCCGCTTCAATGACTGTAATGATTTTTGCCTTGCTGCTGCTTGCCGCGCTGCTTTTGATTATTGTCCCTATGTTGGTCGGACAGTTCAACAGCATGGCATCCCGTTTGCCACAACTTGCAGGTTTTATGCAAAACACGCTGCTGCCGTGGTTGAAAAATACCATAGGCGGATATGTGGAAATCGATCAGGCATCCGTTATCGCATGGCTTCAGGCGCATACGGGCGAGTTGAGCAACGCGCTTAAGGCGTGGTTTCCCGTTTTGATGAGGCAGGGCGGCAATATTGTCAGCAGTATCGGCAACCTGCTGCTGCTTCCCCTGCTGCTTTATTATTTCCTGCTGGATTGGCAGCGGTGGTCGTGCGGCATCGCCAAACTGGTTCCGAGGCGTTTTGCCGATACTTATACCCGTATTACAGGCAATTTGAACGAGGTATTGGGCGAATTCTTACGCGGTCAGCTTCTGGTGATGCTGATTATGGGCTTGGTTTACGGTTTGGGATTGATGCTGGTCGGGCTGGATTCGGGATTTGCCATCGGTATGGTGGCCGGTATTTTGGTATTTGTCCCTTATCTCGGGGCGTTTACGGGATTGCTGCTTGCCACTGTTGCCGCCTTGCTCCAATTTGCTTCGTGGAACGGCATCTTGGCTGTCTGGGCGGTTTTTGCAGTCGGCCAGTTTCTCGAAAGTTTTTTCATTACGCCGAAAATCGTGGGAGACCGTATCGGCCTGTCGCCGTTTTGGGTTATCTTTTCCCTGATGGCATTCGGACAACTGATGGGCTTTGTCGGAATGTTGGCAGGATTGCCTTTGGCTGCCGTAACCTTGGTATTGCTGCGCGAGGGCGTGCAGAAATATTTTGCCGGCAATTTTTATCTGAACAGATAAGGCATTGACGAAGTATAAAGTTTCCGAAGGGGATGTTTTGTTTTTATCCGAAAATGCAGTATGGATACCTGCAGTCCGCGTCCGTTATCAAATAAGGGTATGGGGATAAACATATTTTTGAGATTTTGGATTTAGATAAAAATGCCGTCTGAACCTTTCCCGTAAGATTCAGACGGCATTTTTCATATCTACTGATTGGGATATTTATTGGGAAGTTTTACCCTTGTCGAGGATTTTCATCCCAGCCGAAATCAGACTACCAATGTCGGCAACATTGGCGGGCATAATCAGCGTATTGCTTTCTTTGGCAAGATTGTTGAACGCGGCGACGTATTGTTCCGCAATCTTCAGGTTGACCGCATCCGCGCCGCCTTGGGTTTGAAGGGCGGCGGCAATTTGGCGGATGGCTTCGGCATTGGCTTCGGCAACAAGGCGCAAGGATTCCGCTTCACCTTTGGCACGGTTGATGCGGGCGATTTTCTCGGCATTTGACGCATTGACCGCAGCCTGTGCCTCGCCTTCGGATTGTTGGATTTCGGCTTCGCGCTGACCACTGGCAAGGTTGATTTGTTCGATTTTACGGCCTTCGGATTCGGCGATACGGGCGCGTTTTTCGCGTTCGGCAGTAATTTGCGCCTGCATCGCGCGCAAAATCTCTTGCGGCGGCACCAAGTCTTTAATCTCATAACGCAACACTTTCACGCCCCAGGCTCCGGCGGCTTCATCGAGGGCGGAAACGACGGTGCTGTTGATTTCGTCGCGTTCTTCAAACGTTTTGTCCAACTCCATACGCCCGATAACGGAGCGCAGCGTCGTTTGGGCAAGCTGGGTAATTGCCATGATGTAGTTGCTCGAACCGTATGAGGCAAGTTTGGGATCGGTTACTTGAAAATAGATGATACCGTCAACAGTCAGCTGCGTATTGTCGCGTGTGATGCAGACTTGGCTGGGGACATCCAAGGGAATTTCTTTCAGCGAATGGCGGTAGGCGACGCGGTCGATAAAGGGAATCAAAATATTCAAACCGGCTGTCAGGGCGCGATGGAAACGCCCGAGCCTTTCGACAACGTGGACTTCCTGCTGTGGGATGACAACAAAGGATTTGAAGCCGAAAACGGCAACGGCTACCAACAAGATAATGAAAAATTCCATAATTCCTCCGAGTGTTAAGGGTTTGCGATGATAAGAAGGTTGCCTTCCTTGCGGACGATTAGGGCGCGTGTTCCCGGTTCAAACACTTCCTGCCCCGTATTTTGCGCCTGCCAGTGCGTACCGCGATAAAAAACTTCGTAACGGTTGCCGCCTGCGTGCCGGAGGATTTCGGCATATTGCCCGGCATCCAAATCTTGATATGAATCCGTTTCAATTTTTCCCACGGTGGTTTTGGCGTGTACGAACCAAATGCCCAGCGCGGAAAGCAGTGCGGCGGTCAAGACGGCGGCAGGTGTGCTGCCGGTCAGCCCGTAGATAATGCCCGAACCCGCCAAAGCCGCGCTGACAACCAAAAGATAAACCGTTCCCGTCAATAATTCGATGATTAAGACGGCAACAGCAGCAACAAACCATACGGTCATACATTTCCCCACAAAGCGCGTCGTTTGACAAAATAACGCAATATCAGCAGTATAGCCGAATTTGAAAGGATAGGGCAGATATGGACACTTGGCACGATGCACTCGGCGGTGAAAAACAGCAGCCGTATTTTCAGGAAATTTTAAATGCAGTCAGGCAGGAACGTTTGTCGGGACAAATCATCTATCCGCCGGCGGCGGATGTGTTCAACGCATTCCGCCTGACAGCGTTCGACCGGGTCAAAGCCGTTATTCTCGGACAAGATCCGTATCACGGGGCAGGGCAGGCGCACGGTTTGGCATTTTCCGTCAGGCAGGGCGTCCGCATACCGCCGTCTTTGTTGAATATCTACAAAGAATTGGAAACCGACATCGAAGGCTTTTCCATTCCCGATCACGGCTGCCTGACGGCTTGGGCGGAGCAGGGCGTATTGCTTCTGAACACGGTTTTGACGGTGCGTGCAGGACAGGCGCATTCGCACGCCCTTTTAGGTTGGGAACGCTTTACCGATACCGTCATCAGGCAGCTTGCGACACACCGCAAGCACCTTGTCTTTATGCTGTGGGGCGGGTATGCACAACAAAAAAGGAGGCTGATAGACAGTCAAAATCATTTGATATTGACCGCGCCGCATCCGTCCCCTTTGTCGGCATATCGCGGTTTTTTCGGCTGCCGCCATTTTTCACAGGCAAACAGCTATTTGAGCCGACACGGTATCGATCCGATAAACTGGAAGCTGTGAATGCCGTCTGAATGCTAAGTTGCTTAAACCTCGTTCAAGGCTGCTTTTGAAACCGGAAATAAGGTGATTAAGGAAAACCGGCTCATAATGCAAAACCGTCTGAATCCCAGGGTTCAGACGGCATTCGAGCGTCAAAGTTTTCGTGTCGGGTTCATTTAGCGGAATTCAAACAGCTCTTGATGCAATGAGCGTGTCTTAAGGTTTCCTGCAATACCGCTTGTAAAGCTGCGACTGCCGCAAAGCCATAGGCTGCGGGCTTCACTATTCCGAACGCTTTGTGCAATATGATTGACGGACAATCTTTGGGTTTCGGAAGGAATATAGTGGAACGCAACATTCGCTTGTTCAGCCAACGCTTTCCATTGACCGATTAGTTCCGCAGATAAATTTCTATCGGCATGAAACCAGTCAATCGGTTGATTGGAAGGTTGTTTGGCTAATTCTTTGAGTCTTGCAAGGAAAGGCGTAAAACCAATACCGTTGCTTACCCAAATCTGTGCATTTTTATCTGAAAAATTGAAGCGGTCGTATGCACCGTCAATTTGAACGGTATCACCGATGTTCAAGCGTTGGGGTAGGCGATGGGTGTAGTCTCCCAAGTCTTTGATGATGTTGCTCGTAGCTCTCAGGGTCGGCATAGATTTCTACGCTGTTCGGGCTTCACATTCAGTTCTCCTAAGCGGATAAACGGAGCAGCCTGCACCTGTAAAGTCAGTCCAAGACAAGCCATTGCGAAAAGTTGTTTCAGTTTCATTCTAGCCTCCTTAGGAAAAGCGGAATTTTACTTTTGACGTAAAATCCCACCGCACTTTTAATAAGCCGCTTTATTTTTCGCTGCTTTTGTCAAACCGTCCAACCATGCTTGATGGCCGTTGACCATTGGATTGGGCACGGTTTCTGCCAAGCCTTTGGCGAGTTTGCCGATTTGGCTTTCTTCAGTTAATACACGCACGCGGTTGTTCGGCAGGTTTTCTAAAATCCATGCGTGATACACATCGCTGAAATCTTCGCCTTCGCCAAAAGTGCCGGACCATGCAAGACGGACAAGATTGCCATCTTTGCCGATATCAAATTCTTCTACTTTGCAGGTAACGTGAAAGCCAAAAGTATCAAACACAAAATCGGCATCCGCTGAAAGCTTAGTCGTTGAACCGTCGCCCACCACGATATTTTCTGCATTGTGATAATAAGTGCCCCATGCTTTGGTATCCGCTAAATAAGGCAGCACATCCGCAGCAAAGCCGCCGAGCGTTTGGCGATTACGCAGCCCGCCATGAGCGGCGTGTTGACAAGATTGCGCGACAGTTTTGATGATCCGTTGTTTGTGCGGGTACAGGGGGCGTTGTGCCGACCAATCGGGCATTAGAACTTGCTCCGCAAGTGAAAAAGGTACTGCATGAAATAGAGCAATTATTACAGCCGCCACGGTTTGATCCGACAACGGCTGAATTAACCGTACGTATCGCTTGCACGGATTATGCAATGCGTGCCGTAATCGTACCGTTTCTGCATTTGCTGAAAATCCAAGCCCCAAAAATCAAGGTAGCGGTGCTGGCGATTAACGAAAGCGCCGTGCAAAATCAGCTTGAACGGCGGCAAATCGATTTTGCGCTGGTTACACCAAACTTCCAAGCACCGGATATTCACGCAAAAAATTTGTATGACGAGCGTTATATCTGTGCCGTTCGCCACGATCACCCAATAGCCCAACAATCCCAACTGACCCTTGAGCAATTTTGCCGGTTAGAACAAGCCTTGATTTCCTATCATGGCGGCAGCTTCAGCGGTGTTACCGACCAAGCCCTGCAAGCGATGGGACTACAAAGAAATGTCAGCCTGTCGGTACAAAACTTTATTGTTTTGCCTGAATTGTTGGAGCAAAGCGATTTACTGGCAGTCGTGCCTGAGCGTTTGATTGCCAATTTGCCCAATCTCAAACGCTTTGAATCCCCTCTTAAAATTCAAGGTTTCACCAAAACATTGATTTGGCACGAACGGACACATAAAGATCCTGCCTATCGCTGGGTCAGAGAGCTGATTGAAAAGGCTTGTTTGATTGAAGAGAGATAATGGATGCTAATGATAGGTAGACGTTTTCTTCATGATTCATCTCGTAGTTTCTTACAGCCGCTTCGACAAACGGATACCATTCCGCCACTTTCTTGTAATCGGCAGGATAGTGCTTTTTCAGCAATGCCATTTCTGACGGCTCAAGTGAACGGAAAGAATGCCCTAATACCGCACTTTCCGGCGAAAGTTTCAATTTATGATGCTGTATGTACCGCATTACTTCCGCTTTATTCCAGTGCGCCACCGGGTAAATTCGGCCACGTTTGTCATCAATACTGCCGCTGTTTTTAATCATGGCGCGGCGGACAATGCTGTCGGCGATTCGTTCGCCGGCCGCAATCCACCATATATCGGACGACAGCCTCAAATACTGATAGACATCAAGTGGCTTGACGACAGGGACAGAGTAATCTTCTTTCCGGAACAAGCCGTACCGCATCCACTCCGAAATCATAAAATGCGGTATGCGTTCAATTTCAATACCGTATCTCGCTTCGTACCAGCGCAAATTAGCCTCTTGAAAACTCAAGCCCGGCACAGAGTACATAAACACAACATGAATGCGCTTAAAGTAACGGGCGCACAAATCCAGCGTTACTATGCTGTCTTTGCCGCCCGAAAAACACACAATACAACCGTCCGAAATCCTGCTTGCCGTCTTAACTGTCTCAAACAGGATATTCGACATAATTAACCGCCTTTACCGCCGATGGACTTACGACGCGCGAGGTTTGCGGCATCACGGCGGGAAATTGTATTACGAAGTGCCCCATAACCCAATGAACCGACACGGCCAAAAGAGTTACTTCGGCTGCCTCCGCTGCCGACATAAGAATTACCTTTTGCTTTAGCCATTCTAATCTCCAATAAAAAACCGCCTTTCGGCGGTTTTACTTGTATTTAAGCCAAATACTTTTTTCAGTAAAAGACCTGCCTGTTTCAAAATGACGCGCCTCATCAAAAAACGCACCATCTGAAAACTCTATCAAATCATCATCGACATCAAACAAACGAAGCCTGCCGTTTACCTTCTTTAAGCTGACATGGCGGATATTGTCCAGCACCCACGCATAGACACCGTCTTCAATTTCATCCGCGCAAGCATCTTCCGCATCATCAGGCATAGCAGGACGAACATCTACCAATTCGACGACACACATCATCACACCGGCAGGCAGTTGATGGGGTTCATCACCCCAAATAACCCACGCGTCTTTTTCTGACTTGGATGCACAAATCAACAAATCGCCGCGATAGTCTGTCTTCCAGCTTCTCAGTTCGATTGATTTTTCACAATTGCCGATCAGAAAAGCAAACGGCTGCTTTACACTCAACGCTTTCATAATCTAACTATGTTATACTAATAATCACATTTGGCACAAAATCGGCGTTCCGCAATATGCGGCTGCCTATCTTGATCTGCTGGCAAAATATAACCGTTTGATCGATAAGATTTAAAAACGAAAAAAACCGCCTGTAAAGGCGGTTTATATAGCTATTTCCAAAATATATCATAATTGTATCTAAAAGGTTTTACGCAGTCAATATGTTAGAACAATTTCATATTGGAAATTTTTTCAGTTTCAACGCCGTAACTGATTTGGTCGCCACGCGCAACAAAGGCGTAGTCCTTAAAGCCCGTATATCCGCCGTGCTGATTTTTTGCGTTAATACGCGCGTTGAAGATATGTCCGAAGTAAAACATACGCGTCATGCAATTACCCATTGACGGGTCGATTTTTGTACAAACCGCAATCCACCCTTTACGCGCCGGTGCCGTATCAACGCTGCGAATATTCACAGAATCCGGGTCAACAAGGTTATCGACCGCCCATTCTTTTATCGCTTTCTCAAACTGACTAGGCGGCATCGGTGCCGGATACGTCGCAGCCGCCAACTGTTGCCGACTAGGCTCAAGTGCCGCCGCACATCCCGCCAAGCCGGCAGCGACAACGACAGCAAGAATCAGATTCTTCATTTTTCATCCTTTTGTGTAGTAATGGGGGGGGGGTGAAATTATGCCACAGCGTTTAAACTCGTCATAGAGTTTTATTTGCGCGGTCTCTTCTAGTCGGGCGATGACTTGACTGACTTTTTTTTGTTGCCGCCATTGAGAAATTTCCCTAATATAAGTGGCTGAGTTCTGAATGGGTTTGAATAGATTTGCAAAAATATCTATTCAGCCTGTTATAAATTTAACATAATATACATTATGCGAACTATTGGAAACAGCTGTATGTGCTTTGAAATATCTGTACTCTTGATGCTGTTTCTGGTTCTATAATCAAGTCTATGACTTCCTGTGGTCTTTCCAAATGGTATAGACAAAGGCAGGCAGGAAAATTAAAGTATGGACAATGCGGCTGAATGTATAGCTCGGCGCATCCGCGTATCTGAAGGTACTGAACGACATGCCCTGCATCCCTTTCGACGCTTCCGTCCGGCCGATATTGGGGAATACGTTGACCTTCAATACGATATACAGGCAGCAGACACATAAATATGCCGCCCATACTTTTTTAATCCAAAACATTATATTAACGGGTGCAAACAGTAAATCGCCCGACTTATCCCAAAAATTCTCTTACTTTTTCATCATTTCTTCTGTCAAATCCTTGGAACGGTCGATTTGAAAACACGGCTTTACATACGCCCCAATTCCCTTTGCAGGGCTTGGATATTTTGCTGTCTGTCCAAAACATTGCTTTGCAATGCGTTGATTTCTTGATGATTGATGTTACCGCCTTTTGCCAGACGTGCTTGTGATAACATTTTTTGGGCTTCAGCCAATGCTTTGCGTTCGTTGCTCAATTCTGTTTCTAGAATGGAACGTCTGCTGTTGTTTGCGGGCGCCTGTTGCGACGGGGGCGTATTGGATTTTGCCGGCTTGGATACTGTTTTGACCGGGGCTTTATATTTGACAGCCTGTCCGCCGTTTGACGGTGATGGTGCCGGTTCGGATGTTTGGGGCGGGATATAGCGTTCGCTGCTGTAGTTGCCGATCGGGGGCAGGTCGGTTGAGTGGCAGCTTTTAGACGGCTTGGTGGTGTAAACGGTTTCTCCGTTGATTGTGCAGGTATAGATTTTGACCGCATTCGCACCCAACGGGCTTGAAATTAGGGAAAGGTTGATTAGGATTAAAGGGAGTTTTGATTTCATAATGTGCTTGATACTCGGATAATAATTTGATTTTTTGGGATTTTTTGTAAGGCTTTCTTGGCGTTTTACGGGTTTTTCTTTTCGGTTGTCCGCTTTTGATTTTCCTTCGGGGCTTTGGCAGCCTGCCTGTTCTTTTTCCCGGCAGGTTTTTTCTTTTTGTTTCCTGTGTGTATTTTGGCTTCTTGACTGAGTTTTTTAATTTTCAGGCGGTATCCGCCTCCCTGATGGCTGCTGATTTTAGGCAAATCCGCATCGGCGCACGATTCTGACGGGTCTGATGTATATACGCTTTTGCCATTTGAGTTGCAATGGTATATGGAGGCTTGCGCCGCCGCGCCGGAAAGGGACAGGAGAACCAAGGCGGCAAAAAGTCTGATGTTCATACCGGTAAAGTAAAAAGGCGGTGGTAACGTCCGAATTATACCGTTATTGGCAGACAAAGATAAGCACCCTGCCCGCGCTTCTTTATCGCTCGGCAAACTGTTTCTCGATTTCAGTTTCAATCCGTTCCAATTCTTCTTGGCAAGCCAGCCAAACCTCTTCGATTCGGTCAAGTTGTGTTTTGACTTTTGCCAGCTCGGATAAGGTGTTTTGCAATTTTTCTTTGTTTGCTTCAAGGTAAGCGTCTTCTTGTGCTAAAAATGCTTCACATGCCGTCTGAATTTCGGAAAGTTGCGCCATTTCTTTTTCAGCTTTGCCGATTTTCTGCTGTATCGGCTTGCCGCGTCGGGCTTTTTCCTGACGGATTTGCGCTTCGATGCGCTTGGTGTCTTTGCGGCTTTGGCTTTGTGCGGATGCTGCGGGCGCGACGGCGGCGTTTTCCTGTGCCAAACGCCATTGCCGGTAATCGTTTAAATCGCCGTCGAAGTTCTTCAGACGGCCTTTGTCGATCAGGAGGAAGCTGTCGGTAGTCGCTTCAAGCAGGCTGCGGTCGTGGGATACGACGATTAAGGCACCTTGGAAACTTTGCAACGCGAGCGTTAAGGCATGGCGCATATCCAAGTCCAAATGGTTGGTCGGCTCGTCAAGCAGCAGCAGGTTCGGCTTTTGCCAGATAACCATGGCAAGGGCAAGGCGGGCTTTTTCTCCGCCGGAAAAGGGTTTGGTTTTCTGCAACGCCATATCGCCTGCAAAGTTGAAGCCGCCGAGGAAATTTCGGATTTCTTGTTCGCGTACTTCGGGAGAAAGCTGCTGAATGTGCCAAACAGGGTTTTGGTCGGCGCGGATGGTGTCGAGCTGGTGCTGGGCAAAATAGCCGATATTGAGTTTTTCGGAACGGACGATGCTGCCGGAGAGCAAATCGATTTTGCCTGCCAAGGCTTTGATAAAGGTGGATTTTCCGCTGCCGTTGACACCCAATAACCCGTAACGTGCGCCGCTTTCTAACGATAGGGTGATGTCGTGCAAAACGGTTTTGCCTTCGTAACCCAAATCGGCGTGTTCCAGCTTCAGCAAAGGATTGGGCAGATGATCGGGATTGTAAAACTCGAAAGAAAACTCGCTGTCCAGATGCGCGGGCGCGACGCGTTCGAGTTTTGCCAATGCCTTCATACGGCTTTGCGCCTGCACGGCTTTGGTGGCTTTGGCTTTGAAGCGGTCGATAAAGGATTGCAAATGTTTGATTTGCGCCTGCTGTTTGACATAGGCGGCTTGTTGCTGCGCCAAACGCTGCGCACGTTCGTTTTGGTAAAAATCGTAATTGCCGCCGTATTGGGTCAGCTTTTGCTGCGACAGTTCGATGGTTTGTGTGGTCGTTGCATTGAGGAAATCGCGGTCGTGGGAAATGATGAATTGCGTGCAGGGCAATGAAGCGAGGTGGTTTTCCAGCCACAAGACGGTTTCCAAATCCAAGTGGTTGGTCGGTTCGTCAAGCAAGAGCAAATCGGCGCGGCAAATCAGGGCTTGGGCGAGATTGAGGCGCATACGCCAGCCGCCGGAAAAGGATTTGACGGGACGGCTGTGTTCTTCTTGCGAAAAACCCAGTCCGTCCAACAGTTTTGCCGCGCGGGCAGGCGCGGTATAAGCGTCGATTTCTTCCAATTTGGCGTGATATTCCGCCTGCTTCATACCGTCGTTTTCCGCCTCCGCCCGCGCCAATGCCGTCTGAAGGGTCTGTAACTCGGCATCGCCCTGCAAAACGTAATCCAAAGCGGAAATGTCCAAATCGGGCGTTTCTTGGGAAACGGAGGCAATCCGCCAGTTTTTCGGAATCGAGATATCGCCGCCGTCTTGAGTGATTTCGCCCTTGATTAAGGCAAACAGGCTGGATTTGCCCGTCCCGTTTTTGCCGATCAAACCGACGCGCTGACCGGGATTGACGGCAGCGGAGGCCTTGTCGAGCAGGACTTTCAAACCGCGTTGCAGGGTGAGGTTTTTAATTTCAATCATAACGGAAACATCGTCGGGCGGAAAAAGCCCGTATTTTACCTGAAAGAAAGTGCTGATGCCGTCTGAAACGGGAAATTTACGGTTGAAGCCACGCCCAGGCTTTACGCCCTTCAGAGTGCAAAAAGGCCAATGTCCTGCATGCCGATTCGGTATTCATACATTCCACACCGATTCCGATCTGAGAAAAATCCGCCATGATTTTGGGATGGATAAACTTCTGTACCGCCCCAGTTCCGATAATCAATATTTCCGGATAATCATCCGCTTTGACATCAGACAACAGATTATCCGGAGTCAGTTCTGACAATGACTGCCATTTCGAGGGCATTGCCGAACCTTGCCGCAACAGTACAGGCCGGTCGAAATATTGCCCCGCCAACCGGATTCCGCCCGCGCCGCATTCATATTCCGCAAACTGTCCGTCTATCGGATTTTCTTCAAACAGCATATTTTTGTCCTTTTGCCGCTTCAGTCGTGTCGGAAAAGGTGCAAAATCAGACAAATTCATGTAGGATTAGCGGATTTCATCTGACCTTTCCTGCTGATTTCAGACGGCATTTGATTTAAAGTGCGGCACAATTATATCGGCAGCGGATATTTTCGTCTTTCAATATTTACATTTCAGTCGGCTTACAAGGAGACACAATGAAGCCAGTAAACATCGGTCTTTTAGGTTTAGGTACGGTCGGCGGCGGTACGGCTGCCGTGTTGCGGGACAATGCGGAGGAAATCAGCCGCCGTTTGGGACGCGAAGTGCGCATCAGTGCCGTATGCGACTTAAGCGAAGAAAAAGCCCACCAAATCTGCCCGTCCGCCGCCTTTGTCAAAGACCCGTTCGAACTGGTCGCGCGTGAAGACGTCGATGTCGTCGTCGAACTGTTCGGCGGTACGGGCATCGCCAAAGAAGCGGTGTTGAAAGCCATTGAAAACGGCAAACACATCGTTACCGCCAATAAAAAACTGCTCGCCGAATACGGCAACGAAATCTTCCCGTTGGCGGAAAAACAAAACGTTATCGTCCAATTTGAAGCGGCAGTCGCCGGCGGCATCCCGATTATCAAAGCCCTGCGCGAAGGTTTGGCGGCAAACAGAATCAAATCCATCGCCGGCATCATCAACGGCACCAGCAACTTCATCCTTTCTGAAATGCGCGAAAAAGGCAGCGCGTTTGCCGACGTATTAAAAGAAGCGCAGGCATTGGGCTATGCCGAAGCCGACCCGACCTTCGACATCGAAGGCAACGACGCAGGCCATAAAATCACCATCATGAGCGCGCTGGCATTCGGTACGCCGATGAACTTTTCCGCCTGCTACCTCGAAGGAATCAGCAAACTCGACAGCCGCGACATCAAATACGCCGAAGAACTCGGCTACCGCATCAAACTTTTGGGCATCACCCGCAAAGCCGAAAAAGGTATCGAATTGCGTGTCCACCCTACCCTGATTCCCGAAAGCCGCCTCTTGGCAAACGTCAACGGCGTGATGAACGCCGTGCGCGTCAATGCCGATATGGTTGGCGAAACCTTATATTACGGTGCGGGAGCGGGTGCATTGCCGACTGCTTCCGCCGTGGTTGCCGATATCATCGACATCGCCCGCCTGATCGAAGCCGATACAGGCCACCGCGTACCGCATCTGGCGTTCCAACCCGCCCAAGTCCAAGCGCAAACCATCCTGCCTATGGACGAAATCACCAGCAGCTACTACCTGCGCGTCCAAGCCAAAGACGAACCGGGCACGCTGGGGCAAATCGCTGCGCTGTTGGCACAAGAAAACGTGTCCATCGAAGCACTGATTCAAAAAGGCGTGATTGATCAGAGCACTGCCGAAATCGTGATTCTGACCCACAGCACGGTCGAAAAATACATCAAGTCGGCAATCGCAGCCATCGAAGCACTGGATTGCGTGGAAAAACCGATTACCATGATCCGTATGGAAAGCCTGCATGACTGAGCCGAAACACGAAATGTCCGCCGAAGAGCAGGCCGCGGCGCGTAAAAAAGCGAAAGCCAAAATCCGCACCATCCGCATTTGGGCGTGGGTCATTTTGGCGTTGCTCGCTTCAACCGCCCTGCTCTCCCAATGCGCCATGTCCAAACCGCAGGCGAAGCAGAGAATTGTCGAGTCCTGTGTGAAAAACATACCGTTTGCCGAAAAATGGCAGAACGATTTGAAAGCGCGCGGCTTGGATGCGGACAATACCCGCCTCGCCACCGATTACTGCAAATGTATGTGGGAGCAGCCTTTGGACAGATTGAGCGAGAAACAGATTAGTTCCTTCGGCAAACTCGGCGCACAAGAACAGCTTGACCTGCTTGGCGGTGCAAACGCGTTTGAAGCGCGCGACAGACGGTGCGTTACTGATTTGAAAGCTGATTGAACCGCTAAACCGGAATGCCGTCTGAACACGGGAAAAGCGTTTCAGACGGCATTTTTTCAAACTGACCAACAGGACAAATAAAAAGCCGATTCTTCAAGGAATCGGCTTTTTGCTGAAAAACAGTTTACAGTGCGTCTTTCAATGCTTTACCTGCACGGAATTTAGGCGTTTTGGCGGCGGCAATGGTCAGAGGCTCGCCGGTTTTGGGGTTGCGGCCTTGGCGTTCTGCACGTTCGCCGACGTAGAAAGTACCAAAACCGACCAAAGTAACGGTGTCGCCTTGTTTCAGGGCGTTGGCTACTGCATTGGTAGTGGCATCCAAAGCTTTTTGTGCGGCGGCTTTGGAAATGCCGGCTTCTTGAGCAATCGTTTCAATCAATTCAGACTTGTTCACAATCAGTCCCTTCCTATCTTAAAAAATGATGAAATGCCCGAATACTCGGGGGTTTGTACTGCTTGAGCAACTTTCGCTTTATAGCAATTCTGAAATTGCCGTGTCAAGCAAAAAATACGGAATCGCCCTATTTTACAGGCTTTCAGGACGAAACCGCATTTTTACAACACATTTCCTGCGTTTCAATGTTTGATTGCCCTGCTGCGGGGTTTCGGTTTTGAAGCGGGGTCCGCCGCCGCTTCCACGGCAGAAGGTTCTGCCCAAGGCTCAGGCCGGCTTTCCAAACCCAGAGCCAATACCTCGTCTATCCATTTGACCGGATGGATGGTCAGGCCGGTTTTCACGTTTTCAGGGATTTCCTCCAAGTCTTTGACGTTGTCTTTCGGAATCAGGACGTGTTTGATGCCGCCGCGAAGCGCAGCCAACAGTTTTTCCTTCAAACCGCCGATGGGCAAAACTTCGCCGCGCAGGGTGATTTCGCCCGTCATGGCAACATCGGCGCGCACCGGGATTTTGGTGAATGCGGAAACCATCGCCAAAGTCATGGCAATGCCCGCACTCGGACCGTCTTTCGGTGTCGCACCTTCGGGAACGTGAACATGGATGTCTTTTTTCTCGTAAAAATCAGGAGCCAAACCCACTGATTCTGCACGGGAACGGACAACAGACCATGCTGCGGACACGGATTCTTTCATCACATCGCCCAACTGACCGGTACACTGGATCACGCCCTTGCCCGGCAAGGCTGCGGCTTCGACGGTCAGCAGTTCGCCGCCGACTTCCGTCCACGCCAAACCGGTTACCTGCCCGACGCGGTTTTCGCTTTCGGCAACGCCGTAATCGAAGCGGCGCACACCCAAATAGTCGTGCAGATTTTTCTCGTTAACTTTAACCGTTTTAGGTTTGGCCTTACTTGCTTTTTTGGTTTCAGACGACCTTTTTTTGTCTTGTTCCAAAGTAATCTGCATCACCACCTTACGGCAGATTTTGGCAATCTCGCGGTCGAGCGAACGCACGCCCGCCTCGCGGGTGTAGTAACGGATAATATCGCGCACCGCGCTTTCTTCGATTGCCAATTCACCTTCTTTCACGCCGTTGCGCTTCATTTGTTTCGGCACGAGGTACTGCATCGCGATATTGATTTTTTCGTCTTCGGTATAGCCCGAAAGACGGATGATTTCCATACGGTCGAGCAGCGGGGTCGGGATATTCAGGCTGTTTGAAGTCGTAATAAACATCACATCGCTCAAATCGTAATCCACTTCGGCATAATGATCGGCGAACTTGTTGTTTTGTTCGGGATCGAGCACTTCAAGCAACGCGCTGGCAGGGTCGCCGCGGAAGTCGCTGCCCAGCTTGTCGATTTCATCAAGCAGGAACAATGGGTTTTTCACACCCGCTTTCGCCATGTTTTGCAGGATTTTGCCGGGCATAGAGCCGATATAGGTGCGGCGGTGTCCTCGGATTTCGCTTTCGTCGCGCACGCCGCCCAAGGCCATACGGACATATTTCCGACCTGTCGCTTTGGCGATGGATTCGCCCAAAGAGGTTTTGCCCACGCCCGGAGGGCCGACCAGGCACAGAATCGGACCTTTGAGTTTGTCCATGCGTTTTTGGACGGCGAGGTATTCCAAAATCCGTTCTTTGACTTTTTCCAGGCCGTAGTGGTCGGCATCCAGCACCAGTCCGGCTTTGGCGATGTCTTTGCTGACGCGGGATTTTTTCTTCCACGGCAGTTCGAGCAGGGTGTCGATGTAGTTGCGTACGACGGTGGATTCGGCAGACATCGGCGGCATCATTTTGAGTTTTTTCAGTTCGGACAGGCATTTTTCTTCCGCTTCTTTGGTCATACCCGCCTTTTTGATGCCTGCTTCCAAGGCATCCAGTTCGCCGTTTTCGTCTTCTTCGCCCAATTCTTTGTGTATCGCTTTAATCTGTTCGTTCAGATAATATTCGCGCTGGGATTTTTCCATTTGGCGTTTGACGCGTCCGCGTATGCGTTTTTCGGCCTGCATAATGTCGAGTTCGGATTCCAGCTGTGCCAGCAGGAATTCCATCCGTTTGCCGATTTCGGGAATTTCCAAAATCTGTTGGCGTTGCGCCAGTTTCAACTGCAAATGCGCTGCGACCGTATCGGTTAGCCGGCTGTTTTCGGCAATGCCGTTGATGCTGCCGATAATTTCGGCGGGGATTTTTTTATTGAGTTTGGCGTATTGTTCAAACTGCGCCAAAAGGGTGCGGCGCACGGCTTCGAGGTCGGTATTGCCGCCCTCATCTTCTTCCCCGACTGCCTCTATATGGGAAACGAATAGACCGCCCGTGTCTTCAATGGTCAGAACACGTCCGCGATACAGACCTTCGACCAATACTTTTACCGTGCCGTCGGGCAGTTTCAACACTTGCAGGACTTGTGCGACCGTACCGGTTTGATACAGGTCTGCGGCGGAGGGGTTTTCTACTGCGGCATCGGTTTGCGCCAACAGGAAAACCGGTTCCTCGCGGGTAATGGCGTTTTCCAGTGCGGCGATGGACTTCTCCCTGCCGACGAACAGCGGCAGAACCATATGCGGGTAAACGACGACATCCCGTAAAGGAAGGGTCGCCAAAGCAGCATATTCCTCAAAATGCTTTTCTTTTTGTGTCATGGATACTCTCTTGTGTCTGACAGAATACGGATTGCCGCGTAAATTGGGGTTGAAAGCATTATTTCAAGCATACGCAGTTTATTTATGGAGTTTGATGCGATGCCGTCTGAAACATTCCGGCTTCAGACGGCATGGGCTTGGAAAGACAAGGCGGGAATAAAAACTGTTCTGTGTTGCCGCTCCTTGCTGTACCATCCGTATGGTTTACGGTTCTGCCGCCCTATTTTCAAAACATGACGCAGGTATCCCATGTCTTCTTTTATTTTTCCCGATAACGGGTTCGAATGGCGCAATGAAAGTCTGCAAAAGCCGCCCAAAGGTTGGCATTATATCCGCGAAAGTGGCGCAGACGGCATTTTGAAGGCTGCCTATCAAAATATTGCAACTGTCTGGCAGGGCGATTTCCACAATGCCAAACAGGTGCTTTCGGCAATGAAGAAGAAGGTCCGCAAACCTGCCGCCGTCCGTTCCGATGCGGACATCGCCGCCCTTTTCCACGCCCACCGTATGAAGCAGGCGCAACAGAGCCGTATTCTGAATATGCTTGCCGTTGAAATCCGCCCCGGTTTTGTGTTGGACAACAAACGCGCGCCCGATATACGCGCCGCTTTGCTCGACGTGTACGGAGAGGCGGACGGCAAACCGTTTTTCCTGCCGCTCAATCTGCTGCTGGGGTTTATGGGTGCGCACGAGTGGCATAAGAAAGGGGTTGCCGTTCCGCAGCTGGGCGGCAGCATACACGTTCCTTTCGGCGTATTTTCGCCGTTGCGCGGCGAGTATCTCAACCTGCTTGCCCATGCGCCGTCAACGGGTTTTCAGACGGCATTCGACATCGGGACGGGCTCCGGCGTGCTTGCCGCCATTTTGGCGAAACAGGGCATTCCTTCCGTCATCGGCACGGATACCAATCCGAGGGCGGTTGCCTGCGCCCGTGCCAATATTGCCCGTTTGGGTTTTGAAAAACAGGTTGAAATCCGCGAAACCGATCTGTTTCCCGAAGGGTTTGCCGATTTAATCGTCTGCAATCCGCCCTGGCTTCCCGCCAAGCCGACTTCCGCCGTCGAATCCGCATTATACGACCCCGAATCTGCGATGCTGGCTGCGTTTTTGCGTGATGCGCCGAAACATCTGAATCCCGACGGAGAAATCCGTCTGATTATTTCCGACCTTGCCGAACATCTGCACCTGCGTCCGTCCGATTTTCTGGATAAGGCATTTGCTCAGGCAGGTTTACGCGTTGCCGATATTATGAAAACCAAGCCGAACCACAAAAAAGCTGCCGACCCGGACGATCCGCTGGCTTTTGCCCGAAACAGGGAAACTACTTTCCTGTACCGTTTGAAAAAGACATAACAAAACGGCTGCCCGTTAAAGCAGCCGTTTTTCATGCAGATTTGTACGATGCCGTCAGAAAATGTATTCCAACTGGCCGCGCACTACGTCGACATTTTGTCTGACGTTGCCCGCCGTCGGCGTAACCTGTTTGCCGTTCAGGTAGAAGCCCTTAATCCGCCAGTTTTTCCAAGGGATGTAGGTCAGACCGAGCTGTACGCCCTGAACGTTTTTGCTGTAATCCTCAGCCGAAGACACGCCGGACAGCGAACCGACTTTGCGGTAGTTGGCGAATACGTCGTAAGACTGCGGTTTTTTGGTGTCGGCAAGTTTGTAGCGCAATTCGGTAAACACGCCGTAATTGGCGATTTTGCCTCCCGCATCGTGATAGGCTTTCAGATTGGATTTGCCGGCTGCCGCCATCCAGCGGATATTGTCGTTCAGTTTCACGTCCGTACCGATTTCGCCCAATACGGCATCATGTTCCGCGTTTCCGTGTTTGACTTTGTCCATATAGCTGACGGTTGCGCCGACATTGATGCGTTCGCTGACGGGCAAAGTTGCCTGGGCGGAGGCAAAATGCCTGCGGTGTCCGCCTATGCCCCATACGTTATCGTTAAGATTGCCGGTTCTGCGTCCGAGTGTAATTTTCGCCGGTAGCGAGGTATTGTCGAAAAACAGTTCGGCACCGATAACTTCCGTATCCCAAACCCTGCCGTAAGAGGAGAATGCGCCAAATTTGCCGATACGCGCCTTCAGATTGGGCGTAAGGCTGCCTTCTGCATAGAGTTTGTTCATCGGCACATCGTGTTTGCCGTTGAATTTGCCTGTTTCCAGATTGATGTTCGGCTCGATTTGGACGACCGCCTTCCAATCTTTATAGAGTTTGGCACGCAGCCACAATTCGGTATTGAAGTCGGCGTTGGTGTTTTCGCCGGTCGGATAGGAGCCGCTGTTGCTTGCCGCCGTATCTTTGCCGTCCACGCGCACGCGGAAACCGCCGTTGAGTGTCAGCCTGTCGCCGAACAGACTGATTTTGTCGTCGTCTTTGCTGATGATGCTGCCCGAGTTGACGTAATCGCCTGTAGTCGAAAGGGCTGCCGCATCACGACCGCCGTCGATACCCGATGCCGACACGGGAAGGGAAACCAGCATTGCCATGACGGTCAGAAGCGTGGGTTTCAATAAGTCCATACTGTCTCCGATAAAAGAGGAAAACGTCGGTAATTGTTGTATTTCGTGCAGACCTATCGTATGGAAAGCCATCTGTCGGGTCAAGAAAATATTGACGGTTTTTAACGTTTTTTATCGGGGTTTGATGTGTGTCAATCTTGGGAAAACACACGTTTGAGCATATTGCCCAATGCCGTCTGACGGACTTTGACAGTAGCTGCCGCCTGACGGAAGGTTTCTTCTCCGCCGAAGAACACGAATTTTTCCTTTGCCCTGGTAATGGCGGTGTAAAGCAGCTCCCTGCTCAAGCCGGAAAGCGCATCGTCCTCCTCGTTCGAAGGTGCGGCAGAGGGCGGCAGCAGCCAGACTTCCCGATACTCCGAACCTTGGCTTTTGTGGACGGTCATGGCGAATGCGGGTTCAAAATCCGGAAGGCAGCTGACTGCAACCTTTTTAAATCCGTCCGCATCGGCAAAATAGGCGGCAAGGCTGCCCTGCCGTCCGACATCTTCCATAATCAGTCCGATGTCGCCGTTGAACAGTTCAAGCGCGTAGTCGTTCTGCCTGATCATAATCGGCTCTCCGGCAAAATATGCCGGATGTTCCGGTATGTTCATTTTGCGGCGTACATGGCTGCAATAGGCTTCGTTGAAGTCTTCCGCATCCTGCCGCCAAGCTGCCAAAACCACGATATCCGAGATGCCCGCGTATGCGGCTTCGATATTGCCGTCTTTTACCGCCTGCCAATAGGCTTTGTGCGCCCGGTACAACCTTTCGACTCGAGCACTCGGACTGCATTCCGAATGTTCCAGTTCGTCCGGAAACCGGTCAAACAATGCCCACGCCCCTTCATCGCCCGATACGGCGGCACGGGCAAGGCAGCCGATGCCGCTGTCGCCGCCGAAGCGGTGGCTGAACGACAAATGGGCGGTGTTTTGCGCCAACACGGGCGGATTTGCGCTGACGCTGAAACCGTGTTCCGGAAGGAAGCCGGCCAGCCTTTGGTGCGTTTCTCCGTCCAAAACGGTTTTTTGCGACAGGACGGACAGCACGGCCCCGATTCCGACGGACGGAAGCTGGTTTTCATCCCCCAGCAGAATCACGCGCGCGCCGGTTTTGACTGCTTTTAAAAGTTGCAGCATCAATGCCGTATCCAGCATAGAGGCTTCATCGACAATCAATACGTCGAACGGCAGCGGGCGGATATGGTCGAACGCCGACTGCATTTTGGGCGGATACAGCTTCAGCAGGCGGTGGACGGTTTGCCCTTCCAGTTTGAGCAAATGGCGACGGACGGCCTCCAGCGCGTCAAAACCGTTGATTGCACGGTGCAGCGCACGCGCCATATGTGCCGCCGCTTTGCCTGTCGGTGCGGCAAGCGCGATGTTGGGAAGATTTTCGTCTTCACCGCAAATCAGCGCCAGCAGTTTGGCAACCGTTGTCGTTTTGCCCGTTCCCGGCCCGCCGGTAATCACCATAAAAGACTGCAACAGTGCCAAGGCAGCGGCATCGCGCTGTCCTTCGCTGCCCGTGCCTTGAAACCATTTTGCGAGGTTTTGCCGCGCGCCTGCCGCGTCGGGGGCGGACGTGCCGGCTGCCGCCAAGCGTTTTATCTCGACCGCCAAATCGTATTCCAACTGCCACATCCTGCCCAAAAACAGCCTTCTGCCTTCCAAAATCAAAGGCGCGGCGGATGTTCCGACCACGGGCGCGAGTGCCGACAGCGCGTCAGCCTCGCCACCGCTCAAACGGATAAACGAATGACCGTTTTGCAATGCCTGAAACAGGCGTTCGGTGCAGTTGGCAAGCACTTCGCTGCCTAAACCCGCATAGTGTTCCAAAAAACGGATTGCCGCCCTTGCCGCCGCTTGGGCAAATTCATCTGTCTGCCGCTCCATCGTATTCCTTGTCGAAATGCCGTCTGAAGGCGCGGGGCTTCAGACGGCGCGGTGTTGTTTCGGCTGTTTAGGCGTTTGCGCCCTGTTTGGGGTGCAGGCTGCCGTCTTTCATCTCCATAACGCTCCCGAAGCGGCCGGCAAGTTCGTCGTCGTGCGTTACGACCACCAGCCCTGTCCCCAATTCTGTTTTCAGTTCCAGCATCATATCCAGAACATTCCTGGCGTTTGCCCGGTCGAGGTTGCCGGTCGGTTCGTCGGCAAGCAGGCATTTGGGTTGCGTAACCAAGGCGCGTGCAATGGCGGCACGCTGCCGCTCACCGCCGGACAGTTCGCCTGCGCGGTGCGCCGAACGGTGTTTCAGTCCGACCTTTTCCAGCATCGCCATTGCTGCCTCCGCAGCTTCTTCACGGCTTTTTTTGCCGATTAGAAGGGGCATCATCACGTTTTCCAGTGCCGAAAATTCGGGCAGAAGATGGTGGAACTGGTACACGAAACCGAGATGGCGGTTGCGCAAATCGCCCAAACGCCGCTGGTTTAAGGCACGCAAATCCTCGCCCATCAGCAGCACCCTGCCTTCAGACGGCATATCCAGCCCACCCAAAATATGCAGCAGTGTCGATTTTCCGCTGCCCGAAGAGCCGACGATGCCGGTACTTTCTCCGGCACGGATTTCCAAATTCAGACCATGCAGAACCGGAACATCCAAACCGCCGTCCCGATAGCGTTTGCCCACGCCTTCGCATTTCAAAATCAACTCACTCATAACGCAAAGCCTCCGCCGGTTGGGTTTTTGACGCGCGCCAGCTCGGGTAGAGCGTGGCAACGAAAGACAGTCCCAAGGAAATGCAGGCAATCAGGGCAACGTCGCCCATATCGACATCGCTGGGCAGGTAGTCGATAAAATAAACCTGAGAATTAATGAGGTGGACACCGAACAAACGTTCAAAAAATGCAACAATCCTTCCCACATTCCAGCCCAACAACACGCCGCAGACCACACCCGCCAGCGTGCCGAAAAAGCCTGAAAACGCGCCCTGCACCATAAAAATCTTCATCACGCCGGCAGGGGAAAGACCCAAAGTCCGCAAAATCGCAATGTCCGCCTGCTTTTCCGTAACCGCCATTACCAAGGAAGAGACAAGGTTGAACGCCGCCACGGCGATAATCAGCGTCAGGATGATGAACATCATCCGTTTTTCCAGTTCGACCGCCTCAAAATAGCTGCGGTTGCTGTACGTCCAATCGCGCACCCAAACCGCGTCCCTTTGCGCCTCCGGAATCAGTGTTGCCGTCAAGGCGGGGGCGTTTTGCGGGTCGGCGAGTTTCAGCCGCAGCCCCGCAACTTCCTTATCCAAGCGGTACAGTACGCGCGCGTCTTGGATATGCGTCATCGCCAATGAGTTGTCCACTTCGTAAACGCCCGTCTTGACCAGACCGACCACGGTAAACTGCTTCAGGCGCGGCACGACTCCGGCAGGGGTAACGTTGCCCTCCGGCGTGATGACGGTAACTTTATTGCCGACTTCCGCACCCAAAGCCTCCGCCAAACCGACACCGAGGATAATGTCAAACTCGCCCGGAATCAGGTCTTCAAACTTGCCTGCCGGCATTTTGTCGCCGTATTCCACCACTTTGCGCTCTTCAGACGGCAAAATGCCGCGCATCTGCACGCCCCTGATTTCGCCCGCGTTTGCCAGCAATGCCTGATTGGAAACATAGGGCGCGGCAGCCAAAATACCTTTGCGGTTTTCGGTAAACCGAAGCAGGTTGCGCCAATCCGTATCCGTATTGTCGATATAGCCGATTTCGGCGTGCGGCGCGACATTCAGGAGCTGCCCGCGTATTTCTTTCTGAAAGCCGTTCATAACCGACAAGACGACAATCAGCGCGGTTACGCCCAAGGCGATTCCGGCAATCGAAACCATCGTGATAAACGACATAAAGCCGTTGCGCTTTTTCGCCCTGAGATACCTCAAGCCTATCCAAGCCTCTAGAGAAAACATAACGCTACCTTAAAAATGTCTGCAAACGTGCCGCCCCGGACGGCGGTTTGGGGGCGGCGGCAAAAGTTTATTGTACCGTAAAACCCCGGCAGCGTTCGAACGCCCGAGTGCGGGGGACGGGGCGGCAGAGCGGGCGGAAAACTTGCACAACGCGTCAAACTGCCCTATCCTTTCCTTCAGAAAAACCGTTTCTTGAGGAAAACAATGAATATCCGAACTGCTTTTGCTTTGTGCGCCATCGCCTTATCCGCCGCTGCGGCTGCCTACGCCAAAGAAATCAAAATCGATGCCAACAACACGCCTTATTCCGAAGCCGACGCGCAAAAACTGGCGGCAACGGCAGTCGGTATGGGCGTTAAGGAACCTGTCAGCCTGAACGGCGGCAGCGGCAGCATTACCGTGTCCGGCAGCAGCGCGACGCAGTGCGTGTTCAAAGTCGGCAACGGAGGCGCGTTGCAGATTCAAGGGCTCAACTGCAAGTAAACCGCCCGGAAAAATGCCGTCTGAAGGCTTCAGACGGCATTTTGCATTGGCGGCGTTACGCCCCGCCTTCTTTAATCAGCCGCCGTTCGTACACCGCCTGCGCCAGCGTTCCCGCATCGACATATTCCAATTCGCCTCCCAAGGGGATGCCCTGCGACAGCCTGCTGACTTTGTAAGGCAGGTTTTTGAAAAACTCGGACAGGACATACGCCGTGGCATTGCCTTCTGCGGTAAAAGCGGTTGCAATAATGATTTCTTCGACTTCCCCGCTACCCAGCCGTTGCGCCAGCCTGTCCAATGCGATGGCGGATACGTCTATTCCCAATGCCGTATTGATTTGCCCCATTAGGACGAAATACAGCCCGTCGTGGCAGTTTGCCGCTTCCATATTCGACACGTCGGCAGGCATATGCACCACCATCAGCCGCCGACCGTCGCGTGTTTCATCGGCACAAATATCGCACAATCCGCCTTCGCAAAACGTGTTGCACCTCGCGCAATGGTGAACCTGTCTCAATGCCGTCTGTAAGGCATCCGCCAGCTCTTCAGCCTCTTTGCGCTTGTGCTGCAACAGATGGTACGCCATCCGCTGTGCCGATTTCGGCCCGACGTTGGGCAATACTTTCAGCGCACCTATCAGCCTTTGGAAGGCATCCTGTTTTTTGGAATTCATCATACTCCGCCATATGGGAAAACGGTCGGAATATTCCGACCGTTATGTCGTCAACAAAAGTGTCAATTACTGACCGTCGCCGTTGTCGACCGATTGCGCTCCTTTGGTCTGTTTGATTTTGCCGTTGAAATAGCGGATCAGCAGGTCGAAGGTATTGGCAGACTGCTGTTGCGCCAAAGCCTGTTTCGCAGGCGGGATGCGCGCGGCGGTATCATCGGGCGGCGTTACAGCCTGTACTTCGACAATCACGGGTGCCGGCAGGCCGGTCAGTCTGACATAGGCGGGTTTGCCGTTTGCAGGTTTTGCTTTCAGCAGTTCCGCATAAGCCTCGGGCGGCATGGACTGCCTTGCCTGCTGCGCGCCCAAAATAGACACTTCCGACCATTTCACGTCAACTGCCTTGCCTCCGCTCAACTGCGCCAGCGTTTCTTTTGCCTTGTTTTCGGCAAGTTTGGCGGCTTCAGCGCGGATATAAGCCTGACGCACCGCATCTTTGGCTTCTTCAAACGGTAAGGTTTTTTCTTCGCGGACTTCTTTGGCACGGACGACCCATGCGGTTTCATTATTGATAGACAATACTTCGGAATTGTGTTTTTTCTTCAATACGTCGTCGCTGAATACGGCATTGATCAGGTTTTCGGGCATACCGGACATTTGCGCGTCCTGCCTGCTCAACCACGTATCTTGAGTTTCCACTTTCAAACCGCTGTTTTTGGCGGCTTCGGCAAGCGAGGAAGGATGGTTGAACGCATCATCGCCCAGCTTTTCTTTTGCCTTATTGAAGTCGGCAACCGCCTTTTTCATTTTCAATTCGTTTTCGACGGCGGCTTTTTCCTGCTCGAAAGAAGGTTTGGCTTCATTTGCCGGCAAACGCGCCACGCGCTCTTCAAACGCATTTTTCACTTCTGTTTCGCTGACGGTCTGCTTGTCTGCAAAATCCTTCAGATTCAGGGCGACATATTCCAATTTGACTGCCTGCGGCAGCAGGTAGTCTTTTTTGTTTGCATTATAAAATTTCTGCAAATCGGCTTCAGACGCTTTGACTTGGGCGATGAACTCGTCGGGATTGAAGGTGTGCGAACGGATGGTGCGGTTGACCTGCGTCAGCCTGATCAGCTGTTCCGCCTGCACGTCGCCGACCAAGACACCGTTTTGAACAAGGTTTACCAAATTCTGCAATGCGAATTGGTTACGGATTTCCTCGACGAACTGGTCTTCCGACATATGGCGTTGCGAAAGGTACTGGCTCAAAAGAGCATGGCTGAATTTGCCGTTTGCGTCGTGGAAATTGGGATCATCCACAATCATCTGCTTGATTTGTTCGGAAGAAACCGAAATGCCCATCAGCTTCGCGCCCTGTTTCAGATAGGCGCGTTGCAGCAGGGATTGGAATACGGCATCGCGTGACGGGCTGCCGCCGTCAGCCTGTTCATTTTGCATGGCGACATTAATCGAATGATCGCTGATTTTTTCGTCGCCCACTTGGACGATGTAGTCGGCGCCCGGATGGGATACCGTGCTGACCCCGAAGCCGACGAAGGTTAATGCAATCAGCCCCAAAAGGACTTGGGCGGGCGTTCTGTATTTTTCGATGGAATGGAACATATTTTAAATCGGGATATAGAATGGGAACGGGAAATTCAAGTCGGGTATTGTAACGGTTTTTATCCCTGTCTGCACGGGGCTTGCCGGTTGAAGATGCCGTCGTAGGTTTCTTCGCTGAAGCCGACGTAAACCCTGCTGCCGCACTCCAATACGGGACGCTTGATCAGGCTCGGCATTTCGGACATCAGTTTGACGGCCTCCGCTGTCGAGGACAGGGCTTTTTGCTGTGTTTCGGCATCAAGTTTGCGCCATGTGGTTCCCCGTTTGTTGAGCAGGGTTTCCAAAGGCACTTGTTCCAGCCACGAGCAGATTTCCGCTTCAGACGGCCTCTGTTTCTTAAAATCCCGAAATTCAAACTCCAAGCCGTATCCGGTAAGCCGGTTTTTGGCTTTTTTGACCGTATCGCAATTTGGAATGCCGTGAAGGATTATCATTTGAAAACCTTTTGCCTGAAATAATAAAACGGACATTTTACTATAAGTGTCTGAAAATTTGCCCGTCTGTTTCAGACGGCAGTGCGCTTATGTTACAATCCGAAAATTCGAAAAATTAATCTCTTGTTCAATAAAGGCTTTACCAATAATGATTTCTACCAACGGCATTACCATGCAGTTCGGCGCGAAGCCGCTGTTTGAAAACGTATCCGTCAAATTCGGCGAAGGCAACCGCTACGGCTTGATCGGCGCGAACGGTTCGGGCAAATCCACCTTCATGAAAATCCTCGGCGGCGATTTGGAACAGACTGCGGGCGAAGTGGCGATTGAAAACGGCGTACGCTTGGGTAAGCTGCGCCAAGACCAGTTTGCCTACGAAGACATGCGCGTGCTGGACGTGGTGATGATGGGGCACACCGAAATGTGGGCGGCGATGACCGAACGTGATGCGATTTACGCCAACCCCGAAGCCACCGAAGACGATTACATGAAAGCCGCCGAACTAGAAGCCAAGTTCGCCGAGTACGACGGCTACACCGCCGAAGCGCGCGCCGCCGAACTGTTGAGCGGCGTGGGCATTTCCGAAGATTTGCACAATGCGACCATGGCGGAAGTCGCCCCGGGTTTCAAACTGCGCGTATTGCTGGCGCAAGCCCTGTTCTCCAAACCAGACGTATTGCTCTTGGACGAACCGACCAATAACTTGGACATCAATACCATCCGCTGGTTGGAAGGCGTGTTGAACCAATACGACTCCACCATGATTATCATCTCGCATGACCGTCACTTTTTGAACGAAGTCTGCACCCACATGGCGGATTTGGACTACAACACCATCACCATCTATCCGGGCAACTACGACGACTACATGCTCGCTTCCGCCCAATCGCGTGAGCGCGCCCTGAAAGACAACGCCAAAGCCAAAGAGAAACTGCAAGAGCTGCAAGAGTTCGTCGCCCGCTTCTCTGCCAATAAATCCAAAGCCCGTCAGGCAACCAGCCGTCTGAAACAGGCCGACAAAATCAAATCGGAAATGGTCGAAGTCAAACCTTCCACCCGCCAAAACCCGTATATCCGTTTTGAAGCCGATGAAAAAGCCAAGTTGCACCGTCAGGCTGTGGAAGTTGAAAAACTGGCCAAACGTTTTGAAACCCAGTTGTTTAAAAACCTGAACTTCATCCTTGAAGCAGGCCAACGCCTTGCCATCATCGGCCCGAACGGCGCAGGTAAATCTACCTTGCTGAAACTCTTGGCCGGCGCGTACAACCCCAAATATTCAGACGGCCTGTTGCCGGACGAAGGCAGCATCAAATGGGCGGAAAAAGCCAGTGTCGGCTACTACCCGCAAGACCATGAAAACGACTTCGACGTCGATATGGATTTGAGCGAATGGATGCGCCAATGGGGGCAGGAAGGTGACGACGAACAAGTCATCCGGGGCACTTTGGGGCGTTTGCTCTTCGGCAGCAACGACGTGGTAAAAAAAGTGAAAGTCCTCTCCGGCGGCGAAAAAGGCCGTATGCTTTACGGCAAACTGCTGCTGCTGAAACCCAATGTTTTGGTGATGGACGAACCGACCAACCATATGGACATGGAAAGCATCGAATCCTTGAACATGGCACTGGAAAAATACAACGGCACGCTGATTTTCGTCTCGCACGACCGTCAGTTTGTATCTTCACTGGCTACCCAAATCATTGAATTGGATGGCAAAGGTGGATATGAACACTACTTGGGCGATTACGAAAGTTACTTGGAGAAAAAAGGCGTAGCATAAACGCACAAAATACCCTCCGGTTGAAACAATGCCGTCTGAAGCCTCTTCAGACGGCATTATTGATAACTTTAAAATAGGAAGCATATGCAGACTTACCTCGTCGGCGGCGCAGTCCGCGATTATCTTTTGGGCTTGCCCGTCAAAGACCGCGATTGGGTGGTCGTCGGCGCAGACGCGCAAACCATGCTGGCGCAAGGCTTCCAGCCGGTCGGCAAAGATTTTCCCGTATTCCTTCATCCCAAAACCCACGAAGAATACGCCCTCGCCCGTACCGAGCGCAAAACCGCCAAGGGCTATGCCGGTTTCAGTTTCCACGCCGACAAAGACGTTACGCTGGAGCAGGACTTGATGCGCCGCGACCTGACCATCAACGCGATGGCGCAAGATGCGGACGGCAAGATTATCGACCCTTTCGGCGGACAACAGGATTTAAAGGCAGGCATTTTGCGCCACGTTTCCCCCGCCTTTGACGAAGACCCCGTCCGCATTCTGCGCACTGCCCGCTTTGCCGCGCGCTACGGATTTGAAATCGCCGAAGAAACCATGAAGCTGATGCGGAAAATGGTCGAAAACGGCGAAGCGGACGCATTGGTTGCCGAACGCGTCTGGCAGGAATTGGCAAAAGGCTTGATGGAGAAAAATCCCCGCAGGATGATTGAAGTGTTGCGCGAATGCGGCGCGCTTAAAGTCTTGCTGTCCGAAGTCGATGCCCTCTTCGGCGTGCCGCAACGCGCCGACTACCATCCCGAAATCGACAGCGGCATCCATACCCTGATGACGCTGCAACGCGCCGCCGATATGGGTTTGAGCCTGCCCGAACGCTATGCCGCCCTGCTGCACGACTTGGGCAAAGCCAAAACGCCGCCCGACATCCTGCCGCGCCACTACGGACACGACATCAACGGCGTCAAACCCGTGCGCGAAGTCAATCATCGGCTGCGTGCGCCGAAACATTGCGCCGAGCTTGCCGAATTGGTTTGCCGTTGGCACATTATTTTCCACCAAGTCGGACAGCTTAAAAGCCAAACCATTCTGAACGTATTGAAAAAAACCGATGCCTTCCGCCGTCCCGAGCGTTTTCAGACGGCATTGAACGTCTGTATCGCCGATACGCAAGGCCGTCTGAACCGCGAACACACGCCCTACCCGCAACGCGCGCACTGGCTCGCCCTGCTCGAAACCGCCAATCAGGCGGATTCGGGCAAAATCGCTGCCGAATGCCGCGCGCAGGGAAAAGCGCACCTTATCGCCGAAGAAATCGACCGTGCGCGGTTGGCACGAATCGCCCCGCTGCAAAAAGCGTTTCGTACGGAGTAAGAAAAGACGGAAAGACATTAATTCGATAAAGCAAAGCCCCGAAGTGCTAGCTTCGGGGGCTTATCGGATAGAAAAGAAATTTCATCGGATGACTGTGGAAACAATCCATTTAATATAGATTGCAAATATCCAAGTTCAAATATTGAAAAGCAAGATAAACCAAAATAAATAATACCTTTAATATTATTATATTTATTTATTATTATATTTATTGTTGGATTGCAATATATTATGGTTAGCTTTAGTTATTTTAAAACGAAGGTCGATTATATTTAAAATAGTACATATGCCTGTTGACAGAATATATCCAATTAATGCAAAAATCAAGCTGGAAGCACCTATATGGATAGTGTTGGATGTGCCTAATATCCAAGTAAAACATCCTGAAATCAAAATCAATTGCCAGAATTTCTTTATCAACTGTTTTTCAAATATCACAAATGGAATAATCAATTGAATTAATATCAATAAATTATTTTCCAAATGATTCCAGTTACCATGCATTGTCCATGACATAGCAATTCCATATATGGAATTAAATGAAAAAGTTCTTGGATAAATGCCAAATTGATTATAATCAATAAATCCAGCAACATATCCTATTATAATAAATAGGAAAAATATTGTTGTTATAATCAATTTGTTATTAAATATATTTTTAATCAACAGTTAACGCCTGATCCATGTAATTCAGTGATATGATTGCAAGTAGGGCATTTATATTTATAGATTTGTCCATTTGGTATAGATATAAGCAATGGAATTGAAAAATGTCTTGGGTCGTTACATTGCTTGATTTTATTTCCATTCATATTTTTCATAAAATTTCCTTAGTCTTTATTAAAATAGTTTATTTCTTTTCAAACATCCAAATGTGATTTTCTTTATAGAATCGAATGGTATCACCTATTTTCCAATTTCCGCTTTTCAATAAGTTGTCGTTGCTTTGGCTAAATCGACCTGTATTTTTTACCAATTTTGGGTCATTGATTTTAAAATAGATGAATGTAGTATTTACGGTTTTATAATTTTCTGACATGCTTTTTTTCATGGCATTATCATACTTTGCATTTCCAAATATCGAACCAACAATCAATCCAACCAAACCTGCGCCTATTGAAGTATTACGTGTTTGAACATCATTATGGTGTGTCAATTGGGATGAAACAGCACCTGATAAATTTCCAATAGTCAAACCAAATCCCGGATAATCTTCCTTGTATTGGCGTGTTAATTGATAATTATTTAATCCTTCATCATAATTCGGATTAGTACGAACAACAGTGCTGCTAGGTTTCATATCAATAACGGTTGCATAATATTCCGTTTGTTCATCAAGAGGTGTAAGTGTGGTTGAATCATTGACATATTTACCTACAAACAAAAGGTCTGGATAGTTTGGATATAAATGAAAATTTCTACTCATTTGATTCCATTTTATAAAATTTTCTTTGCCCATTACGTCCATATAGCTAGGTTTTTTTGAGTATTAGTTTCAGCTTCAGCTTCGCTGTTTATAACATTCTTCCGCTTTATCAATTTGTTGATCAGAAGCCATAGCATTACCCACGCACATTAAGGCTGCTAATGTGATAAATTGGATTTTTTTGGATGTAATTCCCATGTTGATACCTTTCATGAAATAATGACTTGATTGCTTTAATTATTAAGAATGTAATTTTTACAATTCAAATTAGACTTATATTGGTCATATTGTAAGGAGGCTTGAAGAAATGGCGAAAGTTATTTTATTCTTGTTTCTTTTGTTAGTTTGCACTCCAGCCTACTAATGAAAAACTGAAATAACAAGGGGTGGCAGAACACCGCGCCCCTTTCGCCAACCTTTCTACGAACCATTTTACTGCAACGGTTTTAAAAATCAAGGATTACCTATGGACGAAAAAGCCGAAAAGCAAGCAGGGTATCAGCGGAAATACAACGCACAATGCAGCCACTTGAAAATTTTGAGGACGATACCCAATCCAAGCTTTACAACGGCCGCCGCCATATCCGCTATAATTCACGCTTCAGCCATTCCGCCCCCGACATAAAATCATGCCTCTGAAAACCGATTTATTGCCTAAAATCAACAATGAAGATTATCAACGCCTTATCCTAAAACACAGCGCGGAATTCAGCGAGGGCGAAATCCGCCTGTTGAACGAAATCCTCGAAAAATTCAATTTCGACGTTGTTCAGGCGCAGGCATTGGCGCAGGCGGTAATGCAGCAAGTCCGCTTCGATCCCAACGCCTACCACATCGACAGCGACGACGAAGACACCACCGGCATCTGCCCCCACTGCATCAACCCGCCTATGCCGCCCCTGCGCGACTATCTCGTTTGGCGCGAAACGCGCGGATAAAACGCTTTTGACCGTTATCTTTTCAATGTCGTCTGAAACGCCGCCGACCGTTCGGACGACATACCCGACAAAGGGAACACTATGCTGCAAACCGACAACCTGACCGCCGCGCAACCGCAACGCATCGTTGCCGCCCAAACCGCCTCCGCACAGGAAGAACTGCTCGAACGCGCCCTCCGCCCCAAAACGCTGGACGACTACATCGGGCAGCATAAAGCCAAAGAGCAGCTCGCCATTTTCATCCAAGCCGCCAAAAAACGCGGCGAAGCACTCGACCACGTTTTGCTTTTCGGCCCGCCCGGACTGGGCAAAACCACCCTTGCCCACATCATCGCCAAAGAGTTGGGCGTAAATTTGCGCCAAACCAGCGGTCCCGTCCTCGAACGCGCCGGCGATCTCGCCGCCCTTTTGACCAACCTTGATCCGCACGACGTATTGTTTATCGACGAAATCCACCGGCTAAGCCCTGTTGTGGAAGAAATCCTCTACCCCGCGCTCGAAGACTACCGGCTCGACATTATGATAGGCGAAGGGCCCGCCGCCCGTTCCGTCAAAATCGACCTGCCGCCCTTCACGCTTGTCGGCGCGACCACCCGCGCCGGTATGCTGACCAATCCGTTGCGCGACCGCTTCGGCATCGTCTCCCGCCTCGAGTTTTACGAAAACCGCGACCTTACCACCATCGTCAGCCGTTCGGCACAACTGTTGCAGCTCGATATGTCCGAAGAAGGCGCGGAAGAAATCGCCAAACGCAGCAGGGGCACGCCGCGCATCGCCAACCGCCTGTTGCGCCGCGTGCGCGATTTCGCCGATGTGAAAAACAATGGCATGATCGATGCCGCCGTCGCCGATGCCGCTTTAAGTATGCTGGATGTGGACGCGCAGGGGCTGGACGTGATGGACAGGAAATTCCTCGAAGCCGTTTTGCACAAATTCGGCGGCGGCCCCGTCGGTTTGGACAACGTTGCCGCCGCCATCGGCGAATCTACGGACACCATCGAAGACGTTATCGAACCCTACCTCATCCAACAAGGCTTTTTGCAACGCACCCCGCGCGGCAGGATGGCGACCGAACGCGCCTACCTGCATTTCGGGCTGCCCGTCGAAAAATAAACCATGCCGTCTGAAACCGAACCGCCGACCAAAGTCGGACATCATCCCCTTTGTTTGCAACAGCTTCAGACGGCATGTATTTTTTATCAGGTTTTGTACCCTATCCGTTGCAGAATGCAGGATTCGCAAAATTCCGTACTGCTCGGACTTGATACTGACAACTGCAATGCCGACTGATGCGCCGATAGTAACGCCTGAAGAAAAACCGTTTGCCATATACTGATATACATCCATTGAAATAAGGTTGTTTGCATGTTTATCGTCGGTATGCTTATGTGTCGCCACATTCGGCGTATAAGCATTGGTATCCACCAAAGCGACCTTGACCGTATCATCCGCCCGGTTCAACTGCCCCTCCAAGAACATCTGGCGGGAAGTATCATAAAGCGTATTGGCCATACCGTACCTTTCCGTTAAAAACCCCATTAAACCAAGCGCATCGGCGGCATTCAACCGCCTAAAAAAAGCCCGAACCGTTTTCAGGTTCGGGACTTCCTCAATACCCGAAGGCAAAACCGCCGTCCGTCCGCGCATCCGACCGGCTGTCCGGCAGGTAGATGCCGTCTTTCGCCCCCGCAACGGTCGTTGCCGGTTCCTCATGCTTGACATAATATTTTTCGACTTAATGGCACGCTCCGAATGCTTCCTGTTCCACTGCGCCACCACGCCGCGCAACTCGTGCAAAGCCGACGCGTGCCATGCCGCACCGCCCAATCCGCCCTTGACGGACTCCTTAGCCGTTAAAGCCGCAAATTCAGGCATTCCCTTAGCCGCCGCAACGCCCATTTTCTTTAATACAGCCTTCTCGGCGGCTTTCCTGCCCATATTCAAAATACCGCCGCCAAGCCTCATCGTCGCCTTGTCCACCACACCGACACCTTCGCCCTTATCCCAAGCCACGCCAAGCTCCCTGCGAGCCTGAGACTTACGCCCCTCCTGAATCTTCCGATAATCCATATCCTCAGCCTTCAGTTGGCTGAGTTCCTCTGTATCGCGCGTAAAAGCATTCCACGCCATACGCACCGAACGTGCAGAATTTTTAAACCCGCGCGTCAACGCCCAATCATCGGAAGCCTCTCGCGCATCTTTTTCAGTAAAGCCGCGATACTTCTTCACCCCCCAGCAAGCTGCCCGTGTTCCAACGGATCGTATCTGACCAAATCATTCATTGCCCAACCCTCTTCTCGCCTTTTCCATTCACATATAAGTTACACAAAAAACACACCGACAAACCATTTCTCGGGGCAAATAAAAAGCCGCCTGAAGCAAATTTGCTTACAGACGGCATTATTCCGATGTTATTCAAACAAAACCGATTTAAAGATTCCCCAAATATTCCAACAAAACCAACCAACGCGTGTGCGGCATATCGCAATGCGCTTTCAAACCCATTGCCACCTCCCGCTTTTGTTCCGTCGCCAAAGTTACGCCCGTAATCTCGGCAACCCACTTTTGCGTCAAGCCGTATTTATGGCGCAATTCCTTCAGGTTGTTTGGCGTGTAACCGATGTTTTCACGGTAATGCAAGAGGTTTTTGAATATATTGCAAGATTCTGATTTATATGGTTTTAAATTTATCCAAGCCCAATAAAAAAGCCACCTGGTTAAATCAGGTGGCCTGTATTTTGCGTCCCTAAATTGTTCCAATGTGTATTAATTGCTTGATTTATTTATTGTTAATGGTGCTACGGAGAGACTCGAACTAAATAATTAATATATTGATATTTATACATATAATTTCATGAATTTGGAAAAATACCCCCAAATACACCCCCATTTTGTCAAAGTCAAAATTTTCAGGGGTAAGCATTACTCCGTTTTAGCTGTTCGCCATCAAATTAGCGGCTGATATTCAGTTCCGCCGTTTTGCCTGTCTTAGCAAGCATGGTTAATAACGCATCTATCGTGAACTTGCTGATTTTGCCGTTTATCAAATCAGAAACACGGGGGCGGCTGGTGTTAAAGATTTCTGCCGCCTGTTCCTGTTTCAAGCTCTGCTCTTTTATCCATGCGCTGACGCTTTCGGCAAGCTGTAACTTGGTTCTGATAATCATATCACTATGCGCCTTGAGTTTGGCGGCTTCGTCAGGCTGAAAACCCAAATCGGCAAAAACATTACCGCCTACCGGTGTAATGTGCGTGGTTTTCGATGTCATTTTCCTATCTCCTGTATCAATGCTCTATATCGGCTCTTGATGATTGCTGTGTCTTTCGGGGCGGTTTTTTGGCTTTTCTTTTGGAAGCTGTGCAATACATAGACGGCTTTTTCAAACTTAGCCACATAAACCACTCTAAATGCTCCATCGGGCAAACGTTTTCTAAGTTCCATAACTCCGCTGCCAAAACTAATCATCGGTTTAAAGTCTGTCGGCTCTAAGCCATTTTGGATTAACCCCAACTCATAACCGAAATGCTTTACCGCCTCAAGCGGGAATGTTTTAAGGTCTTCCAGTGATGTATCACGCCATTCAATCGGCTTCTCTCTGTTCATGTATCAAATTTTATACAAATAAGCAGCAAGGGGCAAGAATAAAGAAAAAGTATATATATATACAAAAAGCACTGGTTACTCTGGTTACCTGGTTACCAGCCCCTAAAAACCCTTATAAATCAAAGATAATGAGGTAACCAGTTGTGCCTTTGTCATTGGTTACCAGTGCCGGTTAAGTGGTTACCCGCCGTTTTTTGCTTTCTTTTTATGGACTTGAAAAATTCAAGGGGCTGCTTTTCTCGCGCGCGCGTATTGGTGTCGAAATTATTTATTCCACTGCCTGTCTTTTTGGTAGATATGGCGTAAATAGGCTAAAATCGCGCTGTAAGCGTGTTTCATTGATTGGGTAGGGTAGGTATAGGGAAAGGGTCAAACAGCCCTAATTTTTGAGTTTTTGGGGCTTTCTGTTGGTTTTATGCTTTCTTGGTTGGTCTGCCTGAATGTTTGGACGTAAAAAAGCCCGCCATTGTCGGTAATAGCGGGCTTGCTCTTGGTTATTCGTCAAAGTCGGGCGGGGCTTTTTCCATCAAAACATAGAATCGGCTTGCAACGCCGTTTTTTTTGCGCTGGTGTCGCCATCTGCCGTTATCGGCTTTCTTCAACCATCTGCGAGTATGTAGGACTTCACATACTTTGCGCTGGCTATATCCTTTACAGACTTCATCTTCAAAGACTACGGGGATTATCCAATACTCATCTATGCTTCCCTCTTGTTTCCGATAACCTGCATGATCGCGGTTTACGGTTTGGCTGTTCCAGTCTGAAAAGCGCATAGACAGGGCGTTAACGTCCATAAAGGCGATTACTTGTTCAATAATCCGGCGATCTTCGCGGTTTCCTGTGCCGTTTTCTTCAAGCCATTCATTGAAACACTGCCTTACTCCTGCTTCTCCTGCTCCTTGTCTCATGCCGGTAATAGGGGCGGCATATTCCAAGACGGCGGCCAAAAGGGCAAAGCGGCGGGCAATTCTTCGCGCCTGTCCCTCCATTGGTGGCAAGGTCTCAAGGAATCGGGCGCGGCTAGCTTCTACGGCTTGGGCGGCGGCTTCTTTTCCGTCTTTGAGGATTTGGCGGATAAGGGCGCGGCCTGCTGTTCCTCGCTGCTTGGCTGTGGCTTGGTTGATATGCTCCGACAGTTTCGCGCCATCTGCGAAGCCGTGTAACGTGTCGTAAATGCCAAATCTTGCCTCTGCCTGTATGTCAGGCAATCTAACATGGTTACCCGCTTTCCATTGGGCGCGGTCTCCTATCAGGCTTTCAGGGTTTATTTCGCCGGTCGAAAGGATCAGATTGCGCCCTGTGTTTTTGAAACGCCGTTGATAACGCTGTAAACCATTTGCGGGATTTTTCGGGGGTCGGCTGTTTGCCCGATTTCATCTAACATCAGCAAGCCATCATTACGGGCTAAAGCTAAATTTTGCAAGCCAAGCGGGGTAGTGTCCCAATTGCCTTTAGTGGTTTCAGGGTCGCCCCATACGCTCAAGGCAAGCCGCGCGGCGGTTGTTTTGCCTTTTGAGGAATCGCCCGCCAAATGGAAGCCGCCGCCCTCTTCGTTCAAAAGTGCCAAGAATGGCGCGGCCATGCTTAATCCTAGTGCCAGGCATAGGCGGCTATTGTTCTCTGCGTATCGTGCGGCCTGTTCCTGCCATTCCTTGAGGCTGCCTTTTTCTGTGTAACCGTCTTTTTGGCTGGTGTCTCCGTTGTATAGAATGTTTGTGCCGTCTGCGTTAATAGCTTCCCCGCCTGCCAGTATGTAGGCTTCCCCGTTCCACCCGGCGCGGTCGGTAATGGTAAAGGCCGCCTGGCTTCCCTCTTTCTGCAAATAGTCCGCCATTCTTTCCTTTTTTACCCGTCCGCTCATGATGACTAGGCCGAAATTCTGCAAACGCTGCCAGCCTTGAACTGTGCCGATTTCTGCTTGTGGTATGGCGGCGGTTTTATGCCGGCGTGTGATTTTGTCTTTAAACTTGATAATCCGATAATACGCGCCGTCATTGTCTTGCCCCGTGCCTATAATGTCGATAGGGTCGGAAAGAAATAGCGGCTCTGCTTCGATAATATCGCCGTCTTTGTCGGTTCTAACGTTTACCCACCATACGCCCCGATGGTCGATTTCAAAGTGAGGGCGCGGGCGGAATGGCTCGATATTTTCAAGGTTGTAGTCGTTGGTGCTTTCCTGCTTCGCTGTTTCGGTATTTTTCATGCTGTCTGTCCTCCGAAATGGTTGTCTGATTGCTTCTTCTCGTTCAGTTCGTCCAGTGCGTCATAGCCTGGCGTTTTGCTTTGCCATATGCTCGCCTTGATTCCCTGCTTAATGGCTCGCATTGCCAAGTCATAAGCGGCTCTGTAACCAACAGGGCGGGGCGTGTCGTTATCGGCAATAATTACAATCTCTTTTATACTGTGCAAAAACTGAAAATTTGCCATGCTGTTTGCGCTCAAGGCTGCGTATAAGCCCCAATCGTAAGCCTTGTACAATTCACGCGCGGCAAGGGCGGTCTCTATTCCCTCTGCAATGACAAGCCGGCCGTTTTCAGGAATCGGGAACAAGTGGACGGCTTGCCCCGATATGCTGCCTTGCTTACGGTTTCGCATTTTCTTGGCGGGTAGGGCTTCGCCTGTTTCGGGGTCTTTGATTGCCAGCTTCTGATAGCGCGGGGCGTGTAGTCCGTCCTCTCCGCATGGCTTGTCATAGCCCGCCCGCAAATAGGTCAGGTGCAAGCCTTGTAGCTCCTCGTCCATATCGCGGATAGCGCAAACCATACAGGGGTAACGGCCAAGCAAAAGCGGCTTATCTTCGCCTGTCGTCCAATAATCCGCCTCTCTCAAAAAACGGATGTTTTCGGGTAAATGCGCCATGCCCAAACCGCGCGATTTCAAATACCGGATAATGGGGGAATCGGGGCGGATAGGTTCTGTGCTTCTCCACAATGCCGCCAGTTTCTCGATTTGGTCTTTTTCGGGGCGTGGTTGCTCTTGTGGGCGTGTTGGCGGTATCGGCAAGGGGTCTGCATTGCCCATGCCTAAAACGCCTGAAACCTGCTTCAAGGCCGTCTGAAAGTCGCATTGCATATAGTGCATTACCAAGCCGAAACCATCGCCCGCGCCGTTCTCCCAATGGGTGCAAATGAATGTGCCGTTTCCGTCCTTATCGTCATATCTGAAACGGTCTTTCCCTCCACACGCGGGGCAGGGCTGGTGTTTGTTTTTCAGGTATCGCGGGTCTATGCCTAATGCGGCGTGGATTTCCTGCCAGCGGTATTGTGCGGCGGCTTTAATGTCTTGATAAGTCGGTTTCATTTTCCTACCTCCTCGAATCTGTCCATAGCTTCGCGGGCTATGGCTGATACGGTATGAATCGCCTCTTTTTGGCTTGCTCCGTCATTCACGATCAGCAATATAGTGCTTACAACGTCCACCGCTGCGATTGCCTTTTCTTTGCTGTTTAACTGGTTTGCCAGCTTCTCCGTGATGGTTTTCATTGCTCTGCCTCCTCTGATACAGGTTCTAAAACAATTCCGGCCATCGGGTCTGTTTCCCATATTGCGGGCGTTTCCTGCTCCAGTTGCTCCGTGTCGGCGTGGGCGGGCTGGTTACAGGCTCGAACTACCAAAGCCAAAAGCAACACCCAAAACACCAGCAAGGCGCGGTTTAAATACCGGCGGAAACGGTCAGATTTATTGGTCTGTTTCATGGTTTTATCCTTTGCTCTGCCTCCAGTGGTTCAAAACATGAATCTAATAAAATCAATTAGTTATGAAAACACTAGGGCGAAGTTTGCCCGTACCGCCTAAAAATAGGCGGCATGGCGGTTTAGGTTTTGATGGGGTTTGGGGCTTATTTCAGGGTTTGGGCTTGTGCTTCATCGGCGGCGGCTACTGCGTCGTTAAGGCTGAAACAAAGACTTGAAATATTAAAGGGATGGTTATTCTCCAATCCCTCCGCCTGTGCTATGGTCAAATCGGCAAGGTTGGCGGCGTTTCGGCAAAAGTAACGCGCCTCGTTGATGTCGGTTTGATGCTGGGCTGCGTCAAGCAACGCGCGAATGGCGTTTGCCAGTTTGTGCGCCGCGTCTGTGTGGATGTCTGCAAAATAAAGCGCATCTGCCGCGTCGTTTGCCAGCTCGCGGGAAATGGTTACCGTTTGGGCTTGGTTTTGAATATTTTGAATTGATGGTGCTGCTTGAGAAAAATTGCGTTGCATTTGGAATGCTCCTATACGTTTGAGATTTGAGAATGCCCAAAAAGGGGGCGGTGCTCTCTCCTGCGTATAGTCAGGCGTGGGCATTGCTGCTACCACACACCGCCATTGACTTTGATATGCCGTCTGAAGCCTTGAACAGACTGCAAACAGCATAGGGGAAATGGCGATAAAAAATCAGCGTTTACCCTGCTGATTTTGGGCTATACGATTTGAGAGAGAAACTTAATTCTGCTTCTCAAAGCTCAATCTGTCAAATGGTTTTTGCAGGATTGGGCGATTTAGCGTTAGATTCTGTCCAGTGCTGTAATAAGAATGACGGCATAGCACGTCTTATCAGTGTCTTTACCTGTAACAGCTGCAATGTCTGCAAGTGTTACTGCCTCCCATTTGCCCCTATGTGTCTTAAGGGCTAAGTCCATGATTGCCTTTTTCTCTTCCTCCGTGAGTGATTCCACAATCGAAGATACATAACTTTCCGGCTTTTCCTGTATTTCCGCCTCTGCCTTGATTTCCGCCTTATCCACCAGCAAGCCCAGCATTTTCGCCTTGCCCATCGTTGCCGATACCGCCGCGCTGCTTTGCGGTGTAGGGGCTGCCAATGCCGCCTCCCGCGCCTGCTCCAGTTCGTGTAACAGGTCGTCCACTGTTACCGCGTGGCGTTGCCGTGCCTCTGCCTTGAGGTTATCTACCATCGCGGAAATATCGGGGGTTTGTAGCAGCTTATAGGCTTCATTGGTTACCGTTTCAGGCTTCATGTTGTCGGTGTTGTAGGCTTGCCGGTATGCTTCGCTTGCATTGCCTGTTTCCACATACAGGCGGGCAAACTGTTCTTGCTTTGGTGTCATGTCTTAATCCTTTCAAAAAGCCGCCCAATAGCTGTTTTCTGCCTTTGGGCGGCTGTTTGGGTGTTGCTACTTCAAGCTATTGAAAACCGCTTCTTTTTCTTTCTCCATGTCTTTAAAGATGTCGAAAATAGCGTTTTCTTCCCCGCCTGTGCCGTCCATCATGTTGAAGAAGCCGGGCAAACGTAAATCAATTATTCGATTCGGCATAGATTCCCCATAGTTTCGGCAATCAGGCCGCAAACCGTTTTCCTGAAGATTCGTTCTCATTTCAATGGCGGCCTTACCGATTCCTACCAGTTTCGCGGCGGCTTTGGCATAGGCGCGGGCGGCCTCCAAATATTCAGGTAAGTGGGTCTCTTCAATACCGGCAATAAACATTTCATAGCGGGAAACGGCCAGCAAATTGCGAAGCTCTGAAATACGGTTCAGATGTTGACGGCGGTCATTAAATAGGCTTTCCAACAGTTCTTTTTGTACTTCCAGCACATCGGCGGCGCGGTCTGCCTCTTCTCGCTTGGCGGCAATCTCTAAATCAAGCTCTTTGGCTTCTTCGGTGTTTGTGGGTTTGCCCATCTTCAATAAATCGGCAAATATTCCTTTGCGCTTGCTTCTCAGCCCCGCAAATTCATTGATCACCGCCTCCGCCTCTGAAACACCGGCTTCAGCCGCTTCAATTTGGGCGGTCAGTTCACTGCATTTGTCCTCTTCCTCTTTCAGTAATTTTTGACGGGTTGCAAAAACTGTTTTTTACGTATGTAACATTCATGTTTAAAGCTCCTGATTTAATTGATTAATACAAACCGCCCGCGCTTCACGGTTTCGCCATATTGGTTTTGGATTTCTTCCATCACGGTAACAATGTTATGCCCCTCTTGGCGTAGCTCCAAAATGCGTGAGTTATAGCCAAGTATGCCCATTTGGGTAAGCTCCCATGATGTAACGCTCCCTTTTTTCAATCGGTTTAAAATGCGCTCTTTTTGGCTTGGCGTTTTGGCCTTGTGGTTGGTATAATTAACTTTCATCAGATTTTTCCTCCATACCGTCTGAATAGCCCTCTATTCAGGCGGTTTTATTTTGTCTAAAGGGATAGATTCACGCTGATTCTTCGCACGCGCGTATTGCTCCGAAAACTCCTACTCTTCGCGTTTGGCGGCCAGTTTGCCGATATAGTCGTCAATCTCGCTTGCAAGCCAGCCGGTAATGTTGGCGGAAAGTTTGATAGGCTTTGGAAAATCAGGGCGGTAATGGCGGCTCTTAGGGTTTACCCAATTCCAAACAGTGGCTTTTGAAACACTAAATGTGCGTGATAGGCTATCCACTCTTAAAACGGCATTTGTCATTTTTTCTTCCTTTCTGCGGGTTTAACAGGGTTGTTCAATGTGTAGAAATAATATCCATTTAAAATGTTCTAAGTGAGTGATGAAAAACATCTTTTTTTTTACATGTTTCATATAGTGTGAAAATCCTTTTTTCTATTGCATTTTCGTATCATGTAAAAAACGCGCCTTTTTTAAGGGCGCGTTTTATTTTTTTGTTTTGATTGCCGTGTTATGATCTTGGCTGTCTATCGCTTACAAATGATATTTTTTGTTGCCCGCCGTTCTGCTCTTGTAGTTCGGCGGCTCTTTCTTTTCGATATAGTTCAAGCTGTTCGTCTATTTTTTTCTACTCTCTTTGCTTAAGTGTTTTCGTATTGTTTGAACATCAGGATAATTATCCAAGCCTGCCAAAGGTTTGAGAATGTCAAAAATGCGGTTAATTAGCCCGATTTTCAGATTCATTACATCAATATCTAAGCAATATCGGAAAACCTGGTATATCCTCCTTAAAAGTGTTTGTGTTTTCCCGCTTCCTCCATGCGTTGGATAACAGACAAGATAAATCAGGCTTTGATTAATTTCTTCTATCCTTTTATCTGCCTCCCTTTGAAACACATGTTCTTCCTCTTTGTTTCTGAAACCTCCCCTTAATTTTATTCCCCGTTTTTCTAATTGAAAGCCCTGAATATATCTTTTTAAAGCCTTTTTTGCCGTCATTATTTTCTTTGGTATTGTTGAAGCTGCTTTTATCAGCATATATAGACAGGATGTTATTTGGTTTTCCTTATAATCTTCCTGTGTTTTAAATATCCCATCAGTGATATGGCTGATTAAATCCTTCTTCAATAATTTTTCAAGTTCTCTATATGCTGCCTCCTCTTGAGAAGTTATTTCATAAAAATTAAAACAGCGTATCTCGATCAATTTCCTAATAAATTGAATGTTATCAAGGTCATTCAATTCTAGAAAATAGCCGTGACGATCTGTAATTAACATAGATTTCTCTTTCAATAAATTATTTCGCCCATTTTCAATATTAAGCGCGGGTTACTCGCTTATTCCGCATTTAATCGGAATAAATAATTAAAAAGGAATTTTCAGCATTTATCTAGTCTTGACAATTCTCTTTTTCTCATGAATTTATTTTGTATGAGTGAAATTTATTAATAAATTTCAATTAGTTATAGTTGATTATGATAGATTAGGCTAGATTAAGATTGATTAAGGTCATTTTAGATTGGTGCAGATCGCGCCTTTTTTCTATTATTATTATTTTTTTTAATGAAATTCTCAGTTTAAGATTAAAAAATTTCATTATCTCAATAAGTAAAAATCCTACTTCAAAATCTCGAAGTAGGATTTCAGATAGCTTCTTATGCGTGTTGCTCCGTGCCGGTCTCAAGCTCTATGTTTCCACGTCCAGGCGAGCAAACGAAAGCAAAACATCTAATACACTGTATTTCATAGGGTTAATCTCTTCTGTATGAATTGGTAACCAGTGGTAACCAGTTGGTAACCAGTAAATTTACGTTAACTGGTTACCGCTTTTTCTTTGTATTTATATTTATATTCATATGGTTATATCTGTAAAGATTTGTGGTAACCAGTGTAACCAGTATATTTACTCACGCGCATAGGGAATTTTTAATCTGCCTTGCTCTCTTGAATCATCTGTAATGCCTGGTTGTATCGCTCCCGTAAATAGTCGCTATACCATTGCATAAACTCGATACGCTGGGGCATATACTCGGCCATGTAGGCGTATGAATCCTTTGTCTTATCTTCTTCAACGTGGGCAAGCTGTATTTCGATTGCGCCGCCGTTGAAGTTGTTTTCATAAAGCAAACTACTTGCTACTGCTCTGAAGCCATGCGGCGTGGCCTTGCCCTTGTAGCCTAGCTTCTCGTTAATGATTTTTCCTAGCGTGTTCTCGCTGATATGGCGGTTTACGCTGGTTCTACTTGGAAACATAAACCGGCTATGCCCTGTCAGCGTGTGTAACTCTTGAAGTAGCTCTATTGCCCAATCAGAAAGAGGCACACATAAAGCGGGCTTGGGCTTCATCTTTTCATGCTTCATTCTTTCGGCGGGAATAATCCAACGCTTGTTTTTAAAATCCACTTCTTGCCATTACCCGCCGCGCAATTCGTTATTTCTCACAAACACCAGCATGACAAGCATGATGGCAATTTTGTTTTGCCGCTCTATATTGTTTGCCAGTATCAGGCGGCGGTAAAACTCCGGCAATTCTTCACGGGGTAGGGCGGGTTTGTGTTTGGTGGGTAAGTTGGGGATGTGATTTTTCAACAGGCGGGCGGGGTTGTTTTCTGATATTTCCAACATGGCGGAATAGTCGAAAACCGCCCCAATCCAGCCCCTGATTTTATCGGCGGTATCAGTAACGCCCCTTGCCATAATGTCATCTAGCAGGTTCTTGATATGAATTACCTTGATTTCATTAACGGGCATTTCTCCAATGACTGGGAAAACGTCATTTTCTAAATAACGCATGATTCGCTCTGCGTGATGTTCTTTCCAGCGTGGCAAATTGTCCTTGTGCCATTGCTTGGCTAAATGCTCAAAAGTATTTAACAAGGCGGCTTGTCGGGCTGCTTTGGCTTCTTGCTTGGCTTTGCTGGGGTCTTGCCCTTGTACAATCATGCGGCGGGCGTTTTCGGTGGCTTGGCGGGCTTCTACCAATGAGAAAGCAGGATATTTCCCGATAGTGAGTGTTTTCTCTTTACTGGCAAAACGGTATTTCAGACGGAATATTTTTCCGCCCGCTGGTGTAACTTCAAGATACAGGCCGCCCCCGTCAAATAACTTGATTTTCTTTCCAGTATCAGACGGCTTGGCAGCTTTGATTTGGCGGTCGTTCAGGGGCATTGGAGGTATGTTTTTTGGGGGGTGTTGTCAGATTCCCCGAATCATACCCCCATATTTTGCTTTATTCAATTATATGGCATTGGGGGTATTTAGACATTTGGCAAGGAGGTTATTAGCCTGAAATCCTTGCCAGTATTGAATCTTGATTACTGTGTTAGATTTGATTAGACGAAAAAAAGCCCCTAAAAGGGGTTGGGTGGTGCGGACGGAGAGACTCGAACTCTCACACCTCTCGGCGCCAGAACCTAAATCTGGTGCGTCTACCAATTTCGCCACGTCCGCATAAGGGTGGAGATTATACAGATTTTGTCCGATTGCGCAAGGCTTTGGGCGTAATAGTTGAGGCTTATGCTTTGCAGCGGTAAAATCCGCTATTCGTCCGCCTGGCATCGGAATCCGGCGGTTTTATTTTATTGACGGAATTTGAGTATGCCTGCTGCTTTGATTAAAGATTTTCTGCTGACTCAAGGTTTAAAGCTGCCGCCAGACGAGGTACGGACGGCGTATCTGACCGCAAAGACGGTGATGGATATGGGGATGGCTTCGATAGACCGTTCGGTTTTGTGGCGCAATCATGAAGGTTGGAAACTTGCCGATTATCTGCCCTGCGATGATGGTCGCGAAGACAGCCTGAAACAGCTTTTTATGGCTCTGGATTCGGTATTCTCGCGCTCCGAAGGAGTGCGCGCCGCAGCCGTTTATGCCCTGATGCCGTCTGAAAACGCCGCCTTTCAGCTGGTTTGCCTGTCCCAACAGGGAGAAGGTTTGGAAAACATATGGGAGCTGGATGAAAATGTTGCCGATGTTTCGCTTGCCTGCCGTTCGGCGCAAAGCGGTTGGATGAATATTGCCTCGGATGTCGGGCGTTGGCTGGAATTAGGAGAGCTTTCCGGCGAACGCAACCGGCATTCGGCGGCGCAGCTTTCCATTCCCATTTGTACGGAGAGCGGCGGCGTGCTGGGCGTGCTTCACGTCGAATTTGAAAAAGCCGGTTGTGCGGATGAGGCGGCGCAGGCGGAATGGGTGGCTCTTGCCTTGGCTTTGCCCGAACCTTTGAAGCAGCTTTTGGGCATCACTGCCGCAGAGGGAGCTGAAAATGTCTGAATTATTGAGCTATGTCGCTTCCTGCCGCCTACCGACCGAATGGGGCGTATTTACGATGCACGGTTTTGAAGAAGCAAGCGGGCAGGAACACGTCGCGCTGACCGTCGGCGATTGTTCAGACGGCAATCCGGTTCTGACGCGCATCCACTCAGAATGCTTGACGGGCGACGCGCTGTTCTCGAGAAAGTGCGACTGCGGGCCGCAACTGGAAGCGGCAATGAAGGCGGTACAGGCGGAAGGGCGCGGCATCATCGTCTATCTGCGTCAGGAAGGACGCGGAATCGGGCTGATTAACAAAATCCGCGCCTATCATCTGCAAGACCAAGGTATGGATACCGTTGAAGCCAATTTGGCACTCGGGCTGCCCGTCGATGCCCGCGATTTCCGTTTGGCGCAATCTATCTACGAATATCTGGGCATCCGCTCGGTCAAACTGCTGACCAACAACCCCGAAAAAATCCAAACCCTGAAAGATGCGGGGATTAACGTGGTCGAACGCATCCCCCTGCATGTCGGGGAAAATCTGGAAAACGAGCGTTATCTCCAAACCAAAGCAGACAAGCTGGGGCATTTGATGTCGGAATAAGGCAAAGATGCAGGGAACGGGCATCCTGCGCCGCCTTTCGGGAAACAGGTTTCCCATACCTTGATAAAGCAATAAGTTTTATAGTGGATTAAATTTAAACCAGTACAGCGTTGCCTCGCCTTGCCGTACTATTTGTACTGTCTGCGGCTTCGTCGCCTTGTCCTGATTTAAATTTAATCCACTATATAAAGTTACAGGGTGCGGATGCAAACGCATTGCGGGTGCGGGTTTGAGGCATACGCGCAAACATCTTAATACAACGGATTGATATTTATGATTTTCTCTATCATCGTCCCTATTTACAATGTGGAAAAATACCTCCGCTGCTGCGTGGATTCCGTGCTTGCCGAAAATTTTGCCGATTATGAAATGATTTTGGTCGATGACGGTTCGCCGGACGGCTGCGGGAAGATTTGCGACGAATATGCAGGCAAATATCCGCATATAAAAGTGATTCATAAAGAAAACGGCGGGCTGTCGGATGCCCGCAACGCCGGTATCCGGGCGGCAAAAGGCGATTACCTGATCTTTTTGGACAGCGACGACTATTGGGCCGATACCAACCGTTCAAAAAACGCGGGGGGGGGGGGGGATTTTTTTTGTTTTA
>POWY01000001.1 GCA_003044455.1 Neisseria bergeri | reverse complement strand
ACAGGCGCGGGGCGGGCGCAGGGAAATGCCCGAACCGTCATTCCCGACAACACCGTAATCTTGAAACCCGTCATTCCCGCGCAGGCGGGAATCCAGACCTGTCCGCACAGAAACTTATCGGATAAAAACAGTTGCCCAAACCCCGCGTTCTAGATTCCCACTTTCGTGGGAATGACGGGTTCAGTTGCGTAGGACTGAGTCGTCGAAAGTGGCGGATTCGATGGATTCAATGAAAACGGTAGAAATGTTGGATTGATGGAAATGGCGGACTGAAGCCCACCGATTCATCGACTCCAACGCTTCCGATGCTTCCAACGGTTTCAGACGGCATTTTTTACACAATTCCCGCCATTTCCTGTCATTCCCGACAACACCGTAATCTCGAAACCCGTCATTCCCGCGCAGGCGGGAATCCAGACCTGTCCGCACAGAAACTTATCGGATAAAAACAGTTGCCCAAACCCCAAGATTCTAGATTCCCACTTTCGTGGGAATGACGGTTCAGTTGCATAGCAACTGTATTTTTCACCCCGTCGGGCAAAAATACAGTTGCTACGGCCCCGCCCTACAATGCGCCTTGCGAATCTGTCCCGCGCCCGCCCTTGTATGTCTCAAATGGGTTAAACTACGTACTTCCCGACTTCCCGTTTCGGGCAGGGGTGCAGGTCCGATTTATCTTTCAATAAAACAAGGAAACTTTATGCAGCACGAAGAAGGCAACCGCCAACGCCCTCAAGGCGAACTGCTCCTGCGTACCGTCGCTATGCCGCGCGATACCAATCCCAACCAAGACATTTTCGGCGGCTGGATTATGTCGCAGATGGATTTGGGCGGCGGCATATTGGCGGCGGAAATCGCGCGGGGGCGCATCGTTACCGTCGCCGTTCAGGAAATGAACTTCATCCGCCCGGTCAAGGTCGGCAACGTCGTCTGCTGCTACGGGCATTGCGTCCGCGTGGGCAATACTTCCCTCCAGCTTAAAGTGGAAGTCTGGGTGAAAACTTTGATGAACGATTGCGTTACCGAAGACCGCCACCTCGTAACCGAGGCGGTGTTCACTTATGTCGCCATCGATGCGGAAGGCAATCCGCGCCCGATTCCGAAAGAAGGCAACCCCAAATTGTCGGGCTTATTGCCTACTCCGTAAAAATACCCGTAAAAATGCCGTCTGAAACTGTCTTCAGACGGCATTCCGTATCATTTGAACCAAGACCTGATGCGGGAAAACAGCGACATACTCTGTTTTTCAAAGTCTTCCCGCACTTCCGGCACGGCTTTTTTTATCACCTTCATTCCTGCAAAAGTCTGCACCACGGGCATGATTTCAATCGTGTTCACATTCATATGCGCCGGCCGACGGTACAGCCACAATGCGGTTTCCGCAATATCTTCGGGGCGGATAAATTCCACACCCTCATACACGCCCACCGCCTTCTCGTCATCGCCTTTGAAGCGCACATTGGAAAACTCCGTATTGCCGCACAAACCCGGCTCGATATTGGTAACGCGGATGTTCTTATCCGCCAGCTCCGCGCGCAAATTCAGGCTGAACTGCCGCACAAACGCCTTGGTTGCCCCGTAAACGTTGCTGCCGGCGTAAGCATAATTGCCCGCAATCGAACCCAAATTCATCACATAACCGCCGCCGCGTTCAACCATTTGCGGCAAAATCTTGCGCGTTAGAAACGTCAAACCCAAAACATTGGTTTGAATCATTGTTTCCCAATCTTCAAAATCCGCCTTGTCCGCCGTGTCCAAACCCAAAGCCAGCCCGGCATTGTTGATGAGGCAGTCGATGTCGGAAAATTCATCGGGGATGCCGTTTAAGGCGTTTTCCACCGACTCGCGGCGCGACACGTCCATTTCCAAAGGGTAAAACAAAGCACCCAATTCATCCGCCAAGGCCTGAAGCCTGTCCGCACGACGCGCCGCACCGATAACGCGGTATCCCGCCCCGACAAACGCGCGGCACATCGCTTCGCCGAATCCTGCCGAAGCACCGGTAATTAAAACAGCCATTGTTTTTCCTTTCTTTCTCGTTTCCCAAACCTGTTTCAGGTATCATAGCGCCCTTCAGACGGCATGACCGCCTGATTCAAAACAACCATACCACCACAACAGGACACATTCAACATGAAAACCCAAATCAGCCTTGCTGCCGCCGCCATCACACTGCTCCTTTCCGCCTGCGGAAACGGCGGCGCGCCCGCACAGCCCAAAGGCGAAATTTCCGAAAACCGCACCGCCGCGTTCAAATCCATGATGCCCGAATTCACACGCATGGGCAAAATGGTCAAAGACGAAGAACCTTACGATGTCGAAAAATTCAAACAGGCGGCGGCGGCGTTTACCGAAAGCAGCAAAAAACCGTTCACGCTTTTTGAGTCCGATCCCAATGGCAACGGGCGCGCCCTGCCCGCCGTTTGGTCGGATGGTGCAAAATTTGAAGCCGAAAAAACAAAATTCGCCGCCGCCGTCGAAAAACTCAACGCCGCCGCCCAAACCGGCAAACTGGACGAAATCAAAGCCGCCTACGGCGAAACCGGCGCAAGCTGCAAATCCTGCCACGACAGTTTCCGCGCGCCGGAATAAAAACCATGCCGTCTGCACCTCCTTCAGACGGCATTTTCTTTGTCATTTCAGCACGCGCAAAGCAATCGGAAATGATCGTCAATTCAAAAAATACGCGATATCCTGATTTTTGCCTTACTTACTCCGCCATCTTCTATTTTGATTTGCTATGCGATTAATCTTTATCGTCAAATGTCAAAATTGGGATGCCGGATTGGGTAAACAGGGCATAAACGGGCTTGAGCCAATAATCTTCCGGAAGGGAAGCCGGTTTCAATGCGTAAACGTGCACATTGGGAAAATCCTTCATCGTCAACGCCGCGCCGCTGAAAAAGGTATAAATTTCATACCTCGTATGCGGGTTTTTCTTAATTTCGCGCAAAATATAGTCTTCGATGACATAGGGCGAATTTAATGCGGTTACGCCGGAAAGCCCGTAGGTTTGGCGGGGATGCGGCGCGACATATTGTATGTTGAAATCTTTTGCCGCCTTTTCCGAAATTTCCTTCATTTCTTTGTCGGGCGAACCCAAAAGTATCCGCACCGTGCCGCCCGTTTCATCCCCCGCCTTCAGTTCGGACGCATCGAACAGCGGCAGGTAAGTCATCTTGCGGCGGCCGTCGTCCATAATGTTTTTCAAACCCTTGAATATCGTGTAATGCTCGTCGGAAGCATTACGGGTTTTGGCGATGCTCCAATCTCCGATCATCATCCGGGCAAAATTCCGCTTGATCGTCCCGTTTACAGAAAACTCATCACCCAAATAGCTGCTGCTTTGAATTAAATTGCCTGTCCCGTCGTCAAAGGTTTTGATTTCCGCATCCGGGTAAGTGCTCAAAAAGGCGGCAATGCTGACTTTTTCCAAACTTGCCAAATAAATCCGCTTGACCTTCGGCAGCAGCATCGACTTTACCTTCAGCTCCGCCATCGTCGGAATGAAATCAAACGATTTGTTCAAACCGTAGGGCAGGTAGAAAAAATACGCCCGCTCCGCCTTATCCTTTATCTGATTGAAATAATAATCGTATTTTTCATTCCTGTTTTCAGACATCAGCACCACATAAAACCGCTCCCCCGGATGCTGCGCCATAATCCTTTCTGCCACCTTCATCTGCAATATGGTATAGCAGAAAATCAGATTGACCGGTTCCCCCTCTTCATTGAAGAGTTTGTCCTTCAGCAGGGAAACCGCATTCCTTTCCCCCTGATTTACCCGGTCAAATGTATAAAATATCCCGAAGCAAAAAACAATCAGGCACAACACGGTCAAACAAGCCTTTTTCAAGCCCATATCCCTAAAACTCCATTCCGACAAATTAAACATACGCCCCGAGTGTCCCGGGGCGGAAAAATGCGGAATTTTAGCAGATATTCCGACAGTTACCGAATATTAAAAATCAATTTCACCGAAAATGTGCCGCCTCATATCAGGCACAGCACCTCCGACACCGCCGCCAAACGCGGGAAAACCATTTCCCCCTTCCTTTCACGCCGCCGCGTTCAAACACGCCAAGATCGAACAAAGCGCGAACAAAGCCGCCAAAATATGCCATAATAGCCGCGCACATTCCCCGCGCAATGTGTTCCAAAAGAAAAAACCAACCTACAAGAGAATAATCCTATGACTCAAAAATCCACCATTGTTTATACCCATACCGACGAAGCCCCCGCGCTGGCGACCCAATCGCTGCTGCCGATTGTGCAGGCGTTTGCCCGCCACGCCGATATTGATGTCAAAACTGCCGACATTTCCCTGTCCGGCCGTATTTTGGCGGCATTCCCCGAATATCTGACCGAAGCGCAGCGCGTACCCGACGCGCTTGCCGAATTGGGCGAACTGGTGAAACAGCCCGATGCAAACGTAATCAAACTGCCGAACATCAGCGCGTCCGTACCGCAACTGACCGCCGCGATTAAAGAATTGCAGTCTAAAGGCTTTGCCGTCCCCGATTATCCTGCCGACCCTCAAACCGATGAAGAAAAAGCCGTGCGCGAACGCTACGATCGCATCAAAGGCAGCGCGGTAAACCCTGTCCTGCGCGAAGGCAACTCCGACCGTCGCGCCCCTAAAGCAGTGAAAAACTTTGCCAAAAAAAATCCGCACAGCATGGGTGCATGGACCAAAGACTCCAAAACCCACGTTGCCACCATGCAAAACGGCGACTTTTTCCATAACGAACAATCCGTTACCGTACCCGATGCGACTTCCGTATCCATCGTGTTCACCGACAAACAAGGTAACAAAAAAGAGCTGCGCGAGCCTGTTGCCCTGAAAGCCGGCGAAATCATCGACGCGACCGTAATGAGCAAAAAAGCCCTGCTCGCCTTCCTTGCCGAACAAGTGAAAGACGCGAAAGCAAAAGGTGTATTGTTCTCGCTGCACATGAAAGCCACGATGATGAAAGTGTCCGACCCGATTATCTTCGGACATGCCGTCAAAGTATTCTTTGCGCCTGTATTTGAAAAATTCGGCGACAAACTGGCTGCCGCAGGCGTCAACGTCAACAACGGCTTCGGCAACCTGCTTGCCAATCTGGACAAACTGGATGCGGACACCCGTGCCACCGTTGAAGCTGAAATCGCTGCCGTTTACGCCGCCAACCCTGATTTGGCGATGGTTGATTCCGATAAAGGCATTACCAACCTGCACGTTCCCAGCGATGTCATCGTTGATGCTTCTATGCCTGCGATGATTCGTAACTCCGGCCGTATGTGGGATAAAGACGGTAAAGCGCAAGACACCAAAGCCGTCATTCCGGACAGCAGCTATGCTGGTGTTTACCAAGCAACCATCGATTTCTGCCGCGAACACGGCGCATTCGACCCGACAACCATGGGTACTGTGCCCAACGTCGGTCTGATGGCGCAGGCAGCCGAAGAATACGGTTCGCACAATAAAACTTTCGAAATCGAAGCCGACGGTCAGGTTCAAGTCATTGATGCGGCGGGAAAAGTCCTAATGCAGCACGACGTTGAAGCCGGCGACATCTGGCGTATGTGCCAAACCAAAGACGCTCCGGTTAAAGACTGGGTACAACTTGCCGTCAACCGCGCCCGTCTGAGCAACACGCCAGCCGTATTCTGGCTCGACGAAAACCGTCCGCACGACAAGAGCCTGCTCGCCAAGGTTAAAACCTACCTTGCCGAACTGGATACCAACGGTCTCGACATCCGTGTCCTCGCTCCTGAAGAAGCCGCTAAATTCAGCTTGGGCCGTCTGAAAAACGGCGAAGACACCATCTCTGTAACCGGTAATGTCTTGCGCGACTACCTGACCGACTTGTTCCCAATTTTGGAACTGGGTACCAGCGCGAAAATGCTGTCTATCGTTCCATTGATGAATGGCGGCGGTATGTTTGAAACCGGCGCGGGCGGTTCTGCACCGAAACACGTCCAACAATTCCTCGAAGAAAACCACTTGCGCTGGGACTCATTGGGCGAATTCCTCGCACTCGCCGTATCGTTTGAACATCTGGCGCAAAAAACCGGCAACACCAAAGCCCAAGTCCTCGCCGACACGCTGGATGCTGCTACCGAAAAACTGTTGTTGAACGACAAATCGCCTAAACGCAAAGCTGGCGAACTCGACAACCGCGGCAGCCATTTCTACCTCACCCTCTACTGGGCGCAAGAATTGGCGGCGCAAGACAAAGATGCCGAACTGAAAGCCGTATTTGCTCCATTGGCAGCCGCTTTGACTGCCAACGAAGCCAAAATCGTTGAAGAACTCTCTGCCGTACAAGGCAAAGCGGTCGACATCGGTGGCTACTACGCAGCCAATCCTGAAAAAGCGACACAAGCGATGCGTCCAAGCGCAACCTTTAATCAGGCACTAAGCACCTTATAAGCACAAAAGTAAAAATGCCGTCTGAACATTTATCGTTCAGACGGCATTAGTTATTCCTATCTGCCTGATTATGATTAAACGCAACACTCATTGATTATAAATAATATAATCTTTAGTTTTTACCCTAGGAAAAGACAATAATATGAAAGCTATTCCAACTATCCTGATCGGCAGTGCTCTTTTAGCAACCATCCTTCCTGCATCTGCACACGGCATGCATAAGAGTAAACCCCTGACTATGGACGAGCTGCCGCCGATTTGCCAACAATATTTCAAACGCGCCGAAACCTGTTACAACAAAGCCGGAAACAAGGCAGATTTCGCACGCAACAACACCAAATTCCTATTCCAAGCCCTGCCTGCCGCCGATTTGGGACAACGTAAGCAAATGTGCCAAATCGCTATGGATTCGTTTGCAGAAAAAACCCGCAATCTGAATTGCGAATAAAGCCGCATCAGCAATAGCAATGCCGTCTGAAACTAAGGTTCAGACGGCATTCTCACATCAAAACGCACCGGCTTAATAAAACCCGCCTTCCCCGCATCCCTAACCCGAACAGGATTAAACGGAGTAACGGTTTCGACCATTATGGCAAGTTCCCACTTTAAAAAATAACCATATAAATTAATACCATAAAACATTGATAAAAAGCGTCTGCCGATTGCGGTTTGTTGCGGATAGTTGCGATAAGTCGACATAATCCGATGATTTTTATATGGTAATTGACACAACTTGAACAAAAAAGAACCGCCCTGAATCAGGGCGGTTATGTTTTCTGGCGGAAACGGTGGGATTCGAACCCACGGAGGATTTGCACCCTCAGCGGATTTCGAGTCCGCTGCATTCAGCCTCTCTGCCACGTTTCCGATAATGCAGTAAAACCAAATAAAAATACAATATTTGCTACTATTGCATTCTTATTTGGTTCTACTCTCAAGAAATGGCGGAAGCGGTGAGATTCGAACTCACGGAGGGCTATCAACCCTCGACGGTTTTCAAGACCGTTGCATTAAACCGCTCTGCCACGCTTCCGTCTTCTTGAAGAGTAGGAATAATAATGAAGTTTATACATTTTGCCAAGCACTTTTTTCGGAAAATACTTAATTTATTGTTTTCACTTTATTTGTTCCGAACGCATAAACACCCATTCGCTTTCATTGGAAGCCGCGTCATTGAATGCGTAGCCTTCGTAATTAAAATTTTTCAGCATTTCAGGGTCGGTAATATGATGTTCTGCCGCATAGCGCACCATTAATCCGCGCGCGCGCTTAGCATAGAAACTGATAATTTTATATTTGCCGTTTTTTTCGTCTTTAAATATCGGGGTAATCAGCCGCGCCCGAAGTTTTTTCGTGTTGACGGACTTGAAATATTCCTGTGAGGCAAGGTTGACAAGCGTATTGCTGCCTGCTTGGGCAAGCGTGTCATTTAAAAGGTTGGTAATGATGTCGCCCCAAAACTCATACAAATTCTTGCCGCGCAAATTGGCGAAGGGCGTTCCCATTTCCAGGCGGTAGGGCTGCATTAGGTCTAATGGGCGCAGAAGACCGTACAAACCAGAAAGCAGACGGATATGGTTTTGTAGATAGCGTATCTGTCCAATATCCAATGTGTTTGCATCCATACCTTCGTAAACATCGCCGTTGAACATAAAGACCGCCTGTTTGGCGTTTTCCGGCGTAAACGGCGTGTGCCATTCTGCATTGCGCTGCGCGTTTAAGAGGGCAATTTTGTCGGAAACGTGCATCAGTTCGGCAATCTGTTGCGGAGCAAGCTCGCGCAGCTGCTGCATTAGAATTTCGGACTCTGCCAGCAGGTCGGGTTGGGTAAACTCGCTGACAGGGGCAGGGTCTTTTTCGTTAAGGTTTTTCGCAGGGGAAAGGACAAAAAACATAATCTGCTCGGTATTGTGTAAAACACGGGGATTTTAAGTTTAAACGTGTTTGCGGGCAAGCCGATTAAAAGTGAAGTATAGTGGATTAAATTTAAACCAGTACGGCGTTGCCTCGCCTTGCCGTACTATCTGTACTGTCTTCGGCTTCGTCGCCTTGTCCTGATTTAAATTTAATCCACTATAAATACCGTTACAGCAAATTCAACCGTAAAATATTGAAAAATGCCGTCTGAACAAAAGTTCAGACGGCATTTTTTATTCTTTACCGATATAGGGAAACAATGGTTTCCGCAGCTTTAACACAACTTGCAACATCTGCAACCAAGGCAATACGGACATAACCTTCCCCGGGATTACCCTGTTCGGTATCCCGTGCCAAAAAGCGTCCGGGCAATACTTGGATAGCGGCTTTTTTCCATAAATTGCGTGCAAATGCCAAATCGTCGCCATCGGGGACTTTCAACCAGATGTAAAACGAGGCATCCGGTAATTTAACGTCAAATACCTGTCGCAAAATGGGAATAACGCGCTCAAATTTTTCCTGATACATACGGCGGTTGTCGATAACGTGCTGTTCGTCATCCCAAGCGGCAATGCTTGCGCGCTGCACGGGAATGCTCATTGCACTGCCGTGATAGGTTCTGTAAAGCAGAAAGTTTTTAAGCAGTTCGGCATCACCGGCGACAAAACCGGAACGCAGGCCCGGAACATTGGACCGCTTGGACAAACTGGTGAACATAAGCAGTTTTTGCCTGCTTCGACCCGACTGTGCAGCGGCTTGCAGGCAGCCCAAAGGTTTGTTGCCGTCGAAATAGATTTCGGAATAGCATTCATCCGAGGCAATAATGAAACCATATTTGTCTTGCAAATCAAAAACTTCTTTCCATCCGTCCAAATCCAGCACGCTGCCGCTGGGGTTGTTGGGCGAGCAGACGAACACCAGTTTGGTGCGTTTCCAAACCTCTTCGGAAATACTGCGCCAATCAGGGTTGAAAGACGGCGCGGGGCAATTGGCAAAATGGATTTCACCGCCGCCCAAAAGTGTCGCACCTTCGTAAATCTGATAAAAGGGATTCGGGCTGACGATTGCGGGTTTGATGCCGTCTGAAACAGGATCCAACACGGTTTGAACAAAAGAAAACAACGCTTCCCTGCTGCCTAAAACCGGCAGAATTTCATTATCCGCATCCACTGTCAAACCATCGTAACGGCGTTTTAACCAGTTTGCACACGCCTGACGCAGTTCAGGCAAACCGGCCGTCAGCGGATATTTTTCCAACTCGTGCAATGAGGCGGTCAGCGCATCCGTAATGACTTTCGGTGTCGGGTGTTTCGGTTCGCCGATATGCAGTGGGACGGCTTCCAGACCTTCGGGCGCGGAAATGCCCTGCATCGCTTCACGCAGTCGGGCAAAGGGATAGGGTTTGAGCTGCTTGAGTAAGGTATTCATGATTTTCTCCGGTTGTCGGTATATCGGAAGATATGCCGTCTGAACCTGACGTGCTCTTCAGACGGCATTTTATATTCAATGCAAACCCGTACTGCCGAAACCGCCTTCTCCCCGGCTGCTTCCGACAAATTCTTCGACACGTTTGAAACGCGCCTGCACGATTGGCACGACAACCATCTGCGCGATACGCTCGAACGGCTTGACGGCAAATGGCTCGCTGCTTCTGTTCCATAACGACACCTTCAATTCCCCCTGATAATCGGAGTCGATCAAGCCGACCAAATTGCCCAAAACAATACCGTGTTTATGCCCCAATCCGGAACGGGGAAGCAAAACGGCGGCGTATGCGGGATTCGCCAAATAAACTGCCAAACCTGTCGGTACAAGCAACGTTTCGCCCGGCTGCAAAACGACTTCCTCATCCAAACAGGCGCGCAAATCCAAACCTGCAGAACCCTCCGTTGCATAGGCAGGGATAAAATCCGCCATCCTCTCGTCCAATACTTTCATTTCTACTTCAATATTCATTGCCTTACTCCCACATACGGTCGGTCTGTCTAAAGATGGAGAATTATACACAAGCCGTGTTTACACTGAAACACGGCAAATCGGTTTTGTTTTGAAATCCGTTGCCAGTGTATAATTCCCGCCCTTCCGGTTATGAAGACGAACATTATGCACACACCTTCCCCGCATAACGAATTTATACGCGGCATCAAAGAAAGTTCGCCCATGCTGATTGGGCTTTTGCCCTGGGCATTAATACTCGGTATGCAGGGTGGGCAAAAAGGCATGAGTTGGCTGGAGATGTTGCTGATGACCGGTATGAATTTTGCCGGAGGCTCCGAATTTGCAACGGTCAACCTGTGGGCGGAACCTCTGCCGATACTGCTTATCGCCACCGTAACCTTTATGATTAATTCGCGGCATATCCTGATGGGGGCGGCACTTGCCCCGCACCTGAAAGGAATACCGCTGAAAAAAGCCGTGCCCGCACTGTTTTTTATGTGTGATGAAAGCTGGGCGATGGCATTCTCCGAAATCCAAAAACGGAAAGCAGCCGGTTTGCCCGTATTCAATATGCCTTTTTATATGGGCGTATGCTTTATCCTCTACATTACCTGGATAGGGTTTGCCGCCCTCGGCGCGGCAGTAGGGCCTGTGTTCGGCAATGTGGCCGCTTGGGGATTCGGTATGGCGTTTCCTACCGTATTTCTGGTTTTATTGAGAGGGATGTGGAAAGGTTTTTCCGCATCAAGACCATGGTTTGTCAGCCTGATTGTTGCATCCGCCGTTTACCTGACCGTTGACGGCGCGTGGTATGTTCCTGCCGGCGCACTGTCCGGTCTGTTATCGGCTTATCTCTGGGGAGAACAAAAATGAAAGGTTTATTGTCGCTCCAATCATTCCTGTTGTTTGCCTCTATGCTTGCCGTTACCTACTCTACCCGGTTGATCGGCTTTTTCGCACTGCGTAACCGAACCTTAAGCCGCCGTGCCCAAACCATTATGGAAGCCGCGCCGGGCTGCGTCCTGATTTCCGTCATTGCCCCCTATTTCGTATCCGACAAGCCGCACGAACTTATCGCCATCGCGTTAACCGCCTTGGCAGCCTGCCGCTTTTCTATGTTGCCTACCGTATTGATAGGGGTCGGCTCGTCAGGCATCTTGGGCTATTTGATGACATAAACCGTTGCACTGTATTCCAAAAAAGATGCCGTCTGAAAACCGATTTTCAGACGGCATCTTCAAACCCATTCTATTTCTTACGGTTGGATAAGGCTTCACAACCACTGTCTCCAGACAACTGCTCTTTATAGGCCTTTGCCGAAGCGGCATCACGGCATTTGTATCCATCGCCCACGCTGTTCACCCATATCGACAAGGTATAACCCGTACCTGCCTTCGGAACACCGATCAACCTGTATGCCCTTGACTTGCTCGCATCAACGAATTTTCCAGAAACTGCATACTTGTCGGAAATCTTCGGATTCATCTTGTAACCGGATACGAACTGTACCAGTTCCGCTTCAAGCTGCTGATTACTTTTTCCCGGATTCTTCACAATAATCTGCCTGAAAGCATTGTTGATACCGACCATCTCTGTATAAAGCTGGGACTGATAGCCTTTTTCAATATAACTTTGATAAGAAGGTATGGCAATGACGCTGATGATGCCGAGTATCGCGACAACTATCATTACCTCAACCAATGTAAACCCTTTTTGTTCCATTTTATTGCTCATCATTATTGCTTACATAAGATTGAAGGACAACCACGGTATTGGCATTCTTACCCCAAGCCTTGGCAGTAACCCGATAAACATTTTGTCCGTTTCCATCTAAACCCAAATATTCGATAATATAGCGCGGCATTTTGCTGACACTTCCTGTGCCTTTCCCATATACCATCCCTTTATTGTCAATGCACAGGTTGGTAGAATTTACAGGGCAAAAACGCTTCACCGCTTCAACGGTAGGCTTGCCTTGCACCACAATATTGTCAAAAGCCTCTTCATTATCATTATTTGTCCGCACATTAACTGCGGTACACAGGCCGTTTTCACAGTTTTCGCTAAATGTAACCTTACTGTCCGTAGTATATTCCAAATCCAAAACCTGAAATTCGCCGTCCCGCAAAGCCGCCTCGGCTAAAGACAAAGCCAATTTCCTGTCTGATTCGTTGGCACTGATCCGCTGTTCGGTATTGTAAGACTGAGCGGCAGTCACAACCAAAAAGGCCACTACTATCATAACCATCAGCACGATAAACAGTGCGAACCCCCCCTGTCCGTCAGAAGTCGGGATTCCCATTAAAGCGTTCTGTTTGCGCATACATTTCCCCCGCGTATTGTCGCATCGATACGGTAAGCATAAATATTATTGTCTGAAGAAACGGCAATCTTGGTATTAGTACCGCTATCCAATAAAACCTCCACCCCAGCAGGCGTAACAGCATCTTTGGAGCTGTCGAATTTATCCGTATATTTGAATTTTTCCTCTTTACCGGCGTCTTCATCTTCAGGGCAGCCGTAAATATACTTGGGAGGATTGGTAGTCGGTATACTGGGCTTTTCCACGAGAAGATAGATATAGCGTACATCCATACGGGTAATCTTTTTCACGAGCAACTGGGGATTACCCCACCCGCCGCCATTATTCAATTGGAAGCGGAACAAACCCTGTTCATCACCTATTTTACCCACCGCATACGCATTGACCTGATGTCTTAATATGGAAATATTACCTTTTTGTCTCTGCTCGTCATTGCCTAATTTTTTCATTGCTTGGGATACATCTGTAACAGAAGTACCTGTAGGCTTGGCAATTTTTGAACAATTGCTGACCACGACTGTTTTACCATTACTTGAACCATCATCGATACCGTATTGGAAAATCAATGCCTTACCGGACTGGGTAAAACCCGGATAGCCGATATTTGCAGATTCCGCTACGGGGATAAGTCTATCTATGCCTTTGCTTTTTAAGGAAAAAGGAGAATTTTGTTGCGTCGTATCGGAAACAACATCAGTTGCAGGATGCTCGGACATATTGAAACAACCGAAGCTCCCCGCCATTCTTGCGTCGCGGACAATCAATGTTGCCGCATTCCGCAAATCCTGTTGCGCGGAAAGACGCTCGTTTGCCGCATCGTTTAATTTCCGAGATGTAAAGTAACTCGAACCGACCGCCATCAGGACAATCATACTGAGCAGACCCGCAACCAAGAATTCAACAATGGTAAAACCCTTCATACCATCATGACTGCCTTTGGGTACGTTTAGCATTTTACGTCTCATTCCCGACCTCCGACCCTTGCCTGATAGGTATATACGATATTGTCGCCGTTCGCTTCAAGATTCGTACGGGCGATATCTGAATCCCCTGCCGAATCATTTACCCACAATACTTTAATCAAAGTGTCCCCATTTGCCTTATTGTCGCAATTTGAAGAAAAAGTACCGCTGTCGGACAATGTCGGCGCGTTACCCGACGAATCCTTGCAGACGGCGTAATAGATACCGGCCGCATCCGGCAAGGCATTTTTCAATTCATAACCGAACCTGTCCAACTGGGCTTTTGCCAAATCCTTCTTGGTTTTCAAATTATTAAGCGTGAAATCGCCGTCGGAGGAAGAAGGGGTGTACGACCCTGTGTAAAGATTATAGTCTTTCTTGTTGCTGTCCGAATCAATGGTCGGATTCATCAACATTCCCTCCATCAGGTTTTGCGTGATTTGGCTGACGATGGTTTGCGTCTCTGCCTCCCTGACGGAAGCGACTGTCCGCAACTGCACGGACAATAGTGCCAAAATACCGATGGTCAGAACGAGCATAGCGACCAAGACTTCTATCAGCGCCATACCGGACTGGGGATTTTTCAGGCGGAAGCAATCATTATTCTTCATTTTTTATTTCCCAAACCGACTAAAACAGTCATTGATGTTGGCATACGGCACGCGTATCGTTTCTAGGGCAAACCTCAACCCTGCCGCTGCTGTCAATCAAAACCACCGCCGAACGGAATTTCTTTTCATCGGCGGAAACCGCCTTCGCATCTGTCAGCACGATTTGGATATAACCGTCGGAGTAAACAAATCTGGAAGTACGCGCGAGATTCTGATCGGGAGAATAGCCGAATGCCCCGTTTTGCTTGAAAGTCCAAACAACACGGTCGGCGGTCGGCTGAGACGAACCGAAAGCGATATGGTTGAAGGTATAATTAATCCGGCTGTCGTCGGCATCATTCAACACCACGCTGCGGAGGAAAACATCCGCCGCATCGCCGTCATATGCCTTATTGCCGTTTTTGTCGCCGAAAGCCAACACTCCCTGCCCCTTCTTGCCGAAGTCGCACTGGTTGTTGACCGTACCGTCTTTTTTAACTTGAACAGGACAGATATAGACAGGGATATTGAGCCGGACGGCTTCGCCCCTGGAGAAACGCAAAAGGTTGGCAACCTGCTCCGCGTGACTGGCAATGCGGCGGGATGCAATCCACCGGCTCATACTGGGGAGGGCTATCATCGCCATAATGGCTGCGATGACCATCACGATAAGCAGCTCTATTAGCGTGAAACCTTGTTGTTTTCGTGTACACATAAGCAATAGGACGTTAACTAGTAATGTATTTTCAATTATATGCCGTCTGAATGCAAAAATGCCTCAAGACCGCATTTTATTTTTTAGGGCAATCTCTAAGCATGATTTTAAACGATTTTGCCTGATTTCGCCTAATAAATTTTTATATAACCATTTAATCTTCTATCTTTGCCTCCTCGGGAACATAGGCAGCATTGTCGAATTTGGTAAACTGCCCCATCCATGTCAGGAAAACTTTTCCGACCGGACCGTTGCGGTGTTTGCCGATAATACATTCGGCAAGGCCTTTCATGGGTGAGTCTTGGTTGTAGTATTCGTCGCGGTACATGAACATAATCAGGTCGGCATCCTGCTCGATTGCGCCGGATTCGCGAAGGTCGGACATCATCGGGCGTTTGTCGGTACGCGATTCGACCGTCCTGCTCAACTGAGACAAAGCGATGATAGGAACCTGCAATTCTTTCGCCAACGCTTTGAGCGATCGCGAAATCTCTCCCAGCTCCGAAGCACGGTTGTCCGAACGTCCCGAACCAGACATCAGTTGCAGGTAGTCGATGACGATCAATCCCAATTTTCCGTTGAACTGACGTGCAAGACGGCGGGCACGGGCGCGCAGTTCGAGAGCAGTCAGGCCCGGGGTTTCGTCGATGTACATGGGCGCGTCGGAAAGTTTGACGACTGCCTCGTTCAACCGCCCCCAATGTTCGTCTTCCAACCTGCCTGTTTTCAGGACGCTTTGGTCTAAGCGTCCGACAGAGCCGAGCATACGCATAACCAACTGCGCACCGCCCATTTCCATCGAGAAAACGGCAACGGGCAGCTTGCCTTCTACGGCAACGTGTTCGGCAATATTGATGGAAAAGGCGGTTTTACCCATAGACGGGCGGCCGGCGACGATAATCAGGTCTCCGGGCTGAAGGCCCGAGGTTTTTTTGTCGAGGTCGATGAACCCCGTCGGCACGCCGGTTACTTCATCGGGATTGTCGCGCGAGTAGAGCATATCGATGCGCTGTACGACTTCTTTCAGCAAATCGGGCATCTCCAAAAAGCCCTGTTTGGATTTGGCGGTGCTTTCGGCGATTTGGAATACTTTGTTTTCCGCCTCGTCCAAAAGCTGACCCGCGTCCCTGCCTTGCGGATTGTATGCGCTGCGTGCGATTTCCGTCCCCACTTCGGCGAGCTGGCGCATGATGGAACGCTCGCGCACGATTTCGGCATAGCGGCGGATGTTGGCGGCAGACGGGGTGTTTTGCGCCAGCGTAATCAGATATTCAAATCCGCCTGCCGCTTCCAATTCTTCGTTCCGCTGCAAATCTTCCTGAACCGTAATCACATCTGCGGGACGGCTCTCATTGATTAATTTGGCAATGGAACGGAAAATCAGGCGGTGTTCATGCCGGTAGAAATCCTCTCCCGAAACCACATCGGCAATCCTGTCCCATGCCGGATTTTCCAGCATCAACCCGCCCAAAACGGATTGTTCCGCCTCCATCGAATGTGGAGGCAGCGACAATGCGCCGATCTCACGGTCTTCAGACGGCATGGCTGTGTAATCGTTCATGGTACATCCTATCTGTCGTGCCGAAATTGCAATCTTCTATTATAGCGTAAAGCAGGTTTAATTGGTTTCCATCCCTCAAAACAGGTAAAATATGTGCGCTGCTGAGCTATTTGCAGCACACTGCCAAAATACAACATTTAAAACAATATTAGGAGCACAAAATGGAACATAAGCTGCCGCAACTGCCTTATGAACTGGACGCATTGTCCCCGCATCTGAGCAAAGAGACTTTGGAATTCCACTACGGCAAACACCATCAAACCTACATCACCAACCTGAACAATCAAATCAAAGGCACCGAATTTGAAAACCTGCCTTTGGAAGAGATTGTGAAAAAATCTTCGGGCGGCGTGTTCAACAACGCGGCACAAACTTGGAACCACACCTTCTACTGGCTGGGTTTCACGTCCAAAGGTCAAGGCAAACCTGCCGGCGAACTGGCCGCCGCCATCGACGCGAAATGGGGCAGCTTCGAGAAATTCCAAGAAGCGTTCAATGCCTGCGCGGCCGGTACTTTCGGCTCCGGTTGGGCGTGGCTGGTAAAAACCCCTGCCGGCGGATTGGATTTGGTTTCCACTTCCAACGCCGCTACGCCGCTGACCACTGAAAACACGCCGCTGCTGACCTGCGACGTGTGGGAACACGCCTACTACATCGACTACCGCAACAGCCGCCCCAACTACCTGAAAGGTTTTTGGGAAATCGTCAACTGGGACGAGGTTGCCAAACGTTTTGCCGCATAAGCTGCAAACCGGCGAAATGCCGTCTGAACACATTTCAGACGGCATTTTTTACGGGAAATCCGAATCAATGTCCGCAGGCGCAAGCATCGCCGTGGTGTCCGCAATCTTTAGCCGCTTCTAGCCACGCGTCGTCATCGCCGTCAAACTCTTCCACTTCGTCAAACTCGCCGCGTTCCACCATCGCGCACAACTCTTCAAGGCTTTCCGCGCCTTCCACCCAAAAACAGGGAATGCCCGGCGGCGTATCGGGCGCAAGCAGTGCCGCCACGCCGTCATGCCACGCAATCCAATAACCGTTGTCTGTGCGGACGAATTGTGCGTTTTCGTTGACCGACTCGCCTTCTGTACCTTCCAGCATACGTTCCGCAATGTCCGCCTGAAAAGATAAAATCTGCATAAGTGTTCCTTTATATGATGGTTTTCCGTCAAAACAAGGCGTTATAGTGGATTAACAAAAACCAGTACGTCGTTGCCTCGCCTTAGCTCAAAGAGAACGATTCTCTAAGGTGCTGAAGCACCAAGTGAATCGGTTCCGTACTATTTGTACTGTCTGCGGCTTCGTCGCCTTGTCCTGATTTTTGTTAATCCACTATATTTTAAAACATCACGCCCGCTTGAGAAACTGCCAACCGCTTTATAACAAATTCGTCTTTGTACCAAACTTTCCATTCTTTCCGTTTTTCAGACGGCATCGTTCAAGTAATGCCTTTATTTTCCACCCTTACCGACCATGTTACTGCTCAAAACACCCGGCGTACTGCCCGGCTTCAAACTCAGCCTCGGTCTGACCGTATTGTGCCTGTCGCTTCTGGTGGTTTTGCCGTTTGCGATGATGGCGGCGAAGGCGGCGGAAATCGGCTGGGGCGGCTTTTGGAACACGATTGCCGAGCCGAACGTGTTGGCGGCGGTGTGGCTGAGTTTGCGGATGTCGTTTTATGCGATGCTGACCAATGTCGTGTTCGGCACGCTGGTGGCGTGGATGTTGGTGCGCTATGAATTTCCGGGCAAAGGGTTGGTAAACGCTTTGGTCGATTTGCCGTTTGCGCTGCCGACGGCGGTTACGGGTATCGCGTTGGCAACCCTGTATGCGCCCAACGGCTGGATAGGCCGTTTTTTCGAGCCTTTGGGTATCAAAATCGCGTTTACGCCCGTCGGTATTTGGATTGCGCTGGTCGTCGTCAGCCTGCCCTTTATCGTCCGCGCCGTGCAGCCGGTATTGGAGGAATTGTCGGGCGAATATGAGGAAGCGGCGGCGACTTTGGGCGCAAACTGCTTTACGACGTTCCGCCGCGTGCTGCTGCCGGAAATCACGCCGGCACTCTTAACTGGCGCGGGCATGATGTTCGCGCGGGCAACGGGGGAATACGGCTCGGTGATTTTTATCGCGGGCAACATTCCGATGGTTTCCGAAATCCTGCCGCTGATTATTACGGGCAAGCTGGAACAGTTCGACGTACAGGGCGCGTCGGCGGTGGCGTTGTTTATGCTGCTGGTTTCGTTTGTGATTCTGTTTGCGCTGAACATGATGCAGTGGGCGTTGGGCAGGCGTTCGGGCGCGAAGGGTTGAGGCCGTCTGAAATACCTGACCGTCATTCCCTTAATCAATAAAAGGTCGTCTGAAAACGAATCCGCTCCACGAAAACGGTTTTTCAGACGGCATCCGAACACCTTAAACAACAAACCGGGGAACACCACCGCTATGAAACCCTATTCCGCCAATCCCAACCTGACCGAACCGCGTTGGCTGCGCGTGTTGCTGACTGCTACTGCCTTGGGCTTTCTGCTGCTGATGCTGGTCGTGCCGCTTGTCGCCGTGTTTTACGAGGCACTGAAAGGAGGTTGGGATTTGTACCTGCAATCTCTGACCGATCCCGAAGCATGGTCCGCCATCAAATTAACACTGATTACCGCGCTGATTGTCGTCCCCGTCAATGCCGTCTTGGGCGTGGCGATGGCGTGGCTGCTGACCCGTTTTAATTTTCGCGGCAAGCAGTTGCTGACCACCCTGCTCGATTTGCCGTTTTCCGTATCGCCCGTGGTGGCCGGTTTGATGTTCGTCTTATTGTTCGGCGCGCACACGGCATTGGGCGGCCGGCTGGAAGCGCAAGGCATACAGATTATCTTCGCCATCCCCGGCATTGTTTTGGCAACGCTGTTCGTTACCTTCCCCTTTGTCGCACGCGAAATCATCCCTTTAATGCAGGCGCAGGGCGACAGCGAAGAACAGGCGGCATTGATACTCGGCGCAAGCGGCTGGCAGATGTTTTGGCGCGTTACCCTGCCCAACATCAAATGGGCGTTACTCTACGGCATCATCCTCACCAACGCCCGCGCGATGGGCGAGTTCGGCGCGGTCAGCGTGGTATCGGGACACATACGCGGCGAAACCAACACCGTCCCGCTTTTGGTCGAAATCTTCTACAACGAATACAACTTCACCGGCGCATTCGCCCTCTCCGGCGTATTGGCACTTTTAGCACTGGCGACGCTGGCGGTGCAGAACATCATTACCAAATTACAAGATAAAAAACTCGCCGCCGCCGAAAGGAACGCAGCATGAGCATCACTATTCAAAACTTAAACAAACACTTCGGAGCGTTCCACGCGTTGAAAAACATCAACCTCAACGTCCCCACCGGAAAACTCGTTTCCCTGCTCGGCCCGTCCGGCTGCGGCAAAACCACACTTTTACGCATTATCGCCGGACTGGAAAACGCCGACGGCGGCAAGATTCTGTTTGACGGGCAAGACGTAACCGCCAAGCACGTCCGCGACCGCAAAGTCGGCTTCGTGTTCCAACACTACGCCCTCTTCCGCCATATGAACGTGTTTGACAACGTCGCTTTCGGTTTGACCGTATTACCCAAGTCCGAACGCCCGTCCAAAGGACAAATCCGCGCCAAAGTCGAAGAATTGCTGAAACTCGTACAACTCTCGCATTTGGCAAAATCCTATCCGCACCAGCTCTCCGGCGGCCAACGCCAGCGCATCGCCCTTGCCCGCGCGCTTGCGGTCGAACCGAAACTCCTGCTTTTGGACGAACCCTTCGGCGCGTTGGATGCCAAAGTACGCAAAGAATTACGCACCTGGTTGCGCGACATTCATCACAACTTGGGTGTAACCAGCATTCTGGTGACGCACGACCAAGAAGAAGCCCTCGAAGTTTCCGACGAAATCGTCGTGATGAACCACGGCAAAATCGAACAAACCGGCAGTGCCGAAGCCATTTACCGCAAACCTGAAAACGCCTTCGTTACCGAGTTTTTAGGCGAAACCGACGCATTTGAAGGACGCATCGAAAAAGGCTTCTGGCATTACAACGGCTTCGCGTGGAAATTGGACGCGCAATACAAATGGCAGGAACAAACCGCCACCGGCTATATCCGCCCGCACGAATGGCAGCTTGCCGCCGAAAACGAAACCCCGATGATTTGTACCAAAATCGAAAAAATCCACGCCGTCGGCGCATTGACGCACGTTTTGGTGAAACACGGCAAACAGGACGTGCATATCACGCTGGCTGGCAGCGATGCCGCGCGTTACCCAATCGCCGAAGGCAAAGAATTAAACTTAATTCCGAAACAGGTTTATGTCTTCTCTCAAAACGAGCTGATTGAATATTCGATTTAACCCTGAAAGCACAATGCCGTCTGAAAGGCTTTCAGACGGCATTGCGTGTCAAGCGTCAGGCAAGAAACAGCTTGTACGCGGCATTTTGCGTTTCCTCGTGATAGCTGTATCCCAGACTTTCCAAGAAACCGTCAAATGCGGCGGAATCGTGAGGAGGCACGTCGATACCGACCAAAATCCGCCCGTAATCCGCACCGTGGTTGCGGTAATGGAAGAGCGTAATGTTCCAACCACCCTGCATATGGTTCAAAAAGCGCGCCAACGCCCCGGGACGCTCCGGAAACTCAAAACTGACCAGACGCTCGTTTTCTACTTTGTCCGTCCGTCCTCCAACCATATAACGGATATGGATTTTGGCAATCTCATCATCGGTCAGGTCAACATTGGGCAATCCCGCCTCATCCAACCGGCTGCCGATAACCGCCAAATCCTGCGGGCCTGCCGCTTGAAGTCCGACAAAGATATGCGCTTTTTCATCATCTCCGTAACGGTAGTTGAACTCGGTAATATTCCTATTTCCCAATATATTGACAAACTTAAGGAAACTGCCGCGTTCTTCGGGAATGGTTACGGCAAAAATGCCTTCGTTGCCCTCGCCCAATTCGCTCCGTTCCGAAACGTGGCGCAAACGGTGAAAATTCATATTCGCACCGCTGGTAACGGCAATCAAGGTCTGCCCCTTGATGCCGCCGCGTGCGATATAAGCCTTCAGTCCTGCCAATGCCAACGCGCCGGCCGGCTCGGTAATGCTGCGCGTATCATCGAAAATATCCTTGACCGCGCCGCAAACCGCATCGGTATCGACCGTAATGATTTCATCCAAAAGTTCTTTGCAGAGGCGGAAGGTTTCGTTTCCGACGACTTTGACCGCAGTGCCGTCTGAAAACAGCCCGACATCTTTCAAATGGACGATTTCGCCCGCTTCGACCGACTGCTTCATACAACAGGAATCATGTGTCTGAACGCCGATGACTTTGATTTCGGGACGGACCTGTTTGATAAATGCCGCCACGCCCGCTGCCAAACCGCCGCCGCCTATCGGGACGAATACGGCGTGAATATCATCCGGATGCTGGCTGACAATTTCCATCCCCACCGTCCCCTGCCCCGCAATCACATCGGGATCGTCAAACGGTGCGATATAGGTCAGCCCTTCTTTTTCCGCCAGCTCCATCGCATAATCGTAGGCATCGTTGTATGAAACACCGCGCAAAACCACCTCGCCGCCACGGCTTTTGACCGCATCCACTTTGATTTTCGGCGTAGTCTCCGGCATAACGATAACGGCACGGCAGCCCAAACGCTGTGCGGACAATGCCACGCCTTGAGCATGATTGCCCGCGCTTGCCGCAATCACGCCGCAAGCGAGCGCATCTTTCGGCAACTTGGACATTTTGTTGTACGCACCGCGTATTTTGAACGAAAAAACCGGCTGCAAATCTTCGCGTTTCAAAAGGATGTTGTTTTTCAAACGTACAGAAAGGCTGCGTGCCGGTTCCAAAGGCGTTTCGACCGCGACATCATAGACAGATGCCGTCAGGATGCGGATGAGGTAATCGGAATAAGGAAGGGGCGTGTTCATAATTCAATATGGGATAATCGGTTTATTAAAATCGCAAAACCCAAAACCATACGCCCAAGACGGCGCGAAAGCAAGAAAAAATCCGCCCGATCAGACACCCTAAGCGTATAATCGGCAGACTGAAACACGCACACAATTAGAATATTTCATGACAGCACATAAAATCCTGCCCGTCCTGCTTTCCATCATCTTAGGCGTTTCTCACGCAACGGCTGCATCGCCCGCGCCCAACAGACCGACGGTACACGCCGCCCCCACGCTCCAAACACCCGAAACCCTCACAGCGGCACACATCGTTATCGACCTTCAAAGCAGACAGACTTTATCCGCCAAAAACATCAATACCCCTGTCGAACCGGCGGCACTAACCCAACTGATGACCGCATATCTGGTTTTCAAAAACATGAAATCGGGAAATATCCGCCCTGAAGAAAACTTAAAAATACCCGAATCGGCATGGAAATCGGAAGGCAGCAGAATGTTTGCCCGTCCCGGCGATACGGTCAGCACCGACAAACTCTTAAAAGGCATGATTGCCCTATCCGCAAACGATGCCGCCCTAACCCTTGCCGGCCGGCTGGGCAACGGCTCGATTGAAAATTTTGTGCAACAAATGAACAAAGAAGCCCGACGCTTGGGCATGAAGAACACTGTATTCAAAAACCCGACAGGCTTGAGTAGAGAAGGACAGGTTTCCACCGCCCGCGATCTCGCCCTGCTGTCTGAAGCATTGATGCGCGACTTTCCGGAATATTACCCGCTGTTTTCCATCAAATCGTTCAAGTTTGAAAACATAGAACAAAACAACCGCAATATCCTTTTATATAGGGACAACAGTGTAAACGGTCTGAAAGCCGGACATACGGAAAGCGGCGGCTACAACCTTGCCGTGTCATACTCCGGCAACGGCAGGCACATCCTTGTCATCACTCTAGGTTCGGAATCGGCGGAAACCCGCGCATCGGACAACAGCAAGCTGCTGAACTGGGCATTGCAGGCTTTCGATACGCCCAAAATATATCCGAAAGGCAAAACCGTTGCCCAAATCCAAATTTCCGGAGGCAGCAAAAAAACCGTCCGCGCAGGCTTTCCGAAAGCAACCTATATCACCGTCCCTCACACCGGGGTAAAAGCGGCCGAACAGATTTTGGAAACCATACAGCCGATTCCCGCCCCGGTAAAAAAAGGGCAGATTTTAGGAAAAATCAAAATCAGGCAAAACGGATACACCGTTGCCGAAAAAGAAATCGCCGCACTGGAAAATGTAGAAAAAAGAAGCCGGTGGCAAAGGCTTTGGACGCGTCTGACAGGGCAGTAATCTGCCGTTTCAAATATCCCGCTTTTCCAACAAATAAAGAAATGCCGTCTGAAACACAGTTCAGACGGCATAAAACAACAGGGCGGTACGTATTGCATACGCGCCGCCCTACTGCTGAAATCAATTAGCGTTTTTTACCGGTAACGGTAGCAACAGCCAGATTTTCGTTACGTTTCAGGGAAACGCTTTCTACACCTTCAGGCAGTTTGATGTCGGACAGATGCAGAATGTCGCCGGCAACCACTTCGGCACAATCCAAATCCAAGAAAGCAGGGATATTGGCAGGCAACGCAACCACTTCAACAGTCGTGTTCAGCAGAGATACGCGACCACCTTGCAGTTTGACCGCTTGGGAGTTTTCTGCGTTAACGATGTGCAGGGGAACGCGGATGCGTACGGGTTGGTCTGCTTTAACGGCTTGGAAATCGATATGTTGAACTTCGCGGCGGAACGGATGCATTTGGAAATCGCGGACGATAACGTCTTTGGTTTCGCCGTTCAGAGACAATTTAATCAACGCGGTATGGAAAGATTCCTTTTCCAATGCGTAGAATACGGTTTTGTGATCCACGGCAATCGCAACGGGCTCTTGACCCTCACCGTACAGAATGCCGGGGATTTGGCCTTCGCGACGCAGGCGGCGGCTCGCACCAGTGCCTTGTGCTTCACGAACAGAGGCTTGAATTTCATAAGTCATGTCAAATACTCCAAGTTAGGTAAAATCGCCGTCATCGGCCGCGACCAGCTTAAGACGGCATCGGGGTTACGGCAGCAGCATGCTGCCTGTCATCACTTCTTCATTGAAAAGATATGAGACGGATTCTTCATTGCTGATGCGGCGGACGGTTTCGGCCAACAGACCGGCAATCGTTACCTGACGGATACGGTCGCAGTTTTTAGCCGCTTCAGACAAAGGAATGGTATCGGTTACGACCACCTGGTCGATTTCGGATGAGGCGATACGGCTGACCGCCTCTCCGGAGAACACGGCGTGGCTGGCATATGCCAAGACACGTTCTGCACCGCGCTCTTTTAGGGCGACGGCGGCTTTGCACAGCGTATTTGCAGTGTCAATCATATCGTCCACAATCAGACAGGTTCTGCCTTGAATGTCGCCGATGATGTTCATGACTTCCGCCACATTGGCTTTCGGGCGGCGTTTGTCGATAATCGCCAAATCGGCATTTAATGATTTTGCCACGGCACGGGCGCGGACGACACCGCCGATGTCCGGGCTGACGACGGTCAGATTTTCAATCCGCTGCTGCTTGATGTCGTTCAACAGAATCGGGGTAGCATAAATATTATCCACAGGAATATCAAAAAAACCCTGAATCTGGTCTGCGTGCAAATCAACGGTCAAAACACGGTCAATGCCCGCCGAATAGAGCATATTTGCCACCAGCTTGGCAGAAATCGGAACACGGACGGAACGCGGACGGCGGTCTTGGCGCGCATAGCCGAAATACGGAATGGCTGCGGTAATACGGCCTGCCGAAGCGCGTTTGAGCGCATCCGCCATTGTCAGGATTTCCATCAGGTTGTCATTGGTCGGCGCGCAAGTAGGCTGAAGGATAAAGACATCGCGGCCGCGTACGTTTTCCAACAGTTCGACGGCAACTTCACCGTCTGAAAACTTGGAAACGGAAGCATTGCCCAAAGAAATGTCCAAATGCTTGACAACACGTTGTGCCAATTCGGGATTGGCATTGCCTGTAAATACCATCAAACTGTCGTACGCAGCCATATTCTCACCTGATTTTATGTTTAACTTCCGCTCAGAAAACACAATGCTTCCCTCCGCTTGTACCAAGCCCGACATTATACCTGCAACATCCGACACAAACAAAGGCATTTCAATATTTTTATTTCTATGAAATAAAAAGCGTGTAAGCAGGCTTACACGCTTTTATCTGGCTGGGGAGGAAGGATTCGAACCTTCGCATGCTGGAATCAAAATCCAGTGTCTTAACCGCTTGACGACTCCCCAACTTGTTTGGCTTGGCTGGGGAGGAAGGATTCGAACCTTCGCATGCTGGAATCAAAATCCAGTGTCTTAACCGCTTGACGACTCCCCAACTTGTTTGGCTTGGCTGGGGAGGAAGGATTCGAACCTTCGCATGCTGGAATCAAAATCCAGTGTCTTAACCGCTTGACGACTCCCCAACTTGTTTGGCTTGGCTGGGGAGGAAGGATTCGAACCTTCGCATGCTGGAATCAAAATCCAGTGTCTTAACCGCTTGACGACTCCCCAACTTGTTTGGCTTGGCTGGGGAGGAAGGATTCGAACCTTCGCATGCTGGAATCAAAATCCAGTGTCTTAACCGCTTGACGACTCCCCAACAATGTTTATACGGACAACAAAGGATGTTTTGAAAGACCCTCTGCCAAATATGCCTCGTACAAACCTGAAACTTGTCGGTATATATTGTATGCGCTATTCCTATCTTGACACGCCGTGAATACACACGCACCAGAACCTGTCATTAAGGCAAATCCATATCGGGACAACTCGGAATAGGCTTTCCAAACTTCAGGGTATTCTTTAAATACAACTGCCTGCATATCATTTCTAAACGGTTGCAGGTTTTGGAAAGTCGGCATTATGCTTGAGGCGGAATCCCGTGTCAAGTCTTCGTGTGTGAAAATTTTTGCGGTGGAAACGTGGGCGAGCGGTTTGACGATAACATACCACTGTTTCGGAATATCCATTTCGTCCAGCCTGTCGCCTATACCCCGCGCAAACGCATTTTTGCCGAAAATAAAAAACGGCACGTCCGCACCCAGCGTTGTACCCAGTTCAATCAGCTGCGGCGTTGTGAGCCCGCACTGCCACCAACGGTTCAACACCAGCAAAACGGTTGCCGCATCCGAGCTTCCTCCGCCCAAACCCGCCCCTGTCGGGATTTTTTTGTCCAGCCATATTTCCACGCCGTCGGGGTTGCACGCATATTTTTGCAGCAGCGATGCGGCACGGTAGCTCAAATCGGCTTCCTGCGGCATTCCGCCGACAGGATTGTGCAGGATGATTTTGCCGTCGTCCCTCGGTTTCAAATATACGGTATCCTGCAAATCTATCAGGCAGAATATGCTTTCGATATTGTGATAGCCGTCTTCCCTCCTGCCGGTAATCCTCAAATCGAGATTCAGTTTGGCAGGGGCGGGAAACGCCTGCCGTCCGTCCGTAATATTCATCTGTCCGCCTTATCTCGTGCGCGCCGCACAGCGTTCCGGGGTTTCGGTTTCAGACGGCATTCCAATCTCGGTGAAAACCAGCCTGATGTTCAAATTTCCGTTATTCAGTTGCAACGTTCGGACTTGCCCCCCACTGTCGGCGGTTCTACCGACAGCCCAACCGTATTGTTCCAATATGCCGTCTGAAAGGATGCGGTAAGGTGCGCGTGCAACCCGTCTGCCGTCTGCCCAGATATGCAGATATTGGATTGGTAATTTGAAACCGACCAGCTGCCTGCTCAAGTCTTCCGCACTCTCTGCCTGATAGACATTTCCTTTGCCGTCCACTGCCAACGCACCGTCTTTGTCTTGACACAACTGCCCGAGTGTACTGCCCAAAGGGGTGTTGATATTGATGGTTTCCACGGGCGGTTGGTATGTCCAGTCAAAATTTGCATACGAACCTTTCCCTTCCGCTTTGACTGCCAACCGCCCTTCCGCCGTGAAACTGCGGGTGTGTTCGGACGGCTGCCACAGGTTTTCGTTATTTTGAGGTAATTGCGCGCAAGCGGTCAAAAGCAGGATGACCGATGCGGATACGGTGTGTTTCATCAGAATTTCCTTAACGGGTGCCATCCTGTCGGCCGGCGGGTTCGGCGTGCCGTGCAAAACGCGTGCGAACTGCATGCCGTTTGCCCGAATGCCGCAGCTTCCCGGCAAACCTTATGCCGTCTGAAAGGATAGACCTGCATTATTTCCGGGGTTTTCGGGAAGATTGGGGCAATGCGATTCCGTAGCGTTTGAGCGTTTCCCGCCATATTTTCTTGTCTCCCGTAAGGTGTGCCGCCTGAGTCCACACGTCAACCGCCTGATCGCGTTCGCCCAATGCCCACAACACCTCGCCTAGATGGGCGGCAACTTCGGGCCCGGGGTCGTTTTCAAACGAATACCGCAGATACGGCAGCGCGCTTTCCGCGTCGCCTTTCAGGTAATACGCCCAGCCTATGCTGTCGTTGACGGCGGTATCGTCCGGGTTGATTTGGTATGCCGTCTGAAGCAGGGCGAAACCTTCGTCCAAACGCTTGGGATCGGTCAGCAGGCTATAGCCCAGATTATTCATAATTTGTGCATTGTCGGGCGTAAGTTTGAGCGCGGTTTCAAGGTCGGCAATCATTTTTTCCCGTTTGCCTGACTGCTCGTAAAAAATGGAACGCTGTGCCAATGCTTCCGCCAAAGGTTCCGCACTTCCCGCCGCCGAAAGTTTGGCGACGATCTTGTTCAGCCCGATCAGGGCTTCCCATTTGTCGGGCAGTTTCGACAGGGCGAGCATCTGTATTTTGGACAAATTGTCTGCCGTAAAATACCGCCCCTGCTGTTCGGGCAGCTTCCTGACCTTCCCGATCTGCCGCAAAGCCGCCCTGCCTCCGTCCAATTCGGCAGCCGCCGCAGCCGCCAGCACGCCTTTGTCGAACAGGTATTCCGGCGCGGACACCTTTTTCAGCCACTGCCTGACTTTGGCGTAATCCCTGCGGTCGGCATATATCATCGCCGCCGTCATTGCCGCCCTGCCCCGCTGCTCCCCCGTCCCCCTACCGTATGCCTTTTCGGCGTAGCCGTCGATAACGGAAGCACCTTCTTTCCGGTTTGCCGCCAATATTGCCGCCTGAATATACAGGTCTGCATTCGGGTTGTGTTCCAACAGCACGTTCAAACGCGCATAGGCATCATCCGGCCTGCGCAGGGAAACCAGATTCATAATTTCCATTTCCTGCCAGACGGCCGAAAGGTTTCGGGTGTCTGTCTGCTCGAAAAAACCGTCGAGTATTTCGGGATATTTGCGTGCAGTCAGACGCAACGTCATTAAAGTGGGGGGCAGTATTTCCGTATCGAGCTTCGCCAAACGCTGTAAAGCTCCGATTGCCTTTTCCTTTTCGCGTCCCTGTACGCTAAACACCACATCGGCAACCGCCGCTTCGGGCAGATGTTCATATTTCAACGCCGCGCGGCGAACCGCTTTCGATACTTTTTGCGCCAACCCATCCTGCTGCACGGCGGCTTGTGCCAGCAGCAAAAATATCCTGCGTTTTTGCACATCGTCCGATTGCGCCAGCACCTCTTCCAATCCGTCCAGATGCTGATTTCCCCCTTCCCTCAGCACGTTCCGCAGCCACCCCGCCCGTTTTTGCGCCTCACCCGGCACAGGCTCGATTTCACGCCATTTCTGATAAATCATTTCCGCCTGTTCAAACGCGTTCAGCGACACGGCCATTTCCAAGGCGCGTTCGGCGACTTCGGGGGATTTTGTGCGTTCCAACATCAGCATATAGCTTGCCAGAGCCGTTCCAGCCTGCCCTTTTTGCAAGGCGGTTTCCCCTCCCAGCAACGTAAATATCTGATTAACCCGTTCGCCCACTGCCGCAAGCCGTGCGCGTTCGTTTTTGATTTCTTCCTCGCTGTAACGCTGATGTTTCCTTAAAACCTTTCCGACTTCCTTCGGCTGTTTCATATCCCCCGCACCGCCTCCGGCGGCAGACACCTGTCCGGCAATCAAGGCTGCCGTCAACACAGTTAACATTTTGAAACGGTTAGGTAGCATAATCATCCTTATATCCGACATTCGTCCGAACTTTCAGACGGCATATAATCAGGCGTAACTTTATCACAAGCAGAATCGTTTGTAGATTTGCGAAACCCCGTTCAAAAAAATAAATGCCGTCTGAAATACTGCTTCAGACGGCATTACCGACGCTTGCGATTCAAGGGAGTTTTATTTCCACATTGTCAATCAGGCGCGTCGTCCCCAGACGGGCGGCGGCCAAGACCACCAGCTTCCTATCTCCCGTCCGTGCCACTTCGAGCGTATCGGCGTGGCGGATTTCGACATAATCGACCGTCCAGCCGTGTTCCGTCAGAGATTGGACGGCGCGTTTTTCCAAACCTGCATAATCCAAACTGCCCTGCTTCAGCGATTCGGCAACCGCCTGCAGCTCGCGGTACAAGCGCGGTGCTTCGGCGCGTTCCTCAACGCTCAAGTACTGGTTGCGGCTGGAGAGTGCCAAACCGTCCGCCGCCCGCCCCGTATCGACGGGGACAATTTCGATGTCGAAATTCAAATCCTCGGTCAAACCTTTAATCACGGCAAGCTGCTGGTAATCTTTTTTGCCGAAACAGGCAACATCCGGCGCGACAATATTGAACAGCTTAGACACTACCGTTGCCACCCCGCGGAAATGTCCCGGGCGGAATTTGCCGCACAATTCGTTTTGCAGATGGGGCGGTTCGACGTTATACCGTTGTTCCACGTTCGGATAGAGTTCTTTCTCATCGGGCGCGAAAACAACGGCAATGCCTTCGGCGGCAAGTTTGTCCGCATCCTGTTGCAAAGTACGCGGATATTTGTCGAAATCCTCGCCCTGACCAAATTGCAAGCGGTTGACGAATATGCTGACAACAACGTTGTCGGCGCGTTTTTTGGCTTCGCGAACGAGGGCAAGATGCCCTTCATGCAGATTGCCCATGGTCGGCACAAATGCCACCTTTCCCGCATTTTTACGCCACGCGCGCAGTTCTCGAATGGTATGTATGATTTGCATTACGGTAATCCTTATTTTACGGGGCTCCTACCCGATGACAGATGCCGATTATACGCGCCGTACATGGCAAAACAAAATGCCGTCTGAATCGGCTTTCAGACGGCATGCTGCATGTAAACCGTTCAGTCTGTAAAGATATGTTCTGCAGCAGGAAAGGTTTTTGCTTTAACTTCTTTGACATACGCACGAACCGCCGCTTGAACGCTATTATGACCCTGCATGAAGTTTTTGACGAATTTCGCCGTCTTACCCGGAAAAATACCGAGCATATCGTGCATCACCAAAACCTGCCCGTCGCAATCCACACCCGCACCGATACCGATGGTCGGACAAGAAACGGATTCAGTTACCTTTTTTGCCAGTTCCGCAGGAACACACTCCATCAACACGACCGCCGCGCCCGCATCGTCATGCGCCTTGGCATCGTTAAGCAACGCCTGCGCCTTACTTCCGCGACCCTGAACCTTGTATCCGCCAAAGGCAAACACGGATTGCGGCGTCAGACCGATATGCGCACAAACCGGAATACCGCGCATTTGCAGGAATTCGGTAGTTTCCGCCATCCACACACCGCCTTCAAGTTTAACCATATGCGCGCCGGCAGCCATCAGTTCGGCGGCAGCAGCAAATGCCTGCTCTTTACCCTGCTGATACGAACCAAAAGGCAAATCACTGACAATCATGACATTTTTCGTACCGTTTGCCACACATTCAGTGTGATAGCACATATCGCGCAGGCTGACGGGCAACGTCGATTTCCGCCCCTGAACCGCCATTCCCAAAGAATCCCCAACCAACAGCACATCCACGCCGGCATCGTCCATCAGCGCGGCAAAACTGGATTCGTAAGCGGTCAGCATCGCGATTTTCTCGCCCGCCGCCTTCATTTTTTGCAGTGTGTTCACAGTAATCATCAGATATTGTTACCCCGCCCTTTTCAGACGGCCTTTTCAGTTTGAAACGGGCTATTATAGTGAAATGCCCGCAGCCCTGCCACCGACCGTGCCGCAAATGCAAAACAGCCCGACTGTTTTGCACAATCGGGCTGTCAAATCTGGTGCCGGCACCAAGAGTCGAACTCGGGACCCCCTGATTACAAGTCAGGTGCTCTACCAACTGAGCTATACCGGCTTACTGAAATGTTTTGCAACACCATCAGCAGAAATGGTGCCGGCACCAAGAGTCGAACTCGGGACCCCCTGATTACAAGTCAGGTGCTCTACCAACTGAGCTATACCGGCAAAGAAGGCGAATTATGCAGGCAACTTCACACTTTGGCAAGGAATTTGTTTGACCCCCTCATAAAAATACACTAAGTATCTTATTTAAAACAAAATTAATTTGAAACAGGACAAGCATCGGCATTCTGATAAAATATCCGCCTTTCAAACCGACCGTTTACACCGATGGCAAGACATCCCTACCGCCGCCTGCGTCCTGCAAAATCCGGCTTTCCCGAAGTCGGCATTTCCGAAGAAGGCAATATCCGTTCGCTTCACTTGGGCAGCGACACCGTTCAAAGCTCGATGAACCTCGACCACCCGTCCGAGCTGGTGCTCTCTTACAGCCGCGCGATGATGGGCTGGCTGCTGTTTGCGGAACGCCTGCCGCAGCATATCACCCAAATCGGCTTGGGCGGCGGCTCGTTTGCACGCTGGATAGATACCTACCTGCCCGATACGCGTCAAACCGCCGTGGACATCAACCCGCAGGTTATCGCCATTGCCCGCAACCTGTTTGAGCTGCCTTTCGAGGGCGAGAAATTTGAAATTATTGAAGCAGATGGTGCGGAATACATCAAAGTCTTCCGCCGCAACACCGATGTGATTTTGGTGGACGGGTTCGACGGCGAACAAATCATCGATACGCTGGTTGAAGAACCGTTTTTCCGAGACTGCCGCAACGCACTTTCTTCAGACGGCATATTCGTTACCAACTGGTGGGGCGGCGACAAACGCTATCAACGCTTCATCGAACGGTTGTTGAGCGTTTTTGAAGGGCGCGTATTGGAACTTCCTGCCGAAAGCCACGGCAATGTCGCGGTAATGGCATTCCAAAGCAGCCCCAAAGAGCAAAACATAGACAAACTCAAAAAACGTGCCGACAAACTGAGCGACGCATACGAATTGGACTTCCACCGCATGCTCGCCGACCTGAAAGCCTCCAACCCCAACAACGGCAAGCATTTCCACCTTTAGGCCGCCATCTTCTCGGCTGCATCGGAATATGCGGAAAATCAAGAGGAAACCATTATGCAAAAACCCGAAACCATACACATACCCGGCCCTGCCGGCATTTTAGAAACCATCCATATCCCGTCCGAACAAACACCGGCACGCGGTGTTGCCGTCATCAATCATCCCAACCCCCTCCAGGGCGGAACAAACACCAACAAAGTTATCCAAACCGCCGCCAAAGCATTGAGCAAACTCGGATTCCACTGCTACCTTCCCAACCTTCGCGGCGTAGGCAACAGCGAAGGCACACACGATTACGGACGCGGCGAAACTCAAGACTGCCTCGCCGTCATCGATTATGCCCGTGCCCAACATCCCGAAGCCCCCGAATTTGCCTTATCCGGCTTCTCCTTCGGCGGTTATGTCGCCACATTTGCCGCACAAGAGCGCATACCCGACCTGTTACTGCTCATGGGCGCAGCAGTCTGCCACTATACCGACCGTCCGGAACCGTCAGCTGTTCCCAACGTTGCAAAAACACTGATGATACACGGCGCGGAAGACGAAGTCGTCGAAATCGGGAAAGCACTGAAATGGGCGGAACCGCAAGATTTGCCCGTCATTACCATCGCCGGTTCCACGCATTTCTTTCATGGCAAACTCATCGTTCTGCGCGACACCATCCTCCGCTTCGCGCCCGTATGCCTGAACGGATAAAGCCCCTTTCAGACGGCATCGATAATATAAAACCCGTATCGGCGGCATCTGCCGATACGGGTTTGCATTTCCTCTCATTATAGGCAAAACCTACTGCAAAACACCCTTTCCCGACCCGACAAAGGATCTGCAAACGCAATCTTTTTTGCCAATAGCTTCAAAGGTTTCCGATAATCCTCGCTTCCCGCTTCAGACGGCACGGGATAGAGCGCGTCATTCAACAGCGGCATACCCAAACCCATCATATGCACGCGCAACTGGTGCTTCTTGCCGGTATGCGGCGTAAGGCGGTAAAGGCTGAATTCCCCTCTGTTTTCAATCAGTTCGACCGTCGTATGTGCGTTTGGTTCGCCTTCCGCCTCTTGCGTCGTAAAAAATTTTTCACCCCTCACCAAACGCGAAACCACATCGATCGGATACGGCAAATCCGTCCTTGTCGGCGCAAGCGCCTCATACGTTTTCCATACCGTTTTGTTTTGAAACATCGTCTGATAGGCTCCGCGCGTAGCAGGATTGTGTGACAGCAGCATCACCCCTGCCGTATCCTTGTCCAAGCGGTGCAGCGGCGTAATGTCTTCAACATTCAAATGCTGCAATTCAGGGCGCAGGCGCAGACGTGTGAGCAGCGTTTCCCTCAAAAAACGCCCGCTGGGGATGACGGGCAGAAAATGCGGCTTGTCCACGACAATCAAATGTTCATCAATATGCAAAATCTTTTCTTCAAACGGAATACGCGGCTCATCCTCACTGCTGGTTTCACGATAATAAAACATCGTCTTACCCGGCTCGAACAAAGTATGTTCATCCAACGCCGCACCATCCGAACCGACCACAAAACCGCTGTTCAACCGCCTGCGCCAATCGTCCGCGCCCACAAAAGGAAAGCGGATGCACAGAAAATGCAGCAGCGGCAGCCCGTAAAACTGCTTTTCATGCGGCAGCACCAAATAACTGGGTTTGACACCGTTCAACAGCGGAAGAGGATTATTGCGTTTTTTCATGCGGCGGATTGTAACCGTTTTTCACAAACTTTTCAGACGGCATATCAGAACATAATTGATAAAAACAAATATATCGTTTTTTTTGATTTAAAAATTTGTTTAGACAAAATGATCGGATATTCATTATTATCAGTAAATAAGAATTAATATCAATAGGAGAAATATGAAGCGCATCTTTTTGTCCGCCTTGCCCGCCATCCTGCCTTTATCCGCTTATGCCGACCTGCCCTTGACGATTGAAGACATAATGACCGACAAGGGCAAATGGAAACTGGAAACTTCCCTTACCTACCTGAACAGCGAAAACAACCGCGCCGAACTTGCTGCACCGGTTTACATCCAAACCGGCGCAACCTCATTTATTCCCATTCCGACCGAAATCCAAGAAAACGGCAGCAATACCGATATGCTCGTCGGTACGCTCGGTTTGCGCTACGGACTGACCGGCAATACCGACATTTACGGCAGCGGCAGCTATCTGTGGCACGAAGAACGCAAACTCGACGGCAACGGCAAAACCCGCAACAAACGGATGTCTGACATATCCCTCGGCATCAGCCATACCTTCCTTAAAGACGACAAAAATCCCGCCCTTATTGGCTTTCTCGAAGGCACGCTTTACGAAAAATCACGCGGCAAAGCCTCGTCGGGAAAATCATGGCTGATTGGCGCGACCACCTACAAAGCTATCGACCCCGTCGTCCTCTCATTGACTGCCGCCTACCGTATCAACGGCAGCAAAACCCTTTCAGACGGCATCCGCTACAAATCGGGCAACTACCTGCTGCTCAACCCCAACATCTCATTTGCCGCCAACGACAGAATCAGCCTGACCGGCGGCATCCAATGGCTGGGCAGGCAGCCCGACCGGACGGACGGCAAAAAAGAATCCGCAAGAAACACATCCACCTACGCCCATTTCGGCGCAGGTTTCGGTTTCACCAAAACCACGGCTTTAAACGCATCCGCACGTTTCAACGTTTCAGGGCAAAGCAGTTCCGAACTGAAATTTGGCGTACAGCATACATTTTAAGCAGGTTTTGATTTTCCAACCTTGTAATCCAAAGGAGTTATTATGAAAAAACAAATCACCGCAGCCGTAATGATGCTGTCTATGATTGCCCCCGCAATGGCAAACGGCTTGGACAATCAGACATTTGAAAACCAAGTGTTCCACACGCAGGCAGATGCGCCGATGCAGTTGGCGGAGCTTTCTCAAAAGGAGATGAAGGAGACTGAGGGGGCGTTTCTTCCTATTGTGGCAGGTGCTTTGATGGGAGGGGCAATTAGTGCCTGGGCTAATCACGGCATTTCTAAAATTAAAACAGGGCAATTTGCTTCAACAAGAAGTACCTTAGCTGCAACCGCTGGCGGTATGATAGGAGGCGGATATAGCAGTGCGATGTTGCGCGGCGCAGGGATTACTACTAGTGCTTTTGCTCGTTCTGCTTGGAAAGGGGGAAATGCTATTCCTAATGCAGTTATTCGTGCAAATGGTGCAGCATTAAATCAGTCTTCCAGTGCCGCAATGGGAAAACATAGAAGATAAACGAAATGGATGATCTAATACTATATTTTTTATCAGGTATATTCGGAAATCAAGTTGCTGAATATATTATAAAAAACAACCGTGAGATAAAAGTTCCCTTTATTGCGCTTTACGCAATATTTTTTACATTGATTTACACTGTGGCTTTGTTGTTTCTCAGTCTGGTCTATTGTGTCAATGGTGCGGAGATTGCATGGAAGGGGATAGGTATTTTCAGTATGTCGGTCAGTTTTTGTATAGTCTTCTGTCTTTATTTGGTTGACAAGGCAGGAAGATGTAAGGATAAGAAACAATAGGGATCAGATGCGGCAGCAAACGTAGATTGGGTCTAGGCCCAACCTGCGTTTGCTGCATCTTTGGAAGAAATAGTGGATTCGAAAAAATAGGAAGAATACTGATTAATGGTATGCGAGGTGCAGTAGTGGGGACTGTTGCTGGTGGCATAAATGGTTATGCAGGTTCTACGGGTAAGAACACTGACATTCGCCGTTAAATAATAAATAAACCAACTTCCAACCAAACCTGCTATCGGTTTGGTTGGAAGTGAGAGGAGGTAAGGTAGTGTTTGCTGTTATTTTCTTTTCGACATTGGGCTGTATTTTAGCATGGATAAGAGATATTCCTAAAATAAAATCAAAAAAAATTTTGGCAAGATCCTTATATATTATAGGAATAATAAATGTAATAATCAGCTATGTATTAATTAAAAATATATTGATTTCTGTTTCGGATGGAGGTGGAATAAAATATGTTGCAATATATTTATCAAATCTTTTTTTTTGGACAGTATTGATGTATGTTCTTGTGAAAAGATTATCTAAAAAGCCAAGCTGAAACCCAGTACACAACTCATCAATAAAAATCCCTTTTGCACGGAACAATGACAATATTCAAATTGCTGGATTTGCAATCTGATTTACCTATTGAAATTGGGTGTGCAACATACGTTCTAAGCAGGGCTTTGATTTCCCAAAGAGGCTGAAGGGTAAGAAACGCTTATATCATAGATAAATAATGGCAAAACAGGTAATGAATTAAAGACATTACCTGTTTTTACAGAAATTTTTAAAATGGATGATTTGATTGCAGCTTTTTTAGGCTATTTATCAGGTAAATATAGCGAAGGGAAAATAAGTAGATTAGAAATATCCCTAACGGCAGGAAGCATTTTCTTTGCAGTATTCTTTATTCATGAACTGATAATTTTTATTGTTGATGGAAATAAGGAAAATCTTTGGGATTTTATTACTGGGATAATGAAAGATTTATTTTTATTTTCATGTTTTGTTTGTTTATTATTCCACTTCTTATTATTTATTGCGGAAACCATTGGAAAAACAATCAATAAGATTAAATAAGATATTTAAGCCGCTAAAAAACCATTTGAGTATTTTATCTTCTATGCGGCATTTATCTTGTAATTGAAATACTGCAATCGGGAGGCTAAGGCTTCCGTTGTAACGTTTACCATATATTTCATTATTTTAATTTCATCAAAAAACAAAATTCAAGATTATGCATACCGCCAATCGTTTCTTGATTGTTTTGTATATTTATCTGATATATCAACATCTCTCTATCTTATTCCGAATTTTATTGTTGAAACTTGCATTAAAAACCATACAAGATGATGAAAAACAAATATATTTTAATAAAAACAGCAATCGGCATAACCGCCATATCTATATTTTATCTTCTGACTCAAGAAAGCAGCGGCAAAACTGAAGAACCATCATATTTCTTGATGTTCATGTTTCTCAACTTGCTTTGGTTTGAAGAAAATAAAACAGTTACGGCTGCCGTTACGGCAATGATTGCCGCCCACTTTATATTTGTCTCACTATCCGATTAATAAGCAAACAAAAAGGCTGCTTGGAAATTTCAGGCAGCCTTTCAGGAGGATTTTGATGGAACAAAAAAGGCGGTTTGCCGCTTCCCTGCTCCTCGCCGCCGCCCTGCCGCTTTGTGCACATTCTTTTCCCTTTGCGGAAGAAAACCCCATAGCCTACGGCAAAGTCAAAATACAAAGCTGGAAAGCGCGGCGGGATTTCAATATTGTAAAGCAGGATTTGGATTTTTCCTGCGGGGCGGCTTCGGTGGCGACGCTTTTGAACAATTTTTACGGGCAAACGCTGACGGAAGAAGAAGTGTTGGAAAAGCTGGATAAGGAGCAGATGCGCGCGTCGTTTGAGGATATGCGGCGCATTATGCCTGATTTGGGTTTTGAAGCGAAAGGCTATGCCCTGTCTTTCGAGCAGCTTGCGCAGTTGAAAATCCCCGTCATCGTGTATCTGAAATACCGCAAGGATGATCATTTCTCGGTATTGCGCGGTATAGATGGCAATACGGTTTTGCTTGCCGACCCGTCGCTGGGTCATGTTTCGATGAGCAGGGCGCAGTTTTTGGATGCTTGGCAAACCCGTGAGGGTAATTTGGCAGGTAAGATTTTGGCTGTCGTACCGAAAAAAGCCGAGACAATTTCAAATAAATTGTTTTTCACACATCATCCCAAGCGGCAGACGGAGTTTGCAGTCGAACAAATCAGGCAAGGGCGTGCAGAGTAAGTCAAATGCCGTCTGAAAACTGTTTCAGACGGCATTTTTACCCGTCCGCAAACCATCCCTATCCTCACAAGCCCTTAAAAATCCGCTATAATCGCCCGCAATTTGATTTAAGCATTCTTACTTGAAATGGCACAAAAAATTCAATCTGTAAAAGGCATGAACGACCTTTTACCTGTCGAACAAAAAGATTTCAAACTGACGGCTGCGTTTTGGCAGGCGTTTGAAGATACGGTTAGCCGTTGGACACGCGCTTACGGCTATCAGCAAATCCGTACGCCGATTGTCGAGCAAACCGGTTTGTTTGTCCGCTCCATCGGCGAGGAAACCGATGTGGTCGGCAAGGAAATGTACACCTTCTCCGATTCAAACGATTCTTTGAGCTTGAGTCTGCGTCCTGAAGGTACGGCTTCTTGTCTGCGTGCTGTGGTCGAACACAACCTTCTGTACAACAGCCCGCAAAAGCTGTGGTATATGGGGCCGATGTTCCGCCGCGAGCGTCCGCAAAAAGGCCGTTATCGTCAGTTCCATCAGGTCGGCATCGAGGCTTTGGGTTTTGAAGGGCCGGATATTGATGCGGAAATCATCGCGATGTCTGCCGATTTGTGGGAAAAATTGGGTATTCGTGAATACCTGACTTTGGAAATCAACAGCTTGGGCAACCGTGAGGAACGCGCAGCACACCGTGCGGCGTTGGTTGAATATCTGACCCGTTATGAAGACAAATTGGACGAAGACAGCAAACGCCGTCTGAAAACCAATCCTTTGCGCGTTTTGGATACGAAAAACCCTGATTTGCAGGAAATCTGCAATGCGGCTCCGCGTTTGGTGGATTATTTGGGCGAGGCTTCGCAAAACCACTATGCACGCTTCAAGGCGATGTTGGACGGTTTGGGGATTCAATATGTTGAAAATCCGCGCTTGGTACGCGGTTTGGATTATTACAATCAGACGGTTTTTGAGTGGACGACCGACAAACTCGGCGCGCAGGCGACTGTGTGCGGCGGCGGCCGTTACGATGGTTTGATTGAAGAACTTGGCGGTAAGCCTGCGCCGTCTATCGGCTTTGCAATGGGTATTGAGCGCCTGCTGCTTTTGGTGAGCGAATACGGCTCGCTGGAAGTGAACGCTGCGCCTGATGTCTATGCAATGCACCAAGGCGAAGGTGCGGACTTGCAGGTGATGAAATACGCGCAAGCCTTGCGCGCTCAAGGTTTCAATGTGATGCAGCATTCCGGCTATCAAAGCCTGAAAGCGCAAATGAAAAAAGCAGACAACAGTGGCGCACGCTTTGCCCTGATTGTGGCTCAGGATGAGCTGGCAAACGGTACGGTTACGCTCAAAGACATGAACGGCGCACACGGTCAACAAACCGTCGCCGCCGAGGATTTAACCCATACTTTACAACAATGGAAGAACGCATAAATGGCAGCCCATTTGGAAGAACAACAAGAGTTAGACAACTTCAAATATTTTTGGAAAACCACGGGCAAATGGCTGTTTGCCGTGCTGATTTTGGCAGCGCTCGGCTACTTGGGATACACGGTTTACCAAAACCGTAAAGTTACCCAAAATCAGGAAGCCGCTGCCATATTGGCTGAAATCGTGGAAAAGGCGCAAAACAAAGCCCCGCAAAACGAAATCAATGCCGAATTGGCCAAACTCCAACAAAGCTACCCGCATTCCATTTCCGCTGCCCAAGCCACGCTGATGGCGGCGGCAACCGAATTTGACGCGCAGCGTTACGATGTTGCCGAAGGCCATTTGAAATGGGTATTGTCCAATCAGCAAGACAGCCTGATTCAGGCGTTGGCGGCGCAGCGTCTGGGCGTTGTGTTGTTGCAACAAAAAAAATACGATGCCGCGCTTGCCGCACTCGACACGCCGGTTGAGGCGGACTTCGCCCCCCTGCTGATGGAAACCAAAGGCGATGTTTATGCCGCACAGGGAAAAAGCCAGGAAGCCTTAAAAAACTACGGACAGGCTTTGGAAAAAATGCCTCAAGATTCTGTCGGTCGCGAATTGGTTCAAATGAAACTCGATTCGCTGAAATAAATGCCGTCTGAAATGCCGTCTGAAATGCCGCCCTCTCTTCAGACGGCATTTCAGACAACACTATCCTACGGCAATTCCCGTAAAACCCATCCGCCGTGTCCCAACGGACACCTGCTCGTGTTCAGTTCTCCCGAACGGCACTTGACACAGAAAGACTCAATCATGAAACCAACCATCGCACTTGTCGGCCGCCCCAACGTCGGCAAATCTACTTTATTCAACCGTTTGACGCGCACCAAAGACGCGCTCGTGCATGACCTGCCCGGTCTGACCCGTGACCGCCATTATGGTCACGGCAAAGTCGGCAGCAAACCTTATTTGGTCATCGATACCGGCGGTTTCGAGCCGGTTGTGGACAGCGGCATTTTGCACGAAATGGCAAAACAAACCTTGCAGGCTGTCGATGAAGCCGATGCAGTTGTGTTTTTGGTGGACGGCCGTACCGGCCTGACCCCGCAAGACAAGATTATTGCCGACCGTTTGCGCCAAAGCCCGCGCCCTGTTTATCTGGCGGTAAACAAAGGCGAAGGCGGCAACAGAGCCGTGCTTGCCGCCGAGTTCTACGAGCTGGCATTGGGCGAACCTTATGTTATTTCAGGTGCGCACGGCGACGGCGTGTATTATCTGATTGAAGATATTTTGGAAACCTTCCCAGAGCCGGAAGCCGAAGAAGCCGATGCAAAACATCCTGTTTTTGCCGTTATCGGTCGTCCGAATGTCGGCAAATCGACCTTGGTAAACGCCATTCTCGGCGAAGAGCGTGTGATTGCCTTCGATATGGCAGGCACGACGCGCGACAGCATCCACATTGATTTTGAACGTGAAGGCAAACCGTTTACCATCATCGATACCGCAGGCGTGCGCCGTCGCGGCAAAGTGGATGAAGCGGTGGAAAAGTTCTCCGTTATCAAAGCGATGCAGGCGGTTGAAGCGGCAAACGTCGCTGTTTTGGTGTTGGACGCGCAACAAGACATTGCCGACCAAGATGCGACGATTGCAGGTTTCGCTTTGGAAGCAGGCCGTGCCTTGGTGGTTGCCGTCAACAAATGGGACGGCATCAGCGAAGAGCGGCGCGAGCAAGTGAAACGCGATATCAACCGCAAACTGTATTTCCTTGATTTTGCCAAGTTCCACTTTATTTCTGCGTTGAAAGAACGCGGCATAGACGGATTGTTCGACAGCATTCAGGCTGCCTACAACGCGGCGATGATTAAGATGCCGACACCGAAAATCACGCGCGTATTGCAAAGCGCGATCGAACGTCAGCAGCCGCCGCGCGCCGGCTTGGTGCGTCCGAAAATGCGTTATGCCCACCAAGGCGGCATGAATCCGCCGGTGATTGTGGTACACGGCAATTCGCTGCACGCGATTTCCGACAGCTATACGCGCTATCTGACCCAGACCTTCCGCAAAGCCTTCAATCTGCAAGGTACGCCGCTCAGAATTCAATACAATGTTTCGGAAAATCCGTATGAAAATGCGGAAGACAAACCGAAGAAAAAACCGCTGCGCCGCGTCAGCCTGAGCAACCGCATCGAGAAACGCGAAGGCCGCAAGGAAGAGAAAAACCGCTTCAAGAAGAAAACCAAAGTCAGTGTGAAAAAACAATTCAGCAAATAATTCCCGACATTTCAAACAACAGGAAACATTATGTGGTTCAAGCAGATTAGTTTTTATCCGCTCAACAAAGAAAAGCTGCCTGAGGCGGACGTACTTGCCGACAAACTTGCTGAAGCTGAATTTACCCATTGCCAAGGCTTAGACTGGTTCAGCGAAGGCTTTACCGCACCGGTTTCATTCTCCCCTGAACTCGTTTTCCCTGCCGACTTCACCTTGCGCGTCGCCCTGAAAAAAGAGGAAAAAGTCCTGCCTGCCGGCGTCATCCGCGATATTTTGGAAGAGAAGGTAGCGGAAATCCAAAACAATGAAGCCCGCAATGTCGGTCGCAAAGAAAAACAAGAGCTTAAAGAGCAAATTACAGACGACCTGCTGCCCCGAGCGTTTACCCGCAGCAGCCGTACAGAAGCGGTGTTTAACACCCGCCACGGCTATCTGCTTGTCAACAATGCGGCTTCCACCAAAGCGGAAAACATCCTGACCAAGCTGCGCGAAGCCTTGGGCGGTTTGGAAGCCTCGCTGCCGAATACCAAACAATCGCCCTCTTCCCTGATGACCGGCTGGCTGTTGCAAGGGCATTGCGAAGGCGGTTTTGAATTAGACAGCGATTGCGAACTCAAAGGTACGGGCGATATTGTTCCCGTCGTCAAAGTATCCAAACAAGATTTGACCGCCGACGAAGTGGTTCAACACGTCAAAAACGGTAAAACCGTAACCCAGCTCGGTTTGGTTTGGCGCGAACAAATCGCCTTTATCCTCACTCAAGACTTCACACTCAAGCGCATCCAATACCTCGACGTATTGCAGGAAGAAGCCGAAAGCAACGGCGACGATGCCGCCGGCCTTGCCTTCGCCTCGCAAATCCTGATGGCGGAATCCGTCAGCACCATGTTGGAAGAGCTGGTTTCCTATTTGGGCGGCTGGCAAGATTGATTTTTCAGACGGCTTTTATACCGTCAACCAAAATCCAATGGAATAACCCTTATGCTTAAACATCTCGCATTCCTACTGCCCGCCATGATGTTCGCCCTCCCCACTTCGGCCGCCGTTCTGACTTCCTATCAAGAACCCGGCTGCACCTACGACGGCAATGTCGGCAAAGACGGTAAACCCGACGGCAAAGGCACATGGCACTGCCAAGACGGGCGCAACTATACCGGTTCGTTTAAAAACGGCAAGTTCGACGGACAAGGCGTTTATACCGTTGCCGCCAACCGCGAAATATTTATTGAACCGTTCAATTCCGACAGTACCAAATTCCGCAACATGGTACTCTCGGGCATATTTAAAAAAGGTTTGGCACACGGCAAATTTACCGTCTCGCAAAACGGCGAAACCCTCTTCATTATGAAATGCGAAAACGGCATGATTAAAGAAGTGAAACTGCCTAAAAACAAATAAGCCCCGTTTTCAGACGGCATCCCCGAATGCTTTGTCCGAACATCGAAAGAAACAAGGAAAACATTATGAGCATCAAGTCCGACAAATGGATACGCCGCATGAGCGAAGAATTCGGCATGATCGACCCCTTCGAGCCGAACCAAATCAAAGAAGCCGACGGCAAACGCATCATCTCCTACGGCACGTCCAGCTACGGCTACGACATCCGCTGCGCCAATGAATTTAAAATTTTTACCAACATCAACAGCACCATCGTCGATCCCAAAAACTTCGATCCCAAAAACTTCGTTACCGTCGAAGACGACTGCTGCATCATCCCGCCCAATTCCTTCGCACTGGCACGCACGGTCGAATATTTCCGCATCCCGCGCAACGTCCTGACCGTCTGCTTGGGCAAATCCACCTACGCCCGCTGCGGCATCATCGTCAACGTTACCCCGTTCGAACCGGAATGGGAAGGCTACGTTACCCTCGAGTTTTCCAACACCACCCCGCTGCCCGCCAAAATCTACGCAGGCGAAGGCGTGGCGCAAGTCCTGTTTTTCGAGAGCGACGAAGTGTGCGAAACTTCATACAAAGACCGCAACGGCAAATATATGGGGCAAACCGGCGTTACCCTGCCTAAAGCCTAAAATATAAATGCCGTCTGAACCGTATCATCCGGTTTCAGACGGCATTTACCTGTTTATCCGTGGTTAGAACTGAACCGTTCCATTGACACTGATGCTGATTTCCTCCACACCAGGTGCAACGGAATCCGTACCCTCCACGCCGTAGCTTGCTGCCATCGGCATGGCACGAAGCATTTTTGCCTGAGCAGCTCCTCCACCCGCGATATGGCTGCCGATGTGTCCCAAATTTAATTTGACGATTTTATAACCGGACGTACCCAATATGCCCGACAACTTGTCGGCACGCGCCTTGAAACGCAAAATAGCATCTTTACTGACCTGATCGATGACCTCGTTTCGGCGTTCACGCGACACATGGAAATCCGTATATTCCAATGCGGCATCTGCCTGAATATCGGCAATAAAACGGTTTAACTCATCAAAATCCCTACCTTCGACCTTAAATTCCGCACGCTCCTCCCAGCCTGTTTGAATGCGTCTGCCGTTGGTATATTGATAGCGCGGCATCGCACTGCGCGATACCAATTCGGTTTTAAAGCTACCATTTTTTGATTTTCTGTTAAAACTGTTGAATTTTTTAACAAACTCGGCATTGACGGCATTTTTGTCCCGTCCTTCTGCCGCCACCTGGAAACGCGCGGACATTGTATCCTGAGCCACCTCGATACCCGCCGATTCGGAAAATTCGACAATATTGTAATTCAATGCTTCAGCCGCTGCCGGAAAAGATACCGCCAATAGGGAAGCCGCCAAAATAGAACGCAGCATATCCGTATCCTTACTTATAAAACCGCCAATCTAGCATATAGGTACGCTAAATTGCGTTAGCGTAAGGCAACAATTTAATATTCGATCGGCCTGCCTTATAATAACCGTCTTTCCGATACGGAATCATATTATGTCCGAACCTGAAGCGCACCGAGAAAAATTTCGGCATTTTCTGAGAAAAAACTTTGGCAGTTTATTGCATTATTTGCAACTCCCTTGCACTTTTATAAAAGCGACGATAACCGTCGCTTTTGTTTTACCAGTTGCAGATAACCAGTTCGCCGCTGGTTTTTTGCGTTTTGTCCCGACCAACGGAATAGGTAAGCTCAAGGCGGGTAGTTCGGAAATCTTTGAACAACTCTCTAATATCGGGATGGTCGTTGATGGACAGCATGACTTTGCCTTTGCTCTCAGCCATCGATTTCGCCAATAGTTCATATTGCGTCCAATCAAAAGAACGGTCATAGCCTGCTGTTTGCCAATACGGTGGGTCGGCATAGAAGAAGGTATGTTCGCGGTCGTAGCGTTTAAAACACCGTTCCCACGGTTCGTTTTCAACGAATACACCGTTCAGTCTGGTTTTGGCAGCGGTCAGTTTTGCTTTGATTTGAGAGGCGTCCCATGCTTTAGATGTAGTTGCTGTACCGAAATGCTGTTGGACGGTTTTGCCGCCGAAGGCATTGTGCTGGAGGTAGAAGAACCGTGCGGCACGTTGGATGTCGGTCATGCAATCCGGTGGTGTGCTTTGCAGTCGGGAGAAGACTTCACGGCTGGTCAGCGTCCACTCGAACTGTCTGACAAACTCATCAAAATGATGCTGAACGACGCGGTAGAGGTTAACAAGCTGTCCGTCGATGTCGTTAAGTACCTCTACTTTGGCAGGTTTCGGGCGAAGGAAAAAGAGTGCCGCTCCACCTGCAAACAGTTCGACGTAACAGGAATGTTCGGGGAACATGGGGAACAGGTGTTTTGCTAGGCGGCGTTTACCGCCCATCCATGGGACGATGGGTTGTGGTTTGGTATAGTCCATGAGTTACTCCTATATAGCGGGTACTCGCGGTACTCTTATCAATATAATGAATCATAATGTTTTGATGCTCGGTGGCATTCTGATGATTTTTAATTAGTTGAAGGTATTGATATTTTTGCAGCGCATACATTTTATTTGCACGCTGCCGCTGCCTTTTGCAAGCAGCCTGCCGCAATATTTGCAGCGCAGTTCGCGGTAGTTTTGCATTTGCACTCACTCCAATTTTGGATAGAATGCCCAAGTCTCTAGAGACTAAGGCGGCCTTGAAGTCAATGCGGCTTGCCCTGCTTGGCTGGCGTACCAGTGTTCCCGCACCGGTACGTCGCCGTCCCACTTTAATATTTTTATCCTCCTTTATTGATGTTATTTCCATCAGTTGCTCTGTATTATTTGATAATTGGCAATTTCTTTTTCCGCTCGCTCGAACAGGGCAATATCGCCGGTTTCCGATGCGTATCTGCTGACCCTCATCCATTCGTCGATTTGGGTCTGACAAAATTGAGAGGGTGTCATACAGCCTCCCTCCGGAATATTGCTGCCAAATCCCCGGGCGAGAACCGCCAACCTTCGGTTATTCCCATTACCGTCGCACAAAACTCGCTACAGAACCAACGGTTTTTACTCTGAGTCAGACGGAATACCGTCCCAACTGCTCCCATCCAGTCGTAACGGCAACCGCGTGTCTGAGCATATAGGCAGACGACCGAACTGTGCGCGGATGGCGGCAGCGGAATCAAATCCCACTTTTCAGACGGCAGCGGCATCACTTTCATACGTACACCGCCGTCGCGCCCACTGGCGGAATAACAGGCATAAGAAGAGGCGCAGTATGTAGGGAGCCGCACGGCGATTTCGCAGTGACTGTACTGACTGCGAGTTACAGTACGTATCAGCCAATCCTCAAACCTCGCACGTATTCCGTCCGCCTTTCCTTTGTAAAGTGCCAGATAAACTTCCGCCATCATTCAGCCTCGGCTTTCAGGTCGATGACGAGCGATATATCAGTCAATTCATCAAGATTTGCCGCGGCGTTGATTTTGTCTTCCGCCGCCTGCCTCAAGCCTGCCACATAAGCGGTCAACCGCTCGAATTTAAGCGTTTTTTCATAAGCTTTTTGCCTTAAAGCAGCGGGCGGCACGCCTCGAGAAGCGGCAATGGCGTCAAGCGTCGGCGTTGCAGCATTAGGGTCGGCATGCCATGCCTTCGCCTCAAATGCCTGCGTTGTCCAAGTTGCCACCTCAAATTCGGGCACTTTATCCAAGCCCGCCGCACGGTTTATATAGGATTGCGCGGTGCGGTTGACTTCAGCCAGTTTTTCAGACTTCGCCTGTTGCAGTATTTTCTTTTTGGCGGCAGGTGTCAGCACCCAGTCGCTTCCGTCCCATTTGTGGTATTCCGACGGGCGCGGAATCAGGGTCAGGCCTTTAGGTAACGCGCCGGCTTCTTCGATGTCGGTTTTGCCGCCGTCGCTCGTCCGGTAGGCGGTTTGGCCGCGTCGGTCTTCTAGGATTTCCCACTCTTCGCCCGTCCAACGCGCGGCGTGGTGTTCGGGGATTTCTGGCGGCGCGGTCTCAATGCAACCTGCCGGGATGAGCCAGTTTTCAGGATTTAATGGATCAGGGTCGGCGCCGGTGCTGCCGATATAGAGGTTTTGGGTGTCGAGTTGGTAAACGGTTTTCTGGGTCATGGGGTTTGTCCTTTCAGACGGCATTTTGTTTCAACGCGCATCAAATTTTGATGCAGGCCAACAATGCGATGTTGCGCGGGCGGTTTTCGTTGGCCGTGGGGACGACGCGAGATGCGTCGAAAGTAACAGCCGTAACGGCGGCCCCCCTTGCGTTTGAGTCAAAGGTCCATTGTTTGGTTGCTTGCTCTTTTTCGAACGCGCCCGACGTGATGACGTTGTCGAAGAGTTGCTCCGCTTGATTTTGGCCGCTGTCTAATTTGCCCGTGATATTACGAATGGCATCGCCTTGCGCACTGCCCAGTGCACGCCCGCTGTCGATGCCGCGGGCGTCGTCCCAGCCGCGCACGAATTCGCCGCGAAGGTCGGGCAGATTGAAGGTGGTGCGGCCGTCACCTGTGCCGTAGGTGGTACCGATGGATTGGAAAAGGGCGGCGTAGAGGGTGCGCGATACGGCCGCGCCGTTGGCTTTGAGCCAGCCATCAGGTGCGGTTGTGCGGGCGAAGTACATCACCGCGCCGCTGGTGATGAGGCTTGGGGCATCGGCTTCAGTCAGGACGCGGTTGCGGTCATAGGTGAGGTTGCCGTCGTGTTTCAAATATAAAATCCTTCCGCTCTTTGTATTCACGACATATGCGCCGGTGGCGTCCGCGCCCAGCCTGATGTAGCGGTCGGCGGCGGCGTGGGCGGTGCTTGCACTGGCTTTGATGTCGGCTTGGAAGGTTTTCGCGCCAGTGATGGTCTGGTCGTCGGTGCGGGCGACGGCGTTGTTGCCTAGCTCTTCAATGGTGCGGTTGGCGGCTTCGGTTTGGTTTTTGAGCCAAAGGGTGCGGTTGGCCAATTGTTTTGCCTGACGGTTGTCGATGCCGTCCGGCCCGCCCATCACGGGGTCGGAGGTTTCTAATTGGTAAATGCCTGTTTCCCATTGTGCTGTTTCGTTCAAATTTGCCATTATGCAGTTCCTCGGTTAAATGTTCCGTCTCTCGATACCCGTCCGTTATGCCGGACGGCGGCGTGTCGGTAATCCAATGCCGCCAATACGCATCGGGCAGGCGCGAAGGCTTGCAGGGTATGCCGCAGCAAAGCCGCCTGATCGTTGGTTAGCGCGCCGTTCATGGTGATACGGTAATGCGCCCAGTGGTCGGACCGTCCGTGCGCGTAGGTTCCGTCCCGCCTGATTTCGCCGTTGTGTTCCTTATTGCCCAAGCCTTCGGTGATTTCGACTTCTCCGAAGCCGAGCCGCCGCACGATTTCGCGTATCGCCCACGGCGTGCCTTTCATACGGTGCAGCCGATACGCGCTTTTAATCAGCTTGCGGCGCGTCTGGTCGCTTTCAGCCAACCAGTAGCCGTCCGCACCTAAAATGCTGCGGCCCTCCGCCAGCAGCGCCAAGTGTTCTGGAGCAACCAAATCTACCAGCCTCGGCAGTAGTCTGACCGCATCGGCCTCATCCATCCTCAAGCCTAAATCCGCCAACATTTTGTAACGCCGGTCGTGTTCGATAACGGATGCGTAGGAGAGTTTTGCCATTGCTAACCCTCCGCCGTTTCAGGCGAGATGCGGATATTGACGGAAGTGCATCTTGCCCATTGGTCGGGTTGGACGACGGTCAGCGCGGGCGACTTTAAAACGACGTTGTATACGCCTGCCGCCTTCAATGCCGTCTGAATGTCCAGCGGCACGATGTCCGCGCCCAGTTTTTCGCGGCGTGATGCTTCGTAATCTGCCCAAGCCTGTTTTGCCGCCGCCAAAACTTCGGCGGCATCCGCGCCTGTAAACAGCGTGAGTTCCGCATCCAGCGTGTAATCGATAACAGAAGGGGCGGCAACGCTTACCGTGTCGCAAAGCGGGCGGACACGCTCGTCAGACAAAGCCCTCTGCACTTCGCCGATGAGTTCGGGAGACGGCAGTCCGTTTTTAGTTAGCACCGTTACCCGTACCCGGCCGCCGACCGGCTCGCCGCCTGCCGTTTTCAGGTTGCCGACATGAACGTCGCAAATGACAGGATTGACACGTCGTGCGAAGTATTCGTATGCGCCGACAGGCCCCGCCACGCTGAAACTTTCCGGGGCGAGCAGGATGCGTTGCCGATAAGCATCGTCCGACTCTTCGTCCGCACCGCCTGCCGATACTTCGATATTGGCGGCAGATACGCCGTCAATAGGACTGACCAAGGTATTGATTTGTCCTGCGGCAAAACCATTGCCGGACACACCTGTCTGCGTGCAGACAGCCTCCAAATCCAAAGTTCGGCCGGCCGGTAAGAGCGTGCCTTCCGATGCCGTCTGAAACACGGTCGCACCTGCGGCAATCTGCGTACTTTGCGGGATGACGACGGGTTCGCTGTGGGAAGCTGCAAGGGTAAAGCGGACGGTGCAGCGGGCGGCCGATGCCTCAAGGCGCGGCGTGTTCACATCGTCGCCGCACAAATCCAACATCAACCCCGTTGCAAAACGCGGGTGCTGCTGGCGGTAGGCTTCGTTCAAGGCTTTGCGGACCAGCATTTCGCGGTAGGCATAGGTGTTGATAATCAGACGCTCGATGTGGGCGGGTTGCAGGGTTTTGCCGCTTTTTGCCTCATAGTCGGCAATGGTCTGCGCCAAAATCTCGGCAAGGTCGTCTGAAACCGCCTTGACTTCTTCACGCTTGAGTTTGCTCAAATCCATGTCGCCTGCTCCAATCTGATGTCTGTCGTATAAACCTCGCCTGCCGCCTTATCGGCGATACGCCAATAAACCGTCATCGTCAGATGCGGTGCGGCACCGTCGAAAATAATGTCCTCAACCACTGCCCGCTTCTCCCACGTCTGTATGGCCAGCACGGTTTCGCGCACGATATTGGGGATAAACACGTCTTCCGGCGTGTCCAGCCATTTGTAATGGTCGGAGCCGAAATCAGGACGGGTAACGTCCGCGCCTTTGCGGGTGGACAGGATATTGCGGATACATTGGTCGATGTCGTCCTCGCCCTGAACCACGCCCGAGCCTTCGGGCGCGAGCTGCCAGTGTTTCGAGATAGGTGCGGCGTAGAACATCAAAAAATCCCTGTATCGCTGATAGATACAGGGATTGTAGAGAAGGCCGTCTGAAACGCCTTTTAATGCGGTTTAATGATTTTTCGGTTCGCCGGTTTGCCCTCCGGAATCGCCGTCATGGATGTGCTTGCCGATATTGATGCCGTTGACGATAAGTTCGCCGTCAATGATGACGTTACCCGTAATCTTCGCCGCCTCGCCGCCGCCGGCATTGCCTGCTGCCAAACCCGCGGTATAGGTCAACAGCCCGTTTACCGTCGCATTGCCCGTAATTTCTGTTTCCGGCGATTGGATGTCCACTTTCTGCGCCGCTTTGATTTCGACCTTGCCCGGCGTTTCCACAACGACTTCGCCGCTGCGCCGGTCGTGCGAGATGACCGTGCCGTTGGCAAACCGTTTGACCCATTTGTTTTGGTCGGATACCGGCGGCTTGTCGGCGGCATTGTAAATCGCGCCGATGACGCAGCCGTTTTCGCCGCGCGCGTCCAGCAGGCAGACCACCAGTTCGCCCACATCGGGCAGGCTGTAAAAACGGTTGCCGCCCGCCGCGGGTGTCGCCATCGGCAGCCAATCGGTTTCCATGTCGTCGAGTACGGGGATTTTTACCCGCAAACTGTGTGCCGCCGCATCGACTGCCGATACCGTACCAAATTGCATCGTTGCCGTAAAATCATGGGTTTGCACTGCCCGGCTCCTCTTCAGAAACATATTCCGTCATCTTGATTTCGATTTCCGTCGTATAGCCGCCGCTGCGCGAAAAGTCATGCCGCGACTGTTTGACCAGATATTTGCCCGAAAACTTGCCGAATCCTTTCAGCCGTACCATTTGACCTGCCGCCAACAGCGCATTGCCGACCAGTATAACCGTCCCCGCGCATTGGTCGTCCTGCGCATCTGCCAATTTGGCATCTGCCCTGGCATTTAATTGGGCGGTACTCTCACCCTTATTCGGCACGATACGCAATGTATCGCCCGTGCTGCCGTGTTTGGCTTTGCTTCGCTTGGGCTTGCTTTTTCGGCTTGCCGAGACCGTTTTCTTGTTTTTCGGGTCGTAGCCTTTGACATCTACTTTGGACGGCACGCCCTTAATCAAATCGCGCAGGCGGACACGGATGATGTCCTCGGGCAGCAATACGACAACGGCAGGACGCTGTTTGAGCTCGTCGTTGTCGGTAAATACCAGTTTCTTGCCGACGATTTTAAAGCTGTGTCCGTACTCCTTCGCCAGCCGCGCCAAAAACTCGACATCGCGCTCCTGATACTGGGTAACGCGTTTGATGGGGATGTTTTTGACCGTACCCGTTACCTCCAGCTTCAGACGGCCTGCCACCTGACGGACGATGGCGGCCAAAGTCGTATTTTCGTACGCCTTGCCGCGCAGGGTGCGGTTCGACTTGGTAATGCCCGTCGATAAAGCCTTCAGGCTGACCGTCGACGGCGGGCGGTTGTATTCGATTTCAGCAATTTCAAATTTGCCGAAAGACACCGGCCCGGTAAATTGGTCGCCCAGGCTCAAAGACAAAGCATCGCCCTGTTCGGGATACCAATTACTCAGCCAGCGGTCGTCCGTATCCTCAAAATTGACCTGCAATTCGTCCGACTGACCCTCAAGATAATCGGTATAGCTGAACGAAATCAGATAAGGCGCAACATCTGCCGTTATATCTTTGTCTTCGTAAGACAGGACAAAATCGGGCATGGTAACCGGATGGGTATTGCCGCCATCCAAGCCCTTCAGCTTCAAAAACGCACTTAACGCATCCACGGCGGCAGCTCCTCTTGGTTATTTTTCGGTTTGCTTTCCAAAACGGGGACAAATACCGTCAGCCCGCTCACGAACTCTTCCGCCAATGGCAGATGCGGATTGGCGGCAATCAGACCGTCAATCAACAGCGCATTGCCGTAATGCTTGTGCGCAATCAAATCCCATCGGTCGCCGTCTTGGGTGGTGTAGCGTATGACCGCACTCATCATTTATCCTTTCTTGCCGCAAGATAGCCGGTCAAAGCCTGGGCGGCGGCAGAGCCGTTTGCCAGCGCATCCGATGCTTCGGCTACGCCGTTTTCCACCGCATCCAACCAACTTCCTACCGAACCGCCCTCATAACCTACCCGCAATGCGCCGACGGCACCGCCCAGCCGGTTGGCCGCTCGTCCTGCCTGTGCCGCAAATTCTGCCGCGCCTTTCAGGTCGCCGAAAACCGCCGTTACTTCCGGCAAAGCATTGAGCCGTCCTAAAATGCCGCCGCCGACATTGAGTGCGTCCCCCAACAGGTTTAATGTCCCTGACGGGTCGTTTTTCAAATCTTTGGCCGCGCGTATCAGGTTCTGCATATCGGCTATGCCCGATTCCGCAGCGCGGTAAACCTTGATACCTTTTTCGACCGCCCTCACTACATCCGATGCCTGAGCCCGAACGCTCTCCGGTAATAAGGACAGGAGCGGATTTTGCCTGCCCGACTTGACTGCGGGTGTAGGCAGGGGATTATTCGGGTCGCCGACAAACTGGGTCAGCTCTACATCCAATTCCCGCGCCGCCGTCCGACCTTGCGCGTCCTGAATCAACGTGCGCTCCGTCAGCCGCTCAAGCACAAACCATCCGACAAAACGGCCGCTGCCGTAAACCAAAGACACTGCCTGCTGCGCCTCCAAAGCCGACAGCAGACCCTTATAAGCCGTGTCGGGATTACCCAGCCGCCAATGCAACTTGAGAGAGAAACGCAACGTCGTCAGTTCGTTTTGTAAGGCCTGCAGGCGCGGACGGCCTTTTAAGACCTCATGCTTGGCAAAGTTCGCCGAATGTTCCGCCTCAAGCGATGTGAAGCTGTTTAAAAGCTCAAATCGCACATCACCCAACATCGCATACATCAATAAGCCCTCCGTGCTTTGTCGTCCATCATGCGGCGGAACATTGCTTCGAATTCACGCAAGCCCATCTGCAGCGCAGCCTCAATCTGCTGAGGATTACCGCCCGGCGCGTTGATGGTCGGGTTGTAATTGATGGTCATCCCGCCCGCCGCCTGAGTATTGCGTGCAGACGCAAATGCCTCGCCGCCCGCAGACAACCGTGCCGCCAGCGCGCCCATATGGTCGGTAAAACCGCTTTTCAGACGGCCTGCCGTATTGGCTATAGAGGCAATCGGACGATCCGCACTCCCGTCCAAACCGATTTGCAGGCCATCCATCATCCATCCGCCAAAGCGGCGGAACACGCGGCTGGGCGAATGGATGCCCATCACGCCGGCAAAAGCCTGTTTGAGCGATGCCGCCTTTTCGGCAAACCATGCCTTGACCGACTCGAATTTGGACTGCAACCCGTTCCACAGCCCTTGGATGATGTTTGCGCCAAACTGCGTGAAGCTGGACGGCAAGTCAATGCCGAACCAAGACAGTACGGCGGCAAAGGTCGAATAGAACGCGCCAATGGGCGACCAGTTGAGAATCAGGCCGAGGATGCCGAGCAGTCCGCCGTCAAAGGCAGTTTTCATTTCGGCGATTTTGCCGCCGACCCAACTGGCGACCGCTGTGATTTTTTCACCTATCCACAAGCCTGCCGATTCGCCGAAGCTGCGCGCCCCGCCTGCAGCAACTTGTGTCGTGCTGAAGAAATCCCTAAAGAAATCCAATAGCGGCCGGACAAAAGGTCGAACCGTATCCCACAAACCACCTAAGACAGAAAAAACGGTATCTACAACCGGAGAAATAGCGTTATAAATGCCGTCCCAAGCATCCGACAGTGCAGAAACCAGAGCATCAAAAGCAGGTTTTAACGGTTCCAAGCCTTTCAACAGCCCGTCCCACAGTCCGGCAAAAAAAGCCTTAATCGGGTTCCAAGCCTTGTAAATTGTCCATCCAACCAGGGCAAGTGCGCCGACGGCCAAAACCAGCGGCCACATTGCTACCAGCGAAGACAGGTTAAAACCTAGCATGGCGGTTCTTGCTGCCGCCAAAGCCCGCATGAGCTTTCCTAGCCTACCCGGTACATCATGCAGTCCCATTCCGCCTTGCATCACAGTATGGGTCAGTACAATGGCAGACCGTAGCGATAAAACCGCTCCCTTCATTCCCAAATAAGCAGCACGCGACCGGTTGGCAACGACCATCGCACCAAACATCCCGACTTTAAAAGCCAGCAGCGAAGCGGCCGTACCGACAATCCCTTTCGTCAATACGGGATGTTTTTCCGACCAGTCCGAGACGATGTTGGCAAGTTTGTTGCCCTTAGCCAAAAAATCATTCAAGGCAGGCAGGACTATCGAGCCCATGCGTATGCCGAGTTCCGAAATCCCGTTTTTGAAAATTTGGATTTGGTTCGCCGTTGTTGCCGAACGGTTGGCAAACTCGCGCTGCATCGACCCGAGATATTTCAAATTGCCTGAAGCATCGCGTTCTTCCAGCAATGCCAGTTGGCGGTTGTACTCACCGACATTGTTGGCGAGCATCATGGCATCGTCGGCATAGTTCCTGCCGAACATCTCCAGCAGCATGGGGAACTGCTCCGCCTTCGGCAACTGCTTGACCCGAGCCAACAGGTTGAGCATCGCACCGTTGGCATCTTTGTCCATAGCGGCGGCAAATTCCTTGGTTGTCAATCCTAGCTCTGCCAGCTCTTTTTTCGCACCGCCCGCCTTCATGACCGACATCGAAGTAATCATGCCCTTCATTGCCTGCGCCGCCAGTTCGGGGGCTTTGCCCATACTCAAAAAGGTGCTGCCCCATGCAGCACCTTGGTTTTCCGTCATGCCCAACTGCTTGATGTCGCTGCCGACGCGGGTCAGGACGTTGACAATATCCGCCGCCTTCGAGTTCGCATTGTCCGAAAGATGGTTGACGGCATCGCCCAATATGCCGATTTTGGGAATGGGTATCTGCAAGACGTTGGACAGCGTCGCCATAGATTCGCCCGCCTGTCCTGCCGCCATATCGAATGCCACGCCCATCTTGGCGGCATTTTCGGCAAAACCCGTCAGGTTTTCGCGGGCGACTCCTGACTGTCCGCCTGCGGCAACGATGGCGGCAATGTCCTTGCCCGCCATCGGAATCTTGCGGGTCATTTTCAAAATGTCCCGTTCCATTTCCTTAAATTGCTGCGGCGTATCGAAATTAACCACCTTTTTGACATCAGCCATTGCCGATTCAAATTCAATCGAGGCTTTGACAGGCAAAATTAATGTACCTGCGGCGGCAAGCGCACCCTGCCATTGCCCTTTGATGTCTGTCCATTGGCTGCTGACGGCTGCCCTTTGGGCGCGGACGGCATTGAGCTTTTCATATTGGCGGGTCAGTTTGGCGACGGAATTGCCGATTTTGTCGTATTCCTGCCATAGCTGTTTGGCAGACGATACGCCCAAACGGTCTTTGTTCCGCTCCAATACCCTGCCCAGTTCCTTCTGACGTTCGGACAGGGTATTGGTCGTCGTTTTCAGCGTATTCATCGCCTTGCCGATATGGGTCAATCCAGACAAAGCTCCGCCGACAACGGCGGAAACGCTGATTGATATACCTAAATCGCTTGCCATATGCTAATATGCACCTATTAAAGTGATGGGTTGTTTGTATGTTTGTTGTCGGTATGCTCGCAGTTTTAGCTGGTATTTTTTATTGCGTCGTCCTTGCTGCTTCCGCTGTTTGGCTGGTAGCAGTCGAGTTATGGCAGGCGTTTTTTGAAAAAGCTGAGCCTGACAATGGTTGGTGTCGCGATTTGCAGCGCGAAATCGAAGAAGAACGCCGACACCAAATCTGAATCACATCCCCCTCCGATAACCCGCCTTCATTTGGCGGGTTGCTTCTTTCTGCCAGTCTTCAAATTCGTCCAGCGGCAGCGTATAAACCTCATCTACGCTCCAACCGAACCACCAAGCCAAATCGGCGGCGGCAGACAGCAGCTGCCGCTGCGTTTCAGCCTTTGAAAGAGGAGGACTATTTGTCTTGGTCAGATTCCGTGAAGCGGCGAAACGTTTCCTGCAACTGTTTCCAATCCGCCAAATCCAAACAATCCAAGTCTTCGGGAATCATGCCTGCCATACGGGCAAACAGAGCCAGTTCTTGCTCCGCCTCATTCGTCAGGTGCGACACGGCGCGCAAATCGCCCACGCGCAAACGACGGAGCGTTACCTGTTCCAACATCTGACCCGTCGCCAGCCGTACCGGATATTTCAGTTTCACAACGGTATTTACACCCAAATCTTCTTGCAATTTCTTGGCTTCATTCATTTTCCATCTCCAAAAATAAAAAAATCACCGTATCGGTAAAGATACGGTGATTGTGTCAAAGGTCGTCTGAAACGGCTTTTAATCCGATTTAAAGATTAAGCACCAATGTTTTTACGCATTTGGTTTAAAACGTCCTGACCGTCCACGCGGTAGATATTTTTGAACGCGTTGTAGTACAGCACTTCGCGCCCGCCGACGACTTGGCGGACTTCTGTTGCCTGGTAGGTTGAGCTAAATTCCGCCTTTTCCTTCGGCTTGTAGCCGCCCAAGGCGTTTTTAGAAAACACTGCCGTTACCGTGGTTACGATGGGGACTTCTTCCGCCAAACCTGACGCATTGAAGGTCTGCAGGTTGCCGCGCACCATCAGTTGCACAGCTTTAAAGGGGTTGGATGCCTTCTTGGCCACCTCGGGATAAAAGCTGTTCCAAGTAACTTCGCCTTCCAGGGCTTCTACGCCGTTGGGCAGTTTGATGGTACCGACCATACCCAAACCGGTATGGTCGTCCTGCCCAAACTCAAACTCGGGCAGTTTGAACTCGGATGCGTTACCCAACAGGCTGTTGCCGTCGATATAGACGTTGGCATTGTAGATTGCATTGATTGCACTCATCTTGTTTCCTTTCTTTTTTCAGACGGCATTAGGACGCAGAAACCAGATTGGCCAGGTATTTGCGGGTCATCACGCTGGTATTGGTCAGACGCTCGGCAGGCAGCTTGGGCGTGTAGTCGTACACAATCGGCACTTGGCCTTTACTGAACGCATCCGGCAGGTCGTAGTCATAGTCCAAACCGACCGAGAAACCTACGATGGAAGGCAGCGTACCCAAATAGGTGCGTACCGTCTCAATCAAACTGTCGATTAAGGCATCGTCAATCGGACGGTCGACATATTGCAGCTCTGCGCGACGGATGGATTCGTCGATGATGTCGCCGGTGCGTTGTGCCACTTCAAAGTTTTTAATATGCGAAACCGTTGGGAAGCAGGCGAGGCGGTTGCCCCACATACGATAGCCCGTACCATAGCTGTTGAATACAGTCGTAATGCCTTTTTCATTCAGACGGTTGGTTTCGGACTGCGGGTCGTCCGCACGGGCGGTCAGTCCGATTTCCACGCCGGTCACGCCCAAGAGTTCGCGGTTGGAGATGCTGTACCAGTAGCCCTGTTCCACATCGGTTTTCATACGCAGGCCGGCGGCGTGGACAGCGAGGCTTTCCAAGCCCGACAAACCGACGACGTAGGGGTAAAAGAGCTGACAGCGGTCGGACGAAGTTTGGAAATTGATGCTGCCCAACGGACCGCGTCCTTCCAAGGCCTTGCCCAAGCCTGTGCCTTTCGGCGCGGCGGCATAGGCGATGGCTTTCAATTTGCCCGCAATGATTTCCATTGCCGTGCGGACTCCGGCATTGCCGTCATACTCGGGGGCGATGATAATTTTCGCGTCCGCGCCTTGTCGGTTGAAACCTTCGGTCAAGAGTTCCAAACCGGTGCGTTTTCCCGTTGCCGCCACATATGCGCCGATAATGTCGGCTTCGGTCACTTTCGTCGGGTCGGTATAGGTGTAGCTGATTTCCGGGGCGGACGGTTTGGTTTTGAACACAATTTCGCCCGTCAGCGTGTTGATGGTGTAGTGCGTGTTTTCGGTCAGGGGGCTGTTGCCGTCTGAAACTGCGTAGCCGCTTTGCAGGGCAGGCTTGGCGGTTTTGGCTGTCAAGGTGTCAGGATCAACCGCCAATACTTCGTTGCTGACGGTTGTCTTATGTTTGGCAGGGTCGCAAACATTGACAACATAAGCGACACCGCTGCCGTAGCGCGTCCAGATGTGTGCGGCATCCGGCAGGGTAAAGCCCTTGCCGGTCAGCTCGCCGCCGAATCGGGCAAAATCTTTTTTAATTTGACATACCGTCAGCTCATTGACCGCGCCGACTGGCGCAGTGCCGACGATGGCGGTAATTGCGCCGTCAACGGTATAGACGGGATTGGAGCCGCCGTCGATGCGGATGGTCTCCGTGCCGTGATGGTAGGCTGCTGCCATAATGGATACTCCTATTTTTTAGGTTTTAAATCGGGATTGAGGTCTTGGTCGGTTCGGCGATAGCTGGCAGCGACGAAGAGGGAGCGTTTTTCTTCACGGCAAACTTCAACCTGCTGAGTCTCAGTCTGCAAGACAAGCTGATACTGCCATGCACCCGCATCCTCGGCCAAAAACTCCTCGCTGATAAGGTGGCAGGGCCGGCAGTTCGGCGGCGCAAAACCAACCATAGCAAGACGTGTCTCATCTAAAATCGCCAGCGTGCCGTCATCCGCATTAAGGCTGCTGCCGAAAACGGTCAACACCAACCTGACATCGCGCTGCTGTGCAATACGGCCGAGCTGCTCGATTTCGCCAAATTTGCTGCCGCCGTATCCGACCAAGATTGCTCCGACCGGATGGATAAATTGGTATTCGGACGGACGCTCGGGGAAAGCCTCAACGCTGACCCACGGGATAGCGGCCTGCAAATGTTCTACTACCGCATCAATAATCGGACGTGTCGCGCTCATCAGTAGCCTCCTAAATCCATTTTGTCGCGCGCTCGGACGTGATACGCGCCCGGCTCGGGTTGCGACGGCTTGTCCGATGCGGCGATGCCGATGTGGATTTTGCCGTCGCGGATGGCTTCCAGCGTCTTAATGGTTGCGTTGTAGGCAGTTTCCAGCGGTTTCGGAAAGTCGGCGCGGTTGATGCGGCGGCTGTGCAAAAAATGGCGGGCGATGTTGATGCATAAAGGCTGCAACACCGTCGGCGTTTCCGCCAAAGGCAGCACATATCTGCCGCGCAGGTATCCGTCCACCAAATCGCAGGCATAACGCACTGCCGCATCAATGACCTGAGCGTCGGGTTCCGTCCCGCGCGCATTGTCGTTGGTCAATTGCACCAACTCCATTTTGCCCATCGCAGCCGTCAAATCATCCGCGCCGATATACATGGCTTACTCCGCCTCTTCGGCTGCTGCCGGTTTTTTACCGCGTTTCGGCTTTTCAACTTCGCCCGCAGTGCCTGCATCATCTGACGGCGTATCTTCGGACGGCGGGGTGTCATTTTGTTGCGCATCCAGCTCTTCGCCGGTTGTCAGTGTCGGGGTAACGTGTGCCGCGACTGATTCGTACTGCTCCGCCGTCAATTCGACCGCTTCGCCGACCTCGACACGAAATTGGTCGCCTTGTTCGTTTTCCAAAATCAACGGAGTGTTTGCGATATAAACTTTAGCCATGATCAGCCTTTCAAAAATACTTGGATGACTTCGCCCGCCGCTGTCGCCGCAGAGCGCGCCGTACCGGCAACTTTGGCATTACCTGCCGCCTTGACTGCCGCGCCTTGCGCATCGGCTGCTACTTCATCGCCGACGGCAATCGTGCCGCCTGCCTCAACTAAGGCGATACCCAATACATCAACGGCCAACATTTCGCCCGCATCTGCATCCAAAGTAGCAGTACCCAGCACTTTCACACCGGCGGCTGCCTGTTTACCGACAAAATCCACAAAGCGGTTTTTGACCACCTTGCCTGATGTTTTGACCGTGGTTACCAAAACCACTTGCTTCGCTTGTGCCATTTAAGACTCCTTTTGCTGCGCGTCATGCGCATTTTCTTTGATACGGTAGGCTTCCAAGGCCAACAGATTTTGCAACGCGTCCTGATAGGCCAGCTCGCGCCCAGTCTCCGCCACGAACGCCTCGGAATTGAGAGCGGCAGAATGGCCGACGACGACAAACCCAGAATGCAAGATCACCGTACATACGGTTGAAGTCGTTCCTTCGACGCGGTGGTACCGTACCTCGGTAATGCGGGCATTCAAATCTTCATACTTCACAGATAACGTCATTTTTCCCTCCGCAGGCAGCCTGAAGCCTTTCAGACGGCCTTTCAACATCTACGCAACCGCGTTTTCAAACAAGAAACCGCATGCACCGCCGACCACTGCCGCTTTGCGGATGTCGGTATAGCGCGCGTATTCCACCTTGCCGCCAACCTCTTCGTAGCGGTCGACTACCGGCATACCACGACGGCGGAAGGTATAACCGAAGCTCGGCTCACCCTCGTCATTGCCACCGGAAGCTGTATGCGGACGCACAATCAGGCTGGCAAATTTGCCCCAAATATCTTGGGTGGCCTTATTGTCGGCAGGTGTAGATACCGCCTCTCCGACGATGATGTCGTCCAGCTCCAGCAGATTTTTCAGCTGCTCGACCGTGAGCAGGGACTTGCGTTCATTTGCACCCAGTGCGCTGATGAGCTTTTCGTGGCGTTTCAATGCCGACAGCACGCTCGCGCCCACCACTAGTACCGATGGGCGTACACCGCAGCCTGCGCGAACCGTTTCGCGGGCGGTCTCGATGTCTGCCAACGGATCAGAGTTTTTATCGCTCCATTTTTGGGTGGAGGCCAAATCTTTGCTGAAACCTGACTGATAAGCCGATTTGTTTTGCAGGAGGGCGGCAGTTTCGATTTCTTGACGCAGCTGCACGCCCTTGACCGCGCGGCGTGTTGCCTTGGCGCGCTCGTCGTACATCGATTCCGCTTGTTCGCGGTAATCCACACCGGCGGCCAAATCATGTTCTTCCAACACAACCGGCATAAAGTTTGGGGAGTCCAGCGTAATCACATTCGATGCCGCACCGACCGCACGTTCGGTCTGATACTCGACAAACGAACCCTTGCCGAACACCGGCACACGCACGCCTTCTTTTTCAGTAAACACCACTGGGAAGATTTTCTCGGCAATAAAATCCGCCTGCTTGTAGCCCAGTGCGAGATTGGTTAAAACCGGATCAAGCTGGCCGCGCAGGCCGCGCAAATGAGATGCACTCATGTTTTATCCTTTTTTAGGTCAAATGCGACGACGTCGTCGCATTTGACGGGTTGATGATTTAAGCAATAGTACGGCGGGCAGCCTCTTCGTAAGGGATACCTTCCTTCGCCGCCAATGCCAATGCACGTTGGTGATGGTTCAAGGCTTCCGGGTCCGCCGCTTCGGCAAAGTCTGCCGCCAATCCCGACGGCGTTTCACCTTTAGCCATCTCGCCGCCCTGAATCTGCTTAGGCAGGACAGCGGTAAAAAACGCACGCAGCGCGGCAGACAAAGGCTGCTTCTTACTGCCTTCGCCGAAGTCGGCGGTTACGTCGTCAGGGTATTCGGCAAAATCCAAAACCTTGACGACCAAATCCTTGTCGGCAGGTTTCAGACGGCCTTCTTTAACCAAGCCTTCGGCAAATTCGGCATTCTGCTCATGCGCACCATCGCGCAGGGCGGTATGCTGCTCGTCTTTCAGCTTTTTCAATTCCGCCTGCGATTCGGCAGCCTTCTTCTCGGCAGCTTCGCGGGCGGCCTTTTCGGCTGCAAGTTCTTGTTCCAGCGACATAGAGGTCTCCTTGTTTTCATGGGGTTCTTGGGGTGGGGGTGATTCGGTAAATTCGGCAGGCGCATGGGTTTGAGGCACGGCAGCCAATTCTTTAATTGCCTCAATTTGCCAGTCAGGCAGTACTTTATCGGCTTCTTCCAGGCCGAAATGGCCGATAAACCAGTCTCTGAAACGGCTTAATAACGAGGCTGTCTGAAGATGTGCTTCTTCGGCAAACTCGACATAAACTTCGCCTTCGGCAAAACTGACGGGGGTCAAACCCTTGACTGCGGGCGGTTGCGCACCCAAAAAACCGACATGGCGCAGCGTCCACACGCCCGGCTTCGGATTGTTCGGACTGGTTGGCGGGTAAAAACTCGCCGACACTTTTTTATATCGTCCGGCTTTAACCAAATCCGCAAAGCCCTCATCGACTTGGGCAAAGTCCGCTGTCAACACGCCGTTTTGCACACCAAGCGACTTGACCCAGCCGTAGGCGGGCGCATCTGCCTTGGGATGCCCGACCACAATAGGGGCCTCATGCACCTTCGGGTCATATGCTTGGGCAGCGGCGGCAAGGTCGGCCTCGGTAATCGTTACCGTATTGCCGTTTGCATCGGTGCGCGTCCCTGCGCGAAAAATTTCGTAAGACATAAAAAAGCCTCATCAGATGGATGAGGTTATTGTGGCAAATGCCGTCTGAAACGGCTTTTAATCGGGTTTAAAACTTATTTCGGCAGATGTTTGTCGGAGGCAGTAAAAAACCGCCCCGAGGCGGGGCGGTACAGGCTAGATAAGGGAAAATAAAATCTTGAATATGCAGAGATAGGGGAGAACCCACAACCACCGCCGCCGACGGCAGAAGAACCACATAACGAATAATGCCGTACAAAATATCCAAACAAAAAACCTGTCTCCCATAATGAGCGTCCGGACAATCTCTTTGTCCACCGATACCCAATAGGCGGTAAACGGCAGGCAGGACAGGTAGGCATACCATTTGCCGTTCACTGACAATCTGTTCGCAAGCAGTTGGATCAGTTGGATAAATTCCATGATTCTCTCCGGCATATTGAGTTTAAATGCCCATCAAAGCCATTTCGAGGCGGCTTCTCCAGTTCAAAGCCGTTGTAACGATGCAACTGCGGTAACGTTGATTAGCCAGTACAACTTCCACCAATTGCGTAACGGCGGCGTGGGCAGCCTCCCCAATCCGTTCCAATACGTTACCCAACGATTCGGGTCTCTTGGCGTAAAAAGTTTGGAATATTGCATCGGGTACGGTCATACCGATCGAACAGCGTGTAATCGCCGCCAGCATCTCATCACAAATACCGGCAACTTCAGGCGTAATATCGTCCGCATCGGCACGGACGGCACCATTGTACACATTATGGATAAAAACAGCATACAGTTGTTTTTCTTCTGTTGATAAAGACATATAAATTCCTTTCGAGGTCATACTGCCATATCGGCAGCAGGATCATCATGAATCTTTATCCATCCACAATCTTTTAATCGGGGCTAATAAAAACAAATGCGCCAAATTTGCGTTTTTAGCGCGTTTCGGTTTCAGGGTGGGCAAACCCCCGACCGCAAAGAGAAACGCAATATAAAATCGGTCAGGGCTAAACCTGACCGATGTTTTAATTATGCGGTGTACTTACGAAAACAAATCTGCCTGTTTTTTCGCCCGCTCTGCCATTCCAACCTCCTTGACGATGCGGTAAATGTGCTGTACGGTCAGACCGTATTTTCGGGCGAGGCCTGCATGATTCTTACCGTCAAACTCCTTGTAAATTTGCATATCCCGCTCCGATACCCTGCCCAAAAGGTTTTTCGGGAAATAAATCAACTGCCCGCCCCAGTTGCTGGTCAGATGATGGGACAGCTTTTTAGATACTTCGACCGCCTGCTGCCGCTCCATCGGCAATACCGACATCAAGCAGGCGGCCGTCTGGTCTTCCAAGTCCGCCACCAGCTCAGGTACTCTGTTGTCCGCCATTTTCCACCCTCACTTTCCACTTCTTCAGATGTTCGATGACCCGTATTGCGTCATCAGTCCCCAACCATCCATGATAATCTATGCCCGTCATGCGTTTGACAAATCGAGCCAGGCTCAATTCAGACGGGCTTCGCACCGCGCCCAAACGGTGCAGCTCCAACCAAAGCGCGCGTATCTTTTTGACCTGCGCCTCTATCATGCGGTTGGGCATATGCACCGGCAAATCAGGTTTGCCTGATGCCGCCTGCGCCTTAGTGGCAACCACAAAGCCCCGCATCTTCATAGCCCGCACGGCAAGCTCCAGCTCCTCGACCGATAACTTGGTACTGCTCGTCTTGCCGCATGACAGATTGGCGAGCAGCGCGCGGTATTCGCCGTCGTCCATCATCAACTGGGTTTTAGCCACATGGATGAGCCGTATCAACCGCTGTTTTTTCTGAGCACGGGTTTCCATTTCCAGCCTCCTAAGAACCTCAAAAAAGTGAAACATCGTTTCACTTTTTTCAAAAAAATCAATAAATAATGATATTCTATTCGGGATTTTTGCGCAGTGCAACTAAAACGGAAGGACGCAAAAAAGGTCGCCTGAATCTCTTCAGACGACCTTTTAAACATCAGCGGCTTTAACGGTTCACCGCGTCTTTCAAAGCCTTACCTGCACGGAATTTAGGCGTTTTTCGTGCTGCGATGATCAGCGGTTCGCCCGTTTTCGGATTGCGGCCTTTGCGCTCGGCAGATTGGGCGGTGTGGAACGAACCAAAGCCGACCAAGGTAACGTCTTTGCCGTCCTTCAGCGTCTGCGTTACTACGCTGACAAACGCATCGACAAATTCCGCCGCATCGCGTTTGCTCAATTCCGCCTCATCGGCGATGGCTTGGATTAATTCGGATTTATTCACTTTTTGGCTCCTATTTAGGTTTAAATGCGGCAGACCGTGCCGCGCGGTTTATGAATTTATAGTTTCAGACGGCCTAATGTCTACGGATGGGCGGCGTCATCATCTGCGCCGCCTGTATCGTTTTGCTGATTAACACAGCCGTTTGCTGCGCGCCTGTTTTATCCTTTGCATCCGCCGCCGGGAGGTCACCTTTAAACTTAATGTAGGTACCTTCAGGCATATCTTCGATTTCAATAATGATTTTTGCCATGTTCACACCTTCGCCACATCCAAATTCATCAACTGATACTCCCCATCCTCGCCGCGCTGATACACCCGCACAAACGGCTTGCTGATATGCACTTGCAAACTGTCGGAGAGCGCATCCATCGCCCGTTGCCATTTTTCGTCGGTGATTTGCAGGCGGCGCAGGCCGAGTACGCGGGCGGTGCTGATGTTGCCTTCTTTGTCCACCTGGAAGGCCGCGTTAATCAGTGTTTTCAATTCCGTGCGGCTGCCTTCCGTCCATTCGTTGATACATTCATCAATCAAGGCTTTGGCGGCAATCAAACCTTCGTCAAATACCAACGTATCCTGCATGGCAAGGTTGACGCGGTACGCGCCGTCGAAGCTGTGCAGGCTGATATTGCCTTTCTTACCGCCGACATTCACGTCGTAGCGGTCGGCACTCAACTGCACAAACGCGGCAATATCGTCCATCGCCTCGCGTTTGAAAGTGATTAAGTCATCCTGCACCTCGCGCGCTTTGGTAGCAATTTCCAGCACCAGCTCGTCACGCAGTAGGTCGATTTCTTTAATATTGGCCAGCGGCACGAGATTGCCTTTGGCATCCTTTTTGTATTGGCTTACATCTAACTTACTCATTTTGTTTTGCCTTTCTGCCTTTCGGCATTAATCCTTTTACACTCATCCACTGACCGATAGCGTGGCCCGTGTATCCAGTCCCTGTCCATACAGGGCGCGTTTTCCAATCTGCTGACAATCTTTTTCAGTTCGGCGGCCTGCGCCTTGCCGTATTCGGTCGGACGATGCTTCTTTTCCAGCCTCGGCACCATCCTGATTTCGGGCGGAGGCAGGTGTTTGATAAGGTCGGCAGGATTTGGCCACTCTGACGAGGATGCCGCGATATCCCTAAAGGCTGCCTGTATCCTGATCCCGTCATGCTCCGGCTGCCACGACCGGCTGCTTAGTATGCCCAACCAAAGTTCGGCGACTGCCGTCAAATCCGCCGAAGCGGGGCGACCTTTGAGATTTAGGGCGGCGAGCATCATGAAACCCTGCGCGATTGCTTTTTTCAGCCAGCTATTGTTTTCCTCCATTTGACCACTCCATCAAGTCGCCCAACCCGCTCCTCAATTTGGTGCTTGCCACCTCTCTCGTGTGAGATGGTTGGGGAGAGGGCAAAACCGCCGTTCCCGCCGTCTTTTCAGGCGACCAAAACGTAATGTTTTCCAACAAATAACCGTGGCTGGTCAGTGGCGGTGTCAGTTTTCCCGCGTCCCGTGCCTCAAGGCATCGCGTTGCCGCCCAAATCCAAGCCTCGCGCGGGGCCGGGTACGTTTTTCGGTTACGCACGATTTCGCCCTCCCGTATCATCGGCGCAATCTCGCCGACAAGCTTTGAAACTCGGTTAAAACTTAAATCCTTTTCAGCGGGGCGAAACAGCGTCAGATACCGCAATACCGCCTTAAAAAGGTCGTCTGAAATGCCGGTCAGGGCAATCAGTGCTTCGCGGGCATCGTCATGGGCGATTAATACATCCAAGCTCATCACCGCGCCGCAGGTGGGGCAGCGTACTTTCATTGACTTCGCTCCGTCCAAAACTGTTGCGCCCGTGCCGCATCTTTTTGACGCGTATCCGTCGCCGTCCAGTATTTGTTATCTAAAATTTCAGGTGCTTTGGGATACTCGCTGCGGCGTTTGGTTTGTGATTCGTATCCGGCAAACGGTTCGTCCGGTTTTTTGGATTTGGGCGGGGTGTGCCTGCCGCCCTGACTTTGCCAACATTTGGCGCACACCTCAGAACGCACGCGTACACATTTTGTCGCATCAAAACGCCAGGCAAACGCCATTTCTGATTTGCTCTGTCCGCAGACTCTGCATTTTTTCAGCTTGGTGAGAGTTTTTTGGTTCACTTTCCGTCTCCTTTCGTGATGGCTTTTGCGCCGTATTTGGCGCGGATTTCGGCAATAGCGCGTTTTAACGCCAGTTTGCGTATCCGTTTCGGGGGTCGTTTACGGTTCATACACCACCCCCCGCATCTGCTCCTCGTCACTCATGCGTTCATATATGCCTTCAAGCCGTGCCGACTCCTCGTCCGCCGCGCGCCGCATTGCCTCCATCTTGGACGGCTCCGCCGCTTTGAGCGCAGGCTCGGGCGCGCAGGTATGCAGTGCCAACACCGCGACTACCCACCAGATGCCTGTCAGCAGCCCCACCGGAACCCACCGCCAAAACGCCGCACCGCACCAGTCCGGCAGCGCGTGCCTTTTTAAAACTTGCATTTCGCATTTCCTTATAAATCAAACAATTATTAAAATCAAAGGGTAAAAAATATATAGCCGTATCAAGGACTTGTATTTTTCAAACCCAAATCGGACAAACGGTTTTCATCGGTACTGTCCCTTGTCGTATTCGTTTATCTGCACGGGCGGATGCTGTCGGCAGGGTTCCGCCATCACCGCCTGTACCGTAATGACGATGGAGAGCAATACGATGACGACAGCCGGTCCGATTTTGTTTCTTTGCATCTCACACCCCCCGTACCACATCGCCGTCAACGATCTCAAAACCAAGCTCCGCCGCTTGATTCATCGCTGCCGCCACCAAGTTGTTGACCGCCAGTGGATAGAGCAGGCTGTTGGTTTCCAATCCCTTGCTCGTGCGGCTTTTGACTGTCAGACGCTCGGCAACCGCATCAATCGCGCTCTGATCTAAAATCTTCGCCATATCCGCATTGACGCGGGCAAATTTGTGCTTGAGATAGCCTTCGAGCTTGCCGTCGGTCAGCGGCAAAAGCGTAACCACTTCGCAGCGTTGCACCACCTCGCGCACCGCAGGATTGTTTTCGCTGAGCTTTTGCGCCAACTCCGTCTGTCCGATTAAGACGATGCCGAGCAGTCGTTCAAAACCGTTCTTCAGCTCAAAAAAGCGTTTCAGGTGTTTCAGGGTCGGCAGCGGCAGGCCGTGCGCTTCCTCAATCAGAAGCAGGTGTTTGTTGCCGGCTTTCGCGCTTTCCGACAAAGCGCGGTGGATTTGGCGGAAACGTGCTTCCGGGCTGCGTTTCGGGCCGCTCCCGGGCGACACTGCCTCCAAAATGGCCTCGGCAATATGTACCGCCTTAAGCGTTTTGCCTTTTTGGTCGTTGTCTTCCATCGCCAAGACATAAGGCTCGATCAGGATGATTTGTCGACCTTCGCGGTTGATACGGTCTTGCAGGTCTTCTCGCAATGTTGATTTACCCGCACCGCTTTCGCCGACCACCGCCACAAAACCGCCGTGGCAGGCCGTCTGAAACATTGCCTCACGCACATAACGCACATCCGGCGTCATATACACATCATCCGCAGACTGGATTTCGTCGTTAAACGGGTCGCGGAATAAGCTAAAATGTTGTTTTGCCGCTTGGTTTAAAGTTGCTTTTCGTAGTAACATCTCGTTGTCCTTGTCTTCGTAAGTTGCTTGGGCAGGTGCGGCTTCCGGTTCGTTTCTCAGGCACGCCGGGATTTCCGCACCATTCGTTTCAAAAAATTGTTTCAATTTCCTTCGCAGCTCGGCTGCGTTTTTTTTCGGCCATTGCCCGTGATTGACCACCGCCACCAGCATCGGTTTGCTGCATCCGATTTCGGCTGCCGCCGCCGCATAGGATTTGCCGATTTTCTGAAAACTCTGTTTCATCGTGTTTTCCTTTTCGGTTGAAACCTAACCGGTTTTCAAAAGTTTCAGACGGCATCTTGTCCGGATACGTTCAAACGCCTCTTCCAGCCTGCCCTCGGTCACACCTTCCGGGTAGTATTTGAGGATGACCGACACTGCCTGTTTCCAGTCGCCGCCGTCTGCCTCGACGCGGGGTTTTAAGCGTTTGGCGATTTCGACCTTGCTCAATACCTGCTCCGAAACCTCCATCCGGTTGTACGCCATCTGCTGTCCCTGTTTGGGCATAAAGAGCGTATTTCGCGCGGCAAGCGTATCTTCCTGATGCTTGTACGGGTCGATTTCGCCGCCGAATGGGACTGCCTTGCCTTTGCGTTTGGCGGCTGCCGCCTCCAGCGTTTCCGCACCCATCGCCAGCTTGTCCAACTCTTTGCGATGCTGCTGCGCGTCCGTATCGGCAGGAGCTTTGTATTCCGCCCCGATGACTGCCGCATCGGAGCGGAAGCCCATCTCGTCAAACACCACTTCGGGTACGGATACCCAAACCTCATTACCATCTTCGTCATAAGTGGCGACCCGCGCCCCGTTTACCTCCCAAGGATTCTTACCGACCAAAACCTTCTGACCGACCAAAATCCCCTGAATGCCTTTCACGCTATATACCCGTCCGCCGAAGCGGATTTCCAAATCCGCCGAGACTTTCGCCTCTTTCGGCGCGCTGACGGCAAGCTCTCGGCAATATTCCGCAGGCGGCGGCAGGATGAGCTGCCCGGGTTTGATTTTGTTCCACGCCTGATAGCGGGTCATGCCGTGGCGGCTGTGTTTTTGCGTACCGTTGTAGTAACGCATCCAGCGTTCCGATAAAGCATTGAGCCGGTCGATGTCGTGTACCTCGGTAAAGCGCAATCCGCTCTCAAATGCCGTTTCCACAATATCGTTGGCTTTTTCCACTTGCCCTTTGGCACGCGGATTGCCCGGCTTGTTGATTTGCACATGCACATCCAAGGACTTGCACAAATTTTTAAACGCCGCCGAAGTATTCGCACTGCCTGGGTCAAGCATGACCATGCGCGGTACGCCGCGAAACGGGTCTTTTCCAATATCTTTTTTCGCCTGCATCATGTAGATGAAAAAATCACAGAGGTTCGCGCTGGTTTCGCCGCCGAAGTAATAACGCACCGAAATCGTACCGGAGGCATGGTCTGTCCCCGTGTACCGCCAAACGCGGTCGTTTTCGATTTTGACGACGTTTTTCGGCTTGTTTTTATAAAACTCCTCTTCCTTCATCACCCGCAGCCCCGTATCCTTGCCCTGACGCGGCAGGTAATACAAAACGCACAAACTCGGGTCGATTTGCCAACAATGGTTCGGGTGTTCCGATTTCATGCGGCTGACGGGTTCGGGCTGCAAAAGCTGGTCGGGATGCAGCTTGTATTCCCGTAAAGCCCGGGTAATGGTGTTTTCAGAAAGGGGGATGACTTCCCCGGTTTCCCCATCAATCCGCGCCGCCTCGATTTTCCCGTTGGCGCGCAGCATTTCCACCGCCTGCCGCACCGACATCAACCGCTTGCCGTTGCGCCTCATCGCCTCCACCAAAACTGCCGAAATCAATTTGGCTTCTTCCGGTTTAAGCTCCGTCTTGCCCGCATCGCTGCGCCGTTTGCGCGTCGGCTTGACGCTGACCGCCTCCAGCTTGCGGTATAGCGTGGCAAGGCTGATGCCCAATTCCTGCGCCTGCTGCTTAAGATATGCAGAGCGTGCGCCGCGTCCCATTGCTTCCGCCTGATTCTCGACTGCCTTAAGACGCTCAATCATTGCCGGATTCATCGCCTTCTCCCGTTTCACCGCCCAACCATTCCGGCACATTGTCTGTCGGTGCTTCGGTCGGCAGGGCATAGCTTTCGCGCAGTTGCTCGCAGTCCAAAATAATTTGATTGAGCGTGCCGACCATCTTTGCCTGATGGCTGATCCCGTGTGCCTCACTGTGCGCATTAAGTTGGTCGAACAAATCTTTCAGACGGCTCACTTGACTGCGGATACCGACCTCAAGGCTTGTTAACTGCATCGCCAACTCGCTGCCTACGTCTTCCGCCTTCGGCTCTCTTACAACGGTTTGCTTCTTAGCCAGCTTCTCGGCCAGCTCATCAATTTTGGCTGTTTTGATTTTCATCACTTCGTCTTTGGCGGCGAGGTTTTCACGGCTTTCGCGCAGGGCGACGCGCAGCTCTTTCACAGTCATGCGGTCTACGTCATCCAACGTATGTCCGTTAATGTCGCCGCCTTCGGTCAGTTCCACCAAAGTAACGTCATCTTCTACCAATAATTCCAGTAGCTTGGATTTGCCCAAATCCATCAGCTTGGATTGTGCTTTCTGCATTTGCGGTGTGGCGAAGCGTTGTGTTGCCCGCATTAATCGTGCTGTCTCACTCCTGCCTAATCCGAATTGATTTTTTGCAATTTGTTCAAACCGTCCGTGGTCAGTATGTTCTTTTAAGATGATTAAAGCTCGTCCCAACTCAAACATACCTTCCATCGTCTGCCGTACAGCTTGGCGTCCGCGCTCAATCCAAGTGGGTTCGTCATAGGTTTCGCCGTTACCCCATTGCTCCATTACCATCACGCTGTGCGCGGCTTGGTAGTTTTGCACTGCAACCGCATCCATTACTTCAACTTCATTGCTCATTTTGTTTCTCCAAATGTGCCGACGTCGGCACATTTCAAAATCCGTTAATCTACATTTACCCGCTTGCCTATTTCGGCAATCTTGCTTTGCAGCCGTTCATGCTGCTGCCTGAACCGCTCGGCGATTTGCAGGGTTTTGATGCCGTAGGCGTAGTTGCCGTTTTCAAGTTTGATGACCAATCCCGATGCAACCAAATCATCAATATCCCTGCTGACTTGTGATGGCGTCAGCCCCAGTCCGACCGATAAATCCTTATTGCTCAGACCGATAATCGGATGCTCGTCAAGCGCGATAAAGACCCTCAATAGCCGTTGTACCCTTTTACTTTCTGCCATATTTACTCCTACGCCACTTCCTGTTTCGCTTTTAGACCGAGTTCCTGTGCGATACGGTGTGCCTTCCCACGGTTTGCCTTGACGGTTCCGTTCAGAATGCGGGACACGTACGTCGGATCATAGCCACGCGCAATGCACCAATCTTTCATCGTTTCGCCGCGCTCTCGGAAACCTTCTTTAATTTTTTCTGCTTTCACGGAATATCTCCTATTTCGTTCTCGTGCTAGAATCGTGATTGCTTAAAGATTTAAACAATCTTGGTTAAATGTTGGATAAATAATAGTGGAAATATCCCACTATTTCAAGTTTTATTTCCACTTATTTGAGGATTTTTTGGCATGGTTTTGGAAAAAATTAGGCAAATTATTGAATTTAATAAGATTACAATTGATGAATTTGCCGAAAGAATAGGAGAAAAACCAACCAGGTTGAAAGATGTTCTGCGTGGAAAACAACGTCCTCCTCTGAAAATGATTCAGTCAATAGTGGAAATTTTCCAGGTTGATGCGAATTGGCTGATTGGAAAAAGTGGAAATTTTCTCGGAGTAGAGAAGTATGACCGAGATGATTACGCCTACATCCCGATGTACGACGTGGAAGTTTCGGCAGGTCATGGAACAACTGCCTATGGAGTTACCGAACCGGCAAACCATTTGGCGTTCCGTAAAGACTGGCTACGCCAACGCGGTCTGCACGAGCAAGACCTCAATATCGTTACTGCCAAAGGCGACAGCATGGAGCCGACCATCAGCAGCAAAGACACGCTCTTGGTCGATACCTCAAAAACCAACCCGCGCGACGGCAATATCTACGTCATCCGCAGTGGCGATGTATTATGGGTCAAACGCATCCAACGCCAAGTTGACGGCAACCTGCTCTTGATTTCCGACAACACGACCTATCCGCCTATGCCGCTGATGCTGGCAGACCACCCCGACATACAGGTCATCGGGCAGGTGGTTCAAGTCTCGAAAAACCTGTATTAAGGAGACAAAATGAAAAAGGGTTATTTGACATTACTGGTGTCTGTTATGATGTTTGCTTCACCCACGCCCGCCTTGGCGAAAAGCTGCAAAGACTTTCCGACGCAGCAGGCGGCGCAGAAATTTTATGAAGCCCGCAAAAAAGCAGGATTAAGCGGCTGGAAGAGTTTGGACAGGGATGGCGACGGTCAGGCTTGCGACTGCAACCCAGGTGGAAACGGCAAGAATTGTCCGAAAAAGAAAAGATAATTTCTGAAAGAAATAGAATGAAAACAAAAATATATCTTGGAATTTTCTTATTGGCTGCTGCACATCTGGTCAATGCGGGAGGAGTGATGAAAACAGGAGGGATGATTGGTCCTCATCCTGAAACATTTTCGGAACGGTTCAATGAATTGAACAATGGAATGATGGATTTGTTCCCAAGAATTTTAATTGTTGCAGGCAAGACCCGTCAAATAAAAGACCTTGGTAATGGCATTACGTTGTCTGCAAAACTGGTCAAGGAAGGAGATATTTTTGAGAACGTCCGGATAAATTGTAATACATTGGCTAAAACCCAAAGAATCAACAATTGCTTAGTGAGTATGTATTACACAGCTATTGCGTTGGACTCCGAGATAGACCGTTTGGCATTTATGGATGCTATTCAGACTGCCGTCAAAAAAATGCAAGCTACTTATAATCAAAATGGAGTGGATTATTTCATTACGGTCAATCGTAAGCAAAAAAGTGTTTCCATGTTGGCAAAATCGGATATGCCTATGCAGATTGAGGCAATGGACGATTCAAATGAAGCATATATGAAAAGCGATAAATGCAATCCCGAAGTTGAGCTGTGTATTACACCTTAGCCTCCGTTAGGTTTTAACCTCCATTAAAAGCCCCTTCAGACGGCCTTCCCTACAATCCCCGTATTGATTTCAACCTCAATACGGGGATTTTCCATGTCAGACAAATTCAATCAATTCATCAACCGCGTCCTCTCCCACGAGGGCGGTTACGTCAACCATCCCAAAGACCCCGGCGGCGAAACCAATTGGGGCATCACTAAGCGTACCGCAATGGCAAACGGCTTTAACGGTTCCATGCGTGCCATGACGCGTGAACAGGCTATCGGCATTTACCGAAAGGCGTTTTGGCAGCGTTACCACGCCGACCAAATGCCGGAAGCGGTCGCGTTCCAATTCTTCGATGCCTGCGTCAACCACGGTTACGGCAATGCCGCCCGTATGCTCCAACGCGCCGCAGGAGTGCCGGACGACGGCATCATCGGCGAAATCAGTCTCAAAGCCATCAATTCACTCCCCGAAAACGACCTTTTATTGCGGTTCAACGCCGAGCGTCTGGTCTTTTATACCAAGCTGGGTACGTTCACCTCTTTCGGCAAGGGCTGGGTACGCCGTGTGGCGCAAAACCTGATTCACGCGTCTGCAGATAACACTGATTAAAGGGAGACAAACCATGTCAAAAAAGTCACTCATCGCCCTAATGACCGCAGCCATGCTGCCCGATTTCAGCCACGGCGACCTAGGCATTCGCTACGCCATGCCGACTCAGGGATGTTGGACGCAAGCCCACCGCAAGAGCGGGGTAGCCGCCTCGAAACGCGCAGCCAAAAAAAAGCGTCGCAAATAACCGCCTTTTTCCGATGGCTGGGCGGCTTGGTCTCTAATCCGGCCACAGGGAAAATCAGCCATACCAAACTATGGGCAAACGTGGCAGCCGCTTCTATGACCTATAAGTTCTCTCAAACAGCAGATGCGCCGGAATGGCTCTGGTGGGCTTATGGCGCATTGGTCGGCGGGTATGCATTAATCAAACGCGGCATCGCCGCCGTACCGCAGTTGGCAGAAATCAAAAAATCCGCGAATGCGGAAGAATGGAGCGGCAATGATTGACTTTTTGTACAAAAACAAATCGGCATTGGCATGGCGTGCATTGATTGTTTTGGGCATTTGGCTAAACGGCTATCACTATGCCGCCGACAAAGCCGATGCCAAGCAAACCGCCCTGATTACCGCCTACCAAAACTCATCAAAGGCGGCAGCCAAACAATACGCCGACGAGCTTAAAAAAGCGCAGGCGGAAACGAAGCGTTGGCATGACTTCGCGCAGCGTCAAAGCATTGAGCTGGCATCCGCCCTGAGCGAACTGGATAAAACCAAAAACACTTTACAGGAGCAAACGCATGACACGATTAAAAAAGACGGCAATGGTTTTAACGGTATCGGCTCTAACAGCCTGCACCTCTACAACCGTGCCTTCGGATACCCCGATTAAAACCGTACCGACAGTGGATTTGCCGCCTGTATCTACCGGGCTGCTGGTCAAATACGAACGCCCCGAGCGTCTGAGTGGCGGCTCTCCCGAACAACTCTTGAACCATGCCGTGCGCTACGGTGAATACTGTCAAAAGCTCGAAATCCAAATTGAGGGCTGGCAGAACTGGTACACGAAAGGCCGTCTGAAAAATGACTGATTTTGCCGACCGCGCATCCGAACGCGAAGCCATCTTTCTCGCAGAATCCCTGGCAAAGCATCAACCGCCGTACCACGGGCAGGCTTCGCACTCTGAAACCACCGCCAGCCTAAGCCACTGTGAAGATTGCGGTAGCCCGATACCCGAAGCCAGGCAAAAAGCCGTCCAAGGCTGTACGCGCTGTGTTGTCTGCCAAGAATATTTTGAACACGGATTTCAGAGGTGAACAATGGAAAAAACCTTTATCCACATCGAATTTTGGCAGCTTGTCGGCTTTTTACTCTCCTTCCTCGGCATTTGTTTTACCTTCGGCAAAATGCTGCTGGCGCAATTCCGCGAGCAGCAGGACGAACGCCAAAAACAGCAGGAACGCCTACAAGGCAAAGTCGAAATCATGGAAAACAAACTGGCGGAATTCAATGCCGGTCTGCCGCTGACATACGTCCTGCGCGAAGACTACATCCGCAATCAAGTCGTCCTCGAAGCCAAACTCGACAACGTCGCAGAAAAACTCACTGAAATCTACAAAATGGAAAGCGTAAAGAAATGATTAGCCAGGAACTGATCGCCAAACAACGCCGCGAGGGGATGCGTTGGAACATTATCAACACCCTTAATAAAGCCCGCCCGCACACTACCAGCGAGACCTTTCTGCTGGACATCATGAACGCGATTTACCCGCGGACCACCGCCACCGAACTGCGCCAGCAGCTCGACTACCTTGCCGACCGCAAAATGGTCGAGCTGAATAAAGCACCGCACGGCTTGTGGTTTGCCGACCTGACCAGTTTGGGTGTCGATATTGCCGAATACACGGTCGAGTGCCGCGCCGGTATCGCCCGTCCCGAAAAAGTGTGGAGCTGATATGGCCAAGCGCAGCACGATAGACCAATTACCCGAAGCCGTCCGACACGAATTTGAGCGCAAACTCGTCGAAAACGGTTTCGCCGACTATCAGGCACTGGCGGAATGGTTGCAGCAGCAGGGCTACGAAATCAGCCGTTCCGCCGCCCACCGCTACGGGCAGAAAGTCCAGCGTCGGTTTGCCGCCATCAAAAACAGCACTGAAGCGGCACGCCTGATTGCCGAAGGCGCAGCCGATGAAGGCGATACACGCTCCGAAGCCCTGATGGCGATGTTGCAGACCGAATTGTTCGAGGCATTGGTGCAAATCGGCGAAATGCCGTCTGAAGAACTGAACGCGCTCGACCGCTTCGGCATCATGAGCGAAGGAGCGCGCAAAATCAGCGGTCTGATTACCGCCGGAACGCGCCTGAAAGAATATCAGGCAAAAGTTAAAGCCAAAGTCGAAGCCGCCGCCGAAAACGTGGCCAAGCAGGCGAAAAAAGGCGGGCTGTCCGACAGTGCTGCCGAAGCCATCCGCAAACAGATCTTGGGGATTGCGTCATGATTACCTGTATCAGACTTAAAAACAAACTTCCTCCCAGTCGTGGCAGACGCCATCCTTTGAGTAGGAATATCAAAATTTCCCAATCAACATGCCGAATGATTAGAAAGCAAATTCTAGGTATCGATGATGTCGCCTGAAAATAAAATCGAAGACCGCACCCCGATGGCGCTGCTGCCTTATCAGCAGCGTTGGTGCGCCGACAACGCTCCCGTCAAACTCTGCGAAAAATCCCGACGCATCGGTTTGAGCTGGGGAGAAGCTGCCGATACCGCCTTGCTGGCCGCATCCGCTAAAGGCATGGACGCATGGTACATCGGCTATAACAAAGACATGGCCTTGGAGTTTATCCGAGACTGTGCAGGCTGGGCGAAGCATTATCAGCTGGCGGCAGGCGAAATCGAAGAAACCGAGGAAGTGTTTGTCGAAGGCGACGACCGCCAGGCCGTGTTAGCCTTCGTTATCCGTTTCGCGTCCGGCTGGCGCGTTACCGCCTTATCCAGCCGCCCCTCAAACCTTCGCGGTAAGCAGGGGCGCGTCATCATTGACGAGGCGGCGTTCCACGAACAGCTCGGCGAGCTGCTCAAAGCGGCAATGGCATTGCTGATGTGGGGCGGGCAGGTACACATCATCTCTACCCATGACGGCGTGGATAACCCCTTCAACGAGCTGATTACCGACATTCGTGCGGGCAAAAAACCTTATTCCATCCACCGTATTACTTTCGACGAGGCTGTTTCAGACGGCCTCTACCGCCGCATCTGCCTGCGTTTGGGCAAAGAGTGGACGGCAGACGGCGAAGCCGCGTGGTGCAAGGAAATCCGTGATTTCTACGGCGACGACGCATCCGAAGAGTTGGACTGTATCCCCAAAAACGGCGGCGGCAAATGGCTGAACCGTGCCTTAATCGAAAGCCGTATGACCCCATACACGCCGGTTATCAGATACGACCAGACCGATGAGTTCGGCCTCTTGCCCGAGCCGCGCCGTGCTGCCGAAGTAGCGGACTGGATAGCCGACACCCTGCAACCGCTGCTCGACGGTTTGGATAAAACCCGTACCAGCTTTGTCGGCGAAGACTTTGCCCGCAGCGGAGACCGTACCGTCATCGTCCCTTTATTGCAGCAGCCTAATTTAAGCCTTAAGCCGCCGTTCGTGTTGGAGTTGGGCAATATGCCGTTTGCCCAACAAGAGCAAATTATGAAACACCTGTTGCACGGCTTACCCAATCTGCGCGGCGCAGCATTGGACGCGCGCGGCAACGGTCAGTCAATAGCCGAAGCCATGCGCGACGAATTTGGCGCGGAGGTATGCGAGTCGGTCATGCTCTCGGAAAACTGGTACCGCACCCATACCGCGCCGTTCAAAGCCGCCCTCGAAGACGGCACACTGGACGGCATTCCCAAAGACGAAGACATCCTGACCGACCTGCGCGCCTTCGAGCTGGTCAGAGGCGTGCCGCGCATCCCCGATGTACGCACCAAAAGTCAAGACGGCAAAAAACGCCACGGCGATGCGGCGATTGCCTTTGTCCTTGCCCATTACGCCAGCCGCGAGCTGAATACCGGACCGATACGCGTAGCCAGCCGCCGAATCCGCCGAAAAAGCGCGTTAACCGAAGGTTATTAAAGTATTTAAAGAGTACATATCATGCCCAAACCCCACCTCAAACTCAAAACCAGCCAAGGCATCATGACCTTCAAGCCGCAGGATTTATCTGCACATCTCGCCGTTTCCCGCCCGTTTTTCAGCGGTTTCAACGGCTGGCTACCTAATCCCGACCCTGTTTTGCGCAAAATGGGCAGGCAAATCTCCATTTACCGCGAGCTGATGCGCGACCCGTTGGTCGGCTCGCTGGTGCGCCGCCGAAAAGCAGCTGTCGCCCGCCTCGAATGGCGGCTTGAGGGCGACGACACCCCTAAAAATGTCCGGGATTTTGTCGATAGCTGGCTGGCTGAAACCGATGTTTACCGCCTGATTAAAGACGTTTTAAACGCCGTTTTTTACGGCTACCAGCCCATCGAACTGATTTGGCGTACCGATTCTGCATGGCTGCCTGACAAAATCATCGCCAAGCCGCAAGAGTGGTTCGCCTTCAACGACGAAGGCGAGCTGCGTTACATCCAAAATGGGCTGACCGATACCGTTCCTCCGCCTTATAAGTTTCTTTGCCCGACACATGAGGCAGATTATCTAAACCCCTACGGTTTGGGCGATTTGGGCTTGGTTTTTTGGCTGGTCACCTTCAAACGCGGCGGCCTTAAATTCTGGATGCAGTTCACCGAAAAATACGGTGCGCCTTGGCTGATTGGTAAAGAACCTCGTTCCAATACCCCGCAGGATACCGACAAGCTGCTGGATGCGCTCGAAGCCCTGATCGGCAACAGCGTCGGCACCATTCCCAATGATTCCAGCGTCGAAATCCACGAGGCAAGCGGTAAGGCCTCATCTATTGATGCCTACGACAAGCTCATTCGTTATTGCCGCTCCGAAATCAGCATTGCGCTGCTCGGACAAGACCAAACCACCGAAAAAGACAGCACGCACGCCAGCGCGACCGCAGGCTTGGAAGTAACGGACGACATCCGCGACAGCGACAAACGAATCGTGGAGACAACGTTCAATCAGTTGATAGAGTGGGTAATAGAGATAAATTTCGGAGACGTTGCCCGTCCGAAATTCGTGCTGTTCGAAAATGAGGAAAGCGGCACCAGAGAGCGTGCCGAACGGGATAAGATGATGGTGGATGCCGGTGCCAAGTTCACCAAGCAATACTGGCAGCGCACATACGGTTTGGAAGATGGGGATTTGCTCGAGGGCGTTCAAGCAAGCCCGGAGGCAAAAGCTGCCGACTTTACCGAGGGCGATTTGACGGATGCAGGTTTGGTCATCGACGGACTCGCCCCTAACTCAGACCGTCTGAATACACAAGGCGACCTGCTGACTGCCGTCCTAGTGGCCGAATTAAGTCGTGGAGAAACCGCCGAAAACCTGCTCGATCGTCTGTCCGCCGCCTATCCGAATATGGACGATACCGCCTTGCAAAACGAGTTGGCGCGCCTGATTTTCCTTTCCGACTTGGTCGGCAGGATTGAAGTAGCACAGGAGCTTAAATCATGAACCCCGAAGATATTAAAGCCGTCTTCGGCATGAAACCCGAAGCCGCCGTCGCCTATCTCAAGCAAAAAGGCATTGCCGTATCTTGGGACTGGCAGGATATGTTGGACGACGCGCACGCCACTGCCTTTACGGTGGCCAAAACCGCCAAAATGGATGTGCTCTCCGATATCTATTCCGCCGTCGTCGATGCCGCCGAACAAGGCCGGACGCTGGAAGAGTTCAGCCGAGAACTCGCCCCCGTTCTACAGCGCAAAGGCTGGTGGGGCAGGCAGGAAGTTCAAAATCCCGAAGGAGAAACCCAAAGCGTACAGCTCGGTAGCCCCCACCGCCTGAAAACCATCTATCTGACCAATATGCAGTCGGCCTACATGGCGGGCCGCTACGCCGAAATGATGGACTCCATCGACACGTACCCTTATTGGCAGTACGTCGCCATCAACGACAGCCGCACTCGTGATACCCACCGTATGATGCACGGTCGCGTCTATGCCGCAGACGACCCCGTGTGGAATACTTTGTACCCTCCTTTGGACTACCGCTGTCGCTGCCGTGTCAAACCGCTGTCCCGCAGTATGGGAGAAAACCGTGTCCTGCCCCGACCGACTCTTGAGTCCATCACCGTCAATATAGGCGCGAATCCCTATACCGGAGAGGAGCGTTACGCACAGCGCACCGGCATTCGCATCAACAACAAATTTATTGCCCCCAATGCGGGCTTCAACGCCAACCAAGGCAAGTCTATGCTGTCCCGTATGGCGAAAATCGCAGTGGATAAGGCGCAGGTAACCCATCCGGACATCGCCCGCATTGCCCTGAAAACGATGATGGGCAACGACAGATTCAAAAACGCCCTGTCCACCGCTTCGCTGACTTGGGTGCTTAAACTGTTAAAAGGCTGATTATGCTGGAAATCAAACTCGATGCTGCCAAACTCGAACACGGTCTGAGTACGCTCCTTAAAAACGCCGCAAACACCCGCCCCATGATGCGCGGTATTGCAACTGAGTTGCTATTTATGACCGAAGAAAACTTCGAATCCGAAAGCTGGGGCGAGCAGCGGTGGAAACGAAGTCGGCGTGCCGCAGATGAGGGAGGCAAGACCCTGCAAAAAAGCGGGCAACTTGCCGCCAGCCTGACTACACAGGTTGGCAGCAACTATGCCCGAATCGGCAGCAATAAAAAATACGCCGCCATCCACCACCTCGGCGGACGAGCAGGGCGAGGTCACAAAACCAACCTTCCAGCACGCCCCTATCTCCCCATCAACGGCAACAACCAACTCCAACCCGGTGCCGAACGCAGAATCCTCGACATCGCCATCGCCGCCCTCAAAAAAGGACTTTGACAACAAAAAACGGACGATAAAAATACCGTCCGTTTTTATTGCAATATTTGCAACTCCCTTGCATTTTTTCCATCCCACAAAATCCCCCGTCATCCTCTTTCGTCCCATTTTTCTCATCAACCCCTATATATTTATCTCATTAGGTTTCACGAACCCTTGCACGTCCTCGTCATCCCCTCATGGTATCCGCAATCCGAACAGGATGTGGACGGGATTTTTTTCCAAAATCAAGCACAGGCCCTCCAACGCAAAGGCATCAAAACCGCCGTGCTTGCACCGATGTTCCGCTACTTGCGCAAAGAACCGGCAAGCATCCTGACCGGCCCTTACGGTTTTGCCCAATACCGGCAAAAAGGTTTGGACATCTATACATGGCGCAGCATGTATTTCTTCCCCCGTTTTCCGTTCATCGACATCGACCGCATCCGCTGGGTGCGGGCAGGATTAAAGGCCTTTGAGTGCTATATCGGGGAAAACGGCATTCCCGACATCATCCATACCCACTGTATGAACTATGCCGGCATACTTGCCTTCAAGATTTCCCAAAAATACGGCATCCCCTATGTCGTCACGGAACACAGCAGCACCATTACGCGCGGTTTGGTGCGCCCGCACCAATGGCAGCCTATGAAAAATGCGGCGGCACACGCCTCCGCACTGCTCGCTGTCAGCCGCCGTTTCGCCCAAGTCCTGCAACATAAATACGGCACTATATGGCAATATCTGCCTAACATTCTGGGTAACATCTTTACCCGAGCCTTCAATCCCCCGCAAATCAATCGTCCGGACAAATATTTTACCTTCTGCACCGTCTCGCACCTTCGCCGCCTCAAAGGACACGATGTCCTGCTCACTGCCTTTGCCCGTGCTTTGGCAAAACACCCCAACCTCCGTTTGAATATCGGCGGCAGCGGACAAGAAGAAACAAACCTGAAACGGCAGGCACGTCAGTTGGGAATTGCCCATGCCGTTACATTTTTAGGCGCATTACAGCCCGAAGCAGTATTGGATTTGATGAGGAACAGCAACGCATTCGTCCTTGCCAGCCGCACAGAAACCTTCGGCGTGGTCTATATCGAAGCACTGTCCCAAGGATTGCCCGTCATTGCAACACGCTGCGGCGGTGCGGAATCTATTGTTTCAGACGGCAACGGATATTTGGTTCCTGTTGACGACGACGATGCCCTTGCCGACGCACTCATCAAAATGTATGAACACCACTCTGATTTTGAACCTACCCGACTTAGGGAAAACTGTCTGAACGAATTTGGCGAAAATGCCGTTATAGGCAGGTTGATCGGCATTTTCCGACAGGCAATCGCAGAATACGGTAAGAAAATACCGGTGAAATAGATTAAAATCACACAATATCCAACTATTCGGACCTTCATATGACACATACCGTCCACCTGCATTTAGAAGAAACCGACAACTTGGCGTTGCAGCGTCTGTGCGGTTCTTTTGACAACAACCTTGATTTACTTGCTAAAGCACTCGATATCCACATCAGCCGCCGTTTTGAACATTTCACTTTCAACGGCGCATTTGCACACGCCGGCAAACGCGCACTGCTCAAACTCTTGGAAACGGCGCAGACGCGCGACCTAAACGACGGCGACATCAGGCTTGCCGCCGTCGAAGCCCAAACCGAAGATGCCGGTCATCAAGAAAAAAACCATGACCACGCCTATTATTTCCGCACCAAACGCGGCAGCATCGGCGGCAGGACACCCAGACAAAACGGCTATATCCGCGCCCTGCTCAACCACGATATCGTATTCGGGCTGGGGCCTGCAGGCACGGGCAAAACCTATCTTGCCGTCGCCGCCGCCGTTGACGCAATGGAAAAACACCAAATCGAACGCATCGTTTTAGTCCGGCCTGCTGTCGAAGCCGGTGAGAAACTGGGTTTTCTACCCGGTGACCTGACCCAGAAAGTCGATCCCTACCTTCGTCCGCTTTATGATGCCCTCTATGACCTGATGGGCTTCGACCGTGTAACCAAGCTGATTGAAAAAGGTCTGATTGAGATTGCCCCGCTCGCCTATATGCGCGGCAGGACGCTCAACGGCGCATACATCATCCTCGACGAGGCACAAAATACCACACCCGAACAAATGAAAATGTTCCTGACCCGCATCGGATTTGGTGCGAAAGCCGTCATCACCGGCGACATCAGCCAGATTGACCTGCCCAAAAACATCAAATCAGGATTGAAAGACGCACGTGAGAAACTGCACGATGTAGAAGGCCTGTATTTCCACACCTTTACCAGTGAAGACGTCGTCCGGCATCCTTTAGTGCAAAAAATCGTCGAAGCCTACGAATCGGCAGAACACGACTGACATTCCAATGCCGTCTGAAACCCGATGCACAGAAAATCAGGCAGAAAAAACGGATACGGAAGCCAAGCTCCGTATCCGTTTCTTTATCCCTCCAACCGATACATCAATCGAATTTTCTGCATCGGATTGCCTCATCTTCGCAAAACATTGCCGAAGTTTCGCGGTTGCACGCCTGACGCACTTTCTGCCGCGCCACGCCTTCATTCCAGCCGCTTGCCTCAAACGTCTTCTGAAAAGGCGTAACGCTGCATACATACATGGTGGAATTTGAACCGAAAAGGTCGATTTCGACGGTATTGCCGCCGCTTTCCAATACGGCGACACGGTGTTCCAACTGCGCCAGACGTGCTTCCAAATCGCTGATTCTGTCGGCAAATGCGGGCATGGCGGCACACGCGGTCAAAATGCCCAAAATACATTTTTTCATCAATTTTTCCTTGTTGCTTGAACCCTGCCCACCCGGACATCCTTTTTCCGAGAGGCAGGGTCAGACTTTATTTACGGAGATGAGGCCCCTTACAAATCAGGATAATACATAGAACGGCACTTTATGCTTCACCCCATGTGTTAAAACTTCATTGCTCCTTGTCTGTTGACCGTTATTCCCAATCCGTTCCCACAACCTTCGGCTTGAGTTTGCGCCTGCGACGGCGGCGTTTTTTCGCCTGTCCTTCGTTTTTTTCGTGCCGGGCGGCAGCCTCGTTTTTGGTCATATCGGCCCGCTGTTCCTGCGATGCCGTCTGAAACGCCGTCCACCACTCGGCAAGGGCGCGGTCCGCATTGCCGGTTTCGGCGCGCAAAAGCAGGAAATCATAGGCGGCACGGAAACGCGTTTGGGCAAACAGTTTGTGCGGCCTTGCGCCTTTGCGGTTTTCAAACTGCGGCTGGAACATCCAAATTTCGCGCATCGTGGCGGAAAAGCGTTGCGGCACGCCCCAACCGCGTTCGACGGTTTCGCGCATCGTATTGATTGCATCGGACAGGGCGGGCACGGGTTTCAAACCCTGTTGCAGATTGCTTTTCCAATGGCGTTCCAACTCGGGCCACATCAGGGCCGCCAGTACGAAACCGACCGAAACCGATTTGTCGGCACGCAGCCGCTCATCGGTATTTTTCAAGGCAAGCACCGTCATTTTTCCGGCGATGCCGTCTGAAACGCGCAAGGCATTGAGCAGCGGATGGATGTCGTCCGGTATGTCAAATCCGTTCAAACGTTTCAGACACTCGCGCGCGTGCCCTGAAAACAGCAGTTTCATGATTTCGTCGAACAGCCTTGCCACAGGTTCGTGCTTCAGACGGCATATCGATTCGGCAATCGGTGCGGCGGTTTCCTCCGACAGCTCAAAGCCCAATTTGCCCGACAGGCGGATGGCGCGCAAAATCCTGACAGGGTCTTCCCGATAGCGTTCGGCGGCATCGCCAATCATCACCAGCCTGCGGGCGGCAACATCGGCAATTCCGTTGTGGAAATCCAAAATTTCTTCTTTTTCAGGATTGTAATACAAGGCATTGCAGGTAAAATCGCGCCGCATCGCATCTTCTTCGATGCTGCCGTAGGTGTTGTCCTTCATGATTCTGCCGCGCGCGTTCTGATGAACCTTCGCACCGCCCCGGAAAGTCGTTACCTCTATGGTTTCCGCGCCGTTCATAACGTGGACGATTTGAAAACGCCTGCCGATGATGCGGCTGCGGCGGAAGAGTTTGTGCACCTGTTCGGGCGTGGCATCGGTTGCGACATCGAAATCCTTGGGTTCGATGCCGAGCAGCAGGTCCCTGACCGCGCCGCCGACCACATAAGCCTGAAACCCTGCCCCTTTCAGGCGGCGTATGACGTTTTCGGCGGCAAAGCTCAACATTTCGGCACGGATGTTGTGTCTTTCGGCAGGAATGACCGTTTTACTTTCCGCTTTTTTACTGCTCCGACCGGAAGGCAGCATCTTATTCAACCATTTTTTCAGCATAAATATTCTGACCCGAAGAGCGGCATCTCCACGGGCAACCGTGTTCAGACGGCATCGGGCGCAGGTTTGCAAGATGCCGTAACCATAAACAAAAGGCGTAGAAACTACGCCGTCCGAATCACGCCGCCCTCGCGGCGGCAACGCGTCATTATAACAGATTGCCCTCCAAAAAAATCAGACCCTGCTTTTGTGGCAGAGTCTGAAATTTGATGCGCCTTCTCCGATTGGGAACATTCCCGTCGTACAAACAGGCAAATGTTTCAACACACAGGACGACACATAAAGCACCGCCCTATGTGTTGCCCTGATTTGGAAGGGGTTACGCCCCTCCCAAATAAGGTCTGATTCTACCGCCCTAAAGGGTGGGGTTTCAACCGAAAAGGAAATACGATGAAGGAACAGAAATCACATTCAAACGGCGTTCCGCCGCCTCTACGCCGCTTCCCAGTAGTCGATATAAAGCTGTAATTCGAGATTATTCCGCCATTCGTTGGCAACGGGGCGGTACACCGTGCGGATGTATTCGGGGATGTCTTCGCTGCAACGCCAAAACATGGCTTCAAATTCGCAGCCGTCTTTTTGCAGCCACGCTTTTTTGTGTTTGCCCTCCGCGCCCAAAGGCTGCTGGCGGACAACGTGAAATTCGTCGGTAAAACTTGGCGGAGCGAAGCCTTGTCCCCAAACGTGGCGGGCAAGGTTTTGCGCCTGTTCCAGCGTAATGTCGCGGGCAGGCAGGCTGCCGTCGGTGATGAATGTTTGCGACAAATCGTCTTCGCACACCATCTCGCGCACGGCTTCTTCAAATGCCGTCTGAAACGCGGGGATATTGTGTTCGAGTATGCTCAAACCCGCCGCCATCGCGTGTCCGCCAAATTTCAAAATCAAATCGGGATGGCGTTTGGACACCAAGTCCAAAGCGTCGCGCAGGTGCAGATTGGGAATGGAACGCCCCGAACCGCGCACTTCGCCGTTATCCGCCGGAGCGAACACGATGGTCGGACGATAAAAACGGTCTTTGAGGCGGCTGGCAACGATGCCGACCACGCCTTGATGGAAGTCGTCGCGATATGCCACCAAAGTCGTCTGACCTGAAGGCAGGGTTTCAGGAAAATCACTCAGCGCGTCTTGTAGCATGGATTGCTCGATTTCGCGGCGTTCGATATTGAGGTTGTTTAACTGGGCCGCCAGTTCCTGCGCCTCGGCATCATCTTGCGCCAACAGACAGGCGATGCCGACCGACATATCATCCAGCCGTCCGGCGGCGTTGATGCGCGGGCCCAACGCAAAGCCCATATCAAACGGCTGAGCCTTGCGCCAATCCCGTCGCGCCACTTCAAACAAGGCGCGGATGCCGGGGCGCATTTTGCCCGAACGCATCCGTTTCAAACCTTGCGACACGAGGATACGGTTGTTGTGGTCTAGAGTAACGACATCGGCAACGGTACCGAGTGCGACCAAATCCAAAAGGTCGCCCAGATTCGGCTCTTTGATGCCGTCTGAAAAATAATTGCGGCGGCGCAGTTCGGCACGCAACGCCGTCAATACATAAAAAATCACGCCCACGCCCGCCAGGCTTTTGCTTTGAAAACCGCAGCCTTTTTGGTTCGGATTGACGATGATGCAGTCAGGCACGGTCTCGGCAGGCAGATGGTGGTCGGTTACGATCACGTCCAAACCCAGAGCCTGCGCACGCGCCACGCCTGCAATGCTGGCGATGCCGTTGTCCACCGTAATCAGCAAATCCACGCCCTGCTCGGCGGCGATTTCGGCAAGTTCGGGCGTTAAGCCGTAGCCGTGTTCAAAGCGGTTGGGCACAAGGAAATTCACTTTCGCCCCCATCGCCGCCAAACCGCTCATACCGACGGAACACGCCGTCGCACCGTCTGCATCGTAGTCGGCGACAATCAAGATTTTTTCCTGACGCTCAACCGCATCCGCCAAACGGCGGGCGGCGGCTTCGCAGTTTGTCAGCGTTTGATACGGCAAAAGCGCAGCAAGCTTGTCGTCCAACTCGGCAGGACTTTGCACATCACGCGCAGCACACAGCCGCGCAATCAAAGGATCGGCACCGGCGGCGAGCAAATGATTAAAAACGTCGGTATTGACGGATCGGGTTTGGATTTTGGCTGACATAGCGTGTAACTTTACAGTGCGGATGTGTTTGAAATGCCGTCTGAAGGCTTTTCAGACGGCATTGCTGCTCATTTTCCGGCGGCATCCATGAGCGCGCCCAAAGCCGCCGCAGGCAAAACCAGCACCGCGCCCACCGCATCCAGTATCAACGTGGTGGGCGTATATGCAATATTTTCAAACAACTTGGATTTGTCGGTATGTTTTTCCGTAACCGTGTAATAAATATCGGCAGGCACACTTTGCTCAAAATGATAATCGGCGTTCAGTTTTTGCGGTGTGGCGTAGTATTTGCCTTTGGCGGAGACGCAGCGCGTGTAAATGGTTCGATTGTCGAGTTCAACCGCTTCAAACTCAAGCTGTTTCAGCTTGGCAATGTCGGAAGGCCTGTCGGTATCGTAACGCAGGCAAAGGCCGTCGGTACTGAAATTCTGGCTGCCGGGCGATTCGAGTTTGACCGGCAGGGCTTGGTAGGCAAAGCGCGGATTGGGCTCAACCATTTGAAACTGCTTGTCCAACCCTGCCTTCAAAATGCCCGTCAGTTTCGCCGAATCTTCAGGATTGACGACGAACCAGTATTTCCCGCCCATCATCACCAGGCTGCCCTTTTCCAATTGGGCATTGTCTTTGGCAACCACACCGAAGGCGCGGATTTGGTCTTTGTCAACGTGTTTGTGGGCGGTCGTTTCGCTGAACGGGTAGTTCACGCCCCACATCATTACCGTACAGCCGTTAAGCATCAAGGTTGCCGCCAAAACGGCGGCGGTCGTTTTACGGAACAACATTTTATCCTCCAATCAGAATGACGGCGGATGCCGTCTGAAAATATGCCTAAATTTCCTCGTCCCCGTTTTCCATCACGGTTTTCAATTCTTGAAACAGGGCGCGGAAGTTTTTCGGCGGTTTGTTTTGCTCCTGCTCTTTTTTGGTATTGCGGATGAGTGTCCTCAGCTTGCCCGCGTCCGCATGCGGAAAATCCGACATAAACTGCGTCAGCGCGCCGTCGTCCGCCAACAACCGTACGCGCGCCTGTTCCACGCGTTGCAAAAAGGCATTGTGCGCCGCATCGTCGCCACGCAGCTTGGCAAGAAACGCCTCGATGGGCGCGGGATCGGTGTCGCGCATCAGCCTGCCGATAAATTGCGCCTGCCGCTTGAGCGCGCCGTTGGACGTAATTTTTTTATAGGTAACGACGGCTTCGTACAAATCTTCGTCCAAGCCGATTTTTTTCAGTGTGTCGTTTGAGAGCTTGGTCAGTTCCATACCCAAATCCTGCAAACCGTTCATCTGCTTTTTCATTTGGGTTTTGCTGATCCACTCGTCTTCTTGTTCAAACATCTTGATTCTCGAATTTTTTCCAATAGCGCATTTTAACAGAATGATTCCGCGTTCAGACGGCATTTTTCCCCATATGCCTGTTAACCGGTACTTTTGCCCCTGTCGGCCGAAACGGTTAAAATGCCGCAAAGCATCATCAAGAAAGATTTTTATGCTGTTCAACCACACCGCTTCCGAACTCCTCGACCTCTGCCGCCGCACGCTCGACTTGGCAAAAGCGACGGGCGCAACCGCCGCCGAAGCCGATTTCAGCGAATCATTGGGACAAAGCGTCAGCGTGCGGCTGGGCGAAATCGAACAAATCGAGTTTCAGCAGGACAAGTCGCTGGACATTACCGTTTACGTCGGCAAACGCAAAGGCCGCGCCGGCACCGCCGACTTCTCCGAACAAGCCCTGCGCGACACCGTCCGCGCCGCCATCGACATCGCCCGCTACACTGCCGAAGACGATTGCGCAGGTTTGGCAGACGCTTCGCTTATGGCGCAACACGTCGGCGACCTCGACCGTTACCACGAATGGGATTTAAGCACGGAAGCCGCCGTCGAGTTGGCAAAACAATGCGAACAAGCCGCCCTGAACGAGGATGAGCGCATCGAAAACTCCGAAGGGGCGGCGGTACAAACCGGACATTACCAATACGTTTACGGCAACACCCACGGTTTTGCCGCACACCAGCAAGGCACGCGCCACAGCATTTCATGCAGCGTCGTTGCCGCCGACGAAAACGGCATGCAGCGCGACTACTGGTACGATTCCTCCTGCCGCCATCAAGACATGGACAGCCCGGCGCAAATCGGTCAAACCGCCGCCGAACGTACCTTACGTCGTTTGAACAGCCGCAGCATTCCGACCGGAAGCTACCCCGTCCTATTCGATGCGACCGTTTCGGGAGGTCTGATCGGACACCTCGTCGGCGCACTCTCCGGCGGCGCGCTCTACCGCCAAAGCAGCTTCCTGATTGACAGCATAGGCAGGCAGGTTCTGCCCGATTTCCTCAGCCTGCGCGAAGAGCCGCATATTCCCCGCGCCTTCGGCAGCACCTATTTTGATTCCGAAGGCGTCGCCACGCGGTCGCGTTTCGTTATCCGCGACGGCATCGTCGAAGGCTATTTCCTCAGCAGTTACAGTGCGAGAAAACTCGGTATGCAGACCACGGGCAACGCCGGCGGCGCGCACAACCTGTATTTGAACCATACGCACGAAACGCAATCAGACCTGCTGAAAGAAATGGGCACGGGATTGTTGGTAACCGAGCTCATGGGGCAAGGCGTAAACGCCATTACCGGCGACTACTCGCGCGGTGCGGCGGGTTTTTGGGTGGAAAACGGCGTGATTGCCTACCCCGTCCACGAGATTACCGTAGCCGGACGCTTGCAGGATATGTACCGCGACATCGTCGGCGTGGCGGATGACGCTTTGCGGCGTTCGTCCAACAAAATCGGTTCTATCCTGATTGCGGGGATGACAGTTGCCGGAAGCTGAACGCCCTGCCGATGCCGTCTGAAGACCGAGGCGGCACGTTTTACCCCGTGCCTGTCCGTTTGCCGTTTTATGCCGCACTGCCTTTTGCCGACAACATTGCACATTTTTTCATCAGCACTGATTTTCCCTTATCCGTCAAAATACTAAGCTACTTTTCCACAACAGGGTACACACAAGTTCAGGATAAGGCGGGCGGGGATTGGGGATTTTTCCGCCGCCGGCTTCAGACGGCATTTTGCCGTCGGACGGGATGGGCGCGCCCAATCCGCAGGAGTTTCCCGGTTTGCCGTCCGATGCCGTCTGAAGCCGCCCCCTCACGGGCTGCCTGACCCGCCGCCCGCAAAACGGCAGACAAAAACGGCGGGACATTTCCTGTCCCGCCGTTTTCAAATATACGTTTGACCGTACATCAGGAATTAAGCTGCCTGAATGTTGGCGGCCTGTTTGCCTTTAGGGCCGGTGGTTACGTCGAAAGAGACGCGTTGGCCTTCTTTCAGGGTTTTGAAACCTTCCATATTGATCGCTGAGAAGTGAGCGAACAAATCTTCGCCACCTTCGTCAGGAGTGATGAAACCAAAACCTTTAGCGTCGTTAAACCATTTTACGATACCGGTTGCCATTAGAAACTTCCTATACTTAAAAATTAACAAAATCAGCAAAATAAGGCATACAGCAAACTTAAACGTTCAGCGTTTCTCCCCAGCTTTATATACTTGGTCGAGTGCCGGCTTCTGCTTAACCGTCTTTTTACATTTGTTAAGCCGAAACGTCAAGCTATGTTTCCAAAAAAGTGAGAAAATAAGCGGAAAGACCGAAAATACAACAGAAATGCCGTCTGAAAACGGCTTCTTCCCGATAGAAAACAACTTATGACGACACACTGCCAATCCGATACGCTTTTAAGCGACCAAAAAACCGCCCCACCGAAACGTTACGGCGTTTTCCTATTGAACGACGATTACACCACGATGGAATTTGTCGTCGAAATCCTGACCGAAATCTTCATGCTCGGACAAGAACAGGCGGTAGCGGTAATGCTCTTGGTTCATCACGAAGGCAAAGGCCTGTGCGGCACTTACACGCGCGATATTGCCCAAACCAAACAACGGCAGGTCATGCAGCGGGCAAAAGCCGAAGGGCATCCGCTGCAATGTATTGTCGAGGAGATTTAATATGCTTGCCCCTGAATTAGAACAGATTTTGCAGCAGCTTTACCGCGAGGCGCGCAACGCCCATTATGAATTTATCAGCCTCGAGCATCTGCTTTTGGTACTCATCGAAGAAGATGCCGCCGTCCCCAACGTCCTCAAGCTCTGCGGCACGGATTTGAAAGTGGTGTCCGAACAACTCGCCGCCAGCGTTGCCGAAAATACCCCCCTGATTCCCGACCACCTTTTAGACACGGTCGAAACCCAGCCCACGCTCGGCTTCCAACGCGTCATCCAACGGGCGATGGTGCATACCCAATCGGCAGGCAAAGGCTTGGTCGAGCCTTTGGACGTTTTGGTCGCGCTGATGAGCGAAACCGACAGCCACGCCGTTTATTTCCTCAAGCTGCAATCGGTTACGCGTTTTGAAGTTTTGCGCTGTATTGCCCACGGCTCTCCCGATGAAGATGAAGACGATGGCAACTATTCTTCAGACGGCATGGACGACGATAATGAGAACCGCACCAAACCGAGCAAAAACCCTTTATCGGAGTACACCGTCAACCTCAACGCCGAAGTCAAAGCCGGCCGTATCGACCCTTTGATTGGTCGCAAACACGAAATGGAACGGCTGGTGCAAATCCTATGCCGCCGCCGCAAAAACAATCCGCTTTTGGTCGGCGAAGCGGGCGTGGGCAAAACCGCGCTGGCGGAAGGTTTGGCACATCAAATCGTCAACGGCGACATTCCCGACGCACTCAAAGATGCCGAAGTATACGCACTGGATATGGGTTCGCTTTTGGCGGGCACAAAATACCGCGGCGATTTTGAAGCGCGGGTCAAATCCGTCTTGAAACAGCTCGAAAAAATCCCGCACGCCATTTTGTTTATCGACGAAATCCATACCATCATCGGCGCAGGCAGCACCAGCGGCGGCACGATGGACGCGTCCAACCTACTCAAACCTGCGCTGGCGAAAGGCTCGCTACGCTGCATCGGCGCGACCACTTACGACGAATATCGCACCATTTTCGACAAAGACCACGCCTTAAGCCGCCGCTTCCAAAAAATCGACGTGGTCGAACCCACCGTCGCCGAAACCGTGCAAATCCTGCGCGGCTTGAAACCGATGTTCGAAGGCTTCCACCAAGTGCGCTACACGCAAGGCGCACTTGAAGCCGCCGCCGAACTCTCCGCCCGCTACATCAACGAACGTTTCCTGCCCGACAAAGCCATCGACGTGATGGACGAAGCAGGCGCGGCACAACGAATTTTGCCCAAATCCAAACAGAAAAAAGTCATCGGTAAAGCGCAAATCGAAACCGTCATCGCCAAAGTTGCGCGGATTCCCGAAAAAACCGTGTCACACGAAGACAAACAAGTGCTGCAATTCCTCGGCCGTGATTTGAAAAATATGGTTTACGGTCAAGAAAACGCCATCGATGCGTTGGTTGCCGCCGTCAAAATGTCGCGCTCCGGCCTTGCCCTGCCCGACAAACCGATAGGCAGTTTCCTCTTCTCCGGCCCGACCGGCGTGGGCAAAACCGAAGCCGCCAAACAGCTTGCCTATTCGCTGGGCATACCGCTGCAACGTTTCGACATGTCCGAATACATGGAACGCCACGCCGTATCGCGCCTCATCGGCGCGCCACCGGGCTATGTCGGCTTTGAACAAGGCGGTCTTTTGACCGAAGCCGTCAACAAACAGCCGCACTGCGTGTTGCTCTTGGACGAAATCGAAAAAGCCCACCCCGATATTTTCAACGTCCTCCTGCAAGTGATGGACGCAGGCAAACTGACCGACAACAACGGCAAGAGTGCCGATTTCCGCAACGTCATTCTGATTATGACCACCAACGCAGGCGCGGAAAGCCTCAGCCGTCCCAGCCTCGGCTTTACCGCCAAACGCGAACGCGGCGACGAAATGCAGGCCATCAACAAGCTCTTCACGCCCGAGTTCCGCAACCGCTTGGACGCGATTATCCCGTTTGCGCCCTTGTCCGAACCCGTCATCGCCAAAGTCGTGGACAAATTCCTGCTCCAGCTCGAACACCAGCTCCTCGACAAAAAAGTCGAAGCCGAATTCACACCGACATTGCGTAAATACTTGGCAGAAAAAGGTTTCGACCCGCAAATGGGTGCGCGCCCGATGCACCGCCTGATTCAGGAAAAAATCCGCAAACCGCTCGCCGACGAACTCCTGTTCGGCAAACTCGCCGACGGTGGTTTTGTGCGGATAGACTGGAATGCGGCGAAAGAAGAAGCCGTGTTGAAATTCAAGAAAAACAAGGTCAAAATAAAAACCGCCTCCGCATAAATCAAAAATGCCGTCTGAAAAGTTCAGACGGCATTTTCTTTCAAACAAAATGACCAATCGTGTTTAAGCCAAATTTTCCAGCATCCATTTGACGTAGCGGTCGACGCCTGCTTTGACATCCAAAAATTCTTCCTTGTATCCAGCTTCGCGCAGTTTGGTGATGTCGGCTTGGGTGAAGCTTTGGTATTTGCCTTTGAGCGCGTCGGGGAAGGGGATGTAACGGATAAGTTCTTCTTCTACCAGCTCTTTCAAGCTCATTTCAGGTTTGCCTTCGGCTGCGCGGCAGGCGTTGACGGTGGCGGCGGCGAGTTCGTTGAACTGTTGGCTGCGGCCTGTTCCGAGGTTGTAGATGCCGGAGAGTTCGGGATGGTCGAAGAAGTAGAGGTTGACTTTGGCAACGTCTTCGACACTGACAAAGTCGCGGGTTTGTTCGCCGTTGCCGTAGCCGTCGTTGCTGCCGAACAGGTTGACGTAACCGTGTTCGCGGTATTGGTGGAAGTGGTGGAAGGCGACGGATGCCATGCGGCCTTTGTGTTGTTCGTGTTGTCCGTAAACGTTGAAGTAGCGGAAGCCGACGACTTGGGCGGTGAGGCCTTCTTTCATACGGCGGCGCAATACTTGGTCAAACAGAAATTTGGAGTAGCCGTACACGTTGAGCGGTTTTTCGAGTTCGCGCTCTTCGCGGAAGATTTCGCCTTTGCCGTAAACCGCCGCACTGGAGGCATAAAGGAAGGGGATGCGTTCGTCCTGACACCAGTCCAGCAAATCCAACGTGTACTGGTAGTTGTTTTCCATCATATACAAACCGTCGTGGTTCATGGTGTCGGAACACGCGCCTTGATGGAAAACAGCTTCGATGTTTTGATAAGGTAAAATGTGTTCCCTCACTTGGCGGATGAATTCGTGTTTGTCGAGGTAGTGGGCGATTTCGCACTCGGCAAGGTTTTTGAATTTTTCGCCTTTGCTCAAATTATCGACGGCGACGATGTCGGTAATACCACGTTGATTAAGTGCTTTGACGATGTTGCTGCCGATGAAGCCGGCCGCGCCTGTTACGATGATGGTCATATTGGGTTTCCTTTGTTTTGAGGGTTTCAGACGGCATTGAATGGTCATGCCGTCTGAAAAGATTTATTGCCCGTCCAGTGCTTCAACCAACTCTGCAAACGAACAGACCGCCGTGCCGAGTTTGGCGACGACGACGCCGGCGGCGGTATTGGCGAGGTGCATGGCTTCAGGCATGGTATAACCAGCAGCCAGCCCCAAGCCCATTCCGGCAATGACGGTGTCGCCTGCGCCGGACACGTCGTAAACTTCTTGGGCGCGGGTGGGCTGGTAAATGGGTTCGCCGTCATTGAACAGGGTCATGCCCTCTTCGCTTCGGGTCAGTAAAACGGCGGTCAGGTCGAGGTGGCGGCGCAGGTTTCGCGCTTTTTCGGTCAGTTCGCTTTCGTTTTTCCAACTGCCGACCACTTCTTTCAATTCGGCGCGGTTGGGCGTAATCAGGGTTGCGCCGGCGTATTTTTCGTAATCGTCGCCTTTGGGGTCGATTAATACGGTTTTGCCCGCGTGTTTCGCCCAATCGATCATATCGGAGATGTGCGACAGACCGCCTTTGCCGTAGTCCGAAAAAATAATTGCGTCGTATTCGGGCAAGATTTCGCGGTATTTCCGCTTGATTTGTTCCAATACTTCGCGGTTGGGATGTTCTTCAAAATCAAGGCGGATAAGCTGCTGGTTGCGGGCGACGACGCGCAGTTTGACGGTGGTGGCGATTTGTTTGTCGCGCATCAGATAGGAGGCGACGCCGTCCTGCACCATCAGCGCGTCGAGCGCGTTGGCGGCTTCGTCGTCGCCGGTTACCGACAACAGCCCTGCTTTGCCGCCCAGCGAAGCGATATTGCGCGCAACGTTCGCCGCACCGCCCGCGCGTTGGTCGATACGTCCGATTTTTGCCACCGGCACGGGGGCTTCGGGCGAAATTCGGGACACGTCGCCAAACCAATAGCGGTCGAGCATCACGTCGCCGACAACCAGGACTTTGGCTTGCGCGAAACGGGATTTGAGGGTTTCTTGTTGAAACTTGGCGGGCATTTTATGCACTCCAAAATAAGTTGTTTTTTGTGTGTGAAAACTTCACTGTATTCTCAGTAATTATCTGGCAAATTTACTGATTAATAATAAAATCTGGCTTTTTATTATTCTTCAAAGTCAAAAGGAGACCAATCGGTAACAGGTGAAAAGCAATCCTCTCCTTCTTTTTTCTCAAAAACGCTACCTATATCCGCCCAAAACAGCTCCCCAACATCTGCTTGATAATGAGTAAGCCGCGTCAAACTATGAAAGGAGAAGTTATCAGGGTTATTCGAGTATTCATCATCTTCTGTTCCGGAAAATACCCGCCATCCGCTATCAAATGGTAAATCCCCTTGATGTTCCCGATACATAAATTTAATAGGAAGCCCCTCTTCGACAATTTTATGCGACACAATCGCATACCACCCAACAGGAGTATCCTTTACAAGCAAATCATCTTCCGGAAATGCATCATAATCAAAAATATTGCTCACATCTGAACCACATTGAGACATCGGATAAATTCCTTTCTAAGCTGAAATTTTCTGGTTATTTATCTACCGTATCAAAGTGAGGCAGTTTCTTTGAACAGCATCAAAATTGTTGATGCTTAAGCGTTTGCCACGCGGTTCACTTCGCGCAATACGGCGACCGGATCGGCGGCTTGGGTTACAGGGCGGCCCATTACCAAATAGGTTGAACCTGCCGCCAAGGCTTCGGCCGGTGTCATAATGCGGCGTTGGTCGTCATTGTTGCCGGCAACGTCCAAGCGGATACCGGGCGTTACCAAGACAAAATCCTGCCCTAATTCGCGGCGCAGCGGCGCGGCTTCTTGGGCGGAACAGACCACGCCGTCCAAGCCTGAACTTTGCGCCAGTTTCGCCAAGCGGATGACTTGTTCTTCAGGGGCGATGTTCAAACCGATTTCCGCCAAATCGCTTTGTTCCATGCTGGTCAACACGGTTACGCCGATTAAGAGCGGCTTGGTTTGATATCCCGCAACGGCTTCGGCGGCGGCTTCCATCATACGGCGGCCGCCTGAGGCATGCATATCGACCATCCAAACGCCCATATCGGCAGCGACTTTGCAGGCTTGCGCGACGGTGTGGGGAATGTCGTGGTATTTCAAATCGAGGAAAAGTTTGAAACCTTGATTGATTAAGCTTTCTGCCAAATTGCGGCCGGTTGCGGTAAACAGCTCTTTGCCGATTTTGATTTGACACAACGCCGGATCAAGGTTGCGGACAAATCCGAGCGTGTCTTTTTCGTTGGCAAAATCAAGGGCAACGATGACGGGGGTGCGTTGTTGCGGAGTTTGGAAGTCGGTGATTAAAGGATTCATGGTGTTTTCGTTTCGGGTTTTCAGACGACCTTTATCGTCTTTTTTGCAGTACAACGTAAATTCAAACCGTAGGTCGGGCATGATGTCCGACCTACGCGGACTCAAGTCCCGACAAACTGTTTCGGATGAATTTGAACCGGCACATCAGCCGTCATTCCCGCGCAGGCGGGAATCCATTGATAAAACTCAGTTCATCAGATTTAAACAGCGATTGCCCAAATTCAGAAATGGATTCCCGCCTGCGCGGGAATGACGCCGAATGATTGTTTTTCGGTTGCAACACGCTTTTTATCAAAAATAGGTCGTCTGAAAACCTGATTTCCTGTTTTCAGAGTGCGGAGCCTGCCCGTGGGTACGACCTTTTCGATTTATTTGCCCAATGCGCCCAATACTTCGGCTTTCACGGCTTCTACTGCTTGGGTACCGTCGACTTTGATGTATTTAGGCGCGTGTTCGCCTTCCAGTTTGCTGTAAAAATCAACCAAAACTTCGGTTTGTTCATGGTAAACGGCAAGGCGTTTTTTGACGGTTTCTTCTTTGTCGTCGTCGCGCTGAATCAAATCTTCGCCGGTTACGTCGTCTTTGCCTTCGACTTTGGGCGGATTGTAGGTAACGTGGTAGGTACGGCCGGAGGCCAAGTGGACGCGGCGACCGCTCATGCGGTCGACAATCACGCTGTCGGGTACGTCGATTTCAACAACCGCGTCCAAATCCACGCCTGCTTCAACCATCGCTTCGGCTTGTGCTAATGTGCGCGGGAAACCGTCGAACAGGAAACCGTTTTTGCAGTCGTCTTGGGCAATGCGCTCTTTGACCATACCGATAATGATGTCGTCGCGCACCAAGCCGCCTTCGTCAATGATTTTTTTCGCTTCCAAACCCAGCGGCGTGCCTGCTTTAATCGCAGCGCGGAGCATGTCGCCGGTAGAAATTTGCGGAATATCAAAAGCAGCGGTGATGAATTGCGCCTGAGTGCCTTTGCCCGCGCCCGGCGCGCCTAAAAGTAATGCTTTCATGAAGTTATCCTTTTAAATGTGTTTATTGGAATCAAACAGATAATTTACGATTCTACACGGCTTGGCACAATAGTTCAAAAACCAACTGCACAAACTGCCATTTGCAAGCAAATGTTTTGCATACCTTTGCCGAGCCTGATATTCACAAGCCGGCAACTTTTTGGGACAATCCCCAAAATTTCAAAACATCACACCCTACCAAAAAGGAACATCCGTGAAACGCATTTTTCTGTTTTTGGCTACCAATATCGCTGTTTTGGTCGTAATCAACATTGTTTTGGCGGTTCTGGGCATCAACAGCCGGGGCGGCGCAGGCAGCCTGTTGGCGTATTCCGCCGTCGTCGGCTTCACTGGTTCGATTATTTCGCTGCTGATGTCCAAATTCATCGCCAAACAATCGGTCGGCGCGGAAGTCATCGACACGCCGCGCACCGAAGAAGAAGCCTGGCTTTTGAACACTGTCGAAGCCCAAGCGCGGCAATGGAACCTGAAAACGCCCGAAGTCGCCATCTACCACTCCCCCGAACCCAATGCCTTTGCTACGGGCGCATCGAGAAACAGCTCCCTGATCGCCGTCAGCACCGGTTTGCTCGACCATATGACGCGCGACGAAGTGGAAGCCGTGTTGGCGCACGAAATGGCGCACGTCGGCAACGGCGATATGGTTACACTGACGCTGATTCAAGGCGTGGTCAATACCTTTGTCGTGTTCTTGTCGCGCATTATTGCCAACCTGATTGCCCGAAACAACGACGGCAGCCAATCGCAGGGAACTTATTTCCTGGTCAGCATGGTATTCCAAATCCTGTTCGGCTTCCTTGCCAGCCTGATTGTCATGTGGTTCAGCCGCCAACGCGAATACCGCGCCGATGCGGGTGCGGCAAAACTGGTCGGCGCTCCGAAAATGATTTCCGCCCTGCAAAGGCTTAAAGGCAACCCGGTCGATTTGCCCGAAGAAATGAACGCAATGGGCATCGCCGGAGATACGCGCGACTCCCTGCTCAGCACCCACCCTTCGCTGGACAACCGCATTGCCCGCCTCAAATCGCTCTGAGCCGATTTGAAACGACAAAAAAAACCGTACGCGCAAGCAGTACGGTTTTTTTGTATATGCCGTCTGAAAACATCAGGTTTCCATACCGGCACCAACCGTATCCATTTCCGCACCGGATACGCCGCATTGATATACCCCCCGACAAACCGTGTCCGGACAGAAAATATAGCGGATTAACGGCGTTGCCTCGCCTTAGCTCAAAGAGAACGATTCTCTAAGGTGCTGAAGCACCAAGTGAATCGGTTCCGTACTATTTGTACTGTCTGCGGCTTCGTCGCCTTGTCCTGATTTTTGTTACTCCACTATATCAGATAAAACAGCAACAAAAATGCCGTCTGAAACCGATTAGGGCTTCAGACGGCATTTTTACTGCAAAACCTTATGCGAACGGATGATGCAGCACAATCGTTTCTTCGCGGTCGGGACCAGTGGAGACGATGGCGACCGGCGCGCCGCAGACTTCTTCAATCCGTTTCAAATATGCTTTGGCGTTTTCGGGCAATGCGTCGTAGCTTTTCACGCCGAAAGTCGATTCGCTCCAGCCGGGCATGGTTTCGTAAATCGGCTTGCAGGCTTCTACTGCATCGGAACCGCAAGGCAGGATGTCGGTTTTACTGCCGTCGGGCAATTCGTAACCGACACAGATATTAATGGTTTCAATACCGTCCATCACGTCCAGCTTGGTGATGCACATACCGGAAATACCGTTGACTTGGATGGAGCGTTTCAGGGCGGCGGCATCGAACCAGCCGCAACGGCGCGCGCGGCCGGTTACCGAACCGAATTCGTGTCCGCGTTCCGCCAAACCTGCGCCTACTTCGTCGAACAATTCGGTCGGGAACGGGCCCGAACCGACACGCGTGGTATAGGCTTTGACAATACCCAAAACATAATCCAGCATTTGAGGACCTACGCCCGCGCCTGCCGAAGCCGCGCCGGCGAGACAGTTGGACGAGGTAACGAAGGGGTAAGTGCCGTAGTCGATGTCCAACAACGCACCTTGCGCGCCTTCAAACAGCAGTTTTTCGCCGTTTTTGTTTTTTTCGTTCAACACGCGGGATACGTCGGTAATCATCGGCGTAATGCGCGGCGCGACTTTTTCGATAACCGCCATCACGTCTTCCGCTTTCACCGGATCGGCATTGTGCAGATGTTGCAGTTGAACATTGTAATAGGCAAGGACGGCATCCAGTTTTTCACGCAGTTTTTCGGGATGCAGCAAATCGGCGGCGCGGATGGCGCGGCGTGCCACTTTGTCTTCGTAGGCGGGGCCGATGCCGCGTCCGGTCGTGCCGATTTTGCCTTTGCCGCGCGATGCTTCGCGGGCTTGGTCGAGCGCGATGTGGTAAGGCAGGATCAGCGGGCAGGTCGGCGCGATTTTCAGACGGCCTTCGACGTTTTTCACGCCTGCCGCGTTCAACTCGTCGATTTCGCCCAACAGGGCTTCGGGGGAAACGACAACGCCCGAACCGATAAAGCAATCCAATCCTTCGTGCAGGATGCCGCTCGGAATCAGGCGCAAAATGGTTTTCTTGCCGCCGACGACCAAAGTATGGCCCGCATTGTGGCCGCCTTGGAAGCGCACGACGCCGCCGGCTTCTTCCGCCAGCCAATCAACGATTTTACCTTTACCCTCGTCGCCCCACTGTGCGCCGATTACTACAACATTTTTAGCCATAGCCATATAACCTATCGATATTAAAAATTATTGCGGAAATCCCCAAACCGGTGCGGCTTTTGCGCCCCGCCCCGGTTTGCCTTTCATCCGCTATGAACGGGTATTTGGCGTTTCACAACCTGCCAAACGCCGTCCGTCTTTTTCAGACGGCCTGCAAGCTCTTCCGAAACATTGTGCCCGATACCGTAGTCAATCACGACACACTGCCCTTGTTCACGCAAGGCTTCGACTGCTTCGCGCGCCACTTCGGCATCTTCCGCATCGACCAACACGGCGGGCTGCCGTTCTATGGCGGGCAAACGCCCGATAAAGCTGCGCAAGTCGAAACTGAATCCCGTTGCCGGGCGCGCCCTGCCGAAATATCCGCCCAATCCGTCATAACGCCCGCCTCTCGCGACCGCGTCGTGGAAATCGGCGGCATAGGCGGCATACAGCAAGCCCGTGTGGTAATTGTCGACACGCAGCTCGGACAAGTCGATATGGATTTCACAATCGGGAAATGCGTCGCACACCGCCTGTAATTCGTCCAACGCGCTGCCGACCGCCGACAAATCCGGCAACCGTCCGCGCGCGTCGGACAACACTTCACGCCCGCCGTACAGGCGCGGCAGCAGCGAGAATGCTTTTGCCCACATACCGTCCAGCTTCCAAGCCTTGACCTGCGCTTCGACCGCCCCGGTATCTTTATCCTGCATCAAGGCAAGCAGCGTTGCGGACTGCCCCGCATCCAAATGTGCCGCATCGGACAAGGCGCGGAATATGCCGATATGCCCCAGCGAAAGCAGCACTTTGCCCATATCGGCAATTTTCATGCTTTTCAGCATCAGGTCAATCAGTTCGATATCGCCACGGATGTCGGCGAAACCGTACATTTCCGCACCCGCCTGCAAGGGTTCGCGCATATTCAGCAGACCGTCGGGCTGCGCGTGCAACACGGAGCCTGCGTAACACAATCGGTTAATCCCTTGGTTGGCGGACAAAAGATGGGCATCGATACGCGCCACCTGCGGCGTGATGTCGGCGCGGATACCCAACTGCCTGCCGCTCAACTGATCGACCACCAAAATGGTTTTCAACGACAAGCCCGCGTCAATATGCGTCAGCAGGGAGTGGCTGTATTCCATCAACGGGGGTTGGACCAACTCGTAACCGTGTACGCGGAACAGTGCCAACAACCGCTCCCTCGCGCTTTCAAGCTGCCGCGCGTTCGTGGGCAGTACGTCGGCGATATGTTCCGGAAGCTGCCAAGTCTGCATGAGAATCTGCCTTCTATTTTATTTTGCAAACACAAAAGGCTGCCCGATCCGCAATCAGACGGCATCTTTGCCGCAACGCATCACGCCGCTGTCAAAACGGCGATGCTTCCTTCCGATTCAGAATCCGAACAGCCCCTGTCCGACGGCTCAATGCCGTCAAGTCGTTAAAACCAAACTTTACCATAAAATACACACAATCTGAATATACTTTTATACCCTGTATCCGCCGTCTGACGGCACGGCATTTTTTTACTATATAATGTGCACCACTATTTCTCATCACTCCCTGCTGCCGTTTTTTTGTTTCAGACGGCATTTTTGTTGATTGAACACTTATGCTGCTCGACCTCGACCGCTTTTCCTTTTCCGTCTTCCTGAAAGAAGTCCGCCTGCTGACCGCCCTTGCCCTGCCCATGTTGTTGGCGCAGGTCGCGCAGGTGGGCATCGGTTTCGTCGATACCGTGATGGCGGGCGGTGCGGGTAAGGAGGATTTGGCGGCGGTGGCTTTGGGCAGCAGCGCGTTTGCCACGGTTTATATTACCTTTATGGGCATTATGGCGGCACTGAACCCGATGATTGCCCAGCTTTACGGCGCGGGTAAAACCGCCGAAGTGGGCGAAACGGGGCGGCAGGGGATTTGGTTCGGGCTGATCTTGGGAATTTTCGGCATGGCATTGATGTGGGCGGCGATTACGCCATTCCGCAACTGGCTGACCTTGAGCGATTATGTGGAAGGCACGATGGCGCAGTATATGCTGTTCACCAGCCTGGCGATGCCGGCGGCAATGGTGCACCGCGCCCTGCACGCCTACGCTTCCAGCCTGAACCGCCCGCGCCTGATCATGCTGGTCAGTTTCGCGGCGTTTGTGTTGAACGTGCCGCTGAACTATATTTTCGTTTACGGCAAATTCGGTATGCCCGCTTTGGGCGGCGCGGGCTGCGGACTGGCGACGATGGCGGTGTTTTGGTTCAGCGCGCTGGCATTGTGGATTTATATCGCCAAGGAAAAATTCTTCCGCCCGTTCGGACTGACGGCAAAATTCGGCAAGCCGGATTGGGCGGTGTTCAAACAGATTTGGAAAATCGGCGCGCCCATCGGACTGTCTTATTTTTTGGAAGCCAGCGCGTTTTCGTTTATCGTGTTTTTGATTGCGCCTTTCGGCGAGGATTATGTGGCGGCGCAGCAAGTCGGCATCAGTTTGTCGGGGATTCTCTATATGATTCCGCAAAGCGTCGGCTCGGCAGGGACGGTGCGCATCGGTTTTTCATTAGGACGGCGCGAATTTTCGCGGGCTCGTTATATTTCGGGCGTGTCGCTGGTGTTGGGTTGGATGCTCGCCGTGATTACCGTGCTTTCTTTGGTATTATTCCGTTCGCCGCTGGTAAGTATGTACAACAATGATCCTGCGGTTTTAAGCATCGCCGCCACCGTCTTACTGTTTGCTGGCTTGTTCCAACCGGCAGACTTCACCCAATGCATCGCGTCCTATGCCCTGCGCGGCTATAAAGTCACAAAAGTTCCGATGTTCATCCACGCCGCCGCTTTCTGGGGCTGCGGCCTGTTGCCGGGCTACCTGCTCGCCTACCGTTTCGATATGGGCATTTACGGCTTCTGGACGGCATTGATCGCCTCGCTCACCATCGCAGCCGTCGCCTTGGTGTGGTGCTTGGAATTGTGCAGCAGGGAGATGGTCAGATCGCATAAGGCCGTCTGAAAACTCCGACGATTAAAATATCAAAACAATGGGCTGAAGCCCGCCACTGACAATACTCATTTTAAAGTTTAAACCCATGCAACCCATCCAATACCAAACCGACCTCACCCCCTACAACACCTTCGGCCTGCGCGCCCAAGCCCAAGCCTTTATCGCACTCGAACACGCCGACGAGTTGCGCGACATCGTCCGACTGCCCGAGTTCGACCGCGATACCGTTTTATGGCTCGGCGGCGGCAGCAATATCCTTTTGATGCAGGATTACGACGGACTGGTCGTCCATATGGAAAACAAGGGCATACGCGAGATTGCGCATTCAGACGGCATGGTTCTGATTGAAGCGCAGGCGGGCGAAATTTGGCACGATTTCGTGTTGCACACCGTCGCGCTGGGTTTGAGCGGTTTGGAAAATCTGAGCCTGATTCCGGGTATGGTCGGCGCGTCGCCCGTGCAGAACATCGGCGCATACGGAGTGGAGGCAAAAGATGTGATTCACAGCGTGCGCTGCTTTGATTTGGATACGGAAACCTTTGTAACCCTTTCCAATGCCGACTGCCGCTTCGCCTACCGCGAAAGCCTGTTCAAGCAGGAAGGCAAAGGGCGTTATGTGATTGTTTCGGTCATATTTGCATTAAAAACGCATTTTGTGCCGAACTTGGGCTACGGCGATTTGGCGGCGAAGGTTGCCGAACTGAGTGCAGGCAGGGAGGCGACGGCAAAAGGCGTTTCCGATGCGGTATCCGCCATCCGCAACAGCAAATTACCCGACCCGAAAGTTTTGGGCAATGTCGGCAGTTTCTTTAAAAATCCCGTCGTCAGTGCAGAAAAAGCTGCTTCCCTGTTGCAGCAGCATCCCGATATGCCACGCTATCCGCAGCCCGATGGTTCGGTCAAGCTTGCGGCAGGCTGGCTGATCGACCAATGTCGTCTGAAAGGCTTCCAAATCGGCGGCGCGGCGGTACACGACAGGCAGGCTTTGGTTTTAGTGAACAAAAACAATGCTTCTTCAGACGATATCTGGAAGCTGGCGCAACACGTCTGCAATACAGTATTTACTCGATTTCAGGTAGAATTACACGCCGAACCCAATTGGCTGCCTGCTTCGTTCAGCCTATAAATCCAAGGAGTATGCCCGTGACCCGCATTGCAAAAACCAATACTTACACCCGCATCATCGACGCCAGCCTTGCGCTCTTCAACGAGGAAGGCGAGCGCAACATCAGCACCAACCATATTGCGGCGCATTTGGGCATCAGTCCGGGCAATCTCTATTACCACTTCCGCAATAAAGACGAAATCATCGTCCAACTGTTCAAACGTTATAGCGAAGCCCTGCTGGAATACCTCAACAAAGCCGTGCTGCCGTCCAATGTCGAAGATTCCATCAACTATATGGCAGGGATTTACGATGTGATGTGGGAATACCGTTTCCTCTTCAGCGACGTGAATACCCTGCTTGCACGCAGTGCCGAACTTTTGGGCGAACACAATACCTTTACCCAAGCCAAAGTCTCCCCGCTCTTGGTCAACCTGCTCACCCAGCTCAACGGTCTGAACGTCATCAACGCCGATCAGACCGCTATGAACGACCTCGCCGTCAATATGTGGATGGTCACGAAATACTGGTTCGACTTCGACAGCTCCTTGCGCGGGCGCACCAAGCTGACCGAAGACTCCAAAGCACGCGGCATCCGCCGCACCTTAAGCCTCCTGCGTCCTTATCTTTTGCCCGAACACCGTGCGGAATACGACCGCAAAATCGGCAACGGCAACGGCAACCCGTAAACCCATAACGTCCGAATCAGCCTTCAGACGGCACTTACCCGACGGTATCAGCGAATGCGCGCAGTCCCCCCGCCCCATATCTCCATCACAGGCCTAGGTTACCTCGGCCTGCCGCTGGCACAAAAGTTTTACCGACACGGCAGCCGCGTCGCCGCCATAAAACGCAACCTGACTTCGGACGACATCAACCTGCCCATACACCTCGACATCTTCGACCTCGGCTGCACCGATGCCTTTCAGACGGCATTGTGGCAAAACCACGCCGACAAACCCGTTTGGTATTTCCTGCTGCCGCCCTCTTCCCTGACGCATTACGCCGACACCGTCAAACAATGGGCAGAGCTTGCCCGGGCGTGCAACGTGCAACACCTGATTTTCACCAGCAGCACAAGCGTTTACGGCGATAAAGTGCGCGAATGCGACGAAACCGCCACACCCAATCCGCAAACCGAGTCCGCCCGACAAATCCTCGCCGCCGAACAACACCTGCTCGACAGCGGCGTTCCGAACATCGACATCCTGCGGCCGGGCGGGCTTTATTGCGCCGAACGCCATCCCGTCAGCCGCCTTGTTCAAAAGCAAAACATCCAAGGCGGCAACTGGCCTGTCAATATCGTCCACCGCGACATCGCCGTCGAAAGCCTGTTTCAGACGGCATTCAAACCCGGCGGCAGGCGGCTGAAAAACATTATCGAACCGCGCCACCCGACACGCCGCGAATTTTATACGGAAGAAGCCGCCAAACTCGGCCTGCCCGCGCCGGATTTCGCACCCGACGACAGCGTGGGCAAAATCATCCGTACCGTTTGCGATAACGGCTTAAGCCTGTAAAATAAGCGGCAACAGCAACAAACAGGCATTCTCCGCCCCAATCAGAAAATATGTCCGCCCTCCTCCCCATCATCAACCGCCTGATTCTGCAAAGCTCGGACAGCCGCTCGGAACTTGCCGCCTTTGCAGGCAAAACACTGACCCTGAACATTGCCGGGCTGAAACTGGCGGGACGCATCACAAAAGACGGTTTGCTCTCGGCGGGAAACGGCTTTGCAGACACCGAAATCATCTTCCGCAACAGCGCGATACAGAAAATCCTCCAAGGCGGCGAACCCGGGGCGGGCGACATCGGGCTCGAAGGCGACCTCATCCTCGGCATCGCGGTACTGTCCCTGCTCGGCAGCCTGCGTTCCCGCGCATCGGACGAATTGGCACGGATTTTCGGCACGCAGCTCGGCAACAGCATCGGCAGCCGCGCCGCCGATATCGGACACGGCATCAAACAAATCGGCAGAAGCATAGCCGAACAAATCGGCGAATTTTCACGCAAACCCGATATCGACGCCTCCACCCTGTCCGCCTGGATGGAAGAAGTGGACAAACTGCGCGACGACGTTGCCCGCCTCAACGAACGCCTTGACCGGCTCGAACGCGACATTTGGATAGACTAACCTTCAGACGGCATCCGACATGAACAGCCCTTTTCACAACATCGGCATCGTAACCCGCCCCAACACGCCCGACATCCAAGATACTGCACACACACTGATTACATTTTTGAAGCAGCACGGCTTTACCGTCTATCTCGACGAAGTCGGCGTAAGGGAATGCTGCATCTATACCCAAGACACCATCGGCTGCCATATCGTCAACAAAACCGAACTGGGACAATACTGCGACCTGGTCGCCGTTTTGGGCGGAGACGGCACTTTTCTCTCCGCCGCCCGCGAAATCGCCCCGCGCGCCGTTCCGATTATCGGCATCAACCAAGGTCATTTGGGCTTCCTGACCCAAGTTCCCCGCGAATATATGACGGACAAGCTATTGCCCGTTTTAGAAGGGAAATACCTTGCCGAAGAGCGCATCCTGATTGAAGCCGCACTCATCCGCGAAGGCAAAACCGCCGAACGCGCCATCGCCCTCAACGATGCCGTCCTCTCACGGGGCGGTGCCGGACAGATGATTGAGTTTGAAGTCTTCGTCAATCGGGAATTCGTCTATACACAACGTTCGGACGGGCTGATTGTCTCCACCCCCACCGGATCGACCGCCTATTCGCTTGCCGCCGGCGGCCCCATCATGCAGGCAGGTTTGCACGCCTTCACGCTCGTCCCCATCTGCCCGCAATCTATGACCAACCGCCCCATCGCCATTCCAGACACGTCCGAAATCGAAATCCTCGTTACCCAAGGCGGCGACGCGCGCGTCCATTTCGACGGTCAAACCCATATCGACGTGCAAAGCCTCGACCGCATCACCATCCGCCGCTACCGCAACCCCTTACGCATCCTACATCCGACCGACTACCAATATTTCAAAACCCTGCGCCAAAAACTGCACTGGGGCGAACAATTGGTCTGAACCGCCCCTTACCGGAAAACACCTATGAATCCAAAAACTCCCCCCGACCATACAGAAGATGCCGTGCGCCTGTCCAAACGTATGGCGCAACTCGGGCTTTGTTCGCGCCGCGAAGCCGACGGCTACATCGGACAGGGCTGGGTAACGGTCAACGGCAAAACCGCCGTACTCGGTCAGAAAGTTTCACCGGCAGACCGTATCGAACTGAACAAGAAAGCCCACGAACAGCAGGCGGCACGCATTACCATCCTGTTGAACAAACCCGTCGGCTATGTCAGCGCACAAGCGGAAAAAGGCTATAAATCCGCCGCCGAACTGATTACCCCCGAAAATCGCTGGGAAGGCGACACCGGCCGCATCCGTTTCGATCCGAAACACAAAATCGGTCTTGCCCCCGCCGGCAGGCTGGACATCGACTCGGTCGGATTGCTGGTATTGACGCAAGACGGCCGTATCGCCAAGCAGCTTATCGGCGAAAACAGCGGCAGTGAAAAAGAATATTTGGTGCGCGTGCGCGGCAAATTGGACGAAAAAGGACTTGCGCTGCTGAACCACGGGTTGAGCTTGGACGGCGAGAAACTGCGTCCCGCCAAAGTAGAATGGCAAAACGAAGACCAACTGCGTTTCGTATTGAAACAAGGTAAAAAGCGGCAAATCCGCCGTATGTGCGAACTGGTCGGACTGCGCGTCATCGGGCTGAAACGCATCCGCATGGGCAAGGTCAAACTCGGCAGGCTGCCGCCCGGCAAATGGCGTTATCTCGCCCCCGGCGAATCGTTTTAAATAAGCATAAAAATGCCGTCTGAAAATCCTTGCATTTTCAGACGGCATTGCCTTATGCCCAAATAACGGTTTCTTCCAACGGCCTGCGCGCTTTCGTGGCGATTTCCTGAACGCGGTAGCCGAATGTCGCGGCGACGGACACGCCCCATTCTGCCGCATCGAACAAACCGAACTGCCCGGACAATACGCGTTCCATATCGGCATAGTTGAAACCTTCCACCGGGCAGGAATCGATACCTGCCATCGCCGCACCCGTCATCATGTTGGCTAACGCGATATAGGTCTGGCGGCAACACCAGTCAAACAAGGCACGCGAATCGTCCAAAATCTTGATATCGTCAGCCTGAAACGCCTGATACCTCGCCAAAGATTTTTCTACGGCGTCCGGTTCGGTAACACCGCGCCGCTTGAGGCTTTCCAACATAAACGGGCTGTCGAAGCGGGCATTTTTCTTCGCCAAAAACACCACCAAATGACTGGCGGTATCCAAAGCATCCGCCATACCCCAAGAAAACGGCTTGATTGCCTGTCGGATTTCGGGGTTTTGAACCACAACAAACTGCCAAGGCTCCGAACCGACCGAACTGGGCGACAAACGCCCGAGTTCTAAAATAAACTGAAAATCCTCGGCACTGATTTTGCGTGCCGCATCGTAATGCCGGCACGATTTGCGGTTTTTAAATGCGGATAGGATCTGCTCTTTGCTTAATACTGTCATCGTGCATCCTTTTATTACTTGTATTGCAAATTGATTTCAAACCGATACGGCACTGCCGCACATACAAGCCGCCCTCGCCGTCGGACCTTATCCGGACTTTGCCCGTCCTTCGGCGGCTCGGAAAGTGAAGCGGCGGCAGATTCGCCAATAACGCCCAAACGCCTTTCAGACGGCATTTGGACATCACAAACGCGCCTACGGATACGCGATATAGGCATAAGCCGAATGGTTGTGGATAGACTCGAAATTCTCGCTCTCGACGACAAAGCTCTTGATGCGTTTGTCGGCAATCAGCGAAGTAGCGACATCGCGCACCATATCTTCCACGAATTTCGGGTTTTCGTAGGCTTTTTCGGTAACGTATTTTTCATCGGGGCGTTTGAGCAGGCCGTAGAGTTGGCAGCTTGCCTGCGCCTCCACACAATCGATGACTTCCTCGATACCGACTTCGGCATCGGCAGTCAGGCTGACGGTAACGTGCGAACGCTGGTTGTGCGCGCCGTATTGGGAAATTTCTTTGGAACACGGGCAAAGCGAGGTTACGGGAATCATGACCTTCATACTGTGTCCGTATGCCCCGTCTTTGATTTCGCCCGTGAGGCTGACATCATAATCCAGTAAGGACCGGATACCGGATACCGGCGCGGTTTTCTTGCGGAAAAACGGGAAAGAAACGCTGATTTTGCCGGCGCGGGAATCCAAAAGTGCGACCATTTCGGCAGTCAGCCTGTGCAATTGTGCGAAATCCAAGGCTTCGGCATGTTGCTCCATCAATGCGACAAAGCGCGACATATGCGTCCCCTTCTGCTCGGCAGGCAGGTAAACCGTCATGGTCAGACGGGCAACGGTGGACTGGATGCCTTCTGCAGTTTGCAGGGTAATCGGGAAGCGCAGGTCCTTAATGCCGACCTGATTGATCGGCAGGTTGCGTAAATCTCTGCTGGATTGCACGTCTGCAATGGCGTTCATGCGTTGTTTGTCCTTAATATTCAGATAATTATTGAGATGTGTGTATTGTATGGCAGGCAGATGCCGTCTGAAAAAACGCTGTTGGCCGCCTGCCTGCAAATGCGAGATTATATCACTTGCTTTTGGCGGCTGCATTGATTGTTTCTATTTTCGGGATAGTGATAAAATCCCGATTATTCATATCTTACAAGGCAGAAACAGATGAAATTCCCGACCCGCGCCATTCATTCCAGCTACAATTGCGACGAACACAACCGCGCGCTGATGCCGCCGATTTATCAAAACAGTATGTTTACTCTGCACGAAATCGGCGAAAATGTGCCTTACCGTTATTCGCGCCTGAGCAACCCGACCCGTCAGATTTTAGAAGACACCGTTGCCGATTTGGAACACGGTGTGGCAGGTTTTGCGTTTTCCAGCGGTATGGCGGGAATTGATGCCGTGTGGCGTACTTTCCTGCGCCCTGGCGATACCATTGTCGCCGTCGCCGATATTTACGGCGGCGCGTATGACTTATTGGTCGATGTTTATCAAAAATGGGGAGTGAACGTTGTTTTTGCCGATTTGGGCAATCCCAATAATTTGGACGAATTGCTTAAAGCGCACAAGGTCAAACTGGTTTGGCTGGAAACGCCGTCCAATCCGCTTTTACGCTTGGTAAACATCAAAGCCCTTGCCGTGAAAGCCAAAGCGGCCGGTGCGCTGGTCGGCATCGACAACACCTTTGCCACGCCGTATCTGCAACAGCCGTTGGATATGGGTTGCGATTTTGTGTTCCATTCTGCTACCAAATATTTGTGCGGCCATTCCGACGTGTTGATGGGCATCGTCGTTGCCAAAACCAAAGAGCTGGCGCAGCCTTTGCACGATATGATGGTGCATACCGGTGCGATTGCAGGCCCGATGGACTGCTGGCTGGTGTTGCGCGGTATCAAAACACTGGCTCTGCGCATGAACGCCCATTGCCAAAACGCACTCGAAATTGCACGCCGTTTGGAAGCCCATCCTGCCATTGAAAAAGTGTTCTATCCCGGCCTGCCGTCGCACGAGCATTACGAACTGGCGAAAACACAAATGCCCAAAGGTATCGGCGGCGTGGTTACGGTTTATCTCAAAAACGACACGCGTGAAGCGGCCAATAACGTGATTAAAAACATGAAACTGGTCAAAATGGCTTCCAGCCTCGGCGGCGTGGAAAGTTTGGTCAACCATTGCTATTCCCAATCCCACAGCGGCGTGCCGCATGATGTGAAAATGGAAATGGGCATCAGGGTCGGTCTGCTGCGTTTCTCTGTCGGTATCGAAGATGTAGATGATATTTGGAATGATATTTCCGCCGCACTCGATACGACTGTATAATCCACGCAAAATGCCGCCTGAAACCATGGTTTCAGACGGCATTTCAATCAAACCGACTAAAAATCAACGCTTCAGCATCTTTGCCGCCTCAATGGCGTAATAGGTCAAAATCCCATCCGCACCTGCGCGTTTGAATGCCAGCAGGCTTTCCAAGACCACCTTATCGCCGTCCAGCCAGCCGTTGGCAACCGCTGCCTGCAACATCGCGTATTCTCCCGAAACCTGATAGGCATAAGTCGGTACGCCGAACTCGTCCTTCACGCGGCGGACAACGTCCAAATACGGCAAACCGGGCTTGACCATCACCATATCCGCACCTTCCTGAATGTCCAACGCCACTTCGTGCAACGCCTCATCGGTATTTGCCGGATCCATCTGGTAGGTTTTCTTGTCCGCCCTACCCAAATTGCCCGAACTGCCCACCGCATCGCGGAACGGCCCGTAAAACGCCGAAGCATATTTGGCAGAATACGCCATAATCCGCGTATGGATATGACCCGCATCCTCCAACGCCTCGCGAATCGCACCGATACGCCCGTCCATCATATCGGACGGAGCAACCACCTGCGCGCCCGCTTCAGCGTGGCACAAAGCCTGCTTGACCAAAACCTCTACGGTTTCATCGTTCATCACGTAACCGTTTTCGTCCGTCAGCCCGTCCTGACCGTGAACCGTATAAGGATCGAGCGCGACATCCGTCATAATGCCCAGTTCGGGAAACCTCTCGCGCAGGGCGCGGACGGCTGCCGGCACGAGTCCTTCGGGATTGTACGCTTCCTCCGTATGCTCGGTTTTGTTTGCCGTAACCACGGGAAAGAGTGCCAACATCGGAATACCGAGCTTCACCGCCTCCTCAGCCGTAAACAGCAGCCTGTCCAAACTCTGACGCTTCACACCCGGCATAGAAGGCACATCCTCCTCGCGCGCCGACCCCTCCAATACGAACACCGGATAAATCAAATCATCGGCGGTCAGCGTATGCTCGCGCATCAGGCGGCGTGAAAAATCATCCCTGCGCATACGGCGCATACGCGAAGCCGGAACATTGCGGTAAGGAAACTGCATAATCCCTCCAATCATCCTGTCAACAATTCAAATCATACGAAAGCCGCCGCAACTTGCAGACGGCATCGGGCAGTAATCAAAATCCGTTTTCACCGGAAAGGGTTTCGGCACGCCGGAATGCCGCGCCGGAGGACAGCGTCCCGCCCGTTAAAGAACAAACCCCTTCCAAAATCAGGCTTCGATATTCTTACGCCACAATACCAAAAGTTTTCCGATATGCTGAACCAGTTGCGCGTCAACCGCCTCACACAAGGCATTGCAGATTTCGATACGTTCGGCACGGTCGTCGCCGAATACGCGCACTTTAATCAGCTCATGCGCCGTCAGTGCCGCATCGGTTTCCTTGATGACCGCGTCCGTCAGACCCTGCTGACCGACCATCACAACAGGATGGAGATGGTGCGCGCGCGCTTTCAGTTCCAAAATTTCTTTGGTGTTCAATTTGGTATCCGTCATTTTCCTACTGCTTGAATAAAAAGAATAATGCGGCATTGTACGCGATTTGGCACGGCAACGGCAAAATTAACGTACAATACGCGGTTTCCATTCCGACCCGCGAACCACTATGGCTGTACGTTCCAAATCCTCAAAAGCGTGGCTGTACGAACACGTCAACGATCATTACGTCCATATGGCGCAAAAAGACGGCTACCGCGCCCGTGCCGCATACAAACTTTTGGAAATCAACGAAAAAGACAAATTAATCAAACCCGGCACGGTACTTGCCGACTTGGGCAGCGCGCCAGGAAGCTGGTCGCAGGTTGCCGCCAAGCTGACGGGTACTTCCGGAGCAGTTTTCGCCTTGGACATCCTGCCTATGGAAGCCATAGGGGGCGTGTCCTTCATTCAGGGCGACTTCCGCGAGAACGACGTACTGGCACAATTCGAAACCTTGTTGGACAACCGCCCGCTCGACCTTGTAATCTGCGATATGGCGCCCAATATGTCGGGCAATGCCGTAACCGACCAGGCACGCAGCTTTTATCTGTGCGAACTGGCTTTGGACTTCGCCTCGCAACACCTGAAAACCGGAGGCAGCTTTCTGGTCAAAGTCTTTCAGGGTGCAGGCTATCAGGAATACATGGCAGCCATGCGCGAAATTTTCGGCACGGTGCAGACACGTAAACCCGAAGCCTCGCGCAATCGCTCCAGTGAGATTTATTTATTGGGCAAAAATAAACGCTGACAATACAGACGGCGTGCTTTACAATCATTTCCGTTTTACACCTCAATTATGGAGCCTTGCTAAGTGGGGAACACCTTTAAATCAATCCTTGTCTGGGTCGCCTTGGGTATCGGCCTGATGGCTGCGTTCAACGCTTTAGACGGTAAAAAAGAAGACAACGGACAAATCGAATATTCTCAGTTCATCCAACAGGTCAACAACGGCGAAGTATCCGGCGTCAACATCGAAGGATCCGTCGTCAGCGGTTACCTGATTAAAGGCGAGCGCACCGACAAAAGCACCTTCTTTACCAACGCGCCTTTGGACGACAACCTAATCAAAACGCTTTTAGACAAAAACGTCCGCGTAAAAGTAACGCCGGAAGAAAAACCGAGCGCGCTGACTGCCCTGTTTTACAGCCTGCTGCCCGTCCTGCTGCTGATTGGCGCATGGTTCTACTTTATGCGTATGCAGACGGGCGGCGGCGGAAAAGGCGGCGCATTCTCCTTCGGCAAAAGCCGCGCCCGCCTGCTGGACAAAGATGCCAATAAAGTGACCTTTGCCGATGTCGCCGGCTGCGACGAAGCCAAAGAAGAAGTGCAGGAAATCGTCGATTACCTCAAAGCGCCGAACCGCTATCAAAGCCTTGGCGGCCGCGTGCCGCGCGGCATCCTGCTGGCGGGCAGCCCGGGAACCGGTAAAACACTCTTGGCGAAAGCGATTGCAGGTGAAGCCGGCGTGCCGTTCTTCAGCATTTCCGGTTCCGACTTTGTCGAAATGTTCGTCGGTGTCGGCGCGAGCCGCGTCCGCGATATGTTCGAGCAGGCGAAGAAAAACGCCCCCTGCATCATCTTTATCGACGAGATCGACGCGGTAGGCCGCCAACGCGGCGCAGGTTTGGGCGGCGGCAACGACGAGCGCGAGCAAACATTAAACCAATTGTTGGTTGAAATGGATGGTTTTGAAAGCAATCAGACTGTGATTGTGATTGCGGCAACCAACCGTCCCGACGTACTCGATCCGGCACTGCAACGCCCCGGCCGCTTCGACCGCCAAGTGGTCGTCCCCTTACCCGATATCCGCGGGCGCGAACAGATTTTGAAAGTCCATGCCCAAAAAGTGCCTTTGGACGAATCCGTAGATTTGATGTCCCTCGCGCGCGGCACGCCGGGTTTTTCCGGCGCGGATTTGGCGAACTTGGTCAACGAAGCCGCCCTGTTTGCCGGCCGCCGCAACAAAGTCAAAGTCGATCAGAGCGATTTTGAAGATGCCAAAGACAAAATCTATATGGGTCCGGAACGCCGCAGTATGGTGATGCACGAAGACGAAAAACGTGCGACGGCGTATCACGAGTCCGGACACGCGATTGTTGCCGAAAGCCTGCCCTTTACCGACCCCGTCCACAAAGTAACCATCATGCCGCGCGGACGCGCACTGGGCCTGACTTGGCAGCTTCCCGAACGCGACCGCATCAGTATGTATAAAGACCAGATGTTGAGCCAGCTCTCCATCCTGTTCGGCGGACGGATTGCCGAAGACATCTTCGTCGGACGCATCTCCACCGGCGCATCAAACGACTTTGAACGCGCAACCCAAATGGCGCGCGAGATGGTAACGCGCTACGGCATGAGCGACAAAATGGGCGTGATGGTTTATGCGGAAAACGAAGGCGAAGTGTTCTTGGGACGCAGCGTAACCCGTTCGCAAAACATTTCCGAGAAAACCCAGCAGGACATCGATGCGGAAATCCGCCGGATTTTGGACGAGCAGTATCAGGTTGCCTACAAAATCCTCGATGAAAACCGCGACAAGATGGAAACGATGTGCAAAGCCCTGATGGAATGGGAAACCATCGACCGCGATCAGGTATTGGAAATTATGGCGGGCAAACAACCCAGCCCGCCCAAGGATTACAGCCACAACCTGCGCGAGAATGCGGACGCGGCGGAAGATAACGCGCCGCACGCTCCGGCTCGGGAAGAAACCGAAGCACCCGCCCCGGCAGACACCGCTTCGACAGAGTCCGAGCAGCAGCCTGAAAACAAGGCTTAACTTCCCGAACAAACGGCAGCCCGCAAGCTGCCGTTTTCCCATCCCGTTTTCAGACGGCATTTTCCGCTCAATGCCGTCTGAAACGCCAAAGCCGTATCGGTTTTTGCGAATCTGCGATATGGCGGTTTAAATTGAAATCAGAACGGGGCAAGGCTGTACCGGTTTAAAATTAAACCGCTATAATACCGCCCTTCGAATACACGACCGCATTGGTGATGCCCGTGAAAAAAGTTGAAAAAAACATCTTGGTGCTGCACAGCGCGGACAAAATGTTCGAGCTGGTCGACAAGGTTGAGGATTACCCGAACTTTCTACCGTGGTACAGCAAAACCGAGGTCATCGGGCGCAACGGCAACGAACTGAAGGCGCGGCTGTTTATGGACTATATGCACGTTCGCCAATCATTCGCCACGCACAACCGCAACATCCCCGGCAGGGAAATCCGTATGGAACTGCTCGAAGGCCCGTTCAAAACCTTGCGTGGAACGTGGAAATTCATCGATTTGGGCGACGATATGTGCAAAATCGAATTCAAGCTTGAATACGATTTTTCCAATGCCGTTTTGTCTGCCTTAATTTCCCCCGTCTTCAACCACCTTTCCGCCACGCTGGTCGAGGCGTTCGTTAAAGAGGCGGATCGCCGTTATGCTTGAAATTGAGATTGTGTACGGTCTGCCCGACCGGCAGGTTTTGAAAACGATGCAGCTTGCCGAGGGAACAACCGTCCGCGCCGCCGCACTGCAAAGCGGTTTGGACGGCATATTTGAAGATTTAAACCTGCATTCCGCGCCTTTGGGCATTTTCGGCAAAGCCGTCAAAGACGATACGCCGCTGCGCGACGGCGACCGCATCGAAGTGTACCGCCCGCTGTTGATCGACCCCAAAGAAGCGCGCCGCAAACGCGTTCAAAATCAAGAAGAATAACCATGCCGTCTGAAGCCTTCAGACGGCATTCGACAGAAACACGGAAAATATCATGTCAAACACAATCAAAATGGTTGTCGGCTTGGGCAACCCGGGCAAAGAATACGAACAGACCCGCCACAATGCAGGCTTTTGGTTCCTCGACGAACTGGCGTGGAAGTGGAAGGCTTCGTTTAAAGAAGAAAAAAAATTCTTCGGCGAAGTCGCCCGTGCCACCCTGCCCGACGGCGATGTCTGGCTGCTCAAGCCGACCACGTTCATGAACCGTTCCGGACAGGCAGTTGCCGCCCTTGCGCAGTTTTATAAAATCAAACCCGAAGAAATCCTCGTCGTCCACGACGAACTCGACATTCCTTGCGGACGGATCAAATTCAAACTCGGCGGCGGCAACGGCGGACACAACGGCTTGAAAGACATTCAGGCAAAACTCGGCACGGCAGACTATTACCGCCTGCGCCTCGGCATCGGCCACCCGGGCGACCGCAACCTCGTCGTCGGCTATGTCCTGAACAAACCCAGTGCGGAACACCGCCAACAGATTGACGATGCCATCGCCAAATCCCTGCAAGCCATACCCGGCATCCTTGCCGGAAAATGGGAAGAAGCAACTCGCTTCCTGCACAGCAAATGACCCGATGCCGTCTGAAGCCCTTTCAGACGGCATTTCCCCGATTTCCATATCCGAACAGTCATGACCGAACTCAAGCAGCTTATCCAAACCGAATCCGTCCCTGTCATCGAAGAAACCCTCGATTTCCTGCTGTACGAATGCAGCATCGACGACGCACCGTCCGCCGAAGAAGTGGCACAATGGCACGACATACTTGCCGCACGCGGCGGCAAATTCCTGCGCCTGTCCAAAATCTGCCAAACGTGGCTGGACGAGGAGGCAGCATGAAGCTGCCGCGCAACCGCTTTGCCCTGCTTTCCGCATTGTGGTTTGCCGGCGGCATCTATGCGCTGCTCAGACCCGCCGAAACTGCGCCGCCGCCGTTTCCGCATTTCGACAAAGCCGCACACCTCGCCCTGTTTTTCGCACAAATCTGGCTTCTGACCAAAGCATTCAGAACCGAAAGCCGCCCCATCCCCTACCGCAGCCTGATTGCGTTCGCCTTCTGTTTCGCCGTAGTCAGCGAATGCGCGCAGGCATGGTTTACCGCAACGCGAACCGGCAGTTTGGGCGATGTCCTTGCCGATATGGCGGGTACGGTTCTCGCACTCTTTGCCGCCCGCGCCGCCTGCCGCCCGGACTGAATCGGTTTATTTCTCCCAAACAGGATGAATCCCCCCTGATGCATCCTGTTTTTCTCCTTACATATCAATCCCATCTCATAAGCAAAACCGACAAATCGTTTACAATATATTTACACTACATCGGATTACAAATATACTCGAACCAGTTGCAGAACCGGCGGTTCCGCAAACCGTTTCGAATTGCACAACACAAAAGAAAAACCGATTTTGTTACCTTAAAGGAGCATTCATGAACCTGCATGCAAAGGACAAAACCCAGCATCCCGAAAACGTCGAGCTGCTCAGTGCGCAAAAGCCGATTACCGACTTTAAGGGGCTGCTGACCACCATTATTTCCGCCGTCGCCTGTTTCGGCATTTACCACATCCTGCCCTACGCCCCCGATGCCAACAAAGGCATCGCGCTGCTGATTTTCGTTGCCGCACTTTGGTTCACCGAAGCCGTCCACATTACCGTAACCGCACTGATGGTGCCGATTCTCGCCGTCGTACTCGGTTTCCCCGACATGGACATCAAAAAGGCAATGGCAGGTTTCGCCGACCCGACGATTTACATCTTCTTCGGCGGTTTCGCACTCGCCACCGCCCTGCATATGCAGCGTCTCGACCGCAAAATCGCCGTCAGCCTGCTGCGCCTGTCGCGCGGCAATATGAAAGCGGCGGTTTTGATGTTGTTCCTCGTTACCGCCTTTCTGTCCATGTGGATCAGCAACACCGCCACCGCCGCGATGATGCTGCCTTTGGCAATGGGTATGATGAGCCACCTCGACCAGGAAAAAGAACGCAAAACCTATGTCTTCGTTTTGCTCGGCATTGCCTATTGCGCCAGTATCGGCGGCTTGGGAACAGTCGTCGGTTCGCCGCCGAACATGATTGCCGCCAAAGCCCTGAATCTCGATTTCGTCAGCTGGATGAAACTCGGTCTGCCCATGATGCTGTTGATTCTGCCGCTGATGCTGTTCTCCCTGTACGTCATCCTCAAACCTAATTTGAACGAGCGCGTGGAAGTTAAAGCCGAATCGATTCCGTGGACTTTGCACCGCGTTATCGCATTGCTGATTTTCCTTGCCGCTGCCGTCTCTTGGGTATTCAGTGCCAAAATCAAAGCCGCATTCGGTATTTCCAACCCCGATACCGTTATCGCCCTGATTGCCGCCGTTGCCGTCGTTGTCTTCGGCGTGGCGCAATGGAAGGAAGTCGCCCGCAACACCGACTGGGGCGTATTGATGCTCTTCGGCGGCGGTATCAGCCTGAGTGCGCTGCTGCAATCTTCCGGCGCATCTGAAGCACTGGGTCAGCAAGTTGCTTCCACGTTCTCCCATTCTCCCGCATTGCTGGTGATTTTCGTGGTTGCCGCCTTCATCATCTTCCTGACCGAGTTCACCAGTAACACGGCTTCTGCCGCCCTGCTTGTGCCTATTTTCGCCAGCATCGCCGCGCAAATGGGTCTGCCCGAACAAGTCTTGGTATTCGTCATCGGTGTCGGCGCATCTTGTGCCTTCATGCTGCCGGTTGCCACGCCGCCCAACGCGATTGTGTTCGGCACGGGCTTAATCAGGCAACGCGAAATGATGAACGTCGGCATACTGCTGAACATCCTCTGTATCGCGCTGGTTTCGCTGTGGGCATACTTCTTCCTGATGTAAATCCGATTCCCTAAAACGATGCCGTCTGACATAATCCGTTCAGACGGCATTGGATTTTCCTCAAGCCTCCCAATTTTGCCTGTGATTTTCAACGAAAGGAAACCCATGATTATCCTGCACACCAACAAAGGCGACATCAAAATCGAACTCGATTTCGACAAAGCCCCCGTTACCGCCAAAAACTTTGAACAATACGTCAAAGATGGCTTCTACGACGGCGTAATCTTCCACCGCGTCATCAAAGGCTTCATGATTCAAGGCGGCGGCATGGATGAAAACATGAACGAAAAAGAAACGCGCGATCCGATTCAAAACGAAGCGTCCAACGGCCTGCCCAACGATAAATACACCATCGCCATGGCACGCACTTCTGACCCCCATTCCGCCAGTGCGCAATTCTTCATCAACACTGCCGACAATGCCTTCCTCAACCAACGCTCCAAAGAAATGTACGGCAGAACCGTCGTACAAGACTGGGGTTATGCCGTATTCGGCAAGGTAGTCGACGGTTTTGACGCTGTCGACGCCATCGAAGGCGTATCCACCAAACGCCACGGCTACCATGATGATGTTCCGACCGAACCTGTCATCATTATCAAAGCCGAAGCCGTATAAACCGATAATTCGGAAGCAGCCTGCATAAAAGGCTGCTTTTTTTGTTTCAGGCGGCATAAAATCCAAGCACATATGCCGTCTGAACACCTCCCGCAGACCTTCGGACAATGTTGCAACGTGTTAAAATAGCCTCCTTTCCTGAAACCGAAACGAGAAAACCCCTATGGCAAATATTGCCCGCGACATCTTCAAAGCCTACGACATCCGGGGCATCGTCGGCAAAACCCTGACCGACGATGCCGCTTATCTCATCGGCAAAGCCATCGCCGCCAAAGCCGCCGAAAAAGGCATCACCCGCATCGCTCTCGGACGCGACGGACGCTTGAGCGGCCCCGAACTGATGACACACATCCAACGCGGTCTGACCGACAGCGGCATCGATGTCCTCAATGTCGGCATGATTGCCACGCCCATGCTCTATTTTGCCGCCGTCAACGAATGCGGCGGCAGCGGCGTGATGATTACCGGCAGCCACAATCCGCCTGATTACAACGGTTTCAAAATGATGCTCGGCGGCGACACGCTCGCAGGCGAAGTCATTCAAGAACTTTTAGCCATTATTGAAAAAGACGGTTTTGTTGCCGCCGACAAACAAGGCAACGTAACCGAAAAAGACATCTCTGACGAATACCACAACCACATCGTCGGCCACATCAAACTCAAACGCCCGATGAACATCGCCATCGACGCAGGCAACGGCGTAGGTGGCGCATTCGCAGGCAAACTCTATAAAGGTTTGGGCAACGAAGTGACCGAACTCTTCTGCGAAGTGGACGGCAATTTCCCTAATCACCACCCTGATCCTTCCAAACCGAAAAACCTGCAAGATTTGATTGCCGCGCTGAAAAACGGCGATGCCGAAATCGGCCTGGCGTTTGACGGCGATGCCGACCGTTTGGGCGTGGTCACCAAAGACGGCAACATTATTTATCCCGACCGCCAACTGATGCTGTTCGCCAAAGACGTGTTAAGCCGCAACCCCGGCGCGAAAGTGATTTTCGACGTCAAATCCACCCGTCTGCTTGCCCCGTGGATTAAAGAACACGGCGGCGAACCTGTGATGGAAAAAACCGGCCACAGCTTCATCAAATCCGCTATGAAAAAAACCAGCGCGCTGGTTGCCGGCGAAATGAGCGGACACATCTTCTTCAAAGAACGCTGGTTCGGCTTCGACGACGGCCTGTATGCCGGCGCACGCCTCTTGGAAATCCTGTCCGCCTCCGATAATCCGTCCGAAGTGTTGAACAGCCTGCCGCAAAGTATTTCCACTCCGGAACTCAACATCGACCTGCCTGAAGGCAGCAACGGCCACAAAGTGATTGAAGAGCTGGCTGCCAATGCCAAGTTTGAAGGTGCGACCGAAATCATCACCATCGACGGCTTGCGCGTTGAATTTCCCGACGGCTTCGGACTGATGCGCGCTTCCAATACCACGCCGATTTTAGTATTGCGTTTTGAGGCGGATACGCAAGCAGCCATCGAGCGGATTCAAAACCGGTTCAAAGCCGTCATCGAAAGCAATCCAAATTTAAGCTGGCCTCTGTAAACATCGAAAAAATGCCGTCTGAAGGCTTCAGACGGCATTTTTCACAAATAGTCAATCAAATCTTGGCAGATTGGATTTGGCTTAAAAATTTCCGCGTCCGTTCGTGTTTGGGGTGGTCGAACAACTCTTTCGGGCTGCCTTGTTCGACAATAACGCCGCCGTCCATCACGACGACGGTCGTGGCAACTTCCAGCGCGAACTTGATTTCGTGGGTAACGACAACCATGGTCCAGCCTTCTTGTGCCAATTCCTTCATGGCATTCAACACGTCTTGCACCAATTCAGGATCGAGCGCGGAAGTCGGTTCGTCAAACAGCATCAGTTCAGGCTGAATCGCCAATGCTCGGGCAATGCCGACGCGCTGCTGTTGACCGCCGGAAAGCTGGTAGGGGTAGAGGTCAATTTTATCGCTCAAACCGACTTTTTCAAGCAATTTGACAGCCTCTTCACGCGCTTGGGCGGCAGGTTTGCCTTGTACGGCAACCGGCCCTTCCATTACGTTTTCTAACGCAGTTTTGTGCGGAAAGAGGTTGTATTGCTGGAACACCATGCCGGATTTACGGCGCAGTGCCAAGATATCGTGTTTGCTTGGTTTTTTAGAAAAATCAATGCTTAATGGCTGCGAATTGTCAAACTCGATTTGTCCGTCTTCGGGCATTTCCAACGCGTTTAGGCAGCGAAGAAATGTTGTTTTACCCGAGCCGGAAGGCCCGAGGATGACAACCACCTGCCCTTTGCCCACATCCAAATCGATGCCGCGCAAAATGGTGTTTTCGCCAAAGGTTTTGCGGATATTGCGGATTTTAATCATAACAACTCCTTATTTGGCGACATAGCGGTCGAAACGTTTTTCCAAACGCGCCTGAATCAGGAACAGAACCTTGCAGAAACACCAGTAAACCAATGCGGCTTCGATATAGACGGGCAGAAAATCGTAGGTACGGTTTGCCGTTTCCTGAGCGACGCGGAACAATTCCGTTACCGTTACGACCGCCGCGAGCGAGGTGTTTTTGAACAAACCGATAAACTCGTTGCTCAAAGGCGGCACGGCAACGCGGAATGCCTGCGGCGCGACGATGCGGTGGAAAGTCTGCATATAGGTCATACCGATGGAGAAACCTGCTTCCCACTGCCCTTTCGGCACGGACAAAATTGCCGCGCGTATGGTTTCGGAAGCATATGCGCCGACATTGAGCGAAAAGCCGATGATGGCGGCGGGAATCGGATCGATATAGATGCCGACGGAAGGCAAACCATAGAATACGATGACCAACTGTACCAACAGCGGCGTACCGCGAATGACGGAAATATAAAATTCCACCAATTTCAGCAGGATTTTCCGCATGATGCCGCCGGCGGGCATAATCCGCACCAAAGCCACGGCGATGGCAATCACCATCCCGATCAGGAACGACGCCACCGCCAGCGGCAGCGAGACTATAAAACCGGCCTTGACCATAGGCAAAAACGCGCTGACAATCATATCGGCGCGTGTTTCCGTCATAAACGGCAGCGAAACAAGGAAATTATTGAACACTGATGTCTTTTCCGAAGAATTGTTCGCCCAGTTTTTTCAACGTGCCGTCGGCTTTCAGCTCGTTGATTGCCGTGCTGAATTTCGCCACGGCTTCGTCATTGCCCTTGTTGACAATCAGACCGGAACCGACTTTTTCATCGGCAGGTGCGGACCAAACAATTTTCACGCCGGCATTCGGGTTTTTCTTCAGGTAGTCCAATACCGCCAATTCATCGTTCAAAGTCGCATCGGCGCGTTTTTGTTCAATCAGGGTCAGCGATTGTGCCAAACCGTCCACCGGTACGAGTTCCGCGCCTGCCGCTTTGGCTTTTTCGCCGTAGTTGCTGGTCAGGGATTGCGCGGTTTTCACGCCTTTAATGTCGGCTATGGATTTAATGTTGCTGTCGTTACGCGCGACCAAAACCGCACCGCTCCAGCTGTAAGGTTCGGATTTGTCGAATGTCGCTTGACGTTCGGGGCTGGTCAGGCCGACTTGGTTTGCCACCACGTCGAAACGCCCCGCCTTCAAACCCGCCATCATCGAATCCCATTGCGTTTCTTTAAATTCGACTTTGATGCCCAGTTTGTCGGCAACTGCGCGGGTTACTTCCACATCATAGCCGGTCAATTTGCCGTCTTTGTCGTGGTAGGTAAACGGTGCGTAAGTGCCTTCCGTGCCGACGGTAACCGTGCCTTTATTGTTGATGCGCTCGATTAAAGAACCGGAAACTGCCGATTGTGCAGGCGCGGAAGATGCTCCGCTGCCGCCTTCCGAACCGCCGCAGGCCGCCAAAACCAATGCGGCAATGCCGCCGAGTACGAATTTTTCCAACATCATCCTCTCCTGTAAAAAGTGTGCAAGTGCGGCATTCTAAGTGAAATTGCGGCAAACACAAAGAATACTTTTTTTATATGGTTATTCCAAACCAGAATGGGAAAGATATGCCGAAGCCGCCGGAAGCGGGAATAAAGGGGGCGGAAAAGGCGGCGGGCGGCACGAAACCGAAAAGCGGCATCAGGTACGCAAACGGCGGATTCACACACGCTGTTCCGGCAAAAATCCGCCTGCCGATTCGGTGCTATAATCCACCCGAAACAGATGACACCAAAAAGGAACATCATGAACACGCCCCAATCCGCCATCATTCCCGACCACGCCCAAGCCGGCATCTTTATCGAAGCCGACTTCGCCGCCAACCGCCTCAACGATATTAAAGCCGCCTGCCGCGCTTCGCTCGACGCGTTATCCGCCTTGAAAACCCGTTTTCCGGACGATATTCTGGGTCTGACCATCGCCTTCGGCAGCAAAGCCTGGAAAACATTCGGACATACGGGCGAAGGCAGTGAAATCAAACCTTTCCCCGAAATGGGCAACGGGCTTGCACCGTCCACGCAGCACGATATGTACATCCACATCCAATCCTTCCGCCAAAACGCCGCCTACGCGCTTGCCCAATCCGTTTTGGGCGCGTTCGGCGACAGCATATGCGTCGCGTCCGAAGAACACGGTTTGCGTCTGTATCAGGATCGCGGACTGGACGGTTTCGTCGACGGCACGGAAAACCCGCAGGGCGATGAAAACGTCCGCGAAGTCGCCATCATCCCCGAAGGAAAACCCGATGCGGGCGGCAGCTATGTCCTGCTGCAAAAATACCTGCACGATTTGAAAAAATGGGATGCTGTCCCCGTCGCCGAACAGGAAGCCTCGGTCGGACGCAGCAAGGAAACCAACGACGAATTCAGCCGCGATGTCCGCCTGCCTGATTCGCACCTCGGCCGCGTCAACCTGAAAGAAAACGGCATTGGTCTGAAAATCGTCCGCCGCAGCCTGCCCTTCGGCAAAATCAGCGGCGAACACGGTTTGATGTTTACCGCATACTGCCGCACGCTGCACAATATCGAAGCACAATTATTGAGTATGTTCGGCGACACGGACGGCAAAACCGACCTGCTGCTCCGGCACCTCTCCGCCGCCGTTTCGGGCGGATACTACTACGCGCCGTCTGTCGAACGCCTGCAAAACCTCTAAGCCGGACGATGCCGTCTGAAACCCTTTTTCAGACGGCATTTCCCGTTTTACCGTCCAACCGTTTTCATACACGCTATGTCCGCACCCATCCAAGCATTCGACCCGCTGACCGTCCCCATTTCCGGCACCAACCTGATTGAGGCCTCTGCCGGCACCGGCAAAACCTACGGCATCGCCGCCCTGTTTACGCGCCTGATCGTATTGGAACAAAAAAGCGTCGAGCGCGTATTGGTCGTAACCTTCACCAAAGCCGCCACCGCCGAGCTGAAAACACGCCTGCGCGCACGTTTGGACGATGTGTTGCAGGTTTTGGAAAGCAAAGAAATTGCCGAACTTGGAGACGGCGCGCTTTCAGACGGCATTGCCGCCTACTGCGCCGAACACCACAAAGGCGACACCTTCCTGCCCGCACTCTTGGAACAGGCTTTGCAAAAAGAGGGCCGGACGCGCCTGATTGTCCGCCTCAAAGCCGCCATCGGGCAATTCGACAACGCCGCCATCTATACCATACACGGCTTCTGCCAACGTATCCTGCGCGACTACGCGTTTTTGTGCCAAGCACCGTTCGATGTCGAACTGACCGAAGAAGACGGCGACCGCCTGCTCGTCCCGGCGCAAGATTTTTGGCGCGAACGCGTCAGCGGCGATCCGGTGCTTGCCGCATTGGCGTTTAAACGCAAAGCTGTGCCGCAAACCGTCCTTGCCCAAATCCGCGCCTACCTCTCCCGCCCGTACCTGAGTTTCCGCCTTCTGCAGGCGGATTTGCCGCAAGCCCGGGACGCCGCTTTGGAAAGCTGGCAAAACATTTGCGGAAATCTGGCTGAATTAAAAGAAACTTTTTGGCGCATCCACCACCTTTTAAACGGCAATTCGTATCGGAAAAACAGTTTTGCCGAACTGTTTGACGCGTTGGAACAAAAAGCCCTGTCGCCGGATTTGCCCTTTTTGGAGGCAAAGCTGCACGAACGGCTCTTGAAACTCTCGTCCGACAAACTCGAAGCTGGACTGAAAAAAGGCAAAACGCCCGATGCGGCAGTATTTGCCGAATTGCAGAAACTGGCAGACTTCGGGCGCGATTTGGACGCACTCGAAGAAGCGGAAGAAGCAACAATGATCCGGCTGCAACTGGATTTAATCGGATACCTCAACCGCAGCCTTGCCGAGATGAAAAAATCGCGCCGCGAACGCGGTTTCGACGACCTGCTGCTCGATGTCCACACCGCGCTGACCGACAATCCGCATGCCGAAACCCTCGCCCGCGCCGTTGCCGAAAACTGGGAAACCGCGCTGATCGACGAGTTCCAAGACACCGACCCGCTGCAATACGAAATCTTCCAAAAAATCTTCATCGCCCGAAACCGCCCACTGTTTCTGGTCGGCGACCCCAAACAAGCGATTTACAGCTTTCGCGGTGCGGACATTTACGCCTACCTTCAGGCGGCGGAAGACGCGCGGCACCGCTACACGCTCGCCACCAACTACCGCAGCCACGCCGCGCTTATCGGCAGCATCGGCGCGCTGTTCCGCCTCAAAGAACGCCCGTTCGTTTTGGAAAACATCGGCTATTCGGAAGTCGGCGCGGCGCGTGCCGAAAGCAGGTTGTCGCCCAAACGTCCTGCCGTACAGGTCCGTTGGCTGCACGAAAACGACAATGAAAAAGCCAACAAAGACGTTTTGCGCCGCCGTGCCGCCGACTATTGCGCCGACGAAATCGCCCGCGCGCTCAACGAAGCCGCCGGATGCCGTCTGAATTTCAAAGATCGTCCGCTGCAGTCGGGCGATATTGCCGTTCTGGTACGCACGCACAACGAGGCGGTGATGGTTTCCGCCGCACTGAAAAAACGGCAGGTGCAAAGCGTCCTGCTTTCGCGCGAATCCGTGTTCGCCTCGCCCGAAGCCGCCGCCCTGTCCGCACTCATCGGCTTCTGGCTCGAACCGCGCCGCGCCGGAACGCTGCGCTTTGTTCTGACAAGCAGCATATTCGGCTATGACGCGCAGCAATTGCACGACTTCAACCAAAACGAAAGCGAGATTTTGCATTGGGCGGAATCTGCCCGAACCGCACTCGACATATGGCAAAAATACGGCATTTTCGCCGCCATGCAGCAGTTTTCCCAAACACACGGCATCGAAACGCGCCTTTTAAGCCGGAACAACGGGCGCAGCCTGACCAATTATTTCCAACTGCTCGAACTGCTTGCCGCCGAAGACGCGCAAAACCGCAACCCCGCCGCGCTGCACAAATGGCTGCGCGACCAAATCAGCCTGGCCGGCAACAACGGCGGCGACAACCGCGCCATCCGTCTGGAAAGCGACGAAGACTTGGTCAAAATCGTTACCATGCACGCCTCGAAAGGTTTGCAGTATCCGCTGGTGTACTGTCCGTTTACGTGGGACGCGCAAGATACCAAGCCGTCCGACTGGCAAATCCTCCACCAAAGCGCAAACCGAACCGAACTCTTGGCAAAGGCGCAACTGTCGGAAGACGAACAGAAGCAATACGCCGACGAAGAAATGGCGGAACGCCTGCGCCTACTTTATGTCGCACTGACGCGTGCCGAGGAACAGCTCAACATCTACGCCGCCTATTCTTCCGATACCGCCGACAACCCCCTCGCCTACCTGATCGAAGGCTTGCCGCAAGACAGCCGCGAAACCGTCCGCCGTGCCTATGCGTGTGAAAAAGACGGCATTGCGATGCTCAAACGCAACTGGCGGCGCGTGGCGGACAACGCCCCTGACAGCACGGATTTCGCCTTCGCGGAAGATGCGCCGCCCCCTGCCGTATATTGCGGCAACGCCGATCAAACCGCCGAATTTGCCGCAAACAGCATTCCCGAACGCGTATTCCGATTTGTCCGCCACACCAGCTTTACCGCCTTAAGCCGCCATACCCAAACGCCCGACGGCGGCGAAGAAGATGCCTGCCCGTCCTTGGATGCCGCCGAAACCTCGGTACCGGCGATGCCGTCTGAAACGCCGACGGCTTCAGACGGCATATCGATACACGACTTTCCGAAAGGCACTCAGGCGGGGCTGTGCCTGCACGAAATTCTTGAAGATTTCAAATTCGGACAAGCAGCTGCCGAACAGGAAACCCTCATCACCGACAAGCTGAAAAAATACGGGTTTGAAGAAATATGGCTGCCCGCCGTTGCCGAAATGGCGGAAGCCTGCCGCAAAACGCCGCTGACGGGGGCATACGGCCTGTCCGACATCCCGCCCGAGTGCCGCTGTCCCGAAATGGGCTTTACCCTCCACACCGAAGACTTCGACCTCAAACGGCTGCGCGACTGGTTTGCCCGCGACGATGTCCGGCTGCCCGAAGTCTGCCGTGCCGCCGCCGAAACGCTCGACTTCCACACCGTCAACGGCTTTTTAAACGGCTTTATCGATATGGTCTGCCAAGACCCCGACGGCAATATCTGCATCATCGACTACAAGTCGAACTACCTCGGCGCGGACGCATCCGCCTACACGCGGCAGGCGATGGACGAGGCCGTCGCGCACCACCACTATTACCTTCAGGCACTGATTTACGCCGTTGCCGCCGCGCGCTACTTCAAACTGCGCGGACAACCGCCCGCCGCCGTTTCCGTCCGCTACCTGTTTTTGCGCGGCATAGACGGCAAAGGCGGCGGCGTTTGGCGTTGGGACATAGATGCCGCCGCTTTGGAACAGATAAAATAACTTCCCGTCCCTTAAGACGACAACCGCAGGAGAACCCTATGAATATCAAACACCTGATTACCGCCGCACTCATTGCCTCAGCCGCCTTTGCCGCACAGGCTGCCCCGCAAAAACCCGTATCCGCTGCCCAAACCGCGCAACATTCAGCCGTTTGGATCGATGTCCGCAGCGAACAGGAATTCAGCGAAGGTCATTTGCACAACGCGGTCAATATCCCCGTTAACCAAATCGTCCTCCGCATACACGAAGCCGCGCCCGACAAAGACACGCCGATCAACCTCTACTGCCGCAGCGGACGGCGTGCCGAAGCCGCCCTTCAAGAGCTGAAAAAAGCAGGTTATACAAATGTTGCCAATCACGGCGGTTATGAAGACCTGCTCAAAAAAGGGATGAAATGACGCAATGCCGTCTGAAAAGACAGGCTTTCAGACGGCATACGGCGTTCCGGCACTCGGCGCGGCGCGTGCCGCCCCGTCCGAAGCCTGACAAACAAACCGATAAGGAAAAAGGAAATACGATGAAGCACATACTCCCCCTGATTGCCGCATCCGCACTCTGCATTTCAACCGCTTCGGCACACCCTGCCGGCAAACCGCCCACCCAAAACGAAACCGCTATGACCACGCATACCCTCACCTCAAAATACAGTTTTGACGAAACCGTCAGCCGCCTTGAAACCGCCATAAAAAGCAAAGGGATGGACATTTTTGCCGTCATCGACCATCAGGAAGCGGCACGCCGAAACGGCCTGACCATGCAGCCGGCAAAAGTCATCGTGTTCGGCACACCCAAAGCCGGTACGCCGCTGATGGTCAAAGACCCCGCCTTCGCACTGCAACTGCCCCTGCGCGTCCTCGTTACCGAAACGGACGGCAAAGTACGCGCCGCCTATACCGATACGCGCGCCCTCATCGCCGGCAGCCGCATCGGTTTTGACGAAGTGGCAAACACTTTGGCAAACGCCGAAAAACTGATACAAAAAACCGTAGGCGAATAAACCCGTCGCCGACATATGGCGGATGGAAATCAAATGCACACGCCCCTCATTCCCGCGAAGTCGGGAATCCAAGCGGTTGGGTTGCCGTGATTTCCAATCATTGCCGAAACGGACGATTCCGGATTCCCGCCTTCGCGGGAATGACGGGCGTGTGCGTTTTTGCCATATCACAGGCAACTTTGCCGCAAATCTTATCTGTCGCCGGTATGCCTTCTTGTTTCAATCCGCCACAAACCAAATGCCGTCTGAACCTTCAGACGGCATTTCCTTTCAATCCCTATCTTCCCGACAAATATCAATGGCTTCCTGCAAACTCGAAACGCCGTAGATTTTCAGGTTAGGAAACTCTTTGGCGTTGCGCGGCATATTGGCTTTGGGAACGATGGCGCGTTTGAAGCCGAGTTTTTCCGCTTCTTTGAGCCGCTCTTGTCCGCGCGCGACGGGGCGGACTTCACCGCTCAAACCGATTTCTCCAAATGCAACCATTTTTTCGGGCAGCGGGCGGTTGCGGAAGCTGGAAAGCATCGCGAGGATGACTGCCAAATCCGCCGCCGGTTCGCCGATTTTGACGCCGCCGACGGCGTTGAGGAATACGTCTTGGTCGAAGCAGGCGATGCCGCCGTGGCGGTTTAACACGGCAAGCAGCATCGCAAGGCGGTTTTGTTCCAGTCCGACGGTGAGGCGTTTGGGGGTGAAGCCGTGTGCGTCATCGACCAATGCCTGAATTTCAACCAAAAGCGGGCGGCTGCCTTCCTGTGTAACCAAAACGCACGAACCAGGCGTGTCGTCGCGGTAGCTGGCAAGGAAGATGGCGGACGGGTTGGATACGCCTTTCAAACCGTTTTCTGTCATGGCGAACACGCCCAATTCGTTTGCCGCGCCGAAGCGGTTTTTGATGGCGCGTATCATGCGGTAGTTAGAATGCTGGTCGCCCTCGAAATACAGCACGGTATCGACCATGTGTTCCAGCACGCGCGGGCCGGCAATCGCGCCGTCTTTGGTAACGTGTCCGACCAGTATCATGGCGATGCCCATCTGTTTCGCCATGCGCGTCAGTTGGGCGGCGCATTCACGTACCTGCGACACGGAGCCGGGGGCGGAAGTGATTTGGTCGGAATACATGGTTTGGATGGAGTCGATGACGACGACTTCGGGCCGATGTTGTTTCAATGCCGTCTGAATCGCTTCCATCCGGATTTCGGCAAGCAGGTTCACGCCTTCGGTGGGCAGTTCCAAACGTTGCGCGCGCAGGGCGACTTGTTGGGCGGATTCTTCGCCGGAAACGTACAGCACTTTTCGGCTTTGTGCCATTTTGGCGATGGTTTGCAACAGTAGCGTGGATTTGCCGATGCCGGGGTCGCCGCCGAGCAGGATAACCGCGCCGTCAACCAAACCGCCGCCCAATACGCGGTCGAGTTCGCCCATGCCGGTCGGATTGCGCGGCACTTCGGTAGCGGTAACAGCGGAGAGGGACTGGACGGTCGAGGTATCCGCCGCCCAAGATTGGAAGCGGGCGTTTTTAGGCTCGGGCGCAGCAAGGCTTTCCTGAAGCGTGTTCCACTCGCCGCAATGCGGGCATTTGCCCTGCCATTTCGGGGAAGTGCCGCCGCATTCGGTGCATTGGTAAAGGGTTTTAAGCGTTTTTGCCATCGGTTTTCCCTGAATCTGAAAACAAAAATGCCGTCTGAACATAGGGACGGTTGGGATTGCGCCAATGCGGCAACGCCGCCGTCCTTATGTACTATCCGTACACGGCGGATATTGCCTCATTGCCTTATTTTTACCCCAACCGGCCATCTCTCGGCTTCAGACGGCATATCGGGCAGTTTCCTGCTGGCTTACCCGCCGTGATACTGCCGCGACAGCTCGTGTACGGTGTCGACTAAGATTTTGGCGTGTTCGGGGTCGGCGTGTTGGTTGATGCCGTGTCCGAGGTTGAAGACATGGCCGCTGCCGTGTCCGTAGTCGGCTAGGATGCGTGCGGCTTCGGTGCGGATGGATTCGGACGTACCGAAGAGGGCGGACGGGTCGAAGTTGCCTTGCAGGGCGACTTGGTTGCCGACGCGGCGGCGTGCTTCGCCGATGTTGCACGTCCAGTCCAAACCCAATGCGTCTGCGCCGATTTCCGCCATGCCCTCCAGCCACAGCCCGCCGCCTTTGGCAAACACGATAACGGGAACGCGTCTGCCTTCGCTTTCGCGTTTCAATCCGGCAACGATTTGGCGGATGTATTTGAGGCTGAATTCTTTAAACGCCGCATCGCTCAGGACACCGCCCCAAGTGTCGAAAATCTGCACGGCCTGCGCACCCGCGTCGATTTGGGCGTTGAGGTAGGCGGTAACGGCTTGGGCGTTGGTGTCGAGGATTTTGTGCAGCAAATCGGGACGCGAGTACATCATGGTTTTGATGGTGCGGAATTCTTTGCTGCTGCCGCCTTCGACCATATAGCAGGCGAGTGTGAACGGGCTGCCGGAGAAGCCGATGAGCGGTACGCGGCCGTCCAATGCTTTGCGGATGGAGCCGACGGCGTCGAAGACGTATTGCAGTTTTTCCATATCGGGAACTTGCAGCTTGGCAATGTCGGCTTCGTGTTGCAAGGCGCGTTCGAATTTCGGGCCTTCGCCTTCGGCAAAATACAGTCCCAAGCCCATTGCGTCGGGGACGGTCAGGATGTCGGAGAACAGAATCGCCGCGTCCAAATCGAAGCGGTCTAAAGGTTGGATGGTGACTTCGGTCGCCAATTCGGTGTTTTTACACAAATCGAGGAAACTGCCCGCTTTCGCGCGCGTGGCTTTGTATTCGGGCAGATAACGCCCCGCCTGACGCATCATCCAAATCGGCGTGTATTCGACGGGCTGTTTGAGCAGGGCGCGGAGGAAGGTGTCGTTTTTCAAAGAGGTCATGTGGGGCTTTCGGTTTGTTTGTAAAACAGGGAAGGAAAACGGTTTTCAGACGACCTTTGCGGCGGTTTCCGCAATGAAAGGTCGTCTGAAAGGGGGGGCGGACACATTTGCCTAGGTAATCATCAGTAGAGGATTAAACGGCAGCAGGTTTTCAGGGGGTTTCAATGGTGCGTTTATCTTCGATATGGATAACTTTGGGTTCTTCAGCATCACAATCGCGATGAGAGCGCCCTTCGATACCGATTTTGAAATCTTCATCCAATCCTTCTTCTTTTAGGATTAGCGTAAAAATTTCGGGATGATGGCATGAAACGGCATATCCATCGCCACTATCTAAAGTGATAATGCCAAAATCTGCAGAAGGTGTTCCTATTTGAACCTTGCCCCATTTGCTTAACATCTCTTTAGCTTGTTTCGCCAAATCTTTTTCCGGTTCAAGTAAAATGACGCAAGTCCCATTTTCAAAGAGCACCCAAGATTTTTCGTTTCCATTAATGCTCTTTTTCCAAACATCAATTAACTTTTGGCGATAAGCAGGCGTTCCAATTTCAAATATTTCTTTCTTTTCCTTAAAGGAATCTGAAGATCCCATCAAATTCTCCCAGATAAAGATATTTCCCAAAATCAGCTATGCTGCTCTAACGCTGCGTGACGTTCGTCATCGGAGACGGCTTCCAAAACCAATTTGCGCTGTGCTTCGGCTTTTTGCGGCTGTTCGGTTTCGTCAAAGACTTTCGCCAACACCAGACGAGCCGAAACGCTCGGTTGCAGGGCGATACTGGCTTCCAAATAACCTTTCGCCTTACCCCACAGCCGACGGCTGTAGGCGAGCCGGCCGAGATACATCAGCAGAAGCGCGTTGTCGGGCTGTTCTTTCAGCCAAGAATCGGCAAAATCGATGGCCTTCTGCTGATCGCGCTCACCCAAAAAGCGCACGCTTTCGACAAAGGCTTCCAAAAGCTCGGGGCGGCGGTTGTGCGGATAATGCTGTTTGACCCATTTGACCGCATCGGCATACAGTCCCAAACGTTGGTACTTTTCCGCAACCGATACGCTCAATTCCCCGTTTTTGAGGCTGTCGGGAATCCGCTTCAGGCAGGTTTTCAAAGCGGCGGCATCGGCAGCATCCGCCAGCTGGCGGCGGTATGCCCAATTTTGATACCGTTCCATTTCCGATTTGCCCAACGCGCCCGCCTTGGAAAGTTTTTCGGTTTTTGCCAGAACCTGCAACGCGTCGCCCCGATCGAAGGCGTAACGAAGTTGCAGACGCACGAGGCGCGTAAGGTTGGCATTCATCTTCGCCGCCGCATGAAGATTGGCTTCCGCCGCTTCGTAATCGCGCCGGTTCAACGCCGATTCCGCCAGCAGCAGGTAGCGGGAAAGCTGCTGTTTTTCCGGCAGTTTGGCGATTTCCGCAAGATAACGGTCGCGCAGATCGATGTTTTCCATCTGTCCGGCGGCGTGCGCGCCCAGCATCAATGCCAAAGTCCGGTTGTCTCCGGCCTCTTTGTTGCCCAATACGCGCGAGGCTTCAAGTTCCGCCTTCTCAAAACGCCCTTCAAAATACGCCAAACCCGCCTTGTTCAAGGCAAGCGCGGCCTTGCGTCCTTTTCGTGCCGAACCGAAACGCTGCATCTTTTCGGGGATATTGAGTACGCCGATAATGAATTTAAACAGGAAATACCAAGCCGCAACGGCAATCAGCAGTCCCAGCACAAAGGCGTGCAGGTTGATTCTGAGCATGGTCTGTCCGAGTACGATATACACGTCGCCGGTGTAAATGCCTGAAGCCAGCGCCAGTCCGACGGCGGCGGCAAACAGGACGACAATCCAGACTACCGTTTTCATGCGCGTTCTCCTTTAGCGGAGGGCAAACGCCCTGCCTTTTCCGGTACGGGCTGTTTTTTTGCAGGCTGTTCCGGTTTGCGTTCCGAAGGCAGGGACGGTGCTTCTATGGTCTTCACATCCGATGCGGCAGCCGGTTCGGAAGCTGTTTTTTCGTTTGCCAGTTCGGAAGCCGCCTGTTCCGCTTCTTGATTTTCCGCCGCCGTCATGCGCGTACCGTCGCGATAGGCGCGGACGGCATTTAGGCTGTTTTTCAAACCGTCATCCGCCGTCATGCGCACATCCAACGCCTTCAATTCCGCTAGTTCTTTCAGCCACGACTGCGTGGCGGGGGATTTGGCATCAAAATACTGTCTGACGGCGGTTTCGGCATTGTTCAAATCGCTTTGATAGACTTCGCTGTTGCGCTGCATTAATGCAGTCCGCGCATCCAAAAGGCGGAGGCGCAGGTTTTCACGCACAAAATATGCCTGTTCCGGTGAAATCAGCATGGCATCGTTGTTTTCCAAACGGCGGATTTCGACCAGCCCTTTCAATGTACCGAGGGATTTTTCCCATACGTTCTGCCACCATGAAGCGGAAACGGCTTCGTTCTTCACCTGTACGCCCGGTTTCAGCACACCGTCGAGCATCAGCGGCAGTCCGGATACGGCGGTTTCCAGCCTGTCGAGGCGCAATGCCGTGCCGGAAATATCGACATAGGGACGGTTTTTCAGTTCCGCCAAGTCGCTGCTGACTGCCTGTTTGATCGGCAGAAGCTCTGCCTGATTGAAACGGGACAGGCGGCTGTCGATATTCTCCAATACGCCGACTGCCGTTTGGATATTGCCGGTCAGCACCAGCTGTTGCGCCGCCAGATTGAGTATGGTCTCGGTTTCGTCCACCAGCCAATCGGCACGCCCTTTGGTCAGCTCGCGATAGGCTTTTTGCGTCATCAGAATTTGTTCGCCGTTGGCTTTGACACCGCTGTCCAAACGGTCGAGTTCGGACTGTATGGCACTTTGGCGGTTGAGGTTGTCTTTGAGCAGGGCGGCGTTTTCCGACTCGCCCAAGGCGGCTTTGTCGATTTTTTGGTTGAATGCCAGCTCTTGGTTTTTCAAGACATTCTGTCCTTGGACAAACAAAAAACCACTTGCACCCAAACCCAATGCCGCCAATACCAAGGCGCAGGTCGCCAAAGCGTTGCTGCCGGACTGTTTGACGATAAAAGGAGCGGCAGGAATGTGTACTTCTGTTTCGTTTTCTTTGCGTGGGGAAGAGGTTTCAGACGGCATTTCTTTTGATGCCTGTATTTCGCGTACGGGTTCGGATGATTTGTTTTCAGGTTCGCCCACCGTTTTGCTCCTTATTGGTTTGAGGTTCCGGGAAAGACCATGCCGTCTGAAACGGAAATGGAAGAATGGGAAAGCGCGGCTTCCAGCGTAGGGACGGTTTCGACCGAACACGCGCCTTCGCGCTTCAATGCCTCCGCAATGCGCGGATGATGGGTAAAGTATAACAAGGATTTGAAGAATCGGGAAAATTGCGGCGGAAGCTGTCCGAACAACGCGCGCACCAGCTCGGTCGACGTGATATAGGCGGCGGCAATATTTTCGGTTTGGAAATTATGCAGGTTCAACGATTTATGCCGTCTGAAATAGACTTCTGCCACCTCCGTCCGAAAACCTTTCTCCTGCAAGGCATTCATCAAAAAATCCCGCCCGCCGTGTCCGCGCACAAACAATACGCGCGCACCTTCGGGCAGACTGTTCCAAACCGGCAGGCGCAAAACCGCCTCGCTGTCGTTGCCGTCTTCAGGTGCAAACACGCCCGCGCCAGCATAACGCGCCAAGGCACGGCGGCTGCCCTGCCCTACGGAAATGTGCATCTTTATGCCGTCTGAAAAGTCCAAGTACTGCGCGGCGGTTTCAACGGCGGTCGGACTGACCCAAAACACGGCATCCGCACGGGCATACATTTCCGGCAGCCGTTTCAGGCTTGCTTCGTCGGTTTCGATTTCAATCAGACTCAACACTTCCGCCTGCCATCCGGCACGACGGCAGGTTTCCACATCGTCCTTCGCCCTGCCCGACGGACGGACAATCAGCATGATGGGGGTCGCTGTTTCCATCGCCTTATCCGCCCCGATTACCAGGAAAAATCGTCATCATTGAAATTCGCCTGTGCGGTTTTCGGCGTACAGCCGACCCGTGCGACTTCCTTGCCCCTACGCTCCACAACGACACCGCTGCTTTCCGTATGAGTCACGGAATCGAAGCCTGTCCATACGGTATACATAAATTCGCCGTTTTGGAATTTCATCGTTGCCCAGCGTCCGCTGCCCATGCCTTGCCACCTGTCGGAACGCCCCAACAGGTCAGCTTTGCCGTTGCGTATGGCAATTTCTTTTTTTGCCGCACTGCCGAACGAATATTCGTAAAGATTGCGGTCGATTTTTTGGACTTCTATATATTTGTTGTTGTCCGTTTTACAGGAAAACACCGTATCCGCCCACACGGTTTGGGCGGCAGCCGACAGAAGCAATACGGCAGAAAGGAACATTTTTTTCATCGTATTTCCTTAATGGTTGAAACCCCGCCATTTGGACATCCGTCCTTCGTGGCAGCAGCATCAGATTTTATTTGAGAGGGGTGTAACCCCTTCCAAATTAGGGCAACACATAGGGCGGCGCTTTATAGTGGATTAACAAAAACCAGTACGGCGTTGCCTCGCCTTAGCTCAAAGAGAACGATTCTCTAAGGTGCTGAAGCACCAAGTGAATCGGTTCCGTACTATTTGTACTGTCTGCGGCTTCGTCGCCTTGTCCTGATTTTTGTTAATCCACTATATGTGTCGTCCTATGTGTTGAAACATCATTGCCCGTATCCTGAAATAGAAAAGAAAATGCCCGTTTTACAGTCTTCTTTCCGACAAAATGCCGTCTGAAACGGATTTCAGACGGCATGGTCGAAATTATTGCGCGGAAAGCGGCTTGAGCAGCAAGGTTTCGCCGCTTTGTACGACATTTTCCAGCAGATCGATGTTCGGATGCTTGCCGGGGTAGGCGCGCGCGTCGGCAACGTGTTCGGCAAACCATATCAAACCCTGCTCTGCCGCTTCTTTGTCCAATTTTCCGTCAAAACGTTCCGCCAAAGCATTGTACAGCTTGAGCGAACCGAGCTTGCCCTGAACGGCGGGAATGTGGTGAACCGTTTTGCCTTCGGCATCCCGAACGTCCAAACCGCCCAAATGGTCGATTGAAGGAAATGTGGCGAGATAGTCTTGAAAATTCATGTCAGCTCCGAAAATCAAACAGTTAGCGCGTACCGAAAATCTTGTCGCCTGCATCTCCCAAGCCGGGGATGATGTAGCCGTTTTCGTTCAAGTGGCTGTCGAGCGCGGCGGTGTAAATCGTAACATCGGGATGCGCGTCGTTGACCGCCTTCACGCCCTCGGGCGCGGCAACCAAGACTAAGGCTTTGATGTTGCGGCAGCCCTTGGCTTTCAAAAGGTCGATGGTGGCAACCATCGAACCGCCCGTCGCCAGCATCGGGTCGATAATCAGGGCAGGACGTTCGTCCATACTGTCCACGAATTTTTCAAAATAGGAAACGGGTTTCAGCGTTTCCTCGTCGCGCTGCAAACCGACCACGCTGATTTTGGCAGTCGGAATCAAGTCGAGCACGCCGTCGAGCATACCCAAACCTGCACGCAGTATGGGAACGACGGTCAATGTTTTGCCCTTGATGCGGTCGCCTTCAATCTGACCGCACCATCCGTCGATAAGGTATTTTTCGATTTCAAAATCACGGCTTGCCTCGTATGCCATCAGGCGCGCCAGCTCGGTGGCAAGCGTCCGGAATTTGTAGGTGCTGCAATCCGCCTCCCTCATCAGGGTTAATTTGTGGCGGACGAGCGGATGGTTGATAACGTTAACGTTCATCGCGGTGTTCCAGTGTGATTTTGAGACGCGCCATTATACTTTTTTTTGATTTGCCGGAAAAGAAAATGCCGTCTGAAACACGTTCAGACGGCATTGCCGAATCCATCAGGCTTTCAGCAGCTCTTGCAGCTCGCCTGCCTCATACATTTCCATCAGGATGTCCGAACCGCCGACAAACTCGCCGTTCACATAAAGTTGGGGGATGGTCGGCCAGTCGCTGTATTCCTTAATGCCTTGGCGCACTTCGGGATTTTCCAATACGTTGACGGTAACGTAATCGGTGCAGCCCGCCGCGTTCAGGATTTGCACGGCGCGGGAAGAGAAACCGCATTGCGGAAACTGCTTCGTACCTTTCATAAACAATACGACGCGGTGTGTCGTTACTACTTCTTTAATTTGGTCGTGGATGGAAGCCATCGCTTATTCCTTTTGATAAAGTTGACAAAATTTGTCAGGTAGGACGCATTATACGCAAAAGCGGAAACTTCCCACAATATTTGCTGTATATCGCGCAGTATCAATGTTGTGAACGGAAATATTCCCACTCCTCGACAATCCTGCTGTCCGGCAAATGGCACAGGGCATATCCGCCGCCGCTTTCGTCTTTTTTTGCTTCCCGTCTGCCGCCTTTGGCAATGCAGAATTTGGAAGCGGACTTCACCATACCGACTGCCTCATGCCTGTCCGAAACGTGTTGGCAGGCAGCCGGCAGCAGCGCGGACAATGCATACGGATGAATTGCCTTCATGGTTTTCCTTATCGTCGGCACAGGGTCAGACGACCCGCATATCGGGTACTTTTTTAAACAGCCGGTAAAAGTTTTCCGTCGTATATGCCGCAACCTGTTCCAATGTTTGGTTCCGCAATTTGGCGATATGTTCGGCAGTATAACGCACGAAAGCCGGTTCGTTCTGCCTGCCGCGCTTGGGTACGGGGGCGAGGAACGGCGCATCGGTTTCCACTAAAATGCGGTCGTCCGGAACGTATTTCGCCGCCTCCTGAACCAAGGGTGCGTTTTTAAAGGTAACGATTCCCGAGAAAGAAATATAAAGCCCCAAATCCATGGCAGCTCGGGCAAAGGCTGTGTCTTCGGAAAAACAGTGAATCACACCCGAATTGGTTTTACATTCTTTCAAAATCGCCAAGGTGTCCGCCGCTGCATCGCGCGTATGGACGATAACGGGCAGTCCGGTTTGATTGGCTGCTTCGATGTGGTCTGCAAAGCGTTTGTGCTGCCAAGACAAATCGCCTTTGCACCAGTAATAATCCAAACCCGTCTCGCCGATGCCGACCACTTTCGGATGGGCGGCGGCTTCGACCATTTCCGCGACGGAAAATTCTTCGGCTTCCTTACTGTCGGGATGTACGCCTATGGTGCAATAGATGTGTTCGTGCGCTTCGGCGACGGCAAAGACTTCGGAGAAGCTTTCCCTACTGACGCTGATGGCGAGTGCCTGCCCCACGCCGTTTGCTTCCATGTTGGACAAAACTTCGGGCAGGCGTTCTTTCAAACCTTCAAAATTGAGGTGGCAGTGCGAATCGATGATATGCATGGCGTTACATGGTAAACGTAGGTCTGCTGCCGCCGATTGTGCTGCCCAGTTCGACTTCGATCTGGTCTTTGACTTTCAGGCAGTTTTCGTGTTTTGTGAATGCCAGCCCCACCCCTTTGGGTTTGGAGGAAGTACGCGCAGGATTAATCCAAGCGACCTTGGTTGGCAGGAACAGTTTGGGGAAGTTGAGGATTTCTACGGCAAGCAGAATATCGTCCCCGATGGAAAATACGTCGTCGGTCTGCACAAACAGGCCGCCATGTTCCAAAAACGGCATATAGGAGCTGTACAGCAGATTCATGTCTTTCAGCTGCAACGACATCATTTTTGCCGGAATATTTTGTCCGTCTGACATAATTCACCCGTTCTCTTTCTTCAATTCCAAATAGTTGATGAGCAGATGCTCGACCTGCATTTTGACATTTAAAGTATGAAACCCGTAAGGGGCAAGCTGTTTGAGCATATCCTCCGCCGCAAATACATTGCGCGGACGGAAACCGGATGCCGTCTGAAGTAGCCTGTCTTCATAAGCGGGATAATAGACGGGTTTCATGTGTCGCAGGCACAATCCCAAATCGACCAGCCACTTCTGCATCCACCCGACAAATACGTCGAGCGGAAGTTTCTCCTTATCGAAAAGCGCGGCGTAATCCAAAATCTTCAACAACCTCGGCTCTGCCAAAATATCCAACAGTTTAATCCGCAACGCACGGACACCGTCCGCCTCATCAAACAGCGGCGCACCCGAATGGAACGCCAAAAATTCTTCCGGCTCCGCCACACCCCTGTCGCGCAGATATGCCAATGCTTCCCCATGCGAAGGAGCGGGCAAAACCATCTTCCGGCAGCGGCTTTTAATGGTCGGTAAAACCTTGTCCGCCGCGTGGCTGACCAGCAAAAAGACCACTTGGGGCGGCGGCTCTTCCAACACTTTCAACAAACTGTTGGCGGCTTGGACATTCATACTTTCCGCAGGATGAATCAGAACCACGCGCAAACCGCCCCGTACCGAAGTCAGGTACACATTATCGATGATTTCCCTGACGGCATCGATTTTGATCTGCAACAGTTTGCGCCCGTTTTCGGGTTCGTCCGCCAGAGGCGTGATTTCGTAAAAATCGGGATGGCTTCCCTGTCCAAACAGATGGCAGGACATACATTCGCCACAGGGTTTGCAGCCCGGTGCAGGGGTTTCGCACAACAACGCCTTCGCCGCAAAACGGGCAAACGCGGTCTTCCCCGTCCCCTTTTTGCCGGCAAACAGCCAAGCATTGGGACGGCTCGTCCAATGCTCCGCAATCTGCCGCCATTGTTCATTATGCCACGGATAAATCATGTCAAACTGCCCGTCCGGAAATCCATACCGCCATCAGAGCAGTTCCAAATCGGGGCCGGAACTTTGCGCCCGGCGGCTGCGCAACTGTACCGCCAAACGCAAATCGTGTGCGGAGTCGGCATTTTTCAAGGCATCCTGCAAGGAAATCTCGCCTTTTTCATACAATTGGTAAAGGTGTTGGTCGAAGGTCTGCATACCCAGGGTAGTGGATTTTTTCATCACTTCTTTGATTTCATGGATGTTGCCGTTGTGAATCAACTCCGAAATCAGGGGCGAATTGAGCAGCACCTCGACTGCCGCCACCCTGCCCTTGCCGCCGTCTCGCGGAACGAGGCGTTGCGAAATAAACGCCTGAAGGTTGAGCGACAAATCCGTCAGCAATTGTTCGCGCCGCTCCTCGGGGAAAAAGTTGATGATGCGGTCGAGCGCCTGGTTGGTGCTGTTGGCGTGCAGCGTCGCCATACACAAATGCCCCGTTTCGGCAAAGGCAATGGCGTAGTCCATTGTTTCGCGGTCGCGGATTTCACCGATAAGGATGACATCGGGCGCCTGCCGCAGCGTGTTTTTCAACGCCGCCATCCAGTTTTCCGTATCCACGCCGACCTCGCGCTGGGTGATGATGCAGTTTTTGTGTTCGTGGACAAACTCGATCGGGTCTTCGATGGTGATGATGTGTCCGAACGAATTTTCATTGCGGTAGTCGATAAGCGAGGCGAGCGAAGTCGATTTGCCCGAGCCGGTGCCGCCGACAAAAATAACCAGCCCGCGTTTTTTCAGCGCGACATCCTTCAAGACCGGCGGCAGGTTCAGGCTTTCAAACTTGGGAATCTTGCTGGTAATCGCGCGGAATACCAACGCCGTCGCGCCGCGCTGTATCATTGCATTGACGCGGAAGCGGCTGGTGTCCGGCAGGCTGATGGCGAAGTTGCACTCGTTGGTCGATGAAAATTCTTCCGCCTGCTTCGCACTCATAATCGAGAAGGCGATTTCCATACATTTTTCCGCCGTCAGCGGCTCGTCCGTGATGCGGGTGATTTTGCCGTCCAACTTCATAGCGGGCGGGAAATGGGTCGTCACAAACAGGTCGGAACCTTTGTTTTTGTTCATATGGCGCAGCCATGCGAACAGTTCTTCCTTTGCAGTCATATTTTCATCGGTAAACATCTTCATCCCCCAATCTTCAAACAATCTGTATCTTCCCATTCTACCAAAAACCCGCCATGCCGTCTGAAACCGTTTCAGACGGCATGGACAAACCGCCTCCACTCAATCCTGCCGTGTTAGCGTGTATAATTCGGCATTCTATCCGAAACTCACAGCAGGTCAGCAATATGTCTTTGAAAACAGTAGCCGTTATCGGCGCAATGGAACAAGAAATCGAGCTTTTGCGCGAGATGATGGAAAATGTCAAAGCCGTCTCTTTCGGCAGATTTTCCGCCTATGAAGGCGAATTGGCGGGAAAACGCATGGTGCTTGCATTGAGCGGCATCGGCAAGGTCAACGCGGCAGTTGCAACGGCCTGGCTTATCCATCAGTTCGCACCGGACTGCGTCATCAACACCGGCAGCGCGGGCGGCTTGGGCAAGGGCTTGAAAGTCGGCGACGTGGTTGTCGGCACGGAAACCGCGCACCACGATGTCGATGTAACGGCGTTCGGCTATGCCTGGGGGCAAGTGCCGCAACTGCCGGCAAGGTTTGCTTCAGACGGCATTTTGATTGAAGCGGCAAAACGGGCGGCGCGGACGTTTGAAGGCGCGGCGGTAGAACAAGGCCTGATTGTCAGCGGCGACCGCTTCGTCCACAGCAGCGAAGGCGTGGCGGAAATCCGCAAGTACTTCCCCGAAGTCAAAGCAGTGGAAATGGAAGCGGCGGCGATTGCCCAAACCTGTCATCAGTTGGAAACGCCTTTCGTCATCATCCGCGCGGTTTCCGATTCGGCGGATGAAAAGGCAGACATCAGCTTTGACGAATTTTTGAAAACGGCGGCGGCAAGTTCTGCAAAAATGGTGGCAGAAATCGTCAAATCTTTATAAAACCTTTATCAAATCATGCCAAAACAGCGGTTTTCCGTTAGAATATCGGGCTATTTCCACGTTGCGCCCGATATTCGGACGTACCGCTGTTTGTTCAGACGGCATTTTTAAAACCCACTGTTCGACATTCAAAACAACTCTAATGAAAAATATCCGAAATTTCTCCATCATTGCCCACATCGACCACGGCAAATCGACGCTTGCCGACCGCTTCATCCAATATTGCGGCGGCTTGGATTCGCGCGAAATGAGTACGCAGGTGCTCGACTCTATGGACATCGAAAAAGAGCGCGGCATCACCATCAAAGCGCAAACCGCCGCGCTCAACTACAAAGCACGCGACGGGCAGGTGTATCAGCTCAACCTGATTGACACGCCGGGACACGTCGACTTCTCTTACGAAGTTTCCCGTTCGCTCTCTGCCTGCGAAGGCGCGCTTTTGGTGGTTGACGCGTCGCAGGGCGTGGAAGCGCAAACCGTGGCGAACTGCTATACCGCGATTGATTTGGGCGTTGAAGTCGTGCCTGTTTTGAACAAAATCGACCTGCCTGCCGCCGATCCCGAACGCGTGGAGCAGGAAATTGAAGACATTATCGGCATCGATGCCGTCGGAGCGGTGCAATGTTCCGCCAAAAGCGGTATCGGTGTGGAAGACGTTTTGGAAGAAATCGTTGCCAAAATCCCTGCACCGACCGGCGATGAAAACGCGCCGCTGCAAGCGGTTATTGTCGATTCGTGGTTTGACAACTACGTCGGCGTGGTTATGCTGATTCGTGTGAAAAACGGCACCATCAAGCTGAAAGACAAAGTACGCTTTATGAGCACCAAGGCGGAAACGCAGGTCGAGCAACTGGGCGTATTCACGCCGAAATCGGTTCAGAAGCAAGAACTCAAAGCCGGCGAAGTGGGCTTTTTGATTACCGGCGTGAAAGAATTGGGACAGGCGAAAGTCGGCGATACGGTTACTTTGGTTGCCAACCCTGCCACTGAGCCGCTGCCCGGTTTCCAAGAAGTACAAAGCCAAGTATTTGCGGGTCTTTATCCCGTGGAAAGCCACGACTATGAGGCTTTGCGCGACGCTTTGGAAAAATTGCAGCTGAACGATGCTTCGTTGAAATTCGAGCCTGAAGTTTCTCAAGCATTGGGATTCGGCTTCCGTTGCGGCTTCTTGGGTCTGTTGCACTTGGAAATTGTTCAGGAACGTTTGGAACGCGAGTTCGACATGGATTTGATTACCACCGCGCCGACGGTGGTTTACGAAGTCGTGTTGAAAAGCGGCGAAAAAATCGAAGTTGAAAACCCGTCCAAACTGCCCGACATCGGCAGCATCGAAACCATACTCGAGCCGATTATCACTGCGACCATTCTTGTGCCACAGGAATATGTCGGCAACGTCATGACTTTGTGTAACCAAAAGCGCGGAGTGCAGGTCAATATGCAGTACATGGGCCGCCAAGTCATGCTGACTTATGATTTGCCCATGAACGAAGTCGTGATGGACTTCTTCGACAAACTCAAATCGACTTCGCGCGGTTATGCCTCGTTGGACTACCATTTCAAAGAGTTCCAACCGTCTGATTTGATTAAGCTCGACATTATGGTCAACGGAGAAAAAGTCGATGCGCTGAGCCTGATTGTGCACCGTCAAAGCTCGGTTCACCGAGGCCGCGAGCTGGCATCGAAAATGCGCGAACTGATTCCGCGCCAAATGTTCGACATCGCCGTCCAAGCCGCCATCGGCAGCCAGATTATCGCCCGCGAAAACGTCAAAGCCCTGCGTAAAAACGTCTTGGCGAAATGTTACGGCGGCGATATTACCCGTAAGAAAAAACTGCTTGAAAAACAAAAAGCAGGCAAACGCCGCATGAAACAAGTGGGCAACGTGGAAATTCCGCAAAGCGCGTTCTTGGCGATTTTGCAGGTGAGCGACAAATAATATTTCGGCACACAGGGCTGCACATATGGCGCAGCCCTCCAAACTGCTCCGATTTGAAGAAGGCGCGCATTCCCAAACAAACCTTGATTTGCCGCTCCAAAAGGGCGTTTGGTTTTAACCGTTAAGGAACAACAATGAACACAATGCTAATGTCGGGAGCGGCTGCCGCGCTGCTTGCCGGTATCATCCTTTATTTCAAAAGCGACAAGAAGCGGCAGGAAAACGGGGAATGGAGTTCCGGCCTCGAATACGCCTATATCCTGACGGCGGTCGGCGTGTTTGCCGCTTTGTCCCTGTTTATGAGCTTTACCGCCGTTTTCCTGATTTTCGTTGTATTGTGCGGTACGGCTTGGGGGGTATATAAATACCGTCTGAAGACTCATCCAGAAATCTCGGAAAGCAGCCACTTCGGCGATTATTTCGGCGGTTTCTTCCCTACCGTTTTGGTATTGTTCCTCATCCGGTCGTTTATTGCCGAACCGTTTCAAATCCCGTCCAGCTCCATGCGCCCGGGCCTAATCAAGGGCGATTTCATTTTGGTCGGCAAATTTTCCTACGGATTGCGCGTACCTGTTTTAAACAATGTATTTATCCCCACGGGCAAAATCGAACGGGGCGATGTCGTCGTTTTTAATTATCCTTTGCAGCCGGAGATGACCTACATCAAGCGTATTGTCGGCATCCCGGGCGACATTGTCGAATATCGGGACAAGGTTCTGACGGTAAACGGAAAACCGGCTTCCGATATTCCTGACGGCACATACCGTTATCCCGACGATACCGACCCTTCCGAAATCCACAACACGGATATGTTCCGCAGCAGTTTGGACGGCAAATCCTTCAATATTCTGAAAAAAGAAGGACAGCCTGCCGTTTCCCTGCCCGTATTGGGCAAATATACCTCCGATATTATGTCTGAAAACGGATATTCCATAGAGCAAAGCGGTTTGGAACACTGCCAATATGCCGACGACGGCAGCGGTTTCGTGTGCAAAGTTCCCGAAGGACGCTATTTCGCCATGGGCGATAACCGCGACAACAGTGCCGATTCGCGCTACTGGGGCTTTGTGGATGACAAGCTGGTTGTCGGTAAGGCAACCTTCATTCTGATGAACTTCGGCGATTTCAGCCGGGCCGGTACGGCAATCCGCTAAACCGGGAAGCCAAGAATGCCGTCTGAAAATAGTTTCAGACGGCATTTGCTATTCCTTACCTTTGCAGGCAGGTCTAACGTTGTCGGATTTTCCTACCTATCAGTCCGGTAACTCAGGTTTTGCACGGCGAACTGCCAATATTGCCCTGATGGAATCAATGTTAAGACTGCTGTTTCCGCGAACCGAGATAAATTGCCGAAAGCGTCAGCACCACCCCTGCCCACTGCACACCGTCAATCGGTTTGCCCAACCCAAAATAATCGATGAACAGGGCGGCAACCGGTTCGGATAAAAGCAACAGCCCCGTCAGCGACAGGGAAAGCAGCGGAATCGCATAGGCAACCATCGCCCACGCAAAGCACTGCATCACCACGCCGTACACAAGCACCAAACCCGCATCTTTCCAAGTCGTCGGATAAAGCGCGCCGCCGTCCATCAGCAATGCCGGAACAACCAACGATGCCGCGCCGCCCAAACTCAAAATCATCATTGAAGGGAAAAGCACCACCTGTTCGACTTCATGAGTCTTGCGGACAAACACCATCGACAGGGCAAGCATCAGCCCGGATACCAAACCGCTGGCGAATCCCCAAACCGCATTACCGTTGTAGCCAAATTCCGCACCGGCAATCATCGCCACGCCGACAACTGCCGATATTAAGCCCACCTTTTTCAGCCCGCTCAAACGTTCGTTAAAAAAGAAAACACCGATTGCCGACAAAAAAAAGATTTGCAGGCTGTTGAGCAGGGTGGAAATACCCGGCCCGACCGCGTGTATGCTTTCGTGCCACAACGCCAAATCGAAAGCGAGGAACACACCCGCCGTCAGGGCATATCGGACGGTTTTCCTGTTTTTTGGGAATTTTTGCCCGAAAAACCGTGCCAAAAACCAAAATACGAACACCGAAATCAGCAACCGCCAAAATGCGATTGCATACGGGCCGACGGGGACGGATCTGACAATCAGGCTGCCCAGACCGAACACCACGCAACCCAGCACCAGCAATGGTGCGGCATATTTTTTTCCGTCCATAATATCCCCTCCCTTCCCCATACGGCTGCCGCGCCGACGGCAAAAATGCCGCCATTCCGAAAATATGCCGTCTGAAGCCCAAAGCCCTGGCTGCGCCCGGACAAACGGCTGACTTTACGGGCAGGCCGGCTATTTTCCGTTGGGGCAAAAAACCGTCCTGCCGGATAAAACCCGAATATAGTGGATTAACAAAAACCAGTACGGCGTTGCCTCGCCTTAGCTCAAAGAGAACGATTCTCTAAGGTGCTGAAGCACCAAGTGAATCGGTTCCATACTATTTGTACTGTCTGCGGCTTCGTTGCCTTGTCCTGATTTTTGTTAATCCACTATAAAAAATATTTCCCTCAAACAATGCGGCGGCATCAACACCTGATTAAAACACAACCGGCGTTTCCGGCATATATGCAAAAACGCATTTTCCGGCACGGCGTTACACCGATACCGAAAAATGCGTCTGAATGTTTCGACAATCCGATTAAAGCATTATGCCAAATCTGCAAAAAGTGGCGTAGAGAGATAGCGTTCGCCATAGGAAGGCAGCAACACGACTATCAATTTGCCTTCGTTTTCAGGCTGTTTGGCAAGCTGCAACGCACTCCAAACTGCCGCACCGGAAGAAATACCCACCAAAATGCCTTCTTTTTCCGCCATTGCGCGGGCGGTTTCAAAAGCGGCTTCGTTCGGCACTTTGGCAATACTGTCGTAGATTTTGGTATTCAAAACGGTCGGAATAAAGCCTGCGCCGATGCCTTGAATCGGGTGCGGGCCTTTTTCGCCGCCGCTCAATACGGGGGAAGCCTCAGGCTCGACGGCAACCACTTTGACTTCGGGTTTGTATTTTTTCAACACTTCGCCCACGCCGGTTACCGTACCGCCTGTGCCGACACCGGCAACAAAGACATCGACTTTGCCGTCCGTATCCCGCCAAATTTCCTCGGCGGTTGTTTTGCGGTGGACTTCGGGGTTTGCCTCATTGTCGAACTGGCGCGGCATAAAATAAGTGTCGGGATGTGCATCCACCAAGGATTGCGCCTTCGCAATCGCGCCGCCCATACCTTCGGCGGCGGGGGTCAGAATCAGTTCCGCACCAAACGCACGCAACAGCATTTTGCGTTCTTTGCTCATGCTTTCCGGCATGGTAATCGCCAGTTTGTAGCCGCGTGCCGCACATACCATCGCCAAACCGATACCCGTATTGCCGCTGGTTGCTTCGACAATCACGGTGTTTTTGTTGATTTTGCCCGCTTTTTCGGCGGCCTCGATCATTGCTTCGGCAATGCGGTCTTTGACGCTGCTGCCCGGATTGAAAAATTCCAGTTTCACGGCAACCTCTGCCTTCAAACCTTCGGTCAGACGGTTCAGTTTGACCAAAGGCGTGTTGCCGATCAGTTCGGTGATGCTGTTTGCAATTTTCATCTTCTGCTCCTGAATAATAAGGTTTCGACAGTAAGGCACAATCCCCATCGGCATCCTGTCCGATTGCGGGGGATTTGCGCCGAACCATAAACAAATTTCGGATATGGCTTCATCCTAAACCTATGCCGCCTAAAAAACCAATACCCAAAATTTCTTTCTTTATAACTTTTTGTTCCGATACAGACGGCATCACAATCATCTGCCGATTTCGGCAAGCAGCATCGCCGTTACCGCAACCTGCATCAACATCGCCGCCAACCCGCCGAGTCGCAGCTGCGAACCGCCGAACGTTGACGGCGGCTGCCGGTCTATACCGCAGCGGTGGACATAGGCAACCGCCATCAGCACAAGCTGCAACACAAACCAATAAACCGGCTTCAGCGCATAAAGTTTGAGCAGTGCCGCAAACACAAACACTTGAACCGTTCCCGAAAAGCAATAATGCACCAACGCACATATTCCGACAAAAGCAAGCGTCATCAATGCATTACTGACGGCAAACAGCCCGAGCAGCGGATGTTCGTGGTCTGCCTGCCATCCGTTTCCACCCTTTTTCCGGTTCCAATGCCCGATGAAAAAAAATATACTGCCCAAAGTCAGGTAAAAATGGGGAATGAACAAAGGCGCGGCGCGGGTCAATCCCCACATCCCCGGCATCAGCTTCGCCCCCAAAACCGATATGCCGAGCCACAGCGCAATACTCGCCCAAAACCATTGCAACATCCCGGCGCGGAATATCATAAACAGAAAAACCGCCGCATACAGTAAGGCAGACAAAAAATCCAAATGCAGCAAAATCATGAATACGCCAACTCACCTTCAAACACCGTTTCCGCAGGGCCGGTCATCATCACATCGCCGCCGCAGGCCCATTCGATATATAAAGTTCCGCCCGGCAAAACCACCTCTACCGTTTTCCCTTCATCCAACAGCCCCAGACGGATACCCGCCACCACAGCCGCACACGCACCCGTACCGCAAGCTTGGGTTTCGCCCACACCACGCTCGAACACGCGCAAACGAATCGCGGTTCGGCTGACAATCTGCATAAAGCCGACGTTGACGCGTTCGGGAAACTGCCTGTGCGCTTCGATAAGCGAACCAGTTTCGCGCACCGGCGCGCATTCCACGTCATCCACCACAATCACCGCATGGGGATTGCCCATATTGACGCAGCTGACAGGCTGAATGCCGGATTCGAGATGCACCCCATAAATACAGGCATCATCCCCCTCGTCCGATACGGGAACAAACGGTATTTCAGACGGCATGAACTTCGGTTTGCCCATATTGACCGTAACCATGCCGTTATCGGACAATTTCGGAAAAATAATGCCCTTGGCCGTTTCAACACAAATTTCTTTCTTATCGGTCAAACCCTTGTCTGCAACAAAACGGGCAAAACAACGCGCTCCGTTGCCGCATTGCTCGACCTCGCCGCCGTCGGCATTGAAAATACGGTAACGGAAATCCACGCCTTCGGTTTCCGAACGCCCGACCACCAAAAGCTGGTCGAAGCCCACGCCCCGGAAGCGGTCCGCCCATTCCGCAATCGGCGCGTCCTCGGGGGTAAAATCCTGACTGACCGCGTCAATCACCATAAAATCGTTGCCCAAACCGTGCATTTTAGTAAATTTCAAAATGTTCATATTGTTCCGAAATCCCGTATCGTCTGTTGCTTCCGAATCTGAAATCCCCGTGCCGAAGGGAAATGCTTCCATCTCCCGCCGTCGGGAGATTAAAATGAGTATTATACTGTTTGTTACCCACTACAATAAACACCATGTTCCGCATATTACTGTTGCTTTTCCCTTGTGCAATCCTTGCTGCCTGCACCCGAAACATACCGGCAAACCCGGCCGTTTCAAATTGCGTGCATCTTCAAAACCGCACCATCCTGTATTTCGACGCACACGGCAAACCCGCCGACAGCGCAGTAAAGGGCGGATTTTACAGGACTGTCGAAATTCATGACACAAACCGCATCCTTATTCAAGACTTTAACAGCACGGGGAATGCCCTCGCCAAACCCTATTGGTCGGACTGCCGGAAATTATCCGTTTTCCCAGACAAACATCTGACCGTGAGCCGTCCATGAACCACGACATCACTTTCCTAACCCTGTTCCTGCTCGGTTTCTTCGGAGGAACGCACTGCATCGGCATGTGCGGCGGATTAAGCAGCGCGTTTGCGCTCCAACTCCCCCCGCATATCAACCGCTTTTGGCTGATCCTGCTGCTTAACACAGGACGGATAAGCAGCTATACGGCAATCGGTCTGATTCTCGGATTAATCGGACAGGTCGGCGTTTCACTCGACCAAACCCGCGTCCTGCAGAATATTTTATACACAGCCGCCAACCTCCTGCTGCTCTTTTTAGGCTTATACTTGAGCGGTATTTCTTCCTTGGCGGCAAAAATCGAGAAAATCGGCAAACCGATATGGCAGAATCTGAACCCGATACTCAACCGGCTGTTACCCATAAAATCCATACCCGCCTGCCTTGCTGTCGGAATATTATGGGGCTGGCTGCCGTGCGGACTGGTTTACAGCGCGTCGCTTTACGCATTGGGCAGCGGTAGTGCGGCAACGGGTGGGTTATATATGCTTGCCTTTGCACTGGGTACGCTGCCCAATCTTTTGGCAATCGGCATTTTTTCCCTGCAACTGAAAAAAATCATGCAAAACCGATATATCCGCCTGTGTACGGGATTATCCGTATCATTATGGGCATTATGGAAGCTTGCCGTCCTGTGGCTGTAACACTCATCAATTCCCAATACCCGTAAAAAATGCCGTCTGAAACCTGTTCAGACGGCATTTTCACCCTAAGCGTTACTCGGCGGCATTTTCCTCACGGGCAGGCGCGTCCAGCAAAGCTTTGATGGACAGGCGCACACGGCCTCTGTCGTCCACTTCCAATGCTTTCACATTCACCACCTGACCGACTTGCAGGTAATCGCCGACATTGCGTACGCGCTCGTGGGCGATTTGGCTGATGTGTACCAAACCGTCTTTGCCCGGCATCACGCTGACAATCGCGCCGACGTTGTTGTCGAGGATTTTCACCACAGTGCCTTCATACACTTTGCCCACTTCCACTTCGGCAGTAATCTGCTCGATGCGTTTTTTCGCCGCATCGCCTGCTTCTTGAGTAGTCGCAGCGATAGTGATGGTACCATCTTCAGCGATATTGATTTCAGTACCGGTTTCAGCGGTAATCGAACGAATGGTTTCGCCGCCTTTACCGATAACTTCGCGGATTTTGTCTTGGTTGATTTTCATCGTAAACAAACGCGGCGCGTGTGCGGACAACTCTTGCGGACCCGCAACGGCGGCTTTCATCTGATTCAAGATATGCAGACGCGCTTCTTTGGCCTGTGCCAAAGCAATCTGCATAATTTCTTTGGTAATGCCTTGGATTTTGATGTCCATTTGCAGTGCGGTAACGCCTTCGGTCGTACCGGCCACTTTAAAGTCCATATCGCCCAAGTGGTCTTCGTCGCCCAAAATATCGGTCAGGACGGCAAATTTGTTGCCTTCCAAAATCAGACCCATCGCGATACCGGCAACGTGTGCTTTCAAAGGCACGCCGGCAGACAGCAGGCTCAGGCAGCCGCCGCAGACGGAAGCCATAGAGGAAGATCCGTTGGATTCGGTAATTTCGGAGACCACGCGCATGGTGTAGCTGAAATCTTCAGGTTTCGGCAATACGGCCAACAACGCACGTTTAGCCAAACGGCCGTGACCGATTTCACGACGTTTCGGCGCGCCCATGCGTCCGACTTCGCCGGTAGAGTACGGCGGAAAGTTGTAGTGCAGCATAAAGCGGTCGGTGTATTCGCCGGACAGCGCGTCGATGATTTGCTCGTCGCGCGAAGTACCCAAAGTCGCCACGGCAAGGGCTTGGGTTTCGCCACGGGTAAACAGTGCGGAACCGTGCGTGCGCGGCAATACGCCGGTTTGGATGTTCAGCGGGCGGACGGTGCGGGTGTCGCGGCCGTCGATGCGAGGTTGGCCGTCCAAAATTTGGCTGCGGACGACATCGGCTTCCAAGTGTTTGAAAATGCCTTTGATTTCGTTGGCAGCCAAAGTGTCGGTTTCTTCGGTAATCAAAGCTTCTTTTACCGCATTCCAAGCCTCGTCCAATTTTGCTGAACGCGCTTGTTTTTGACGGATTTTGAACGCTTCTTTAATGGTTTCGCCGGCAATCCCGCGTACTTTGGCAACCAATTCTTCATTGGTTTCAGGTGCTTTCCAATCCCAAACTTCCGGATTGACTTCGTCGGCAAACTCATTGATGGCGTTAATCGCAGCCTGCATTTGATCGTGGCCGTAAACCACCGCGCCCAACATCACGTCTTCGGGCAGGATTTTGGCTTCGGATTCCACCATCAACACGGCTTTGGACGTACCGGCGACCACCAAGTCCAATTGCGATTTCGCCAACTCGGCTTTAGTCGGATTCAAAACGTACACGCCGTTTACATAACCCACGCGTGCCGCACCGATCGGGCCGGCAAACGGTACGCCGCTCAATACCAGCGCGGCAGACGCGCCCAACATTGCAGGAATGTCGGAATCGATTTCAGGATCGACGGACACGACCATCGCTACGATTTGGATGTCGTGGTAGAAACCTTCGGGGAACAGGGGACGGATCGGACGGTCGATCAGACGGCTGGTCAGGATTTCTTTTTCGCTTTGTTTGCCTTCGCGTTTGAAGAAACCGCCGGGGATTTTACCTGCTGCGTAAGTACGCTCGAGGTAATCGACAGTCAGAGGGAAGAAGTCCTGACCTTCTTTCACTTCTTTGTTGGTGGTAACGGCAACCAAAACAACAGTGTCGCCCATGGATACTTTAACGGCAGCAGCGGCTTGGCGGGCAATTTCGCCGGTTTCCAAAGTAACGGTTTGATTACCGTATTGGAAGGTCTTAACGTGTTTATTGAACATCATTGTTCCTTTCAAAATACCGCACTGCTAAAACACTAATAATGCACACTAAAATCCAAATGTGCATAGTTAGGGTTTCAGACCGTGCGGCAGGTTGTAAACAAGCTTTCAGACGGCATTTCGGACGCTGAAAACAATTGCGGATTATAAAGGCAACCATCCTTAAAATCCAGTATTGATACAATAAAAAGACCGTCTGAACCATATCTCTTTCAGACGGCCTTCAAACTTAAAAATCAATCCTGAGTCAGCAAAGTCAATGCTTCCTGATATTTTTCGACTGTTTTCTGAATTACATCGGCAGGCACTTTAGGCGCAGGGGCTTTTTTGTTCCAACCGCTTTGTTCCAGCCAGTCGCGGACGAATTGTTTGTCAAAAGATGGCGGATTAGTGCCGACTTTATATTGATCCGCCGGCCAGAAGCGGCTCGAATCGGGAGTCAATACCTCATCCATCAGCGTCAGCGTACCGTTCTCATCCAAACCGAATTCAAATTTGGTATCGCAAATGATGATGCCGCGCGATTTGGCATATTCCGCCGCTTCGGTGTACAGCCGAACCGCTTTGTCGCTCACTTCTTCCGCCAATTCTTTGCCGATAATGCGTCCGCATTCTTCAAAGCTGATGTTTTCATCGTGATCGCCGACTGCGGCTTTGGTTGAGGGCGTAAAAATCACTTCGGGCAGTTGTTGCGCTTCCCGCATACCTTCGGGCAGCCGAATACCGCAAACCGAGCCGGTTTTTTGATAATCCTTCCAACCGCTGCCTGCCAGATAACCGCGCACAATCGCCTCAACTTTCACCGGAGTGAGCTTTTTAGCCACGACCGCCCGTTTTTCCAAAACCTTGGCTTCGTTCTCAGGCAAAACATCGTACACGGTATTACCGGTGAAATGGTTGGGCATAATATGCGCCAGTTTTTTAAACCAAAAATTGGAAATCTGCGTCAGAATCTCCCCTTTACCCGGAATCGGATCATCCAAAATCACATCGAATGCTGACAAGCGGTCGGAAGCGACCATCAGCATCCGTTTATCGTCAATTTCGTACAAATCGCGCACTTTTCCGGAATAAATCTTTGCCAAACCAATCTCACTCATTTCGCACCCCCTGAAAATATCTTGAAAATACCGACCCGACACCCGACAGGTTTGAATCGCAATCCGATATTTTAGCCGAAGTCGGCGCAAAACAATACCCATGGCACAAAAAGCCATCCCATCAACCATCGGCAAAATTTTGGCACTATAATACCGACAGCAGGTCCTACAATACACTTTCACCAAAGGAAATACCTCATGAGAATCCTATTGACAGGCTCGAAAAGCCAACTGGCACACTGTCTGCGCGACCGTCTTCCGGAAGACTGGGAAACCATTGCGACGGATTCCGCATCCCTAGACATTACCGATGCCGATGCCGTCTGCAACATGGTCAAAAGTTTCCAACCCGACGCTATTGTCAACACGGCTGCCTATACCGCCGTCGACAAAGCAGAAGGCGATGCGGCAGCGGCATTTGCCGTCAATGCCTCCGCCGTTTACAACCTTGCCTTGGCAGCACATCGCGCCCATGCCCGATTCATCCACATCTCAACCGACTATGTTTTTGACGGAAAAGGTAAAAGACCCTACCAGGAAAGTGACTTTACCAACCCTTCCAATGTATACGGACAATCCAAAACCGCCGGCGAACTGCTCGCACTGTCTGCCAATCCCGACAGCCTTATCCTGCGGACTTCTTGGCTGTTTAGCGAATACGGTGACAACTTTGTCCGCACCATGCTGAACCTTGCGCGGGAACGTTCCCCGCTGTCCGCCGTCCACAACCAAACCGGCTGCCCGACCTATGCCGGCGACTTGTCCGCCGCCATCATCCGCCTGTTGCAACAGTCCAATCCCATTCGCGGCATTTACCACTACGCCGGCGGCAAATCCGTATCCTGGTACGAATTTGCCCAACATATTTTCCAAGCGGCATCGCAACAGCAGACATCCTTCCCCGTTCCCGAATTGACTGCCGTTTCAGACAAGGAATATCCGACCGCCGCCCCCAGGCCCGCATACAGCATTTTGGACTGCCGCAAAATCGAAAACGACTTCGGCATCAAACCGTCGGACTGGCAAAAAGCCCTTGCACAGGTCATTTCCAAGCTGCTCTGATACCACCCTCCCCTCCGTTTCCGCCGCCAAGCACCGCCTTGGCGGTTTTCTTATAAATTCTACCGATTACACAACCACATATCATCTTTACACAATCATGCTTCCATCAACAGCAAAACATGATATGATTGCCGCCAATAACATCTCACAATAAATTTTCTAATTTTTATTGAAAAAATCAATAAATAAGAATTCTCCCAACCGACAAATAAAATAAAGAAAGGGTCAATATGCAACACCGAAGAAGACTGGCAATTTACCAGGCATCCAAACGTGCTTCCTTTACCGGCAGGTCATCCGCCCCGCAAAAACGTAAAGAACGTTGATTTGAAAAAAATGCCGTCTGAAGTCCTGCTTCAGACGGCATTTTTTACCGTTCGAGAAACTGTTTCAACCTGTCCTCATCCAAAAACCAGTGGCAGATTTCCTCATCTCCCGCCAACAAAACGGGCACCAGTTCATTGTATTTTTCTTCCAAAGCGGGATCGTCGTCCACATCGAACACATCCAAGCCAAACCCGTATTCATCCTGAAAAGGTTTGAGTTCGTCGCGCATTTTGTGGCACAAGCTGCAATATTCGCGAAACATCAAGGTCAATTTCATCCGCGTTTCCTTATCTGTCAATTTGCACACGCCAAAGCCTCAGATGCAGCAGAATCATGGTCTATTTGGGAAAAAACAATGTTTTCGAGGAAGATGATACCCAAGTCCTGCCAAAAACAGCAAAATGCCGTCTGAACAGTTCAGACGGCATTTCCAAAACCGTTTTACACTTGAACGTTGATACCCGCCGTAACCGTCGGTTGCGCATTGTGCGCCGTCAGAAACGAAGCGGCAAGCTCCCCGCAGCAGCCGCAGCAGCTCGCCACGCCCAATTGCGACTGCAAATCGCCCATTGTGGTCGCGCCGGCGGCGATGGTTTCCTTGATTTGGTGGTCGGTAACGGCATTGCAGATGCAGACAAACATTTTGTGCTCCGTGTGTTCTTAAGCTATCGTACCGATAGCGGCTTTTATTATCGTATGCAAATATAAATAAAAACAGTTCGTATTGCAAGGTCGGCATACACGGTTTATCTTGGTAATTTTTTATCAAGTTTGCATTTTCGATTGATTTCTTATTAAACCGAAGCAGAAGCCTCAGTTTCGGGAATGGTGTTCCTTAACCACGCTATGCAGCCGCACATTGGCAACATGGGTATAAATCTGCGTCGTATTCAAATCGGCATGTCCCAACATATCCTGAACTACGCGCAAATCCAAGCCGTGCTGCACCAGATGGGTGGCGAAGGCATGGCGCAGGCTGTGCGGGCTGATGTGCCCGATACCTGCCCTGCCTGCATATTCTTTGACAATCATCCATGCCAACTGACGGGAAATGCCCGTTTTTTTCTGACTGACAAACAATGCGTCGCAACTCCTGCCTTTCAGCAGAAGCGGACGTGCCTCCGTATAATAGCGTTCCACCCAATACGCCGACTCCTGCCCCATCGGGACCATCCTCTGCTTATCACCCTTGCCCAGCGTGGTAATACAGCCCCTGTCCAAATCCACATTGCCGAAATTCAGCCCGGCCGCCTCGCTGACGCGCAAGCCGGTCGCGTACATCAATTCGAGCAGGGCCTTATCCCGCAAACCGTGCGGCGTGTCGGTATCCGGCGCGGCAAGCAGTCGGGAAATCTGCTGTTCTGTAATCAGTGTCGGAATATTCTTGTCGATTTTGGGCGGTTTCAGCAAACGAGTGGGATTGTCCGTCCTTATGCCTTCACGCTCCATCCATATATACAGGCGTTTGCACGCCGACAGTGCGCGCGCCTGCGAACTCCGTTGCTCTCCGTCAACATAAACCGCCGCCGCCAAATCCGCTTCGTCCGCATCTTCCAGCGTTCTGCCGCACAAAGACAGCCGGCGGGCGATTTTTTCCAAATCCCGCCGGTAGCTGTCCAAAGTATTCCGACTGAGCCGCCGATCCAGCCACAAAGTTTCCAGCAGCCTGTCAATCAAACCGTTTTCCATAGCGTTCCAAACCAATGCCGTCTGAAGGCTTCAGACGGCATGGTTCACATCATCGGGAAAGCGTTTCCAACACTTCCTGCGCATGACCTGCCACTTTGACTTTCCGCCATTCATGGGCGATTTCTCCATCCTTATTCAAGACGAACGTACTGCGCTCGATGCCGAGCGACTCTTTCCCATACAGTTTTTTCAATTTGATGACATCAAACAGGCGGCACACTGTTTCATCCTTGTCGCTCAACAGCTCGAACCGGAAACCCTGCTTGGCGCAAAAATTCTGATGCGCCTTTACGCCGTCGCGGGAAATACCGACCACGGTATAACCCAAGTCGCCGAACTGCTCCAATCGCGCATTAAAATCCAAGCCTTCCGTCGTACAGCCCGGCGTACTGTCTTTCGGATAAAAATACACGACCAAAGGCAGATGTTCTGCCGAATGAAAATCCGCACCGCTGCTCGAAGGCAGGGTAAATTCATATTTCACATCCATAGTCCTACTCCCTATATTCCCATTATTCAAAACGGCACGCAGACGCACCGCCGCAATTTCCAAACCAACCCCGATTCTACCGCCCCAAAGGACAAGGATTCAACCGCCGGAAACATCCAAACCGACACACGACAGCATGAAAAATATCCATGTCAAACCACAAAATATAGTGGATTAACAAAAATCAGGACAAGGCGACGAAGCCGCAGACAGTACAAATAGTACGGCAAGGCGAGGCAACGCTGTACTGGTTTTTGTTAATCCACTATATGTTCCGATTTAAAAACAGAATGTTATAAAACCCAACCCCCAAAACACAACAAGACCGCCCGCCTACGGGCAGTCTCCTGTCAGACGACATACTTTACAGATGGCTGTTTTTTCAACAAAATAACGCCAATACTCAAAAATACGGAATCAAAAATGTCCATCCGCACCCTGAAACGCCTGCCCTCATCGCTGCTTCTCGGTCTCTGCCTTTCCCTGCCGTCAGCCCACCTTTTTGCCGACAACGACATTTTAGGGCAATTTTTAGAACAGAACATGCTTACCTCCTCCGATCCGATAGAAATATTCGCCGAAAGCACGATACACCCCACCAACACCCAAACCATCACAAGCGGTCTGATTCTCTCCTCACAGTCTGCCTTAGTCGTCAACAACAAAACCGGACAGATACTGTATCAGAAAAACGCTGACAGAATCATGCCCATCGCCTCCATTTCCAAGCTCATGAGCGCGATGGTCGTTTTGGATGCAAACTTGGACATGAACGAAACCGTTACCATCACGCCCGACGAAATCGACCGCCTCAAAGGGACCGGCAGCCGTCTTGCCATAGGTACGGCACTTACACGCAAAGAACTGCTGCACCTGAGCCTGATGAGCAGCGAAAACCGCGCCACCCACGCCTTGGGCAGAACCTACCCCGGCGGCATGGGCGCATTTGTCGCCGCCATGAACCGTAAAGCCCAAAGCCTGGGCATGTACAGCAGCCGCTTTTACGAACCGACCGGACTCAACTTCCAAAACGTTTCCACAGCCAAAGACCTGAGCCTCATGGTCAACGCTGCCGCCCAATATCCGCAAATCCGCACCAACTCGACTTCCAACTACGCCTCGGTACAGACCAAAAACGGGCAGCAGAACTACAAAAACTCCAATGCCCTGGTCAGGGAAGGCATGTGGAACATCGAATTGCAGAAAACCGGCTACATACGCGAGGCAGGCAGGTCTATGGTTGTCAAAGCCAACATTCAAAACCAACCCGTTACCATCGTATTACTGAACTCGCCCACATCCGCCACACGCGTCAACGACGCGCGCAAAATCGAATCATGGATGCTGCAGCAACGCTCCTGACATACAAATGCCCGGCGGAAAACCGCCCAAACACAAAAAAATTGGTAATTTTTCCTATTCAAGGCTACAATTCGACACGCACAGGGCGTCTGCCCGATTTCACAATCATAATAACGGAGTTAAAAATATGACAGCTAAAGGACAAATGTTGCAAGATCCCTTCCTGAACGCCCTGCGTAAAGAGCACGTTCCGGTTTCGATTTACCTGGTCAACGGCATCAAACTGCAAGGTCAGGTCGAATCTTTCGACCAATACGTCGTTCTTCTGAGAAACACTTCCGTAACCCAAATGGTTTACAAACACGCCATTTCCACCATCGTACCGGCTCGCTCCGTCAACCTCCAACATGAAAACAGACCCCAAGCCGCACCGGCTTCGACCCTTGTCCAAGTGGAAACCGTCCAGCAGCCTGCCGAATAATCCGCACGAAACATGACGTGTCATATCTTTCAATACCTTACCGGACAACGGTAAGGTATTTTTATTTTCAGACGGCATTTGAAAATGTTATTGAAAAACATCCTTCCATTCGCCCATTGCCTTTTGCGGCAGGCACTTCCCGAAGGCGGCAATGCGCTGGACGGCACCTCCGGCAACGGACACGATACCCTTTTCCTTGCACAAACCGCAGGCAACAGGGGGAAAGTGTGGGCATTCGATGTCCAGCCCCAAGCCCTGAACAACACCCGATGCCGTCTGAAAGAGGCGGGATGCAGCAATGTGCAGCTTATTCCGGACGGACACGAAAACCTGAAACAATATGTTTCAGAACCGCTAAATGCCGCCATTTTCAACTTTGGCTGGCTGCCCGGAGGAGACAAAAGCCTGACCACCCGCACGGAAACCAGCATTGCCGCCCTTTCTGCCGCCTTATCCCTACTGAAAGAAAACGGTATGCTTATTGCCGTCCTCTACCCCGGGCACGAAAACGGAAAACAGGAAGCGGAAGCAGTCGGACAATGGGCAAAAAACCTGCCTCAAGAACAGTTTGCCGTTTTGCGTTACGGCTTTACCAACCGGAAAAACAACCCGCCCTATCTGTTGGCATTTGAAAAGTTACGTCAAAAATAAATGTTTGCGGTAAAATAAGCCGATTCCAACCCTTATTTTGATAAGAGCCGACCATGCAGTATCTGATTGTCAAATACAGCCATCAAATCTTCGTTACCATCACCATTTTGGTATTCAACATCCGTTTTTTCCTACTTTGGAAAAATCCAGAAAAGCCCTTGGCGGGCTTTTGGAAGGCACTGCCCCACCTCAACGACACGATGCTGCTGTTTACAGGATTGTGGCTGATGAAGATCACCCATTTCTCCCCGTTCAACGCGCCTTGGCTCGGCACAAAAATCCTGCTCCTGCTCGCCTATATCGCATTGGGTATGATGATGATGCGCGCCCGTCCGCGTTCGACCAAGTTCTACACCGTTTACCTGTTCGCTATGTGTTGCGTCGCCTGCATCGTTTACCTTGCCAAAACCAAAGTCCTGCCTTTCTGAAACACTGCCATGAACAACAGACATTTTGCCGTCATCGCCTTGGGCAGCAATCTTGAAAACCCTGCCCAACAGGTACGCGGCGCATTGGACGCACTCTCTTCCCATCCCGACATCCGGCTTGAACAGGCTTCCTCACTGTATATGACCGCGCCCGTCGGTTACGACAATCAGCCCGATTTCGTCAATGCCGTCTGCACCGTTTCCACCACTTTGGACGGCATTGCCCTGCTTGCCGAACTCAACCGTATCGAGGCTGATTTCGGACGCGAACGCAGCTTCCGCAACGCGCCGCGCACATTGGATTTGGACATCATCGACTTTGACGGCATCTCCAGCGACGACCCCCGACTCACCCTGCCGCATCCGCGCGCGCACGAACGCAGTTTCGTCATACGCCCTTTGGCAGAAATCCTCCCTGATTTTGTTTTAGGAAAACACGGAAAGGTTGCCGAATTGTCAAAACGGCTGGGCAATCAAGGTATCCGTCTTTTACCGGACAGGTAATTCCGCACGCGGATGCCGTCTGAAAGCCGGTTTCAGACGGCATTTTTCCTTTGCCGCCAACACGCGTGCAAAAAAAAATCGCCCCTTAGGAAAGAGGCGCAAAAGGAACACAAACCACTACCAAAACTTTAAATCTACAACATTGCCTGCCGCATACTGTATCCGACAGGATATAAAGCCCTCACTAAATCGTTTCGAGAAATCCAAACTTCTTCATCGCCGACAGAAAACCTGCCTTTTTCCGGCACCAGCTCCAACAAAAACGGTTGAACCGCCGTATGCAGCTTGTCTTTACACCGCTCCAGCTTTCTGGACAACGCGGACAGGGCGCGTTTGTAGGCATTATCCTTGCGGTCAAGCTCCCGCGCACTGCCGACCCAGCTCAAACGAAGGTTGCGGCTTTCATCCTCAATCAGCAAAATGCCTGTTTTGACTTCCCCCACCTCGGGCTCGCATGAAAGCGCAATATAATATTTGCCGTCAATATTGACATATACCGCCTCATGCACCTGACAGTTGCAACCCGAGGTTGCGAGCAGGGAATGAACAGAATCACGGTGCAGCCTCAAAATATCGGAGGAAATCTGTTTGAAAATACTTTCCGGCATTTTTCCCTCCTTTCGTTTGCTGCGTTGTTTACTGGATTGACTGCATTATACAGACATCTCCCAATCTTGCAAATGATAATTGTTTCTATTTTTTAAAAAGTTTATAAACTATTGATATGTATGTGAATTAATTTTTAAGATTTAAAACCTTTGTCTCAAAAAACACAAAAATGCCGTCTGAAACGTGTTCAGACGGCATTGGCTGCACAGGCAGTCTGTTTAAAATTTCACGCCCTTATGCAGTGCGACGATGCCCGCACTCATATTGTGATAATCCACGCTGTCGAAGCCCGCATCCAGCATCATCTGTTTCAAAGTTTCCTGATCGGGGTGCATACGGATGGATTCGGCGAGATACTGGTAGCTGTCCGCATCTTTGGCAATCAGTTTGCCCATGACCGGCAGCAGCTTGAACGAATAGAAATCATACGCGCCTTCGAGCGGCTTGTAGATTTTGGAAAACTCCAACACCAGCAATGTCCCACCCGGTTTCAAAACACGGTACATCTCTTTCAGCGCGGCATCTTTATGCGTCATATTCCGCAAGCCGAACGCCACGGAAACCAAGTTGAAATAATTGTCGGGGAAAGGCAGTTTTTCCGCATCGGCAAGCGACACGGGCAAAATCATGCCTTCGTTCAACAGACGGTCGCGCCCGACGGTCAGCATAGAGGAATTAATATCGGTCAGCCAAACCTCGCCTTCCTTGCCGACGCGTTTCGCCCAACCGCGCGACAAATCGCCCGTACCGCCCGCAATGTCCAACACTTTATCGCCTTTTTTCAGGTGCGCCGTGTTGATGGTGAAATGCTTCCACACCCTGTGCAGCCCTGCCGACATCACATCGTTCATAATGTCGTAGTTTTTGGCGACGGAGTGGAATACTTCCGCCACTTTTCCGGCTTTCTCATCTTCGTTGACCGTGCTAAACCCGAAATGCGTTTTCTGTCCGCCCATATTCTAACCACCTCTCTGATACCGTTGCCCGTCAGATTGCCATCCGACCGGTCTTATTTCTCTTCAAAACGCGACGCGCCAGCCGCTGCCAACCTGTCCAGATATTTTTGCCACATGGCATCACGTCCGTATGCCAGCCCGTGCAGATAGTCCCAATCGTAAAGCCCACTGTCGTGTCCGTCCGAAAAACTGATTTTCAGCGCGTACTGACCGACAGGCTGTAAATCCGTAATTTGCACATCCGCCTTACCGGTCTGCAAAACATCCTGTCCCACGCCGTGTCCGCGCACTTCCGCACTCGGCGAATAGACGCGTAAAAATTCGGCAGGCAGATTTTTAGGTTCGTCCCCATAAGTCAAAACCAACACGGTACGGTTTTTCAACAACCGGATTTCAACAGGAATATTTTTCAAAAAACACCTCGATTCGGCATACAATATCCGGCAGGCGTACGCGTGCCTTCAAACGGCGCGTATTTTAACAGCTTTATCCCGATACCGATATTCAAACCCACACTTCAGACGGCATTGATATGGACAATCTCGTATGGGACGGCATTCCCGACATCCGCACACTCGACCAAACCATCCGCAAACACGCACACCCGCTCAACCTGATTATCTGCCTCCCCGATAATCAGATTCCCGATTTTCAAACCGCACAAGATGCTTCGGACGCGGAATGCCGTCTGAAGCACCGTTTGGATCAGGCAACCCAGTGCCTCCAGTTCGACAGCATCAACCTGATTGGACACATCCTGCCCGATGTCCGCTTCTGGCTGGTTCCCCCTTCACGCACCCACCGCCTGCACGAACACTTCCACCACATTTCCTGGCAGACCGAAGCCATCCCGCAAACCGAAAGCAAGCCCGACAAACCCTGGTTTGCACTTCCACAAACATCCGAACGGCAAAAACCGGAACACGTCCTCGTCATCGGTGCAGGCATATCCGGCGCATCGACCGCCCACGCCTTAGCATCACACGGCATTTCCGTTACCGTATTGGAAGCCCGAAAAGCCGCCCAAGCCGCCAGCGGCAACCGCCAAGGGCTGCTCTACGCCAAAATCTCGCCGCACGACACCGAACAGACCGAACTTTTGCTTGCCGGCTACGGCTACACCAAACGCCTGCTCGGACACATCCTGCCCGGCTCCGACACTTGGGGCGGCAACGGCATCATCCACCTCAATTACAGCCGCACCGAACAACAACGCAATCACGAATTGGGGTTGCAAAAACACCATAACCACCTCTACCGCAGCATCACGTCTGCAGAAGCCGAAAAAATCGCCGGCATCCCGCTGAACACGCCCTACGCCGAACCATTATGCGGACTGTTTTGGCAGCACGGCGTATGGCTCAATCCGCCCGCATTCGTCCACGCCCTCCTCAACCATCCACTGATTGGACTACACGAAGACACACCGTTAACCGACATTTCCCACGACGGGGAAAAGTGGATTGCAAGCACGCCAAACGGCACATTTACCGCCACACACATCATCTACTGCGCCGGCGCGCACAGCCCCTGCCTGCCCGAAACCAACCTCGCCGCCCTTCCCCTCAGGCAAATACGCGGACAAACCGGCCTCACACCGTCCACCCCGTTTTCCGAACAACTGCGTTGCGCCGTTTCAGGCGAAAGCTACATCAGCCCGTCGTGGCACGGACTGCACTGCTACGGCGCGAGTTTTATTCCCAACAGCAGCCATACCGGATGGAACGACGCCGAAGAAGCCTCAAACCGCCAAGCATTGGCACAACTTAACCCCGCCCTTGCCGAATCATTGTTTGCCGCCAACCCAAACCCCAAAAAACACCAAGGGCACGCCGCCATACGCTGCGACAGCCCCGACCATCTGCCCGTCGTCGGCGCACTCGGCGACATTGCCGCCATGCAACAAACTTACGCCAAACTTGCGCTGGACAAAAACTACCGCATCGACGCCCCATGCCCATATCTGCCTAATGCCTACGTCAACACCGCGCACGGCACCCGCGGACTCGCCACCGCCCCCATCTGCGCCGCCGCCGTTGCCGCCGAAATCCTAGGTTTGCCCCACCCCCTCTCAAAACGCCTGCGCCACGCCCTACACCCCAACCGCACCGTCATCCGCGCCATCGTCAGAAAACAGAACCTGATACCGTAACCACCTTAGCAACCATGCCGTCTGAAATCACACATTTCAGACGGCATGGTTGCACAATGGCACAGACGGTCGGAAACTTACCGTCCTTCCTAATTTTCTGTCTGCCCGACACACCCGATTCCCTACTGAAAGAAGCCAAGCAATGTTTTCCCAAAGCCCCTATTCGTCATGCAGGACAATCGGTAAAACCCGGACTGCCAAGCATGGCAGCCGCAACAACCGTCAGGCGACATATCCGACAAGTACACTGCTGTCGAAAGTCTTCAACCTGACCGCATGGGATACAGACAATAAAGAATATCAAGACGCTGTCAACGAACTGTTTTACCTTGCCGCCCGACGAATTTCCCCTCATCGACGGGCTGAAATTCTACGCCGACAAAGCCAAGAACCACAGCCCCATTACCCAAAATCCCGACAGCCTGCCCCTTGCCAGAATGCGTTTCACCGCCCAAAGCATGACGTAGCCCGAAGACGCCAACCCCTTCCCCGCCGTCATTCCCGCACTGGAAGCAGCATGGAAAAACAAATATCCAAAAGAACAAAAAGAAATCCTCATCGAATGACAGGAATTTGCCGCCAATCCCGATAAAATCAAACCTTTTCTTAAACGGCTGGTCGATTTAATCGGTACACAAGACGAAATCCGTCTGGAAGAAAAAGGGCTGGTTCTGCCCGTCAGATACAAAAAGAAAAACCCAAGCAACAACTGGAGAAGATGGATCGGCGGCGAATAATTCGAGCAACTCATCCGCACATGGTTCAAAGAAAACGGCGTACCGGACAGCAAACTGGAAACAGGCTTGCAAATCAGCCAGCAGTCGATTGCGGCGGCACGGAGTCTGACTTGCAGACCGATATGCGGCAGCGTTCCGGTCAGGATTTCACTGTCCGGCCAGTCGGGCAGCCAGCCTTTTGCAAACAGTGCGGGAGTAAGCAGGGTAAGTATGAAGCCGTTTGAATATGTGCTTCCGGGTTGGTTGAAAATGCTGTCTGAACTTTTGTTCAGGCTCGACAATCTGACTTCCCCACCGAAACGTACCAGGCTGTTGTCCTTCAAATCGGCAGCCGTCAGAACGACAAAACCGTAACGGTGCTTTTCCCAGCCTTGGTGGTGTTTCTGTGCAGGCGATGAAAGGTCGTAAGCGGCAGTTGGAATGAAGAAGCAGTGGTAAATTGGCTGCAATCCAACTTCAAATAACTTTGGGGTATAAGTTGGGGTATGAAAATCTATCAGATTTTCACACCCCAACTATTTTTTATAAGTAAATCAAATATATGATTTACAAAATATCAATACATAAATACTTCAATTCCAGATATTCGTCCGCACCGTATTTGCTGCCTTCACGTCCCAAACCGCTGCGTTTCACGCCGCCGAACGGTGCCGCTTCATTACTGATTAAGCCCGTATTGATGCCGACCATACCGTATTCCAAGGCTTCGCCGACGCGCCACTGGCGGGCGGTGTCGGAGGTGAAAAGGTAGGCCGCCAAACCGTATTCCGTATTGTTCGCAGCCTCGATGACCTCGACTTCGGTTTCAAAACGGAATACTGGACACAACGGCCCGAAGGTTTCCTCGCGAGCTACCGCCATTTGCGCCGTTACACCGCTTAAGACGGTCGGCTCAAAAAACGTTCCGCCCAATGCGCTGCGTTTGCCGCCGGTCAGACAGACCGCGCCTTTTGAGAGCGCGTCGGCGATATGCTGCTCGACTTTTTCTACCGCTTTTTCCTCAATCAGCGGCCCTTGGTTGACACCATCCTCCAAGCCGTTGCCCAATTTGAGCTCGGCTACTTTTTCACTCAATTTTCGGCAAAATGCGTCGTAAATGCCCGATTGAGCGTAAACTCGGTTGGTGCAGACGCAGGTCTGACCGCTGTTGCGGAACTTGCTCGCCATCGCACCTTCGACGGCTTTGTCCAAATCGGCATCGTCAAATACGATAAACGGCGCATTGCCGCCCAGTTCCAAACTGAGTTTTTTAATGTCCGCCGCGCTGTCGGCAAAAATTTTCGCGCCGACTTCGGTCGAACCGGTGAAGCTGATTTTGCGGATAATCGGGTTCGTGGCAAATTCACGGCCGATTTCCGATGCGCGACCGCTGACGACGGGCAACAAATCCTGCGGTATGCCCGCTTCGTAAGCCAACGAAGCCAAGGCATACGCACTCAAAGGCGTGAGCGATGCTGGTTTGACTATCATCGCGCAGCCCACCGCCAAAGCAGGCGCAGCCTTACGTGCAATCATCGCAGACGGGAAGTTCCACGGCGTAATTGCGGCGGTAACGCCGACAGGCTGTTTCAACACGACCAATTTTTGCGATGCTTTCACACTCGTTAACACATCGCCGTCAATCCGCCGCGCCTCTTCGGCAAACCAGCGCACAAACGAAGCCGCATAATCGATTTCGCCGCGCGCCTCGGTCAGGCTTTTGCCCTGCTCCATCGTCATGAGACGCGCCAGTGCTTCTTTGTTTTCCTTTATCAAAAAATACCAACGCCACAACACATCGGCCCGCTCCAACGCAGTTTTTGCCGCCCATAATTTTTGTGCTGCAGCTGCTTTTTGAATCAGGTTTTTCAGCTTGTCCGAACCTGTGTTGCGGACATACGCCAAAATTTCGCCCGTCGCCGGATTGCCGACCCCGATGCCGTCTGAAATCGGGGAAAGGGAAATATCGGGATGCTTGATTAATTGGGAATATTCATTCATTTCGTGTCCTCCGGTATGCGGGATAACCGCTTTCAAATGCCGTCAATCTCGCGGACATTATCATCTTCATATTCCAAAACTGCAAACCCTTCCGATGCCGTCTGAAGCATCCGATCGGGCAGCGCAACATCCGGGCGGTGTCTGAATATGGCACGGGCGCAATCCTTGTCGTTTAAGAAAAATACTTTTTATACGATAGTAATCTTTAGAAAGAAAAGTAATGCAGCCCTTTGATGGGGTGCAATATATAAGGAGCAAAGATTGCAGTTGCAACGTGTGGTAGAGTATGCTAAAAATTGAAACATTACAGTCAAAATTACGGAGATCAAATAATGATTTTTAAACAGGATCAGAATTATTGGGCAGTTTTTTATGCTAATGAAGAAGCTCTGATTGTTCAAACATATTCAGGTTTGGGGTTAACGGCAATAGACCACCTATACCCCCCCATATCCTGCCATTGGATACCGACAATGAAACTTTAGGCACGACAGTCTTACAAGCATTGGCGAACAGCAGGACGTTAGACAACGAAGCTGAACGTATTGATTTTTTAAAACAGGAAAGTTTTAAACCACGCCATGAGGATTGGGTTGCCAAGCTATGCGGGAACTTGGGCTATAAAACCAGACGCGCCCTATTTAAAAACATGATGAGCGTGGATATTCGGCTGCACAACGGCTGCCTGAAAATCAGCCCGAGCCGCCATGTCAAGCTGGAAGCGTGGGATGCCATTGATGCAGACGATGTAATTTTATCATTGGATAACAGCCCTGAAGAAATCGGAGCAGGTTTAAAGTTGGCATTGAGCCGCTGCCGATAGAATAAACCCGGAACAAAACGAAAAATAATCCGCCACGCCCGAAAACCGCCGGAACCAGCCGACAGCCAAAACAAATCCGACATAAAAAACCGCCTGAGAAATCCGAACGGCGGTTCAAACAGGCTGCCCCGTTTAACGGGCGCGGCAGGAAGTTTCGACCGAATTGCCGTAGGCATCGGTAAAGCCGAAAAAGGCTTCGCCACCTTTCTGATGCCACTCGGTTCCGCTTCCGAACAAACCGTGTTCGGCGGTATAGCGTTCGCCGGATGCGGCAACGGCGGAAGAAAGGACGGCACCCCTGCCGTCCAGCCGCAACGCGATTTTGCCGCCGTCCAAACGACGGACGCGCACAGACAAACCGTTCTCGCAGGAAAACGCCCGAACACCGGCCGGACCGGCTTGGTTTTGAACGGGCGGCATATACCCGCGTCCGCCGTCATCATATGCCTCCGGCACGGCACAGGCCGCCAGAGACAAAACCGGTACGGTCAGCGCGAAAAACCTGATATTCATAAAAGCTCCCCAATAAAAAGAAAATATGTTTCAACACACAGTAAAGCACCGCCCTATGTGCCGTCCTGATTCGGAAGGGGTTGCGCCCCCAAATAAAGTCTGATTCTACTGCCCCAAAGGGCGGAGGTTCAACCGAAAAGGAAACACGATGAATCGATAATCCGGATTGCGCGCCCCTTCTTTACCCTTCTTCCGACGCCGCCTTTTGCCTGACGATGCCGTCTGAACCTCCCTGCCCGTCAGGAGGAATGTAAATTTTTTCCAAATTCCAAGTAAAAACCGCTATCAGTGTGCTAATTTGCGTTAAAATCATATTCGGCGTTTAACGTTTTGTGCGCCCGCATCCCTGCACTGTTTGATACGGGCATAAGGCACAAGTCCCGACAAGCGCACTGTTTCATACTTCGTCAATCATTCAGACTCCGGTTTGTGCCCGTGCCGGCGGGCGGTCGGCCGTTTCCCGCCGTTCAGGCATATTCCGACAGTGTGAGATAAGGATTTATTCGATGTTTCAACACACAGGACGACACATAAAGCACCGCCCTATGTGTTGCCCTGATTTGGAAGGGGTTGCGCCCCTCCCAAATAAAGTCTAATTCTACCGCCCTAAGGGGCGGGGTTTCAACCGAAAAGGAAATACGATGAAATCACTCAAAACCTTCCTCATTTGGGGCATAGTGGTACTGGTCGGCGTAGCATCCTTTACCACTTTAGCACTCAGCCGGGGCGAACAGGTCAGCGCGGTATGGATGGTTACCGCCGCCATATCCGTTTACTGCATCGCCTACCGTTTTTACAGCCTCTACATCGCCAACCGCGTGATGCGGCTCGATCCTAACCGCCTGACTCCGGCAGAACGCCACAACGACGGCTTGGACTACGTTCCGACGCACAAAGGCGTATTGTTCGGACACCACTTTGCCGCGATTGCCGGCGCAGGCCCTTTGGTCGGTCCGGTTTTGGCGGCGCAAATGGGTTACCTGCCCGGTACTTTGTGGATTATCTTCGGCGTGGTGTTTGCCGGCGCGGTACAGGATATGATGGTCTTGTTCGTCTCTATGCGCCGCGACGGTAAGTCTTTGGGCGATATTGTGAAACAGGAACTCGGCACTGTCCCCGGCGTGATTGCCTCCATCGGTATTTTGATGATTATGGTCATCATTATGGCGGTGTTGGCGTTGATTGTCGTAAAAGCATTGGTTCACAGCCCTTGGGGTACGTTCACCATTGCCGCAACGATGCCGATTGCCCTGTTTATGGGTATTTACACGCGTTATATCCGTCCGGGCAAAATCGGTGAGATTTCCATCGTCGGCTTTATTTTGCTGATGCTGGCGGTAATTTACGGCGAAGATGTGGCGAAAAGTTCCATCGGGCATTGGTTCGACCTTGACGGCATCCAGCTCACTTGGGCGATTATGATTTACGGCTTTGTCGCCTCCGTATTGCCCGTATGGTTGCTGCTCACTCCGCGCGACTATCTCTCTACCTTCCTGAAAATCGGTACGATTGCGGCCTTGGCTTTGGGTATCGTCATCGTCAATCCCGCTTTGCAAATGCCTGCGGTTACCCACTTTATCGACGGTTCCGGTCCGGTATTCTCAGGCGCATTGTTCCCGTTCTTGTTCATTACCATCGCCTGCGGTGCGGTTTCGGGCTTCCACGCGCTGATTTCTTCCGGCACCACGCCGAAAATGCTGGAAAATGAAACCCACGTCCGCATGATCGGTTACGGCGGTATGTTGATGGAAAGTTTCGTGGCCATTATGGCGCTTGCCGCCGCCGCATCGCTTGATCCCGGCGTGTACTTCGCCATGAACAGTCCTGCCGCCCTAATCGGTACAGATGCTAATACCGCCGCCGAAGTGATTACCACCAAGCTGCAATTCCCCGTTGATACCGCAACCCTGTTGCACACCGCTAAGGAAGTGGGCGAAAACACCATTCTGTCCCGTGCGGGCGGTGCGCCAACCCTCGCAGTCGGTATGGCACACATCATGAGCCGCCTGATTCCGGGCGAAGCCATGATGGCATTCTGGTATCACTTCGCCCTGTTGTTTGAAGCCTTGTTCATCCTGACCGCCGTCGATGCCGGTACGCGCGTCGCACGCTTCATGATTCAAGACTTGGGTAGTATTTTCTATAAACCTTTCGGTAACACTGACTCCATCCCTGCCAACCTGATTGCGACCTTCTTCGCCGTGGCATTGTGGGGCTACTTCCTCTACACCGGCGTAACCGACCCGCTGGGCGGTATCAACTCGCTCTGGCCTTTGTTCGGCATCGCCAACCAAATGCTGGCGGGCGTAGCCTTGATTATGTGCGCCGTTGTGCTGATTAAGATGAAACGCGACCGTTATGTCTGGGTGGCGCTCGTTCCCGCCGTCGGCGTACTGTTTGTAACCTGCTACGCCGGCCTGCAAAAACTGTTCCACAGCGACCCGCGCGTCAGCTTCCTTGCCCACGCCGGCAAATACAGCGACGCATTGGCTAAAAACGAAGTCCTCGCTCCGGCCAAAGACATCGGAGAAATGGCGCAAATCATCTTCAACGACAAGATTAATGCCGGTTTGACCGCATTGTTCCTCTTAGTCGTCGTCATCGTTGCCATCTACGGCGTGCGTACCGCCCTCAAAGCACGCAAAGTCGGCTGGCCGACCGCCAAAGAAATCCCGGCGGTGTACCGCGACGGCAAGCAGCCGGAGGCACAAAGTGAAGCATAAGCTCGCGTCTTGGTGGAAAATCATCAAGCTGACGGCAAACTTGATGGCGGGCGTGCCCGATTATGAAAACTACGTTGCACAGCAGCGCAAACATAATCCCAACGCCCCCGTGATGACCAAGCTGCAATTTCAAGACTACTGCCGCAAGCGCCGCTGCGGCGCAAACGGTGGACGCTGCTGTTAGCCCCGCCTGAAACAAATGCCGTCTGAACGCCGCTTCAGACGGCATTTTATGCTGAAACCCCGCCCCGCAAGCCAAACGGCCGCCATATCGGGCAGGTTCGTCCGTCGGCAAACCGTGTTTTCTTCGCACAAAAATAACCATACGGCACAGTCAGTGTGTTGCCCCTTTCCGCCCCTCTGTTGCCGCCGCTCCGAAAGGCGGATTTGCAACCCTTAATGAAATGCCGGTAAACAAACCATGAAAAACCTCATCATCTTCAATAAACCCTATGGCGTCATCTGCCAATTTTCACCGCACGAAAAACATAAAAGCCTGAAAGACTTTATCAATCTTCCCGGTTTCTACCCCGCCGGACGGCTCGACACCGACAGCGAGGGGCTGCTTCTGCTGACCGACGACGGCAGACTTCAAGCACAAATTACCGACCCCAAATTCAAACACCCCAAAACCTACTGGGCGCAACTGGAGGGCGTACCCGACGAAACCCGGTTGGAAAGTTTAAGAAAAGGGATAGACTTAGGCGATTTCGTTACCCGTCCGGCAAGCGTCCGCGTCTTGGAACACGGGGAAACAAATCCGTTATGGGAACGCATCCCGCCGATACGCGTCCGCAAAACCGTTCCCGATTTTTGGATAGAAATCACCATTTCCGAGGGCAAAAACCGCCAAGTCAGGCGTATGACCGCCAAGGCCGGCTACCCCTGCCTGCGTCTTGTCAGAGTGGCAAGCGGCAGACTGAAACTGTTTGATTTGGATTTGAAACCCGGGGAATGGGCATACGCCCCGTTTAAACCATAATCACGTTTATCTCATTATTTCCACATTTCCACGAAAGTGGGAATCCGGAATTTTAATGTTACGGTTACTTATCCAAGGCAAGTAAAACCGAACAAGCGGTTTCCAGTCTGTTTGCGAATGACAGAATAAATAAGGATATATAATTTTTTATTTGAATTTACGATAAATATCCGATTGAAATCTTCAGACGGCATATCGAATTTACACTTTTTTGATGTTTATGCCGTCTGAAAAAAATGCTAATATATTTCTTAATTGTCTGATTGTTTATTGTTGAGGAAAATATGAAAACATCTTTTCGGTTAAAACCGATTTATTTTTGCCTTTTAAATGTTACGTTATATCATAGTTATGCTGAAGATTTACCACGGCATTCTCATAACACGCAAGTGCAGGTTTTGGAAGATGTGCACGTCAAGGCGAAGCGCGTACCGAAAGACAAAAAAGTGTTTACCGATGCGCGCGCCGTATCGACCCGTCAGGATGTGTTCAAATCCGGCGAAAACCTCGATACCATCGTCCGCAGCATACCCGGTGCGTTTACACAGCAAGATAAAAGCTCGGGCATTGTGTCTTTGAATATTCGCGGCGACAGCGGGTTCGGGCGGGTCAATACGATGGTGGACGGTATCACGCAAACCTTTTATTCGACTTCGACCGACGCGGGCAGGGCAGGCGGTTCATCTCAATTCGGTGCATCTGTCGACAGCAATTTTATTGCCGGACTGGATGTCGTCAAAGGCAGCTTCAGCGGCTCGGCAGGCATCAACAGCCTTGCCGGTTCGGCAAACTTGCGGACTTTAGGCGTGGATGACGTCGTTCAGGGCAATAATACCTACGGTCTGCTGCTAAAAGGTCTGACCGGCACCAATTCAACCAAAGGTAATGCGATGGCGGCGATAGGTGCGCGCAAATGGCTGGAAAGCGGAGCATCTGTCGGCGTGCTTTACGGGCACAGCAGGCGCAGCGTGGCGCAAAATTACCGCGTGGGCGGCGGCGGGCAGCACATCGGAAATTTTGGCGCAGAATATCTGGAACGGCGCAAGCAGCAATATTTTGTACAAACAGGCGGGTTGAAATTCAATTCCGACAGCGGAAAGTGGGAACGCGATTTGCAAAGGCAATTCTGGAAAACCAGTTACTATAAACAATACAAAGACCCCCAGAAACTGAAAAAATACATCGAAGACCAAGATAAAGACTGGCGGGAAAACCTGGCACCGCAATACGACATTACCCCCATCGATCCGTCCAGCCTGAAGCAGCAGTCGGCAGGCAATCTGTTTAAATTGGAATACGACGGCGTATTCAATAAATACACGGCGCAATTTCGCGATTTAAACACCAAAATCGGCAGCCGCAAAATCATCAACCGCAATTATCAGTTCAATTACGGTTTGTCTTTGAACCCGTATGCCAACCTCAATCTGACCGCAGCCTACAATTCGGGCAGGCAGAAATATCCGAAAGGGGCAAAGTTTACAGGCTGGGGGCTTTTAAAGGATTTTGAAACCTACAACAACGCGAAAATCCTCGACCTCAACAACACCGCCACCTTCCGGCTGCCCCGCGAAACCGAGTTGCAAACCACTTTGGGCTTCAATTATTTCCACAACGAATACGGCAAAAACCGCTTTCCTGAAGAATTGGGGCTGTTTTTCGACGGGCCGGATCAGGACAACGGGCTTTATTCCTATTTGGGGCGGTTTAAGGGCGATAAAGGGCTGCTGCCCCAAAAATCCACCATCGTCCAACCGGCCGGCAGCCAATATTTCAACACGTTCTACTTCGATGCCGCGCTCAAAAAAGACATTTACCGCTTAAACTACAGCACTAATACAATCAACTACCGTTTCGGCGGCGAATATACGGGCTATTACAGCTCGGAAAACGAATTTAAGCGGGCATTCGGAGAAAACTCGCCGGCATACAAGAAACATTGCGATCCGAGCTGCGGGCTTTATGAACCCGTATTGAAAAAATACGGCAAAAAGCGCGCCAACAACCATTCGGTCAGCATTAGTGCGGACTTCGGCGATTATTTCATGCCGTTCGCCGGCTATTCGCGCACACACCGTATGCCCAACATCCAAGAAATGTATTTTTCCCAAATCGGCGACTCCGGCGTTCACACCGCCTTAAAGCCAGAGCGCGCAAACACTTGGCAATTTGGCTTCAATACCTATAAAAAAGGATTGTTAAAACAATATGATACATTAGGATTAAAACTGGTCGGCTACCGCAGCCGCATCGACAACTACATCCACAACGTTTACGGGAAATGGTGGGATTTGAACGGGAATATTCCGAGCTGGGTCAGCAGCACCGGGCTTGCCTACACCATCCAACATCGCAATTTCAAAGACAAAGTGCACAAACACGGTTTTGAGTTGGAGCTAAATTACGATTATGGGCGTTTTTTCACCAACCTTTCTTACGCCTATCAAAAAAGCACGCAACCGACCAATTTCAGCGATGCGAGCGAATCGCCCAACAATGCGTCCAAAGAAGACCAACTCAAACAAGGTTATGGGTTGAGCAGGGTTTCCGCCCTGCCGCGAGATTACGGACGTTTGGAAGTCGGTACGCGCTGGTTGGGCAACAAACTGACTTTGGGCGGCGCAATGCGCTATTTCGGCAAGAGCATCCGCGCGACGGCTGAAGAACGCTATATCGACGGCACCAATGGGGGAAATACCAGCAATTTCCGGCAACTGGGCAAGCGTTCCATCAAACAAACCGAAACCCTTGCCCGCCAGCCTTTGATTTTTGATTTTTACGCCGCTTACGAGCCGAAGAAAAACCTTATTTTCCGCGCCGAAGTCAAAAATCTGTTCGACAGGCGTTATATCGATCCGCTCGATGCGGGCAATGATGCGGCAACGCAGCGTTATTACAGCTCGTTCGACCCGAAAGACAAGGACGAAGAAGTAACGTGTAATGCTGATAAAACGTTGTGCAACGGCAAATACGGCGGCACAAGCAAAAGCGTATTGACCAATTTTGCACGCGGACGCACCTTTTTGATGACGATGAGCTACAAGTTTTAAAGGCAGCCGGCGTTTTGTGGAAAACCGCAAAAAAAAGTCAAAATGCCGTCTGAAAGCCCTTCAGACGGCATTTGTTTCCCCAAACGCACCATCCAATCCGTTTTATCGTACCAGCAACTCAAAAAAGCCATTATTTTTGTTTGATTTACCCCATCATCCCCACGTAGAGAAGCCGTTTTTTGAGTTTCGCTTAAGTTCAATAAATCCTGAAACTTTAATCTCGCCCGTGAAAATGAATTTTCTATTTCAATTTGTCATATGTAGCTAATTTTTTAGGATATTTTATTTTTTGTTCCAAAGTCAAAATATACCGTCTGAACGTTCAGACGGCAGACAAAACGGCACTGCCCGATAAAGGCAGTGCCGTTGTCCGTTTCAAACCGTAAAACATCAGCCCAAATCAAAGGCTTTATGCAATACCCTGGTTGCCAGTTCCATGTATTTTTCATCAATCAATACGGAAACTTTGATTTCGGAGGTTGAAATCATTTGGATGTTGATGCCCTCTTCGGCGAGCGTGCGGAAGATTTTGGCGGCTACGCCGACGTGCGAACGCATACCCAAGCCGACTGCGGAGACTTTGCACACGGTGTCGTCGCCGTCGATAGAAGCCGCGCCGATACTGTCTTGACGTTCCGACAGGATTTCCAAAGTCTGTTTGTAATCGCCGCGCGGTACGGTGAAAGAAAAATCGGTTGTGCCTTCGCTGCCGACATTTTGGATAATCATATCGACTTCGATGTTGGCATCGGCGACCGCGCCCAAAATCTGATAGGCGACGCCGGGTTTGTCGGGTACGCCGCGCACGTTGATGCGGGCTTGGTTTTTGTCGAATGCGATACCGGTTACGGCAGCTCTTTCCATATTGTCGTCCTCTTCAAAGGTAATTAAGGTGCCGTTGCCGCCGTCTTGCAGGCTGCTCAGTACGCGCAGGCGCACTTTGTATTTTCCGGCAAATTCTACTGAACGGATTTGCAAAACTTTCGAACCGAGGCTGGCCAGTTCGATCATTTCTTCAAATGTAACCGTATCCATGCGGCGCGCTTCGGGTACGACGCGGGGGTCGGTGGTGTAAACGCCGTCTACATCGGTATAGATTTGGCACTCGTCGGCTTTGAGCGCGGCGGCAAGCGCAACGGCGGAAGTGTCGGAACCGCCGCGTCCGAGCGTGGAAATATCGCCTTCGCTGCTGATGCCTTGGAAGCCGGCGACGATGACGACTTTGCCGGCGGCAAGGTCGACACGCATTTTTTCATCGTCGATGCTTTCGATGCGGGCTTTGGTGTGGGCGGTATCGGTTTTGAGGGCGACCTGCCAACCTGTGTAGCTTTTGGCATCCACGCCGATGTCTTTCAACGCCATTGCCAAAAGACCGATGGTAACCTGTTCGCCGGTGGACAAAACCACGTCCAATTCGCGCGGATCGGGGTGTTCCTGCATTTCGTGCGCCAACGCGACCAGGCGGTTGGTTTCGCCGCTCATAGCGGATACGACGACGACGATGTCGTGTCCTTCGGCGCGGGCTTTGGCGACACGTTTGGCCACGTTTTTAATGCGTTCGGGCGAGCCTACGGATGTGCCGCCGTATTTGTGTACGATTAACGCCATGTTTCGTGCTTTCTTGTGTGGGATTGGTCGGGCAGCATATTTGCTGGAAAAGGGCTTATTATTACTATTTTTGATACAGAGTTCAAGGACGGGCAAAGATTTCTCCGCCCCTTTCTGAAGCCTCTCATGCAAATGCCACTTGTTCCGCCGGGGCGGCGGAATGCCGTCAGAGCGTTCAGACGGCATACGGACAATAATCAGACGGCGGACAGCGCATTTTGCTGATAACGCAGCAGCTCCCCTATCCCCTTTTCCGCCAAACCGATTAATTTGCCCAATTCTTCCAAACTAAATGGCGCGCCTTCTGCCGTCCCCTGTATTTCGATGATTTTCCCCGATGCGGTCATGACGATGTTCACATCACTGTCGCAACCGGAGTCTTCGGGATAATCCAAATCTAAAAGCGGCACTCCGCCGACTATGCCTGCGGATACGGCGGCAACGGCCTCACGAATCGGATTTTCGGTCAATATGCCGTCTGAAATCAGCTTTCCGACGGCGATTTGCAGCGCGACAAACGCGCCGGTAATGGATGCCGTACGCGTACCGCCGTCTGCCTGAATCACGTCGCAGTCAATCAAGATTTGGCGTTCGCCGAGTTTTTCCATATCCACGACCGCGCGCAGGGAACGCCCGATAAGGCGTTGGATTTCCTGAGTACGCCCGGACTGTTTGCCCTCCGAAGCTTCGCGGCGCATCCGGAAAGCGGTGGATGCGGGCAGCATCCCGTATTCTGCCGTTACCCAGCCTTGGTTTTTACCGCGTAAAAACGGCGGGACGTTTTCGTCCACGCTTGCGGTGCAAATCACTTTGGTATTGCCGCATTCGATGAGGCACGAACCGTCCGTATGCGGCAGGAAACGAGGGGTGATTTTAATATCGCGCAGGCTGTCTGCGGCGCGTGAGGTGCGGATGTAATCGGACACGGTTGCTCCGTTTGTCAAAAAAGGCTGTGTTCCAATGCAATGCCGGGCCGTCCGCCGGTTGGAAAATACTTTTCATCTGCCAAAACAGATTTCCGACCGGGCAGAAAACAAACGCCTTGCCCATAAGCCGAACCGGCGGATGACGGAAACACAAGCGAAAAAATCAAAAAGCCTTAAATATGAAGAAATCACATTTAAGGCGAACGGACGGGGAAACTTTACGCCTCTTCGGCTTTGCTGCGGATAATCAAAAGCGGCAGGTGGCTTTGGCGCATTACCGTTTCGGCGAAACTGCCCATCAGAAGGTGCATCAGGCCGGTACGTCCGTGCGTGCCCAACACCAGCAGGTCGGCACCGTTTTCATCGGCATAATCGACCAAATCCTGCGCCATTTCGCGCGCGCCTTTGTTCGCCACCAAGAGGTGTTTGACCGTATTTCCAACACCCAGTTCGCGGGCAATCCTCTCGGCATTGTCCAAAACCTCGTTGCCTTGTGCGACGGCGGCGGCTTCGTAGCTTTCGTGTTGCAAAAATTCGGGGGCAAGCGCCATATATTCGGCAGGATTGGCAACGTGCACCAAAGTCAGGCGCGCATTGTTGACGCCGGCAAGTTCGGCGGCGTGTTTCAGGGCATTGATGGACGTTTCACTGCCGTCGACGGCAACGACCAAATGTTTGTACATAATCGTATCCTCCTTTTGCACCGCCTCGCGGCGCCGTTTCATCAGGTTCGCGCAAAGGCTGTCTGCGCCGTTTCATTATAGTCCCGCCGCCGGGTTTTATACAACAGCCGAACAGCCCGGCCGCTTTACAGTATAATACGCCGCCGTCGGACGGCAGGACGTTTCCCACCGGCTTCCGTTTACGCTTCATTTGATGCAACCTTACAGGATTTGACTTATGACCGGCACCGGTTTGAACCTTTCGCGCCGCTTCGGCGGCATTGCGCGGCTCTACGGAGATGAAGCTCTCTCACATTTTGCCCGCGCGCACGTTTGCGTGGTCGGCGTGGGCGGAGTCGGCTCGTGGGCGGTCGAGGCTTTGGCGCGGACGGGCATCGGACGTTTGACCCTGATTGATTTGGACAACGTTGCCGAATCGAATGTCAACCGACAACTGCACGCCCTGACCGGCGACTTCGGCAAAGCAAAAGTTACCGCCTTGCGCGAACGTATTACACAAATCAATCCGCAATGCGAAGTATTTGAAATTGAAGATTTTGTCAGTGAAGACAATATCGAAACCCTGTTTGGCAGGGGCTTTGATTTTGTGATTGACGCGATCGACCAAGTGCGCGTCAAAGCGGCAATGGCGGCTTATTTTGTGAAAAACCGTCAGCCTTTCATCGTCAGCGGCGGCGCGGGCGGACAGAAAAACCCCGCCCTGATCCAAACCGCCGACTTAAGCCGCACCACCCACGACCCCCTGCTTGCCAACCTGCGCTATACCTTGCGGAAACGCTACGGATTCAGCCGCGATACGAAAGCCAAAATGCGCGTGCCGTGCGTGTTCTCAACCGAAAACATCACGCCGCCGCAATCGGGCGCGGCGTGTTCTGCCGATGCCGCACCGCAGGGCTTGTCGTGCGCCGGCTATGGCGCAAGTATGCTCGTTACCGCTTCGTTCGGTCTGTATTGCGCGCAGGCGGCAGTGGAACACATCGCGGGCAAAAAATAAAAAAATGCCGTCTGAAACAGGCAGGATTCAGACGGCATTTGGACAAACTATGGTTATGATTTAGGACAAAAAAGGATACGGATAAAAAAATAACATAAAATATATGATTCCTAATAATATACTAAGTATCGGAGAGCTATTTAATGGAATTCGTTAATAATTTAGTTATTTTTTTCATTTTTATTACTAATGCTTATTCCGATATTTTTTGTAGTATATGGTATATACCATAAGATACGTTATCGCAAAATATGTATCCTAAGAACAAGTTTTACATTATTAGTGGTAATACTTTGCAGTATGTATTACATATATTGCCGTTATCTTGACCAACAAAAAGTAGCTTATTATTGCATAGATGAACAATGTATTTCTATTGTTCATCTATACAAAGATTATGGTATAAACTCTCCCACATATACGAGAATTTACGCAGGAAAAATATTGTTTAGATTTCAAGTAAGAGCTAAAAATTACGCTGAATTACTTATGGAAGATGATATATCAATTAGTAAAAAAATTTTGGGGAATAAATTTATCATTTATGGGTCGCTACCTGTAATATACGGTAATGTAGATAATATTGAAGTAAAAGAAGCTACTGGTTATATAGATAGAGCCAGTACTGATTATATTGTCTCAAGAAACTTAAAATTCAGACATTTATATTAATTAAGAGGTTTTAGCAAGACCGTATTCACAACCTGCTCCTTTTCAAAACATTTGCATTTAAAAGCCGTTATAATGCCGTCTGAACATCTGCCCGACCACATTACGCGTGAATGCCGGCAGATTGTTTTCTTTTGTAAACTTATATTAAAATCCACTTACCGATTCACGCTATGCCGCCCATCCCTGCCCCATCCGCACCATCCGAGCACACCGTCGCATGGGTATTCGGACAACCCGTTACCGATTTGCCGCAGGATTTGTTTATCCCGCCCGACGCGCTGAAAGTCGTATTGGGCAGCTTCCAAGGCCCTTTGGATCTACTGCTGTATCTGATCCGCAAACAGAATATCGATGTACTGGATATTCCCATGGTGAAGATTACTGAACAGTATCTGCACTATATTGCCCAAATGGAAGCCTATCAGTTTGATTTGGCGGCGGAATATCTTTTGATGGCGGCAATGCTGATTGAAATCAAATCCCGCCTGCTGCTGCCGCGCCCCGAAGAAACCGAAGAAAACGAGGCCGACCCGCGTGCCGAGCTGGTGCGCCGCCTGCTGGCTTACGAACAAATGAAGCTGGCGGCACAGGGCTTGGACGCGCTGCCCCGCGCCGGACGGGATTTCGCGTGGGCATACCTGCCTTTGGAAATCGCCGCCGAGGTCAGGCTGCCCGAAGTCTATATTGCCGACCTGACGCAGGCTTGGCTGAGTATTTTGTCGCGGGCGAAACACACGCGCAGCCACGAAGTAATCAAAGAAACCATCTCCGTACGGGCGCAAATGGCGGCAATCCTGCGCCGTCTGAACGGGCACGGGATATGCGGGTTTCACGACCTGTTCAAGCCCGGACAGGGTGCGGCTTATGTAGTGGTCAATTTCATCGCGCTGCTGGAGCTTGCCAAGGAAGGCTTGGTCAGAATCGTGCAGGAAGTCGGTTTCGGAGAAATCCGAATCAGCCTCAATCATGAGGGGGCGCATTCAGACGGCATGACCGGGACAGAAACACCGGATTGACCTATTTAAAAAGAGAATATTAAATTTATTTTTGAATTTGATCTTGACATAAAAAAGCCCCTTTCACTTGGCTGCCAAAGGGGAATGTTAAGAAAAGTAATGCGCCCCTCTGATGGGACGTAATATATAAGGAACATGATGACAAGCAAACGAAACCAAGCCTCATTATGGGCGGTCGGACTGATGCTGTTTGCCCTGTTTTTTGGTGCGGGCAACCTGATTTATCCCGCCTATCTCGGTCAGCAGGCAGGCGAAAACTGGCTGATTTCCATGCCCGGCTTCTTATTGACCGGCGCAGGCCTGCCGCTATTGGGCGTAATCGCCATCGGCTACTCGGGTTCCCGTGATGTCGAAGCACTCGCCTCGCGTGTCGCCCCCTGGTACGGCATAGCGTTTGCCGCCTCCCTCTACCTTGCCATCGGCCCGCTGTTCGCCCTGCCCCGGACGGCGACAGTTTCCTTTGAAATCGGCGTTTTACCGCTGATCGGCAATCTTCCCCCGAATATGGCTCAGGCAGTATTCAGCCTGCTTTTTTTCGGCCTGGCCTACTGGCTTTCGATCTCTCCGGGCAAATTGGTTGACCGCATCGGAAAAATCCTGACACCCGCACTCCTGCTGACCATCGCCGTATTGGTCGGTTATGCCGCACTCAACCCCATCGGCGCACCGCTCGCCGCACAAGGCGATTTTGCCGTCCGCCCGATGATTAAAGGCATTTTGGAAGGCTACGGCACGATGGACGCCCTCGCCTCGCTCGTATTTGCCATTATCATTATCGACGCCGTCCGCGCCATGGGTGTCGACAACCGTTCGGACCTGCTGAAAACCACCGTCATATCAGGCCTGATGGCTGCAGGCTGCCTTGCTGCGGTTTACCTGCTGATAGGCTATATGGGGGCGACCAGTGTGGCGGGAATCGGTTTACAGGAAAACGGCGCGCTGGTATTGTCGAAATCGGCACAATACTATTTCGGGTTGGGCGGCAACCTGCTGCTCGGCATCATCGTACTGCTAGCCTGCCTGACCACGGCGGTCGGTCTGGTTACTTCGTGTGCCGAATACTTCAACCGCCTCTGCCCGGGCATTTCCTATAAAACCTTCGTCATCATCAATACGCTGGTTTCCATCGTCTTGGCAAACAAGGGGCTGTCAGCCATCCTGCAAATTTCCGTCCCCATGCTCATGCTGCTTTATCCGCTGACCATCGTACTCATCCTGCTGACCCTGACCGACAGGCTGTTCGGCGGCAGCCGCATCGTCTATTTCTGCACCATGATGCCCGCACTGGCGGTCGGCCTGCTCGATGCCTACAAAACCGCCTTCGGTTTCAGCGAAACGGCAGCAAAAGCCATCGACAAAGCCCTTCCCCTATACAGCATAGGACTGGGTTGGATTATTCCCTCTTTAACCTGCTTTGCCTTAGGCTGCCTGCTCAATGCGGCCGTAAGGAAAAAATCCTGAAACCATGCCGTCTGAAAGACCTTCAGACGGCATTTTCGGCACACGGGGCGGGCGCGATGTGTTCTAATACGCCCCAAGCCGCCAACAGAAATCGGAAGACACGCCATATGACCGGCATCATACATTCGCTGCTCGACACCGACCTCTACAAATTCACTATGCTGCAAGTAGTCCTGCACCAGTTTCCGCAGACGCACAGCCTTTACGAATTCCGCTGCCGCAACGCCTCGACCGTCTATCCGCTTGCCGACATCAGGGAAGACTTGGAAGCCGAACTCGACGCACTCTGCCGCCTGCGCTTCACCCATGACGAACTCGGCTATCTGCGCTCCCTGCGCTTCATTAAAAGCGACTTTGTCGATTATCTCGAACTCTTCCAGCTCCAACGCCGCTTCGTACAAGTCAGCCCCGATGCCGAAGGCCGTCTGAACATCCGCATCGAAGGCCCGATGATACAGGCGATGTTTTTTGAAATCTTCATCCTCGCCATTGTCAACGAACTTTACTTCCGCCGCCTCGAAACCCCCGCCGTTATCGAAGAAGGCGAACGCCGGCTTCAAGCCAAAGCCGCGCGTCTGAAAGAAATAGCCGCCACACAAAATCCGGACGATCCGCCCTTCCTGATTTCCGACTTCGGCACACGCCGCCGCTACAATCTCCCATGGCAGGAACACGTCATACGCACCCTGCTTGAAGCTGCCCCCGGCATCGTACGCGGGACCAGCAACGTTTATCTCGCCAAAAAACTCGGCATTACCCCCATCGGCACCATGGCGCACGAGTTCCTGCAGGCATTCCAGGCCCTCGACGTACAATTGCGGAATTTCCAAAAAGCCGCACTTGAAAGCTGGGTACACGAATACCGGGGCGATTTGGGCGTTGCCCTGACCGACGTTGTCGGTATGGATGCCTTCCTGCGCGATTTCGACCTCTATTTTGCCAAACTCTTCGACGGGCTGCGCCACGACAGCGGCGACCCTTACGTTTGGGGCGACAAAGCCTACGCCCACTATCAAAAGCTCAAAATCGACAGCCGCACCAAAATGCTGACCTTCTCCGACGGGCTGGATATCGAACGCTCTTGGGCATTGCACCAATATTTCAAAGGCCGCTTCAAAACCGGCTTCGGCATCGGCACCAACCTCACCAACGATATGGGGCATACGCCCTTGAATATCGTATTGAAACTGGTCGAATGCAACGGGCAGTCCGTCGCCAAGCTGTCCGACTCGCCTGGCAAAACCATGACCAACAACAGCACCTTCCTCGCCTACCTGCGCCAAGTGTTCGGCGTACCCGAACCCGGAACGCCGTAAACCGGCAGAAAAAGCGCACAATTCCTGTTTCCGCCGCATAAAATCTTTTAAAATACCGCCTGATTTGAATTTAACCGAGAGACCGAACTTCATGAACCTACATCAAACCGTCGAACACGAAGCCGCCGCCGCCTTTGCCGCCGCAGGCATCGCCGACAGCCCCGTTGTCTTGCAGCCGACCAAAAATGCCGAACACGGCGATTTCCAAATCAACGGCGTGATGGGGGCGGCGAAAAAAGCCAAACAAAACCCGCGCGAACTGGCGCAAAAGGTCGCCGAAACATTGGCTGACAACGCCGTGATTGAAAGCGCGGAAGTTGCCGGTCCAGGCTTCATCAACCTGCGCCTGCACCCCGAATTTCTCGCCCGAAACATTCAGACGGCCTTGAACGACGTGCGTTTCGGCATAGCAAAAACCGATAAACCGCAAACCGTCGTCATCGACTACTCTTCGCCCAATCTGGCAAAAGAAATGCACGTCGGCCATCTGCGCTCCAGCATCATCGGCGACAGCATTTCGCGCGTGTTGGCATTTATGGGCAACACTGTCATCCGCCAAAACCACGTCGGCGACTGGGGTACGCAGTTCGGCATGTTGGTTGCTTATTTGGTTGAGCAGCAAAAAGACAATGCCGCGTTCGAGCTGGCGGATTTGGAGCAATTTTACCGCGCCGCCAAAGTACGCTTTGACGAAGACCCCGCCTTTGCCGACACCGCGCGCGAATACGTTGTGAAGCTGCAAGGCGGCGATGAAACCGTTTTGGCGTTGTGGAAACAGTTTGTCGATATTTCGCTCTCGCACGCCCAAGCCGTTTACGACACGCTGGGCTTGAAGCTGCGCCCCGAAGACGTGGCGGGCGAATCGAAATACAACGACGATTTGCAACCCGTGGTCGATGATTTGGTTCAAAAAGGTCTGGCGGTCGAAGACGACGGCGCGAAAGTCGTGTTCTTGGACGAGTTCAAAAACAAAGAAGGCGAACCCGCCGCGTTTATCGTGCAAAAACAAGGCGGCGGCTTCCTCTACGCCTCCACCGATTTGGCGTGCCTGCGCTACCGCATAGGCCGTCTGAAAGCTGACCGCCTGCTGTACGTCGTCGACCACCGTCAAGCCCTGCACTTTGAGCAACTCTTCACCACTTCCCGCAAAGCAGGCTATTTGCCGGAAAACGTCGGCGCGGCATTTGTCGGCTTCGGCACGATGATGGGCAAAGACGGCAAACCATTCAAAACGCGCAGCGGCGACACCGTGAAACTGGTCGATCTGCTGACCGAAGCCGTTGAGCGCGCCACTGCTTTGGTGAAGGAAAAAAATCCCGAATTGGGCGCGGACGAAGCCGCTAAAATCGGCAAAACCGTCGGCATCGGCGCGGTCAAATATGCCGACTTGAGCAAAAACCGTACCAGTGATTATGTGTTCGACTGGGACGCTATGCTTTCGTTTGAAGGCAACACCGCCCCCTACCTGCAATACGCCTACACCCGCGTGCAAAGCGTATTCCGCAAAGCCGGCGAATGGGATGCAACCGCGCCAACCGTTTTGACCGAACCGCTGGAAAAACAGCTTGCCGCCGAGCTGCTGAAATTTGAAGACGTGCTGCAAAGCGTGGCGGACACCGCGTATCCGCACTACCTCGCCGCCTACCTCTATCAAATCGCTACCTTGTTCAGCCGCTTCTACGAAGCCTGCCCGATTTTGAAAGCCGAAGGCGCAAGCCGCAACAGCCGCCTGCAACTGGCAAAACTCACCGGCGATACGCTGAAACAAGGCCTGGATTTGCTGGGCATCGATGTGTTGGACGTAATGTAAAACCGCACCGCCCGATTGCGGACAACAGCCCCGCAATCCTCATCCGAATCTGAAGAAAGCGGCGCGATACACCGTATCCGCCGCCCCTCCCAAAATGCGAAACAGACAAACGCTAAGCAAGCAAAGCAAAGCAAAGCAAAGCAAAGCAAAGCAAAAAATTATAACCCCCTTCCTGCCGACGCACGCACTTTCCGCGCGGCGCATTCCCCTTTTCCCGCCCCTCAAACCCGCCTTTTCTTCAGGCAGGGTTTCAGCCCGCCCCCTTTCCCTGTTTTCCTTTCCCCGACACGCGCGCGACCCCTGCCGCACCGTGCCGCACTTTCGCGCCCGGACGGCATCGGTCTGTCATCCGGTTCTCTGTTTTAAATACCCCTGTTTCAGAAAGAAATGCAGATGTTTCAACACACAGGACGACATATAAAGCACCGCCCTATGTGTTGCCCTGATTTGGAAGGGGTTACGCCTCCCAAATAAAGTCTGATCCTGCCGCCCCGAAGGACAGATGTCCGAGTGGCGAAGTTTCAACCGAAAAGGAAATACGATGAATATTCACACCCTGCTCTCCAAACAATGGACGCTGCCGCCATTTCTGCCGAAACGGCTGCTGCTGTCCCTGCTAATACTGCTGGCTCCCAATGCGGTGTTTTGGGTTTTGGCACTGCTGACCGCCACCGCCCGCCCGATTGTCAATTTGGACTACCTTCCCGCCGCGCTGCTGATCGCCCTGCCTTGGCGTTTCGTCAAAATTACCGGCGTATTGGCGTTTTGGCTGGCGGTTTTGTTTGACGGGCTGATGATGGTGATCCAGCTTTTCCCTTTTATGGACCTCATCGGCGCCATCAACCTCGTCCCCTTCATCCTGACCGCCCCCGCCCCTTATCAGATAATGACCGGGCTGTTGCTGCTGTATATGCTGGCGATGCCGTTTGTGTTGCAGAAAGCCGCCGCCAAAACCGACTTCCGACACATTGCCGTCTGCGCCGCCGTCGTGGCGGCAGCCGGCTATTTCACCGGCCATTTGAGTTACTACGACCGGGGGCGGATGGCCAATATCTTCGGCGCAAACAACTTCTACTACGCCAAAAGTCAGGCAATGCTCTACACCGTCAGCCAGAATGCCGACTTTATTACCGCCGGCCTGATCGATCCCGTCTTCCTCCCCTTGGGCAATCAGCAGCGTGCCGCCACGCATCTGAACGAGCCGAAATCTCAAAAAATCCTCTTTATCATCGCCGAATCTTGGGGGCTGCCGGCCAATCCCGAACTTCAAAACGCCACTTTTGCCAAACTGCTGGCGCAAAAAGACCGTTTTTCAGTTTGGGAAAGCGGCAGTTTTCCCTTTATCGGCGCGACGGTCGAAGGCGAAATGCGCGAATTGTGCGCCTACGGCGGTTTGCGCGGGTTTGCACTGCGCCGCGCGCCCGACGAAAAATTTGCCCGCTGCCTCCCCAACCGTTTGAAACAAGAAGGTTACGCCACCTTTGCGATGCACGGCGCGGGCAGTTCGCTTTACGACCGCTTCAGCTGGTATCCGAGGGCGGGCTTTCAAGAAATCAAAACCGCCGAAAACCTGATCGGTAAAAAAACCTGCGCCATTTTCGGCGGCGTGTGCGACAGCGAGCTGTTCGGCGAAGTGTCGGCATTTTTCAAAAAACACGACAAGGGACTGTTTTACTGGATGACGCTGACCAGCCACGCCGACTATCCCGAATCCGACATTTTCAACCACAGGCTCAAATGCACCGAATACGGCCTGCCCGCCGAAACCGACCTCTGCCGCAATTTCAGCCTGCACACCCAATTTTTCGACCAACTGGCGGATTTGATCCAACGCCCCGAAATGAAAGGCGTGGAAGTCATCATCGTCGGCGACCATCCGCCGCCCGTCGGCAACCTCAATGAAACCTTCCGCTACCTCAAACAGGGGCACGTCGCCTGGCTGCACTTCAAAATCAAATAAGCAGATGCCGTCTGAAAGCACCAACAGCCTTCAGACGGCATTTTGCAGACAGACCCCTCAAGCCCACTTTTTCATCATCTCCGATAAATTGCTTTGTATAGTGGATTAACAAAAACCAGTACGGCGTTGCCTCGCCTTAGCTCAAAGAGAACGATTCTCTAAGGTGCTGAAGCACCAAGTGAATCGGTTCCGTACTATTTGTACTGTCTGCGGCTTCGTCGCCTTGTCCTGATTTTTGTTAATCCACTATAAGAATCCAAAAATCCAAAATCACAGGAAGTTATCAAAAAAACAGAAACCATCCGCCATCATTCCCGCGAAAGCGGGAATCCAAAGCCACGGGAATTTATCGGAAAAACCGAAACTTCTCCGCCGTCGTTCCCGCACAGGCGGGAATCTAGGTCTGTCGGTGCGGAAACTTATCGGATAAAACGGTTTCTTCAGATTTTACGTTCTAGATTCCCACTTTCGTGGGAATGACGGGATGTAGGTTCGTAGGAATGACGTGGTGCAGGTTTCCGTATGGATGGATTCGTCGTTCCCGCGAAAGCGGGAATCCAAAGCCACGGGAATTTATCGGAAAAACCGAAACTTCTCCGCCGTCGTTCCCGCGCAGGCGGGAATCTAGGTCTGTCGGTGCGGAAACTTATCGGATAAAACGGTTTCTTCAGATTTTACGTTCTGGATTCCCACTTTCGTGGGAATGACGGGATGTAGGTTCGTAGGAATGACGTGGTGCAGGTTTCCGTATGGATGGATTCGTCATTCCCGCGAAAGCGGGAATCCGGAATCGGAAACTGCAGAAATTTATCGGAAAAACCGAAACTCAAAAACAACGGAAACCGAACGGACAGGATTCCCGCCTGCACGGGAATGACGGCTCATACATCACCCAAAAAATTGAAACCAAACAGCTGGGACTCCCTCTTACGTGAGGCTGACAGATGCCGTCTGAAAGGCTTTCAGACGGCATAGGGCGTTTTCTCTTTGAATTTATAGTGAATTAACAAAAATCAGGACAAGGCGACGAAGCCGCAGACAGTACAAATAGTACGGAACCGATTCACTCGGTGCTTCAGCACCTTAGAGAATCGTTCTCTTTCAGCTAAGGCGAGGCAACGCCGTACTAGTTTTTGTTAATCCACTATACATCACCCAAAACCCAAAAAAATTGAAACCAGACAGATGAAATTCCCTCTTGCGTGAGGCTGACAGATGCCGTCTGAAAGACTTTCAGACGGCATAGGGCGTTTTCTCTTTGAATGTAAATTTGCTACAAAAAAGCCGCCTCAAATGAATACCGAGGCGACTTTTTGTTGATATGACTCCAATCAGCGGTGTTGCGGATTGTAACGTTTTTCCAAACGCAGGAATATCCAGCCTAAGAAAGTCGTCATCAGAAGATAAATCAGGGCGACGGTATAAAGCGGTTCTTCATAAACCGAGTACCGGCCCGTAATCGTATTCTGAACATACGCCAACTCCGCCACGGCAATCACCGACAGCAGCGAGCTGTCTTTCAGCAACGTGATGAATTCGCTTGCCAAAGGCGGCAGCATACGGCGCAATGCCTGCGGCAGAATCACATAGCGCATCGCCTGCGGATAAGTCATACCCAAAGAACGCGCCGCCTCCATCTGCCCTTTGTCTATAGACTGGATGCCCGCGCGGAAAATCTCACAGATATACGCCCCCGAGTTGGCAACCAAAGCAAGCGAACCGGCAATCAGCGGCCCGTATCCGCGACGCAGCTCGACTGCCGCTTCCCCGCTGACCAAAATGCCGTCTGAAGGGTGGACAAAAAACGGAAACCACACATACGCCCAAATCACAATTTGAACAAACAGCGGCGTACCCCGGAACAGCGTAACGTACAGCAGCGAAACCTTACGCAACGCCCACGCCAGCACGCGCATCAGCACACCGGCTTTTTCCAAGTGAATCAGGCGCGCCAATGCCAAAAGCAACCCCAATACCGAACCGCCCGAGGTCGCCACGACCGTCAGCCCCAGTGTCGTCAGTGCGCCATAAAGGAACATCCAGCGGTATTCGTAAATAATGTCAAAACGAAAATCCATATAGTGTCCGTATCAAAAACCGGCGAAACTGCCGCCGTTGCAAAATAATCCGCCATTTTACCGTAAAAACCGCCGCCTGAACTTTTTTATCGCGGCAGACGGCGGTTGCGCGTTTCCGCAAAAATGCCGGACGCGCGGTTTTCAGACGGCATTTGCCGTTCAAAGCCGTGCGGTGTCTTTACCAAATGCCCAACCATTCGCCCACGGAATCCATCCAATCCTTATTGCCCTCGCCGCTCCTGCCTGCCCGGCGGTACGCCCACGGCGCTTGCGGATTTTTAGCTTTCCACAATCCTTTACGTTCCCTTTCCGCCTGAATTTGAGCGTCGGCATAGTCGGCAAAATCCGCCTTATCCTGCTGTTTCTTGGCATAACTTTCATAATGCCACGCCGCCCCGTCCTGCACCTGCATCAGGTTCAAATCGGTTTTGCCGACAGAAACCTGCGCCACTTCGCGCTGGTAGCGGTCGGTGTCGAACACGCGCACGCTGACTTTCCTGCCTTCCGCCGCCGCACGCAGGTTGTCGCGCGAACGCGTGCCGTAAGCCTGTTTCATCTCCGGCGCATCGATATACGCCATGCGGATTTTGTGTTTCGCGCCGTCGCCATCAATGACGTGTAGGGTGTCGCCGTCATAGACTTTGGACACCGTGCCTGTGTAGCGGTGGCCGGATTTCGCCGATGCCCGTCGGCGGACGGGCGTTTCATACCTGCCCGCACCCTCCTCTACACCCAATCCATTCAGTACGGCAATACCGGTACGAACAAGCTCACTGTCGTACCCCGTATAACCCAACGCGCCCAAAAGCGACAGGGCGACGGGAAGCCATTTCATGATTTTTTTAATCTGCATATTTTTCAAATGCCGATGCCGTCTGAACATATCGGAATCGGATTTCAGACGGCATCTTAACGTCAGGATTACCCTTGGCAGGGATAGATGACTTTCGCACCCTCTTCCGTCCCCAAAATCAACACATCGGCGGCATCGCGGGCGAATATGCCGTTTTCGAGTACGCCGGTGATTTTGTTGATTTCGTCTTCCATCGTCAGCGGTTTGTCGATATTCAAGCCGTGGACATCGACGATTTGGTTGCCGTAAAACGTGGTGTAGCCGATACGCAGTTCGGGCTGTCCGCCCATAGCGAGCAGTTTGCGCGAAACAAGGGAGCGCGCGCTTTCGACGACTTCCACAGGCAGAGGGAATTTGCCCAAACGTGAAACATATTTGCTTTCATCCGCAATGCAGACGAATTTTTCTGATGCGCTGGCGACGATTTTTTCGTTGAGGTGCGCGCCGCCGCCGCCCTTAATCATTTGCAGGGCGTGGTTGACTTCGTCCGCACCGTCGATATAGACCGCCAACCCCGATACTTCGTTCAAAGAAACGACGGGAATATCATATTGGGCAAGCAGTTCGCTGGATTTTTTGGAAGTAGATACCGCGCCTTTGATTTTTTTGCCGCTCTTACCCAAGGCTTCGATGAAAAAGTTGATGGTCGAGCCGGTACCGATGCCGATATATTCATTTTCGGGTACGAATTCGACTGCTTTTTCGGCGGCGATGCGCTTGAGTTCGTCTTGTGTCGTCATATTTTTGTCCTTTGGGAAACCGTATCAACAAACAGCCGCCATCTTAACATTTTTTTTGCACGTCCTGCCCGCCGCGTTCAAATCCGTACCAGCAATACCGCCGCCTGCGCCTCTATGCCTTCCATGCGCCCGAGATAACCGAGTTTTTCGTTGGTTTTCCCTTTAATGTTGACACATGAAACATCTATGCCCAAATCGGCGGCGATGTTGGCACGCATTTGCGGAATATGCGGCGCGAGTTTGGGTTTCTGTGCAATCACGGTCGTATCGACATTGACCGCCTGCCAACCCTGCGCCTGAACGCTTTGATACGCCGCACGCAAAAGGACGCGGCTGTCCGCATCTTTAAACTCTGCGGCGGTGTCGGGGAAATGGCTGCCGATGTCGCCCAAACCTGCCGCGCCGAGTAGCGCGTCGGTAACGGCGTGCAGCAGCGCGTCGGCATCGGAATGTCCGAGCAGCCCTTTTTCAAATGGGATTTCAACTCCGCCGAGTATCAGCTTTCTGCCTTCGGTCAGTTGGTGGACATCGTAGCCCTGTCCGATACGGATGTTCGTCATCGTTTGTGTTCCTGATGTTTTGAATTGAAGTTCAGACGGCATCGAGCAGCAGCCTGACGATGTATGCGTCCTGCGGCTGCGTCAGTTTCAAATTGCGCGCGTCGCCCTGTATCAGTAGCGGACGCACACCCAGTTTTTCCACGGCGGACGCTTCATCGGTAATGCCGTCCAAGTTTTCCGCAGCCAATGCGCGGTACAGCAGCCCGGCACGGAAAAGCTGGGGCGTTTGAGCCTGCCAAAGGCCTGTCCGCTCGACGGTTGCACTAATATTCCCACCGTCCGCACGCTTGAGCGTATCTGCAACGGGAATTGCCAAAATCCCGCCTTCGGCGGCGTTGCCCGCCTGTTCTATCAAACGCGTCAGAGCTTCAGACGGCAGGCAGCATCGGGCGGCATCGTGTACCAGAATATTGTCGGTTTCCGCCGCCAAACCGGTTTCCAACAGTTTTTCCACACCGTTGCGGACAGTTTCGGCGCGGGTCTGTCCGCCGTTTTTCCACACCCGAACCTGTGGAAATGCCGTCTGAACCTTATCGGCAAACGTGTCTTCTGGCGAGACGACAACGACGGTCAAATCGACGGCCTCATGCCGTTCAAAAATCCCAAGCGTATGTTCCAAAACGGTTTTGCTTCCGATTTCGACATATTGCTTGGGTTTGTCCGCACCGAAACGCGCCCCGATGCCGGCGGCGGGAATCAGGGCGATATTTTTGCGTTTCATGCGTCCGTCCCGCCGTTTTCAGACGGCACGGCTTCCTTACGCCAAATACAGGACTCGCCCAAGCCGTCCAAATATCGCCCGTGCTCCGCCAACTCGTTTTCGTCCGCCCTGATGACTTTCAGTTTGCCGCTGCGTTTGGTTTCGGTATGCGCCACGGGTTTGGTTTCCATTTTTTCCTCTGCGGCCTCCCCCATCAGGTCGAACTGCCGCCGCGTCATCGCCAGATAAACTTCGCCCAAAAGTTCGCAGTCGATCAATGCGCCGTGCAGGACGCGCTTGCTGCGGTCGACGGAAAAACGGTTGCACAGGGCATCCAGGCTGGCTTTCTGCCCGGGGAACATTTCGCGCGCCATCGCCAGGGTATCGGTAACGGTGCAGCCGAGTTCCTCGACGGTCGGCAGACCCATCCGGCGGAACTCCATATTGAGGAAGCCCACGTCGAATTTGGCATTGTGGATAATCAACTCCGCACCGCGCAGGAAATCGGCAATCTGCCTGCCGACCTCTGCAAACGGCGGCGCGTTTTTCCCTTCCAAAACCTCTATCGTTAAACCGTGGACGCGTGCCGCCTCTTCGGGCATATCGCGCTCGGGGTGGACATAGAGGTGTAGGTTTTTGTCGGTCATTTGGCGGTTGACCATTTCCAGACCGGCAAACTCGACCAAGCGGTCGCCGCCGTCGGCATACAGGCCGGTGGTTTCGGTATCGAGGATGATTTGGCGTTGAATCATGTCTGCTTCTTTCTTCAAATTTTCCATCTGCTGACTATTTTTTAGGCAGCGTATTTTTCTGTTTTTATTTCAACGTGCAAACCCACTTATTCACAGCGTGTTCACAACATTGGACAGGCGGATTGTGTATTTTGGGGATAATTTTTTCAGACGGCATTCAAGGTTTTTCCCCAATCGGCACAACTCCCAAAAACCGCTTCTCACGTTTCACCAAATACGCCAACAACGGAATATTGCCCAAGGCGACAATCAGGTACAGCAGTGAAATGCTGTCAAACAAAAACAGCAACACCGCGCTCAAAACGGCGGCGGAAACCATAAAGATGCCGTTAATGATATTGTTGGCGGCAACGGCGCGGGCGCGGAAAGTCTCGCTGCTGGCGGTTTGCAGCCAAGTGTAGAGCGGAACGGAGAAAAATCCGCCGAAAAAGCCGATCAGCATCATCACCGCCATCACGGGATATGCCCATCCTTGCGATAAAAACCAAAAAATGCCGTTCAGCCCTTCAAAACGGTGTCCGTGCGTCAGCCACACCAAAACCAGGCCGCAAACCGTCAAACCGAACGCACCGGCCGTTACCCAAGCCAACATCAGGCGTTCCCTGCCGAACTTGGCACACAGTACCGAACCGGCGGCAATACCGATGGAAAACAGGGCAAGCATCAGGTTAAAAACATTGTCGTTGCCGCCCAAATGGATTTGGGTAAAGGTCGGCAGTTGCGTGGTATAAACCGCGCCGACAAACCAAAACCACGAAATACCGATAATGGCGGTAAAAACGGGCTTGTGCCGCACCGTTTCACGAAGCAGGGATTTTGTGCCACGGACAATATTCCACTCGATTTGGGTATCGGCAGCCTTGGCGGGTACGGATGGCATAAACAGGCTGCCGGCCGTGCCTCCGACGGCGACCAGCAAAACCAGTATCCCGACAATATAAGGCGGCGCGCCTGCCACCGCAGTCCCCAGTATCTGACCGAACAGGATGGCGATAAACGTACCGGATTCAATCAGGCTGTTGCCCATCATCAATTCTTCGTCGTCGAGATAATCGGGTAAGATGGCGTATTTCAGCGGGCCGAACAGCGTCGATTGCGCGCCCATGCAAAACAGACAGAGCAAGAGCAGCGGGGCAGACCGGATATAAAACCCGTATGCCGCCACCGCCATAATGATGATTTCCAGCACCTTGACCCACCGCGCCAAAACGGCCTTGTCGAATTTGTTGCCCAACTGCCCCGACAGCGCGGAAAACAGGAAATACGGCAAAATAAACAGCAACGCGCCCAAATTCAACATCTGTCCGGCAGGCAGAACACCGTTTTGCCCCAAACCGTAAAACCCGATCATCACAAACAGCACGGTTTTGAACACATTGTCGTTGAACGCGCCGAGAAACTGCGTAGCGAAAAGAGGCGCGAAACGGCGGCTTTTGACCAGTCCCAAACCGCCTTTTTTAGCGTCCATCGTTTTCCTTCTCTTTTTCAATCAGTTTACTTGTCGAATCATCATCCATCAAAATGCGGTGCGCCGGCCCTTCCAAATCGTCAAACTGTCCGTTTTTGCCCGACCACCAGAAAAACCAGCCGATGACAAACGCCAAAATGATGCTGATGGGCACCAGAATAAACATACTTTCCATCACATATTCCCTGTCAAATCGTTCAAAACAAAAGTCTGCCCCGACACGTTCAGATATTCGTTACGCAAAGTTCCGACGGGGGCTTCGTCAAAAAACAGCTCGATACGGTCTTTGACGACACGCCAATATTGGGGAATTTCCGTCTGGGCAAACGGCGACAGGACATGATTTTCCATTCCTCCTTCAAGTTTAACGGCAAAACGCCCGCTCTGCGGCCGTGCTTCCGATTCGTCGTCGGCAAGCAGGATGAAGAAGCCTATATGCTGTCCCGATTGGGTATGGATACTGAAATAATGCATAAATTCCCCACCCGCCTTTTTCAGACGGCATCAACCAAAAACAGGGCAAATGTACCGGTTTGGACGGGAAGAATGCAAAGAAATTCTCCCTCCCACAGCCGAAAACACCGGCAAACCCCATATTTCCCCTTATCCGTCAAAAAATTACGCATTCTTCCATTTTCACGCAAACGCCCGATTAAGCCAAGCAATTGCAAAGATTTTTTGCTAGAATAGCCTGCTTCTTTTATCAACCGTTTCAGACGGCCCCACTACTTTCCCGCCAAGGGAGGCAAAACGGATTCGGCACGGGGCTTGGTTAGTATCCGGTGCCGATTCCGATGCCGTCTGAAACTTTCCGGAGTAAGAAAATGTCCCAAAAATTAATCTTGGTTTTGAACTGCGGCAGCTCGTCCCTCAAAGGCGCGGTCCTGGATAACGGCAGCGGCGAAGTCCTGCTGAGCTGCCTTGCCGAAAAACTCAACCTGCCCGACGCATACATCACATTCAAAGTAAACGGCGAAAAACACAAAGTCGATTTGTCCGCACACCCCGACCACACCGGCGCAGTTGAAGCCCTGATGGAAGAACTCAAAGCCCACAGCCTCGACAGCCGCATCGGTGCTATCGGCCACCGCGTCGTCAGCGGCGGCGAGTTGTACAGCGAATCCATCCTCGTTGACGACGAAGTCATCGCCGGCATCGAAAAATGCATCCCGCTCGCCCCACTGCACAACCCCGCCCACCTCTTGGGCCTGCGTGCCGCACAAAGCATTTTCAAAGGCCTGCCCAACGTCGTCGTTTTCGACACCGCCTTCCATCAGACTATGCCGGAACACGCCTACAAATACGCCGTTCCGCAAGAATTGTATGAAAAATACGGCCTGCGCCGCTACGGCGCGCACGGTACCAGCTACCGCTTCGTCGCCGACGAAACCGCGCGCTTCCTCGGCAAAGACAAAAAAGACCTGCGTATGGTCATCGCCCACTTGGGCAACGGCGCGTCCATTACCGCCGTCGCAAACGGCGAATCCCGCGACACCAGCATGGGCCTGACCCCGCTGGAAGGGCTGGTAATGGGTACGCGCAGCGGCGACATCGATCCTTCCGTATTCGGCTTCCTCGCCGAAAACGCCAATATGACCATTGCCCAAATCACCGAAATGCTGAACAAAAAATCCGGCCTGCTCGGTCTGTCCGGCCTGTCCAACGACTGCCGCACCATTGAAGAAGAAGCCGCCAAGGGGCATAAAGGCGCGAAATTGGCCTTGGATATGTTTATCTACCGCCTTGCCAAATACATCGGCAGCATGGCGGTTGCCGCAGGCGGCTTGGACGCACTGGTCTTTACCGGCGGCATCGGCGAAAACTCCGACATCATCCGCGAACGCGTGATCGGCTACTTGGGCTTCCTCGGTCTGAACATCGACCAAGAAGCCAACCTGAAAGCCCGCTTCGGCAACGCCGGCGTGATTACCACTGCCGACAGCAAAGCCGTCGCCGTGGTCATTCCGACCAACGAAGAGCTGATGATTGCCCACGATACCGCCCGTTTGAGCGGTCTGTAAGGTTTTATCCTCACGCGAACTGCTTCCGGAAACGGAGGCAGTTTTTTTATAGTGGATTAACAAAAACCGGTACGGCGTTGCCTCGCCTTAACTCAAAGAGAACGATTCTCTAAGGTGCTGAAGCACCAAGTGAATCGGTTCCGTACTATTTGTACTGTCTGCGGCTTCGTCGCCTTGTCCTTATTTTTGTTAATCCACTATATCCGGCTTTCCATACTTAAACAGCACTGCCTCTTTTCAGACATTGACGATTGCAGCTACCCCACCTGAACCTTGATTATTGACTATTTTTTAATCATGTTGTTATTTTCCATAAAATACATGGCATTAAGATGTTTTTCCACAAAAGATACACACACCGGCAAACACCGGCTGTGTTTATCTTTTCTTATGCCTATTTTTTAATCATCGTATTTTTATCTTTTAATTTCAATACGCAAACTAACTTATACACACGGTTTTCACATCTTTGGACTGCTTCCGTGTGTATAGCGGATATTGCCGTTTTCCTTTCTGACAAAAATGCCGTCTGAGAACTTCAGACGGCATTTGAAACATCGGAATCAGCGGTTCTGTTCATACCACTCAATAAACTTGTCGGCTTTGACAAAACCCAGCAGCGGTTCGCTGCGGCTGCCGTCCGCACGGACGACAAACACGCCCGGCGGCCCGAACAGACCGTATTCTTTCAACAACGCCTGATGTTCGGGCGTATTGGCGGTTACATCGATTTGGAAAAAGCGTTCCATATCGACCGCCTGATGCACTTCCGGCTGATTGAGCGTGTAAGCCGCCATTTCTTTGCAGGAAATGCACCAGTCGGCATAAAAATCCAAAACGACGGGTTTGTCGGGATGTTCTTTCAACGCCATATCCATCGCTGCCTTCAGCGCGGCAGTATCGGCAAACATTTTGCCGTGTTCCGAAGATTTGCCTGCTTCGACCGGGGGATTGAGAGTCAGGAAATGGTGCAGCGCGGTCGTTTTGCCGTTTGCGCCCTGCCAGCCGAACCACGCGCCGCCTATCAGCAATATGCCGCCCAATACGAATGCCACAGCTTTCGGACGGCGTTTCTGCCTGCGTCCGTTGACCAGCAGCATACAGGCAGGAACCAGCATCAGCAGCGTGTACAGCGCGACGACGAGATAATAGGGCAAATGCGGCGTGGCGAGGTAAACGGCGACGGCTAGCAGGATAAAGCCGAATGCGTATTTGACGGCATTCATCCAATCGCCAGCCTTAGGCAGGATATGTCCGCCGAACGTACCGATGGCAATCAGCGGCACGCCGGTGCCCAACGCCAAAGTGTAAAGTGCCAAACCGCCTAAAACCGCATCGCCCGTCTGACCGATGTAGCCCAAGGCAAATGCCAGCGGCGGGGCGACACACGGCCCGACAATCAGCGCGGACAATATACCCATAATAAAGACGGAAACGATTTTACCGCCTGAAAGTTTGCTGCTCTGGTTTTGGAAATACGACTGTACGGCGTTGGGAAGCTGGATGTTGAACAGCCCGAACATAGACAGTGCCAAGACGACCATCAAAGCCGATGCCGCCAACACGACCCAAGCCTGCTGCAACCATACGGTCAGCAGCGCGCCCGTCAGTCCGGCAACAATGCCGACCAGCGTATAAGTCAGAGCCAAACCCTGAACATAAACGACGGACAGCACAAACGCCCGCGCCTTGCCCGCCTTTTTGTCACCGACCACGATACTGGAAACAATCGGCAACAGGGGATACATACAGGCGGTAAAACTCAGACCCAAACCGGCGAGAAAAAACGCCAACAGGTTGGCGTTGAGCGTATCCCAAGACAGCTTGAAACGGCTGTCGCCGCCCTCGTCCCCCTTCGGGGGCGGCAACGCCCCGCTGCCGTTTGGGGCGGAAGGCTGCAAAAAGCGGTCTTTGGCCGATGCCGGTTCGTCGGTTTGCGGATGGTAAGTGCCGTTGCCGGAAATATCAAACTCGGTATCCACGGGCGGATAGCACACGCCGGCTTCGGCACAGCCCTGATAAGTCAAAACCAATTTATACGGTTCGCCGACAGCCTTTGCATAAGGAAAGGCAACCTGCGCTTCGTGATGGTAAACCGTCTGCCTGCCGAAAAACTCGTCTTCCTTCTCTTCACCCTTACTGAAAGAAGGCTGTCCCAACAAATCCGCCGGATCGGTCTTGCCGACGATTTTCGCCTGATACATATAGTATCCGTCGGCAATCCTGAAACGGACGTTCACACCGTCGTCGGCAACAGTAAGCTCCGGCACGAATGCCTTTTCCGGCGGCAGCAGATCGTTCGCATCCAGCGCGAAAGCTCGTCCGCACAACATCAAAAATACGGCGAACAGGCAAATCAGTTTTTTCATAATCGAATCCGTTTCAGACAAATAATTTGTCCGCATTATAAATGGTAAGGTTGACGGTAGGATTTAATTTATGTAAAACCCGCCATTATCCGAACCTATTTCCATAAACATCTTATCGAACCCGCCATGTACGATGTCAATACCCACGATGTCCGCCGCTTTTTCGCCCGCGTGTGGCAGCAGCGGCTCAATCCGCTGCAACTGAGCGCGTTGGAACAGAAAGCCCTCCGCATTGTCGAAGCCCATCCCGAATACCACCGCTATCTCGAACGCATCGAAGACCATCTGGACACCGACTGGCTGCCCGAAAACGGCGAAAGCAACCCGTTTCTTCACATGTCGCTGCACCTTTCCATCCAAGAACAGGCGGGCATAGACCAGCCGCACGGCATACGCGCAATCCACGACACCCTGTGCGCCAAACGCGGCTGGCTGGAAGCCGAACACGAAATGATGGAGGCACTGGCGGAAACACTGTGGACGGCGCAACGCTACGGCACCGGTTTGGATGTCAATTTCTACATGACCCGACTGCGCAAACTCATCGGCTTGGGTGCAGAAGATCAAGCCAGGTTGAACCCGCATGAAATCGCCTGACCATACCAACCGCCTGCAAAATGCCGTCTGAAGCGGAATAACCCCTTTCAGACGGCATTCATTTCCCCCCAATCATTTCCACAACGCGCGTTTCAGCATAATCAACCAATCCTTCTTATCCAAAACGGGGCGTTGTGCAAACACATCGTATCGGCACGCGTCCAGTTTCTGCAAAATCAACTGCGCCCCCAACACAATCATACGGAGTTCCAAACCGATACGCCCTTTCAATTCGCGCGCCAAAGGCGAACCCGCCTTCAGCATACGGAATGCGCGTCGGCACTCATACGCCATCAGCCGCTGAAACGCCGCATCCGCCCTACCCTCCGCAATCTGTCCTTCGGAAACACCGAATTTCAACAAATCGTCCTGCGGGATATAAACCCTGCCCTTTTGCCAATCCACAGCCACATCCTGCCAAAAATTCACCAGTTGCAAAGCCGTACAGATGCCGTCGCTTTGCGCCACGCACACCGCATCCGTTTTCCCGTACAAAGCCAGCATAATACGTCCGACAGGGTTGGCGGAACGTCGGCAATAATCGGCCAGCTCGCCGAAATGCGCGTACCGCGTTTTGACCACGTCCTGCGAAAACGCCGAGAGCAGATCATAAAACGGCTGCAAATCCAAACCGAACGGCACAACCGCCTCGGCATCCAATCGTGCAATCAAAGGATGCGCCGACCGGCCGCCCGATGCCAACACGTCCAACTCGCGCCGCAAACCCTCCAACTTCGCCAACCTGGCTTCAGACGGCATACCACCCTCATCCGCCATATCGTCCGCCGTCCGTGCAAACGCATATACAGCATGGACCGGCTTTCTTAACCTGCGCGGCAAAATCAGCGAACCGACGGGAAAATTCTCATAATGCCCAACCGACATACCTTCTCCATCCATCAAACAAAATGCCGTCTGAAACGGAACAAACCCTTTTCAGACGGCATCAGATACCTCCAAGCTGCCGGCAATCAGTGGTGGTGATGACCGTGCGGACCGTGGACATGACCGTGTGCGATTTCCTCATCGGATGCATCGCGCACGCTTTCAACCGTAGCCTTAAAACGGATTTTCATACCGGCCAAAGGATGGTTGCCGTCAACCACCGCCTTGCCGTCGGCAACATCGGTTACACGATAGACGACAACATCGCCGGTTTCAGGATCGTCGGCTTCAAACATCATGCCGACTTCGACTTCAACAGGGAACACGCCCACATCTTCAATACGGACCAACCCCGGATCCTGCTCGCCGAACGCATCGTCGGGCGAAAGTACCACATCGACCGTATCGCCGGCATCCTTGCCGTGCAACGCCTCTTCCACCAAAGGGAAAATGCCGTCGTAACCGCCGTGCAGGTACGCAATCGGTTCTTCGGTTTTGTCCAAAAGCTGATTGTTGGCATCATACATCTCATAATGCAGCGAAACCACGGAATTCTTCACGATAGCCATATTTGTCCTTTCAGGAACAGCAGATTGATTACAGGCGCATTCTAACACAACCGCCGCGCCGGCCGATTACCGTTAACCTGTTCATAAACTGTACGGCACATATTTCAATGTAAATTTTTGTTATTTTATTGTAGTGTAACTTTTTTACAACATTCTCAAAAACCATTCCGACCCGTCTGCCGACTTCCCCAATCCGCCTTAATAAATCATACAAGATACTGAATTATATTAATCTCTATAATATTCATCCCTATCGATTTTTTAACAGCAAAACCGTTTTACAGGATTTATCATTCGCCCGGCGGAAAAACTTTTCATTCAAACCTGCTTTCCCATTTGCACACCGTTGCAATCCCCTATTTCGTGGTGCATAATTACGCAAAATTCAGCAATGAATTTTCAACTTGGTTTGTAATGATGGTCGATAATGACTGTTTTACCCTAATTTGATTTAAATTGATTTTAAAGGTTACTAAAATGAAAACATCCCTGTTTGCCGCTGCTTTGTTGTCTTTGGCCCTGGCCGCCTGCGGCGGAGAAAAAGCCGCTGAAGCTCCTGCTGCCGAAGCACCTGCCGCCGAAGCTCCCGCTACTGAAGCTCCTGCTGCTGAGGCTTCCTCTACCGAAACTCCTGCTGCTGAAGCTTCCGCTACCGAAACTCCTGCCGCTGAAGCTCCTGCTGCTGAGGCTTCCTCTACCGAAGCTCCCGCTGCTGAAGCACCTGCTGCCGAAGCTCCTGCCGCTGCATCTGAAGCTGCAAAATAAGCATTTTCCGCTTGCAAAAAAGCAGGATACGTTCAGTATCCTGCTTTTTTGACTTTTCAGACGGCATCAGATTCCCTTCCTCAATCTCCTCCCCACCCTTCCGACAAACATGCTTGACCTGCATACCGAATTTTCCCGACTCCTGCCGGCAGATGAAATTGTCGAACCTTCTCCGACGCTTTTAGAAGACCGGCGCAACCGCTTTACGTCTGCACCAGACATCATTTTGCAGCCGCGCAGCGTTGAAAGCGTACAAACCATTATGCGTTTCTGCCACAAACACCGTATTCCGGTTACGCCGCAAGGCGGCAATACCGGTTTGTGCGGCGCGGCAGTATCGGAAAACGGCGTATTGCTTAACCTTTCAAAACTTAACCGCATCCGCAGCATCAATTTGTCAGACAACTGCATAACCGTCGAAGCAGGTTCCGTACTCCAAACCGTCCAACAGGCAGCCGAAGCCTCAAACAGGCTGTTTCCACTCAGTCTCGCCAGCGAAGGCTCGTGCCAAATCGGCGGCAACATCGCCTGCAATGCCGGAGGTTTGAACGTATTGCGTTACGGCACGATGCGCGACCTGGTTATCGGTTTGGAAGTCGTCCTCCCCAACGGCGAACTGGTTTCCCATCTCCATCCCCTGCATAAAAACACCACCGGCTACGACCTGCGCCATCTGTTTATCGGCAGCGAAGGTACACTGGGCATCATCACTGCAGCCACGCTCAAGCTGTTTGCCCGCCCATTAGACAAAGCAACCGCATGGGTCGGCATACCCGACATCGAATCCGCCGTCCGCCTGCTGACCGAAACCCAAGCACACTTTGCCGAACGCCTATGCAGTTTTGAGCTGATCAGCCGTTTTGCTGCCGAGTTGTCCTCCGAATTCAGCAACCTCCCCCTGCCGACACACTCAGAATGGAACATCCTGCTTGAATTGACCGATTCACTGCCAAACGGCAGCCTTGACGGGCAACTTGCCGAATTCCTATATGAAAAGGGCTTTACCGACAGCGTATTGGCACAAAGCGAACAAGAACGTATCCATATGTGGGCGTTGCGCGAAAACATCTCCGTTTCACAACGCAAACTGGGCACCAGCATCAAACACGATATTGCCGTCCCCATCGGGCGCGTTGCCGACTTTGTCCGCCGGTGCGCCAAAGATTTGGAACAGAATTTCAAAGGCATACAAATCGTCTGCTTCGGACATCTGGGCGACGGCAGCCTGCACTACAATACTTTCCTGCCCGAAATCCTCAGCAATGAAGTCTATCGTTACGAAAACGACATTAACAGCACAGTCTATTGCAACGTTCTTGCCTGCAACGGTACAATTGCTGCCGAACACGGCATAGGTATCATCAAAAAACAGTGGCTGGACAAAGTACGCACACCTGCCGAAATCGCCCTGATGAAAAGCATCAAACAACACCTTGATCCATATAACATCATGAACCCTGGAAAACTTCTTCCATAAATAACTGATTCAAAATTAAATTATAGGAAATATCATGGGAATGACAGCAACCTATCAACTGGTCGATAATGAAAAACTGGCTTTGCTTAAAAATACCGATGCCGAATGGCAAGAATTGTTTGAAGAACTGGAAGATTTGGAGGATGAGGCTGCCGTCTGCCTCGACATCGATAAAATGTGGGATATTTTGCATTTTGTACTGACCGGAACAAGTGCAGAAAATCCCTTAAAGGGCAATCTGTTATCCGAATCAATCGTCGGAACGACACCTATTTCGGACAGCGACGGATACGCCGCTTATATCGAATCCACCCAAATCCATGAAATCGTCTCAGCTTTGGAAGGCTTCGACATAAAAAGCGCAATGGAGCATTTCAGTATGCAGGTGTGCAAAGAGCATCATATCTACCCCGACATTTGGGATTATGAAGATGAAATTGATGATATAAAAGAAGAAATTACCGACTACTTTTACAAAATCGGCAATTTTTACAAAACCGCCCGGCATTCAAATAGCAATGTACTGGTCAGCATTTACTAAACATATTTCAAACATCACGGAAACTTTAATGAAGACAAATCCGTTTTTCCGCTTCCCGTCATCCGCATCTTTTACGCAAATAGAAAACAGGGCAACCGCCCTGTTTTTCCGTTTCGTATTTCAACACCATTGTCTAAACAACCGTCAGACGGCATTGTTCAAATGCCGTCTGAAACCGCATCCCCCATCAGCGCGTATGCTTAATCAACCGCTGTTTCTCGCGTTTCCAATCCGCCTCTTTCATACTCTGGCGTTTGTCGTGCTGTTTCTTACCTTTTGCCAAACCGATTTCCATCTTGATTTTTCCGCGTGAAAAATGCAAATCCAGCGGCACGATGGTGTAGCCGGCGCGTTCCGTTTTTCCGATTAATTTGTTGATTTCCGACTGTTTTAATAACAGCTTGCGCGGGCGCGTGGCATCAGGTTTGATGTGTGTCGAGGCTGTGGGCAACGCAGTAATATGGCAGCCGACCAGATAAAACGCATCTTTTTTCCAATAGATATAACTCTCTTTAAGCTGTACGCGCGCGGCGCGGATTGCTTTGACTTCCCAGCCTTCCAAGACCAAACCGGCTTCAATCCGGTCTTCAATGAAAAAATCGTGAAATGCTTTTTTATTATTCGCAATAGCCATAAACATCCTATCAATATCCGCCGTCAGACGGCATAAATCCGAAAACAGAAGCCATCATACCGCCTCTTCAACCGCCTGCACAATCCTGTCGGGATAAAGTTTGTTGAGGCAGTCTGTATGCCCCAACGGACATTCCCGCTTGAAACACGGGGAACATTCCAAGTGCAGGCTGACGATTTTTGCCCTGTCGCTCAAAGGCGGCGTATGCGTCGGGCTGGACGAACCGTAAACCGCCACCACCTTCCTGCCCAATGCCGCCGCCAAGTGCATCAGCCCGCTGTCGTTGCACACGACCGTGTCCGCCAACGACAGCAAATCCATTGCCTGCGACAAATCGGTTTTGCCGCACAAATTGACACATATGCCATCTGAAAGGCGGTTGATTTCTTCGGCAATTTCATCATCTTTTTGCGAACCGAACAGCCAAACCTGCCAGCCCGCCGCCGAATAGTGTTTGCCCAACTCGGCAAAATGCCTTGCCGGCCAACGCTTTGCCGGCCCGAATTCCGCCCCCGGGCAAAAAGCCAGAACAGGCTTTCCAAGATTCAAACCGAAAGTTTCGACAGAAATTTCCCGCCGCCGTTCATCAATGGAAAACTCGGGGAATCCCGAATGCCCGTCAAAATCTTCCTGACTCTGATGCGCGAGAGCCGTATATCTGTCCACCATCAACGGCAGACGTTCCTTATCCAGCCTGCGTATATCGTTCAGCAAAAAATAACGGCTTTCGCCGACATAACCTGTTCTTTTTCCGATGCCCGTTGCCAGCGCGATGACTGCCGACTTCAAAGAACCCGGCAACACGATAACCTGATTGTAGCCGCGCCGTCCCAACTCCCTGCCGACCCGCCAACGGCGTTTCAACTCCAACGCACCGTGTCCGAACGGATTTTCAAGAATCTCATTCACTTCAGGCATACGCTCAAACACCGCCATCGACCACTTCGGTGCGAACACATCAATCGTGCAACCGGGGTGAAGTCCCTTCAAACGGCGGAACAAGGGCTGGGTCATCACGCAGTCGCCTATCCAACTGGGGGAAATAATCAGGATTTTGATGGACATAACAAGAAACCGAAATCAGACAGGCGGAATTTTACCGCGAAACCGTTGGAAAACCTATCTCGCCGCATTCCGAACGCCGGATGTGCAAATATGAAAAAGCCCGAACATTCAAGTTCGGGCTTCAAAATTCTGGCTCCCCGACCTGGGCTCGAACCAGGGACCTGCGGATTAACAGTCCGTCGCTCTACCGACTGAGCTATCGGGGAATGGGGCGTATTATAGCGTCCGGAAAAAATGTGTCAATCCTTAATTTTGTCCAAACGGGTAACAAAACTACAAATATATGAATGGAAAAGATATTTAGCCAAATATGCCGTCTGAACGGGAAAACCGGCTTCAGACGGCATATTGGTTCAAATCAAACAATATGGAAGAAACCGCCGTTACACGCAATTACAGCCGTCATCATTCCGTATTTATATTAAGATTACGCCTTGAGATTACGGACAACAGACAGGACGACAAGATGGATACCGTATCGGAACAGCAGACCTCTGCTTTGGGCATCAGCCTGGGGTTTCACGACATCGGCGGCGTATATCGCGCCACGCCGCCCGAGATATGGGAAACGATAGCCGATACTTTGCAGAAAGACGGTGTTTCAGACGGCATTTATCTCGACACGCTGGCAGCCCGCGAACACGGATGCGAAAATCTGACCCTGCCGTCCGCATGGTCGGACGAAACGGAAACCGTTTTGGAAGATGAAAACGGCACACATCGGGTTTTACCCCTCAGCCGCGACGACCACGGCACATACCGACTCGCCCTACCCGACCTCCCTTGCGGCTACTACACCCTTTCGTGCGCTGCCGGAAAAATCCGTCTGATTGTCGCACCGCAATCGGTTTACCGTCCGCCCGAACCAAACTGCGGCGCAAGAATGAACGGGCTGACGGTGCATTTGTACAGCCTGCGTTCGCACCGCAACTGGGGCATAGGCGACTTTACCGATTTACAGAACCTGATGGCTTATGCGGCAGAGAAAAAGCTGGATTTCGTCGGCATCAATCCGCTGCACGCGCTTTTCAGTGCCAAGCCCGCCTTTGCCAGCCCGTACAGCCCGTCTTCGCGCGAATGGCTCAATCCGATTTATCTGGATGTGGAAAAAGTCGGGGCGTTTTCCTACAGCGAAACCCTGAAAAACCGTTTTGCCCAAGAAAAAATGCAGCGGCGCATTGCCGCACTGCGGATTACCGATACCGTAACCTACACGGCGGTTTGGGCATTCAAACGCGAAGCTCTTCAGGCGGCATTCCAAGCATTTGAAACCGAACCGTGCGAAGCCGCCCAAAAGGAACGTGCGGCTTTTGCCGCATTTTCGGAAGAAAAAGGAGCGGCACTGTCGGGATTCGGGCTGTTTGAAGCCCTCGACCAACATTACGGCGGCTGCAACGGCATAGGCTGGCAATCCTGGTCTGCCGAGTTTCACGACCCCGACGGCGAAGCCGTCAAAAACTTTGCCGCCAACTACGGACACGACATCCGTTTTCATATGTGGCTGCAATGGCTTTGCGCGGAACAATGGTACAAAGTGCAGGAAACGGCGGTCAGACTCGGCATCAAGTTGGGGATTTACGGCGATTTGGCGGTCGGCGTGGCGCGCGGCGGCGCGGACACTTGGTTAAACCGCCAAGATTATTGTATGGATATGTCTGTCGGCGCACCGCCCGATCCTTTGTGCCCGACGGGGCAAAACTGGGATTTGCCGCCGCTCAATCCGATAATGCTGAAGCACACGGGTTATGAGAAGTTTGTCCGGCTGCTGCGTGAAAATATGCGGCTTTACGGCATCTTGCGTATCGATCATGTGATGGCTCTGTACCGCCTGTGGTGGGTTGCGGGCGGGACGGCGGACTTGGGTGCGTATGTGCATTACGACGCGGACGTGATGTTTGCCATTTTGGCTTTGGAAAGCCGGCGTAACCGCTGCATCGTCATCGGCGAGGATTTGGGGACGGTGCCCGACCGGGTGCGTTATTTGCTGAACCGTTATCAGGTGTTTTCTTATAAGGTCGTGTATTTCAGCAAAGGCAGGCACGGTTTTGAATTGCCCGATGAATATCCCGAACAGGCGATTACGGTCGTCAGCACGCACGATGTCGCGCCTTTGGCGGGTTATTGGACGGGCAAGGATTTGGAAACCATGTTCCGCCTGGGCACGATTCCCGATGCGGAAACTTTTCAGACGGCATTGGAAGCGCGCGAACACGACAAGGCAGACCTGTTCGACAAACTTAAACAATGCGGCTGTTTGGACAAAGACAGTACAATGCCGTCTGAAATGACGGAAGGGCTGATGTCCGCCATCCACAAATACGCCGCGATGAGCCGCAGCAGGCTGTATGCGGTGCAACTGGAAAACCTGCTGGGCGTGGGCGACAACCTGAATGTGCCGGGCGTTGCCGAGGGTTATCCCAACTGGGCGCGCAAAATGCCTCTTGCACTGGAAGACTTTGCAGATTGCCGAACCATGACCGCCCAACTTGCCATGATTGACGGAGTCCGTATGAAAAAGAACTGCCCAACCCTTTCCTACCGCCAACCCGACCAAGCCGAACGCGACACGGTTGACAGCCTGTTTTTTGCGGCCCACGGCGACGTATTCGCCTATTTGGGACGGCACCGCCTTCCCGAAGGCGGCGAAGTCGTGCGCACGCTGATTCCCGACGCTTCGGCAGTAGATATTGTCAACCGTGAAAGCGGCAGACTGATTGTGCCGTCTGAAAAAATCGATGAGCGCGGATTCTTTGTCGCCGTACTGCCCGATGATGCGCCCGATTATGCGCTGAACGTCTATTACGGCGGAAACGGCAACCCCGTGCGCGAAGAAGACCCCTACCGCTTCCCGTCGGCATTGGAAGAAATGGATTCTTGGCTGTTGGCGGAAGGCAGACACCTGCGCCCTTATGAAACTTTGGGCGCGCATTTTGCCGAGTTGGACGGTGTGAAGGGCGTACGCTTTGCCGTATGGGCGCCGAACGCCCAACGCGTTTCCGTCATCGGAGAATTCAACCACTGGGACGGCCGCCACCATGTGATGCGTTTCCACCGCGACAACGGTATTTGGGAAATTTTTATTCCGGCAGTCAAACCCAATGCCCTCTATAAATTTGAAATCCGCGATGCCGGCGGCAATGTGCGGCAAAAAGCCGACCCGTATGCCTTCGGTGCGGAGTTGCGTCCGAATACCGCGTCTGTCGTGCGCGGTTTGCCGGAAAAAGTCGAAGCCCCCGACTTCCGCGCCCGCGCCAACGCCGTTGACGCGCCCATCAACATTTACGAAGTGCATTTGGGTTCGTGGAAACGCAATCCCGAAAACAACTACTGGCTGACTTACGGACAGCTCGCCAAAGAATTGGTCGCATACGTCAAAGACATGGGCTTTACCCATATCGAACTCTTGCCCGTCTCCGAATACCCGTTTGACGGCTCGTGGGGCTATCAGGCGACCGGATTGTATGCGCCGACCAGCCGTTTCGGTTCGCCCGACGAATTGCGCGCCCTGATTAAAGCCGCCCACGACGAAGGCATCGGCGTCATCCTCGACTGGGTGGTCGGACACTTCCCTACCGACGACCACGGGCTTGCCAAGTTTGACGGCACTGCGCTGTACGAACACGCCGACCCCCGCGAAGGTTTCCACCAAGACTGGAACACCCTGATTTACAACTTCGGCAGGAACGAAGTCAAAAACTTCCTGCAAGGCAACGCCCTGTATTGGATAGAGCGTTTCGGTTTCGACGGCATCCGCGTGGATGCGGTGGCTTCGATGATTTACCGCAACTACTCGCGCAAAGACGGCGAGTGGATTCCGAACCAATACGGCGGTCATGAAAACCTTGAAGCCATCGCTTTCCTGCGCGATACCAACACCATGTTGAAAGAAGAAGTTCCGGCTGCGACCGAAATTGCCGAAGAATCTACATCATTTGCCAACGTAACCCGTCAAGAAGGTTTGAACTTCAGCTTCAAATGGAATATGGGCTGGATGAACGATACCCTGCGCTACATGATGGAAGACCCTATCAACCGCAAATATCACCACAACAAAATGACCTTCGGCATGATGTACCAGTACAGCGAAAACTTCGTCCTGCCGCTTTCACACGATGAAGTCGTACACGGCAAACGCTCGCTGCTCGGACGTATGCCCGGCGACTGTTGGCAGCAATTCGCCAACCTGCGCGCCTACTACGGCTTCATGTACGGCTTCCCCGGCAAAAAACTCCTGTTTATGGGCAACGAGTTCGCGCAAGGCAGAGAGTGGAATTACAACGAAGGACTGGATTGGTTCTTGCTCGACCAAGAAGGCGGCCGGCACAAAGGCGTGCAAGACTTCGTGCGCGATTTGAACCGCGTCTATAAAGACACCGCGCCGCTTTACCAGCTCGACCAATGGCCGGAAGGCTTCGAATGGCTGGTTGCCGACGACGGCGACAATTCCGTCTTCGTCTTCGAACGCCGCGACCGCGAAGGCAACCGCGTCATCGTCATCAGCAACTTCACGCCTGTGGTACGCGAAGGCTACCGCTTCGGTGTGAATTCTGCCGGCGGATACCGCGAAATCCTCAATTCAGACGGCCTGCATTACAAAGGCAGCGGTGTTTCTGCCGGCGCAACCTTGAAAACAGAAGAAGTTTGGTCGCATGGCAAACCAAATTCCCTGTCCGTAACCGTACCGCCGTTGGCAACGGTTTACCTGTATCAGGCGGCACAAAGCCAAACCGGGGCGGAAAAAACCTCCGATGCCGTCTGAAAGGCGGACGGGGCTTGAACCCCTCAAGCCCCGTTGTCCTCCGCGCCCGTCAAAACAATGCCGTCTGAACTTCGCCGCGTTCCAAAGCCAGTAAAAACTGTTTGCGGTTCAACCCGCCCGCGTAGCCGGTCAGTTTGCCGTCGCTGCCGATGACGCGGTGGCAGGGAATCAAGATAGACACCTTGTTCTGCCCGTTTGCAGCGGCAACGGCGCGGACGGCTTTGGGATTGCCCAAACGCTGCGCCTGCTCCTTGTAGCTGCGCGTTTCGCCGTAAGGAATCGCCAAAAGCGTGTCCCACGCCTGTTTTTGAAACGCCGTACCAATCATTTCCAAGTGCGTGGCAAAGGTTTTCAGACGGCATTGGAAATACAAGTCCAATTCCTGCCGCAGAAGTTGCGTCCGCTCATCTTCCCGAAACACAAACCGTCCGCGCAAGGCTTTTTGGACAGCAATAATTTCCTGCTCCATATGTTTCTGCCCGACAAACTCCAGCAAACACAAGCCGTTACCGCCGAACACCGCCAACATCTCGCCCAAAGGCGTGGCAATGGCGGCAGTAGTTAATTCGTTCGGGCTGTCAGGATAACTCGCTTCCAACATGCGGATGGCTCGGCGGATGCGGACATATTCTTCAGGCGCGCAACCGATACGGTCGATAAAATCCTGCTCGAACTGCTTGGCTTCGTGTTCCGTCAGATTGGGATACGGCATGACTTCGCACTCAAAAACTTGGGTTTCGAGCCAATGGCGGATTTCATCCCATTTTGACGGCAGGTTGTTTAAGGAAGGCAGGGTAATCATTCGTTTGCTCCGTATCTCTATCATGGATTTGACGGCAAAATCCCCAATTTTCGCCATTCCCGCACGCTGATGCAGGAACGGGCTACGACGTAAATCTTGAGGGTTAGGTTGCGGCAATTCCTAAATATTCGATATTTCTAAAGCATCAGGGAAAGGAATTAAAGATTTCAGACGACCTGCGAAGGGTCATCTGAAACCACGGATTTTTGCATTTGCGCATTTCGGCACATCATCCAACCGTTTCGGCACATTCCTGCCGCCGTTGACAGCCTATAATGAATCCACTTATTCATCAAGCAAAAGAATCATCTATGCAAACCCGCATCCTCTCCGCCGTACTGCTGGCTTTTTCAACCGCTGCCTTTGCCGAGGGCGCATTCACGCTGCAATTCGACAACCCGTCCGAAGACGGCGGCTTCACGCAAAACCAGCTTTTGAGCGCGCCTTACGGTTTCGGCTGTTCGGGCGGCAATGCTTCGCCCGCGCTGTCGTGGAAAAATCCGCCCGCAGGGACAAAAAGTTTCGTCCTGACCGTTTACGATAAAGACGCGCCAACCGGCCTGGGCTGGATGCATTGGGTGGTCGCCGACATTCCCGCCGATGTCCGCCGCCTGCCCGCAGGCATTACCGCGCAAGGCGGCAGGCTGCCCAAAGGCGCGCTGCAAACCCGCACAGACTTCGGCACGCCGGGCTACGGCGGCGCATGCCCCCCCGAAGGCAGGAAACACCGCTACGAATTCACGCTCACCGCGCTGAAAGTCGCCAAGCTGCCGAACATCACCGCTGAATCCACACCCGCGCTGGTCGGTTTCTTTACTAAGGCAAACAGCTTGGGAGAAGCGAAATTCACGGTAGAACACCGACGCTGACCTGCCCCGTGCGCCGATATGCCGTCGGCCCCGCTTCCGAGCGGACCGCTGACGGTACGCAACCGAACCGCTCTTTGAAGCGCGCACTGAAACGGGACGGACAGTCATAGCCGACCGCGTCGGCAATCTGCGCCACCGGCCATTGCGTAACCTGCAACAGCGTCAGCGCGCGCATCATGCGTACATCCGTCAGCAGCGTACGGAAATTCGTGTCCTGCCGCGCCAACCGCCGCCGCAACGCGGCCTCGCTGCAATTAAGCCGCTGCGCCAACATCGCCGACGACCAGTCCGCAGCCATATCGGCGGTAATCAGTTTGCGGATTTGCCGCATCAGGTTGACGCCTTCGTACACGGCAAAACCGATGCCGTCATGCTGCAACCACGCCAACACGCCGCAAAGCGCGGCCTCCGCCGCATTGTGCGGCACTTCTTCATCCGCCAGCACCGCAGCCGCATAATCAAACGCCGCGTTCATCCGCCCGGGGTGCGGCAGCTTCACCGCATCGCACACTGCCTGCGCCGTCCCGTATTGTGCGGCAAACCTTTCTATGGCTTCCTGTTCGAAAGCAATCCATTGCGCCTGATAGAGGCCGTCTGAATCGGGAATATTGATGACGTCAAACGTCTGCCCGCCTGCCAAGGCAACCGCCTCACCCGCCGCAATCCCCAATTCGCGCCCCGCCCACCGCAGCTTCTTGCATCCGCGCCGCACGATAACCACGGTTGGTTCATGTACCGCCACGCTGCGGTACAAGGCGGTATGATGTTGCACGATGCCGCCTAAAGCACCCAATCGTTCACGCGTATGAAAGTAATTTGACGGCACGGTTATATTCCTCAATGTTTCAACACACAGGGCTGCACATAAGGCACAGCCCTGTTTACCCTGATTTGGAAAGGGTTACTTCCCAACAATAAACCAAAATCCCACTACCCCGAATGGCCGGGTTTCAACCATATTCCGTCGGCGTGCCTGCAACTTGGCTCCCTCCCCTGTGGGGGAGGGTAAAACGTGGCAGATACAGACAATATTTCCGTTGCCGCCCCGATGCCCTCTCCCCAACCCTCTCCCACGGGAGAGGGAATGGATTGCCGTTTAAATAAATCGTCCTACATAAAAATCAATGCGTTATCTCAAACCCACGTTAGGTCTAATCAAATGGTCGGATATCCGTATCCGACAGCCCATCTTCTTTTCAGACGGCATTGCAAATTTAAGTTTGACGTACGTTCGAAATAAGGCAGTTAATGCAAAGCGAAATTCCGTCGGCGTGCCTGCAACTTGGCTCCCTCCCCTGTTGGGGAGGCTCGGGGAGAGGGTAAAACGGGGCAGATACAGACAATATTTCCGTTACCGCCCCGATGCCCTCTCCCTAACCCTCTCCCACGGGAGAGGGAATGGATTGCCGTTCAAATAAATCGCTCTACATAAAAATCAATGCGTTATCTCGAACTCATGTTAGGTCTAATCAAATTGTCGGACATCCATATCCGACAGCCCATTTTCTTTTCAGACGGCCTTTTCAGCCAACAACCGCGCCAATATCCCCTCATACACCGCCGACAGCTTTGGAATGTCGTCCAGCCGCACGTTTTCGTTGATTTGGTGGATGGTGGCGTTGGACGGGCCCAGTTCGATAAGTTCTTTTGCAATGGCTTTGATGAAGCGTCCGTCCGAAGTACCGCCGGTGGTAGACAATTCGGTCTCTACGCCGCAGGTTTCGGCGATGGCGGCGCGTGCCACGTCGGTCAGTTTGCCCGCTTGGGTCAGGAAGGGCTGCCCTGAACACGACCACTGCAAATCGTATTGCACGCCGTGTTTGTCCAAAATGGCGTGGACGCGTTGTTTCAGCCCTGCTTCGGTAGACTCGGTGGAGAAGCGGAAATTGAATTTGACGTTCAGCTCGCCCGGAATGACGTTGGTCGCGCCTGTGCCGCCGTTGATATTGGAAATTTGGAAACTGGTCGGCGGAAAGTATTCGTTGCCTTCGTCCCAGACTTCCTGCGTCAGCTCTAACAAGGCTGGGGCAAAAGTATGCACGGGATTGATTGCCAAATGGGGATAGGCAATATGGCCTTGCTTGCCTTTGACGGTCAGGTTGCCCGACAGCGAGCCGCGCCGGCCGTTTTTAATCATATCGCCCAATTTGTCCACGGCAGTCGGTTCGCCGACGATGCAGTAGTCAATCAACTCTCCGCGCGCTTTCAACACATCGACGACTTTGGTCGTACCGTCCAGCGCGTCGCCCTCTTCGTCAGAAGTAATCAGAAGCGCAATGCTGCCTTGGTGGTCAGGGTGTTCGGCAACGAAGCGTTCGCAGGCGGTAACGAAGCAGGCGATGCTGGTTTTCATGTCCGCCGCGCCGCGCCCGTATAATCTTCCGTCGCGCTCGGTCGGCTCGAACGGGGGCGAATCCCATTTTTCAACAGGGCCCGTCGGCACAACGTCGGTATGCCCTGCAAAACAGATGACGGGAGCTTTCGTGCCGCGTCGCAACCAGATGTTTTTGGTGTCGCCGAAATGGAGTTCCTCAGCCGCAAAACCGATTTTGTGCAGGCGTTCGGCAAGCAGTTGTTGGCAATTTTGGTCATCCGGCGTAACGGACGGTCGGGCAATCAATTCTTTGGCGAGTTCTAGGGATCGGGTTTCGGTCATTTTTCGGCTTTTCTGTTTGAGATGCCGTCTGAACGGAGTTTCAGACGGCATTTGATGTTGAATGGAACGGGCTAACGATAGCGAAGCGGGTTCTTCAGGTCAAGCACCATGACACGCTTCGTAAAGCGGCAGCAAATCTTCCACTGTTTCCGCTATCCATTTCACGACATCCTGCCTGCCCAAATCGTCGCGCTCGATGTGTTTGCCGATGCAGAAGAAATCTTCGTCGTTTTGCAACCTTCGGTCGGATTCATTTTGCTGCGCGACGGTGCGGTAGTCGTCGTATTCGCTTTCCGCACCGTGCCACATATCGAATGCGGCGTATTTGTCGGTATCGAAATCATCCAGCCAGCGGTTGTATTCCGGCAGCGCAATCGGCGACACGTCGGCTTTGTAGCAGTGCCAATCCAAGCTGACGCTCAGACGGCGGCGGTTAAGTAGTATCGACAGGATGGCAGCAGAGTTCTTGTATTGGGCGTATTTGAAATAGGCAAAGAAATGGGCGCGCACCTGCCAGCCGTTGCACCAGCGTTCGATATGCGGCGGGGCGAAAGGTTCGCCCAATTCGGCGGCAACCTGCTGAATCAACTGCTGCCATATCTGCCAGTTTTCCTTGTAATCGGCTTTGATTTGCGGAATGCTTTCGGGCTGGTATTTCTTGAGCTGGGCAAACTGGAAAAACGGGATATTGAACAAATCGCAGCTTTTCGGGGTCAGCATGGTTGGCTTCCTTTTCAGACGACGTGGTTGTGTTACGGGGATACTGGGGTCGCCTGAAACTCTGTTTTCAAGTTTTAAGACGACCTTTGTTTGAAGAAACGGTAATCTGTAAATGACCTTATCTGCGCCTGCGCGCCGCCATGATTTCGCCGATTTCGGTCAGTTTCTCTTTGGGGATAAACATCTTGCCCATGTCGAACAAGGGTTCTTCAATCGCCAAATGAACATCATATCCCGCCACAAAGCGTTTGAACGCTTCCGCATCAGGGATATAGACGTTGTCTGCTTCGAGTTTGGCAAATTCGGCAGCCACGGCGTCCCAGTTGCCATGTAGGCTCACATGTTGGCGCAAAAGCTCATCCACGCTTTCTTGGGCTTGCGGCGCGTATTGCAGCAGGAGCGGGAAAAAGTTTTCTTCCTCGTCTTCATGGTGCAGCGGCGCGGCAACGTTGAAATACTGGGCGATTTGGCGGATGGTTTGCAAAACAATCTGATTGCAGCCGTTTTCGGCGATATAGTCCGACAGCATGGCAACTTGTCCGCAGAAACGGCGCACTTTGCCGTGGCAGGCATACAGCATTTCAATCGGTTCGGCAAAGGTAACGCTTTTGGTTTCAAACGGATTCATGGTTTTTAGGTTTTATTCTTAAATTAACGTTTCCAAATTATAACAAAACAGCCTGCGCAAGGCAGGCTGTCTGTTTTCAAGCTTTAGACGGATTAGTCAACCAAAGTAACTTTACCGTTCATCAAAGCACCGTGACCCGGGAAGGTGCAGGCAAATTTGTAGTCGCCGTCAGCCAATTTGGCAGGATCCAAAGTCAGGGAAGACTCTTCGCCGCCGCCGATCAGTTTGGTGTGGGCAATAACGCGTGCATCGTCAGGTTTAACATAATCGGTATCGGCAGCACCTACGCCGTCTTTAAATACGCCGTCCATGTCTTCAGCTTTGGCAATCACGAGGTTGTGACCCATGCTGGCTTTGGGTTGCGTACCGGTATGTTTCAGAGTGATGGTGAACTCTTTACATGCTTTGCTGACTTGGATGTCTTTGGTGTTGAACTGCATATTGTCGTTGGATTCGACAGTTGCCGCACAGTTACCGGCAGCAGGGGCTTCGGCAGCATCTGCAGGAGCAGCATCTGCAGGAGCAGCATCTGCAGGAGCAGCTTCGGAAGCGGGTGCTTCGGAAGCGGGTGCTTCAGCAGCAGGAGTTGCCTCGGCAGCAGGCGCGGCAGGTTCTTGAGAGCAGGCAGCCAAACCGATAACGGCGGCAGAAATCAAGGCCAGATAAGCTTTCATGGTAAATCTCCAATCGATAAAATAATATTCGGTTTTACGGAAATCAAAGTACAACCGCCATTAACAAAACCTTGAAAAAGATTCCGCTGCGTTGCACAAACAGATGTTTCGGGGCGGCATTTTGCTACAAATTTCATTTGAAATCAAAGCCTGTTTGCAAGTTTACAATCGTTTACCCAAGAAAGGGCAATTTTACCCCGAACCTATTTCTTTAGTATTAGGGAAGCCGTCCCCCGCCGCGTAAATATTAACGGATATTTACAACATCCCTGCCGGCCGCCTTATGCCCCGTGCTTCCTGACCAGCTCCGCCAGCACTGCCGCCAATTCGGGATGCCGTTTTTCCAACTTTGCCGCCGCCGAATCGAAACTCTCCAGCGCAGCCTTACTCAAATGCAGGGTATTGGTTTTCTGCGGTTTTTCCGGTTTCGGGACCAGCCTGACCGAAACAGACCGTATCGAAGCGTCAAGCCCTGCCAACTGCGGCAATACCGACGGTGCAATCATTTTCAAACGCGATGCCGCCATATTGTTTGCCGCCAAAAGGACAAGCCTGCCGTCTTCGATACATGCCGTCTGAAAATGAGGGTGCAGGTTGGCGGGCAGCAGTTTTTTCACGGCGGCATCCAACCGCCGCCACTGTCCCGCCTGTTTCAAAAGTCCGGAAAGCAGCGCGTCCCGCCTGCCCAACTGTTCCAAATTCATAAAACATACACCCAAAAAGATTGAAATACCGCAAACGCGCCTTTATTTCAGACGGCATTAGCACTTTGCACAAACGCTTGTGCTAAAATCGCGTTTTCGCCCCACTATTATATCAGGCGCAGGAATTATTCATGCTGACAAACATTGCCAAGAAAATCTTCGGCAGCCGCAACGATAGGCTGCTCAAACAATACCGCAAATCCGTTGTCAAAATCAACGCACTCGAAGAACAAATGAAAGCCTTGAGCGATGCGGATTTACAGGCCAAAACAGCCGAATTCAAACAACGCCTGGCCGACGGACAGACTCTGGACGACATCTTGGTCGAAGCCTTCGCCGTCTGCCGCGAAGCATCCCGCCGTGTGCTCGGCATGCGCCACTTCGACGTGCAACTGATCGGTGGCATGGTGCTGCACAACGGTAAAATCGCCGAAATGCGTACCGGCGAAGGTAAAACCTTGGTCGCCACCCTTGCCGTTTATCTCAACGCACTTGCCGGCAAAGGCGTACACGTCGTAACCGTCAACGACTACCTTGCCTCACGCGATGCGGGCATCATGGAGCCCCTCTATAATTTCCTCGGTCTTACCGTGGGCGTGATTATTTCAGACATGCAGCCGTTCGACCGTCAAAACGCCTATGCCGCCGATATCACCTACGGCACAAATAATGAATTCGGCTTCGACTACCTGCGCGACAATATGGTTACCGACCAATACGACAAAGTGCAGCGCGAATTGAATTTCGCCGTCGTTGACGAAGTGGACTCCATCTTAATTGACGAAGCGCGTACTCCGCTGATTATTTCCGGCCAGGCGGACGACAACATCCAGCTCTACCAAATCATGAATACCGTTCCGCCCCACCTCGTCCGTCAAGAGACAGAAGAAGGAGAAGGCGACTATTGGGTCGACGAAAAGGCACATCAGGTCATCCTGAGCGAAGCAGGTCACGAACACGCCGAACAAATCCTGACCCAAATGGGGCTGCTGGCAGAAAACGACTCACTGTACTCGGCGGCAAATATCTCCCTGATGCACCACCTTATGGCTGCCCTGCGCGCGCACTCGCTGTTCCACAAAGACCAACATTACGTTATCCAAGACGGCGAAATCGTCATCGTTGACGAATTTACAGGCCGTCTGATGTCCGGCCGCCGCTGGTCCGAAGGCCTGCATCAAGCCGTGGAAGCCAAAGAAGGCGTGGAAATCAAACGCGAAAACCAAACGCTTGCATCTATTACCTTCCAAAACTATTTCCGCCTGTACACCAAGCTCTCCGGTATGACTGGTACGGCAGATACCGAGGCTTTCGAGTTCCAAAGCATCTACAACCTCGAAACCGTCATTATCCCGACCAACCGCCCCGTACAGCGCAAAGACTTCAACGACCAGATTTTCCGTTCCGCCGAAGAAAAATTCGAAGCCGTCGTCAAAGACATCGAGGAATGCCACAAACGCGGGCAGCCCGTCCTCGTCGGCACGACCAGCATCGAAAACTCCGAACTGGTCTCCCACCTTCTGCAAAAAGCCGGACTGCCGCACAACGTCCTCAACGCCAAAGAACACGAACGTGAAGCCCTGATTGTCGCCCAAGCCGGCAAAGTCGGCGCGATTACCGTTGCCACCAATATGGCGGGACGCGGTACGGACATCGTATTGGGCGGCAACCTGAAGCACCAAACCGATGCCATCCGCGCCGACGAAACCTTGAGCGACGAAGAGAAACAGGCACAAATCACCGCACTCGAAAACGGCTGGCAGGCAGAACACGACAAGGTTATGGAAGCAGGCGGTTTGCACATCATCGGCACAGAACGCCACGAAAGCCGCCGTATCGACAACCAATTGCGCGGACGCTCCGGCCGTCAGGGCGACCCCGGATCCAGCCGTTTCTACCTCTCCTTTGAAGACCCATTGCTGCGCCTCTTCGCACTCGACCGCGCCGCCGCCATCCTCAACCGCCTTGCACCCGAACGCGGCGTCGCCATCGAGCACAACCTGCTGACACGCCAAATCGAAGGCGCGCAACGCAAAGTCGAAGGCAGAAACTTCGATATGCGCAAACAGGTTTTGGAATACGACGACGTCGCCAACGAACAGCGCAAAGTCATTTACAGCCAACGCAACGAAATTTTAACCAGCAAAGACATCAGCGACCTGATGAAGGAAATCCGTTTTGATGTCATCGGCGGACTTGTAGACATATATATGCCGCCGGACAGCATGGAAGAACAATGGGACATTCCGACTCTGGAAAACCGTCTGGCTGCCGAATTCAGACTGCACGAAGACATTCAGTCCTGGCTGAAAGCAGACAATACAATTGACGGTCAAGACATCAAAGAGCGCCTGATCGAACGCATCGAAAACGAATATGCCGCCAAAACCGAACTGGTCGGCAAGCAGGCAATGGCTGATTTTGAGCGCAACGTGATGTTGCAGGTCATCGACAACCAATGGCGCGAACACCTCGCCGCTATGGACTACCTGCGCCAAGGCATACACCTGCGCAGCTATGCCCAGAAAAATCCGAAGCAGGAATACAAACGCGAAGCCTTTACCATGTTCCAAGACCTGTGGAACGGCATCAAATTCCATATTGCCTCCCTGCTTACTTCGGTTCAAATCGAACAAAACCCTGTCGCGGCGGTTGAAGAGCAACCTGTCGGCAACATCCAGTCCATCCATTCCGAATCACCCGATATGGAAGAACTTTTGGGTCAATCGCAAACCGATCTGGTTACCGAAGCCTTTAATCCCGATGGGACAGATTTCAGCCCCGAAGCCTTGGAAGCGCGGGGGCAAATCGTCCACCGCAACGACCCCTGCCCCTGCGGCAGCGGTTTGAAATACAAACAATGCCACGGCAAATTGGCTTAAGCGTTTGAACGCAAATGCCGTCTGAACATCCGGTTTCCGGCTTCAGACGGCATTTTGCCTGAATCACCGTATCCAACCGACAATCCGAAAACTCCCGATTTGATACCGTCCAAACTAAAAACAGGCATCCGCCCCGCCAAACTATGATTCCATCCGACTTCATTGACGAACTTCTGGCCAAAACCGATATTGTCGACATCATCGACGAACAGGTCCCGCTGAAAAAAGGTGGGGCGAACTATATGGCGTGTTGCCCGTTCCACAAGGAAAAAACACCGTCGTTTTCGGTCAGTCCGACCAAGCAGTTTTACCATTGTTTCAGTTGCGGGGCGCATGGTTCGGCGATTGGTTTTGTGATGGAACATCAGGGGCTGTCGTTTCCGGAGGCGGTGCAGTTTCTTGCCGACCGTGTGGGCATGGTTGTGCCTAAAGTGCGCGGGCAGAACGATAATCCCGAAGTCCGTGCCGAACGTAAGAAAAAACAGCAGACGCTGGAGGAAACGACGGCTGCGGCGGCTGATTTTTATGCGCAACAGCTAAAATTCAATCCGGCGGCGAAGGCTTATTTGGACAAGCGCGGCTTGAGCGCGGAAGTCATCGCGCATTATGGGTTGGGCTACGCGCCCGACGGTTGGCAGCCTTTGGCGCAAGTGTTCCAACCGTACCCGAATACTGCGTTAGTGGATACGGGGATGGTGATTGACAATGAGGGGCGGCATTACGACCGCTTCCGCCATCGGATTATGTTCCCCATCCGCAATCCGCGCGGGCAGGTCATCGGTTTCGGCGGCAGGGTGCTGGACGACTCCAAACCCAAATATCTAAACTCTCCCGATACACCTTTGTTTGACAAAGGGAAAAACCTTTACGGCTTGTATGAGGGGCGTGCTGCTGTAAAAGAGGCAGGACGGATTTTAGTGGTCGAAGGCTATATGGACGTGGTCGCGCTGGCACAGTTCGGCGTGGGCTACGGTGTGGCGGCCTTAGGCACGGCAACGACGGCGGAACACGTCAAAATCCTAATGCGTCAGGCAGACAGTATTTATTTCTGTTTCGACGGCGACAGCGCGGGGCGAAAAGCGGCTTGGCGCGCGCTGGAAAACGCGTTGCCGCAGTTGAAGGACGACAAATCGCTGCATTTTTTGTTCCTGCCCGAGGAACACGACCCCGACAGCTACATCCGCGCCTACGGAAAAGCGCAATTTGAAGACGCGCTTCTGAATCAAAGCAAGCCTTTGTCGGAGTATTTCTGGGAACATCTTTCAGACGGCATTAATCTCAATACGCAGGAAGGCAAGGCGGAATTGGTGAAAACCAGTTCGCCACTTTTGGCGCAGATTACCGCTCCGGCATTGGCTTATTTGTTAAAACAACGGCTTAGCGAGCTGGTCGGCATCGACCCCGACAATCTCGCCCGACTGCTGGGACAGGAAGCGCCGAAGCGGCACGTCAAACAAAAAAGCTACAAACTGCCTCCAATTTCCGTCAAACAGCCCGTCATGCTGACGCTGGTACAGCGGCAAATCCGCAGCCTCTTGATAAATCCGGATTGGGCTGCATATATAGACCTGCCTGATTATCTGGCGTTGGACGGTGATTTCGCCTGCCTTGCCAACCTTGCCGAATCGATTAAAAGCCATGCCGCCGTACCCGAAACCGCTCAGGTTTTAGAGTATATGCGCGGCTCGCCTTACGAAGAAACGATAAACCGAATCTTCCATTCAACGCACCAGTCGGAAGAAATGAACAGCAGCAGTGAAGAAGATTGCGAGAATTTCCAAATCGGCATGAAAAAACTGCTCAATGAGTTAAAATACAGCCAAATCGAAGCATTGAAACAAAAAAGCCTGCAATCCGGCTTAAATGAAAGCGAGAAAAAACTTTTGCTGTCGCTGCTGACCGCAAAACAAAATTGACCGGCGGATTCCGCCATCCGTAAACCGTTATGCCGTCTGAAAAGTATTAGGCACAGCTGCATAATATACCGGCAGAACATCCGATTAGACAAACTTTCAGACGGCATCAGAGTACCCCACTCTGCCACGCCTTCAGGTGCGGTCAAACGCAAACCGTCGGCACCTTACCAACAGAAAGCAGACAATGTCCAGAAACCAAAATCACGAAGAATATCAAGACGACACCCGTCCGTTAAGCATTGAAGAGCAACGCGCGCGCCTGCGTCAGCTCATCATCATGGGTAAAGAACGCGGCTACATTACCTACTCCGAAATCAACGACGCCCTGCCAGACGATATGTCCGATGCCGATCAAATCGACAACATCGTCAGTATGATTTCCGGTTTGGGCATCCAAGTTACCGAACACGCCCCCGATGCGGAAGACATATTGTTAAGCGACAATGCCGCCGTTACCGACGATGATGCCGTCGAAGAAGCCGAGGCCGCCCTTTCCAGCGCAGATTCCGAGTTCGGCAGGACGACCGACCCCGTCCGTATGTATATGCGCGAAATGGGACAGGTCGACCTGCTGACCCGCGAAGACGAAATCATCATCGCCAAAAAAATCGAAAACGCCCTGAAAAATATGGTTCAGGCCATCTCCGCCTGCCCGGGATCCATTGCGGAAATCTTAGAACTCATCGAAAAAATCCGCAAAGACGAAATCCGCGTCGACGAAGTCGTAGAAGCCATTATCGACCCGAATGAAGTATTGCTCAACGAATTGGGCTTGGGGCACTTGGAAACCACAGTGCCCGAGAAACCTTCCAACGACAATTCGGATGAAAACGAAGACGACGAAGAGTCGGAAGAAGATGCGGATGAAATCTCGGCAGCCAATCTCGCCGAATTGAAACAAAAAGTCATCGGTCACTTTGCCCAAATCGAAAAAGACTACAAAAAAATGATCGGCCGTTTGGAAAAACACCACAGCCGGCACAAAGACTATCTCGCCTACCGCGACGCAATTGCCAACAAACTGCTGGAAGTCCGTTTTGCCACCCGGCAAATCGACAGCCTCAGCAGCAGCCTGCGCGGAAAAGTAGAAAACATCCGCAAACTCGAACGCGAAATCCGCGACATCTGCCTCGACCGCGTCCATATGGAACGCGACTACTTCATCCAAAACTTCCTGCCCGAAATTACCAATCTGGAATGGATTGAAGAAGAAATCGCCAAAGGCAGGATTTGGAGCGACGCACTCGACCGCTTCCGCCACGCCATCCTCGAAAAACAAACCGAGTTGGCGGATATGGAAAAAGAAACCCGCATTTCCATCGAAGAGTTGAAAGAAATCAACAAAAATATGGTGTCGAGCGAAAAAGAAACCGCAGCCGCCAAACAGGAAATGATTCAGGCAAACTTGCGCCTCGTCATTTCCATCGCCAAAAAATACACCAACCGTGGCTTGCAGTTCCTTGATTTGATTCAGGAAGGCAACATCGGCTTGATGAAGGCGGTCGATAAGTTCGAATACCGCCGGGGCTACAAGTTCTCCACCTACGCAACATGGTGGATCCGCCAGGCAATCACCCGCTCGATTGCCGATCAGGCACGTACCATCCGCATTCCGGTTCATATGATTGAAACCATCAACAAGATGAACCGCATCTCGCGCCAACACCTGCAAGAAACCGGCGAAGAACCCGATTCCGCCAAACTTGCCGAACTGATGCAGATGCCCGAAGACAAAATCCGCAAAATCATGAAAATCGCCAAAGAGCCGATTTCGATGGAAACCCCGATCGGCGACGACGACGATTCACACTTGGGCGACTTCATCGAAGATGCCAACAATGTTGCGCCGGCCGATGCGGCAATGTACACCAGCCTGCACGAAGTAACCAAAGAAATACTCGAAAGCCTGACACCGCGTGAGGCAAAAGTCCTGCGTATGCGTTTCGGCATCGATATGAACACCGACCACACGCTGGAAGAAGTCGGCAGACAGTTTGACGTAACGCGCGAACGCATCCGTCAAATCGAGGCAAAAGCACTCCGCAAGCTGCGGCATCCGACAAGAAGCGACCGTTTGAGAAGTTTCTTGGACAGCGAAGACAGCAAGCTGTAAACCAAAAAACCGCAGATTCAAAATACCTGCGGTTTTTTTCTTACACAATAAACAACGCTTCCAGATACCCCACACTCCTATCCCGTTTTCCCAACAACTCCGGCTGGCAAATCTCCACCAGCGAGCAGGCGTTGCAGCGTTTGCCGTAGTCGGGCGGCGGGGTTTGTCCGCTGTTTAAAAGTTCGCGGACGGCGGCTATAGTTGCGAGAGTTTGGGCGCACAGGCCGTCTGAAAACACGACGGGGACACGGCGGCGGGTTTGCATATACCACAGTGCGCCCTCAGAGACGGTTTGCCCCGTCATTTCTTCCAAGCACAAGCCTTGGGCGCAAAGCTGGATTTGGTCTATCGGGTCGGGTTTTGGCTTGCCACGTTTGTATTCCACGGGTTTCAGACGGCCTGTTTTCGTGTCCACTTCCACCAAATCCAATATGCCGCTGATGCCCGGTTTTTCTGCCGAAACGTGTACCGTCCGCTCAAAGCGCACGCCCTTGCGTGTTTCCGGCTCACCCGAATCTTTGCCGCAATGATATTGCGCGCAATCGGTGTGGGACTTTGCTCCGACACCCGATACTGCGCCCGACGCAGCAGCACATTGCCGCTCTGCCGTCCCTGAAGTCGCCCCAAGAAATGACCGTTTTCCGTAAAAAACACCAAATTCATTTTTAGCCCATTAGATATTTAAATCCAATTTTGAATACTTTCTTGAATCCGTCTAAACCAAATATCTTCATCTTCTGCATCTTGGTTATAGAGCCATTGTTGCTCCAACCAGTTTTCTAAAATAGAAACTTGTGAAAATTGTTGTACAATTCCAACTCTGAAAAATTCAATGAAACTGTATAAATCCATAGGAATAATTTTAGTTTTTCCACCATACCTTTTAGTATGCACTTTATTCAGGTTAAAAAAGAATGCCTTTGTTGCTTCTGATATTTTAGGTGCAATAAAAAAACAATATGCTTTGTTATGCTGTAATTTATTGACCAAATCACCATAGTGCCGGGGAACAGACGAACCTTCCATATTAAATTGAGTTTCACCACGAGACATTGTTACTTCAATAATGCAGGAAAAATCCCCATAATTAATTTCAATATCCGGCTTATTTCCTGGAGCAGTATTAAGTGGTATGCCATCTAAATCAAAAATAAAATTCCCAGAAATTTCTTTAGTGTGATTTAAAGCAGCAAAAGCACGCCAAACATTCCACTCAAGAAACAATGGGGCATCGGGAACTTCTTTATCAATAATTTTATTAAACATAAGATAAATATCATTTAAATCATCTAATTTATTTTCTTTTAATTTAATTATATTATCGCTTACAAATTTTTTCTTTTGCTCAGTTTCTAACGCAACCAAATCGTCTTTTAACTCATCAATAGTCTTACTTTCTAATACTACTTGTTCAGCTGACAAAGATTTTATCTTATCAATTAGCCTATCTTTATTATCTGAAAATAGTTTTAATGATTCAGGATCAAATAGGTAATTTTGAAATGACTTTACACTATCAAAATGCATTGGATGTCTATCAATATTTTCCAAAATAAAATTCACATCATCTTTTCTAGATGGTGAAATCTTAATTCTCATAGTTTTAGAGTCAATTGTAACCAACTCAGTTGCACGGATATATCTAAAAAAAGCATCTGCGTAATCGCGCATATTACTTTCTTTTGTTTTTATGAATTTTTCAAAAGTAGAGTGTTGTAAGGCGGCAGCAGCTTTTGCCCAAATTGGCAGTAGCTTTTGCACCGCCTCAGCGTAGAAAATTGTATAAGCTTTTGCCCAAATTTATCCCCGTTTAATGGCCTGTTAAACGGGGATTATCTTATGTCTTTAAAAGTAGTATGCCGCCCGCCGTCAGAACTTATAAATCAGGTGGTCGTCGCAGCTTTTGCATCGGTATTGCATTATTTTTCCTACATTGCGTGATACAATCCGCGTGCCCTCGAGGGTGGCGGCCTTGGGTCAATGCAGGCTATCTCTGCTTGGCTGTCGCGGCGGGTGTTACCGCACCTGCCGTGTCTCCGTCTCATCTTTCGTGTTCCCCGCCCATGTGGCGGGATTTTTCATGCCTGCCTTTTTAAAGCGGGCACGATGGCGGCGAGGTCGTTGGGCGACCAGCGCCAGCCGTCGGGCAACCCCAATGCGGCGGCGCACCACTCGGAGCAGAACCAACGGCGGCGGTTTTGCGGCAGCCCGAAGGCAATACCCAATGCGCCCATCAGGTCGTAGCCTTGGCCTCGGGTTTCCGCCCATACCCTTTGCAGACGTTCGTGTGCTTCGGAGGTTGACTCCATTTGGATCAAGTCCCACTTGGACGCAGGCAGCGGCATGGTTTTCACGCGCACGCCGCCGTCCCGGATGGAAGCGGAATAGCATTGATACGCTACCTGTCCGCCATTGTTTTTTTCTGTCAGCCTCACTGCAATCTCGCAATGGCTGTATTGTCCTCGTGTGAGGGCACGGGTCAGCCAGTCGGTCGCCCTTGCACACCATACGCGCCAGCCGTATCGTGCATGGTCTGCATGATTTCGCGCAGCAGCTCGGGAGTTAGCTGTAAAAAGCTGTTATCCATCGTCTTCCAGTTGATGGGCTTTTTAAAACCGCCCGTTACACTTTCCAGCGCCAGCGCCAAATATTGCAGGCGAGTGGCGTCATCGGTTTGAAACCATTTGCCTACGGACTTGATATAAACCCCATGCCGCAGGTTGTTGTAACGCTTGGCCTTGATGCGCTCCCACATCTCATCCTGCTGTTCGGCTTTGAGCCGGGCGGCAACGTCCGGAGGCAATATCCAAGCCTTCGCTTTGGCATCCCATGTTTGATGCACATTTTCACGCGGGGTAAAGGTCAGTTCGTCAGGCAGTTCACCCACCTGTTCAAGCTGCACCTCCGCGCCGTCGTCGGTGCGGTAGGCGGTTTTGCCGCGATGGTCTTCTAGGATTTCCCACTCTTGGCCCGTCCAACGCGCGGCATGATGTTCGGGGATTTCAGGCGGCGCGGTCTCAATGCAGCCTGCCGGGATGAGCCAGTTTTCAGGATTTAAGGGATCAGGGTCGGCGCTAGTGCTGCCGACATAGAGGTTTTTTGTGTCGATTTGGTAAACGGTTTTGGGGATCATGGGGTTTATCCTTTCAGACGACATTTGTTTTAACGCGCATCAAATTTTGATGCAGGGCAAAAGGGCGATGTTGCGCGGGCGGTTTTCGGGCGCGGTTGGGACGACGCTGGAGGCGTCGAAAGTGATGGCGCGCGGAATATTGTCATTTCCGCCGTTGCCTTCGCTTGTCCACTGTTTCCATGATTTTTCCACGCCAAACGCGCCCGTCGGCTCAATGTAGTCGAACAGTTGCAGTGCGCCGTTTTTTCCGCTGTCAATTTTGCCGGTAATATTCCGGATGGCATCGCCTTGCGCACTGCCCAGTGCACGCCCGCTGTCGATGCCGCGGCCGTCGTCCCAGCCGCGCACGAATTCGCCGCGAAGGTCGGGCAGATTGAAGGTGGTGCGGCCGTCACCTGTGCCGTAAGTTGTACCGATGGCGGCAAATAGGGCCGCATAGTTGGTGCGCGATACGGCCGCGCCGTTGGCTTTGAGCCAGCCGGTCGGGGCGGTTTGCCCGGCGAAGTACATCACGGCGCCGCTGGGTATCATGCCGGCGAGGTCGTCCACGTTGAGCAGGCGCTTGCCGTCATAGCGTAGTTCGCCGTCGTTGCGCATGGAGAGGTATTTGCCGCTCCGTTTGTTGTAAAAATAAGCGTTTACGTTGTTTGCGCCGATTTGCAGGTATTGGTTGGCATTAAAGTCGCCCACGCTGTCGGCCACAATCGCGCCTTTTTTCAGGGTGGCGAGGCCGGTAAGGGTTTTGTCGCCGCCTATTTCTTGGTTGCCGGTGGCAACTACAGCCAGCTTATTCAGTGCTGCCAGTAATTGATTAGGCTGCGACTTATCCGGCTGGATACCGGCCGCAGTCAGCACGGCCAGCAGCTCGGATTGCACTTGGTTGAGCCACCACGCGGGCAGGATGGTGCCAAGCTCGCTCACGCCGTCGCCGTCGTGGAAGGTCTTGTCGGGGGTTTCGATGGGGTGCATGGTTTAGTCCTTATCGGTAGGTAAATCGGATAGCGGTGTGGGCGGGCTTGAGGCGGTTGAACAGGCTCTCGATCACGGCGTCGCTGTATTGGCTCAAGCGGCTGCCGGCGGTGCCGGAGCCGGCGCGGAAGCACCACACGGTTTGTGATTGGGCGGACACGTCCACCCACCACACCCACATAATGTCTTCGCGGGCGAGACGGTCGCCGGCGCGGTTTACACCGGCGCGGAAGGGCTGCGGCTCGCTGATGGTGATGGTGTAGCCGGCTGCGGCAGCCAGCCGGATGAAATACGGGATGCTCAGGCCGCCGGTCTCATTGAGTTTGGCCAACACATCGGCTACACGGCGGGCGTAGTTGTCGGGCTGCGGCGGATTGATGCCGAGCAGCCGCTCCCAGCGCGTGATGTCGCCGCCGGCAGTGGGGGCGTAGGCGGCAGCCTGCACCTGTGCCGACTGCGTTTGCACGCCGTCGAATATGGCGGCTTCCGCCTGCCGCTCGGCGGCCTGCCGGGTGGCACGTACGTCGTAGCTGACGGGCGGATAGTAGAGTGGGAGTAAATCAGCGTAAGTCATAACAGGGTCATCTCAAACGTGCCCAAGGCGAGCCATTGGATGTGCGGGGTGATGGCGGCGTTTTGGTTGGCGGACGGACTGTCGAGCACGCGGTCGCGCACGCCCGGGGTATCGCTAATCAGTGCTTCGATATGGCTTTTATAGACGGTGTCGCCCGGCTTGATGGTCGCGAAATAGGCTGACAAGGCGCGCTCGGCAGCCTCCTTGACCGCAGGCAGGGTGTAGCCGTCGGCCAGCGATACGCGCACAGATACATTGAGCGGCACGCGTTGCGGCGCCACCACCTGCACGTTTTTGGCGGTAACCGGGCGGCGTTCGTCGATATACTGCTGCACGGCCCGCACCACATCGGGAGAGGGTAAACCGGAAGCGGTAAGGATGGCCACATCCACCGTGCCCAAACCGCGACGCAGCGGATACACAAATGCCGCCTCCACCCCTGGCACGTCCATTGCCCAGCGGTAATAGTCGTAGGCGTTGCCGCCGGCGGGCGGCTGGCGCAGGCGCGACAGCAGCCTGTCTAACAGCGCGGCATCACTCTCGATATCGGTGCCGCCCACCATGCTGGTAAGCACGGCATCTGCCTCAATGCCGGCAGGCGGGCTTTGCAGTTTGGCCGGGGTGTTGTCCGGCTGATTGCCGGTGGCACCGGTGCTCAGGCAGTGGCAGGCAATCAATGCCTGACCGCTGCCGTCGGTTTGACCTGGTGCACTGGTTTGATAGGCAATGTTGCCCACTTGGGCCACCAGCCCGGCAGGCAGAACGGTATTGGGTGCGCCGCTGATGCGGATGCTGCCCGCCGCTGCGGCAGCCGCTTTGCGCCAAATGCGATACATGGCGCAATGGCGCTCCAAATAGGCGGTGTCCGCCGTATCGGCAAATACCTGCCGCAAAATCCACTCTTGATGCTGGTATTGCCCCTCGGCCAGTGCGGCCAAAGCGGTGGCGCGGGCGTAATTGTCGCTGCCGGGGTGGGTGTGGGCGGCAGGCTGTTGGTTGCTCAAATCGCGCAGGTAGTCGCTGCGCAGTTGCTCAAAGTTTTTGGTTTTCATGCCAGCCGCACCTCGTGGATTAAATTCAAACTCCGGCCGCTTGCATCCACCGCCGCAATATCCAGCCGCAGCCAGCCGCGCCGTGCCAAAGAGGCGGCCACATTGATGCGGCGGGCACGGCGGGTATCCAAAATCGGCTGCAAAGCCTGCTCGGCATACTGCTTGGCCAGCACCGCCATGCGCGGCAGGTCTTTCATGCGGCGCAATTCGTGCAGGCGGCTGCCTAATGCAGGTTCGGCCCAGTAGCTGCCCAGCGGGGTAACCAGCCTTACATAGACTTCGTTTTCGATCCCTTGCGCGGATTGGTTTAATAAGTAGTCGCCGGTGGCGGGATTAAGTAAAGCGTCCATACCAGAATTTTCGGATATGAACGCCCCTTCTTTGAGTGAATTGATGTCAGACAAATATAGAAAGCCGCCTAAAAACCCAATAAGGATTCTTAGATGACCTTTAAAAGCAGTTTAAATGACTTCACCGGTTTCCGAACCGTTGGTCTCAGTATGTTTGTGATTACTGCCGACATCTTTACCGTTGTTGGTTAATGCGCCGGTAGTATTCAAATTGCCGACCATATCCACATTGCCGGTAAATGTCGTACCGCTACCGCCTTGCACCGCCATACCGCCATTGCCGTTGATTTGACCTTGCGCAGTCAACACCGCCGAACATTCGACCTTTTCTGAAGTAATATTTACGCCGCCAGGTGCTTTGATATTCAGCGTTTCGCAGTCGATCTCAATGACACGCCCCTTTTTTAACACCATCTTGGCACCGTCGGCGTTGTAAACCGCCGTTTCGCCATCAGACAAACCGGTAATGCGGTACGCGCCGTTTGTCGTGGTAACAATAATACCGTGGCTGGTTTTGCCGCCCAAGGGTACGCGCCATAAGGAAATACACTGAGTCGATGCCGTCCGGTTCGCTCAATACGTTGATTCTCTGACCCGGTTGCCACAACGTACCGTCATCGGTTCGGTGCCCCTGTACCACTGCCGTGATGGTCAAGCCTTCCAAGCGGCTGTCCGCCAAGCGTTTCTTTGCTTTACGTTCCGCTTCCGCCTGACTGTCAACATCAGGCTCTGTCACAATTAAAGGCCGGCTCAGCTTAAGGGATTCATCTTTTACCGTTGCTTTGATATTGTGCTTGCCGGTATGGCTTTGTCCCAATACCGTGACCTCACTGTACCGAGCAGCCATATTGCGCTCGACTTCCAGGCGCTTGATATTGTTATTGTCGCCACTGACCCGTAAGACCAACTCGGCAACAGGTGCTGTAGTGTAGTCGGGGCCACCGACAACCAACGTACCGTCAGGCTCCATCCAAGGCCATACCCCGTTGGCTTCGGCATATTGCGTCAAGGCATCCCATGCACGGCTTCCGGGCTCGATTTGTACTTTATGGGTTTTATTGGTTTTGGCTGCATCGATACGGATTTTTGACAAACCCAAAGGCTTGACGATTTTTTCAATAATTTGGTTTAAATCCATATCCTGCGCGTTAAACAACGGCGCAGAACAGTCCAACAGGATACCGGCATCATCGCGGCCTTGAATGGTCAGCGTTTTATTGCCTTTCTCTGTCGTAGTGTGCGCACGGTCGATACGGCCGCTCAATACCGTATCGCCGCCCACGCGCACTTCCACTTTGTCGCCCACCCGCACCGCATCGGGTTCGGCATCGACGGGACGGCCCAGCGTAACGCTGAAATCATCGGCAGGAGTCAACAGGTCGGACACAATGTCGTAATTCGTCCACTGCCCATGAGTTTTGCCGTTAATCATCAGAGTGACGGAATTATTTGGCGTAGGCATTCAACACCTCTCCTTTACTGAGAAAGTTCGGATGACGGATTTGCGGATTCAGACACAGCAGCTCGCCAAAACGGCTGTAATCGCCATACCATTCAAACGCCAACAGATGCAGGCCGGTATCATGTCCTACAATTTTCTGCACTAACGGAGGGCGCATATTCAAAACGGCAAAAGCCTGTTTTTGCAGCTTGTGTGCCGTATCACGCAAACTTTCAGTCAGTTCGGCGGCAGTTTCAAGATATGGTGTTTGCGGCAACAGGCCTGCCGCTTCGATACGTCGGTACACATCATCGGCGCTGTCTGCCGGTGTCTGATACAGCCGCAGCAGGAAATAAGCCATCTTTCCGGCCTTTGCCTCGTCTGCCGACATCATCGCCAAAATACGGTTTGCGCCCAGCGCACGTTGCAAAGCAGTATGGGTATCGGATAATAGGCGTGAGATTTCCACGGGCGTTAAAGTCGGATCATCAATTTGTGTTGCCAAAATATCTGCTGCCTGTTCCGCCAAAGCACACGCTCCGACGGTTGCGGTAAACGCTGTGAACGCAGCGACATCTTCAACCTTTGCACGCTGAATTAAATCTATTGCCGAAACACTGCCTTCTGCCCCGCGACTTACCTGCCACGGTGTAGCGGCGGCTTTTGATACCCCACCAACCATATCGCGCCAGCCATCCAGCCCACTTTTACCGACAACGTGCATATTTGCCAACACACCGAATACTGATTTCAGCTCCGCCGCCAATACACGCGGGCTGTTCAGAAGATTCATTGAGCCGGCAAACACGCCGTTAACCTGACCATACATAACGCCGACTGCCGTCAATACTGTGGCATGAAATGCGTTCCAACGGCTTTGTGTCTTCTGAATCTTGCCCAAGGCCGTCTGAAACACTTCAAAACCCTGCCATGAGGCCAAATCTGCCAGCCAATCGATTTCATCGGCCAGTGCAGACGGCAATTCACGGTCAAAAAACGGGGCGGCTTTGACACTTTGCTTAAAGGTCATCCGCACCGTACAGTAATCGGGATTTTCTTCATTATGAGCAGCTTCAAAATCAGCCACCACGCAATCGGGCACGCTGCCGTAAATCGGGTGGATCAATTCGCCCGCACCAGTCTCCCGCAAAACACCTAACAGGCTTTGCAGCCTGCTTTCATAATCATCCCCCCACAATACCGCCGTCAGGCTCATATCCATTGCCGATACGCCCGTGTCCTCAATATCCGAACCCTGAACAAACGGGTATTCGTGTTCGGCTAAGGCGTGCGTGCCACGCAACGTATCATCGATTACATCAAAGCCGACACCCTTGAAACTGGCATCAAGCAAAGTATCTTTCCAACTCATCACGGATCCTTAATTTTTAGCTGCCGCACGCGCCGCCGCTTGATTGATATAGGCCATAATATTGCCGTTTTGAACGGTGACTGTAACGGGTATCGGCTTACCTGCCGCCGCCTGCATTTGCGCGGCAGCCGCAGTCATCTGGGAGGCCGCATTGGTAAGCTGGACAGTTGCAGCCTGATTTTCAGTTGCCGCTGTGACATACTGTTGGCTGGCTTGCTGATTGGTTTGTGCAGATTGACTGAGCTGCGCCATACTCTCTTTGAGAACAGGGCTGTCGAGCGGAGAGTTATTCCCACCCAATTCCTCCCGTTTTCTCATGTATTCGTTTTTGGCAGACGACATAAAATCAGGTAAAAACGACTGCAAGCGGTCGGCGAATGCCGCCAAGGGCTTACTCCAGTCGTCATATTTATCCCGTTGCGCCGCCAAATGTGTTACGCCGCCCATAGCGGCCAACGGAGCAGCACCCAAAGTAAAGGCACCCATTGAGCCTGCAGAAGGCAGAAAACGGCCGGCACCGGCAACGCCTTGACCGCCTTGGAAGAACCGCCATCCGCCGCTTACCATTGAGCTTGTCCCCGCAGTTGCGGATACCGCCGCAGCCCCTTGACCCGCCGCCACCGCTGTCTGCGCGGCCTCCTGATGACCTCTGGCCCAGTCGGCAATACCTTTAAGCTTATCGGCCACCATGTCGGTAAAGCTTGAGAATGCGCCATATTCAGCTTCGCTGTATGCCGTTTTGAGCTGTTCTTTTTTGAACCCGGAGCCTTCGGCCACAAATTGATAATTATTGTCTACTGCACCGGCGGCATTGGCTTGTCCTTGCTGCAGTCGTGCGGCTTCTTGCTTGTTATTGATGAGAGAGAGCAACGCCATCAAGGCTTGGCGGTCTGAAACCAACCGGCCGACAGCCGTACCGTCAACCAAAGCTTTTTGGTTTTCCAGTAAAGCCAACTTGGCTTCATCGCCTTGAGCGGCGGCCATTTGTTTCATTAATGCCGCGCTCTTTTTATCCTTGCTCACGATTTCACTCACGATATCGACCAATGCGTCCAGCGAGTTCATGCCTGCAGCCTGACGCTTATTCATACTGTCCGTGAAGTCAAAACCCTCTTGCCCGTTAATGTCGATTTTCTTTGCCTTAGTAACGATGTCCTGACTGCTGATTTTCGCCAGCAGATTGACCAGGTTGTTACCGGCTTCGTCTGTACTGCCTGCAGTCATAAACGCCAGTTGGTTTGCATTTAACAAACTGCTGAAATTATCCAGTGTCGCGCCCATACCTGCGGACTTCATTGCTGCCAACTGTTGCGGCAACCATCGCGCCATGTCTTTCAGCTCAAAACCGCCATCCGCGCCCGATTGCATGGCTCGGTCAAGCAAAGCAGGGATATCGGCTTCTTTAAACCCTGCCTGTTTCGCTTTGGTCACAATATTGGCAATATCATCGGCATCAGCATTGGCGGCAAGTGCTGTTTTCATTACGGTTGGCAACATCTGCTTCACGGCAGCATCACTCAACGAACCGCTGGCCACCATGGTATTCATTGCCTGCAAGGCTGCTTGCTTAGATGTTCCGCCCAAATAAGCGGCATCGTTTACCGTTTTATTAATTTCCTCCATGCCGGCACGTTTTTCCGCCAAAGTCTTGCCTGCATACATGGTATTGGTCGCGTGACGCAGCTCCGTGTCATAGTCCATTGTCCGGCTGACCGGCTGAGCCAATACATAAGCCCCTGCCGCCGCACCGGCGGCAACCGAAGCCGCGCCGCGCGCCAAACTTTTACCGCCTTGAACCATGCGGTTGAAACGGCTGCCGCTGTTCATTTCGGCATTTAACTCACGAATACGGCTGCGCGTCTGTTGGGCGGCTCGCGCCAGTTCATTGTGCGAAGCACGGCCGCTTTTGGCCATTGCGTTGTAGGCCGCTTGAGTACGTTGGATTTCACGGCGGATTTCACGCTCCGTGCGAATGCCCAAACGGGCGGCAGCTGCATGCATCAGCTGTTGTTGCCTGCCGGAAGATGATGCCGCACGGCTTTGAATCTGCATCGTACGGTTGGCCTCGGTTGCCAAGCGGCGCAGGCCGACGCTGGCCTCATCTCGGAACTTGGCAACTAATTCGACTGTATTACGGCTCATTTTTTCTTCCGTTTACTGATAAAGGTTTGAGTGTGTCCGCCGGATGCAGATGGAGCTGAGGTTTTGGCCGATGGGGCAAACCATGGCAACACCACGGGAGCGGCACGGCCACGGTCAATCAAATCAGCCTGTTTAAGCCATCCCTCAAGCTCCGGCTGAGTCATCTTGCCGATATCGTCGGCAGAGATACCGTAGCTCCCCAGCTTTAGGACTGCGTATCGGTAGCGGTCGGCACGGGCTGAACGGACAGACGCTTTTTTGCCAGCAGCTCTTGGGCGAAATAAAGCGCGTCAAAATCGGTGGCGACCAACTCATCGGCCAAGAAGTCGGGCGTTAAAACATCAGGTTGGATCGTACCGATATGGTCGAGAGAGGCTGAATAGGCTGCCAACATACGCGCCTGACCCTCCAGCGTCGGGTCAATAGCCATATCTTCGCGCACGGTCAGCAGATGCATGGAAAAATCACGATGGACAGCGCCGTCAACAGAGATACCGTACTTCAGACGGCCTGAAACGGTTTTCAGGTCAGAAGAAACAACCAGCCCATACTCTTTTGCGGCATGTTCGAGTTCTTTGGAAATTGAAGACATAATAAAAGCCTCTAAACGGTTAATCGGATAAAAATCCAATTATCGTTTAAAGGCTGTTTAAACCGTCTTTAACAGGTGTCAGTTTCGGATGGCTTACTCAATCACTTTACGGGTTGCAAAGCCGGTCACATCAATGACCAATTCGTTGTCCACCGTATAGCTTTCACCGGCTTCCTTCGCGCAAAAACCAAGATAGGAGGTTGGGCGTGCGCCATTGATATCAGGGACCAGCGAGATTTTTGCGTCTTCGATTTTATCCCAATCGATAACCGTACCGTCTGTCGGCACGACGGCGGTAAAAGAAATATCATACTGGCCGACACCGCGCGTAAAGCCTTTGACGCGGCGTGTGCGGTTCATGGTTTTAACTTCTTTTTTGCCTGTGATGTTTTTCACATCAATCTTGGTGACCTCCACCTCGGTCGCACCGACATACAGCGTTACGCTGCCTACATATTCTGTACTCATGTTCTTTCCTTTTTACAGATACAGGTCGATAACCATGCCTACTTGGTGCAGGCCGTTAACCACATCAGACGGCACGCGGCAGTTGAGCATGCCGGTGTTTTGTGCATCGCGTTCCACAATCAAGTTGGCCAAATTGTTTTCAACGTCTTCGACGATTTCCAATTCTTCGCATTTCATCAACACATCAATCAATTCGGAGCGGACACGGGCAATGGTGCGCTCGGTCATTTTGTCGCGCGGGAAACGCAATGCGATACGGTCGGCACACGCGCCTGATACATAAATCAATGTGCGTACGGTAGTCATATCAAGCAGGCTTTCGTCTGCCGTGCCGTTGGCGGTTTTGGTATAAGTCGAAATAGCGCGGACGATTTGGGCGGATGTGCCGTCCGGGCTGGTTTCAATAGGGGTAACGCCGTTGTAGAGCGCGTTTTCCTGTTCGGTACGCATCGTCTTGTCCGCACTGTCGCACACACCGATGCCGTTGAGCTTCAGGGTATTGAGCGGACGGGCCGGATCTTCCTCGCCTGCCGCGACGGCAGCAAACGCGGCCGCCAGCTCGCACGGCAGGCTGGGCGTTTTACGATACCAGGCCGAATACAGATAACCGCTGTTCAGACGGCCTGCCTGTGTCGTTGTCTGCGCCAATGCTCCGGTTTGACCGTAAATACCCAATGCCCAGTGTTTTTCTTCGGGTGCGCCGACAGTGTCCAAATGTGCGCGCAACTTCAAGAGGTTCGCCTCATCGGTACAGCCTACCGCAATTAAATGATGGCCTTCGGCAACCACTGCATTCAATGCGGGGCCGATATCGGCATCGGCATCACCGCCGCTCATGGGCCTGACCGCAACGGTAATCCCTTCGGCGGTATTGCTGGCACGGATACGGATATGGTTGCCGTGCGTGCCTTTATTTTTAGCCGTCAGCGTTACCGAACCTTCGGAAGCTGTTGCCGTTACCGGCAAAGATGTTTCCGCGTCAATGGCCGCCTTAACGGCTGCCGCTACGGTTGCGGCGCTTGCACGGGAGGCGACACCGACGGTCAACGTATCGGCATTGCCGATGTTGACGCGTAAAACGCCTTGCGTAGCGGCAGTGCCCGTAATCGTGATACTGCCGGTCGCGGCAACGCCTGCTTCATTGTCGGCAACGGTAATCAGGCTCAAATCTGCATAGGCATAGGCTTTGATCGCGGCGGTAACCATCAGGTGCGCCATACTGCCCGCGCCGTATTTGGCGGCCGCATCGGCGGCGGAAAATACGTTCTCCAGCCCGGTAAGCCCGCCCAAGGCGGGATTGTTGTGCTGCGCCACAATCAGCACACGTTGCTTGTTGGCCGGCAGGTTGCGCACGGCAAGCTTGGTGTTCCATTCGACGTAAACGCCGGGCTTGCGCGTACTGGTTTGAATCTTATCGAAACTGACGTTTGCGGAAGTCATGATTTGTTGCCTTTCGGTTTGTCCTCAACAATAACCAAGTCGCCGTAGTGAATACAGCGCAGGTAATACGCGGCATTCGGCACTTCGACCGTTTCTTGGTCGGTAATATATTCATGTGGCTTGCCTGCCATAGGGACTTGCAGACCTGCGGCGGCACGAACTTTAATGGTTTCAGTCATGTTTTACCTCGGTTTTAACGGTGGCCGCCATATCGGCGGGTTGGTTTGGTTTTTTAGGCGGGATACGCAGCTCAAGGTTTGCACCTTTAAAGTCGGGATGTTCCGGGTCGGTACGGCCTCGGTAGGCGGATACGTCGGCATATACTTGCGCCTGTCGGCCGTCTGAAACCGCAGGCCGCGGCCAATCGCCGTCTTGCAGTGCGTCTTCAAACCAATGCGTTTCAAAATCCAGCGCGAATACGCTGATTGCGTCCAACTCCATTTGTTTTGAAAACAGGCTTTTTGCTTTGCCGGGTTTCAGACGGCCTATACACAAACCCATAGTCTGATTGATCAGCAACAGGCGCACGGTCTGCATCAGCCGGTAAGTACCGACATCATTCTGGTGCAAACTGCCAAAGCGGCTGTCTGCCTCGCTGCCGCTGGCACGGTCGCCGACTAAGACAGTAAAGCGGCCGGTGACTTGGTAGCGTGTACGGCGCGTATCATGGGGCTCGCTGTTGGTGATGCCGGCAAACATGATCCAAACGGCGGGGAACCGGTTAACCACTTGAGCCAAGCCTTTGCCGTCAAATTCACCACCGTAGGTATGCACACCGCTGACCATTTGGCCAAGGCCGTCTGAAAGACGCTGTTTGATGGCTTGTTCAATAGACGCTATCACGGCCGAACACCTTTTCCTTGGCGGCAAACATTACCGCATCACCTTGCACGGTCGGCTTGGGGTCGGCATTTTCAGCCACACCCAAACCAGCTTTGCCTGATGCCACCAATTTGAGATACGCAACCGCCGCCTCATATCGGTGCACCATATCTTCCGTCAGCTGGCGCTTGCCCGTTGCCAAACGGTAAACGGCAATGTCGCAGCAATAAAGGCTCAACAGGCGCACAGGGGCAGGCAACGGCAATTCATAACGCGATGCCAGATAGCCGTCGATTTCGGCAGAGGCATCATCCAAACCTTGTTGCGCGATTTCGGCGTTCACACTGCCCAAGCGCGTCAGGTCGGTCAGACCTGCAATCGTCGGCTCGGTATAACGCGCCACCAAATCGGCAACCGTTGCGTAAGCCATTAATCCTGCTCCACGGGCAAGGCTTCACAAACAACAGCCATCGGCTCGGCCAGCAGGCGCTCCCACGCTTCGGTCTCAAAATCGGCACGTTTCACAAAGGTAAAATGCGGCTGAACGTGATACCCGCTGCGCCAAAACGCATGGCCGTGTTTGGATTTGACGGCAACCACTTCGGCATCGGCCGCCGCTTCACCGCCTGCCTGATAGCGTTCTTGCGCTTCTGCCGCTTCAACGGCACCTCTTGCGGCCTGTTCCAATTGAGCTTCCAATTCGGCGATACGCACACGCGCCGCTTCAAGCCCGGTGTTCAATTTTTCGACTTCAGCCTCAAGAAAAGCCTGCAACTTAACGTCTTCGGGATTTACATCCACAGTTGCGCCAACCGTTTGCTCAGTTTTTTCATCTTCGTTTTTTACTTTCGCCATTTTTTATCCTTTTGGCGGGCAAAGCCCGCCTATCTAAAGGGTTACAGCAACCAAGGAGATACGATTACCTTGCATTTGCCTTTGTTCGGGTTGTACGCACCATTCGCCAGGCGGTCGCCTTCCACCAACTCTTTGGCGGCGTTTTCCAAAGAAGGAGGAACCAGCAGTACATTCGGGCGGATACCCAGCGGTCGGCCGCCATCGCCTTTCAGGCTGACCATTGCGTTGTAAGCCTTTTCAAAACCTGCGGCATCCAGTTTTTCTTGCGACTTGGCCGCCATTTGCCAGAAGCCCAAACCAACATTACAACGGCCGTCCACGCCGTAGCGGTATTCGTTGCGCATAAATACGCCTTCGTCGGTAGCGGCGGTCATCGCAGTGAACTGTTTAGGTTTGCGTTCCTGATAAATCAGAGGTTTCAGGGCGCGTGATGTATCCAGCAAATACCAAGCGGCTTCGGTACCGGCAAAAATATTGGATACAGTGGTGGATTGACCGGTGCCATCGACTTTTTCATATACCGGGTGGTCGTTGTCGAAGAAGTTCTGACCGTCATAACACAACGTAGCGTGCGCGTTTTTCAGCAGAGCAAACACCAATTCGTCGGGATGAACAGCGGAAGCACGGCCCATCTCGGTCATCATCGGCGCGTAAATACCGACATTGTCGTCTTCGATGTCGTTGCGGTTGACCTTGACCGAACTTTCAAAATGCTTGTTGGTGATGGCATAGCCGTGCGCCTTCATATCTTGGAATACGCGGTCGCCCACCCATTCGCGGAAAGCAGGCCATTGGCCGAGCCAGCCGTAAGTATTGGAAGCCGTGGAAGACGGGATGACGGTGGCGATTTCCTTGTATTGGCTATCCGCCATTTTCAGGCCGTCTTGGAAGTTTTTCTTAAAGCCGGTAAACAGCGCCTTCAGGGTATCTGGAGTGATAATCATGGTTTAATCCTTGTTTAAAGCCTTATTTGGCTTTTTGATAATCTGTGGCCGAAATACCCAATTGCCTGGCTACTTCGATTTCTTCCGGAGTCAACGCAGGCTCACCGCCTTGGGCGCCTTTGCCGCCAGTTTGCGTTTTACTCAACGCGGCCAACTTCAAACTGCCTTCCATCAGATTCTTAAATGCCTCCGGGTCTTTAGCAGCCAATTGGCGTGCAGATGCTTCTTGGTGCGGCAGCAGGCGGCCGTCTGAGAGTGCTGCACGGATCAGGCCGTCTGAAGTGCCGCCCACTTCCATTGCAATCACTTTCTTACTCAACGCAGCTACTTGGGCTTTCAGCTCGGCAACTTCGCCGTCTTCGGCATTACCGCCTTGCGGATTATCTTCGGGCTTGCCGGCATCGCCTTTACCGCCTTCGCCGCCTTGCGGTTCGTTTTTGTGTTCGGCCAGTGCTTCGGCCAGCGTTTTACCGCCCAGCTTTTCTTGTGCTTCGGCCAAAGCCGCTTCAATGGCTTTATCGTCGGCATCTGCCGCCAAGCCCAAGAGCTTGATTAAAGCTTCCTTGTTCATACTGGTTTCCTGTTTGGGGTTGATAGAGTTTTGGCGGCTCAATGCAGCCAGAGCCATGCCGTCCAGCGCAGGCGAATTGGTCAACGCCACACTGTGCAGCCCGCGCACATTGCCCAATGTGTCGTATTCGAGAACCGGCGACAGATAGCGGTATTCGCCGCTGTCTATCATGTCTTTTGCGCGTTGTGTCCATTTCACTTCGCCCATCAGACCGCGATCGTCATCCCACACATATTTGCTGATCCAACCGGCAGCAGGATTTTGCTGTCCGGTTTCTGCAGCTTTCAGTGTGGCGTGTTCGTAGTCCACAACAAGGTCTGTTTGTCCGGCATCAAAGGCGGCAATGATTTGCTGCGCCAAAGAGGCAGTCATCGTCCAGTGCGCCACGCCTGTATCGGTGCGTCCGTCGACTGGTGCAAATTGACCTTTGGGTACGATTTTGATAAGGCCGTCCGTATTTCCGACTTTGGCGGCAGATAAGGCGGCAAGAAAGGTTTTTGTATCCATTGCCGAATCATGAACCGTCAAGCCGGCACAAGAGGCTGAATCACTGTCAGTAAGGAACGAAAATGAGAAATATCGGAGAATGGAAAAGAGAGTATGTTTAAAACCGTTTCAGAAGCCTTTTAAGCCCATCACAGATTGATTTAAACGTTTCGGGAAAGGGTGGATAAGGGAAAGGTGTATAAAAGCCGTCTGTGTGCAATTTCAGACGGCTTTTGTTTTAATTGCCGAGAGCGGCATCCAAGTAATCATTTACCGCATCGACTAAAGCCTGTTCGTCGTCAGGTTGGAGAACCATAAACGGACGTGCGGGAATCTTACTGCCGGGGTGATTGACGCGTTTGGCAAGCCGTCCGCCGAATTTTAAGGCTTTGCCTTTTTTCGGCAATATCGTATGCGGTGCAGTTTGTCCGCCGAAGTGATGAATGGCCGCATATTCCACATTGGTACCGACCACCGCTTCCGTGGACGTACTGTCCTGCGTAATCGAATTGCGCAAACGCCCGCTGGCCTGCAACAACCCCGATCCCTCACGCGCGGACGGATATTTGCGCGGAGCCCACGCGGGGCGGCCTCCTGCCTCGAAGTTGTCCAGCACAGCGTTGCGCATGATGCGGGCAAGCTGCGTCATCAATGGCCGGGTGTTGCTTGTACGTTGCGCAATGGTATTTAAGCCGTTTTGTAGTGCATCTGTGTTGATTTTTATCTCGATCATCAGTATATTATCCTCAATGCCAAGTTGTCGGCGGGTCGCCAACCGGAATGGCCTCGGTGGTTTATCTGCTGTTTTATCCTGTTCGAATCAGGCAAAGCCGCCAACTTGGTTATTTCTCCCCATCAGTATATTGTCCTTAATGCCGTAAAACTCGGGTTTCCTACTGGAAAGGTTACGGCCACGTTACCGTGTCGCGTATTATCCTGTTCGAATCAGGCAAAGAGTTTTATGGCTTTTTCCATATTGTTTCATACCCGTACAGTAAGCTATCCACCTGTTTATCCGTTTCGGCAATCATGCCAGTGTTGACCATATTCAAGGTCAGATGTTCTTTCTTACCTGTAAACGGATGTCGGGTTTTTACATCATAGTCCAGCGTTACCACCAGCTTCCCCTTGCCTGCCGGCAGCGGATACACAAATGCCAAAAACTGTTTGGCATCGTCATTTCGTCCCGCCTTGCCTAATAAAATCTGCTCCGGTTCTTGCAGCAGTTCGGGTATCTGCTCCCAAAATGACACCGGCAGCGGCTTGACCTTCTTGTCGCGCAAAGCGTGCAATACCCGTTCGTCGCTCATCGAAATCACGGCGGATTGCGGATAGATTTGCCTTACCGCCAATGCATCTAACACGGGTAGGGTCAATGCGCCCACATACAGCGTTTTCCCGCGCGCTACTTTTTCCGCATCTACCCGCCGCACCATTTGCGCCGCCTGTTGCGACACCGCCCGCATCAAATCGGGCTGTTTTAAGGCCGTCTGAATCGCCACGCTTGCCAGCTTCGGCGGCAGTTCCACTGCACGCTGCATCTGCAATTGCCCCAAGTTGGCCAAATGGCTTTTACCCACATTGTTCTGAAAACCTGCATCAGTATAAAAGCGGCTGCCGTCGGCCAGCTTCACTGCCTTGGCCGGGCGGGTGTCGCCCTTGCGGTTGACCACCACTTCCGTATCTTCCAGTTGTGCCTTTTGCGGCAGCAGATTGCGCCGCTTCAAATCACGGTCTGAAAACGCCCGTACGGTACAGCGGCAGTTGAAGCCGTTGGGCGGGTAGAAGTAATTCCAAAACGGGTCGTCGATGTGATACACCGCGCCATGCGCCGCAGCGTGGCTTTGTCGGGTACGGCTGTCAAGAATGGCCGAATACTGCAGCCAGGGCGCAGAGTTTCGACCATCTTCAAGAGCCTGCCAATGCCCAGCCATATAAGCCGACTGCATTTGCGTACGGAAAATGGTTTCCAGTCGATGCCGCGTGATGCCTTTACCGCCTACTTCGCCGGTGTTGGCATTCACAATGTCGCCATCTTTCAGCAGCTGCCAATCATGCTGTTTCAGACGGCCTACCACATCATCACGGAATTTCTCAAATGACGTACCGTTTTTCAGGCTTTCATACAAAGCACCGTGGATTTGTGCGGCAATATCCTGCTTGTGAATGCCCGCAATCGCCCGTGCCTTAGCCTGCGCTTCGTTCCACGTTACTTTCCAATCGGGCGGCACATTAAAGCCCAGTCCCTCAAAATACTTGACGGCCTGTTCAGGCTCGAGGCCGAATGCGTAGCTCAAATCAGCCATTCATCCGTCCCCATAAGTCCGACACAAAAACCACACGCGCCAAGGCCGTCTGAAATTGCCCGGCAGTCAGCTCGGGATAAACGCGCAGCAGGCGCTCCTGCACATCCTCATAACTGTCGCCCTCGGCCAAAGCCTGGCCTAAGCCGCGTAAAAACGGCTCAATCATTTCCGGCAAGGCCACCTTGCTCAAGTCCGCATTGTCTAAATCCACCTGCGCCGCGCCGACAATCTCGCCCGATTTACTCAAAGCCACACGGCGGTAGCTTAGCGGGGCACTTTTTAAATCTGTTTTAACATCGGTTTGAAAAGCCAATACCGGCTCGTCTCCGGAAGCTAAAGGAATGGCCAATTTTTCCTGCGCCCACGACAACGGAATCTTCATGCCGATTTCCACCAATTTAGGCAAAGAGTCGGAGTACGCCGTCAAATCTTCGGGTAATTGCGTATCGAACACAAAGCGCGGCAGACGTGAAACATCGACATTGCCTTTATTAAGCTGCAACAATGGCAGGATCAATTGGCGCGTCAATGTGCCGGCCAGTTGTTTGGCATCGGACACCAGCAAATCATGGCGCACCTCGTTATGGATTTGCCCCAGCGCATTGGTAGCAGTCTTGCCGTCAGCCTGGCTGGTCAGCGTGCCGCCTAAAATCGCTTTTGAAGACGTTTTATCTGCCCAATCAATCATTGCCTGAAACGGGTCCGCGCTGCCATTGGCCGCGTTGAGCAGCTCAATCTGCATGGTTTCAGGAATAATCCCCGCCGCGTTATGGCCGATTTCGCGCACCGCATTCAAAAGGGTGAGCTTATCTTTGTCGTCCGCACCGGAGGCATATTTACCGATTCGGGTCGGCAGGCCGTAAATCTCCAAAAACTCGGCCAAATCACGCACCGAGTAATTTTTAAACAGATACGGCCACACCAGCGTGCGCATCAAACCGCTTCTTGCCAAAATACCCGAACGGCTGCGGTGCTTATGGACAATCCAGCCCAAATCCCACAACTTTTCTCCGTCAGGGTTGCCGTCTTTGCGCAGCAACACCTCATCCATCGTATTGACTTTAAACCAAGCCTGCGGACGATGATGGAATGCCTTGGGCAACCATAACGAACCAAGGTTTTCCCATTCGATTTCCACGCAGGAGAAGCCGTGTCCGACCGCGTCCAAAAGGTCAAACATCATATCCTCTAAATCGGTCATCTGATTGAGCCAGCCATCAACCTCTTCGGCCAGCTTCCGTTCCGCTTCGCCGCTGTTCGGAGGCGGAACAATATTCCAATCCAAGCCGATTACCGCGCGCTTGCGTTTGCTCATCTCCGAAAAGATATGGCCGTCCTTCTCCTCAATATCGGCAAAGAGTTCGGACTGTGCCTGAATATCGCCGTTTTCCGCATCTTCTAAAATCCGATGGAGCGACTGCGGAGTCAGCCCTTTGCTCGGATGCTCATGGGTAGTGCGGTTTTTAACGATATCCGCCGTTTGGGATGGTTTATCGGGCGTTTTAGGTGCGGCTTTACTAAACAACGCACGGAGTAGGTTTTTCATGACGTAAAAAGGGCAAGTTAAACTTGCCCCATTTTCAGCCGTGCCGCTCCTTAGCAGGCTATATCCCGTGTCAGTTTTACCATGCGCCGCTCCCCATCCGTCCGGACAAGCCGTGCTCTCTAGGCACGGCAATATAACCGCCGACAGTCGCGCTGCTTTGAACCAAGCCCCACAGCATATGCACGGCATCAGGGCCGTCGTCATGGTCTGCCATCGGAAAATGGCGGAATTGGTCAATCAGTGTGCTTTGACTGGCGTGCAAACGGATTTGACCGTTTTGCATATACGGCTGCAGGCTTTCAATACGGAGCAACTTGTCCGCACTCGGCTTAATGCCGCGTGCCGGAATCGGGATACCGGCAGCCGCGCCGCGTTTGACCAGCTCAGTCTTTAAAAACTCCTGAAACTGCACCGTCTCAATGCCCCACAACACACAGCGGTACCGCCGTTGCAGTTCGATAATGTCGGAAATAATCTTGTCCGGCAGGCGTTTCTTAATCAGAGCCTCCACCACATCCAACACACCCGTGCGACGGTTGTACCCGCCGATACACAACGCAGACGGGTCACGGCTGTTGCCGGCCTTGCCCAAACTCGGGTCGCACGCACCATAAAAAATCCAATCCGAATCACGATTGACCCAAAAATTCAGGCTGTTCGCAAACGGAGCGGCCTCACCAGCAACCGGATCATTCTGATATTCCGAATCAAACGTCGCATGGCCGTCACGGGCGCGGATTTTCATCAGCGCGAGTACGCCGCGAGCCGCCCAGCTTGTTTGCGCACCGCGCTCCATCTCGTCTTTATTGGCGAGATAAAACGCCTCGGCCACCATCTCGCCGTCGTTTCGGAAAAGTTCCTCCCACCTGTCCCACAAATCCATGCGGTCGGGCCAGCGTTTCATCGCCTTAAACTTAATACCGTGCCAAAACGGGTTATTCAAAGTGCGGTTAAGTACGCTGTCGTAATGCAAAATCGTGCCGATATAAATCACATCGTATTTCTGACCGACCCCGCCCAGAGGCAATACAGTCTTAGTCAGCCACGCATTGAGCTTGTCGCGCTGTTCGGGGTTGCGGACTTGCTCGTCATTCTCAATATCGTCCAAAACAGTTAAGTCAGGACGGTAAGGGCCGTGACGCAAACCGCGCAGCTTTTTACCGCTACCGGCCACTTGCACCTTAACGTCATTGGCCGTCACAATCGTACCGGCCTGCCATACACGGCCTTGCCCGCAGACTTCCGGGAAGTCGGTTTTCAGGCGCGGGTTAAACTCAAGTTCTGCCTTAATGGCCTCCAGCATCGGATACGCTTGGTCGATACTGTCCATCACAATAACGGCATAATGTTTTTGGCCTGTCACAATACACCATAGCGTAAACAGCTGGGTAACCTGCGTCGATTTACCCTCGCCGCGCGGCGCACCCACCGCCTCATTTTCCCCTTTGGGGGAGCGGATAATCTCCGGCAGACGGCTGAATAAAAACGCATGCAGTTCGGATTTCTCAGGCGAGCGGATATAATGGGGGAAGTAGGTATTTACGAAATATTCGTAACCGCCTGCCGGGTCAAATACCTTGGCACGGCGTGCAGCAATAGCCTTTGGCGACGCATCGAAGCCGTCCACTTCCGCTTCGATGACTTGGCGCAGACTGGCGGCAAGGGTGGCAAGAGATTTGAGAAATTCTTTATTTTTCATAAGGGTGCAATGTATGTTTGAATTATCCGAACCAATTAAAAAAGAAGCCCTTAGGCTCCAAGCCTTGGGTCTAAGCATTCCAGAAATTATTCAGGAACTAAGAAAAACTTTTGAAAATGAACTGGTAGGCATATCCGATTTAGAGTTGCAAGAATTGATTGAAGATTTATTTGCATCTCATGAAAATAAGCCTAAGGAAGTCGAACAATCAGAAGAAATCAAACAATCAGAAAAAGGTAAACGCAAACGACGCAAGCCTTAGTTTCACCCAACTAACCAAACTTCTTCTCCACTTCCGCCCCGAACGGCTCCAATACCTCCACAAAGGCAGGCAAATGTTTGGGGTGTTTTTCTTGCACAAACGCCATCAAGAACTCAATCAATTCCAAAGCCGTCGCCAGTTTTGACGTTTCCGGCATCACACGGGCATTGGCGGATACGGTTTTGGTAAACGCATCGGCCAGGCTGGCCAACAGCTTGGCGCGGTCGGACGGGGGCAAATCTTCGGTACTCGAATCCTGCAGCATCGTCATCGTGCTGTTGTACTGCACCATAAAACCGGCCAGCATCGCGCGGCTCAAATCCTCAATACCGCCGCCGGCCAAAGTGTAGGCGGCGCGCATCTTATCCCAGTCGTCGCCTTTTTCCTTATCCGCACGTTTCCACGCACGCGCAGTGGCCTGCGGGATTTCGCACATCAAGGCCGCCGTTTCCAAAGTTTGCTCGCCGCTCACATAGAGCCGGCGTAACTTTTCACGGATTTCTTGCGGGTGAGCCATAATTACAGTCCCATTTTCGCTTTAAGCAATTCCCAGCCGACCGTAATCACGCCGCCGCCCAGTGCGCCGAATGTAATGGCCGTGCGTTTCGTGTCTTGGCGGATTTGTGCAATTTCCGCCTGCATTTCCTTCTGATTTTTCAGCGTCTGATCAGTCTTGTTTTCGATACGCGCCAAGGCTTCCAAAATCGGGGCGCTCATGATTTGTCCGCTTTCCTGTCCAGTTTTTCGTTTACTTTTTCCAACTTGTTTTCGATGCGTCCCAAAGAAGCCGCGATATTGTCGCGGTCTGCCTTGGCATCTTGCTTGGTGTGATAAGAGAGCTTGACCGCGTGCAGCTCCTCTTTAAGGTCGTCGATACGCTTGTCCGCCTCTTTCAGACGGCCTGAAATGCCGTTGACCCAAAACCAAAACGCCGCCGTCGCAATCGGCCACAGGGTTCTGAAACCAAATTCAAAGTCCATTTAAAACCCCTTTAAACCGGCACATCGCCGAATACGATACGGACGGAGTAGCAGTCAGGGCGATTGCCGGAAATTTCGAGTCCATCTCCATCATTACAAACGCAGTAATACGCCGAAATCATCTGCCTAACTACACGCTTAAAGGTGTCGTAGTTTGTATTTGGATATTCAAGGTTAAAGGTCGTCTGAAAATCCTTATCCATGCGTACCGCGTACTCAATGCCTGCCTTATCCAACAAATCGGAAACATGGATGACAAACGGCTCTTGTTCGCGTGCGCGGCTCAATCCCAGCTCTAAATCCGCATGGCGGCAGGCGACTGTGCGTTGTACCAACTCACGATAAGTCGTCATCGACGGCTGACTTCCGCCTGTTTTTTCGCCAAAGCCATGCCGACAGCGTGCGCCTTGACTTCATATTTTTTAGCTTCCGCACGCGCCTGTTCCAGTTCGCGGGCATAGTTTTGAGCCGACAACAGCAGGGCTTGCGCCTTGTCTTTTTCCATCTTGTCAATGACCGCCTGCTGCTTTGCAAACGCCGACTTGTAGCCTTGATGGTGCGACACCGCCAAGAGAGTGCCGACAAGCGCGATGATGGCAATCGGTTGCCAGTTATTCGCCAGCAGTTTCACGAGATTCATTCCCGACCTCCTGCCGTTTCACGCTGACCAGCGAGCGTGCCACCGCATAGCCGCCCACGATGCCCAAATAAACCGCCCAAACCTCTGCCGAAGGGTCGGGCAGCATGACGAATTTAACCGTCCCCGCCGCGCAGGCAACGTTTGCCCATAGCTTAGAGTGGGACACATTACCGGTAGCCGGGTTTTTAAAAATATCCAAAATACGCATTATTTACCCAGTAGGTTGGGCATTTATGCCCGACAAAAATCAGTGCTTTTTTCTCGCAATGATTGGGCGGTCGTAATAACCACTGCCGATACAACGTGTTTCAATTCGGACTTCCCAATCATTTGATACCAAATTCAAAATCCAACAAATCAGACGTGTTTTCAGCATTTTCTCGCCTTGCGTTTACGCGCCGCGCGTTTGGCTGCCGCCACGCCCGACTTACCCGGGCGCATAGACGGATGTTGTTTCAAATAGCCAATACTGGCAGGCTTAATCTCAAATTCAGGCATCTGCGGTTTCAAGACAGACAGAGCCAAAGCAATCAAAGACTTTCTCATACCTTCACCGCTCCCAGTTCGATTGCAATCGCATCCGCAATCGCGCGGCAGATACCCCATTTTGTAGCCTTAAACAAGGCCAAATCAGTGTCGTTGCTGATGAAAAAAGGCTCAAACACAATGCCGCCGGCCTGCGCATAAGCCAGACGCGAATGCTGGCCCGCATTGTCGGGTTTAAAGCCGTCTTCGCCGCGCAGTTTCCAGCCGGTTTTCTTGGCAACAGCCTTGCCCAATACCTGACACCAGCGTTTGTTTTTCGGCGTGGACAAGGCTTCGATGCCTGTCGCCGTTTTGTTCGCCGCCGCGTTGGTATGGAACTCAATCGCCACATCCGAGCCGCGAATCAGTTTTACAGCTTCGCGCAGCGGCATATTGCCTTTGCCTTCGCCGTCGGTGCGTACGGTCAGGCCGTAATCGTTACGCAGGATTGAAGCCACAATGTTGCGCATATCCTGCGCCAAGTCCGCCTCACGGTCGCTTCCGTTGACCGCGCCCGGGTCGGTGTTACTGTGTCCGGCAGTCAGACAAATAATTTTGCTCATTAAAGCCTTCCTCAAAATCAGATTAAAATGCACTTTCAGAGGCTTACATTTTCAAACGGCATGGCTTTTGCAGCGGGCGAAACAGTGTCAGTAGGCAACAAAAAGGCCGTCTGTTGTTCAGACGGCCTTGGCATGATTCAACCTTATTTGATTTTCATCGGACAAGTAAATGTGTCAAATGGTTCATCTCCGGTCAACACGACTAAACAATCATTTATAGGCAGATTAATACCTTTACGGGCATAGACAGTTGCCTCAGCTTCAGGAGGATGTTTAATTTGCTCTTTACAAGCAGCCATAGCGTTGTTGTAGTTTTGTTTATAATTGGCAACCATAGCGTTTTGGTTTTGTCTGGCGGTAAAGTAGTCATATGCGGCATTGGCGGCATTGGTACACTGATACAATCCAGCCTTATCTTCCAAAAATGGCCCACCGAAAGTTTCATCGGCTGACTTGGCGACAGCGATAAAAGCCTCGTTAAATGTCTTGACCTCCGCCAAATTGCTACCGTTTAACACCATGTCGCGGCTCTCCTTTTCAGCTTGAGCAAGCAATGCCACCAATTTTTCCGCATGGCTTTTCAGTTCGCCGTGCCGGCGGATTTTGTCTAAATTATTCTCCCCTATAAAGTATTCTTCGTTTTTCAGGCGCTCCACGATTTTCACTTTCGGGTCAGGCTGAGTTTCTTGCTGTGCTGGGGCTGTCGGTTTGACTTCCTCTGATACTTGCCCACACGCTGCCAAACCCAACGCCAGCAGCACAAAATAAAACGTTTTCATATTTTTCTCCAAAATAAAATGCCATACATCTGCATGGCATCCCATTCTAAAACAAATTCTCCTGCTCCGCTTCCTTATCCGCCTGCTTCAAAATCCGCCACACATGGCGGTCGCTTAGGCGGTGTGCCAAGGCCAAATCGTTAACGGCCTCATAAGCAGGGGTGCCGCCTGCCGTCTGCCGGTCAAACTGACTGCGGATTTTACGGTTACGCAGCTCATACAAGGCCGTCTCGCAACGGGGTACAAACAGATTGCACGGAGCCATTGCCTCCACCAGCCGACCGGCCGCCTCACTGCCGATAATCTCCTCCAAGTATGCAACACGGGATTGACTGTTTTTCGTATAACCCTGCCGCAAAGGATAAGTCGTACCGCCCATCAGGCGCACCAGCTCCAGCGTTTCATTAAACCCGATGACCGTAATCAACGCCTGTACACTATCAGGGAGCAGATGCTTGACCGCGCCAAAATCTGCCGTCTCATACATCACATAGCCCCTTTCTTACGGCGGTTCGCAGCAATCTGCAACGCCGCCACCAGCTTGTGCATATTGCCGTCAGACAACCATTCCACACGGTCAACCCTAAACATCTTTTTCGCCGTACCATGCGCATAATTCCAAGTCCAGCCGTTATCCAGCAGCAGGGCTTCGATTTTGCGCATCATCGGATCGGCAGAGCTTCGGCGGTTCGGCCGTCGGCCTGCCGTTTTTTTCGGCGCAAACCCATGTTGGCGCAAATCCTCGACCACGCGCTCCAGCTCAGGGATACTGCACTCCGTACACGATCGCTTACCCGTCACACACTCCAACACCGCGCGATAGGTACCGTCGTCCAAGCCCAGCTCCTTTTGAGCAATCTTAATTTTCGCAATCAACGCCCGGCGCATTTCAAACCCATAAAACACAATATATTGATTAATTGATGCATATTATACATATAAAATACTATATATTGTAGTAAGCCGCTGTTTTTTTACGAAACGGACAGGCATGAAAAAAGGTCGTCTGAAAACGTTTCAGACGGCCTTTTTTACTACAATCTAATCACTGTCTTTTTCGCGCCGTTGCTTTTCCAAGGTTTGCGCTTTACCTCTGTTGATTCCTGCAAAATATCCCAAAGCTACCGCCCCGCCGATTTTGACAATTTCAATAGCGACGCTGTCCTTATCGCGCCATAACGCAGTAATCAGCACGGCGGCAATCAGAAAAGCAACAGCAATCACGGCATTCAGACGGCGTTTATGTACCTCTTTGAAAATCTCACCATGTTGCTGTTCGCCCTGTTTTTGCGCTTCGATGGTAGCCAGTGCAATGCGCTCGTGAGATTGGATTTCGTCCTTACGGCTTTCCAACTCCTTCTGTTTGACCGCAATATCCTGTTTTTGAAGTTCTAAAAACTCCTGAAGCATTTTCTGCTGTTCATCGACCGGCAGATTCTCGGATTTTTCCCCGCTCATAAATCAACCGCCACCAAGGTTTTGTAACGGACTTTGAATTTGCCGTAACCCCGAGCCCCGATTTTCGGCGGCACAAATTCCACGGACGCAATATTGCCCGTCTTACGGTCTTTACGGACTTCTTCCAAATAATCGGCAGCATTGAGCAGCCGTTCGCGGACTGTCGTATATTCTTTGATGGTATTCATTTTTTTAACCTCGCTTAAATAGCGCAAATATTAGCATATAGGATTTATTTTTCAAGAAAATCAAACCCATATAAAACAACTGTATAATATTTTAATACTATATATGGTAAATTTCTTCCAAAAATACACACTAAAATACCATATCTTGATTTACATAACCGCAACGCCGCACAAATGGCAGGGCATTGATGCCCGACAACAAAAAATGCCGCTGAAACAGCATTCGAGCTGTTTTCAGACGGCATTTTTCTTTGATTTTGTTGGGGAAAGGCTTGACTTTTTATCGTGTTACGATATAATTCGATTCATCGGGGCAGTGAAGCCCGATACGGGAAAAGCCCCACCGAAGCGGGGCTCAACTGGGAGAAAGAAGATGAATAAACGCACTATTCAAATTCTCATCTTGGTCGCAGTTTTCATGTTGGCAAGTGCTAATGCCTACTAAAGACTGACCAGCTGGGGGCGGTCGCCGCCGTCCCCAGTCCCAATCTTACAAAATACGGTTTAAAAAATCAAGGAGTTTGCCTATGGATGACGAAAAAGCCAAAAAGGCAGCCGAGTATCGGAAAAAATACGAGCAAAAAAGGCTTGTCAAGCACGTTTCATTCAATCTGGAAAAAGAAGCCGACTTGCTGAAGTTTATAGGAAATGTCGATTTTTCCCAAATGGTTAAAGACATGATCCGAGAAAGGATGAAAAAATAACTTGATTAAAATCTAGAAATACTAGATAATACGCCTATCCGATAAAGCAAAGCCCCGAAGCGGCAACTTCGGGGGCTTATCGGATAGAAAGGAGGCTTGTGGAAATGACAAAACTGGCGAAAGTTGTTTTTTTCATCATTCTGCTTTTAAGCTGTAGTCCGGCTTACTAAGCAAGTTGATTAAACACAAGGGGTGGCAGAACACCGCGCCCCTTTCGCCAACCTTTCTGCAAGCCATTTTACTACAACGGTTTTAAAAATCAAGGATTGCCTATGCCTGATGAAAAAACGCTAAAAGCAAAACAAGCTGAATATCAGCGAAAGTATGACCAAAAGCGGCTGATGAAAACAGTTTCTTTCCATTTGGAAAGAGAGAAAGAGTTAGTGGATTTTATGCAAAAAGAAATTCCCGACTTTTCAAACTGGGTTAAATCAGTCATGAAGGAAAAAATGAAATAAGAAAATTCCCCCGATGGTGGAACATCGGGGGAACAGTGGGAAAGCAACGCTGTAACGTTCTTTTCCTGTCCATTTAACCGAGTAAACAGAAAGGTCATTATATCATGACAACTCAAACCTTAGTACGCATTTCCGGCAACCGTTTGGTTACCACCTCCTTAGAAATCAGCAACCATTTCGGCAAGAAGCACAAGAACGTCCTTCAAGCAATTGAAAACCTCGAATGTTCAGACGAGTTTGTAAAGCTGAATTTTCAGCCCATCTCCTACCGCGACGGAATGAACCGCGAAAAACCCGCCTACGAAATCACCCGCGACGGCTTCGTGTTCCTGTGCATGGGCTTTACCGGCTCAGCTGCCGCGCAGTGGAAGGAAAAATACATCGCCGCCTTCAACGCCCTGGAAGCCGAAGCTGCCCGCTGCCGCGCGCCGGCATCGGACAAGCTCAAAACCGCCTACCTTTCCGCCCGCCCCGATATGGCGCACCTGTTGCGCTACATCGAAATGGGCTTGAATCAGGCGGAAGCCGCCAAGCTCTTGGGTATTGCTCCGTCCAACGTTCGCCACCGCCTCAAACAACTCGCCGATTTGGGTCTGACCGGATACCGCCCCGACCCGAAATACCGCAACCGCCGCGCCTTGGCAACGGCACACGGTCAACAGTCTTTGGGATTGGAGGGTTAAGCCATGAATACCACCTATACCCTGACTTTCGACCAAGACAGCCTCAAAGCCCTGAATCTGCTGGTGTTCACGCTCAACCATCTGAAAGTTTTGGATATGGACATGGAAGGAATCGAAGACGGTTTGTCTGCCGTGATTGAAACCGCCTCCGAGAAAGCCGACAAGCTGTCCGCCGCTTTCTACAACGCCGTGTACGAGCAGGAAGAGAAGGCAGCCTGAATATAAGGCATGAAAAAAGGCCGTCTGAATGATTCAGACGGCCTTTTTGCCGAAAACCTATTTATCCTCTTCTATCCATTTCCCCGCCAACCATTCAAATTCACAAAATAACTTTTCATTGTTTCCGTTTAAGCGTCTAAGTTCCATTACATATGGCTTTAAAGTATTCCAGTCATTAATCACGCTACTACGGCTCATCCTTTTGTAAACAGCCTCATCAAAAATATCTTCTTTGATGCCCACACAAATAAACTCAATTGAATTCAAAACAGCCAAAATAGTGGCATTTTTTCCTTCGTGAGCACCAGATTCGTTAATTTTACAGGCAAGAGAAGTAAAATTTTCCCCATTTCGACGCATATCAACAAACAACTTGCGCTGATCACGATAAAACGGGTTATTGTTATTTGAAATCAGAAGCTCGACCGTAGATTTCTGTTTATGATGAATACGCTGTTCATCAAGTTGTTTACTTGCAAAAAGGGCTAGGTAAACTGTAGCAATACAGGTGCCTAGCCCAGAGAGTAAAATAACAATTTCCACTTTTATACATCCCATCCTTCAGAATAAGTTTTTTTCATATGGCTCCCTCCTAACATTGGTTGTTAATCACTAAATTAGCAATGCTTTAATTTTAATACATTCATTCAAATAAAGCGAATTCTAGCGGACTCTAACGGCCTAAATTTACTTGCTACTCCACATTAAAAATACAATATATTGTGTTTTATATTAAAAATATTTTGAAATATTGGAATATATGGTTTATTGTAAAAATTTAACAGAAGATTTAAACAGCTTGTTAAAACTGTTGTTAAATCCCCTGTTAAAGACTTTAAAACACTTGAGCTGGAATTTTTAAGAACTGCCGCACGCGATTCCTTCTACATCCACGCCCTAACCGAAAACGCCAACCGAAAATTGGAAACCGCTTTTCTCGTGTGGGAAAAAGTGAAAGAAGGAGAAAAAGAGGCTATGCGCGCCCGAAAAAAAGCCTTTATTTATTACTGCTTCGGGGTGGTTTGGTTTTTTCTTTCGTTGATTTTATTTTTCTTTGGCGTTTAAAGCTGGATTAAAGGCCGTCTGAAATGGGGTTTAAAACCTGTTTCAGACGGCCTTTTTTCATGCCCTACATTCAGGCTGCTTTCTCTTCCTGCTCGTACACGGCGTTGTAGAAAGCGGCGGACAGCTTGTCGGCTTTCTCGGAGGCGGTTTCAATCACGGCAGACAAACCGTCTTCGATTCCTTCCATGTCCATATCCAAAACTTTCAGATGGTTGAGCGTGAACACCAGCAGATTCAGGGCTTTGAGGCTGTCTTGGTCGAAAGTCAGGGTATAGGTGGTATTCATGGCTTAACCCTCCAATCCCAAAGACTGTTGTTGCACCACCATTTTGGGCTTGGGGACATATTCCAAGAAACCCAAATCGTTGAGTTTTTTGAGACGGTAGGAAACCGCGCCGGGGTTCATGTCCAAGAGTTTGCCTATTTCGGTCAGGTTCAAGCCCATACTGCGGTAGCGCAGCAGCGCGAGCATTTCGGGCGCGGCTTGGAAATAGGCGTCTTCCAATGCATCGATGCGGTATAGCACGGCATCAGGCAGGGCTTTTGCCTGTTTCTCCATTTCGATAAAATATCGGCGGGCTTGGCGTCCTTTGTCGTTGCGTTCAACCATGCACAGCTCTTTTGCCATGTCGAGGGATAAATAATACCCCTGAACAGTTTTATCACGCTGTCCAAAGAAACCTGCTTCGGTGCGGACAATTTTGTCCACGCCGATAAAATCAAGGGCTTGTGTAAATCCGTATTCTTCAATGCGACGCTGAATCCATTTAGAAAATGGTGTTTCCACACCTAAGAACTTATGCAGGTCATGAGCATCAACCAGTGCTTGTGTTTGATTGTCCAATTGACCTGAAACAGTTGGGATGAGTTGGGTATTCATGGTAAAATTATCTTTCATTTCAAGGTTGAGATGACAAGGGAAAGAACGCTCTAACGTTGCTTTTCCACTATCCCCGATAAGCTGTCACTTATCGGGGATTTCCATATCTTGTGCACCACAAGATATGGAAATTTTAAATTATGGTAATTCTATTTATCAATATTCTTTTTTGCTTTCTTTTTGAATTTTTCCGATTCCATATCTCCTCTAATTTTCGATTTTACCCAGTTTGAAAAATCTAAATTTTCAGAAAATTTAATTAAATCAAGTTCTTTTTCAGAATTGAACGATACTGTTTTCACTACTCGCTTGAGTGCGTATTTTTCTTGAGCCTTTTTAATCGAGTCCATAATCTTCCTTTAAATAGGTTTTAAAACACGATTATGGTAATACTAAAAACCATTTTAATCAAGATGTATTACAACAAAAAGCCGTCTGAAATGGGGTTTAAAACCTGTTTCAGGCGGCCTTTTTGTTTGTAGTCATATCTATGACAACTCCTGCTCCGTCGGCTCAATCACAAAATCCTCCACGCCGCTCACAATCTTAATCCCCGGCACTTGGCCGTCTGAAAAACGCTCTTTTTGATTCAGGATGGCGTCTTTGTCGATTTCCTTTTTAGTGCGGACAAACTCGGCAAAGGCGGATTTTTCCGAGAGCCACGCCAAGACAGCGGCCACGCCCGTTACCTTGACGGATGGCGGACGGATGCGCCATTTAATCAGGCCGGTAGTAAAGTCCACGGTTTTGGTTTTACCGTTTTCCGTCAGCTCGTCCTTATGTGCCTCGCAGTATGCGGCCACACGTTCGGTCAGGCTCATGATTTCGGCACACATCGGCGCGGCTTGGGCGGCATATTCTTCTTCGATGGCCGCTTTTTTGTCTCCGGCTTCGGTTTCCAGGCGTTTGACTTCGCGCTGCAAGTCGCCGATTTTGCGGATAAACGCAGTGACTTCCGCTTTGTCTTGTGCCGCTTCGATAGCGGGCTGTTTGATTCGGGTTTTAGCCATTTTCTTTTCCTTTCGGGTTGGGTTTAACATTTCGGCTTGCTCAAGCCTTGTTCGCGTTCGCGCTTGGATTGTTTTTCTCCCTTCATCACACTTCCTCCCATAAAGTTATCGCCCGTGCCAAAGTTTCCGCCTCGGCAGTCTTCCACATCCCGTCCGGCGCACGCGCAGCGATGACAAAGCCTTCGCCGTCCTTCTTCATGACCATCAGCTCGCCACGGTCTTCGAGCCATTCTGCAATTTCTTTTGCATTCATTTCTTAAATCCTTTTAAATCAGTACCTTATATTTTCAATAAGGCAAAAAAATATAGAGCAACATCAACGGCTTACCGTTTTAATTGTCGTCATACCCGTCATGGCATTTGCCGATTATGTGCAACACGACGATTCCGGCCGGCAGTTCAGACCAAATCATTTTTTCTCCTCCTTTTTCTCATCGGCAGGCCGTTTAAAACGCGCCTGATATTCCTCGATTTCACGCTCTCTGTTTTTTTGCGCCATTCGCGCCGTCGCACGCCTGCGGTGTTGTCCCCAAGCCTGCCAATCCGTATTGCGTCGTCCGAAACTCATTTCACACATCCTTTCACAATCGCCTTATCGCCATATTTCGCGCGGATTTCCTTTACCGCCCGATCCAAAGCCTCTTTTTTCGCCGCAGGGCCCAATAAAATTGGCTTATCGCTCATAAACAATCCCTTTCATTTTTTCTTCCGTACTCATCGACTCGTATTGCTCGCCCAAGGCCTTTGCCTCCAAATCCGCCATCCGCTCTCGGCGTGACATTTCCAACTTCGCCGCCGACACCACCGGCTTAGAGCAGCTGTGAAGCATCGTTCCCACCAAAACCGCCCAAAACAACAACCAAAAAGCCAAACCGATCCACTTGGTTTTTCGTTCGCAAAACAAATTAGACATTTTCCTATTTCCTTATAAATCAATTACTTAATATTTTCTTAAGGCAAAAAAATTATTGCGTACCCAATCCGCCTTCACTTGAGCAGCCCATTCCTTGGCTTCCTCTTTGCTCTCGAAGCGTTTCCGCAGTCGGCGGATTTGCAACCATGCAAAGCCTTCTTTGCGCTTGCCGCGCACATCCGCCCGCCAAATCTTGCGACGTTTATGGGTTTCATAATCGTGCCAAGTGTCCTCATAGACTCCGGCGTGTACCGCATATTCGTGTCTCATTTCAGACGGCCTTTCTTATCGGATAATCAGGGAGCTGTATTTCTTAACGATACCGGCCTGCACCTTGATACCGTTCTTGTTTGCCGTGCGTACCGCGCCGCGCATCAATTTGCTCATCCGGCGCGTATTGCCGTTGCTGTGTTTAACCAATTCAAAAAGCGTTTCTTCGTCCGCATCAGGCAAAGCCGCTTTCGCAATCTCAAAGAGTTCCTCGTCCGGCAAAGATTCGCCCAAATTCAGCGCAACCGACACGCGGCTGTAAAGCTGTACCAGCTCGCCATGCTTACCGCGCAGGTTAGCCACCAGTCGGGGCATACCGCTCAACACCAAGCCGCAGCCCGTCTCATCGTGCAGACGGCGTACAATTTCAAGGGCGCGTTGCGGCAGGTTTTCCGCCTCATCGACCACAATCAGCCGTTCAGAGCCACCTAAACGGTAAGCCGTCTCCTCAAATAAATCGTTAAGTGTTCCACTGGTCGTCAATTTGACGGATGCTGCCAATTTCTTCATCAATACCAAAGCCGTAAAGCTCGGGTTCGCTTCAATCAGTATGGCTCCGTGTTTTTCGCAGTAGTTTTTGACCGCCTGCGTCTTGCCCAAGCCTGCCTGACCGTAAATGACGGCAATCTCGCCAGCCTCATGCGCATCGCGCATCACTTCCGCAATACGGCGGGTCGTCTTAGTCGATACAAAACCCAACACCAGCTCTTCACGTCGCGCCTTACTTTCCTGCATCTCCAAAAACGCCTCGATTTTCGTCTCGATGGTTTCATAATTGCCGCCTTTATCGGCATAAGTGCCGTTCAGATACATACTGATGGAGGCCGGCGAAGTATCGATACCGCGTGCCAGTTGGGTTTGGTTCATACCCGATTTTTCTTTAAATTCAACCAGTTTTTGTTGCAATGCTTGATTGATTTGTTTCATTTTTAATATCCTTGAGTTTTAAACAACCTTTAAAGGCCGTCTGAAATGAAAGAGTTTTTCGGTTTAGGCAAAAACGTTTGAGCCTGATTCTGTCCAGCGGGAACACCTTGAATCTTTGCTTGAAGTCGTTGAATCCGCCCAAGAGCTCGCTTGAGTTTCAATTTTTCAATAAGCTCGGCCGAAAACGCCGCATTTTGCTGTTTGTCCATCATGTTTTCCTTTATCTATCCGCCTCAAACAACACAAAATCGTCTGTGCCCGTTTTCGGCAATACCGCATACTCCGCCTCGATGACGTTTCCGCCCAAATGTCCCAGCTCGTCCCAAGCTGCCGCCTGTTCCAGTGCCGGATTGACTTCCGCATTCGCGAGCTTGATTGCATTTTCCGCCCGCTTGATTTTGCCTTTTCGGCGTTTTTCCGCCAGTTGGTCGATACGCGCCGTCGGGAAAGCCTCGCGTGTATTGCCGTTGGCCTGCGCCTTAGTGATAAACTTGCCGTCCATATCAAACACATTGACCGCCGACGCATCGCTCAAATCGTAGCTGACCCGTACCTCGTCTTTGTGATACTCCGCCAGCCCGGTTGAGAAATAAGAGTTGTTGAACAAATCCAGCCAACCGCGCTGTACCTTTCGCACCTCTTGCGGCATAAACATCGTCGCCAGCTCTTCCGCCGACAACATATCCGGCGCGATACCGTCCTGTTCCAGCCTCATTTCCCGATAAGCCTTCGGCGAATAATGCCCGCCGTCCGGATGTCGGGGCAGCTCGCCGTGCGGGCGGTTGTTGTATTCGTCGATACACTTGACCACATCCGCGATAAAACGCGACCAGCTCGGCAGTTTTTTCAAATATTTCTGTTGCTCCTCCGTCAAATCCTTGCCTTTTTCCAAGGCGTTGAACGCACTTTCCATCTTGCGGTACATCAGGTTCTTCGTACTGCTGTCCATCCCCGCGCCCGCAAACGTCTCATACTGGCGCGCCATCTCAATCAGATTGTCTTTCCACCATCGCTCGATGATGCCTCGACCTTGCGGGTTGCCCGCGATACCCGTTTCATGTCGGATACCCAGTCGGGACGTAATACCCGTGATTTCATGGTCTATCGTCTTACCCGTCTGACCGCCGCCGTTATCCGAGTAATAAATAATCGGCAAACCATAGTGCTTGACCCCGATACGCAGAGCGTCCGACACTGCTACGCAACTTTCAGCCAGCGACACCGAAAATCCCACCACAAACCGCGTACATCCATCAATAATCACCGTAACTTCAGGCTTAAACGGCCTGCCGTGTACCGGATGTGCCACCTTCGCCTTAAAGCTGTGGCCGTCGCCGATCCAAACATCGTTTGGCTTCAAAGCCCCCCAATCACGTTTCACATAAGGCAGCAGCGATTTATAAGCCGCCCCCGTTTTCCTGCCGCGCTCCTGCATAATCAGCGGCAGCTTGTCCCAAACGCGCCGCACCATACTCAAGTTAGGCACATCATTGACCGGCATATTTTCCGCTTCCGCCCACTGCACAAACCGGCGGTAGCTGTGCGCCAGCTTCGGCGCGGACGGGATATTGTGAAACTGCATAAACATCGGCAACCAACCGTAGCTCTCAATCGGCTTAACCGCCTTCGTCGTCTTCGGAGCCAAAGCCACCAGCCGCTCCGTCGCGTTTTCCGCTTTCAAATAAGCAGAAATCCAGCCGTCTAAAGTACGTTCGCCAACCTTCGCCGACCGGCTGCGGTCATTGGCCTTTTCCAAATTCCCAAGCGTAACCGCGTCCAATTTGCCTTCTGCCAGCAAGCCCAAAAACTGAGCCACCGCAGCCTTCGCAGAGCAACCGTATTGATATTTGATACCCAACACCGCCGCCACCACCGCACATCGCGCATCCGCCACCGACCGTTGTTTCTCGTTCAACAGCTTGGCCGCTTCAGCCAGTGCCTGAGCCGACATCGCCGTCCCCGGTCTGACTTGGGGCAGCATTTTCGGCATCTTCTCCGCCAGTTCGTCCGACTGCCGTTTCATGATGGCGGCTCGGATTTCAATAGGTAGGGCATATTCAACACCACCACCCTTACCTTGACGCCTTCTCGTTTGCCAACCATCCCTTTGCGCTTTTTTTCTCAGCCCTATTACTGTTCTTGGCATATTTGGCAACCCAAAATCAAGCAGGCTTTTGAGGTCCATATATTCCATTTCAACCCACTCCGAGCATCTCTTTCAATTCAGCTATCTTTTTGTCTCGACAATCTGTTTTCTTGTAATGCGGAAAAACTTCAACTAAATCTTTTTGAATCACTTTCGCGATTGCTTCCGCAATTCTTTTGCTTCCTCGTCCATTTCTTATGACCTCAGAAACAGATTGGTTAGTTACCCCTAAAGCCGAAGCCAACATTCTTGCCGATATATTTTTTTCTTCTAAGGATTTATAGATTTCGTTCGCTTGCATAATGCCTCCATGATAGAATCCCTTACTTACCTTACAGGCTTTAATGCCTGCCTTAACTGTTACCTGAATGATATACCCAAAATATTTGGTATAGCAAATATATTTGGTACTATTTTGCGGTGTTTTTTATGGAACGCATTGATTTAGCATTGAATTTAGTTGAAGAGAGAAGCCGACTTGGATACTCTCGAAAGAATTTTGCTGAGCAAACTGGATGCAGTGCAGAAAGTTTGAGACTGTATGAAAGCGGGCAGGTCAACATTCCTGCGGACTTTTTACTTGCTGCTGTCCAATTAGGGGTGGATATTCAATTTGTCTTTACAGGCATTCATTCGGCAAATTTAAATGCTGTTTCAGACGACCTTAATAAAAAACTGGACGACGCTATTGGCAAATCAAACGTTGAAAATCAGATTAACGGCAACGTCAGTAACGCTGTTATCGCCTCATCTGGTTCTGTTGTTCATCAAATTAATACCCAGAATCATGTCATCAGAACCCGTGTCGATTCAAAACCCGGTAAGGAACACATAACGCTTGAGCAAGCCTCAAAGCTGCAACAACTTGTTAAACAAGTTGCCGCAGCCGAAGAGATTGCCAAACGATCGCCAAAATCAATCCGTGCAATTTGGGCTAGTCTGAATGCTCACTGTAAAGTTCCAAGTTACAAACTAATCGCATTGAGTGATTACGACAAAGCAGAAACTTATCTCAGAAAATGGCTGGGTAGGTTGAGTAATACAGCAACATCAAAGAACAACGATCCCGACTGGCGAAAAAAGAAATACGCTTATATCAAATTAAATGTAAAACAACTTGAGCTTGAAGATTGGTTGAAAAGTTACCTCGAAAAAAATTTCTCAGTAGAAAGCCTGACTGAATTAAGTGATGAAGATTTGCAAAAAACATATGCAGCAGTATCGACTAAAAAACGGAAAAAATAGGCTTAAACATGAAACTCCGCCTTTAAATTCAAGTTTCATGTTTAGCTTATAGTCTTCAGATGCTTTGTTTTTTAGATGTATGATATTAAGAGATTTTTTCAAACATGGAACTGTTGTACGAGTTCCATGTTTAGTTTCTAGTTAAAGCCTTTTATAAACATCCTCATCAACCACGCCGAAACCGACCCGCGTGACGGCCTATATGTCTTGCGTATAGGCAATGACCTCTTTGTCAAACGTGTGCAACGCATACCGGGCAAACTGCTTGTAACGTCTGAAAATCCACGTTACGCACCGTTTGAAATAGATTTGAGCAATGCCCAAGACGACATCGCCATCATAGGCCGTGTTGAGTGGTATGGCCGGAGTATTGATTAAATCCATTTTAAAAACCTCTTAAAACAGTTTTAAAAATTCCCTAATCTCGTCAGCTTTAAAACAGAAAACCGCGCATTCCGGCGCGGTTTCGTGAAAAAGCTGGTGTAACTTTTCCAGATACAAAAAAACGCCGAAATCCACGTCTTTCGAAGATTTCAGCGTTTTTTACTCTATTTGTTCCTTGTGCAAAAACTAACAGTCCCCCACAAATTCAAGATTGTTCTTTCACATCCACCAACCTCGTTCCGGCAAGGAAGTCATACAGAAACTGCCGGTCGGGATTCAGCAGGGCGAACCCCCACGGTAAAATCAGCCAAATCAATGCCGCACCGGCCGCGCCCTTGGGCGGAATGCCGAGAAAGTGGCGCAATCCGGCATAAGCAAGGGCGGGGACGAATACGGTGAATATGCACGCCCAAATAAAGCGCAGGCGCAGCAGGTGCAAAGACGGCTGTATGCCGTTAAGGTCGCACAAGCCGATTTTCCACGTCCTCATCGCCAAAGTCTGCCCCTGCCCGTGCCAGTTGGCGCGGAAATAAAGCCACCACGAACCGACAATCAGGATGCTCGTAACCAATGCCGAAAGCGCAGCGGAGACGGGATTGAGGAAAATGGCGGCAATGCCGGCAAGCAATGCCGCCGGACAGGTTGCCGCGCCTGCCAGCAGCATTTCATACAATATGGCGGCAAAGCGGCGTTTGAGTGGGGCGGTTTTCAGTGTCATCATCTTTTCAATCGTAATATGCCGTCTGAAGCACGGGCGGGTTTCAGACGGCATTCATACAGATATGCCTCGGACGATTAACGGTGCGGACGTTTCTGACCGCGCGACTGTTTTGCCGCCATTTGGTTGATTTCCTGACGGGTCGGGCGTTTTTTGAACATAGCGTGCGCCTCGTCCACCGAACATTTTTGCGCCAGGCAGATTAATGTGACGGCATCTTTTTGATATTGTCCGCCGCTGTGGTACATCCGGCGCAGGTTGGCCTCGTTGACTTTGCCTTTTTCCGGATCAATGTCGAATTTTTTCAAACGTTCGATAAACAGACGCTGCTGTCGGCGGGATGTCCAAACAAAACCGCCCGCAGCGGCAGCGACAATGATGGCGGCAAGCAGGATGGCGAGCGGCCAAGAATCGACGATGAGCACGATAATCAGGCTGAGGACGGCGGTAGTCAGTAAAATCAGGCCGCCCAAGCGCAGTTTGGTCTTATTGTCCATAGGGTTGATGTTCCTTTATTAAGGTGGTCGTGCCGTCTGAAATGTTTTCGGACGGATTGGTGAATACTTTTCAGGATTAACGGTATTTTACAGTATTTTCGTATTTTGGGGATTGCCGCTTTATTTCGCCAGCGACACGGCGAGTTGTTTGAACGCCGCCCACGCATCGCCTTCTTCCGCGCCTTTGATTATCCTGTCGATTTCGGCACAGGTTTTCAGCGCGTCAAGCAGGCGGGGGACGGAAATCCGTTTGACCGCAGCCGGAGCGAGCGTCTGCTTGTCGCCCCAAAGCCTGAGGCTGTTGCGGACGGCTTGGACGCTTTGACCCTGTTTCAAGGCGGCGGCAAGGCGGATCAGCGTCCTGATGTCTTCGGCAACCGCCCACAGAAGCAGCACCGGTTCCCCGCCTTCTTCCCGCAATCCGTCCAACAACCTGCATACGCGCGGCACATCACCCTTCATCCACGCGCCTGCCAGTTGGAACACGTCGAAGCGGGCAACATTGGCGACGGCGGTTTGCGCTTCATCGATATTGACGGTATGCCCTTTCGGATACAGCAGCGCGAGCTTGTCGATTTCCTGACGCGCCGCCAACAGATTGCCTTCCACGCGCTCGGCAAACAGTGCCAATGCGTCTGCCTCGATACCCAAACCGATTTTGTCCAGCCGTCCGCGTATCCATTGGGGCAAGGCCGCCGCGCCGACCGGTTTGGCTTCCCACACTTCCCCCTTTGCCGCCAATGCGGCAAACCATTTGGACTGGAGCTGGGTTTTCTCCAGTTTGGGCAGCAAAACCAGCGTTACCGTATCTTCCGGCAGTCGGGCGGCAAAATCCTGCAACGCCTCGCCGCCATTTTTGCCGGGTTTCCCGTTGGGGATATGCAGTTCCAACAGCTTCAAATCGGCAAACAGACCCGCACTGCCTGCGGTTTGCAGCAGTTCGTTCCAATCGAAAGACGCATCGGCGGTATAGGCTTCGCGATTGAGATAACCCTGCTTCTTCGCCGCCGCCCTCAATGCGTCCAATGCCTCGATACGCAACAGTTCTTCCTCGCCGTGGATGACATACAGAGATTTCAAAGGCGCGTCCGTGTCGATGCGTCCGATATGTGCCGCCACGTCATTCCGCCTTCAGAAAGGTCAGGCGGCGGACAATTTGTTCGGCGGCATCCTGCCGCATTTCCGCCCACAGGGTTTCTTCTTCTTCCTGTTTGCCCAAAATTTCGTTGTCGGCATAAGCAAGGACGCGGCGGACGGACACGGTCATCGGTTTGCCGACCGGCTCGCCGTGCTTCAACGCCTGTGCCTCAACCGTCAAGATTAAAAGATATTCGTTGATGACTGCCGCACGGGTAATGGTATAGGTTTCCTTGTTTTGGGAAACGCTGTCTATACGCAGGGTCATCTGCGCGCCGGCAGCATCGTCCACCCTGCCCGAAGCCTGATACAGCGCGATTTCCAAAGGAAACTGCAATGCCTGTCCGCCTTCGATGTGCCAGCTCCGGTAGGTCAGCGGCGGAGAAATGCCGTCTGCACCTTTCAGGTGGAAACCGCACGCGCCCAGCATCAGCACTGCGGCAGTAAGAAACAGTTTGTTCATGGCTTGCCTTTCTCAAAAGCACAAAGTCGGTAGATTATATCAGCGGCGTGTTCAGACGGCATTGCCGTCCAGCCAAATCAGGCTCGCCATACGCCCTGTCGCTCCGTCGCGTCGGTAGGAAAAGAAAGTGTCCCGTTCCAAAACCGTACAATGCGTGCCGCCGTACACGCCGCCCACGCCTTCGCGCTTCAGAATCAGGCGTGCCAGCGCGTAAAGGTCGGCAAGGAATTTGCCGCCGCCTATGCCTTCAAATGCGGCGGCGGCTTCGGGCATGGGCGTGCAGAACGCATCAAACACGTCCTGCCCGACTTCAAACGCATCCGCACTGATGGCGGGGCCGAGATACGCCATGATTTCAACAGGCGGAACCTTCATCGCGGCAATGGTGTTTTGCAATACGCCGCCCGCCAAACCGCGCCAGCCCGCGTGTGCGGCGGCAACCGCCGTACCTGCCCTGTCGCAAAATAGAACGGGCAGACAGTCTGCGGTCATCACGGCACAGGCAGCCTTGCCCGTGTCGTCCACGGAAGCGTCGGCATCGGGCGTGCCGTCCAATGCTTCGGCAGCGTTGACGACGACGGTACTGTGGATTTGATTGAGGTAGGCAACGGGCAATCCGACCTGCTGTTGCACGATTTCGCGGTTGCGGCGCACGGCTTCAGGGTCGTCGCCGACGTGCGTACCGAGGTTCAAACTCTGATACGCACCTTGGCTCACGCCGCCGTTGCGCGTGGTAATCAGGGTTTTCACATTGGCGGGCGCGGGCCAATCGGCGGTCAGGAAGTTTTTGCCTTTCGGGGCAAGATTTAGGGTTTCTGTGATGGTTTTCATTGGATATTGAATAGGTGTGTGGCGGAAAGGGTTGATTAACTGCCTTCGGGGCAAATGGATGCTTGTTTTTTCGTCATTCCCGCACAGGCGGGAATCCGGAGATTCGGGATTGTTTTCAAACGTTCGGGTTCGGATTCTTGCAGGCGCGGGAATGATGCCCTTATATATAGTGGATTAAATTTAAATCAGGACAAGGCGACGAAGCCGCAGACAGTACAAATAGTACGGAACCGATTCACTTGGTGCTTCAGCACCTTAGAGAATCGTTCTCTTTGAGCTAAGGCGAGGCAACGCCGTACTGGTTTAAATTTAATCCACTATACTTTCTCCGAGCTTTATATGTTTCAACAGAGGACGGCACATCAAGCACCGCACTGCGTGTTGCCCGAACGAGGCTGCCCTCCGATTAGATTCTATCGCTATAAACAGACGGGTTTCAACCGAAAAGGAATGGGGATAAAGTCCGTTTCCGACACCCCTCGGGCGATGCCGTCTGAAAACCAATCTCCACTTTCAGACGGCATTGTTTAGGCGCGGTCATTTTGCAAATTAAGGTTAAGGCGTGTATGCTTGCCTTCCCTTAAAAACAAAAACGCAACACATTATTATGAATATCCTCAGTAAAATCAGCAGCTTTATCGGAAAAACATTTTCCCTCTGGGCCGCGCTCTTTGCCGCCACCGCTTTTTTCGCGCCCGACACCTTCAAATGGGCGGGGCCTTATATTCCTTGGCTGCTGGGCATTATTATGTTCGGTATGGGTTTGACGCTCAAACCTTCCGACTTCGATATTTTGTTCAAACATCCCAAAGCCGTCATCATCGGCGTAATCGCACAATTCGCCATTATGCCGACAACCGCCTGGCTGCTGTCCAAACTGTTGAACCTGCCTGCCGAAATCGCAGTCGGCGTGATTTTGGTCGGCTGCTGCCCGGGCGGTACGGCTTCCAATGTGATGACCTATCTGGCGCGTGGCAATGTGGCTTTGTCGGTTGCCGTTACGTCTGTTTCCACCCTGATTTCCCCATTGCTGACTCCCGCCATCTTCCTGATGCTTGCCGGTGAAATGCTGGAAATCCAAGCGGTCGGTATGTTGATGTCCATCGTCAAAATGGTTTTGCTCCCCATTGTTTTGGGTTTGATTGTCCATAAGGTTTTGGGCAGTAAAACCGAAAAGCTGACCGATGCGCTGCCGCTGGTTTCCGTTGCCGCCATCGTGCTGATTATCGGCGCGGTAGTCGGGGCAAGCAAAGGCAAGATTATGGAAAGCGGCCTGCTGATTTTTGCGGTTGTCGTACTCCACAACGGCATCGGCTACCTGCTCGGCTTCTTTGCCGCCAAATGGACCGGCCTGCCTTATGATGCACAAAAAACGCTGGCTATCGAAGTCGGTATGCAAAACTCAGGCCTGGCCGCCGCGCTTGCCGCCGCACACTTTGCCGCCGCGCCGGTCGTTGCCGTTCCGGGCGCATTGTTCAGCGTGTGGCACAATATCTCCGGCTCGCTGCTGGCAACTTATTGGGCAGCTAAAGCCGGTAAACATAAAAAACCCTAAACGCCTTTCATCATAATGCCGTCTGAACGGGGCAAACGAAACCGGCGGTTTCTGCCCGGCCCCTTCAGACGGCCTTTGTTTGAAATCGGCGGGGACGATTGCTCGGCTGCTCCGGTTCGGCTGCCTGCGTTCGCCCCGCCTTTCAAGCCGCCTCACTCCCTTACATAAACCACTTCGACATCATAGTCGTCTTCGTTCCAATCATCGTCGTCATCCGCGCCGAGTTTGTCCTGCCATTCTTCTTCATTGTCCAAGGCGGAATCCAAACCGGCTTCGAGGCGGAGGACGGACAACAAATGATATATATCGTCGGGAATCGGGGCTTCAAACGAAACGGTTTCGCCGCTTTCCGGATGGACGAAACTTAAGCGGTAGGCGTGCAATGCCTGACGCGCGCCCAGACTTTTAACGGCTTCTTTCACCGGTTCGCTGCAGGGATGGCGCAGGTTGCCGTAAACCGGGTCGGCAGCAAGAGGATGGTTGGCTTCGCGCATATGCACACGGATTTGGTGCGTCCTGCCCGTTTCGAGCGAACATTCGATGTAGCTGTGGGCAAGATAGCGTTCCAACACTTTGACGTGGGTAACGGCTGGTTTGCCGCCGAATTTGACCACCGCCATTTTCAGGCGGTTGTGCGGATCGCGTCCGATTTGGGTTTCGATTTTACCGTCAAAGGGAACGATGCCGTTGGCGACGGCGCGGTAGATGCGTTTGACCGTGCGCTCTTGAAGCTGTTGCACGAGGGAATTTTGCGCCGGCAGGGTTTTGGCGACCACCATCAGGCCGCTGGTTTCTTTGTCCAAACGGTGTACGATGCCTGCACGCGGTACTTGGCTCAATTCGGGGCAATGCGCCAACAGACCGTTGAGCAGGGTACCGCTCCAGTTTCCTGCGGCCGGGTGGACGACCAGTCCGGCCGGTTTGTTGACGACGATGACGGTATCGTCTTCGTAAACAATATCCAAATCCATAGGCTCCGGCATGAATGCCAGATTCTCCTCACTCGGGCGGACGGTTACACGGATTTGCTCACCGCCTATCATTTTGTCTTTGGGTTGCGAAGGTTTATCGTTTACAATAACCGCGCCTTCTCTAATCCATGATGTCAACCGGCTGCGCGAATAGTCTGGCAGAAGTTTTGCCAATACCGCATCCAACCGCCCGCCGGCAAGCTCGAGCGGAACAGTCAGACAAATACAGTTTTCGGTTTCCGGGGCTGACACAAAGTCTGAATCATCGCTATAATCGGATTCATTATCAAAGGAAGTATTCTGCATGAAAAAAATTCTTTTAACGGTTTCATTAGGTTTGGCACTGAGTGCCTGTGCCACCAAAGGTACGGTAGATAAAGATGCCCAGATTACCCAAGACTGGAGTGTGGAAAAACTCTATGCCGAAGCCCAGGACGAGCTGAACAGCAGCAATTATACGCGAGCTGTCAAATTATACGAAATCTTGGAATCGCGCTTCCCTACCAGCCGCCATGCCCAGCAATCCCAACTGGATACGGCATACGCCTACTATAAAGATGATGAGAAGGATAAGGCGCTGGCCGCCATTGACCGCTTCCGCCGCCTTCACCCTCAACACCCGAATATGGACTACGCGCTGTACCTGCGCGGTTTGGTACTGTTCAACGAAGATCAGTCTTTCTTGAACAAGCTGGCCTCGCAAGACTGGTCCGACCGCGATCCGAAAGCCAACCGCGAAGCGTATCAGGCCTTTGCGGAACTCGTCCAACGCTTCCCCAACAGCAAATACGCCGCCGATGCGACCGCACGCATGGTCAAACTGGTCGATGCACTGGGCGGCAATGAAATGTCGGTAGCGCGTTACTACATGAAACGCGGCGCATATATCGCCGCCGCCAACCGCGCCCAAAAAATTATCGGCAGCTATCAAAATACACGCTATGTCGAAGAATCACTGGCCATATTGGAACTTGCCTACAAGAAGTTGGACAAGCCCCAGCTTGCCGCCGACACACACCGCGTTTTGGAAGCCAACTTTCCGAAAAGCCCGTTCTTAAAGCAGCCGTGGCGGTCTGACGATATGCCCTGGTGGCGTTACTGGCACTGATTCCGCACCGATGTCATGATGCCGTCTGAAGCCCTTTCAGACGGCATTTCCCGTTCCGGCACAAACCTTTCCGTTCATTCAAACGGTTCTCCCTGCCGTTAACCGCAACGCCCTTTCTGTTTTTGACGCACACAGAAAATCAAACGATATGCCTTGCCGGCACGAACCGGCGTTAACGCCAAAATGCCGTCTGAAGTCCTTTTAGGCGACATTTTCCGTTCCGGCACCAGCCTTCCCATTCACTCAAACGGTTTTTTCTGCCAATAGAATTTATACCCTCTCAAACGTTGAGCCTTCACGCCGCCGCGTCCCAAGCCGAATTGCAGCGCGCCCGACAAATCCGTCCGCAACAACTTGATGCCGTGTGCGCGGACACGGTTCTGTACCGCTTCGGTCGGATGTTTGTAGGCGTTGGCATAACCGCTTGAAGCAACGGCATATTCGGGCGAGACGGCATTGAGGAACACGCCCGACGAGGACGTATTGCTGCCGTGATGTCCCAACACCAACACCTGGCTGTACAGGTTGCCTCCATACTTGCCGACCAGGCTTTCCTCGCCCTTCATATCCAAATCTCCGGTTACCAGCAAAGCCGCACCGCCGGCCACAACACGCAAAACACAACTTTTCCCATTATCATCGATGTTTTTGCGTTCAGACGGCCTCAAAAACTCGAAATCTACGCCGTCCCATTGCCAACGCTGTTCCGCACAATGCCGCGCCCCCTCATAAAATTCCGGCTGCCCGGCATAAATCCCGCCGTTCGGTATCTTGCCGACTGCCTGAAAACCGCCGTCGTGGTCACTGTCGTGATGCGACAAAACCAGCTTGTCCAAACGGCGGACACCCGCCGCATTCAAACTCGGCACAATCCCCGTCTGCGCCGCCGATGCAGTTCCGGTGTCAAACAAAAGATGATGATTTGCCGTCTGAACCGACACCGACAAGCCCTGCCCCGCATCCCAAACCGTAACCACAGCCTCATTTTCCGGCACGCCGGGCGGACGGTAAAACACAAACCCTGCCAACAGCAACACCGCCCACGGACGCAAACCCAAGCCGCGCGGCAGCAGCAACATCAAAGCGGCACACACCGCCAAAACCAACAGCGGCAAAGGTGCGGCGGCAACGGCAAACTCGGGCGACACATCGGCAAGCCACACCAAAAACCGCAAAGTGTATTCCGCCAAAAATGCCCCAACTGTTGCAAAGGCGCAAACGGCACGACCGAACCCAGCAACGCCAGCGGCGTCAACACCCAAGAAAACCACGGAATCGCCGCCGCATTGACCAAAGGGCTGATTAAAGGCAGCGAGGCAAACAGATAACCGAGCAAAACCAACGACAACACCGAAGCCGCCCACTGCCCGCGCAAAGCAGTTTGCCGTTTCCCCTCGTACAAACGCCCTGCACACGCCCATATCAGGGCCGCCACCAAACCGAAAGACAGCCAAGTTCCCACACCCAAGACCGCCAAAGGGTCGAACAGCAGCACCGCCGCCAACGCCTGCCACCACGTCGCCCACGCCGACAGCCTTCCCCTGCGCCACGCCCACGCAAACGCCGCCAACATCAAAACACTGCGCTGCGTCGGCACGGAAAAACCGGCAAGCAGCGCGTAAAACAGCGCGCCTGCACACCCCGCCGCCAAAACCCACACGCGCGGCCGGGCAGGAAGGCGCGGGGAACAGGCAAGCAGCCGCTTCGCCAGCCACGCAAACAGTACCGCCACCATCGTAACGTGCAAACCCGAAATACTGACCAGATGCGTCAGCCCCAACGGCCGGAACGCCTGCCACAATTCGGGGCGCAATGCCGACTGTTCGCCCACGCTCAACGCGCGCATCAGCCCGATGCCGTCTGAAAGCCCGCCGTCCGCATCCGCCTGCTGCCAATTACGGCTGATGCGGCTGCGCCAAACCGCAATCCCCCAACCGCTTCCGTCATGCAGCAAAACCCTGTCCGCACCGACCGTCCCCACGCCGCCTATCCCGTTGGATAATGCCCACGCCTCACGGTTCAAACCGCGCAGGTTCAACTCCCCGACGACGGGGTGCACGCGCGCCGTTATCCGCCATCTGCTCCCGACCGCCCATTCGCGCCGTTTGTAGTCCGACAGCAGCAAATCGAACGTCCGACCACCGCTGTCCACAGCCTTTGCCGCAAACTGCACACGCCGCCCGTCCGACCTCGGCATATCCGCCACTTCCACCGTCAACGGCACGCCTGAAACCGCCTCCGCCCGCCATTGCGAAGACAGTGCCGCTTCCGTTCTGAATACGCCGTAAGCCGCGCCCGCCAACACGCACAGCATCAGACCGGCAAACGCAAAACGCCTTGCAAACACAGCAAAAACCGCAAAAGCCGCCAGCCAAAACAGCCAATGCGGCACGACCGGCAGCGCAAACGAAGCCGCCACGCCGACGACCCAACACGGCAAAAACCAACGACGGAACACGTCTCCCCACTCCCGATATTTCAAAAATAAACAGATAATAAAGCAAATCCGAAAAGCCGTCATAAAGGAAAGTTCGTAAAAATGCCGTCCGAACTCAGGCTTCAGACGGCATTTTTATCAGACGACCTTCACATCATCCCTACAACTCAATCCCTTTGAGCTTCGCCACGGTATTGATGTCTTTGTCGCCGCGACCCGACAGGTTGACCAGAATCACTTGGTCTTTGCCCATTTTCGGCGCGTTTTTCACCGCCCAAGCAACGGCGTGGCTGGATTCCAGCGCGGGGATAATGCCCTCGTATTTGCACAACAAATCAAAGGCCTCGAGTGCTTCTTCGTCTTTGGCGGCGGTGTATTCGACGCGCTTGATGTCGTGCAGGTGGCTGTGTTCCGGGCCGATGCCGGGATAATCCAAGCCTGCTGAAACGGAGTGCGTACCCAAAACCTGACCGTTTTCGTCCTGCATCAGATAGCTGCGGAAACCGTGCAATACGCCGATGGGGGCTTTGCTGGTAATCGGTGCGGCGTGGTCAGGGGTGTCCACACCCAAACCGCCTGCCTCCACGCCGACGAGACGCACGTTTTCTTCTTCGATATACGGATAGAACAAACCGATGGCGTTCGAGCCGCCGCCCACGCAGGCAACGGCAACATCAGGTTGGCGACCGATGGCTTCCAACATTTGTTCTTTGGCTTCATTGCCGATCACGCATTGGAAATCGCGTACCATTTCAGGATACGGCGCTGGGCCTGCGGCAGTGCCGATGATGTAGAACGTGTCATCCACGCGGGCAACCCATTCGCGCATCGCTTCGTTCATCGCATCTTTGAGCGTGCGGCTGCCGCTTTCTACTCCGATCACGTTCGCGCCCAACAATTTCATACGGAACACGTTGGGCATTTGGCGTTGGATGTCGTCCGCACCCATATACACGTCGCAAGTCATACCGAAACGGGCGGCAACAGTGGCACTCGCCACGCCGTGCTGACCCGCGCCGGTTTCGGCAATCACGCGTTTTTTGCCCATACGGCGGGCGAGCAATGCCTGACCGATGGTGTTGTTGACCTTGTGCGCGCCGGTGTGGTTCAAGTCTTCGCGCTTCAACCAGATTTGCGCGCCGCCCAGATGTTCGGACAACCGCGCGGCGTGGTAAACGGGGCTGGGCCTGCCGACATAATGTTTCAAATCGCGGCGAAACTCCGCCCAAAATTCAGGATCGTTTTTCGCTTCATTGTAGGCCTGTTCCAGCTCTTTCAAAGCGGGAATCAGGGTCTCGGAGACATAAAGCCCGCCGTGTTCGCCGAAAAAGCCCTTCTCGTCGGGTGCTTGGTAATTCTTCATCGGATTTCGTCCTTGTGCTTCAGGTTTTCAGACGGCATTTCCGTTTTTTCAAACATGCCGTCTGGACGGGAAATTGTCGGCAATTATAACTGCTTTTCACACAAGCCCGCCATTTCAAAAAAAGCCCGATACGCCGCCGCTTTTTTCGCCAAACTCAAAGGATAGGCGCGCGAAGTCGAAGGCAGGCGCGTCAGGGTCAACTCACGCCCAGCATAGGGAAACGGCACTGTTTCGCCTGTCTTCGGCATTTTCATGCCGCTGCCTTGAATCTCCAACAAAACTTCGGTTGCCTTGCCACCAGTAGTGCAAAGATGGCGGCACTCGGGTATTTTCGCCAACACCGCCGCCAAATCGACGGTTTCGACCACTTTTAAAAACTTGTCGGACGCATTGCCGTGTTCCCTTGCCGCCTTCAACACGGTCGGACAGGACGCAATCCCCCGTTCGCGCAAAAACGCCTTGATTTTCTCCGCATCAAACGCTTTTTCAGCCGGCATCTGGAAATGCGCCGCATCGTTAAAAAACACCAGCCCGTAAACGCGCCACATATCGTTTTGGAAATTCGGATAATGAAACTGCATCGCGCGTTTGTCTTCCTTGGGCGGAAACGTCCCCATCATCATAACCGCAGCCTTCGGTGGCAGCACGGGATCGAAGGGATGGGTTTCGATTTCAAGCAGATTTTCAGACACGTCCAATCCTCCAACAGGCAAAACGTTTTGCACCAAACCGCCAAACACGGCAAGCCTTCAAACAGCATTATCACGCCCTGCCGTTTTCGGTTACAATGCCGACATCAAACGGATACTGTAAACACATTTATGTTTCAACACACAGGACGGCACATAAAGCACCGCCATATGTGCCGTCCTGATTTGGAAGGAGTTACGCCCCTCCCAAACAGAGTCTGATTCTACCGCCCTAAAGGGCGGGGTTTCAACCGAAAAGGAAACACGATGAAAGAACACAAAGCCCGCAAGCGTTTCGGGCAGAATTTTTTGCAGGACACGCGGATTATCGGCGATATTGTCAACGCCGTGCGCCCGCAGGCAGATGATGTCGTGATTGAAATCGGTCCGGGTTTGGCGGCGATTACCGAACCTTTGGCGAAGAAGCTGAACCGCCTGCACGTTATCGAAATCGACCGCGACATCGTATGCCGTCTGAAAACGCTGCCGTTTGCGGATAAACTGGTGATTCACGAAGGCGATGTATTGCAGTTTGATTTCAACGGTATCGCGGGCAAAAAGAAAATCGTCGGCAACCTGCCCTACAACATTTCCACGCCGCTTCTGTTCAAACTGGCGGAAGTGGCGGACGATGTCGCCGATATGCACTTTATGCTGCAAAAAGAAGTGGTCGAGCGCATGGTTGCCGCGCCGAAAAGCAACGACTACGGGCGTTTGGGCGTGATGCTGCAATATTTCTTCGATATGGAGATGCTGATTGAAGTGCCGCCCGAATCATTCGACCCTGCGCCGAAAGTAGATTCCGCAGTGGTGCGCATGATTCCGGTGAAACACCGTATCGGCAAGGCGGACGATTTCGAGCATTTCGCCAAACTGGTAAAACTCGCCTTCCACCAGCGGCGCAAAACCATACGCAACAACCTGAAAGAACTTGCAGGCGACGATGATTTGCAGGCAGTCGGCATCAATCCGCAAGACCGCGCCGAACATATCGCGCCGGAAAAATACGTGGCGTTGAGCAATTATCTGGCGGGCAAGGCCGTCTGAAAAGAGGTGGCGGAAATGGAAGGCAACCTGCAAAAAACCGAACGTTTAATCCGCGAAATCAACCGCCTGCACGCACAATATTCGCAAGATTATTTTGAAACCGGCAAAGTACGGAAAATCAATTTGAGCCGCACGCTCAAAAACGTTCCGACCGAGCATATTTTGTCTTACCGCCTTAATTTGCACGAAGCGGTTAACGATTACCTAGCCTTTGCCGACACGCGCGGCATAGACTTTTTCTACCGCGTGAAAACCGCAGAAAGCATACATGATAAAATCAGCCGCTATCTGGCGCGCAGCAACCAATACCCGGCCAACAACATCCTGAACGATATTTTCGGCGCGCGGCTGATTTGGCCGTCTGAAACAGTTGTCGGGATTTTGGAAAAACTTGATGGCTGGAAAACAGAACACGGCTTGAAAAACTGGTATTTGCGCGATGCCGGCGGCTATATCGGCATACACATTTATTTCAAAAACAGCAGCAATTTCTACTATCCGTGGGAATTGCAGGTTTGAGATGAAAAAGATGCCAAAGCCAATATTGAAAACCATATGATGTGCAAACGGAATTTCGTGCGTTGAATTACCGGCAAGCCGCATTGAAACCGTTTATAACTGTTTATAAGAAAATAAACCATAAAATACACAACCGTACTCCTGACTTTTCTTTTAACTGCCTGAGGGAATAAACCATGAAATACACAGCCGCACTCCTGACTTTTCTTTTAACTGCCTGCATGAACCCGAACGATGCGTTTTTCCAAAACCGGCGTTATCAAATGCTAGAGGCACAATTGAACGGTTCAAATGCCATTTTCCATTACGGTTATTCCCAAAATCCCGATCATGATTTATTGGTCGACCAAGTCCGCGTGCCGGACGCGTACAGGGCTTCATTTGAGCGGGATTGGATAGCGAAGGAGCAAGGCTACCGCAAAAACGACTGCGTACTGGAAAGAGCGGAAAGCGGGGGTGTGACGTACTACACCTGCGATGCGGAAAAAGGATTCAACGGCACACGTTTCGTCATCTATGTCGTGAATATGAAAAACGACAAAGGCTACGTCAAAGTTTACCGGAGCATGAATAAGCCGAATCAGGAAGAGTTAACCAAATTGGTTGCCGATTTGAATAAGTTTTACCCTTAATCAGTCAGACGGATTCAGACTGCCTGAAAAGAATGGACACTATGATTAAATTCAAAAACGTACACAAACATTTCAAAGACCTGCACGTCATCAACGGCGTGAACTTGGAAATCAAAAAAGGCGAAGTGGTCGTCGTCTGCGGGCCTTCGGGCAGCGGCAAATCCACACTCATCCGCACCGTCAACCAGCTTGAAAGCATCGAAAGCGGCGAGATTTGGGTGGACGGTGTCAACGTTGCCGACCCCAAAACCGATTTGAACAAAATCCGCGAAGAAGTCGGCTTCGTATTCCAAGGCTTCAACCTCTACCCCCACCTGACCGTATTGGAAAACATCACCCTCGCACCGATGAAGGTTAAAGGTCAAAATGCGGAACAGGCGGAGAAAAAAGCGATGGAACTTTTGGAACGCGTCGGACTGGCGCACAAAAAAGACGCATTTCCGTCCCAACTTTCCGGCGGCCAGCAGCAGCGCGTGGCGATTGCGCGCGGACTGGCGATGGAACCGCGCGTGATGCTGTTTGACGAACCGACTTCCGCGCTCGACCCCGAAATGGTCGGCGAGGTATTAAAAGTCATGAAAGACTTGGCAGAAAGCGGCATGACCATGATGTGCGTAACCCACGAAATGGGGTTTGCCCGCGAAGTCGCCGACCGGGTGCTTTTTGTCGATAAAGGGCAAATCCTCGAAGACGAAACGCCCGAAGCGTTTTTTACCAACCCGAAACACGAACGCGCCAAGCAGTTCCTGCAACAGGTCATGACCCATTGATGCCATGCCGTCTGAAAACCGAACGTTCAGACGGCATAGCCCAACACCGCAAGATGATTGAGAAAGAAAACCATGTATTTTGTTGACCGCACCGCCGTCGTCCTCAAGCCGACCGTCCGCTTTTTGGAATGGCTCAAAAGCACCGACGAAAATATGCCCGACCTGACCATAGAGCAGCTTCGTGCCAACTGTTCCGTCTTCCTCGTTCCGCAGTTCGACGAACCGGAAGCCGTCGTTTCCTACTTCGACGAACGCTACCGCCAGATTTTTGAGGCGGAGCTGGCAGGTTGGGACATCGACAAGGACAAATGGCCGCAAGATATGGGGCTGAAGGCGTTTTGGGAATTTTTCGACATCGAAATCCACGATATGGTTTTGGATATGGAAGAAGCGGATTTGAACATCACGCCCGTGTTCGACAATATGATGTAACGCCATGCGCGCCTTTCAGACGGCATTGAGGCCGTCCCGTATTCTGAACATCCTGACCGTATCGCTCCACTCGGCTTCCATTGCCGTCTGCCTGACCTGGTTTTACGGCCGGATGATGTGGTTCGGTTTGGCGGCTTTGGCGGCAAGTTACGCATACTCGCTCAGGATAACGAACCTGAAACACCGCCATGCCATAACCGCCATTACCATAGACCGCGACGGACAGGCGGAAATCGTATCCGGCAAAGACAAAACAGCGGCAACACTGGCGGGCAGCAGTATGGTTACGCCTTATGCCTTATTCTTACAATGGGACACAGGCGGCAAAACCGTCAGCCAATGCATCATGCCCGACATGACGGACAAAGAATCCTACCGGCGGCTGAAAGTCTGGGTACTTTGGCGGCAGCCGAAAAAAACCGCCGAAACCGATACATCAGACTGATTTCAGACGGCATTTGAAAACGAAACACTCATGAAAACACTACAAGACTGGCTCTCGCATTTGGAAACCGCACACAGCGGCGGTTTGATCGACATGGGTTTGGAGCGCGTAGGCGAAGTGAAAAAACGCATGAAACTCGAGCCGCAATGTCCCGTCGTCGTCGTCGCGGGAACAAACGGCAAAGGTTCGGTCTGCGCCTACCTGACACAGATTTACAAACAGGCAGGCTACAAAACCGGTACGCTGACCAGCCCGCATTTATTGCGTTACAACGAACGCATCGCTGTCAACGCCGAACCCGTTTCGGACGATACGATTATTGCCTCTTTCGAGCGCATCGAAGCCGCGCGCGGCGAAATATCACTGACTTATTTTGAATTCAATGCCTTGGCGGCTGTCGACATCTTCATACGCGAACAAGTCGACGTAATGATATTGGAAGTCGGCTTGGGCGGACGCTTGGACGCGGTCAACGTGTTCGACTGCGATTGCGCGGTGGTTACTAGTGTAGATTTGGACCATCAGGCGTTTTTGGGCGATACGGTCGAGCAGGTCGGCTTTGAAAAAGCAGGCGTGTTCCGCAGCGGCAAACCCGCCATCTGCGGTCAAAATCCCGCGCCCGAATCGTTGGTCGCACACGCCGAAGCCATAGGCGCGAAACTGCTGATGGTGCAGCGCGATTTCGATTTCTCCTCATTGGAAAACATCCAATGGAACTACCGCTTCCGGCCCAGCCCCGCACGCAACCGCAATGCCCTGCCCTTCCCTGCATTGCGCGGCGCATACCAGCTTCCCAACGCCGCCTGCGCGTTGACCGTATTGGAATGCTTGAACGGCAAATTGCCGGTGGACATCGGTGCAATCAAACGCGGATTGCTGCTGGTTGAAAATCCCGGACGCTTCCAAGTCCTGCCCGGCCGGCCGCTGACCGTATTGGATGTCGGACACAACCCCCACGCCGCCCGCGCCCTGCGCCGCAGCCTGATTAATTTGGCGTTTGCGCAAAAACGCACCGCCGTGTTCAGCATGTTGTCCGACAAAGACATAGACGGCGTATTGGAAATCGTTAAAGACCAGTTTGACGAATGGTATATCGCACCGTTGGACGTACCGCGCGGCATGACGGCGGATGCACTGAAAGCCAAATTGGAACAACACCACATCGAAAACATACAGACATTCGCCGCCGTCCGCGAAGCATACCGGGCGGCAGCCTCAAAAGCGGGCGAAAACGACAGAATCGTCGTATTCGGCTCATTTCATACCGTTGCCGACGTGATGTCGGTACTGTAAAAGGAATCTTCCATGTCCGAAAACAAACAAAACGAAGTCCTGACCGGTTACGAACAACTCAAACGGCGCAACCGCCGCCGCCTCGTAACGGCAAGCTGCCTGGTTGCCGCCTCCTGCATCCTGCTGGCAGCCGCCCTCAGTTCCGGCTCTGCCGAAAATGATCCTGCCGAACAGACTGCCGACGAAACAAGCAGCGTAGAAAACAAAGCGGCAAGTGCGGCACAAACCCCTGCCTTGAAATCCGCCGCCGAAAACGGGGAAACCGCCGCCGGCAAACCGCAGGACTTGGCAGGCGAAGACAAGCCTTCTGCCGCCGACAGCGAAATCAGCGAGCCTGAAAACGTAGGCGCGCCGCTGGTGCTGATTAACGACCGCCTCGAAGACAGCAACATCAAAGGTTTGGAAGCATCCGAGAAACTGCAACAGGCAGAAACCGCCAAAACCGCACCGAAGCAGGCAAAACAACGCGCTGCCGAAGAAGTGCCGGCAACTGCCGACAGTACGGATACGGTAGCGGTTGAAAAACCGAAACGCACTGCCGAAACAAAACCGCAAAAAGCGGAACGCACTGCCGAAGCCAAGCCCAAAGCCAAGGAAACCAAAACCGCCGAAAAAGTTGCCGACAAACCAAAAACTGCCGCCGAAAAAACCAAACCGGATACGGCAAAATCCGACAGCGCGGTAAAAGAAGCGAAAAAAGCCGACAAGGCCGAAGGCAAAAAAACAGCCGAAAAAGACCATTCGGACGGCAAAAAACACGAAACGGCACAAAAAAGCGACAAAGCGGACAAGACCAAAACCGCCGAAAAAGAAAAATCCGAAAAATCCGGCAAAAAAGCCGCCATTCAGGCAGGTTATGCCGAAAAAGAACGCGCCTTGAGCCTCCAGCGCAAAATGAAGGCGGCGGGTATCGATTCGACCATTACCGAAATCATGACCGACAACGGAAAGGTTTACCGAGTCAAATCAAGCAACTATAAAAACGCAAGAGATGCCGAACGCGATTTGAACAAACTGCGCGTGCACGGCATCGCCGGCCAGGTAACGAATGAATAGCCTCCCCGTTGCCGACCTCCTCGTCTCCGCCGTCATCGCCGCCTGCATCGTGCTATCCGCGATGCGCGGCGTGATTGCGGAGGCAGGATCAATGGCGGCATGGGTGATTTCCTTTTTTTTCGCCAAACTCTTTGCCGCACCCTTCGCCGACATCGCCTTTGCATCGTTCCACCCCCCCCTGTTTGCATTGGCTCTGTCGTTCATTTCCCTGTTCGTCATTGCCTGTCTGTTCCAGAAAATGCTCCGTTCGCTGCTGACCGGCGCAGTTTCGGCAGTCGGTTTGGGCTTTGCCAACCGCATTTTGGGCGGTATATTCGGTGCATTGGAAGGCGTTTTGATTGTTACCCTGCTGGTCATGCTAGCTTCAAAAACCGACCTGCCCGATACCGAAGAATGGCGGCAGTCCTATACCGTACCGTTTTTCGTGTCGCTTTCCGAAGCAGTATTAAACCATGCGGACGACAGGGATGGAGCTTTGGAAGACGATTGATTGCCATACGGATGTTTCAGACGGCATCAAGCCGATTCCGATTTCCAAAGGCATCGCCGAAAACGGGGTTTTAAACATCAAAAACGTTACCGCCCAAGATATGCCACAGTACACAGCATCCCGCCGCCCTGACCGGGGGGCGTGCCGACGGCGGCAGGCAGTTTGGGCAACGCGCACACGGCGACGGAAGTGCCCCGCTTCAATCCCTACGCGTTGTCGGAGGAATACGCGCAAAATCGGTTGTGAGGCAAATGCCGTCTGAAGGCTTCAGACGGCATTTTTGCGGGAAATATTTTCCCTGCCGCACACGCCGCCCGCATAACCGGCCCGGCTTTATCCGCCATACCGCGCCTGCCCGCCCCTCATCGGGCATTGTCAACAATTCAGGCAAAAAGCCGCCGTTTGCTTTATAATTCCGTTTTACCCTTAAACCTCGAATCGGAGAAGACGATATGTGCGGCGTATTAGGTTTGGTCAGTCATGAACCCGTGAACCAGCTTCTGTACGACGGTTTGCAGATGTTGCAGCACAGGGGGCAGGATGCGGCGGGCATTGCAACGGCGGAAGGCGGCACGTTCCATATGCACAAAGGCAAAGGGATGGTGCGCGAAGTGTTCCGTACACGCAATATGCGCGATTTGACCGGCAATGCCGGCATCGCCCACGTCCGTTATCCCACGGCGGGCAACGCCGGCAGCAGCGCGGAGGCGCAGCCTTTCTACGTCAGCTCGCCGTTCGGCATCGTTTTGGCGCACAACGGCAACCTCACCAACACTGCCGAACTGTATGAAAACGTGTGCAACAAACACCTGCGCCACATCAATACCGGCTCCGATTCCGAAGTCTTGCTCAATGTATTCGCGCACGAATTGCGCCGCGAAGTCTCTAAAAACGCCGACCCGCACCGGCTCAATGCCGACAATATTTTCAACGCCGTTGCCGAAGTCCACCGCCTGGTGCGCGGCGCATACGGCGTGGTTGCCATGATTGCGGGCTACGGTATGCTTGCCTTCCGCGACCCTTACGGCATCCGCCCGCTGGTATTGGGTTCGCAAACCGACAACGAAGGCAGGAAATCCTATGCCGTCGCCTCCGAATCTGTCGCCTTCAACGCGCTTGCCTACGATTTGGAACGCGATATCCGGCCGGGAGAAGCGGTATTTGTCGGCTTTGACGGCACAATCATCGCCCGACAATGCAGCAACCGCGCCAAACTCAGCCCCTGCCTGTTTGAATACGTCTATTTCGCCCGCCCCGACTCTGTGATTGACGGCGTATCGGTTTACCAATCGCGCTTGGATATGGGCGTGTCCTTGGCGGAAAAAATCAAACGCGAGCTGCCCGTGGACGACATCGACGTTGTAATGCCCATCCCCGACACCAGCCGCCCCTGCGCGATGGAGCTTGCCGTCCACCTCAAAAAGCCTTACCGCGAAGGTTTGATTAAAAACCGCTATATCGGCCGCACCTTTATTATGCCCGGTCAGGCGACGCGCAAAAAATCCGTGCGGCAAAAACTCAGCCCGATGGAAACCGAATTTGCAGGCAAAAGCGTGTTGCTGGTGGATGACTCCATCGTGCGCGGGACGACCAGCCGCGAAATCGTCGAAATGGTACGCGCGGCGGGCGCGCGCAAAGTCTATATCGCCTCCGCCGCGCCCGAAGTGCGCTATCCCAATGTATACGGCATCGATATGCCCACGCGCGAAGAGTTGATTGCCAACGGGCGCAGCGCGGCAGAAATTGCCGCCGAAATCGGCGCGGACGGCATCGTGTTTCAAGACTTGGGCGATTTGGAAGCCGTCGTCAAAGCACTCAATCCGAAAATCGAATCCTTCGATTCGTCCTGTTTCAATGGCATTTATCAGACAGGCGACATCGATGATGCCTACCTCGACCGCCTGTCCGCCGAGAAATCCGGCTGCGGCGGTCTGAAAATCCACCCGAGCAGGATGGAACACAGCATCAGCATCAGCGATGCGGGCGACGAAGAATAAGGCTTCCCAAACCGCGATGCCGTCTGAAATCCGAACGTCAGGTTTTCAGACGGCATTTTCCATGTAAGAATCTCATTTCCCGTTTCATCCGCACACGATATGAGTACCGAAACCAAAAACTACATTACGCCCGCCGGATGGCAGGCATTGAAAGACGAGCTGTATCAGCTGGTCAATAAAGAACGCCCCGAAATCGTCCAAATCGTCAACTGGGCGGCAGGCAACGGCGACCGCAGCGAAAACGGCGACTATCTTTACGGCAAACGCCGTATGCGCGAAATCGACCGCCGCATCCGTTTCCTGACCAAACGTTTGGAGGCTGCCGTCGTCGTCGATCCCGAATTGCGCGAAGCAACCGACCAAGTGTTTTTCAGCGCGACCGTCGGTCTGTTGCGCGGCGACGGGCGCGAGCAAACCGTCAAAATCGTCGGCGTCGATGAAATCGATACCGCGCAAAACAAAATTTCTTGGATTTCGCCGCTGGCTCGTTGTCTGATTAAAGCACGCGAAGGCGACGAAGTGGTTTTGAACACGCCGGAAGGCCGTGAGGAAATTGAAATCCTTTCTGTCGAATACATCAAAATCGACTGATTAGGAATGCCGTCTGAAACGGTGCAAGCGCGCCGTTTCCCAAATAAAGGAATACCGAATGAGGAAAATCCGCACCAAAATCTGCGGCATCACCACACCGGAAGACGCAGCGGCCGCCGCAGCGGCAGGTGCGGATGCCGTCGGGCTGGTCTTTTTCCAAGGCAGCAGCCGGGCCGTCGATATTGCCCGCGCCAAAAAAATCACCGCCGCACTACCGCCGTTTGTCAGCATTGTCGCCCTTTTCGTCAATGAAAGTGCGCAAAACATCCGCCGCATCCTTGCCGAAGTACCGATACACTTAATCCAATTCCACGGCGACGAAGACGACGCATTCTGCCGTCAGTTCCACCGCCCCTATATTAAAGCCATTCGTGTTCAGACGGCATCAGACATCCAAAACGCCACCCACCGTTTTCCCAACGCTCAGGCACTGCTGTTCGATGCCTACCATCCTTCGGAATATGGCGGCACCGGACACCGCTTCGACTGGACGCTGTTGGCGGAATATTCGGGCAAACCGTGGGTGCTTGCCGGCGGGCTGACCCCTGAAAACGTCGGCGAAGCCGTCCGCATCACCGGAGCGGAAGCGGTCGATGTATCCGGCGGCGTGGAAGCGTCTAAAGGCAAAAAAGACCCCGCCAAAGTCGCCGCCTTTATCGCAACCGCCAACCGCCTATCCCGTTAAAGCAACAAAAATTGCCGCCAGAATGACTTAATCTCAAAAATTTATTCCATTTAATCAATAATTTATGATGAATTTTGAAAACTTAATCCCGTCATTCCCACGAAAGTGGGAATCCAGTTTTTTGAGTTTCAGTCATTCCCGATAAATTGCCTTAGCATTGAATGTCTAGATTCCCGCCTGCGCGGGAATGACGGGATTTGAGGTTTCTGTTTTTGATTTTCCGCTTTCGAGGAAATGACGGTTTAGAGTTAACCGAAACCTCAAAAAGCCGAAACCGAACGGTCTAGATTCCCGCCTGCGCGGGAATGACGGTGGAAATCTTGTTTATATTGAATCAAAAAAACCTGCACCTTAATCAGTTGGCAGTTTAGTCCGACTTTTGGGGTGCAGATCAAGCTTTCAGACGGCATTTCCTTTAAAACTTCATTTCAAGCGCGAGGCTGAAGTTCCTGCCCGGTGCAGCATACCTTCCATAATTGCTGTCTTCGCTGCGTCGGTTTGCCGTGCTTTCCGCAGTCTGGCGCAACGATTCCCAAGTAACGTAGCGGTAGTTGCCGATATTGTAGATAGCCGCCCTCAAGGTCAGCCGTTTTTTCAGATTCAGATAGGCGGAAACGTCTGCCGTTTTCCAAGAAGACGTAACCCTTCCTGCCGAATATCGTTTTTGATCGCCTGCCAGATAAGCAAGTTCATCAGGGTTTTTCCCTTTGGAATAGGTCAGCATAATGTTTGCGCCCCATTTCCCCTCGGGCTGGTCGTATCCGAACCCCAAAACATAACGCGACGGCTGTACCGCATCTAAAGCATAGCTGCGGAGGGACAAGTCCGGCCGGTTGGATACCGATTTCGGTTTGATACGGTTGTACGCCAATGTGGTGTACAAACCTTCGGGCAGTTTGCCGTACACGCCGTTCCAGTCGATTTTTCCCAATATATTAATGCCTTGGAGCGACATATTTTGGGCATTGTAATAATCGCGTATATCAATCTCTGTCAATCGTCCTGTTGAATCCGGCAATTTAATTTTTTGATCGGCAACGGCAATCATATCGGTATAGCGGTTGCGGAAGCTGCTGATTTCCAAAAAGCCGAAATCGCCCTTCCACTGCAAACCGATTTCGCGGTTGGCTGCCTTTTCCGATTTCAGGGCGGGACGCTGCCAGCCTTTCGGATAATCGTGATAAATGTCTATCCCGAAAAGCTCTTGGAAGGAGGGCGTTCTGAAGCCGCTGGAGGCGCGGTAAGACACGGAAAAATGCCGGTTCGGTTTGAACACGATGCCGCTGTTCCACGAACGGTCAACATACCGCCCGCTGCGGACGAGTTCTTCCGACGTGGTGAAGTTTTGCCGGTCGTACCTGCCGCCCAAGCTGAAATCGAAATATTTGCCGATTGAAAAACGGTCGTTCAAAGAAATGTGGATATTGCTGCCGTTGATTTTTCTTGGCACGCATTTGCGGGAACGCAAGGTTTCGATGTAGCCGCAGACCGATCCTTCGACGACTTCGGGCTTACCCAAAAGATACTTATCTTGATTGTTATCATCGAATCCCGTGGATTCCGAAATCCTTGCCGCATTGTGGGAAAGCTGTTCGGGGCGGGAGATCGCTTTGGAAGCATCGTAACCGAAGCCCAAAGTCAGATGGTGTTTCGTCCATTTGTTTTTCAGCGATTTCTCAAACGAGGCATTCAAAACATTGTGCTGTTCGCGGTAGTGGAAACGGTCGCTGCTGTCGTAGGAATACGGTTTGTCCGCCGACGCGCGGCAGGATTTGTCCACAGCAGGATACACGGCGCAATTCAGCTTCAGCGTGTTGTTGTCGGTTGCCACGCCCTGTTTGTCAAACGACAACACCGTCTTGTCCGCCCAGTTGTCAGAATACGCTTCGTTTTCATAACGGTACAGCAAACCCATACGGCGGCGGCGGTGATGTTCATCAATAAATTTGGTGCGGGAATATTTCAAACCTATGCCCTTGACCAAATTTGTATCGCCCTTCCACTCTTCTATATTCGGCACAAAATACAAGCCGTCGCGGAAATCGTCTCCGTCGTACACCCCGCTCTTGTCGCTAAACTTTTTCGCCTCATCCGTACCGTAATACTGTTTTTCCGTCATATCGCGGATATCGTAACGCTGTTTGGTATCCTCAAACACGCCGCCGACATAATGCCTGCCGCCGAAGCGGTAGCCCAGCTTGGCAAGCCAAGAGCCGCTGCGGTAATCCATCGGATCGGGCAATATCCTGCCGCCGCCCGTGTACGATTGGGCGGACAGGTTTTCGTGGCGCGCCTGCGCCTCCCGCACCATCGCTTCTTCTTCACTGTTTAAAGCCTGACCTTTTGAACGGCGTTCTTCCACCCAGCGGTTGAGCTGGTTTTTCAAATAGTTTCCGTTGCCCGCTAATTTTGCCACGGGCTTGGGTTCACGCTCGCCCTCCGCCAAGAAATATTCCGCCTTTTTATTCGGATTCTGAATATCGTATGTCTGGCGGAACGCGTCCAAACGGTCTATGCCGTATTCCACCCCGTCTGCAATATCGCCGTGCGGGCGCGTTTCCCGCCCTTGGCGTTCGGTTCGGATTAGCAGCCCTTCCCAACCGTCTTTGCTGAACCCCGCGCCGAGCGACTTCATAAATTGGCGGTTTTTACTGCCGTAGGCGGTTTTTGCCTGTATCCCCCAGCTTTTGCCGTCTGAAATCAGGTCTGCCGCTTCTTTGGTGCGGAAGGCGACCGCGCCGCCGAGTGCGCCGCTGCCGTGATCGGACGAACCGGCACCTTTGTCGATTTCCACCGTGCTGATGTTTTCATATTCGATTTCGTTGATTGCACCGCTGCCGCCGCGTCCGCCGTATCCGCTCAACGATCCTTGCACGGTAAACGCCTGTATTTGGGCAACGCCGTCAACCGAAACCGCCACACGGTTTTTATCCACGCCGCGTATCGAGTAGCCGCCGCTCGCGCCGTTGCCCTGTTCGACAACCGCCACGCCCGGATCGTAGCGCGTCAGGTCGCGGATACCGAGTACCTGTTCTTTGTTCAACGTTTCCGACGTTTTGACGATTTTGCCCAAACCGGTCGCCTCTTTCGATCTGCGTCCCACTTTGGCGGCACGGACGGTAACCTCTTTCAAGGATTGGGTCTGCGCCGCCGTTTCGGAGTTTGCCGCATATGACGGGAAGGCGGTTGCAATGGCCAAGGCAGTCAGGGTAAGCGGAAAACTGTGTTTCTTATTCATTTTTCCACCTCTTTATTATCTTTCTTCGCACCGAATACCACGCCGAATTGGGGTTTAACTTCAGGTTCTAACTGTTCGCCAACATCAGCTTCAGTTTCAGCTTCATGTTCAGTATCTTCAGTTATATCAAGAGATTTCCCATCCTTATTGAAAATAGTACCGCCCAATTCCTCCGCCTGCGGGCCGTAAAATCCTCCTTCTACACGAAGATCACTAGCTTGGAAGGTTTTGGGGTTGGTCGAATCATTTCCCGAAAGATTGATGCCGTTCTCCCGAGTGCGCGCTGTCGCGTGGAAACCGTTGCCCTCAATCACGCCGTTTTCAATATGGAAAGCAGGTTCTACACCGTTTTTCTCCGTCAGCGTTCCGGAAATCGATTTCTCGCCGAAATCAACGTCAAATTCTGCTTTTGCCGCTTTTTTATCCGCATGATTGTCCCATTGAATGGGTTTGCTGATACGCGCTTCCCAAGTGCCGGTATAATGCGCCGTTCCGGTTTTTGGAATGTCGGCTTCCGCCGTGCGGATACCTTTCAGGAAAAGGTCGATGTCCCTGCCTTTAGGGGCTTCCTGAGTGGGCGGGATGCCGTCTGAACCGCCACCGCCGCCTTCTGCCGGCGATTCTTCTTCGGGTTTTTCAGCTTCTTCACCTTCGTCTTCTTCGCTGCCTTCGTCTTCTACGGCTTCGTTTTCTTCGCTGCCTTCATCTCCTACGGCTTCATCTCCCGTGCCTTCTTCATCGCCGATTTCGTCTTCGCCTTCTTCGTCGTTACCAACGCCTGCACTCTCTTCATCCTCCCTTTTATCTTCCGCCTTTGGTTTACCTGCCGGGCGGTCGGTTTTTATCCGTCCGAATTTCACATAGGTCAGAAAATCGCAACAAGCACTGACGGTCATTTTCCTGCCGTCGGCAAGCTGGATGGTTTGTTCTTGGTTTACCAAAGGAATTTCACGCCCTTCGACAAGAAGTTTGTCGGGATGACCAAAATCGGGCATAGGGGAAATGGCAAACGGGCGGGCATTTTTATCAGTCGCCTCGTCAACGGAAATTTTTCGAGAATCCAAGATGTTGGTGTGTTTTCCAGACGGCATAGCAGGATTTGTGCCTGATGCGTCTGTTTTTTGTTTGCCTGCGAATACGCCGAATACGCTGTTGTCGTTGCTGATAAACCGTCCGGCAAGCTCTTCTCCGTTATCGCCAAAAAAACCGCCCTCAAGCCGCTGATCGGCATTAGCATGGAAAAACAGATGCTCCTTATTGGCATGGCTTTTCGCTAAATCAGGATCGACCTTGGCACTGCCGGTAAAGCGGTTGCCGTCCAATGTTGCGGTAATGTTGTAAATGGTCAGCGGTTTTTTGGGTTCATCTGGATTATTCTTATTTTGCACATACTGATTTTTAATTAATTGACCCGTCAAAGTTTTCTTATCGAAATCAACCGTATATTTGGCAGGATGCTTTTCCCGGCCATCGGCATCCCTAGCCTCATAAGAAGCTGCCCCAATTTCATTACCATAATATGTGGTATAACCCAAATCCACACTGGCAACCGCCTTACCTGTCCGATGACGTATGGCATCGGTCATATATTGCCAGTTGCCGGAATATTGCACCGTTCCCGAGCTCGGTAAAGATTGGGAAGGATGTTCTCCGGAATAATATACAAAACCGTCATAACCAAAACGGTGGGTAACCCGCTTACCATCTAAGGTCTGTTCGATTTCATCTTTTCCGTTTCGAGTAAACACATAGCCCGCATGGACAAATTGATATTGATATTTTTCTTCTTCTTTTTGCGATGTGGTAATGCTTGCCTCAGGATTCCGTTTATGAATTTCATTTTTCAATTTGCCGACCTGTTCCTCCGACGTGCCGTCCAAAAACAGGATATCTCCCTCTTTGAGCGATAATGATTCTTCTGCCTGATTATTATTAAGAAGTTCCTCACCATTCTTATTATGGGTCGCGATATTCCGCCTTGGCAGCCGCATTGCCGCACCGACGGCGGGTTGATTGACCGGCGTGGTTTCTATAGAAGGTTTGGCAGGGGGCGGAGTAGGAACATCCTCAGGTTTGGACGGTTTGGAATCTGACGGGGTTTGCGCGGTCGGTGTTGATTTGGCAACAGGCTGCACGCCGAAATTGCCGCCACATGCTGCCAGCATCAACGGCAGCAAGGCAATGCTGAAATAATTCAGTTTACGCATCTCTACTTTTTCTCTATTTAAATTAATAATAATTATCATTATATTAATATGTGTAGATAATATCAACCCGTTTTTTAACAAAGATATTCCCGATTAAAACAAAATGCCGTCTGAAACCAAGTTCAGACGGCATTTTTGCGTCGGTCCCGACAGAGTTTGAAGCCGTCGGGGAATCGAATTATCCTTTAAGGGTTTACAAACCCAGTTCCCGCAGGAAGCGGATGTCGTCCGCCCAACCGGATTTGACTTTAACCCATACCTTCAAAAATACTTTGGTATCAAACAGTTTTTCCATATCCAACCGCGCTTCGGTGGAAATTTTCTTCAAACGCTCCCCGCCTTTGCCGATTAAAATCGCCTTTTGGCTTTCCTTATCGACCAAAACCGCGATATAGATGCGGTTTAAACCGTCTTCCTCTTCAAACTGCTCCACTTCGACGTTCATCGCATAAGGCAATTCCTCGCCCAAATAGCGGAACAATTTTTCACGCACGATTTCCATCGCCAAAAAACGCGCCGATTTGTCCGTAACCATATCTTCGGGATACATCGGCACGCTTTCGGGCAGATACGGCTTAATCAGCTCCAACAGGTTGGCAATCCGCAAACCGTGTTTCGCACTGACTGCCTCCGCCGCCGCAAATTCAAATTCGGCACGCACCTGGGCAACAAACGCCTCCAGCGCGTAACGGTCTTTCGCCTTGTCCTTGTCGATTTTGTTGACCACTAAAATAACCGGTGTGTGCTTGGGCAGTTGTTTCAACACGACGCGGTCGGCATCGGTAAAGCGCATCGCCTCCACGACGAAAACCACCACATCCACGCCGCCGAGTGCCTCGGTAACGTTTTGATTCAGCCTGTCGTTGAGCGCGTTGCGGTGGTCGGTTTGAAAGCCCGGCGTATCGACAAACACGAACTGCGCGGTATCGTCGGTATAAATCCCCGTTACGCGGTTGCGCGTCGTCTGCGCCTTTTTGCTGGTAATACTGATTTTCTGACCGATTAGATGATTCATCAGCGTTGATTTGCCCACGTTCGGACGGCCGACAATCGCCACGAAGCCGCAACGGTATCCGTCGACGGCACGTTCCCCTGCAAGGAAGGTTTCAATATCCATATTCGCTTTCATATCCATATTTCAGACGGCATATTCACACACCGCCTCATTTCTTTTTCTTCTTCAGCGGCAGTTTCTCTTCCAGCCATTTCAAAGCCTCTTTCGCCGCTTCCTGTTCCGCCGCCTTGCGGCTCGTCCCTTTGGCACGGCACACGAAACCCAGTTCGCCCAAATCGCAGGAAACCACAAACATACTGTCGTTGGCATGGCCGATTTGCTCTTCGATGCGGTATTTCGGCAAAGCAAAGCGGCGCGCCTGCAACGCCTCCTGCAAAGCAGTTTTGCCGTCTTTTGCCTGATTTTGGAAATCGGCACGCCGGACGCGTTCTGCAAACAAATGGCGCACCACCTTTTCCGCCGTGTTGAAATCGGCATCGAAGCTGACCGCCGCAAACATCGCCTCCATCGCGTCCGCCAGTATCGAAGGCCGTCTGAAGCCGCCGCTCTTCAACTCGCCCGCCCCCAAGTACAGGCCGTCGCCGACATTCATTTCCGCCGCCATTTCCGCCAGCACGCCCTCATTGACCAGACTTGCCCTCAACCGCGACAACTCGCCCTCGGTCAACTTCGGAAACGCGTCAAACAGCATCCGCGCCACCGTATAATTCAAAATCGAATCGCCGACAAACTCAAACCGCTCGTTGTGCTTCGCATGATGGCTCCTGTGCGTCAAAGCCTGCCGCAAAAGCGAAATATCACGGAACGCGTAGCCCAGTCTCTTCTGTATCGCCGCGTGTGCCTGCTGTTTCAAAACATCGTCTTTCATTACCGTCTTCCGCAAAAAACAGCCCGAATGCGTTTCCATACTCCAAAAATACAGAAACACCTTAAGGCTGCAAACGGCGCACATTGTACCACCAAACCGCCGCCGTCTGCCGACAACGCAAGAATCGTGGTAAAATCCGTAAGTTTTCCCCCAACGTATTCCCGCAATGAACGCATTTGCACAAGCACTTTCCTCGGCACTCGACCGCTGCATCGCCACCAACACCGTCGCCAAACAAAACCGGCCCGTCGGCTTCCTCTACCGCGAAGCCCCCGTTTTTGAAAACGACAGCGGCTGGCGTTTCTTCAGCGGCGACGAGACCGACGAATACACCGACGACCCCGACAACTTCAGCATCGTCAGCCTCGCCGACATCGCCAAAACCAACCCTGAAACCGCCGCACTGCTTTCCCAACCCGAAGGCAGCGCGTGGGAATTGGCAGAAGACGGCACATTCCAAACCGTTGCCGACTGGCAACCTAAGGACTGACCCTTCAGACGGCATTCCGAAACCTCCGAATACCAAAGGACACCCAATGAACACCATCGCCCCCAACCTTGACGGCAAACACCTCCGCATCGGCATCGTACAGGCACGTTTCACCAACGAAATCGGCAGCGAAATGCTCAAAGTCTGCTGCCGCACCCTCCAAGAATTGGGCGTGGCAGACGAAAACATTACCGTCGCCACCGTACCCGGCGCGCTTGAAATCCCCATCGCGCTGATGAACTTTGCCTCTTCCGAAAAATTTGACGCACTGATTGCCATCGGCGTCGTCATCCGTGGCGAAACCTACCATTTCGAGCTGGTTTCCAACGAATCCGGAGCAGGGATCGGCCGCGTCGCACTCGACTACAACATCCCGATTGCCAATGCCGTCTTAACCACCGAAAACGACGCGCAGGCAATCGAACGGATTGAAGAAAAAGCCTCGGATGCCGCCAAAGTCGCCGTAGAATGCGCCAACCTCGTCAACCTTCTGCTCGAAGAACAGTTTGAAGACGAAGAATAACAAACAGGGCGTACACCGATACGCCCTTTCCGTTTCAGACGGCATACCGTGCCGCCCAACCGTTTCAAGGAAAAATCATGAAAACAGCCCGCCGCCGTTCCCGCGAGCTTGCCGTACAAGCCGTTTACCAATCCCTTATCAACCGCACCGCCGCGCCCGAGATTGCTAAAAACATCCGCGAAATGCCCGACTTTGCCAAAGCGGACGAAGAATTGTTCAACAAACTTTTCTTCGGCACGCAAACCAACGCAGCGGACTACATCCGACAAATCCGCCCCCTGCTCGACCGCGACGAAAAAGACCTCAATCCCATCGAACGCGCCGTCCTGCTGACCGCCTGCCACGAGCTGTCCGCCATGCCCGAAACGCCCTACCCCGTCATCATCAACGAAGCCATCGAAGTCACCAAAACCTTCGGCGGTACGGACGGGCACAAATTCGTCAACGGCATCCTCGACAAACTCGCCGCCCAAATCCGCCCCGACGAGCCCAAACGCCGTTGACACTCTGGAAAATCCGAATCGGAAAATACATAAATGCCGTCTGAAAAACCTTTCAGACGGCATTTAATTACAATATTCATTCAACTAAGGATAAAAATGAACACTACTAACTTAAATCCAAATATTACTCTTCCTAACGGGTATAATCGTATAAAACATTCAAAAGCATCAGAAGAATACATTGTCGTTGAATTTAAATATCAAGAAATTATATGGAAAGGTTGGATACCTCTTGAATATCGGAGAACAGGAGTATCTATTCCATACAATAAAACTAATCAATCAGATGTTAATGCTTATTTAAATCTTGTTTATGAGAATATGAATCCAGTGAATCATGAGACTTGGTTAAATGATCAAAATGAGTTTTGGGAAGACAGTAAAGCAAAAGTGACTAAACCATTTTTTGAATGCTTAAAAACAGGTGGATGGAAATGTGTAAAATGCACTTTACCTTCTAATCCAAATTGGGCACGTAGGATACAAGACTTAAAAGAAATGGGTTATACACTTTCTACAAACACAAATCAGTTTTGTAATAATTGCAAAGAAAATACGACACATTTATTGCTTGTACCAATTAAACGTGGAAATTTATTAGGAAACGGATATGAGACATGGAGTAAAGAACTACGTAAACGAATATTAGCTGTATTGAATAATATTGATGTTTACGAAAATAAATTTAATACTCATGTGTTACCTGATCATAAATTTTCTGAGATTCGTTGGGATGATAATACGAAGTCACAAAATCCAGATGATATGACTGATGATGAAATTAAACAGAAATTTCAATTATTAAGCAATCAACGTAATCAACAAAAACGTGAAGTATGCCGTACTTGTTTTCAAACAGGAAAAAGAGGAGTTATTTTTGGTATTCCATTCTGGTATAAAGGAACTGCAGATTGGGATAAAAGTATTCCAACTAAAGGTAAAAATGCAGAACAAGGCTGTATTGGTTGTGCTTGGTACGACATTGAAGCTTGGCGTAACGAATTAGTTAAAAGATTAAAATAAATTTTATAGTACGGAAATATTTTATTTCCGTACTGTTTTCATGTTTATAAATTAAACTGTCTATTCTCACTGTATTTACCGCGTTTTTGTACTAGTGATTTTTTCTCAATTTCCGCTAATGTTTCTTGAGAGGAAATATCTAGTAAAATTTTTTCTAGCCTTGGGTTTATTTTAATATTTCTTTCATTTTTTCTGCGAATAATTCCATAACAACCTGTTGGTGAAATAAAAATATCATCAGATGCTTCTTTTGAGACGATATGATACATATGCCCGAAATTCACCTCTTCAGGAATTTCGGAACAGTTTATGGCGAATGAGTCAGACAAATGAATAATCCCATTGCTAAAGTCATAATATTCAAAATCAGAATTTTCTTGTTTCAATAACATTGAATTTATGTGATTATTTAAATCATAGCATTCTGGCTTCTTAATACGCTTACCAATCCATTTTATAACAGGAATAGCCCAAGAATTGCCTATCGCTTGATATCTATTTGTCTTTTTGGCGCCATCAATTAAGGTGTAGTTATCGGGAAATCCCATTAATCTTTCACATTCCAAAGGAGATAATCTACGTAATTTATCATCTTGTGCAATAAAAAGAGAACCATTGTAAGCTGCAGCATTTCCATTCCATTTTGTTCCGTAAGCAGAATACAAACAATCTGTAAATTCTCTAAATATTTCAAATTTTACATTGTCTTTATAAAAAATTAATTCACTCTTAGGAAAGGAAACCCCATCAATATTATTATTTTTATGATCATGTAACTCCAATAAAATATTTTCAGGATTGGTATCTTTTCCACCAGCGACAACATATAATCTTCTACGTTGTTGAGGTAATCCAAAATATTTAGCATCTAAAACACGCCACGCAACATTTCTTGTTTTACCTCTCAATAAACCAGCAGTACCCCATTTTTTATTTTCTATAACCTTATCAAGTCCTGCTAATGTAGAGATAAAACATCCAAAAGCATTTGTTTTATCAGTTAAAACTCCTTCAACATTTTCCCAAAATACAACTGTACGATTTTTTCCTCCTTTTAATCGGAGATTGTCATTTTCATTAATAATGTCGATAAATTTCAAAGTAAGATTTCCGCGTTCATCGTCTAATCCATTTTTCCAGCCTGCCAATGAGAATGCTTGACATGGTGTTCCTCCGCAGATTAAATCGGGAGAGGATATACTATTATGTTTTAATAATTCAGGGATATAATTCATGTCTCCTAAATTATCAATATGAGGATATTTATTTCGTAAAATATCTGATGGAAATTTCAAAATTTCTGAAAACCACTTAAACTCAAACCCTAAATTTTGCCAAGCAATAGATGCTGCTTCAATACCTGAGCAGACACTGCCAACCGTTCGAATATCTTTCATCTTATTTCTCTACATTTGAATTTGAGGTACTGTGTGTTTCTGCTAATCTATGTTTAGCAATCGTGGTAATAAAACTTTTTTCTGCAAGCCAAGCAATGACAATATTTCTTACAATATCTGCATCGGACTCGCCTAGCTCACCTTTAAAATGTTCTAATAATTCGGCTTGTTTATCCGAGAAAGAAACTTGAACTTTTTTAACCATATATACTCCATATAGATTTCAAATGCAATCCTTTAAGATTGCATTTTTATTGTATTTTAATGTAAATACCAAAATCTATCAACAGCAAACTGAAGTAAACATAAAATTCTATATTAAATAAATAATGATTTACTTTAAATACAAATGCCGTCTGAAAAACCTTTCAGACGGCATTTTGTTTCCAACCCCATCAATACTGTACCGTCCAGCCGATTTCGCCGCCCGCGCGCATCGGGACGAGTTCGCCGTCGCCGTAGGGAACGCTTGCGGGGACGGTTTGGCTTTGTTTGACGAGGGTAATCGTGTCGGCGTTTTCGGGAATGCCGTAGAACCTTGCGCCGTTTTTCGAGGCGAAGGCTTCGAGTTTGTCCAACGCGCCTGCTTTTTCAAACACTTCGGCGTAAAGCTCGACGGCGGTCATCGCGCTGAACATACCGGCGCAGCCGCAGGCGTTTTCTTTGGCGGATTTGGCATGCGGCGCGGAATCTGTGCCGAGGAAGAATTTGTGCGCCTTATCGCCGGTAACGGCGGCGACCAATGCCTGACGGTGGGTTTCGCGTTTGAGTACCGGCAGGCAGAAATGATGGGGGCGCACGCCGCCGACCAAGAGGTCGTTGCGGTTGAGCAGGAGGTGTTGCGGGGTAACGGTGGCAGCAACGTTGTCGCCGGCTTCCAAAACAAGGCGGGCGGCCTCGGCGGTAGTGATGTGTTCGAACACGACTTTAAGATTCGGCACTTGCGCTAAAACGGGTTTCATCACGCGCCCGATAAAGGCGGCTTCGCGGTCGAAAATATCGATTTCGGGGTCGGTTACTTCGCCGTGAACGAGGAACAGGATGTCCTGTTTTGCCATTTCTTCCAAAACAGGAATGAGCTTGAACAGGTCGGTTACGCCGGAATCGGAATTGGTCGTCGCGCCTGCGGGGTAGAGTTTGAAGGCGACGATGCCGGCGGCTTTGGCTTCGCGCACCAGCTCGGGCGTGGCTTGGTCGGTCAGGTAAAGCGTCATCAACGGCTCAAACGCGCTGCCTTCGGGCAACGCCGCCATAATGCGCGCTTTGTAGGCAAGCGCGTCGGCTACACTGACGACGGGCGGCTTGAGGTTGGGCATAATGACGGCGCGCCCCATTTGGCGGGCGGTATAAGGGGCAACGGCTTTAAGCGCGTCGCCGTCGCGCAGGTGCAGGTGCATATCGTCGGGGCGGATAATAGTCAGGGTTTGCATAGGTTGTTCCTTTTTAGATTTTTGGTTTCCAGACGGCATGCCGACTTTATGCCGTCTGAAGTCAGGGGAGAATTAGGGGTTTCCCGTTGTGGGAACGATGCGTCAGGTTCAATACTGCCTGTACGGGTAAATACGGGGAATCGGCGGTTTGTGCGGTCAATACGGTTTCTTCAGGACTGCCAGTTTCCCGCCAGGCATAGCTGACTTGGCGGATTTCAAACGGTGCCTGCACCGACTGTTCTGCCCTTAATTCCAAATTTTTATTTTGCGGCGGATGTCGGACAAGTCCGTCAAAATGTTCCAAAAGTGCGGCACTGTCTGCCCGCTCGGCTTTCACACTGCAACTGTCGCGCGTCAGGCTCAAATAATAAATGCCGCCATCGCGTTCAAGCGTCCACAACGCCTGTACATCGGGTTCCGCAACAGCGGGCGGCAGACGGGACAGGTCTTCCTTTCCGACAGGGACAAAATGTCCGACAGTGGTAAACTTGGAAACCGGTTCGAAACTGCCTTGAGTCAGGACGCAGGCATTCCGAAACAAATCGACGGCTACGCGTGCGAAATCCTGATGCCGTACACCGGATTGCCGGTTTTGGGCATGACACGCAGCAAGCACAAATGCCGGCAGCAATAACATCAATCGGGACATCCGTATTTCAGACGGCATTTATTTGTGCTTGACGACCAGTGTGAACACGCCGTCCTGTTCGGAAGAATCCAACAGCACATGACCGGTTTGGCGGCAAAAAGCCTCAAAGTCCCCCGGCGCGCCACCGTCGGTTGCCAGAACGGTCAACACGTCGCCCTGCCGCATTTGCGCCAAAGCCTTTTTTGCCCGCAAAATCGGCAGGGGACATTTCAATCCGGTTACGTCTAAAGTTTCGCTGTTCATCGTTTATACCGTTTAAAAATGGGAATCGGGGGGAGATTATACCCCAGTTGCTTGCAGCCCCCTTTGCCAACCCATAAAATAATGCCGTTTTCAATTTGGAGAAACTTATGCGCCGTACCGCCCTCCTGCTGCTCGCACTCGCCGCCGGCACATCCCTTGCTGCCGGCTTCAGCCAAAAAGACACGCCGATCAACACCCGCTACCGCGAAACGCCCGAAGAAGCCGCCGCCCGCGAATTTAAAGAACATACCGCCGAACTGCCGCCGCTGCCCGATGCGCACTCGGACAGCTGGTTTGACATTTATGTGGATGAAAATTACGGCAAACAGCCGAAAATCCTGCTCGACAGCCTGCAAATCATGCCCGCGCCCGACGGCAGCATCCGCTACATTCTCAATATCCGTTCCGACAAAGGCTACGACAACCTGACTGCCGAAGGCATATTCTGCGCCCGCTCCTCCATCGGGTTCGGTAACGGCAAACTTTCCTCCTACAAAATGTTCGGCTACGGGGACACGGTCAACCGCCGCTGGATACAGCCCCGAAACGCCGAATGGAAACCGATAGGCGGTGCATTAAGCCGCAACGACGCACTGCGCGCCATCCTATATCAGGCATTCTGCGAAGGCGGCGTACCCGCCGACACGCAAGGTTTGGTACAACGCCTGAAAGAACGTGCCGGACGCTATACCCCATCAATGAAGCCGCACGACAAATAACCAGACACAAAAATGCCGTCTGAAACATCGGTTTCAGACGGCATTCGATTCATCAGCCATCAGGCGGCGGAAACTTTGTCCTGACGGCACAACAGCGTAATCAAATCACTGATGCGCCGCTTCATATCGCGGCGGTCGACAATCTGGTCGATTGCGCCTTTTTCCAGCAGGAACTCGGCACGCTGGAAGCCTTCCGGCAGCGTTTCGCGCACCGTCTGCTCAATCACGCGCGGGCCGGCAAAACCGATCAGCGCGTTCGGTTCGGCAAGCACGACATCGCCCAAAAATGCAAAACTGGCAGATACGCCGCCCATAGTCGGATCGGTCAATACTGATATAAACGGCAGGCGTTTTTCCGTCAACAAGTGCAGCGCGGCACTGGTTTTCGTCATCTGCATCAATGAGTTCACACCCTCCTGCATACGCGCACCGCCGGAAGCCGCCACACAGACGAACGGACAATTGTCGGCAACCGCACGGCGGACACCCTGTACGAAACGCTCGCCCACAACCGAACCCATCGAACCGCCGATAAATCGGAATTCAAACGCGGCAACGACGACGGGCAGGCCGTTCATCATCCCCTTCATCACCACCAGCGCGTCATCTTCCCCGGTCAGCTTGCGTGCCGCCCCCAAACGGTCGGGATATTTTTTACTGTCTTTAAATTTCAAAGGATCGGTCGGTTTGACATTACCCGCAACTTCCTCCCTGCCTTCCTCATCCAAAAGCAGGCTCAAACGCTGGCGCGCCGATAACGGGTTGTGGTGGTTGCATTTCGGGCAGACCTGATTGTTCTGCTGCAACTCGGTCGAATAGATGGTTGCCGAACAAGACGGGCATTTGTGCCACAAACCCTCGGGAACATTGGAAGAACCGTCTTTACCACGATTCTTGATTTTGGGTGGCAGGATCTTATCTAACCAGCTCATGGACAACTCCTAAAACATTTAGAATGCACGACAGAATCAGCGCACGGCATCCTTCAACTCTTTGACCAAAGCACCGACGGCCGCAGCCTCGTTGCCCGCATTGTTTTCAATCTCTTTCACAATCCGGCTGCCGACAATGACCGCATCGGCAACCCGACCGATTTTGCGCGCGCTTTCGGCATTGCCGATGCCGAAACCGACACCGATGGGAATATCTATATACTGACGCAAATACTCTATTTTACGCGAAACCTCATCCGTATCCAAACTTGCCGCGCCCGTTACGCCCTTTAGCGAAACATAATAGACAAATCCGCCTGCCAGCTCGGCAATGGTTTTAATACGGTCTTCCGTCGTCGTCGGCGCAATCAGGAAAATACAGTCGACCCCGTTGCCTTTCAGCTCGCGATATAAAGAATCGATGGTTTCAATGGGAGAATCCACCGTCAATACGCCGTCCACACCCGCTTCTGCCGCTTCTCGGGCAAATTCCCGATAACCCATTTTATGCACGGGGTTCAAATATCCCATCAAAACAACCGGCGTTTGCGTGTCGGTTTCACGAAACTTTCCAACGACATCCAAGACATCGCGCAGCGAAACCCCGTTTGCCAACGCCCGCTCCGCCGCACGCTGAATAGTCGGCCCGTCTGCCATCGGGTCGGAAAAAGGCACACCCAACTCTAAAATATCCGCACCATTTGCAACCATACTGTGCATTATTGCCAAAGTTGTCCGAATATCAGGATCGCCCACCGTAATATAGGGAATCAATGCCTTCTTATTACCCAATGCGGCAAAAGTCTGTTGGATTCTACTCATTTCTCTTACACTCCCAATACCGGCGAGGCTCCGGCAAACAATCGATAAATCTTTTTAAGTATAACACCTGACGCGCAGATAGGCGAATAGGCATGGCACTTCGATTGTGCAACATATCGCCGTAACCTTTTCACCGGAAACGGGCCGTTTTCCAACTGACGGTTTTTATGAACCGATACCAAACAAACCATCAAGACAATCAACAAAAGGGGACAGGTATTGAGCTGATTGACCCGCCGTAAAAAGTCTTGAATGGGTAACCGGCATATAGACTGCCGCACCCTTAAATAACTCAGTTTGGAATAAAAAAACCGGATTCCATATATTGCATGGAATCCGGTTTCATCAAATATCCGGACAGGCTTGATTACACTATCGTGAATATTATAAACAATTCAGAATGTTGCACCGGACTGATTGGCCATGTAATCGACTGCGGTCTTCACTTCATCATCACTCAAACCGGCATTGCCGCCCTTGGCAGGCATCGCATTAAAACCTTCGATTGCATGTTTGTGTAAGGTTTCCTTGCCTTTTGCGATACGTGGTGCCCAATCGTCTTTTTTACCCACTGCAGGTGCCCCGGGAATGGTGCCGCCATGACACATTTTACAGCTGGCTTCAAATACTTTCTGACCATCGACAGCAACGGAAGCTTCTGCTTTTGCTTCCGGTTTAGCTTCCGCCGCAGGTGCCTCCACCTTCTCCTCAGGTTTGGCTTCGGCTGAAGCCGCTTCTGCAGACGGAGCAGCCTCCTGTGCGGCCGTCTGAACCGAAGATGCCTCGGCCTGAACTTCAGAAGCAACGGCTGGAGCCGCCTCTTGCGCCTCTTGTTTGCTTTCTTGCGAACAAGCTGCCAAACCTGCCGCCATCATTAAAGTAATCAGTAGTTTGTTCATATTGTGTCTTTCTAGAGTTTTATCTTTAGATTACCGCTTTATCCAAACGGTTGGGGAATTCTAACATATGACTCCAATAATCTAGTTCTTTATAATTAGAGTTTTTAGCATAAGTCATATTTGGTGCAAAAAATATGGCTGATAACCATAATCAAACACTTTCACAAAATATATCTCATTGTTTTATAATTACAATCCATATATCTAAATACTTTAAACAAAGTTATCCCATCTGAAATTTATCAAGCCCGTCTTTCAACTTTGCATTTTTAACCCAATCCGCCGTATTAGGAATAATAACTTTAATCATTATGGTAAGTTGCCATTCAAAATTACCACACATTATCATAATGACTTATTGATAAAAGTTTTTATAGGCTTATATTTATGGCGTAAATTACACAAAATAAAATGAATATAATTCAATGATTCTTAATGTATGTTCAGTTTTTACGCAAAAAAATAACGCCCCGTTTCGGGGCGTTTGTATTCTGTGGCGGAGTAAGAGGGATTCGAACCCTCGATGCAGGTTGACCCCACATGCTTCCTTAGCAGGGAAGTGCCTTCAGCCTCTCAGCCATTACTCCTAAGGAAGCCGTAACTATAATCAACTTTTCCGATACCGTCAAGGAGAAACAGAAAACAAATATTAATCTTTTGAAATAAAATAAGATTTACCCTGATTATACCCAATCAGGCACTTCTTTTCTTCCTGAATGGAAATATTCCTGACCGCCACGTCCTCAAGCAAAATGCTTTTGGGCATCTTGCTTAGCTTCCTGAAACCACGCGTCTTCAGGAAAACGTGCAAGTGCGGCATCCAATGTTGACAGCAGGTTTTGCGACAGGGCTTTGGTCAGGTATTCCTCCTCGTTGGCTTCTGCCGCTTTATCGGGCTGTTGTGCCAAACCGTCGGCACGGGCTTTGTGTCCGTGTGCCAAATAGTTGAGGGCGGTAATTTTTTGCGCCCAAAGCTGCGGTATGTCGTGATTGTCCTCAATCATCACCGATAGGATGGATACGGCGGTCGCCAGCCTGCCGCCGTTCATTCTGAGGTCGAGGGAACGGTTGGGCGGCAGGGTGCTGAGTGTTTCTGCCATTCTGAACCAAAACTCACCGCTGGCTTCATCAGGTGCATTCAATTTGAGCATTTCATAGTGAACCTCCTGATCGTCGTTTTGCACGAGACCCCATACTTCGGCAAGGATTTTCTGTTCTTCCCGGCTCAAGTGTTGCCACTTTTCAATATGTTGCTGCATATCTTTTCCCTTTGAACCTGTTTTATACGGTCTGAAATACGGCGCGGACCCTGTCCAAATCTTCCTGCGTGTCCACACCGGCAGCGGGGGCTTCTTTGGCGGTTTCGACGGCAATCGGGTAGCCGTGCCACAGGACGCGCAGTTGTTCCAGCGATTCGACGGTTTCCAGCGGCGAGACGCTCATTTCGGCATAGCGTTGCAGGAAGCCGGCACGGTAGGCGTAAATGCCGATATGGCGCAGGACGGCGGTTTCAGACGGCATTTCGCGTTTTCCGGCACGCATTGCATCGCGCGGATAGGGAATCGGGGCGCGGCTGAAGTAGATGGCGTTGCGGTTTTTGTCGAGGACGACTTTGACGGCGTTGGGATTCATCAATTCGTCGAAATCGTGCAATTCGTGCGCGGCGGTCGCCATTTGGACGTTGTTTTCCACTAAAACTTCGGCGGTGCGGTCGATGAGTTCGGGGGCAATCAGCGGCTCGTCGCCCTGTACGTTGACAACGACCAGATGTTGCGGCAGCTTCAGCGCGGCGGCGGCTTCGGCAAGGCGCGTCGTGCCGCTTTCGTGCCGGTTTGAAGTCATGACGACTTCGATACCGTGCGCCTGACAGGCCGTCTGAATGTCGGGATGATCGGTGGCAACGACGACGCGCGCGGCTTTGCTTTTTGCCGCCTGTTCGGCAACGCGCACGACCATCGGTTTGCCATGGATGTCCGCCAAGGCTTTTCCGGGTAGGCGCGATGAATCCAGCCGCGCCGGAATCAATACGACGAATTCGGTCATGCTTTGAGTTCCTCTTCGCTCAACGGACGCGCTTCGTTTTCCAGCATATAGGGAATGCCGTCTTTAATTGGATACGCCAGCTTCGCCTGACGGCTCCACAATTCCTGTTTGTCCTGATGATATTCCAGCCTGCCTTTGGTAACGGGACAGACGAGGATGTCTAAGAATTTTTTTTCCATAGGGTCTCTTTCGAGTTTATAGTGGATTAACAAAAATCAGGACAAGGCGACGAAGCCGCAGACAGTACAAATAGTACGGAACCGATTCACTTGGTGCTTCAGCACCTTAGAGAATCGTTCTCTTTGAGCTAAGACGAGGCAACGCCGTACTGGTTTTTGTTAATCCACTATAATAGTTTAATCAATCGGATGCCCTCTGCAACATTTCAGACGGCTATCATTTATTTCTGATGCCTTTTCCCAAGCTGTCCGGCCTGCTTGCAGCCTGCATCGGGATTTTTACCGCCGCAGATGATGCGCCGCAACTCTTCCGTAAACTCGGGCAGATGATGTCGCGCGATTTTCCCTGACAATGCAGTCCAAGATACTGCTATTTCACTCATCGATTTCTTGATTAAGCGCGGATTTTTGGCAACGACGGACTGACCGACAGGCGAACCGTAAAAGGCAATCATGCCGTCAATTTCTTCTTGCGTGTATATCTCACGGGCATTCTTCAATAAAGTATTGCGGACAGCCTGTTTCACTTCGGGCGTGATCAAATCTTTCAAAACATTCTCACGATAGTGGTTAAAGGCTTTTGCCGCCTGATCTTTTTTCTCTTCCGGCATTTCGGCAAGGGCTTTGTCCGCATACGGTTTAAATCCGGCATTAAAGCCCTCAATCATATTTTTTTCTATATCCCGGTCAAAATTCTGCGTATCCAGCCAACGCTCCAACGACGCGTCGCTGGGCGGGGCGGCAAATGCGCCGGCGCACAATGCCAGCGCGGCGAAGGGCAATAACAAGGTTTTCAGCTTCATATCCGCTCCTTTGGCGAATGATTAATACAGATAAAAAATACAACCGGCTTCCGTCATTCCTGCTCAGGTGGAAATCCAGGGATTTGGGATTTCTGAAGCCTCCTAGTCATTCCTGAAAATTCGAGACTTAGATTCCCGCCTGCGCGGGAATGACGGCGTGAGGCGTTTTTAATAATTTCGCCCAAACCGTGCTTTCAGACGGCCTTTAGCACTCCTTCCAGCCGCTCAAACACAAACGCCGCCAAATCAGGTTCGATTATCGCACAAACCGGCAGCACCCAAACATTATCGGCGCAAATGCCGTCTGAAAACTTGACCGCATCTTTCTCCGTAATAATTACCGCGTCCGCATCGGGCAAATCTGCCGCCGAAATATCAGCGTGGTCGGGCAGCGCGACGGTTTGCTTCAAGATAATGCCCATATTCCGCAACGAATCGAAAAACCGCGCCGGCTTGGCGATACCGGCGACTGCCGCAACGGTTTGATTTCCCAAACCTGCCCAATCCAATTTTTCGGACGGCCGGTTCAAACGGTAAATTTGCCCCGTTTCGATACGGCTGTGAAACATATTTTCAGACGGCGCAAACGGCGCATCCGCCTTGCCGCCGCTGACGACGACCGCATCCACCGAGTCCAGCCGCGACAAAGGTTCGCGCAAATTGCCGTTGGGCAGCAAGTCCAAATCCGTACGCCCCGTATCCGCCGCCGGAAACACCGCGATTTCCACATCCCGCCGCAGGGCGTAATGCTGCAAACCGTCGTCCGCCACAATCAGCCCGATGTCGGGATGCGCCGCCAGCAATGCCCTGCCTGCCTCTGCACGGCTGCTGCCCACCGCCGTCGGCGCACCGGTTTTGCGGAACAGCAACAAAGGCTCATCGCCCGCATCTTCCGCACGGCTCTCGGCATTCAATACATGAACCGCCTTACCCTTGCGCCCGTAGCCTCGGCTGATGATGCCGACCTTGACGCCCTTTTCCTGCAAACCCGACACCAGCGCGGCAACAATCGGCGTTTTCCCCGTCCCACCCGCGTGAATATTGCCGACCACGACCACAGGCACGGACAGCTTTTCGCTTTGCCGTTTTCCCGATAAAAAATCCGTCCGCCGTTTTGCCGCAATTTTGGCAAACAGCCCGGAGAGCGGCTTAAGCAGAAAAGACAAAACCGGATAAGGTTTTTGCCAATGCCGTTCGATAAGGGTATGAAATTTGAAACAATTCGGCATATTCGATACAAATCTTCGAAGCAGAATCAGCCGGTGCATTAATAATGCGTACCCGATGCAGACCCACCTATAAGCAATATGAAAATCAAACCGATAAGCGAACCAATCAGGTAAATAAGCAACAGCGCTTTACAGAAATTGGCACGGTTGGGGTTGCCTCTGCCGAACGCCCAAACAAAAAGCATAATGATGTTGACCAAAGGAATCATGAAAACAATCATCGTCAACATCCATTGTCCTGTCGTCATGACGGGGGCGTTGTCGTTTTGGATTTCAGGCGTGTTGTTGATGTTGTAACGGACGGATTCCATATTTTTCCTTTTTGGGACAGGTTTCAAATCGTCGGACAACAAAATACCGCCTGAAAACAGTTCAGACGGCATTTTTACACTCAGCGTATTACAGCTTCCATTCGCCCAGCTTGGCGGCGTAGGCTTCCAAGTCGGCAATCGGACGGGTTGCCACGCCGCTTGCCATCGCTGCTTTGGCGGCAGCCGCAGCGACGCGAGGCAGCAGGCGGGAATCGAACGGGGTCGGAATCAGGTATTCCGCGCCGAATTCAAATTTCTTACCGTAAGCGGCAACCACTTCTTCGGTTACTTCTTCCATCGCCAAATCTGCCAAAGCATACACGCAGGCGCGTTTCATTTCTTCGTTGATGGTGGTCGCGCCGACATCCAACGCGCCCCGGAAGATGAACGGGAAGCACAATACGTTGTTCACTTGATTCGGGAAGTCGGAGCGGCCGGTGCCGATAACCACGTCCGGACGGGTTTCTTTTGCCAGCGGCGGCAGGATTTCCGGATTCGGGTTGGCCATAGCGAACACGATGGGTTTTTCGTTCATCGTGTTCAACATTTCGGGAGTCAACAGGTTCGCGCCGGACAGACCCAAGAAGATGTCTTTGTCTTTGACGGCATCGGCAAGTACGCGCTGGCCGTTGTCTTCAATGGCGTAGAATTTTTTGGATTCGTCCATGCGGTCTTTGTCTTCGCGGGTTTGGTAAATCACGCCTTTGGAGTCGCAAACGGTTACGTTTTCGCGGGTTTGGTAAATCACGCCTTTGGAGTCGCAAACGGTTACGTTTTCGCGTTTCAAGCCCAAATCCAGCAGTTGGTTCAGACAGGCAATCGCTGCCGCGCCCGCACCGGAACATACCAAGGTCGCTTCTTCGATTTTGCGGCCGGTAAAACGCAGGGCGTTCAATACGGCGGCGGCGGTAATGATGGCCGTGCCGTGCTGGTCGTCGTGGAACACGGGGATTTTGCAGCGTTTGCGCAATTCGCGTTCGATGTAGAAACACTCGGGTGCTTTGATGTCTTCGAGGTTGATGCCGCCGAAAGTCGGCTCTAAAGCGGCGATGATGTCCACCAGTTTTTGCGGGTCTTTTTCATCGATTTCGATGTCGAACACATCCACGCCGGCGAATTTTTTGAACAATACGCCTTTGCCTTCCATCACGGGTTTGCCCGCCAGCGCGCCGATATCGCCCAAGCCCAAAACGGCCGTACCGTTGGAAATGACGGCGACCAAGTTGCCTTTGGCGGTGTATTTGTAGGCATTTTGCGGATCGGCATGGATTTCCATACAGGGGGCGGCTACGCCCGGAGAGTACGCCAACGCCAAATCTTTGTCGGTCGCCAGAGATTTGGTCGGGGTAACGGAAATTTTGCCCGGAACGGGTAATTCGTGGAACTTGAGGGCGGCTTCTTTCAATGAGTTTTCCATGTGTCAATCCTGTTGCGAGAAAAAGATTTGAATCGGACTGTCCGAAACACTTTCGAGACATCGGGTTACGGGCGGTTCGTTAATATTGCCGGCGCATCCTGCCTTGTAACCGAGCGTAATTCTATCATGCCGAAAGTTTGGCGCATACCGCCATTTTTACCTGCGGCACTGCCGTTTGATTTTCGGCGCGGGTGGATGCGCTTGTTTCAATATTTGCCGCATCAACAGCCGAAATGTCTGTCCAACACTTTTTCTATGCTGTTTCTGACTTCATCCAAGCTGCGGTTACTGTCGATAATGGCGTACCGTTCGGGACAGGCGGCGGCTCGGTCGAGATAAACGCTGCGCACACGCATAAAGAAATCCGCCTGCTCCTGCTCGAAACGGTCTTTCTCGCGCGTCTGCCCGATACGCGCCATCGACACTTCCAGCGGCACATCCAACAGCAGGGTCAAATCGGGGCGCAAACCGCCCTGCACCCAATGTTCCAAAATTTCAATGTCTTCAGACGGCATCCCCCGCCCGCCGCCCTGATAGGCGAAGGTCGCATCGGTAAAACGGTCGGACACGACATGGATGCCGTCTGAAAGCGCGGGCAATATCACGTCTTCAATATGCTGCATTCTGGCGGCGAACATCATCAGTGTTTCCGCACGCAAACCGGCCTTGGTCGCCGGATTGAGCAGTATTTCACGCAACGCCTCACCCAGCACCGTGCCGCCCGGTTCGCGCGTGAACAGCACGGGCAGCCCCCTCCGTTCAAACCATGCTTTGATGACGGCAAGGTTGGTGGATTTTCCGGCACCGTCTATGCCGTCCAAAGTGATGAATTGCGGTTTCATGCTTGCAGTTCCGGTAAGGGTATGCCGTCTGAAACAAATTCAGCGTTCAGACGGCATGGTTTATTTTTTCAAAATATATTTGCGGACGGCGGCGTTGTGTTCGGTCAAATCATGGCTGAACTGGCTCAAGCCCGTGCCGTCCATTTTGGAAACAAAATAAAGGTATTTTTCGCCGGACGGATGGGCGGCGGCATCGAGTGCCGCCTTGCCGGGCAGCGCAATCGGGGTCGGCGGCAGACCGCCGCGCGTATAGGTGTTGTACGGCGTGTCGCGGCGCAGGTCGGCTTTACGGATTTTGCCCTTGTATGCCGCACCCATGCCGTAAATCACGGACGGGTCGGTTTGCAGGCGCATACCGATTTTCAGGCGGTTGACGAAGACGGAAGCGACATGGTCGCGGTCGGCTTCATGCCCTGTTTCCTTTTCGATCAGGCTCGCCATAATCAGCATTTCATAAGGGTTTTTATAAGGCAGCCCGTCCTGCCTGCCTGCCCATGCCTCGTTCAGACGGCGTTGCATCGCCTTGTAGGCGGTTTGATAAATCTGCAAATCGCTGCCGCCCGCATCGATTTCGTAGCTGTCGGGAAAAAACTGCCCTTCAGGATTGCCGCTGAAGGCATCGGGCGCAACTTCCGCCATCAGTTTTTCATTGCTCCAGCCTTTGGTGTCGTGTCCGATATCGGACGTTGCGTCGATGACTTTCCTCATATGCGAAAAACGCGAACCTTCGATAATCTGTACGGTAACCAAATCCGGTCTGCCGCCGCGCATTTTCTGCAAAATATCCCAAGCAGACACTTCGGACGACAGCCTGTACGTCCCCGTGTGCAGCCTGTTGTGCACACCCAAAACGTAGGCCGCCGCCGTCAATACGTGCCTGCTGAACACGATGCGGTCTTCGGCAAGTTTCCTGCCGACTGACGAAATACCCTGGTTTTTGGCAATCTTGATTCGGTATGCCCTGCCGTTGTCTTTAGGGACAAAAAGCAGCGCGGCGAAAACGGCTGCCGCCGCGATTAAAAAAACGGCAGACCATTTCAACAATTTTTTCAACATGGTAGGATTCCCAGCATTCGGAATACGTCTTAAAATTCGGGCGACAGTATAACCCAAATTGCCCGCCGGACAGGAAGAACATCATGGACAATCACGCCGAAGCACACTGGCAAAACGGCTGGCTTCAAAGCATACGCCATACCCCGTCGCCCAATTTCAGCCCGAGGGAAACGGGGGAAACGGTTTCCTTAATCGTGCTGCACAACATTTCGCTGCCGCCGTTCGAATACGGCACGGATGCGGTGGAAAAGCTGTTTGCCAACCGGCTCGACCCCGACGGGCATCCGTTCTTCAGCCTGATACACACTTTGCGCGTATCCAGCCATTTCTTAATCAAACGCGGCGGCGAAACGGTGCAGTTCGTATCATGCAGCGACATGGCGTACCACGCGGGCGTATCCTCGTTTCGTGGACGGGAAAAATGCAACGCGTTTTCCATCGGCATCGAATTGGAAGGCTGCGATTTCGAACCGTTTGCCGAAGCGCAATACCGTTCGCTCGAAGCCTTGTTGGACGCAATCTGCCGCCGCTACCCCATCACGGCGGTAACGGGACACCAAGACATCGCACCCGGCCGCAAAACCGACCCCGGCCATTTTTTCGACTGGCGGCGGATACGTGAGAAAGGGTTTCCCGTGGACAGAAATGCCGTCTGAAAACCACAGATTTCAGACGGCATTTCGGAAAATTTCCGCTTATTTCGACACACTGCTGTCAGATACTTCGATTTTCGTTATAATTCAAACATTATGACAGACCGTTCAGGCACAATGCCGAAAACGCAAGTCCGATTTAACCGCAGTGCCGCACTTTGCGTATCCTGCATCCCAAAATTTAACAAGTGATTGCCATGATTTACATCGTACTGTTCCTCGCCGCCGTCCTCGCCGTTGTCGCCTACAATATGTATCAGGAAAACCAATACCGCAAAAAAGTGCGCGACCAGTTCGGGCACTCCGACAAAGATGCCCTGCTCAACAGCAAAACCAGCCATGTCCGCGACGGCAAACCGTCCGGCGGGCCGGTCATGATGCCGAAACCCCAACCGGCGGTCAAAAAAACGGCCAAACCCCAAGACCCCGCCATGCGCAACCTGCAAGAACAGGATGCCGTCTACATTGCCAAGCAGAAACAGGCAAAAGCCTCCCCGTTCAAAACCGAAATCGAAACCGCCTTGGAAGAAAGCGGCATTATCGGCAACTCCGCCCACACCGTTTCCGAACCCCAAACCGGACATTCCGCACCGAAACCTGCCGACGCGTCGGCAAAACCCGTTCCCGTTCCGCAAACGCCGGCAAAACCGCTGATTACGCTCAAAGAGCTGTCGAAGGTCGAGCTGCCCTGGTTTGACGTGCGCTTCGATTTCATCTCCTATATCGCGCTGACCGAAGCCAAAGAACTGCACGCACTGCCGCGCCTTTCCAACCGCTGCCGCTACCAGATTGTCGGCTGCACCATGGACGACCATTTCCAGATTGCCGAACCCATCCCGGGCATCCGCTATCAGGCATTTATCGTGGGTATTCAGGCAGTCAGCCGCAACGGACTTGCCTCGCAGGAAGAACTCTCCGCATTCAACCGCCAGGTGGACGCATTCGCACAAAGCATGGGCGGTCAGACGCTGCACACCGACCTTGCCGCCTTTATCGAAGTGGCTTCCGCACTGGATGCATTCTGCGCGCGCGTCGACCAGACCATCGCCATCCATTTGGTTTCCCCGACCAGCATCAGCGGCGTAGAACTGCGTTCCGCCGTAACGGGCGTGGGTTTCGTCTTGGAAGACGACGGCGCGTTCCACTATACCGACACGTCGGGTTCGACCATGTTCTCCATCTGCTCGCTCAACAACGAGCCGTTTACCAATGCCCTTTTGGACAACCAGTCCTACAAAGGCTTCAGTATGCTGCTCGACATCCCGCACTCTCTGGCAGGCGAAAAAACCTTCGACGATTTGTTTATGGATTTGGCGGTACGCCTGTCCGGCCAGTTGAACCTGAATCTGGTCAACGACAAAATGGAAGAAGTTTCGACCCAATGGCTCAAAGACGTACGCACTTATGTATTGGCGCGTCAGTCCGAGATGCTCAAAGTCGGTATCGAACCGGGCGGCAAAACCGCATTGCGCCTGTTCTCATAAATCCGAAACCTCAAAGGCGGATGCATCGGCAACGGTGTATCCGCCTTTTGTTTTCAGGTAAAATCTGACCGTTTCCAACCTGTTTCCCGTTCAGACGGCATCTTTAAAAATGCCGTCTGAAAACCTATCCGCCATGAATCCGACCGCACAACACATCTGCCGCCTCACCGACCTCCTCAACCGCTACGCCTACGAATACTATACCCTCGATGCACCCAGCGTACCCGATGCCGAATACGACAAATTGTTCCGCGAACTCGAAGCCCTCGAGCTGAACCATCCCGAACTCAAACTGCCCGACAGTCCGACCCAGCGTGTCGGCGGCGAGCCTTTGGCGGGATTTGCCGAAGTGCGCCACGAAGTGCCGATGCTGTCGCTGACCAACGCCTTCTCCCCGCAAGATGAAAACGGCGTGTTCGACCATGCCGAAATGTACGCTTTCGACCAACGCGTGCGCGACGGCTTGGACGGCGGCAATCCCGAATACGTTATCGAACCCAAATTCGACGGCCTCGCCATCAGCCTGCTCTACCGCGACGGCGTATTGGTGCAGGCGGCAACGCGCGGCGACGGCACGACGGGCGAAGACGTTACCCAAAACGTCAAAACCGTCGCCAATATCCCCCTGCGGCTGCACGGCGAAAATACGCCCGAACTCATCGAAGTACGCGGCGAAGTGCTAATGCTCAAAGCCGATTTCGCCGCGCTCAATAAACGCCAAGCCAAAAACGGGCAAAAACCTTTCGCCAATCCGCGCAATGCCGCCGCCGGCAGCCTGCGCCAACTCGATTCGCGCATCACTGCGCAACGCAAACTGCACTTTTTCCCCTATTCGATTGCCCGCCAGCAAGGCGGTTTCGTCGCGGAAGAACACATCCAAGAACTCGCCTATTTCCAAGCACTCGGCTTCAGTCTGCCCAATGGCAATTTCGGCTGTTTCAAAAATATCGGCGAAGTATTGGCGTTTTACGAACAAATGCAGCAAAAACGCCCCAAACTGCCCTACGAAATCGACGGCATGGTCGTCAAAGTCAACAGCTTGGCGCAACAGCGCGAACTCGGCTTCATCTCCCGCGCGCCGCGTTGGGCGGTTGCCCACAAATTCCCTGCCGAAGAAGCCCTGACCATTGTCGAAGCGATTGACGTACAAATCGGGCGCACCGGCGCCGTTACCCCCGTCGCCCGCCTGCAACCCGTATTCGTCGGCGGCGTAACCGTTACCAACGCCACCCTGCACAATCAGGACGAAGTGTCCCGAAAAGACGTGCGCATCGGCGATACCGTCGTCGTGCGCCGCGCCGGAGACGTGATTCCCGAGGTCGTGCGCGTGATTTTCGAACGCCGCCCGATGCAGGAAACCGCCGTTTCCAACGTTTCAGACGGCCTCAAATACCAACAAGACGACCTCTTTGCCGAAACACCGTCCGCCAACCTAACCCAAACCGTTCCGCTCCACAAGCCCTACCGCCTGCCGACCCACTGCCCCATCTGCCGCAGCGAAATCGAACGCGAAGAAGGCGAAGCCGTCGCCCGATGCAGCGGCGGTATGCTTTGTCAGGCACAACGCGCGCAAGGTTTAATCCATTTCGCCTCGCGCAAAGCGATGGACATCGACGGCTTGGGTGAAAAACAAATCGAACAGCTTGTCGCCCAAGACCTCGTCCGCCACTTCGCCGACCTCTACCGCCTCGATATTCCGACCCTGCAAAAAATGAAGGAAGCGGCGGATAAAGCGTCGTCTGAAAACGAAAACGGCGACGCAGAAACGGTTTCTGGCGACCTGTCTGAATCCAACACCCAAACCGGCAAAAAACAACCGACCAAGTGGGCAGAAAACATCCTCGCAGGCATAGAATCCGGCAAAACACCCGAACTCGCGCGCTTCCTGTTCGCGCTCGGCATCCGCCACGTCGGCGAACGCACCGCCAAAACGCTGGCGCAGGCATTCGGCACATTGGAACACGTCCGCCGCGCCCCCGAACCCGTCCTCGCCTGCCTGCCCGACATCGGCACGGTAGTGGCGCATTCCATTGCCCACTTCTTCGCCCAAGCCGAACAGCAGGCGATGATAGACGAGCTGCTCGCCGCAGGTGTTGCCCCGCAAGCCCAAGCCGTCAGCCTGCCTGCCGCACAATATGCCGAACCGCAACGCTGGATCGCCCGCCTGCCCGGTTTCAAAATCAGCGAAAACAAAGCCCAAGCCTTATGGGAACTTGCCGGTCAAAGTATAGAAGGGCTGCAAACCGACAAAGCCCTCCCTGCCGACTGGCAGGCGTGGCGCAGCGAAGCACAAAACGCCGTCCTGCTTGAAAACCTGAAAACCTTCTTCGCGCAAATGCCGTCTGAAGACGAAGCGGCGCAGCGTTCAGACGGCATCAATAAAGCCGTAGCCGGCAAAACCTTTGTATTAACCGGCACCCTGCCCACCCTCAAACGCGACCAAGCCCAAGCCCTAATCGAAGCCGCAGGCGGCAAAGTTTCCGGCAGCGTGTCCAAAAAAACCGATTACGTTGTCGCCGGAGAAGCTGCGGGCAGCAAGCTGGAAAAAGCCAATGCCTTGGGCGTTTCCGTCCTCAGCGAAGCCGAACTGCTTACCCTGCTCGGCTGAACCTATGCCGTCTGAACCGCCTTCAGACGGCATTGCCCACTTTTCCGAACCACACCATGCACACCATTTCCTTTCCAAACCGCACCCGACTCACCGCCCTGCCGCCCCTGTCGCTCTACATCCATATCCCGTGGTGCATCAAAAAATGCCCGTATTGCGACTTCAATTCCCACAGCCTGAAAAACGGGCTGCCCGAAGCCGCCTATATCGACGCGCTGCTGACCGACTTACAGCTTGAATTGCCCAATATTTGGGGCAGGCCGGTGGAAACGATATTTTTCGGCGGCGGTACGCCCAGCCTGTTTCAGGCGGAATCGATTGACCGTTTGTTGAGCGGCGTGCGTTCGCTGTTGCGCTTGCAGCCGGAAGCGGAAATTACCTTGGAAGCCAATCCGGGGACATTTGAAATCGAGAAGTTTCAAGGATTTAAAGACGCAGGCATCACGCGGCTTTCTATTGGCGTGCAGAGTTTCAACGACGATATGCTTGCGCGGTTGGGGCGCGTCCACAACGGCAAGGAAGCCTTAACCGCTATCGATACTGCCCTGAAATTATTTGATAAAGTCAATATCGACTTGATGTACGCCCTGCCGAACCAGACTGTTCAGACGGCATCGGACGACGTGCAAACCGCCATCGCCACGGGCGCGACCCACATCAGCGCGTATCATCTGACGATGGAGCCGAACACGCCGTTCGGTCATACGCCGCCGAAAGGTTTGCCGCAAGACGAAGCCGCCCTCGACATCGAAGACGCGGTACACGGCGCATTAGAAAACGGCGGCTTTATCCACTACGAAACATCCGCTTTCGCAAAACCCGCCATGCAGTGCCAACACAATTTAAACTACTGGCAGTTCGGCGATTATTTGGGCATAGGCGCGGGCGCGCACGGCAAAATCTCCTATCCCGACCGCATCGAGCGCACCGTCCGCCGCCGCCATCCCAACGACTATCTCGCCTTCATGCAAAGCCAACCGAGTGAAGCCGTCGAACGCAAAACCGTCGCCGCCGAAGATTTGCCGTTCGAATTCATGATGAACGCCCTGCGCCTGACCGACGGCGTACCCGCCGCGATGTTGCAGGAGCGCACAGGCGTACCCGCCGCCAAAATCATGGCGCAAATCGAAACGGCAAGGCAAAAAGGCTTGCTGGAAACCGACCCGACCGTGTTCCGCCCAACTGAGCAGGGACGGTTGTTTTTAAACGATTTGTTGCAGTGTTTTTTGTAGGATCAGATTTTTTCAGACGACCTTGATACACCAAACCGTAATATCCACACGCTATTGCCTTAAGTCATAGCGGACATTTTTCATGTTGTTTGTTTTATCATAATCAAATACAATTTGATTAGCCGCCTATCATGATTAACCCTCGGCGGCACTACCCCTTACCAATTCCAATCAAGGACACAAACATGAAAAAAGTATTGACTGCACTGATTGCCCTCTCCATCTCAACCGTTGCACTGGCTGATGACAGCCGTGGTTTCTACATTCAAGGCGATGTAGGCCATTCAACCGTAAAAGCCAAAACAGGCGAAGACAGTGGTAAAGTAAAAGGCTTTAGCCCACGCTTGTCCGCAGGCTACGACTTCGGCGACTTCCGCGTAGCCGCCGACTACACCCACTATAAGAATTTTAAATTGCATGAAGAAGATTCTTCGTCATCTTCATGACTATAAAGTGAAATTCCAAAGCGTAGGCGTATCAGCAATTTATGATTTTGACTTAAATTCCCCTGTTAAGCCTTATGTTGGTGCGCGTGTTGGCGTTAACCGTGTTTCTTTTGATGAACATTCCAAAACAGCGACCCTTAGCGAAACTGAAACTTACCGCAAAACCAAAACCGGTGTAGGCGCACTGGCAGGTGTAGGCTATGACATTACAGAAAACGTCACTTTGGATGCCGGCTACCGCTACAACTACTGGGGCAAATTTGACGACGTGAAGGTACACTCTCACGAAGTGTCCGCCGGTGTGCGCGTCAAATTCTAATATACGTGTTATTCCGCAAACCGCCGAGCCTTCGGCGGTTTTTGTTTTCAACATCTATGCCGTCTGAAACTACACAAGCAGACGGTTTTGTACGATAATCCGCAACACCGCGTTTCCCTTTCACACGCATCCGTTTCAGGAGAAAATCATGGCCAAAACCATCATTCACACCGACAAAGCCCCTGCCGCCATCGGCGCATACAGCCAAGCCGTCCGAGCAGGCGACACCGTTTACATGAGCGGTCAAATCCCCCTCGATCCCGCCACCATGACCGTTGTCGGCAACGGAGATTTCCGCGCCGAAGCGCGCCAGGTCTTTAAAAACCTGCAAGCCGTTGCTGAGGCCGCAGGCGGCACGCTGACCGACATCGTCAAACTCAACGCCTACCTGACCGACCTTGCCAACTTTGCCGTTTTCAACGAAGTGATGGCGGAATTTATCGCCGAGCCCTTCCCCGCCCGCGCCGCCGTCGGCGTTGCCTCGCTGCCCAAAGGCGTGCAGGTCGAAGCCGAAGCAGTACTCGTCCTAAACGCATAACCGTCCTTCCCGTTCAGACGGCATAAGATTTCCAACCGTGCCGTCTGAACCGCAACACTTTCCCACTTCACAACACCCGCAATGGCACATTACGCAATCGGCGACATCCAAGGCTGTTTCGACGAACTGACCGCGCTGCTCGATAAAATCGGCTTCAACCACGGCACGGATACCCTCTGGCTGACGGGCGACATCGTCAACCGCGGCCCGAAATCCCTCGAAACGCTGCAATTCTGCATCCGGCACGAAAACAGCGTGCAAATCGTCCTCGGCAACCACGACCTGCACCTGCTCGCCGTCGGCTGCGGCGAAGGCGCACCCAAACGCAGTGACACAATCGAACCCATACTCAAACACCCCGACGGCAGAAAAATGCTCGACTGGCTGCGCGCGCAACCGCTTTTGATACGCGAGGGCAGCCGCGTGATGGTACACGCCGGAATCCTGCCGCAGTGGCGCATCGCCAAAGCCGAATCGCTCGCCGGAGAAGCCGAAGCCGAACTGCGCGGCAAAAAATATGTCAAATTCTTCTCCAAAATGTACGGCAACAAACCGGCCGCGTGGGACGATGGTTTGGAAGGCTATGCCCGCCTGCGCTTCATCGTCAACGCCTTCACGCGGATGCGCGCCCTGACCTTTAAAAACGAACTGGATTTCGACTACAAATCCACAGTGAAAAAAATGCCGCTTTACCTGCGCCCGTGGTTCAAAGCCCCCGACCGGCAAAACCTCGACCACACCATCATCTTCGGACACTGGTCCTCGCTGGGCTACACGAACGCCGACAACGTCATCTCGCTGGACACCGGCGCGCTGTGGGGCGGGCAGCTGACCGCCGTCAACCTCGAAACGGAAGAAATTACCCAAGTCCAAGCCGCCGACGGCATAGACTGGAAAAGCTTCGCAAAATAACGGACCGCCCCACTATGCACAAAATCCTGCCCATCGCCCACGTCCTCTCCCGACTGGGTATGCTGTTTTCCTTTATCCTGCTAATACCCGCCGCCCTCTCCTACGCCTTTTCGGACGGCGCGTACACCGCCTTCGCCACCACCGCGACCGTTACCCTTTCCGGCTCGTGCATCGTCCGGCTCGCCACCCTCCGGTTCAGGCGCGAACTGCGCCCGCGCGACGGCTTTACCCTCGTCCTGATGTTGTGGCTGGCGTTTGCCGCTATGGCTGCGATGCCGATGTACCTGTATTTCCCGAATATGGGCTTTACCGACGCATTTTTTGAATCGATGTCGGGACTGACCACCACCGGCGCGACCGTCATCCCCCACGTCGACGGGCTCGCCCCCTCCGTCAACTTTTGGCGGCATATGCTCAACTGGCTGGGCGGGATGGGCATCATCGTCCTTGCCGTCGCCATCCTGCCTATGCTCGGCGTAGGCGGCACGCAGTTATTCAAAGCCGAAATCCCCGGCATTGACAAAGAAAGCAAAATGTCGCCGCGCATTTCCCAAGTGGCGAAAAAACTCTGGTTCGGCTACACCCTGATCACCATCCTCGCGGCAGCCTGCCTGCATTTTGCCGGAATGGGCTGGTTCGATGCCGTCTGTCACGCAATGGCGACCCTCTCGCTGGGCGGGTTTTCCACCCACGATGCCAGCATAGCTTATTACAACTCCCCCCTCATCGAAGCAGTCATCATCGTTTTCACCATTTTCGGCGGCATCAATTTTGCCAGCCATTTCGCCGCCCTCAACAGCCGCAGCCTCAAAACCTATTGGAAAGACGAAGAATGCCGGACGATGCTGCTGCTGCTCTCCGGCAGCATCCTTGCCGCCGCCCTGTACCTGTGGCACACCGGCCATTACGCCGGCTTCATCGAATCCCTGCGCTACACCGCCTTCAACTTCGTCTCCATCGGATTGGCAAACGGGCTGGCCAACACCGACTTCGCACAATGGCCGCTCCTGATTTCCCTATGGATGTTTTTCCTCGCCAACATCCTCGCTAACTCCGGCTCGACCGGCGGCGGCATCAAAACCATACGCGCCCTCGTCCTGTTCAAATTCAGCCTGCGCGAAATGATGGTGCTGCTGCACCCCAAAGCCGTCCGCACCGTCAAAATCAGCGGCAAGGCCATACCCGACCGCCTCGCGCTGACCGTTATGTCCTTCATCTTCATCTACTTTATGACCGTCGTCCTCTTCAGCTTCCTGCTGATGGCGAGCGGTATGGAATTTACCACCGCCTTTACCGCCGTCATCGCCTGCATTACCAATTCCGGCCCCGGACTGGGCGAAGTCGGGCCCGCCGGCAATTACGCCGGTTTGGACGTGATGCAAAAATGGATCTGCGTTGCCGCCATGCTCTTGGGCAGGCTGGAAATCTTCACCGTCTTCATCCTCTTCACCCCCGCCTACTGGAAGAAATAAAAAATGCCGTCTGAAAACTTTTCAGACGGCATTTCAAGAAAGTTTGTACATGTGGAAATAGGTGGTATGTTGAAATGGGATATTGGGCGGCACGGGCGGATTGGAACGGAAGAAGTAAGAGATATGAAAAAATTAGATGACAAAGAACAAGCAATGTATATTGCGAAAAAATTTCAAAAAAGAATGTTAATTCCTAAGATTTTTTTTATTTCCGTAGCCTGTATATCTGGTGCGGCAACCCTCCAAGAAATTGTTACAAACAATGATTTCTTAAAGAAAGATATTTTTTTTATTATATTTACTATATATTGGGTTGTTGGATTACTTTTTTGTATTATTTATATTCCGATTGCCAGCATATGTCCATATTGCCATTCTTTTCAAAAATTTAATGGCAAATCATTTGAGATTGATGCTAATAATTTAACTTATTCAAGAGGAATTTCTCCATTTAATAAAGATTATTGCACCGAGTGTAAAGCACCACTATCACCTAATGCCGTGGAGTATATGTATTCCAAAATAGCTGATGAGTAAGTATAACAGGCGTAGCCTGTGCAATCAGCAAACCATAGCCCATATGAAATCTAAATTCAACAAGTAGCATATGTGCGGAACACACGCATGTGGTTCTCAAAGTTTGAGCTAAGAGGTTGTCTTAAACAATAAATACGGTTTCAAACGACCTTTCTTTATACAGACAAAAAAGCAGCCGTTTCAAAAACGGCTGCCTTATATTTTTTGGTCGGAGTGAAAGGATTCGAACCTTCGACCCCTTGCACCCCATGCAAGTGCGCTACCAGACTGCGCCACACTCCGACTCGATAAGTTTCGAATTATAATTTTAGCCGGGCCCTTTGGCAAGCCTTAAGATGATACCGTTCCCTATCTTTTTGACACAGAGGGATATTTATCGGAATCAGAACAAATGTTCAGACGGCATTTATGGCAGGTATCGCAGGCTGCTATAATAGCTTCCTCATTCTTATCAAAACGAAACAGACGGATATTTCTCATAACCCGTCCCAACGTCAGGCATTTGACGATTCGCCCGAAACCATAAAGATACGGAAAATACAACTGTGTAAACATATTGGGAAACCTGCACCGATAAAGGTACCGACCGGTTCCAGCAACGGTATAACCCAATCTTCGACGGAAACAACAACAAGCCCGAATCCCCAATCAAACCGCCAAAGGACATTGATGGCAAAACCGCTCAAATATCCCGTCTCCGCACTGGTCGTACTCCATGACGGGGACGGCAGTATCCTCCTCATCGAACGCACGCATCCGAAAGGATTTTGGCAGTCTGTAACCGGCAGCCTCGAACCCGGGGAAACCGTTGCCCAAACGGCAAGGCGCGAAGTTTGGGAAGAAACCGGCATACTGCTGGCGGAAGGACAGCTTCAAGACTGGCACGACAGCACGGTTTACGAAATCTACCACCACTGGCGGCACCGCTATCCAAAAGGCGTGTTTGAAAACCGCGAACACCTCTTCTCTGCCGAAATCCCGCACGATACGCCCATCGTCCTGCAACCCGAAGAACATATCTCCTACGGTTGGTTCGATATGGAAGAAGCGGCGGAAAAAGTGTTTTCCCCGTCCAATAGGCGCGCGATTTTGGAATTAGGCAGACGCTTGGGCAGGCTTTGAAAAATGCCGTCTGAAAATATCCGGAACCCTTTTCAGACGGCATGACGGCGTTTCCATCAAACTTTTTGTTTGCTATACTCCTGCCGTTCAAATCCTCAGAAACAAAGGAAACCAAATGGCAGACTTCAACCAAATCCTGACCCCGGGCGACGTGGACGGCGGCATCATCAACGTCGTCAACGAAATCCCCGCCGGCAGCAACCACAAAATCGAGTGGAACCGCAAACTGGCCGCATTCCAACTCGACCGTGTCGAACCCGCCATCTTCGCCAAACCGACCAACTACGGCTTCATTCCGCAAACTTTGGACGAAGACGGCGACGAATTGGACGTGCTGCTCGTTACCGAACAACCTCTGGCAACCGGCGTATTCTTGGAAGCGCGCGTTATCGGCGTGATGAAATTCGTCGATGACGGCGAAGTGGACGACAAAATCGTCTGCGTCCCCGCCGACGACCGCAACAACGGCAACGCCTACAAAACTTTGTCCGATTTGCCGCAACAGCTCATCAAACAAATCGAATTCCACTTCAACCACTACAAAGACCTGAAAAAAGCAGGTACAACCAAAGTCGAATCCTGGGGCGATGTGGAAGAAGCGAAAAAAGTCATCAAGGAATCCATCGAACGTTGGAACAAACAGGCATAACATCCGCCTTCCCATGCCGTCTGAAGGCCCCTTCAGACGGCATTTTTCCAGCCTCTAGGGAATGCCGTCCTAATCGGCTATAATCCGAACATCCCTTTTCACGGGCAAACACCATGAGCCGCCAAAGAATTTATTTATTGTTCATCGCCTTGTTCACACTGGCATTCATGCTGCTCGTCCTGTTGGGCGGCTATCTGCTGACCGTCGGCAGCAAAGCCTTCGCCGTCGCTTCCTTCCTTTTTGCATTCGGCGCGCTGTTCGGACAAATCGGCAGCCTCGCCCTCTACCTGCGGCACAAATCCCTACACGCCGCCCCATCCTCACCACAAAGGAACCGCCATGGCTGAAAAACTGGAAAAAATCGTTTTAGCAAGCGGCAATGCAGGCAAACTCAAAGAATTCGGCAACTTATTCAAACCTTACGGCATTACCGTATTGCCGCAATCCGCATTCGGCATACCCGAATGCCCCGAACCCTATCCTACCTTTGTCGAAAACGCGCTGGCAAAAGCCCGGCACGCCGCCGGACACAGCGGGCTGCCCGCGCTTGCCGACGACAGCGGCATCTGTGCCGCCGCCTTAAACGGCGCGCCGGGCATCCATTCCGCACGTTACGCGGGCAGCAATCCCAAATCCGATACCGCCAACAACCTGAAACTTGCCGCCGACCTTGCCGGCAAAGCCGACAAAAGCTGCTGCTACGTCTGCGTATTGGTTTTTGTCCGCCATAAAGACGACCCGCGTCCGATTATTGCCGAAGGCGTATGGCACGGACAGTGGCACGATGCCCCGCTCGGGCAAAACGGTTTCGGTTACGACCCGTATTTTTATCTGCCCGAACACGGCAAAACCGCCGCCGAATTGGATGCGGAGGTCAAAAACCGCGAAAGCCACCGCGCGCAGGCACTCGCCGATTTAATTCGCAAACTCGCCCTTTAAACATCAAAACAATACAAAGGAAAAAGAATGAAACCGATAAAAAAAGCCGTCTTCCCCGTCGCAGGGATGGGAACCCGCTTCCTGCCCGCCACCAAGGCCAGCCCGAAAGAAATGCTGCCCATCGTCGACAAGCCGCTGATCCAATACGCCGTGGAAGAAGCCGTGGAAGCCGGCTGCACGGAAATGGTGTTTGTTACCGGACGCAACAAGCGCAGCATCGAAGACCATTTCGACAAAGCATACGAACTCGAAACCGAGTTGGAAATGCGCCATAAAGACAAATTGTTGGAACACGTCCGCAACATCCTGCCGCCGAACATTACCTGCCTCTACATCCGCCAGGCGGAAGCACTGGGCTTGGGACACGCCGTCTTGTGCGCCCGCGCCGCCATCGGCGACGAACCCTTTGCCGTCATTCTTGCCGACGACTTAATCGATGCGCCCAAAGGCGCGCTCAAACAAATGGTCGAAGTGTACGGGCGCAGCGGCAACAGCATTTTGGGCGTAGAAACCGTCGAACCGTCGCAAACCGGCTCATACGGCATCGTCGAAACCGAACAGCTCAAACAGTTCCAACGCATTACCGGCATTGTCGAAAAACCCAAGCCCGAAGACGCGCCCTCCAACCTTGCCGTCGTCGGCCGCTACATCCTCACGCCGCGCATTTTCGACTTACTGACCGGCCTGCCGCGCGGCGCGGGCAACGAAATCCAGCTTACAGACGGCATCGCCAAGCTGCTCGATCACGAATTTGTCCTGGCGCACCCCTTTGAAGGCACGCGCTACGACTGCGGCAGCAAACTGGGCTACCTCGAAGCCACCGTCGCCTACGGCCTAAAACACCCCGAAACCGGCGAACCCTTCCGCCGCCTTTTGGAAAAATACCGTACCGAATAACCACATCAAGGAATCCTTATGCACGACAAAACCTGGTCCGGACGTTTCAACGAACCCGTTTCCGAACTCGTCAAACAATACACCGCCTCCATCGGTTTCGACCAACGCCTTGCCGAATGGGACATCCAAGGCTCGCTCGCCCACGCGCAAATGCTGAAAGAAACCGGCGTGTTGGACGAAGGCGATTTGGCGGACATCCGCCGAGGTATGGCGGAAATCCTTGAAGAAATCCGCAGCGGCAAAATCGAATGGTCGTCCGATTTGGAAGATGTCCACATGAACATCGAACGCCGCCTGACCGACAAAATCGGCGACGCGGGCAAACGCCTGCACACCGGCCGCAGCCGCAACGACCAAGTCGCCACCGACATCCGCCTGTGGCTGCGCGACCAGATTACCGTTATCCAAAACCTGATTCAAAACCTTCAGACGGCATTACTGGATTTAGCGGAACAAAACGCCGAAACCGTTATGCCCGGTTTTACCCATCTGCAAGTCGCCCAGCCTGTCAGCTTCGGGCACCATATGCTCGCCTACGTCGAAATGCTCGGCCGCGATAACGAACGGATGGCGGACTGCCGCCGCCGCGTCAACCGTATGCCGCTCGGCGCAGCCGCCCTTGCCGGTACGACCTATCCGATTCGGCGCGAAATTACCGCCGAACTGCTCGGCTTTGAACAAATCTGCCAAAACTCGCTCGATGCCGTATCCGACCGCGATTTTGCCGTCGAGTTCACCGCCGCCGCCTCGCTGGTTATGGTTCACCTGAGCCGCCTGTCTGAAGAATTGATTTTGTGGATGAGCCCGCGTTTCGGCTTTATCGATATTGCCGACCGCTTCTGTACGGGTTCGTCCATTATGCCGCAGAAGAAAAATCCCGACGTACCCGAACTCGTGCGCGGCAAATCCGGCCGAGTCATCGGACACCTTATCGGTCTGATTACCCTGATGAAATCGCAGCCCTTGGCGTACAACAAAGACAATCAGGAAGACAAAGAACCGCTGTTTGACACCGCCGACACGCTTATCGACACGTTGCGGATTTACGCCGATATGATGCGCGGCGTAACCGTCAAACCCAGCAATATGCGCGCCGCCATGATGCAGGGTTTTGCCACCGCCACCGACTTGGCGGATTATCTGGTCAAAAAAGGTATGCCCTTCCGCGATGCCCACGAAGTCGTCGCCCAAGCCGTGCGACACGCCGATGAAGCCGGTGTTGATTTGAGCGAACTGCCGCTTGAAGTCCTGCAAGGTTTCAGCGATTTGATTGCTGAAGATGTTTACAGCGTGCTGACACCCGAAGGCAGCCTCAACGCCCGCAACCACTTGGGCGGCACCGCGCCTGAACAAGTCCGTTTCCAAGTCAAACGCTGGCGTGAAGTGTTGGCTTAACTCCCCGATGCCGTCTGAAGAAATGTTCAGACGGCATTTTTAAAAGGCAAAAACACTATGACCGATACGGATACCCAAACCGACCGCTTCGAACAGATGATGTGGCAGGCGGTGGACAAACTTTTTGAACAGCATGACGGCAAACTCGAAAGCATGGACGGACGGGAACAGGAGCTGGTTTTAATTTGGCGGGCAGAAGCCGACATCGGCAACGGCGGCATACTGCAATTTGTCTGCAACTGGGGTTTTCCCGCTGCCGAAAAGACTTGTTCCGTTCTGAAAAAAATCGGCGCGGTACACAGCGCAATACTGATCCATCGGGCGGCAGACGCATTGGACAAAGAAATCCGCCACCTCCAATCGGAAGGTAAAAACCTGAAAGAAATGTGGGATATAACAAAACATCTCGACAACAAAACCGCCTCACTGCTGAACAGCTTGGATGAACAATATTGGCAAGACCCCGACAAACTGTATCTGCTGGGATGGCAATACTATTCCGGCAACCCTGTTCAGACGGCGTTTTAAAGGGAGAGGTTCTCAAGCATTCCGACAAGTCAAAATACCGCCTTTACCCACATTCCGACACGCATTACCCGCCGCTTCCGCCTTACGGGCGCGATGCACGGAAAAAAATACAAGTCAGAACAAACAATAACCGGATTGGACAACAACAAATTTAAAAAAATAATTATTTGCATTTATAAAAAAGAAGGAATACACTACATCCGTTATGTCTTAACAAGATATACACCCTCATTCATTAGGAGAAAATCGATATGAAAACATCTATCCGATACGCACTGCTTGCCGCAGCCCTGACCGCCGCCGCCCCCGCGCTGGCAGACATTACCGTGTACAACGGCCAACACAAAGAAGCCACGCAGGCACTTGCCGATGCCTTTACCCAAGCCACCGGCATCAAAGTAAAAATCAACAGCGGCAAAAGCGACCAGCTTGCCGGCCAAATCAAAGAAGAAGGCAGCCGAAGCCCCGCCGACGTATTCTATTCCGAACAAATCCCCCCGCTGGTTACGCTTTCCGCAGCCAACCTCTTAGAAACCCTCCCCGCGAAAACGATTAACGACACACGCCGCAAAGGCGTGCCGGTTGCCGCCAAAAAAGACTGGGTGGCATTGAGCGGCCGTTCGCGCGTCGTCGTTTACGACACCCGCAAACTGTCTGAAAAAGATTTGGAAAAATCCGTCCTGAATTACGCCACGCCGAAATGGAAAGACCGCATCGGTTATGTGCCGACTTCAGGCGCATTCTTGGAACAGGTTGTCGCCATCGTCAAACTGAAAGGCGAAGCAGCCGCCCTGAAATGGCTCAAAGGCTTAAAAGAAAACGGCAAACTGTATGCTAAAAACACTGTCGCGCTCCAAGCCGTCGAAAACGGCGAAGTGCCGGCCGCCCTCATCAACAACTACTACTGGTATGCGTTTGCCAAAGAAAAAGGCGTGCACAACATCCATTCCCGCCTGAACTTCGTCCGCCACAAAGACCCCGGCGCACTCGTTACCTATTCCGGCGCGGCTGTGCTGAAATCTTCCCCGAACAAAGCCGAAGCACAAAAATTCGTCGCCTTCCTCGCAGGCAAACAAGGACAGCAGGTCTTGACTTCCGTCCGCGCAGAATATCCGCTGCACGCCGGCGTGTCTTCCCCGTTCAATATGGAACCTTATGCCAAATTGGAAGCACCTGAAGTATCTGCAACCACCATTGCCGACAAAGAAAATGCCACCCGCCTCCTCGAACAGGCAGGTCTGAAATAAACTCTTTCCGTTCAAACGGTCGGACAACCCTGCTGTCCGACCGTTTTCTATCCGAATCCGATTTATGTCCCGCAACAAAATACCCTCATGGCTGACCGCCCTCATCCTGCTTATCGCCTTGCCACTGACCCTTCCTTTCCTTTATGTCGCCATGCGTTCGTGGCAGGTCGGTGCAACACGCGCCTACGAACTGCTGTTCCGCCCACGCATGTTTGATTTGCTGGGAAACACCCTGATGCTGATGTTCGGCGTTACCCTGATTTCTATCGTTTTGGGCATTACCTGCGCCGTCCTGTTCCAACGTTACCGCTTTTTCGGCAAAACCTTTTTTCAGACGGCAATTACTCTGCCCTTATGCATACCTGCATTTGTCAGCTGCTTTACATGGATCAGCCTGACTTTCCGCGTGGAGGGATTTTGGGGAACCGTTATGATTATGAGCCTATCGTCTTTTCCCCTCGCCTACCTACCGGTCGAGGCAGCTCTCAAACGCATCAGCCTGTCGTTTGAAGAAGTCAGCCTTTCCTTGGGTAAAAGCCGCCTGCAAACTTTCTTTTCCGCCATACTTCCCCAACTCAAACCTGCCATCGGCAGCAGCATCCTGCTGATTGCGCTGCACATGCTGATTGAATTCGGTGCAGTATCGATACTCAACTATCCGACCTTTACCACCGCCATTTTCCAAGAATACGAAATGTCGTTCGACAATAACACCGCCGCGCTGCTGTCCGCCGTTTTAATGGCAGTGTGCGGCATCGTCGTATTTGGAGAAAGCATTTTCCGTGGAAAAACCAAGCTCTATCACAGCGGCAAAGGCGTTGCCCGCCCCTACCCGGTCAAAACGATGAAGCTGCCCGCGCAAATCTGCACAGTATTTTTTCTTGGCTCGCTGCTGGTTTTAAGCATCGTCATCCCATTCGGCATCCTTATCCGCTGGATGATGGTCGGCTCGTCCGGCACATTTGAACTCGTATCCGTATTCGATGCATTTGCCCGATCGATGGGCGTATCCGCCGCCGGCGCATTATTGACCATTTTGTGCGCATTGCCCTTGGTTTGGGCATCCGTCCGCTACCGCAATCTGCTGACCGTATGGATAGACAGGCTGCCCTTCCTGCTGCACGCCGTACCCGGCCTGGTGATCGCCTTGTCGCTGATTTATTTCAGCATCAACTATGCACCATCCGTTTACCAAACCTTTATCGTCGTCGTCCTTGCCTATTTCATGCTTTACCTGCCGATGGCGCAAACCACCCTGAGGACTTCCTTGGAACAATTCCCCAAAGGCATGGAACAGGTCGGCGCAACATTGGGGCGCGGACACTTCTTTATTTTCAGGACGTTGGTGCTGCCGTCCATCCTGCCCGGCATTACCGCCGCATTCGCACTCGTCTTCCTCAACCTGATGAAAGAACTGACCGCCACCCTGCTGCTGACCGCAGATGATGTCCACACGCTCTCCACCGCCGTTTGGGAATACACGTCAGACGCACAATATGCCGCCGCCACCCCGTATGCCCTTATGCTGGTACTGTTTTCAGGCCTGCCCGTATTCATACTGAAAAAATACGCCTTCAAATAACACTGCTGCGAAAGACCGACTATGACCGCGCCCGCACTCCAAATCCGCCAACTGACCAAAAACTTTCAGAACCATGCCGTTCTACAAAATATCTCGCTCACACTCGGCAAAGGGGAAATCCTCTTCGTCATCGGTGCATCAGGTTGCGGCAAAACCACGCTGCTGCGCTGCCTTGCCGGTTTTGAACAGCCCGATTCCGGAGAAATCTCGCTTTACGGAAGAACAATCTATTCAGAAAATACCAACCTTCCCGTCCGCGAACGCCGTTTGGGTTACGTCGTACAAGAAGGCGTACTGTTCCCCCACCTGACCGTTTACCGCAACATCGCCTACGGACTGGGCAACGGCAAAGGCAAGACGGCGCAGGAGCGGCAACGCATCGAAGCCATGATGACCCTGACCGGCATTTCCGAACTCTCAAACCGTCATCCGCACGAACTTTCGGGCGGACAGCAACAGCGCGTCGCCCTCGCCCGCGCCCTCGCCCCCGATCCCGAACTGATTTTGTTGGACGAACCCTTCAGCGCACTGGACGAACAGTTGCGCCGCCAGATTCGCGAAGACATGATTGCTGCCCTGCGCACCAACGGCAAATCTGCCGTTTTCGTCAGCCACGACCGGGAAGAAGCCCTGCAATACGCCGACCGGATTGCCGTCATGAAACAGGGGCGCATCCTCCAGATTGCAGCCCCTCACGAACTGTACCGACACCCTGCCGACCTTGAAACAGCCCTGTTTATCGGCGAAGGCATCTCCCTACCCGCCACACTCAACGCCGACGGTACGGCAGACTCCGAATTAGGCAGGCTCCCCGTCGGAAACACCTTACCCGCAGGCACACGCGGTACACTGCTCATCCGTCCGGAACAATTCAGCTTCAACTGCCCGAACACCCATGCTGCCGAATTATCCGCCACCATCCTCAACGCCATACCCAAAGCGCGCCACACCCAAATCCGCCTGAAAATCGGGCAAACCGTCCTGACGCTGGACACCCCCTATGCTCCCGATTGTTCAGACGGCACACAGACACGCATCTACTTAAATTCAAAAGCCCTGTTTTTCCCGGAACCTCCTGCCCCATAAGGCAGGGGACACGATGCCGTCTGAAAGGCATAACGATGCCTGACGATATTTATCTTGTTGAAAACATAATTTATTTGTTAATATAAAAACACGCGGCAGTGTAAAATCGGCTGCCGCCCAAAAACAGAAAACACCTGTTTGCGCAAACCGGACGGGAAATAGCCTATCCCGACATTTCCCCTCAAATCCCAACACTTCCAACCACATATGCCGCACACCGCAGCATACGAAAGGATATATTATGGCAAAAGTACTCATCGTACCCGTATCTGCCGGACTGAACGCCTCCGCCGCCGCACAAGCCTTTGCAAAAGCACTGGACGCACAAGTTTTCCAAGCCGTTGACGCAACCGCCGAAACCCTGCTCGCGCAAGGCAAAAGCGACGACTGGTTCGACGCACTGGTCGGCAAAGTTGCCGCACTCGATGCCGCCAACCTCGTCATCGAAGGCATCGTGCCCGATGCCGACAAAATCTACCTCGCAGGCAAAAACGTCGAACTGGCATTGTCCCTTGACGCGGCAGCCGTCTTCGCCGTCCGTTCCGACAATGCCGATGCCGACGAACTGGCACACCAATTAAACCTTGCCAAACAGTTCTTCGCCGCCGCGCCGGGCGTATTGGAAGGTTTTGTCGTGGACGGTACGGCAGCCTCCGTTGCCGAAGCGGCTGCTGAAAAAACCGGCCTGACCTTCTTCGGTTCGAGCGACGCGCTGAAAGACGTATCCGTATTGGCAAACCGACAAACCAAACGCCTTTCGCCCGCCCAATTCCGCTACAACCTGATTGACTTCGCCCGCCAAGCCGGCAAACGCATCGTCCTGCCGGAAGGTGCCGAGCCGCGCACCGTCCAAGCCGCCGCCATCTGTCACGAAAAAGGCATTGCCCGCTGCGTCCTGCTTGCCAAACGCGAAGAAGTCGAAGCCGTTGCCAAAGAACGCGGTATCACCCTGCCCGACTCTTTGGAAATCGTCGATCCCGCCTCATTGGTCGAACAATACGTCGGGCCGATGTGCGAACTGCGCAAATCCAAAGGTCTGACACCCGAAGACGCGCGCAAGCAACTGCAAGACACCGTGGTACTCGGTACGATGATGATGGCGCAAAACGATGTGGACGGCTTGGTATCCGGCGCGGTTCACACCACCGCCAACACCATCCGCCCCGCCTTGCAACTGATTAAAACCGCACCGGGTGCAAGCCTCGTATCCAGCGTATTCTTTATGCTGCTGCCCAACCAAGTCCTCGTCTTCGGCGACTGCGCGGTCAATCCGAACCCGACCGCGCAACAGCTTGCCGACATCGCCATCCAGTCTGCCGATTCCGCAAAAGCCTTCGGCATCGACCCGAAAGTGGCAATGATTTCCTACTCCACCGTCAACTCCGGCAGCGGCCCCGATGTCGATACCGTCATCGAAGCCACCAAACTTGCCCGGGAAAAACGCCCCGACCTCGCCATCGACGGCCCGCTGCAATATGATGCGGCAACCGTGCCGGGCGTGGGCAAATCGAAAGCTCCGGGCAGCCCGGTGGCAGGACAGGCAACCGTTTTGGTCTTCCCCGACCTGAACACCGGCAACTGCACCTATAAAGCCGTCCAACGCAGTGCCAACGTCTTGAGCGTCGGCCCGCTGCTGCAAGGCCTGCGCAAACCGGTCAACGACCTCTCCCGCGGCGCGCTGGTGGAAGACATCGTGTTCACCATCGCCCTGACTGCCGTTCAGGCAAAACAAATGGAAGGCTGACAAACGGCTTTCCGGGTTTGAACCCTATGCCGTCTGAAGACAGATTCCCGTTTTCAGACGGCATTTTTATCAGCCCGGCACATTTGTTTGTTAAAATCGCAGCCATATTGCAAAAAAAGAGGAGGAAGCCATGCAAACCGCCATTATCGATTACGGTATGGGCAACCTGCATTCCGTATTGAAATCCGTCCGGACGGCGGGGCAGCTTGCCGGAAAAAATACCGAGATCTTTTTAAGCGGCGACCCAGACCGCGTGTCCCGCGCCGACAAAGTCATTTTTCCCGGGCAGGGCGCGATGCCCGACTGTATGGCGGCACTGACGCGCGGCGGCTTGGACGAGGCAGTCAAAGATGCCTTAAAAAACAAACCCTTTTTCGGAATCTGCGTCGGCGCGCAACTTTTATTCGACCACAGCGAAGAAGGAAACACCGACGGCTTGGGCTGGTTCGGCGGCAAAGTCAGACGCTTTGCCCGCGACCTCCGCGACCGGCAGGGATGCCGTCTGAAAGTCCCGCATATGGGCTGGAACACCGTGCGCCAAACCCAAAACCACCCGCTTTTTCAAGGCATCCCCCAAGACACGCGTTTTTACTTCGTCCACAGCTACTATTTCGACCCCGAAAATCCCGAAACCATATTGGGCGAAAGCGACTACCCGTCCCCGTTTGCCTGCATCGTCGGCAAAGACAACGTATTCGCCACGCAATTTCACACCGAAAAAAGCCACGATGCCGGGCTGACGATGTTGAAAAACTTTTTAAACTGGTAAGCCGGACACGGCCTCGCACAAGGAGAAAAATTATGCTGCTGATACCCGCCATCGATTTGAAAGAAGGACGCTGCGTCCGCCTGAAACAAGGGCTGATGGAAAAGGCGACCGTCTTTTCCGATTCGCCCGCCGAAACTGCGCTGCACTGGTTCAAACAAGGCGCGCGCCGCCTGCATCTGGTAGATTTGAACGGCGCGTTTGCCGGCGTTCCGCAAAACCTGCCCGCCATCAAAGACATCCTTGCCGCCGTCGCCAAAGACATCCCCGTACAGCTCGGCGGCGGCATACGCGATTTGAAAACCATCGGACAATATTTGGATTTGGGCCTGAACGATGTGATTATCGGCACGGCGGCAGTCAAAAACCCCGACTTCGTGCGCGAGGCGTGCAAAGCCTTCCCCGGCAGGATTATCGTCGGGCTGGATGCCAAAGACGGTATGGCCGCCATCGACGGCTGGGCAACCGTAACCGGGCATCATGTGATTGATTTGGCAAAACGCTTTGAAGACGACGGTGTCAACAGCATCATCTACACCGACATCGGGCGCGACGGTATGATGAGCGGCGTGAACATCGACGCGACGGTCAAACTCGCCCAAGCCGTCCGCATTCCCGTCATCGCTTCCGGCGGACTGACCGGCTTGGACGACATCCGCGCCCTGTGCGCCGCCGAAAAACGTGGCGTAGCAGGCGCGATTACCGGCCGCGCGATTTACGAGGGCAGCATCGATTTTGCCCAAGCGCAGCAACTGGCAGATTCCCTCGACTAAAGGCATCCGATTATGGCACTGGCAAAACGCATCATCCCCTGTCTCGACGTAAAAGACGGGCGCGTCGTCAAAGGCGTGAACTTCATCGGTTTGCGCGACGCGGGCGACCCCGTCGAAGCCGCCAAACGCTACAACGGCGAAGGCGCGGACGAATTGACCTTCCTCGACATCACCGCCTCATCCGACAACCGCGACACCATCCTGCACATCATCGAAGAAGTTGCCGGACAAGTCTTCATCCCGCTGACCGTCGGCGGCGGCGTACGCACCGTTGCCGACATCCGCCGCCTGCTCAATGCCGGCGCGGATAAAGTCAGCATCAACACCGCCGCCGTTACCCGTCCCGACCTGATTGACGAAGCCGCCGGATTTTTCGGTTCGCAAGCCATCGTCGCCGCCGTCGATGCCAAAGCCGCCAACCCCGAAAACACACGCTGGGAAATCTTTACCCACGGCGGGCGCAATCCGACCGGTTTGGATGCTGTGGAATGGGCGGTCGAAATGCAAAAACGCGGCGCGGGCGAAATCCTGCTCACCGGTATGGACAGGGACGGGACGAAACAGGGTTTCAACCTGCCGCTGACCCGCGCCGTTGCCGAAGCCGTCGACATCCCCGTCATCGCCTCCGGCGGGGTCGGCAATGTCCGGCATCTGATTGAAGGCATAACCGAAGGCAAAGCCGATGCCGTACTTGCCGCCGGCATTTTCCATTTCGGGGAAATCGCCATCCGCGAAGCCAAACGCGCTATGCGCGAAGCCGGCATCGAAGTGCGCCTCTGACCGCTCCGACTATGCCGTCTGAAAGGAAATATGGATAAAAACCTGCTTGAAGCCGTCAAATTTGACGAAAAAGGTTTGGTTTGCGCCATCGCCCAAGATGCCGAAACCAAACGTGTTTTAATGGTGGCGTGGATGAACGCCGAAGCCCTGCAAAAAACCGTCGAAACCGGCTTTGCCCACTATTACAGCCGTTCGCGCCAAAAACAATGGATGAAGGGCGAAGAGTCGGGACACACGCAAAAAGTCCGCGAACTGCGCCTCGACTGCGACGGCGACGCCATTGTAATGCTCATCGCCCAAAACGGCGGCATCGCCTGCCACACCGGGCGCGAAAGCTGCTTTTACAAAGTCTGGAACGGCGGCGCGTGGGAAACCGCCGATGCCGTCCTGAAAGACGAAAAAGAGATTTACGGCAGCACGCACTGACCGCCTCCAACATTGAATTATCAGGCATTTTTTTGTACAATTTTGCCGTCTCAAACACTGTCCGGGCCGTCTGAAAAGCGGCCTGAACCTTTTTGCAAAGAAAACCATGTCCCAAGAAATCCTCGACCAAGTGCGCCGCCGCCGCACGTTTGCCATCATCTCCCACCCCGATGCGGGTAAAACCACACTGACCGAAAAGCTGTTGCTGTTTTCGGGCGCGATTCAGAGCGCGGGTACGGTAAAAGGCAAGAAAACCGGCAAATTCGCCACCTCCGACTGGATGGAAATCGAGAAGCAGCGCGGCATTTCCGTGGCATCAAGCGTGATGCAGTTCGACTACAAAGACCACACCGTCAACCTCTTGGACACGCCGGGACACCAAGACTTCTCCGAAGACACCTACCGCGTTCTGACCGCCGTGGACAGCGCATTAATGGTCATTGACGCGGCAAAAGGCGTGGAAGCGCAAACCATCAAACTCTTGAACGTCTGCCGCCTGCGCGATACGCCGATTGTTACCTTTATGAACAAATACGACCGCGAAGTGCGCGATTCGCTGGAACTTTTGGACGAAGTGGAAAATATCCTGCAAATCCGCTGCGCGCCCGTCACCTGGCCGATCGGCATGGGCAAAAACTTCAAGGGCGTGTACCACATCCTGAACGACGAAATCTATCTCTTCGAAGCCGGCGGCGAGCGCCTGCCGCACGAGTTCGACATCATCAAAGGCATCGACAATCCCGAATTGGAACAACGCTTTCCGCTGGAAATCCAGCAGTTGCGCGACGAAATCGAATTGGTGCAGGCTGCTTCCAATGAATTTAATCTCGACGAATTTCTCGCCGGTGAACTCACGCCCGTGTTCTTCGGCTCGGCGATTAACAACTTCGGTATTCAGGAAATCCTCAATTCATTGATTGAATGGGCACCCGCTCCGAAACCGCGCGACGCGACCGTACGCATGGTCGAACCGGACGAGCCGAAATTTTCCGGATTTATCTTCAAAATCCAAGCCAATATGGACCCGAAACACCGCGACCGCATCGCCTTCTTGCGCGTCTGCTCCGGTAAATTCGAGCGCGGTATGAAGATGAAACACCTTCGCATCAACCGCGAAATCGCCGCCTCCAGCGTGGTAACCTTTATGTCCCATGACCGCGAGCTGGTGGAAGAAGCCTACGCCGGCGACATCATCGGCATCCCGAACCACGGCAACATCCAAATCGGCGACAGCTTCTCCGAAGGCGAACAACTGGCGTTTACAGGCATCCCCTTCTTCGCGCCCGAACTGTTCCGCAGCGTCCGCATCAAAAACCCGTTGAAAATCAAGCAACTGCAAAAAGGTTTGCAACAACTCGGCGAAGAAGGAGCGGTACAGGTGTTCAAACCGATGAGCGGCGCGGATTTGATTTTGGGCGCGGTCGGCGTGTTGCAGTTTGAAGTCGTAACCTCGCGCCTCGCCAACGAATACGGCGTAGAAGCCGTGTTCGACAGCACATCCATCTGGTCGGCGCGCTGGGTATCGTGCGACGACAAGAAAAAACTGGCGGAGTTTGAAAAAGCCAACGCGGGCAATCTCGCCATCGATGCGGGCGGCAACCTCGCCTACCTCGCCCCCAACCGCGTGAATTTGGGGTTGACGCAAGAACGTTGGCCGGACATCGTGTTCCACGAAACGCGCGAACATTCGGTTAAACTGTAAAACACAAAGGCCGTCTGAAACATTCAGACGGCCTTTTTTTCATTCGATATCAACCCAATAAATCCCAAGCAAACTTTCCAATGGTCAGGCACAGCAGCAACATAAATCCGTAACGCAGCTCAAATATTGTCTTATTTTAGCTTTTAGCACCTCACCAAACATTTTCGGAACAAATGTTGACTTTAACCTTAGGTCAAGGTTTATAATTTGTACCTATTCAGCTATTACATAGGCGAAAAACATGAAAAAACTTATGACTTTTATCACACTTAGCGCTGCTGCAGTTTCAATTCATGCCCACGCTAATGAACAACCGCATCAAGCACACATGAATATGCCAATGTCGACAGATTCTGCAATGCAACAAGAATTAATGCAAGGTATGAATCAAATGAATCAAGACATGATGGCAGCTGCGCAATATAAAGATTCTGATGTTGCTTTTGCAGCAGGTATGTTGCCACACCATATTGGCGCAGTAAAAATGGCGGAAGTTGAATTAAAATACGGAAAAGATCCTGAGATGCGTAAGCTTGCTGAGAATATTATTAACGCACAACAAGCGGAAATTGAACAAATGCAAAAATGGCTTAAAGCACACAACAAAAAAAGCTCCGTAAAATGATCTGACCCCAAAAGTTAGACTGATTTAGTTCAAGGACTGAGTTCTGTAATTCACAGAGCTCAGTCCTTTTAGTTTCCCCTGAATGCGCTCATGGTTGTAATAATGAATGTACTCATGAATCGTTTTTTCCAGTTGTTAGAACGTCTCAAATCATTTACCGTAATAACATTCCATTTTTAATCGTCCAAAGAAGCTTTCCATCGCACTATTATCTAATAAGGTTTATGCTGTTAAGGTCCAATAAGTTGATATATAAACTGATATTCCCGATAATCACATTATTCGGAGTCGGTATTGTTGCGACAGCCTTACATAATGCGCGGCGGAATACTTCAAAAAGGCTTTTTCCTCATCGGTCAGCACGCGCACCTGTCTGACCGGCGAACCGACATAAAGATAGCCGCCCGCCAAACGTTTGCGCGGTGGAACGAGGCTGCCCGCGCCGATCATCACTTCGTCCTCAATCACGGCATCGTCCAAAACGGTGCTGCCCATACCGACCAAGACGCGGTTGCCGATACGGCATCCGTGCAACATGGCCTTGTGTCCGACAGTTACATCTTCTCCGATAACAAGCGGCGAGCCCTCGGGTTTGGCAGCGGTTTTGTGGGAAACGTGCAAAACGCTGCCGTCCTGTATATTGCTGCGCGCACCGACGGTAATGCTGTTCACATCGCCGCGCAACACGGCGCACGGCCACACGGAAACGTCTTCGGCAAGCGACACTTCGCCGATGATGATGCACGCTTCGTCTATCATGCAGCTTTCGTGAATTTGGGGCGCGTGTTCCAAAAATTTGCGGATTGCAGTCATTTTTCCTCCTTTGGCAAGGTATATATTGTTAAGGAATTTATTAAACATTCCCTCTCATTGCTTTTAAAATCCGGCCTGTAATATCTACACCGAATAATGTGATTATCGGGAATATCAGTTTATATATCAACTTATTGGACTTTAACAGCACAAACCTTAAATGATACGCCCTTCTTTTTATATCAGAATCGCACGCTATATTTTTACTCGTCATTATAAAAAGCAAAACGAGATATTCGTAGGAAAGAAAAGAATAAAGATAACTTGATATATCCCTATTAAATTCCATTTCCGCATTTTTCTCCAAAATATATAATAATGACTTTATACTTTTTTCCGAAACAGTTCCCGTAATAGAATCTTTTCTTCCCTGCCGATAATAGTAATAACAACCGTCCAAATAAGAAAAAGTTGTTGCCGCATTAAATAACCTCATTGACCATTCGATATCTTCAGAATAAATTCCCTTTTCAAAAAACAGTTTTTCTCTAATAATCAATTCTCTTTTTATAATCTTATTCCACGCCGAACCCGGAAATTTTCTAAATCGGCATAATCCTTTCAAAACTTCGACTTTGGATTGATTGAGTATTTTTTCAGGCTGATAATCTTCGCCAAAATGTGAAACACTTCCCTTATCATATTTAACCGCATTAAGAAAAACCACATCCGGCATACCAATATCATCCTTACCAAGAAAATCTAGCAAAATCTGATAATTAATAAAATCATCCGAATCAATAAATGCTATATATTTTCCGTTTGAATTTTTTATTCCGGTATTTCTCGCCTCCGACAATCCTTGGTTATCCTGATATATATATTTGATATTTGGTGTCCGGTGTTTGTTGTTTGTTGTTTGTTGTTTGTTGTTTGTTGTTTGTTGTTTGTTGTTTGTTGTTTGTTGTTTGTTGTTTGTTGTTTGTTGTTTGTTGTTTGTTGTTTGTTGTTTGTTGTTTGTTGTTTGTTGTTTGATATTTTATCTATATATTTATGACATATATCTTCACTTCCGTCTTTTGACCCGTCATTCACAAGGATAAGTTCGACATTTTCATTACTTAATATGGGTTCTATGGAACTTAAACACGCTTCCAAATAACTTTCGACATTATAAATAGGAACAACGATACTTAAATTCATATCCATCTCATCTTTCTAAATAATCCTAATCCTGACTTAATGCGGACACGCCGTTTCCTGCCGCCCGAAAGGTTTCAGACGGCAGGGGTTGCGGTTATTTGCCCGCTTTGAGCCCTTGCCACAGCTTCACGCCCAGTTTGGCGGATTCTGCGGATTTGGGCGATACGATGAAACTTTTTTCCATCAGTTCTTTGGTCGGGAAAATCGATGGATCGTTTGTGTATTTGGCTTCCATCAAATCACGCGCGGGACGGCTGGCGGGCGCGTAGGTAACGAAGCTGCCGTTTTTCGCCGCCACCTCGGGCCGGAGCGTGTAGTCGATATAGCGGTGGGCGTTGGCAACGTTTTGCGCGTCGCGCGGAATCATAAAGGAATCCACCCACACGCCCACGCCTGTTTTCGGGGTCAATACTTTGACTTCCACGCCGTTTGCGGCTTCTTCGGCACGGGTTTTGGCAATGTTCAAATCGCCGCCGTAACCGATGGCGGCACACAGGTTGCCCGCCGCCATATCGTCAATATAGCCGGAAGAGCTGAAGCGTTTCACGTCGCCCCGGACGGCTTTCATCATATCGACGGCGGCTTTGATGTCTTCGGGATTTTCACTGTTGGGGTCTTTGCCCAAATAGTGCAACGCCAAGGGAATCTGTTCGATTGCGCTGTCGAAATAGCTGATGCCGCAGGATTTGAGTTTGGCGGTGTATTCGGGTTTGAACACCAAATCCCATTCGTTTTCGGGCAGCTTGTCCGTACCCAATGCCTTTTTCACCTGCCGCGTATTGATTGCCAAGGTGTTGATGCCCCAGAAATAGGGGACGGCGTATTCGTTGCCCGGATCGACGGCTTCCATCATTTTCAGCAAATCTTTATCGATGTTGCCGTAATGGGGGATTTGCGCCTTGTCGATTTTCTGATACGCGCCCGCTTTGATTTGCCGGCCGACGTTGGCGATGGACGGCGCGGTCAGGTCGTAGCCGGATTTGCCGGTCAGGACTTTTGCCTCCAGTGTTTCGTTGCTGTCGTAATAATCGGAACGCGTCTTGATGCCGGTTTCTTTTTCAAAGGCGGCAACGGTTTCGGGATCGACATAATCCGACCAGTTATAGATGTTGAGTTTGCCCGATTGTTCGGCTTCGGGCTTGGCGGAGGGGGTTTGGGCGGCGGTATTGCTTCCGCCGCCGCACGCAGTCAAGGCGAGGCTCAGGATTGCCGCCGCCACCAGTGTTTTTTTCATGGTTTTCGACCTTTCGTTCAAAAATAAAAAACATTGCAGGGACGGCCCGGCCGCCTGCATCGGAAGCTGTGGGGGCGGTCGGTCGACTTTCTTGGCCCTTGGTGCAGCAAGGTTTGCATTAAACGGCAAAAATAGCCGGGGCGCAACCGTTAATTTTCACGGGTTTGCCGTTCCGGCGCACAATCGGGCGGTAATGGGGGACATTGTTCCGTCTGCGTGAAAATGCCGTCTGAAGCCTCGGCGGCGTTCAGACGGCATTTTTCAAAACGGCAAATCAGTTGCTCAACACGTCCACGCCTTTGGGCGGGGTAAACTTGAACGCGCCGCGCGAGAGTTGGGGATTGGTATTCAAACCGCCGAAACTGACGGAGGTTTGGTTGCCGAAGCTGTCTTTCAACTGCATGGCGGCGAGGTTGCCGCCTTTGAAGCCGATGCGGATATATTGGTAGCCGGCGTTGTTGCGTTTGGGCGTTGCCAGCACATAATCGATGCCGTTGGACGAACCGTCCTCTTTCAGCGTGTAGCTGCTTTCGAGGGCGGTTTTGTTCGACAGGATGGCGGCAGGGCTGCCGCCTATGATCTGGTCTTGGGACGACTTGGTAACTTGTGCCAAATCGACATCATAAAGCCAAACGGTTTGACCGTCGCCGACAATAGTCTGTTTGTAGGGCGAAGTGTATTCCCATTTGAAGAGGCCCGGTCGCAGGATTTTGAACGTGCCGTGCGCGGTTTGGGTTTTCTTTTTGCTTTGGACGGTTTGGGTGAAGCTGCCGCTGATACCGTCGGCATCGTTGTTGAATTGCTTGAGCGCGTCCACCGCGCCCGCCTGTGCGGAAGCGACGGCGACGGTCAGGGAGCAAACGGCGAGGAATTGGAACAGGTTGTGCGGTTTCATCATTATTTTTCCTTGTCGGGATGGTGTGGCGTAAAGTATCGGCGCGGCAAAACAATCATACGGGCGGCGTTACGGGCGGTTTGCATTTTGCAAACAGTGTTTTCCGAGGGCTGATTTTTTGCCCACCGGAAAAGGAAGGCGCGCCACGCTGCCCTTTAATGTGCGCCGCGTTATAGTGGATTAACAAAAATCAGGACAAGGCGACGAAGCCGCAGACAGTACAAATAGTACGGAACCGATTCACTTGGTGCTTCAGCACCTTAGAGAATCGTTCTCTTTGAGCTAAGGCGAGGCAACGCCGTACTGGTTTTTGTTAATCCACTATATTTGACGGTTTGGGCGCGGAATGCCGGATCGCGGAGATTATATGCCTCATCTTGTTTTTTTTAAACGCTATAATATTTGTTTTCCGAAAAACGGCGGACTTGGAATGAAACCTGATATTTATGCCTTGCTCGAACTTGCCCTGCTTTCAGACGACCCCGATGAAAAAGGACGGCTGACGGATGAAGCGTTTGCTGCCGTTCAGAACATCGACGGTGCTGAGGCAGACGCTGCGCCGCTGGACTTCCGCCACGCGGGACGGCCGCCGAAGCCTGTTTTGGTCGCGCCGTCGCAACTGACGCCGCGCAAGATGAACACGACCGAAGGCTATGCGGCGATGCTGCATGCGATTGCGCATATCGAGTTCAACGCCATCAATCTGGCTTTGGACGCGGCATACCGTTTCCGCACGCTGCCGTTTCAGTTTGTGCGCGACTGGGTGCGGGTGGCGAAGGAAGAGGTGTACCATTTCCGCCTAATGCACGAAAGGCTGCGCGCTTTCGGCTTTGATTACGGCGATTTCGAGGCGCACAACCATTTATGGGACATGGCGTATAAAACCGCTTACGACCCGCTGTTGCGCATGGCGTTGGTGCCGCGCGTGTTGGAGGCGCGCGGGCTGGACGTTACGCCGGGGATACGCGCGAAGGTGGAACAGCGTGGCGATTCGGAAACCTGCAGCGTGTTGGACATCATTTACCGCGACGAAGTGGGCCATGTCGCCATCGGCAACCATTGGTATCAACACCTTTGCCGCGAACGCGGTTTGGAACCTGTCGCCCTATTCCGCAGTCTGATTGCCCGTTACGATATGTTTATCTTCCGGGGATACGTGAACATCGAAGCGAGGGAAAAAGCGGGCTTCAGCCGCTTTGAATTGGATATGTTGGAAGATTTCGAGCAGGGTTTGAGACAAGGCAAAAAGGTCGTCTGAAAACCCTGAATCCGGATTTTCAGACGACCTCTGTTGAGGAACGTTATGTCTCACCATCACGAACACCATCATCACGCACACGCCCACACGCATACCGCCAACAAAAAAGTATTGCGCGTGTCGTTCATCATCATCGCCGTCTTTATGCTGCTGGAGGCGGTCGGCGGCTGGCTGACCCACTCGCTCGCGCTGCTTTCCGACTCGGGGCATATGTTCAGCGACGCATTTTCCTTGGGCGTGGCGTTGTGGGCGTTCAAACTCGGCGAAAAAGAAACCACGCTGCAAAAGACCTTCGGCTACAAACGTTTTGAAATCCTCACCGCCATGTTCAACGGCTTGTCGCTGGTGGTTATCGCCGTGCTGATTTTCTACGAAGCCGTCAAACGCCTGCTTTATCCGCCCGAAATTGCCACGCTGGGGATGCTCGTCATCAGCGTCGTCGGCCTGCTGGTCAACATCGGTGTGGCGGTTTATATGCTGAAAAACAGCGACACCGAAGCCAACGTCAACATGCGCGGCGCGTATCTGCACGTTTTAAGCGACCTTCTCGGCTCAATCGGCGCGATTGCCGCCGCCGTGCTCATGATGGCGTTCGGCTGGAAATGGGCGGACCCGCTCGCCAGCGTGTTCGTTGCCGCGCTGGTCGGACGCAGCGGCTGGGGGCTGCTCAAACAAACGCTGCACATCCTCATGGAAGGCGCGCCCGAAAACATCCACACCGACGACCTGCTCGCCATCATCCGCAACACCGACGGCGTCAAATCCGTCCACGACTTACACGTCTGGACGATTACCAGCAATATCAACGTCCTATCCTGCCACATCGTCGTGGACGGCAGCATGACCGTTGCCGAATCCGAACAAATCGCCTACCGCATCGAACACGAGTTGTCCCACAAAAACATCGGACACTGCACCATCCAAATCGAAAGCGAACACCACCCGCACAAAAACGAGATTTTGTGTTCGCCCTATGCAGAAGCACATCATAGCCACAGCCATTAAACCAACAAGGCCGTCTGAAAACCTTTCAGACGGCCTCCACCAAAGGAAAAAACACATGATACAAGCCGTATTGTTCGACCTCGACGGCACGCTCGCCGACACCGCCCTAGACCTCGGCGGCGCACTCAACACCGTATTGCGCCGCCACAACCTGCCCGAAAAAAGCATCGAGGAAATCCGCCCGTATACCAGCCACGGCGTAGCCGGCCTGTTGAAAATCGGTGTCGGCATGACTGCCGAACATCCTGATTTCGCAGCATGGCGGCAAGAATGCCTTGAAGCATACAGCCTTTGCTATGCCGACAAAACCACGCTGTTCGACGGCGTAAACGAACTCATCGTCGAACTCGGCAGACGCGGCATCAAATGGGGCATCGTGACCAACAAACCCATGCGCTTCACCGACAAACTCGTTCCCAAACTCGGATTCGCCGTTCCGCCCGCCACCGTCGTCAGCGGCGACACCTGCGGCGAACCCAAACCCGGCATCAAACCCATGCTGTATGCGTGCGGACAAATCCACGCCACCCCGCGACACACGCTCTACGTCGGCGACGCGGAACGCGATATGCAGGCGGGACGCAACGCCGGTATGAAAACCGTCCTCGCCGAATGGGGCTACATCTCAGATGAAGACGATACCGACTCATGGCAACCCGACTACCGCATCGCCACACCGATCGGGCTACTCGGGACGCTAAACAAAATCCGTCCTTGAAAAATGCCGTCTGAAACCCTTCAGACGGCATTTCCCGCATTCCGGCACCAGCCGGTGTCTTCGTTAATCAACTGAAAAAATCGGCCGGAAGTCATCGGCTTTTATTGTGCCTGCTTTCAATCTTCTTTTTCTCTTGGCTCGCCTGCTGCCGTCAATTCGTGCGCCTGCCCTTTTTTTTCTCTGTTGTAAGAACCTAGTTTTCAGTTGCCTAAAAGTGAGCTATAATAGTCGCCCATTGTACTCAATGGTAAAAAGTTTACAAGTTACTCAAAATAAAATTAAAGCCCTTGCTAACCTGTCCTGCAAGGGCTTCTTTCTTTATCGTCTGTTTCTCTCTTCGTTCATGTTCTGAATGCGGATATGCTCCACTAACTCGCGGTGCTTATCGGCTTCTGTCCGCTCTCCCCAATCAAAGCCGCCTTTATTTCCTGTTGTGCCTGTGCCTATGTTCGCCCAAAAGTCGGGAAGGAATGGTAAAAACAGCCTGAAAAAACTGTAAACAATGCCAACGACATAGGCTATTAACGAAATGGGCAACACAATAAAAACATATACACTAATGCCCGCAATGACAACAGCCACAATCCAAGCGAAGCAAAAGAAAATAGTATGTAACCAGTCCATAAGACTAACTCCAATCTAAAAACGCTCTGTAAGCCGTCTATTTTCGTTTTATAGCGCGTTCATTATATGGCTGCTTAAATTTTTAGCAGCCCTGAAATCCGACGGGCTGTACGGTATGGGCAGGACATCGGATGTCGGCAGGTAAACCAGCTTGATATGCCGCCCGCCCCGACTGTGGAAACACCCATCGGGATTGGACTTGAGCAGGCGGGTTACCAGCCTTTGGACATCTTTGTTTGACGAATATTTAATGGCGGAACTCCCGTGTAAGGTGTCAATAAACGGAATTTTGCCCGGATTTCAGGCAGGAAACATCAAAACCTGCGCTTCAACTTGCACGCCTGAAGGATGTGTACCGCCAGTTCCTCAACCGACTTATCCGTCGTATTCGCAAACGGAATCCCATGCCGTCTGAACATACTCTGCGCATCCGCCACCTCGCTGCGGCAGGTATCGATGCGCGCATAAGCCGAATTCGGACGGCGTTCCTGACGGATGGCCTGCAAACGTTCCGGCTGGATGGTCAACCCGAACAGCTTGTCTTTATACGGCTTGACCATACGCGGCAGATCGGCCGATTCCAAATCGTCGGGAATCAGCGGATAGTTTGCCGCACGGATACCGTATTGCAGGGCGAGGTAAAGGCAGGTCGGCGTTTTGCCCGAACGCGATACACCCATCAAGATTACATCAGCCTCCTGAAGGTTCTTATCGCTGACCCCGTCATCGTGGTTCAAAGAAAAATTGACCGCCTCCATACGCGCATCGTAACGCTTCGTATTGCCGATACTGTGATGCCCTTGTTCGGCGGCAACCGCCTCGGTGTTGAGTTCCTTTTCCAAAAGCCCGAGGAAGGTTTCAAAAAAATTGATGTGGAAAGCGTCTGCCTGTTTGATGATTTCACGGATTTCGTCATTGACCACGCTGACAAACGCAATCGGACGCTGACCGTTTTCCTGCCGGCTCCGATTGACCTTCTCCACCACCGCGCGCGCCTTTTCCGGCGTATCGACAAACGGGTGCGTATGGCGTTTGAACGACAGATTGCCAAACTGGTTCAGCAAAGCCTCGCCGATATTCTCGGCAGTCAGACCGGTACGGTCGGAAATGTAAAACACATGGCGCGGACTGCTCATCTTCCATCCTTAAAACACAGGTTTAAAACCCCATCATAACAGCAGCGGCAGACACAAGGAAAGCACCCGCAGTACGCCTACCTCGGATTACACCCAAACAGACACAATATTATTTTGAAATAAAATTATTTAGATAAAGTATTTTTTGGAATAAAATTTTAAAAAATAAACAAAAAAATCCAACAGAAAAAACATTAACTTATTCAAACCATCTGTTTTACAAAGAAAATACCCAAAAAAGGAAACATACCGGCTGCAAGTTTCAAACCGCTACACACGCCGAAACCGCAATTTTTCAGACGGCATCATGATTTTAAAACGGATAAAACACATGACAGCAGAGGAACGAATCGCTTAAAATAAGCAAGCGGATTTGTTTCTTTTTTAACATATTTTGGATTGGACACACAAATGGCCGACAACTACGTAATCTGGTTTGAAAACCTGCGTATGACAGATGTTGAACGCGTGGGCGGTAAAAACGCCTCGCTGGGCGAAATGATCAGTCAGCTGACCGAAAAAGGCGTGCGCGTCCCCGGCGGCTTTGCCACCACGGCCGATGCCTACCGCGCATTCCTCGCACACAACGGTCTGAGCGAACGCATTTCCGCCGCACTGGCAAAATTGGATGTCGAAGACGTTGCCGAACTGGCACGCGTCGGCAAAGAAATCCGCCAATGGATTTTGGACACGCCCTTCCCCGAACAGCTCGATGCCGAAATCGAAGCGGCATGGAACAAAATGGTTGCCGATGCCGGAGGCGCGGACATTTCCGTCGCCGTACGCTCTTCCGCAACCGCCGAAGACCTGCCGGACGCATCATTTGCCGGCCAACAGGAAACCTTCTTGAACATCAACGGCTTGGAAAACGTTAAAGAAGCGATGCACCATGTATTCGCCTCCCTGTACAACGACCGCGCCATTTCCTACCGCGTCCATAAAGGCTTCGAACACGACATCGTCGCCCTGTCCGCCGGCGTGCAGCGTATGGTGCGTTCCGACAGCGGCGCATCAGGTGTGATGTTTACCCTCGACACCGAATCCGGCTACGACCAAGTCGTCTTTGTTACCTCCTCTTACGGTCTGGGCGAAAACGTCGTACAAGGCGCGGTCAACCCGGACGAATTTTATGTGTTCAAACCCACGCTCAAAGCGGGCAAGCCCGCCATCCTGCGTAAAACCATGGGTTCGAAACACATCAAAATGATTTTTACCGACAAAGCCGAAGCCGGCAAATCGGTAACCAACGTCGATGTTCCCGAAGAAGACCGCAACCGCTTCTCCATTACCGACGAAGAAATCACCGAGTTGGCACACTACGCGCTGACCATCGAAAAACACTACGGCCGCCCGATGGATATCGAATGGGGGCGCGACGGCTTGGACGGTAAACTCTACATCCTACAAGCCCGTCCCGAAACCGTCAAATCCCAGGAAGAAGGCAGCCGCAACCTGCGCCGCTTTTCCATCAACGGCGAAAAAACCGTCTTGTGCGAAGGCCGCGCCATCGGTCAGAAAGTCGGTCAGGGCAAGGTACGCCTGATTAAAGATGCTTCCGAGATGGATTCCGTCGAAACCGGCGACGTACTCGTTACCGACATGACCGACCCGGATTGGGAACCCGTGATGAAACGTGCTTCCGCCATCGTGACCAACCGCGGCGGCCGTACCTGCCACGCCGCCATCATCGCGCGCGAACTGGGCATTCCTGCCGTTGTCGGCTGCGGCAATGCGACCGAACTCTTGGAAAACGGCCAGGAAGTTACCGTATCCTGCGCTGAAGGCGATACCGGCTTTATCTATGCCGGTCTGTTGGACGTACAGATTACCGATGTCGCCTTGGACAATATGCCCAAAGCACCCGTCAAAGTGATGATGAACGTCGGCAATCCCGAACTCGCATTCAGCTTCGCCAATCTGCCCAGTGAAGGCATCGGCTTGGCGCGTATGGAATTTATCATCAACCGCCAAATCGGCATCCACCCGAAAGCCTTGTTGGAATTTGACAAACAAGATGACGAATTAAAAGCGGAAATTACCCGCCGTATCGCCGGCTATGCGTCCCCTGTCGACTTCTACGTCGATAAAATCGCCGAAGGCGTGGCGACATTGGCCGCATCGGTTTATCCGCGTAAAACCATCGTCCGTATGTCCGACTTCAAATCCAACGAATACGCCAACCTGGTCGGCGGCAGCGTATACGAACCGCATGAAGAAAACCCGATGTTGGGCTTCCGTGGTGCGGCGCGTTATGTTGCCGATAGCTTCAAAGACTGTTTCGCCTTGGAATGCAAAGCATTGAAACGCGTCCGTGATGAAATGGGTCTGACCAACGTTGAAATCATGATTCCGTTCGTACGCACTTTGGGCGAAGCCGAAGCCGTCGTCAAAGCCCTGAAAGAAAACGGCTTGGAACGCGGCAAAAACGGTCTGCGCCTGATTATGATGTGCGAACTGCCGAGCAACGCGGTATTGGCGGAACAATTCCTGCAATACTTCGACGGCTTCTCCATCGGCTCGAACGACATGACCCAATTGACCCTCGGCCTCGACCGCGACAGCGGCTTGGTGTCCGAATCCTTCGACGAACGCAACCCTGCCGTCAAGGTGATGCTGCATCTTGCCATCTCCGCCTGCCGCAAGCAGAACAAATATGTCGGCATCTGCGGTCAAGGCCCGTCCGACCATCCGGACTTTGCCAAATGGCTGGTTGAGGAAGGCATCGAAAGCGTTTCCCTGAACCCGGATACCGTCATCGAAACTTGGCTGTATTTGGCGAATGAATTGAACAAATAATCAATGCCCATACCCCCGAGCCTGAAAAGCGCGGGGGTATTTTTTCCAAGCAGCTCCGTTCAGACGGCATTTCCTGCCGATGCCCCGTCCGCGATAATATTTGACACCCACGCGCCGACTGCCTACAATTCCCCCTTCTCCGAGCAACCGGCAACGGTCAGCTTCTTCTTTCAGACGGCATCTGCCTGTCTTTTTCCTCTTCAAAATACATCATTATTATGCACGTCTCCGAATTACAAACCCTGCACATTTCCAAACTTTTAGAGTTGGCAGAAGAACACGCTATCGAAAATGCCAACCGTTTCCGCAAGCAAGACTTGGTTTTTGCCATCGTCCGTCAAATGATGAAAAAAGGCGAGGGTTTTACCTGCTCCGGCACACTCGAAATCCTGCCCGACGGTTTCGGTTTCCTCCGAAGTGCGGATACCTCCTATCTTGCGGGTCCTGATGACATATATGTCTCACCCACCCAAATCCGCCGCTTCAACCTGCATACGGGCGACACCATCGAAGGCAGCGTGCGCGTCCCCAAAGACAACGAACGCTATTTTGCCCTGGTCAGACTGGATTCCATCAACGGCGACCACCCGGAAGTATGCCGCCATAAAATCCTGTTTGAAAACCTGACTCCTCTGTTTCCGACCAAACAGTTAAAACTGGAACGCGACTTAAAGTCCGAAGAAAACCTGACCGGACGTGCCATCGACCTGATTTCCCCCATCGGCAAAGGTCAGCGCGCCCTCTTGGTTGCCCCGCCCAAAAGCGGTAAAACCGTGATGCTGCAAAACATTGCCCATGCCATTACCGCAAACTATCCTGAAGTCGAGCTCATCGTCCTCTTGATTGACGAACGTCCCGAAGAAGTTACCGAAATGAGCCGTTCCGTCCGAGGCGAAGTGGTTTCCTCCACATTTGACGAGCCGGCGCAACGCCACGTCCAAGTTGCCGAAATGGTGCTTGAAAAAGCCAAGCGTATGGTGGAACACAAAAAAGACGTAGTCATCCTGCTGGACTCGATTACCCGCCTTGCCCGCGCCTACAATACCGTCGTGCCTACCTCGGGCAAAATCCTGACCGGCGGTGTCGATGCCAACGCACTGCACCGTCCCAAACGTTTCTTCGGCGCGGCGCGCAACGTGGAAGAAGGCGGTTCGCTGACCATTATCGCCACCGCATTGGTTGAAACCGGCAGCCGTATGGACGATGTGATTTACGAAGAATTCAAAGGCACCGGCAATATGGAATTGCACCTTGACCGCCGTATGGCGGAAAAACGCCTCTTCCCCGCCATCAACATCAACAAATCCGGCACGCGCCGCGAAGAGCTGCTTGTCCCGAACGACCAGTTGCAACGTATGTGGCTCTTACGCAAATTCCTGCACCCGATGGATGAAATCGAGGCAGCCGAATTTTTAATCGGAAAAATCAAAGCCTCTAAAAACAATGATGATTTCTTTGAACTGATGCGCGGAAAATAAACACGCCGCCCGCATTAATGCGAAATGCCGTCTGAAACCTGAAAATCGGGTTTCAGACGGCATTTTTCACGTTTGCCGCCGATGGATAAACATACTGCCTGCAACGCTTAACGGCTGTCTTTCCACTGATAATATTTCGAGCCGAGGAAAGAACCGAGTTTGCGCAAAAACGGTTGGAGGATGATGTTCGGCTGGCGCAACTGCTCAAACGGCTTCAGACGGCATTTGTCCCCTAAAATTGCTTCGGCAACCGCCAAGCCTGCAATGCCCGTTATCGCCATCCCGTGCCCGGAATAGCCTTGCGTATAAAAAACATTCGGGGCCAAACGTCCGAAATGCGGGACAAGGTTGGCGGTAATATCGCACTCCCCGCCCCACGAATATTCGATTTTGACATCGGCAAGCTGCGGAAAAACTTTAAGCATATCTTGGCGGACAAGCTCGGTCATACGCGTGGGATCGTCGATAAATTCGTGGTCTTTTCCGCCGAAAAGCAGCCTGCCGTCCGCGCTGAGGCGGTAATAATCCAAAATATGGCGGTTGTCGCATACAGCCATATTGTTGCGGATAAGCCCTTTTGCGCGCGCGCCCAAGGGTTCGGTGGCAATAATAAAGGTACTGACGGCAATCGCCTTGCGTTCCAAAGGCCGGAATATCGGGTTCAAACCTGCATAGGTATTAACGGCATAGACCACATTTTTGCATTCGACACTGCCTTCCGGAGTGTAAACCAACCAACCGTTTTGATAAGGTTCAATGCGTATCATAGGAGAATGCTCAAAAATCTGCGCCCCGGCTTCGGCAGCGGCACCGGCAACACCCAACGTGTAATTGAGCGGATGAAGGTGTCCGGACAGGGGGTCGAATTGCGCCCCTTGGTACATATCGCTGTCAAGCTGCTGTTTCAACTCGGCTTTATCCCAAAGTTGATAATGACTCGCACCGTAATACCGTTGGGCGTGTTCATGCCACTGCTGCAACTCTTCCCAATGCTGCGGACGAACGGCAACCGTGGCATAACCGCGCTGCCAATCGCAATCGATGGCATGTTTGCGGACGCGTTCGTCCACCAGTTCGACCGCCTGCAAAGACTGTTGCCAAAACCATTGCGCCTGCTCCAAGCCGACCTGTTTTTCAATTTCCTCCATACCGCAGGCGTAGTCGCTGATGACCTGCCCGCCGCTCCTGCCGGATGCGCCGAAACCGATACGCGCGGCTTCCAAAACGACGGCTTCATGTCCGTGTTCCGCCAGCGGCAATGCGGTACACAAACCGCTCAAACCGCCGCCGATAATGCAGGTTTCGGTTTTCAGACGGCATTGAAATTTCGGATAAACAGTATGAGGATTAACCGAACTAAAATAATAAGAAGGTAGATATTCTTGAAAATCAGGACGAATCATTATGTTTACTTTATCAGGTATATTTTCAGACGGCATGATATGGTTTGCCGTACCATGCCGTCTGAACGGGAAATTACTTTAAGAAAACAGGCTGACCTGATAATGCGGTCAGCCTGCCCTGTCGGTCAATGCGCTTTCTCGGCAGCCAGTTTTTCCTGGCGGTAGGCTTCTGCCGCCTCGCGGTCGCGCTTGGTTGCCTGCCTCATCATCCAATAATTAACGATGATGACCAATGTTCCGATGATGCCGATCAGGATGGTTGCCAAGACATTCATCTGAGGATCGAGACCCAGCTTGATTTTGGAGAAAATCACCTGCGGCAATGTAGAAGAACCAGGGCCGGACAGGAAGGAGGTAATCACCAAATCATCCAAAGACAGGGTAATGCCGAGCAGGAAGCCTGAAGCGATGGCAGGGGCAATCAAAGGCAAAGTGATGACAAAAAAGATTTTCAGCGGACGCGCACCCAAATCCATTGCAGCTTCTTCGAGCGACTGGTCAAGCTCGACCAGCCGCGAACGGATGACAACGGTAATGTATGCCATACACAGCGTCGTATGTCCGAGGAAGATGGTGAAAAAGCCTCGATCGAAGTAGAGATGTTGCAACCATTCGCTGCCCTGCAAAAATATCTGCACCTGAATAATCAGCAGCAGCATAGACAGACCGGTAATCACATCGGGCATCACCATAGGTGCGGAAATCATACCGGCAAACAGCGTGCTGCCGCGAAAACGTTTGATACGCGCCATCGCATAGCCCGCCAGCGTACCCAAAACGACGGCGGCAAGCGAAGACACAACGGCAATACGCAGCGATAACCAAGCAGCTTCCAAGATGGTGTCGTTTTCCAGCAATGCGCCGTACCATTTGGTCGAAAAGCCGCCCCAAACAGTAACGAGCTTGGATTCGTTAAACGAATAGACAACCAAAACGACCAGCGGGATATACAGAAACGCCAGCGACAACATCAGCATCAGTTTCAGAAACCAAGATAATCGGGATTTTTGCATTATTTGGCTCCTTCTTCCAATTCGCGGTTTTCATAATGCTGGAATAACGCAATCGGCACGACCAGCAGCGCGACCATCACAACAGCGACGGCAGAAGCCAGCGGCCAGTTGTTTTGATCGAAGAATGCCTGCCACAATACTTTACCAATCATCAGGTTTTCCGAACCGCCGACCAGCTCGGGAATGACGAACTCGCCGACAGCAGGGACAAACACCAGCATCGAACCTGCAATAATGCCGGTTTTCGACAAAGGCAGGGTAATCGTCAAGAACGATTTGACCGGTCCCGCACCCAAATCGGAAGCCGCTTCGAGCAGGCGGTTGTCGAGTTTCACCAGTTGCGTGTATAGCGGCAGAATCATAAACGGCAGATAGGCGTAAACCATCACCAAATTGAGCGAAAAGGCATTGTAGAACAAATCCAAAGGCTCACTGATAATACCCATTTTAATCAACAGGTTGTTTGCAATGCCGTTATGCCCGAGCAGACCCATCCACGCATAGACACGCAGCAGGAACGATGTCCAAAAGGGCAGCATAATGGCAAGCAGCAAACCATTACGGACAGAAGGATTGGCACGGGAAATCGCATATGCTGTCGGATAACCGACCAACAGGCAAATCACCGTCGTCGTCAGTGCAGTTTTTATTGAAGACCAATAGGTCATCAGATAGATATTGCTGTTTTCGCTGTCGCCGAAGGGATTCAGGGTATGCCAAAAATTTTGGAAAATATCGGCATAGTTTTGATAGCTGACGGCGATGTTCAGACGACCCAAATCCTCATCTATCGTCGTTAAAGGAGTAAACGGCGGGATGGCGATTTCCTGTTCGGCAAAGCTGATTTTCAGCACGATGGCGAACGGAATCAGAAACAGCACCAAAAGCCAAATATACGGCACGGCAATCACCGCACGCTGCCCCGGACGGCGGAACAGTTTGTTTTTCAGTTTTTTAAGGTTCATCTCATTCCCCTTAAATCAACGGAACAACGGAGTCGGTTGGTTTTCCGGCCAGCTGATATACACGGTTTCATCCCAAGTTGGCGGCGTGATGTTGCGCACATACCAGTAAGGGGCAGGGACTTGGCTTTTGACGACGCGCCCGTTGGCGAGTTTGATGTGGTAAATGGCGAAGCTGCCCAAATAGGCGATTTCTTTAACCGTGCCTTTCGCCCAGTTGTAATCGCCCAAATGTTCGGGTTTTTCTTTATACAAATCGATGTCTTCGGGACGGATACTGACCCAAAGGTCCTGCTCGCTCGGGCCGCCCAAACCATGATCGATGCGGACGTGGTTTTCTAAACCTTCGCATTCGATGACGGCATAATCCGCATGATCTTCAACAACGACACCGTCAAAAATATTGGTTTCGCCGATAAACTCGGCAGTAAAGCGGCTGTTGGGATAGTCATACACATCGCTGGGTGTACCGACCTGCTGCAACTGACCGTCAGACATAATGGCGATGCGGGTCGCCATCGTCATGGCTTCTTCTTGGTCGTGCGTAACCATAATACAGGTTACGCCGACTTGTTCCAGCGTATTGACCAACTCAAGCTGGGTTTGCTGGCGCAATTTCTTGTCCAATGCCCCCAAAGGTTCGTCAAGCAACAGGATTTTCGGACGTTTTGCCAAACTGCGTGCCAAAGCGATGCGCTGTTGCTGACCGCCGGACAATTGGTGCGGTTTACGTTTGGCAAATTTGGTCATCTGAACCAGGCGGAGCATTTCTTCGACGCGCGCATCGATTTCGCCTTTAGGCATTTTGTCCTGTTTCAGACCGAAGGCAATGTTCTGCTCCACGGTCATATGCGGAAAAAGCGCGTAACTTTGGAACATCATATTGATGGGGCGGTCATAGGGTGCAAGTTTGGTAATATCCTGACCGTCAAGGATAATTTTCCCCTGATTGGGGCTTTCCATACCCGCCAGCATACGCAGCAGCGTGGATTTTCCGCTGCCGGAACTGCCCAAAAGGGCGAAGATTTCGTGTTGATAAATGTCCAAGTCGATGTTATCGACAGCGTAATTGTCACCAAACTTTTTCACCAAGCCTTGGATTTGCAGATAAGGTTTGGCTGAAGACGCAGTGGTTGCGGTCATAATGGCAATACTCCAATAAAAAGACGAGTACCGGCAAAACGGATTTTCGAATGGGTGATAAAAAGCTGTTTGATTGCTGGCGGGAGTCGCAACGTCTGATGCCGTCTGAAACTCTTGTGAAGCGCACGGGCAGCATGAAATGGAACAGGATTCCAAAGAACTTTGTATTATATTAGTTTATGCGGTTTTCGGGCAATAAATATGGATTTGAACTTGTCGGAAAGCAACAGAAAAGAAAACACCGCCCATTTTTCTGGGCGGTGTCGGAAAGCGCAATTATTTACGCAGACCCAAGCGGGTAATCAACGCACGATATGTATCGGGTTGGGTACGGCGCAAATATGCCAACAAGCGGCGGCGTTGGCTGACCATTTTCAACAGGCCGCGACGGCTGTGGTGGTCTTTGGGGTTGGCTTTGAAGTGGGGGGTCAGGTCGTTGATGCGGAAAGTCAACAGGGCGACTTGTACTTCAGAAGAGCCGGTATCGCCTTCTTTGCGTTGGAAATCTTTAACGATTTGCGCTTTTTGTTCTACGGTCAGTGCCATAATGGAAAAACTCCGAAAAATAAAAAGAACCCCAAATGGGATTCGGACAAGTTTGCCAAGCCTCGACAACGGCAAACTCCCTATTCCTGAAACAGGAACGGCGCATTATCACACAATTTTTGCTGTTCTGCACGATATTTTGCGATGTCGGCGAAATGCCGTCTGAAAACGGAGACATCTTCCAGTTTCAGACGGCATTTGACATCAGACCACAATTTCTTCCTTCTGTTTCGCTTCCTTGGCGATATTGTCGCGGCTCAAACCGAACATCAGCAAGAGCGGGCTGGCAACCAATACGGAAGAATAAATACCGAACACGATGCCGATGGTCAACGCCATAGAAAAACCGTGCAAGGCCGCACCGCCGAACACCAGCATAGAAACAACCATCGCCTCGGTCGAACCGTGGGTAATGATGGTGCGGCTCATGGTGGCGGTAATCGCGTTGTCGATGACTTCCGGCACGGTATGTCCGCGCATCGTCGGCTTGCGGAAGTTTTCACGGATACGGTCGAAGACGACGACGGATTCGTTCACAGAATAGCCCAATACGGCAAGGATACCTGCCAAGACGGTCAGCGAAAATTCCCATTGGAAGAAGGCAAAGCAGCCGAGAATAATCACGATGTCGTGCATATTGGCGATAATGGCAGATACGGCAAAACGCCATTCAAAACGCATGGACAAGTAAATAATAATACCTGCCACTACGAAGCCCAATGCCATCAAACCATTGGTAACCAATTCCTCACCGACTTGCGGGCCAATAAATTCGACTTGGCGCAAAGTAACGTCGGGACTGTCTTTTTTCAGCAAATCCATAACCTGATTGGACAACTGTGCGGAAGTAACGCCTTCTTTGTTCGGCAGGCGGATCATAATGTGTTTGTTCGTACCCAATGCCTGAACCTGTACATCACCCATTTTCAGTGTATCGAGGCGTTCGCGCATCTTATTGACATCCGCACCCTGCTGATATTGGACTTCCATTACCGTACCGCCAGTAAATTCGACGGAGAAATTCAGGCCTCTGGTAACCAAGAAGAATACGGCGGCAATAAAGGTAACCAACGAAATGAAGGTCGTCAGTTTGCCGTAGCTCATAAACGGAATATCGCGTTTGATTTTAAAGAGTTCCATAGCTTACTCCTTACCTGCCGCAGTTTCGGCTTCAGGTTTCCATACCGCACCGATGGAAATATTCTGCAATTTGCGTCTGCGTCCGTACCACAGATTGACCAACGCACGGAATACGACGACGGACGAATACATCGAAGTCAGAATACCCAAGCAGTGTACGACGGCAAAACCGCGTACCGGACCGGAACCGAATACCAAAAGCGCGATACCGGCAATCAGCGAAGTCAGGTTCGAATCGACAATGGTCGCCCATGCGTGTTGGAAACCGAGATTAATTGCCTGCTGCGGCGGCACACCGGCACGCAATTCTTCGCGGATACGTTCGTTAATCAAGACGTTGGAGTCGATTGCCATACCCAAAGTCAACGCCAGCGCGGCAATACCCGGTAACGTCAACGTTGCCTGCATGGCAGACAAAATACCGATTAGGAACAGTATGTTGGTGCTCAATGCAATGGTAGAAAAGAAACCCATCAGACGATAGTAAACCACCATGAATGCAGCAACGATGGCAAAACCCCATAAAGTCGAATGGAAGCCTTTTTCGATGTTCTCCTTACCCAAAGACGGACCGATGGTACGTTCTTCGACAATCTGCATCGGTGCGGCAAGAGAACCGGCACGCAACAGCAAAGACGTATCGTTGGCTTCGGCTGTCGTCATGCTTCCGGAAATTTCCACGCGTCCGCCGGTAATGGCAGTACGGATAACTGGCGCGGTTACAACCTCGGATTTTCCTTGGTCAATCAAAACCATCGCCATGCGTTTGCCGACATTTGCGGCAGTCAGTTCGCCAAAAATACTGCCGCCCGCGCTGTCCAAACTCAGACTGACGGCAGGCGCGCCCATTTGGTCAAAACTAGGCTGGGCGTCATTAATATTATCTCCGGTCAATTCGACCTGCTTGCTGATCAAAAGGGTCTCAGGATGATCCCCGCCGCTTGAAAGCAGCTCATAACCTGCGGGTACATTACCTTCCGAAGCCTCGCGCAACTTAACAGGATCATCCTCCACCATGCGCACTTCCAAAGTCGCGGTACGACCGATAATGTCTTTTGCCTTGGCAGTATCTTGCACGCCGGGGAGCTGTACGACAATGCGATCCAAACCTGACTGTTGGATAATCGGCTCTGCCACGCCCAACTCGTTTACACGGTTATGCAGTGTAGTGATGTTTTGCTTCACCGCATCTGAGCGTACTTTATTCACCGCCTCTTCCGAAAGCGTCAATACAATATTGCTGCCTTCTGAATTTAACGTTGCCTCAGGAAACAGCTTGCGTAACTGAGGCAGTGCCTTTTGCACATCACCGGCATCCTGCAAAGGAACAGTCAGACTGTTTTCAGTCTGGCGTACCGTACCGCTGCGGATTTTTTCGCGGCGCAATTCGCGGCGGATATCGCCGGAATAACGTTCGAACGTTTTCTGCATGGCGGCTTTCATGTCCACCTGCATGGTGAAATGCACGCCGCCGCGCAAGTCCAGACCCAAAAACATTGGATTGGCTTTGATTTTCGCCATCCATTCGGGGCTGTCCGCCAACAGGTTGAGCGCGGTAATATACCCTTCGCCCAAAGTATTTTCGATGATGTCGCGCGCTTTAAGCTGCGTTTCGGTGTCTTTAAAACGCACTTTCAGTGAATTGTCCACAACAAACATCCCGTCGGTCTGAATACCCGCGTTTTGCAGCGCGGCATCCACTTTGGATTGAGTCTGTTCGTTGATGATGATGGCTTGTCGGTTGGTCGATACCTGCACGGCGGGCGTTTCGCCGAATAGGTTGGGCAGCGAATACACTGCGGCAACCGCAATCGTGAACACAATCAGCAGATATTTCCATAAAGGATAACGGTTCATCATTGTTCCTTAATGGTTGAAACCCCACCCTTTCGGTGGTGTCGGAATCGGGCTATTTCAGAAGAGGCAAAACCCCTTCCCAGTCAGGCGAGACCGGAAGGCGGCATCCTGAATATGCCGCCCTGCGTGTCGGAACATGGTCAAGCCTTCGGTTGGAATTCAAAACAAAGTGCCGCATACGGGCTTTCCCGATGCGGCTTGTCGGCACAAATCAATCGACTTTTGAGGCAATCGCATTGCGTTCCACTTCGACCTCGATTTTTGTACCCTGTCCGATATCCACGGTAAAAAACTGTTCGCCGACTCTGGTTACCTTACCCTTGAAACCTGCCGCCAAGACCACTTTATCGCCGGCTTTCAAGGCGGCAAGCATCGCCTGATGCGCTTTGAATTTCTTTTGTTGGGGGCGCATGATCAGGAAGTAGAACACCACCATAATCAACACCAAAGGAGCAAATTGTGCAACAGCTTGATTCATAATTTATCCGTTCTTTCTAAATATGATTGAAAATCGAGCGGGGTATATAATAGCATAAGACCGTAAACAATATATCGGGTTTGCTGCCCATACCCAACCGTATGCCGTCTGCACCCCCTTTCCCCGAACCCATGCCGCTGACCCGCCTGTTCCTGAAACTCTACGCCCTGCTGCGCCTTTTTTTGGGCAAAAACGCCCAGACCGCCTGGCTTTTCCACCCCGCCTGCACCGGACACGAACCCGGAGCAAACCATCCCGATTCGCCCGACCGCATCCTCTGCATCGAGCAGGCATTGCGCCGCGCCGGTATTTGGCAGCACCTCCAAACCGTAGAGGCGGAAGAAATCAGCGATACTCGCCTTGCACTTGTCCACTCAAGCAAATATCTGAACCGTTTGGAATCTTGCCTACCCGAAGACGGCAAGATTTGCCATTTGGACGACGACACCGTTATCAGCAAAAACTCCCTGTCCGCCGCCCGTTTTTCCGCCGGTTCGGCAGTTCAGGCAGTCGATATGGTCATGAAACGCAAAGCATGGCATGCCTTTTGCGCCGCCCGCCCTCCGGGGCATCACGCGAAAAGCGGCAAAGCCGGCGGATTCTGCCTGCTGAACAACGTTGCCGCCGGCGTCATGCATGCCATTGCCGAATACCGCCTGAAACGCATTGCCGTCATCGATTTCGATGTCCACTACGGCGACGGTACGGCAGAAATATTCAAAGACGATCCGCGCATCCTGTTTTTCAACCTGTTTGAAACCGACCTTTTCCCCTTCCCCGAAAACAACGATATGCCCGACGGCGGCAATATGGTGCACCTGCCCTTGCCGCCGGGAACGGGCAGCCGCACATTCCGCGAAGCCGTCCGCAAACAGTGGCTGCCCCGGCTTGCCGCATTCAAACCCGAACTGGTACTGCTGTCGGCAGGATTCGACGCACACCGTCTGGACGAATCGGGCAGGCTCAACCTGCACGAGGCGGATTTTGCCTGGCTGACACACAAAATCATTCAGACGGCATCGGGCTGCCCCGGCAAAATCGTATCCGTACTCGAAGGCGGTTACACCCTTGAACCTCTGGCACAATCTGCTGCCGAGCATATCCGCGTGCTGGCAGGGCTGGGCAAATCCGATGCCGCAACCGCCTATCAGAGAACACTGAACCCGACAAAAAAACGGTTTGCCAAACCGAAAACCGGACAGGTACGCCAACCTACCCAATCCGACCGTTACGATATAAATGCCGTCTGAAGCCGATTCGGTTTTCAGACGGCATCATTATTTGACCTGACGCAAACAGAAAGCCTTCCGCGTGCTTAAACACGTCTCTTGTAGTAAAATAACATCTAAACAGATTCAACCGGAAACGGTCAGGCTTCTTCACGCCATTCCCATTTCAACCGCCGTCCGACATTTTTCAGACGGCATTCCTACTTGAAAACAAGGAGCGTTACAATGAAAGCAGCACGTTTTTACGATAAAGGCGACATCCGCATCGAAGACATCCCCGAACCGGCCGTCGCCCCCGGCACCGTCGGCATCAATGTCGCCTGGTGCGGCATCTGCGGCACCGACCTGCACGAATTCATGGAAGGCCCGATTTTCATCCCGCCCTGCGGCCATCCGCACCCGATTTCCGGCGAGTCTGCGCCAGTTACCATGGGTCACGAGTTCTCCGGCGTGGTTTACGCCGTCGGTGAAGGCGTGGACGACATCAAAGTCGGCCAACACGTTGTGGTCGAACCTTACATCGTACACGATGACGTACCGACCGGCCCGGGCAGCAACTACCACCTCTCTAAAGACATGAACTTTATCGGCTTGGGCGGCTGCGGCGGCGGCTTGTCTGAAAAAATCGCCGTCAAACGCCGTTGGGTGCATCCGATTTCCGACAAAATCCCATTGGATCAAGCTGCTTTGATTGAACCTCTGTCTGTCGGCCACCATGCTTATGTACGCAGCGGCGCGAAAGCAGGCGATGTCGCATTGGTCGGCGGTGCAGGCCCAATCGGTTTGCTGTTGGCTGCCGTATTGAAAGCCAAAGGCATCAAAGTCATCATCACCGAATTGAGCAAGGCGCGCAAAGACAAAGCCCGCGAATCCGGCGTTGCCGACTACATCCTCGACCCGTCCGAAGTCGATGTTGTTGCAGAAGTGAAAAAACTGACCGGCGGCGAAGGAGTGGACGTGGCATTTGAGTGCACCAGCGTGAACAAAGTGTTGGATACTTTGGTCGAGGCCTGCAAACCCGCCGCCAACTTGGTTATCGTATCCATCTGGAGCCACCCCGCCACCGTCAACGTCCACAGCGTCGTGATGAAAGAACTGGATGTGCGCGGCACGATTGCCTACTGCAACGACCACGCCGAAACCATCAAACTGGTCGAAGAAGGCAAAATCAACCTCGAGCCTTTCATTACCCAGCGCATCAAGCTGGACGAACTGGTTTCCGAAGGCTTCGAGCGTCTGATTCACAACAACGAATCCGCCGTTAAAATTATTGTGAATCCAAACCTGTAAGCAAATTACATTTGCAACAGCACAAATGCCGTCTGAAACGCTCAGACGGCATTTTTCCAACGAAACGCAACAGGCGTATTGCCCGAGGACAGCCGTTTAGCCTATCATTCCGAACAAACAGAAACAAACAGAGGGAAAATCATGGGAGATTCCGTACTATCCGCCATCCAACAAACCATCATCCAGCGCAAATCTGCCGATCCGTCCGAATCTTACGTCGCACAGCTCCTGCACAAGGGCGAGGACAAAATTCTGAAAAAAGTCATTGAAGAGGCGGGCGAAGTATTAATGGCATCCAAAGACAAAGACCCGTCCCACCTGATTTACGAAGTCGCCGACTTATGGTTTCACACCATGATTCTTCTGACACACCACGACCTGAAGGCGGAAGACGTACTGGACGAACTTGCGCGCCGTCAAGGTTTGTCAGGCTTGACCGAAAAAGCCGCTCGCACAGAATCTTGAATTTATATTACAATCCGCACTTTCCCACATTCAATCCGTCTGACCGCCTTTCAGACGGCATCGGAGCCGTTATGGACAACTGTATTTTCTGTAAAATTGCCGCCAAAGAGATTCCGGCGCAAACCGTCTATGAAGACGGCGAAATGGTTTGTTTCAAAGACATCAACCCCGCCGCTCCGGTTCATCTGCTGCTGATTCCCAAAGTCCATTTCGATTCGTTGGCACACGCCGCTTCCGAACATCAGATGCTGCTGGGCAAAATGATGTTGAAAGTTCCCGAAATCGCCAAAGCGGCAGGACTGGCAGACGGTTTCAAAACCCTTATCAATACCGGAAAAGGCGGCGGACAAGAGGTCTTCCACCTGCATATACACATCATGGGCACACCCGTATAAACCGTTATTTCACAATCAACCCCTAATACTTACTTAAGGATACATCATGGGCAGTTTTTCTCTGACGCACTGGATTATCGTACTGATTATCGTCGTTTTGATATTCGGCACCAAAAAACTGCGCAACGTCGGCAAAGACCTCGGCGGCGCGGTTCATGACTTCAAACAGGGGCTGAACGAAGGCACAGACAGCAAAGAAGCCAAAAAAGACGATGTAATCGAACACAAAAAAGACGAAGACAAAGCGTAATTTATGTTTGATTTCGGTTTGGGCGAGCTGATTTTGGTCGGCGTTATCGCCCTGATTGTCCTTGGTCCGGAACGCCTGCCCGAAGCCGCCCGCACTGCCGGACGGCTCATCGGCAGGCTGCAACGCTTTGTCGGCAGCGTCAAACAAGAATTTGACACGCAAATCGAACTGGAAGAGCTGAGGAAGGCAAAGCAGGAATTTGAAGCTGCCGCCGCTCAGGTTCGAGACAGCCTCAAAGAAACCGATACGGATATGCATAACAGCCTGCACGACATTTCCGATGGTCTGAAGCCCTGGGAAAAACTGCCCGAACAGCGCACGCCTGCCGATTTCGGTATCGATGAAAACGGCACCCCCCTTCCCGATGCGGACAATGGCGGTTCAGACGGCATTTCCGACGTTATGCCGTCTGAACGTTCCGATACTTCCGCCGAAACCCTTGGGGACGACAGGCAAACCGGCAGTACAGCCGAACCCTCGGAAACCGATAAAGACCGAGCATGGCGGGAATACCTGACTGCTTCTGCCGCCGCACCCGCCGTACAGACCGTCGAAGTCAGCTATGTCGATACCGCCATCGAAACGCCTGTTCCGCACACCACTTCCCTGCGCAAACAGGCAATAAGCCGCAAACGCGATTTGCGTCCGAAACACCGCGCCAAACCGAAATTGCGCGTCCGTAAACAATAGAGAAGGCAAATCCGGTGTCCGAAGCACAAAACGAACAAACCGTCCAACCGCTTGTCGAGCATCTCATCGAGCTGCGCCGCCGCCTGATGTGGATGGTTGTCGGCATTCTCGTCTGCTTTTTCGGCATGATGCCGTTTGCCCAGCAGCTCTATACCTTTGTGGCTGCCCCGCTGATGGCAAACCTGCCCAAAGACACCAGTATGATTGCGACCGATGTCATCGCACCGTTTTTCGTACCGGTCAAAGTTACCCTGATGGCGGCGTTTTTGGTTTCACTGCCGCATACGCTCTACCAAATCTGGGCATTTGTCGCCCCCGCACTCTACCAAAACGAAAAACGCCTGATTACGCCGCTCGTCCTCTCCAGCGTCAGCCTGTTTTTCATCGGCATGGCATTTGCCTACTTTCTAGTTTTCCCCGTCATTTTCAAATTCCTTGCCGGCGTTACCCCTGTCGGGGTCAATATGGCGACCGACATAGACAAATACCTCTCCTTCATCTTGGGGATGTTTGTCGCATTCGGCACAACGTTTGAAGTCCCCATTGTCGTTATCCTGTTAACCAAAATCGGCGTGGTAACAACCGGACAGCTCAAACATGCCCGCCCCTATGTCATTGTCGGTGCTTTTGTCATTGCCGCCATCATCACGCCGCCCGACATTATTTCTCAGATCCTGCTCGCCATTCCGCTGATTCTCTTATACGAAGCAGGTATTTGGTTCGGACGCTTCTTCACTCCACGTTCAGAACAGGATGGCGACATACAGCCGCCTGCAAAAACCTGACACTATGCCGTCTGAAGCCCCGTCGCACATTAAGGAGCACACCGTGAACACCCTTTACTTAGGTTCGGGCAGCCCACGCAGAATGGAAATCCTGACGCAGTTGGGCTATCGGGTCGTCAAGCTGCCTGCCGAGATCGACGAAACGGTCAGACAGAACGAAGACCCTGCCCATTACGTCCAAAGGATGGCAGAAGAAAAAAACCGAACCGCCCTGACCCTCTTTTGCGAAACCAACGGCGCAATGCCTGACTTTCCCTTGATTACAGCGGATACCTGCGTTGTTTCAGACGGCATCATATTGGGCAAACCCCGCTCCCAAGCCGAAGCAATCGAATTTTTAAACCGATTGTCCGGCAAACAACATACCGTCCTGACTGCCGTATGCATCCGTTATCGCGGCAAAACGTCAAGCCGCGTCCAAACCAACCGCGTCGTTTTCAAACCCCTGAGTTCGGAAGAAATTTCCGCCTATGTGCAAAGCGGCGAACCGATGGACAAAGCCGGCGCCTACGCCGTACAAGGCATAGGCGGCATCTTTATCCAATCTATCGAAGGCAGCTTCAGCGGCATTATGGGGCTGCCCGTTTATGAAACCGTTTCGATGTTGCAGGATTTGGGATACCGCTCCCCCTTGTCCGCCCTTAAACCGTAAAGACCGCCGTGAACAGACAAACCGCTTACCTCCTTGCCTCTTTCAGCCTGATTGCACTGATAATCCTGTCCCTTTCCTGGGAACTGTGGATTGCACCGTTGCGCCCGGGCGGTTCGTGGCTCGCGCTCAAAGCCCTCCCCCTCTGTCTGCCGCTTTCAGGTATTCTGAAGAAAAAAATCTATACCTACCAATACAGCTCTATGCTGGTTCTGATTTATTTTGCCGAAGCCGTCATGCGCCTGTTCGACGCTTATCCGGCAGAACAGATTTGCGCCGCGCTTTCCGCAGTATTCAGCATCATCTTCTTCATATCCTGCCTGTCGTTCGTCAAACAATACAAGGAAACAAACAATGTCCGCTGAAACGACCGTATCCGGCGCGCGCCCCGCCGCCAAACTGCCGATTTACATCCTGCCCTGCTTCCTTTGGATAGGCATAGTCCCCTTTACCTTCGCGCTCAGGCTGGAACCGTCGCCCGACTTTTACCACGATGCCGCCGCCGCAGCCGGCCTGATTGTCCTGTTGTTCCTCACGGCAGGAAAAAAGCTGTTTGATGTCAAAATCCCCGCCATCAGCTTCTTCCTGTTTGCCATGGCGGCATTTTGGTGGCTTCAGGCACGCCTGATGAACCTGATTTACCCCGGAATGAACGACATCGCCTCTTGGGTTTTCATCTTGCTCGCCGTCAGCGCGTGGGCCTGCAAGAGTTTGGTCGCACACTACGGACAAGAACGCATCGTTACCCTGTTTGCCTGGTCGCTGCTTATCGGCTCCCTGCTTCAATCCTGCATCGTCGTCATCCAGTTTGCCGGCTGGGAAGACACCCCCCTGCTTCAAAACATCATCGTTTACAGCGGGCAAGGCGTAATCGGACACATCAGGCAGCGCAACAACCTCGGACACTACCTCATGTGGGGCATACTCGCCGCCGCCTACCTCAACGGACAACGAAAAATCCCCGCCGCCCTCGGCACAATCTGCCTGATTATGCAGACCGCCGTTTTAGGCCTGGTCAATTCGCGCACCATCTTGACCTACATAGCCGCCATCGCCCTCATCCTTCCCTTCTGGTATTTCCGTTCGGACAAATCCAACAGACGGACGATACTCGGCATAGCCGCAGCCGTACTCCTTACCGCGCTGTTCCAATTTTCCATGAACACCGTTTTGGAAACCTTTACCGGCATCCGCTACGAAACTGCCGTCGAACGCGTCGCCAACGGCGGTTTCACAGACTTGCCGCGCCAAATCGAATGGCGCAAAGCCGTCGCCGCCTTCCAATCCGCCCCGATATTCGGGCACGGTTGGAACAGTTTTGCCCAACAAACCTTCCTCATCAATGCCGAACAGCACACCATACACAACAACTTCCTCAGCAACTTGTTCACCCATTCCCACAACATCGTCCTCCAACTCCTTGCAGAAATGGGAATCAGCGGCACGCTTCTGGTTGCCGCAACCCTGCTGACCGGCATTGCCGGGCTGCTGAAACGCCCCCTGACCCCCGCATCGCTTTTCCTGATCTGCACGCTTGCCGTCAGTATGTGCCACAGTATGCTCGAATATCCTTTGTGGTATGTCTATTTCCTCATCCCCTTCGGACTGATGCTCTTTCTGTCCCCCGCAAAGGCTTCAGACGGCATCGCCTTCAAAAAAGCCGCCAATCTTGGCATACTGACCGCCTCCGCCGCCATATTCGCAGGATTGCTGCACTTGGACTGGACATACACCCGGCTGGTTAACGCCTTTTCCCCCGCCACTGACGACAGTGCCAAAACCCTCAACCGGAAAATCAACGAACTGCGCTATATTTCCGCAAACAGTCCGATGCTGTCCTTTTATGCCGACTTCTCCCTCGTAAACTTCGCCCTGCCGGAATACCCCGAAACCCAGACTTGGGCGGAAGAAGCAACCCTCAAAGCACTAAAATACCGCCCCTACTCCGCCACCTACCGCATCGCCCTCTACCTGATGCGGCAAGGCAAAGTTGCAGAAGCAAAACAATGGATGCGGGCGACACAGTCCTATTACCCCTACCTGATGCCCCGATACGCCGACGAAATCCGCAAACTGCCCGTATGGGCGCCGCTGTTGCCCGAACTGCTCAAAGACTGCAAAGCCTTCGCCGCCGCGCCCGGTCATCCGGAAGCAAAACCCTGCAAATGACCCGCGCCGGCGGATGTGTATGCCGTCTGAAATATAAAAACCCTTGCAAAGCATTGCAAAAAACAGCAAACACCCAGAAAAATACGCTATCAAAAAACATTGCAGCCGTGTTAAGATAAACCGTTAAACACCTGTTTCATGCCCGTCCCAAACCTAGCGGGCGCATACCACCACGGAAAAGGAAACACCATGAGCCGCGTATTACTCGTAGATGACGATGCCCTGCTGACCGAACTGCTGACCGAATACCTGAGCGCCGAAGGTCTGAACGTCCACAGCGTTCCCGACGGCGAAGCAGGCGTACAGGAAATCCTGAGCGGGCAATACGATGTAGTCGTATTGGATTCCATGATGCCCAAAATGAACGGCTTGGATGTCTTGAAAAACGTACGCGCCCAAAGCACCGTCCCCATCATCATGCTGACCGCCAAAGGCGACGACATCGACCGAATCATCGGCTTGGAAATGGGTGCGGACGACTATGTCCCCAAACCCTGCACACCACGCGAACTCTTGGCACGCATCAATGCCATCCTCCGCCGCGCACAACACAGCGGCGAACAGAACAACGCACCCAACAGCATCTCCGTCAGCGATGTCGTCCTGTACCCCGCCAAACGCCAGGCATCCGTCAAAGACATGCCGCTCGAACTGACCAGCACCGAATTCAACCTGCTCGAAGTCCTGATGCGCCACGCCGGGCAGGTAGTCAGCAAAGAAACCCTGTCCGTCGAAGCACTCGACCGCAAGCTGGCAAAATTCGACCGCAGCATCGACGTGCATATTTCCAGCATCCGGCACAAGCTGGGCGATGCCTCGCTGATTCAAACCGTACGCGGCTTGGGCTACCTGTTTGTCAAAAACTGAAGCAGCGGGCAAATGAAACTGTTCCAACGCATTTTCGCCACATTTTGCGCGGTTATCGTCTGCGCAATCTTTGTGGCGAGTTTTTCTTTTTGGCTGGTGCAGAACACCCTTGCCGAAAACCAGTTCAACCAACGCCGCACCATCGAAACCACATTGATGAGCAGCATTATTTCCGCATTCAAGACACGGGGCGACAACGGCGCACGCGAAATCCTGACCGAATGGAAAGACAGCCCCGTCTCATCCGCCGTTTACGTCATACAGGGCGACGAGAAAAAAGACATCTTAAACCGCTATATCGACAATTACACCATAGAACGCGCCCGGCTGTTTGCCGCCAACAACCCCCATTCCAACCTTGTCCGCATCGAATACGACCGTTTCGGCGAAGAATACCTGTTCTTCATTAAAGGCTGGGACAACCGCCAGGCACAACGCCTGCCCAGCCCGCTGTTTATCCCGGGCCTGCCGCTTGCCCCGATTTGGCACGAATTCATCATCCTCTCCTTCATCATCATCGTCGGACTGCTGATGGCATATATCCTTGCCGGCAACATTGCCAAACCCATCAGAATCTTAGGCAACGGCATGGACAGGGTGGCAAACGGAGAACTTGAAACCCGCATCTCCCAACAGGTCGACGACCGTGATGACGAATTGTCCCATCTTGCCCTCCAATTCGACAAAATGGCAGAAAAACTCGAAAAACTCGTTGCCAAAGAACGCCACCTGCTCCACCACGTTTCCCATGAAATGCGCTCTCCCCTTGCACGCATGCAGGCAATTGTCGGACTGATTCAGGCGCAGCCCCAAAAACAGGAGCAATATCTCAAACGGCTGGAAGGCGAACTGACCCGCATGGATACGCTGGTCGGGGAACTGTTAACCCTATCCCGTCTCGAAACCTCCAATATGGCTTTGGAAAAAGAAAGCCTGAAACTCCTGCCCTTTCTGGGCAACCTGGTAGAAGACAACCAAAGTATCGCCCAAAAGAACGGACAGACGGTCGCCCTGTCCGTCGACGGAAAAATCCCCGAAAACACAACCATCCTTGCCAACGAAAGCTACCTGTACCGCGCCTTCGACAACGTCATCCGCAACGCCGTCAACTACAGCCCCGAAGGCAGCACCATCCTGATCAACATCGGACAAGACCACAAACACTGGATAATCGACGTTACCGACAACGGTCCCGGCGTGGACGAAATGCAGCTCCCGCACATCTTCACCGCTTTCTACCGTGCAGACTCCAGTGCCAACAAACCCGGAACAGGGCTTGGACTTGCCCTGACACAACACATCATCGGGCAGCACTGCGGCAAAATCATCGCCGAAAACATCAAACCGAACGGTCTGCGGATGCGCTTTATCCTGCCCAAGAAAAAAACCGGTTCCAAACCAGAAAAAAGTGCGAACTGACCATAATGCCGTCTGAACCCGCTTCAGACGGCATTACACAAACAGTTACCCAAAGACAAACACACAGCGGGTGCATCTCCAAAAATCACGCACATACCGTCCGCAAAGGAATATATCATGCCGACACAAACCGATCCCGGCTACTTCTTCATGCCCAACCACATCATCCTGATAGGCGCAAGCGAACGTCCGTACAGCCTGGGCGAACGCGTACTCAGCAACCTGCTGAGTACGCCCTTTCAAGGAAAAATCACCCCCGTAAACCCGCGCCACCACACCATAGCGGGACTGCCCGCCTACACCAGCCTCAACAAAATCCCCGGCAGTGCAGACCTAATTATTGCCGTTACCCCGCCCGACAGTTACGACACCCTCTTCAAAACCTGCCGTAAAAAGCAGCTCCGACACATCATCCTCATACAGGACTGGGACAGCCTGTCTGCCGCAGAACTGCACACCGCCGAAACTGCCATCCGCAAACACCACGGAGACCACCTCAACATTACCGCCTGCACCACAGCAGGCATTCAGATTCCTTCGCTCGGACTCAACATCAGCACCCATGACGAATACGCCGCAGGCTATACCGCCATACTGACCGGAGATGCCGCCGTCAGCCGCCAAATCGATACCGTCCTCAAAAAACTCCATCAAGGCATATCCCGCCACATCAGCCTGAACTACAGCATCAGCCCCATCACATCCGCCGACTGGCTCAACCGCTTCGGCCACAGCCTGCACACCAAAACCGCCGTCCTACACCACAACCCTGAAGAAAACCAGCGCAGGCTGTTCAGCGCCATCCGCCAATTTACCCGCCATACGCCGCTGATTCTCCACATTACCTGCCGCACGACAGAAACCGACCGTGCCGTACTGCACTGCCTCGCCCGCCGTTGCAATTTCCTCATCAGCTTCAACACCGACGACCTCGAAGCCGCACTACGCGCCCAACTATCTAATCTTCCACAGCTGTCACAACTCGACATCCTGTCCGACACGCCTGCCGAATGGCTGCACGCATACACACCGGCAAACCTCTCGCTCCACTTCCCGACAATATCCCGTCAAGTCAGTAACGGATACATAACCTGCACGCCCACGCCCTCGCTCTACCACAACATCGTATCCCGCCAACTTTCACACCCCGATACGCAAGTCGTATTGACAATACTCACCCCTTCCGGACACAAAGACTATAAAAAAACAGCACGCGCGCTTATCCGCCTATCAGAACAAACTGCCAAACCCCTGCTCATCAGCAGCCCCGTATCAGACGGCATAAACCACTTCGACACACCCACACAGGCAATCCGCACACTCGCCTTTCACAATACCGCCGCCGAACTAAAGCAGCTGCAGCTTTGCACCGCACCGCTGAAACCATGCCGTCTGAAAACCCCGCAACCCCAAAATATCAAAAAAGCCCTCGAAACAGCCAACCTATCACTGCTTGCAGAATCCCTGTACCTTCCACTCTATCGCTCTTCCACCCACAACGCCGTACAATTCCAATTCGACAGCCATCCCATTTACGGCAATATTCTGACCGTACGGTACGCAGGGCAAACCACGGCCGCCCTTCCCCCGTTTACCACACAGGACAGCCTCCATATCGCCCAGTTTGCTGAACTGGAAGACCCGCAAACCCTTAACCAGTTCCTTCACACACTGACCACTCTTTCCGACCACAACCTGCACATCGGCAAAATCACCCTCAACCTAAACGGCGGGCAATACAATACCGACTTTGACCTGAAAGCACCCGAAACACACAATGCACCCGGACGCAAAACAACAAGCAAGACCGTACAAACCCTCGAACACGCCGCCGCAAAAATGCAAAGTGCCGCCCAATACCTGAAACACAAAAACCCTGCAGCCTCCGAGTTCCTCCGACACACAAGCGAAGCTGCCGCCGAACTGCTCGGCAGCAAAACCGAAACCGAAGCAGCCGTACCCAACGTACTTGCCCCCTATCCCGCAGCACACCCCAAAACACTGTCCCTAAAAAACAACACGACCGTTACCATTACCCCCCTTTTGCCCGAAGACGCAGAAGCCAAACAGCAGTTCGTCCGCAGCCTCAGCCCCGAAGCACGGTACACACGCTTCATGACCCATACCAACGAACTTCCTGAAGGTACATTGGCACGCTTATGCAACCCAGACTACTACTGCGAAGCCGCATGGACAGCAAGAGATAATAACGACAACATCGTCGCCGTCGCCCGCCACAGCCGCCTGAACCGCAACGAATGCGAGTTCGCCATCGCACTGGCAGAACATATGCGCGGCAGCGGGCTGGCACAAAAAATGATGGGGCTCGTCATCCGTACTGCCGCACAACAAGGCTACCGCGCCATCAGTGCCGACATTCTCAAAACCAATACCCCCATGATCAAACTTGCTGAAAAATCAGGATTTACCCTCAAGGAATCGGACACCGAAAAAAACCTGTACCGCGCATATCTGAACCTTGCGGCAGACAAAACAACAGAAAAAACAAATAAAAACTTGCGCACCGACCACAAAATAACCTAAAATCGGCAGTTTCCATATATCCGATTTTCTCAAAAGGACTCAAAATGGTAGTTATCCGTTTGGCACGCGGCGGCTCAAAACACCGCCCTTTCTACAACGTCATCGTTACTGACTCACGCAACCGCCGCGACGGCCGCTTCATTGAACGCGTAGGCTTCTACAATCCCGTAGCCAACGAAAAACAAGAGCGTGTACGCCTCAACGCAGACCGCCTGAACCACTGGATTGCACAAGGTGCGCAGGTTAGCGACTCTGTTGCAAAACTGATTAAAGAACAAAAAGCCGCCTAATCCGTATTTTCCGACATGACAGACACTCAAAACCGGGTAGCCATGGGCTACATCAAAGGTGTATTCGGCATAAAAGGCTGGCTAAAAATTGCTGCCAATACCGAGTATTCCGACAGCCTTTTGGATTACCCCGAGTGGCATTTGGTCAAGGACGGCAAAACCGTCAGCGTTACCCTTGAAGCCGGAAAAGTCGTCAACGGCGAACTCCAAGTCAAATTCGAAGGCATAGACAACCGCGATTCAGCATTCTCATTGCGCGGTTACACCATCGAAATACCCCGTGAAGCATTCGCCCCGACAGAAGAAGACGAATACTACTGGGCAGACTTGGTCGGCATGACCGTCGTCAACAAAGACTATACCGTTTTAGGCAAGGTAAGCAACCTGATGGAAACCGGCGCAAACGACGTATTAATGATTGACGGAGAACACGGGCAGATTCTGATTCCGTTCGTTTCCCAATATATCGAAACCGTCGATACCGGCAGCAAGACCATTACTGCCGACTGGGGTTTGGACTACTGATGCTTATCCAGGCAGTTACCATTTTCCCCGAAATGTTCGACAGCATTACTCGCTACGGCGTAACGGGGCGTGCAAACAAACAGGGGATTTGGCAGTTTAAATCGGTTAACCCCCGAGCGTTTGCCGACAACAGGCTGGGCTATATCGACGACCGCCCCTTTGGCGGTGGTCCGGGAATGATTATGATGGCTTCGCCGCTTCATGCGGCGATAGAACACGCCAAAGCACAATCTTCCCAAACCGCAAAAGTCATCTACCTCAGTCCGCAAGGGAAACCGCTGACACATAAAAAAGCGGTAGAACTGGCCAAGATCCCGCATCTGATTCTGCTGTGCGGACGCTATGAGGGAATAGACGAAAGGCTGCTGCAAAGCAGCGTCGATGAAGAAATCAGCATCGGAGACTTCGTTGTTTCCGGCGGAGAGCTTCCCGCCATGATGCTGATGGATGCGGTATTGAGGCTCGTACCCGGCGTATTGGGCGATATGCAGTCTGCCGAACAGGATTCGTTCTCAAGCGGCATTTTGGACTGCCCCCACTACACCAAACCCTTAGAATTTCAAGGCATGGCTGTTCCGGAAGTATTGCGTTCCGGCAATCATGGCTTGATAGCGGAATGGCGGTTGGAACAATCGCTGCGCCGCACCTTGGAGCGCAGACCCGATCTTTTGGAAAAGCGCGTTTTAATCCCAAAGGAATCCCGCCTCTTGGAAACTATCCGGCAAGAGCAACGGGAAATCCAATCATAATTTAGGAAAAAAACAATGAACCTGATTCAACAGCTCGAGCAAGAAGAAATTGCCCGCCTGAACAAAGAAATCCCCGAATTTGCACCAGGCGACACCGTAGTCGTATCCGTACGCGTCGTGGAAGGTACCCGCAGCCGTCTGCAAGCCTACGAAGGCGTGGTTATTGCCCGTCGCAACCGTGGTCTGAACAGCAACTTCATCGTCCGCAAAATCTCCAGCGGCGAAGGTGTTGAACGTACTTTCCAACTGTACTCTCCGACCGTCGAAAAAATCGAAGTCAAACGCCGTGGCGATGTCCGCCGCGCCAAACTTTACTACCTGCGCGGCCTGACCGGCAAAGCTGCACGCATTAAAGAGAAATTGCCTGCACGCAAAGGTTGATTCAAACCGTTTTCCCCCAATGCCGTCTGAACGTTCAGACGGCATTTTTTATCGCCGCAATATCAACAAGACAACGATATTCCCAATCCGCCCCCCCTGCTTAACAAGCACTCCCATCCATTCAAGCAAAATTTACAGACCAAACGTTATACAGTATCATATCCGCCATATAACGATAAACGCTTTACCGCCTTCCCTTTTAAAACCGCAAATCATCATGACACCTTCCCTTTTACTATCAGGATTGACCTTCCGCCTCATCCTTGCCCTGATTGCCGTATCCCTTTTATGGGGCGTTTACTTTTGGGCAGTATCCGCATGAGCATCATTGTCGAAAACCTGACCGTCAGCTACCGCCGCCGCCCCGCCGTACACCACGTCGACATTACTTTTGAAGAACATAGTATGTGGGCGGTTTTCGGACCGAACGGCGCAGGGAAATCCACCTTTCTCAAATCCTTAATGGGATTGCAGCCTATCGACACGGGCAGCATCCGGCTGGACGGATTGACCCGCCAAAACATTGCCTACCTTCCCCAGCAGTCCGACATCGACCGTTCCCAGCCTATGACCGTTTTCGACTTAGCGGCAATGGGGCTTTGGTATGAAATCGGCTTTTTCAAAGGGATAAATGCCGCTCAAAGACAACGCGTCCACGAAGCCTTGGAACGTGTAGGAATGCGGCAGTTTGCCCACCGCCAGATTGCCCACCTTTCCAACGGACAGTTCCAACGCGTCCTGTTTGCACGGATGCTTGTCCAAAACGCCAAATTCCTGCTGCTTGACGAACCCTTCAACGCCGTTGATGCACGGACAACCTACGAGCTTCTCGACGTGTTGCAAAAATGCCATTGCAACGGACACGCTATCATTGCCGTTTTGCACGATTACGAACAAGTCCGTGCCTACTTTCCTAACACTATGCTGCTTGCACGTGAAAAAATTGCGGCAGGTGCAACCGAGACCATTCTGACAGAACCCTACCTCGCTCAAGCCAACGCCAAAATGCAGCAACAGGAAAGCCCCGAGTGGTGCGCGTCATAAATGCCGTCTGAAACCGAAAAACCATGAATCTCTACGACCTGCTCCTTGCCCCCTTTGCAGAATTCGACTTCATGCGCTACGCCCTCGCATCCGTCTTCTGCCTGTCCCTCAGTGCCGCACCCGTCGGCGTATTCCTCGTCATGCGCCGTATGAGCCTGATCGGCGACGCACTCAGCCACGCCGTCCTGCCCGGTGCCGCCGTCGGCTACATGTTTGCCGGCTTGAGCCTGCCCGCCATGGGTTTGGGCGGCGTAGCCGCAGGCATGCTGATGGCACTGCTTGCCGGACTCGTCAGCCGCTTCACCACCCTGAAAGAAGATGCCAACTTTGCCGCCTTCTACCTGAGCAGCCTTGCTATCGGCGTAGTCCTCGTCAGCAAAAACGGCAGCAGCGTCGATCTGCTGCATCTGCTTTTCGGCTCCGTACTTGCCGTCGACATCCCTGCCCTGCAGCTCATCGCCGCCGTATCCACCCTCACACTGCTTACCCTTGCCGTCATCTACCGCCCGCTCGTACTCGAAAGCATCGACCCCCTGTTTCTCAAATCCGTCGGCGGCAAAGGTGGGCTTTGGCACGTCCTCTTTCTCGTCCTGGTCGTCATGAACCTCGTATCCGGCTTTCAAGCCCTCGGCACACTCATGTCCGTCGGACTCATGATGCTGCCAGCCATTACCGCCCGCCTGTGGGCGAAGCACATGGGCGCACTCATCCTTCTGTCCGTTCTGACAGCCCTGCTATGCGGACTGAGCGGACTGCTCATTTCCTACCACATCGAAATTCCCTCCGGTCCCGCCATCATCCTCTGTTGCAGCGTCCTTTATCTCTTTTCCGTCATACTCGGCAAAGAAGGCGGCATTCTGACCAAATGGCTCAAAAACCACCGCCACCACACCACCTGACTCCGCAAGCCGCTTGAACAAACAGGCGGCTTGTTTTACCATAACAGATGTTACGTTATATCACAGGAGAACAGTTATGAAACACCTCAAACTCACCCTTATTGCCGCATTGCTAACCACTGCCGCAACTGCCGCCCCCCTGCCCGTCGTAACCAGTTTCAGCATTTTGGGCGACGTTGCCAAACAAATCGGCGGAGAGCGCGTATCTATACAAAGCTTGGTCGGAGCCAACCAAGATACGCACGCCTATCACATGACCAGTGGCGACATTAAAAAAATCCGCAGTGCAAAACTCGTCCTGATCAACGGCTTAGAACTTGAAGCCGCCGATGTGCAACGTGCCGTCAAACAAAGCAAAGTATCCTATGCCGAAGCGACCAAAGGCATCCAACCCCTCAAAGCCGAAGAAGAAGGCGGACACCATCACGACCACGATCATGACCACGATCATGACCATGACCACGAAGGACACCACCATGACCACGGCGAATATGACCCCCACGTCTGGAACGACCCCGTCCTTATGTCCACCTATGCCCAAAACGTCGCCGAAGCCCTGATAAAGGCCGACCCCGAAGGCAAAGTTTATTATCAACAACGCTTGGGCAACTACCAAATGCAGCTCAAAAAACTGCACAGCGACGCACAAGCCGCATTTAACGCCGTCCCTGCCGCCAAACGCAAAGTCCTGACCGGGCACGATGCCTTTTCCTATATGGGCAAACGTTACCATATCGAATTTATCGCCCCGCAAGGCGTGAGCAGCGAAGCCGAGCCTTCAGCCAAACAAGTCGCCGCCATCATCCGACAAATCAAACGCGAAGGCATCAAAGCCGTATTTACCGAAAATATCAAAGACACCCGTATGGTTGACCGCATCGCCAAAGAGACCGGCGTCAACGTCAGCGGCAAACTCTACTCTGACGCACTCGGCAGCGCGCCCGCAGACACCTACATCGGCATGTACCGCCACAATATCAAGGCAATGAGCGAAGCGATGAAAAAATAAACCCTAAACACACAATGCCGTCTGAAACCTTTTTCAGACGGCATTCTCATACCCGTGCATAAAAGGCAGCCCCACAACGCACAAATATATAGTGGATTAACAAAAACCGGTACGGCGTTGCCTCGCCTTAGCTCAAAGAGAACGATTCTCTAAGGTGCTCAAGCACCAAGTGAATCGGTTCCGTACTATTTGTACTGTCTGCGACTTCGTCGCCTTGTCCTGATTTTTGTTAACCCACTATACAATGACCAACATAAACCATTGAAAAAAAAAAAAAAATGGATAAGATAATACAACGTATTATTTACAGAGTAAGGGTCTGAATATATAATCGGAAGGTTACGTTAACTTTACTCTAATCGATACAATCATGACCCGCACCGACAAAAAACATACGACAATATCCAAACTCATCCTCACAGCAGCAGCCACAGGAATCGGCATATCCGCCGTACCATACGCTCAGGCTGACGGCAATGGGGCAACGACGGTTGGAAAACTGGTTATAAACCCAATAACTGATGATGAAAATAAACAAACAGTTGAAGATACATACGATCCGGAGAACTTTATTACACGTGGGCCGTTTCCCATCGGCTATGACGGCGGTGGCACCCTGATTACCAATATTGCAAATGGTGGGATTGGTCTGGGTTCGACTGATGCGGTTACCGGAGATCAACTGTATCAACTGTATAACCACGTACCTGAAAAGATTGAGGAAAAGCTTGAGGAATTTCGTGAGAATCTAATTCAAGGATTACCGGATAAATTCAATGAGTCTGAATCAGACGTTAAAATTGAATATTCAAATAACAAACTAACTCTAACCCTTTCCGAAAATGGGAAAGAGAAAATCAACAATATGTCCTCCTCTGAACAGATTTCCTCTATAGAGCAAAAAGTCGACAAGTTGGATAAATCAATGAACGGCGGTATCGCCAAAGCAGGAGCGGTTGCACTCCTTCCTCAACCGACTTATGCGGGACACTCGATGGTATCCGCTTCTACGGCACACTACAACGGTGAACAGGCTCTTGCAATCGGTTACTCCAGCCTCTCAGATAACGGCAAAGTAATCCTGAAGGCAGGTGCTTCGTTCAATTTCTCCGGCAACAATACCAAAAAACCGTTATTTGGAGCGGCTGTCGGCTATCAATGGTGATCTTCCGCCATTAATACCTATTGGAACACAGCCTATAGTAAAAATGCCGCACTTGCAGATAAGTGCGGCATTTTGGATTTTGTATGCAGACCATATCCTAAAGTTGCCCATCTGCATACTTCGCCTTTTACAACAAATTAAGGATTCAGATGTACTCCAACGATAAAGCAACCTCCGATAATCTACCCAGTATCAGCTTCATCCTGCCCGTATATAATGTTGCACCCTATATCCCCCGCGCGCTCGAAAGCATATTGCTTCAAACGGTACGCAAAGAAATTATTTTGATAGATGACGGTTCGACAGATGGCAGTGCGGAAATTCTGGCGAAATATATGCACCAATATCCCTTTATTACCGTTGTCAGCAGCCAAAACAGGGGCGTGGCGGCGGCACGCAATGCCGGATTAAAACTTGCAACGGGGGATTTCATCATGTTCTTAGACCCCGATGACGAACTTTACCCCATAGATTTCGGTTTGTGGGCAAGACTTGCTCAAGATAACGGACTTCAAGCGATTAAAGGCGTATATCTCCGTCCTCCTTATGAAGAGGGGAAAAATATGTTGAGGTGTAAGCCCGTTTTTCAATTTAAAGAACAGCACAATGGGAAAATCTCATCTATGCAGGGGATATTGATGCAGAGTCTGCCTCATCACTGGCCTCTACACAATATGTGCTTTATGATTGACCGTCGCCACCTTGTCGCTACGGGTGTTACCTATCGCAACGGTATGCGTTTTGGGGAAGATATGGTTTTCATCTCTGAATTTCTGATTGCAGGCGGAAAAGTCTTGGAGGTTGATATTCCCTTTTTTATTTACCACCGCAGAGAAGGAAGTCTGACAACCGCCCTACCCGACCACAGGCTGACCGATTACCTTCACAATCTGCTTACCTACCTCGTACCGCTGATGGAAAGGCAGACCGATTCAAGATACGCAGAAACTGTCCGTCAAATCCTACTGATTGAATTCGATAAAGTTGGCAGAATTGTCAAAAATATCCCTGAACTGAAGAAAGAATATGACAGCCTCTTTACGCAACTGCCGGATAAAAAATATCTTTGACCATATGGGGGCAAATGCCGTCTGAATGCCTGAGAAGCTATTTCAGACGGCATTGTTTTATTTGGTAAGCAACTGTCTGCGTTGTATAATTGCCCGTTTTATAATCGATAATAAATCATAGGAACCGCCATGACAGAATCCATCACCCGCGACAGTATGCAATACGATGTCGTGATTGTCGGCGCAGGCCCGTCGGGTTTGTCCGCCGCCATCAAACTCAAGCAGCTTGCCGAACAGAACGGGCGCGAAATCAGCGTTTGCGTGGTGGAGAAAGGTTCGGAGGCGGGTGCACATTCGCTGGCGGGCGCGGTCATTGACCCGATTGCGCTGAATGAGCTGATTCCTGATTGGAAAGAAAAAGGCGCTCCGCTGACACGCACAGTGACGAAGGACAGGGTTGTATTCCTGACCGAGAAAAAAGCGTTCAATCTACCCATTACCCCCAATTTCGACAATCACGGCAACTACATCGTCAGCTTGGGCGAAGTTGTGCGCTGGTTGGCGGAGCAGGCGGAGAATATGGGCGTGGAAATCTATCCGGGCTTTGCCGCTGCCGAAGTACTGTATCACGAAGACGGTTCGGTCAAAGGCATTGCGACCGGCAATATGGGCGTGGGCAAAGACGGCGAGCCGACCGACAGTTTCCAGCCCGGCATGGAGCTTTGGGCGCAGCAAACCCTGTTTGCCGAAGGTTGTCGCGGTTCGCTTTCCAAACAAGTCATCGAACGTTTCCAACTCGACCAAAACAGCCAGCCGCAAACTTACGGCTTGGGCATCAAAGAAATTTGGGAAGTGCCGTCTGAAAAACATCAACCCGGCTTGGTGGTGCACAGCGCGGGCTGGCCGCTGGACAGCAAAACCTACGGCGGCGCGTTTGTTTACCATTTTGACGATAACAAAGTCGCCGTCGGTTTCGTGGTCGGTTTGGACTATCAAAACCCGTATCTGTCGCCGTTTGAAGAGTTCCAACGTTTCAAAACCCATCCCGAAATCCGCAAAACCTTCGAAGGCGGCCGCCGCATCGCTTACGGCGCGCGTTCGCTGATTGAAGGCGGTTTGCAAAGCCTGCCGAAGCTCTCGTTCAAAGGCGGCGTTTTAATCGGCGACGCGGCGGGCTTCCTCAATATGCCGCGCATCAAAGGCATTCATACCGCGATGAAATCTGCCATGCTCGCCGCCGAAGCCGTATTCCCCTTGTTGGAAAACCTTGAAGAAGTGGAAAACTTCGACAGCGACAAAGAGGCGGCGGATTATCAACAACGTTTTGAACAAAGCTGGCTGTATCAAGAGCTTTACGCCGCGCGCAATGTCCGTCCGTCATTCAAATGGGGCGTTTACCTCGGCTCAATCTATACCGGCATCGACCAAATGATTTTCAGAGGCAAAGCCCCGTGGACCTTGAAACATCACGGTAAAGACAACGAGCAGCTCAAAAAAGCCGCCGCGTGCAAGCCGATTGATTATCCGAAACCCGACGGCGTGTTGACCTTCGACCGCTTAAGCAGCGTCTTCCTCGCCAATCTCGCGCACGAAGAAAACCAGCCCGACCATTTGGTGCTGAAAAATCCGCAAACAATGATAGACGTGAACTACAAAGAATACGCCTCGCCCGAAACGCGCTATTGTCCGGCCGGTGTGTATGAAATCGTCGAAGAAAACGGCAGCCCGCGCCTGCAAATCAACGCCGCCAACTGCGTTCACTGCAAAACCTGCGACATCAAAGACCCGACGCAAAACATCACTTGGATTTGTCCCGAAGGCGCGAGCGGGCCGAATTACGGCGGGATGTAAACCTTATTCCGCCGTTACGCCCGGTCAGGAATAAGGAATGGGGCCGTTGTTCAAACCTGCCCCGTTTGAACCCATAATATAGTGGATTAAACTTAAATCATGACAAGGCGACGAAGCCGCAGACAGTACAAATAGTACGGAACCGATTCACTTGGTGCTTGAGCACCTTAGAGAATCGTTCTCTTTGAGCTAAGGCGAGGCAACGCTGTACTGGTTTAAATTTAATCCACTATAAAAAATGCCGTCTGAACCTTGGCTTCAACGTTCAGACGGCATTTCTGTTTGGATTTACTTGAAAATGTAAGCATCGGGCATATCGTCGAAACCGACAACCTTGCCGCCTTTATCCTTTGCAAATTTTTCAGCCTGCTCCTTTTTGCCGAACGGCAGCGCGTCTTCCGCACCCATACCGCCGATAAAGCCGCTGTCGATGACGTAAAAGGCTTTTTTCGCATCTATCCACTCCGTGTCGGCATTGGGATTCGTCCAATCGGTAACATTGCCCATATCGGTAACGTAAATCACGCGGATGCCTTTAGGTTCTTCGGGCAGCTTGGTATAGCCGAACATCTGCTTGATGGTAGAGAACCAAACGGGCTGATCGGGTTTGCCGTTCAAGAAAATCTGGGCTTTGGGGCCGTTGTGTTCGGTCAGGTTCATACTGCAATAGTGTCCGACCGAACGGTCGCTAATCTGCTGGGGTAAAGGCGGCGGCCCCTCTTCCGCCTGCCGGCAGGCACTTAAGGCGAAAACGGCAACAATTGCCAACAGGGTTTTCTTCATATTTGTCGCTTTCTAAAAATTCCGGCTGCCAAAACAAGCGGAATGATAACCCATAAAACCTGCGCGGTCAGCAAAACGGGGACGGTCAGGCTGATTTGTCCGCTCAAACCCGCCATACCCGCATACATAGCCGTATTTTCGTAACCGGTCAGGTTGAGCAGGCGGTAAATGTCGGTAGGATTGAACAGCAGCACGGTTTCAACGACAGGCGCGGTGATAACCTGTTTCGAGTCGGCAACCAGAATACCCAAAAGCGCCATATCGAAGATGACGACGAAAAACAACCACACACCGATGGAAATACCGGCCGCCGTCCCCCGCTCTTTGACTTTCGCACTAATCAAGTAGCCCATAGACAGAAAAGCCGCACCCAAAATCACGCTGGCGGCAATCAGAAGGGCAAAGGGTTTCCAAGCGGCGATGTCGAAACTGCCGTTGGCAAGTTGCAGCGTAATGCCTGCCAATCCGTAGCCTGCCGTGGTGGCAAGGGCGAGGATGATGAGGTGTCCGACAAACTTGCCGGCAAGGATTTGGTTGCGCGAAATGGGATAACTCAACAGCAACGCCATCGTACCGCGCTCAATCTCCCCAATCAGTGCATCGTATGAGAGCAGCATCGCAATCAGCGGAATCAGGAAAATAGACAGGCTCGACAGGCTGACGACAGTAACGGTCAGCGGATCGACCTTGACCGAACCGGTGGGCGAGCTGCCGAGAAAACCCAAAGAAAGGGCGAGTGCGGCAAGCAAGAGGGCGGCGGCAAGCACCCAACGGTTGCGCAGGCTGTCGCGGACTTCTTTTCCGGTAATAATCCAAACGGGGTTCATACGTCCTCCCTTTTCAAGAACTGTGCATACATTTCATCAAGCGTCGGCGTGTGGATGTCGAGATAGGCAAGGTCGGACAGACTGCCCAATTCGCCCAACAGTTCCATACGTTCTTCCGCCTGACATTGCGCCCGATAGGAAATGCCGTCTGAAAGCGGCTGCCAGCGTCCGCTCAGGGTACGCGGGGCTTTGAGGCGGATATTGACGGTCAGCGGCAGTCCGCTTTGAACGTGCAATTCGTCCATGCTGCCGTCGGCAACCTTAACGCCGTTTTTCATCACGATAATGCGGTCGGCGTGTCCGTCCAACTCGGCAAGGGCGTGGGTGCTGAGCAATACGGTCGCGCCGCGCCCGTTGAGTTCGCGCACGACTTCGTAAAACATTTGCCTTGATGCAGGGTCAAGACCGGTTGTCGGTTCGTCAAACAGCAGGACTTTGGGCTCGCCCAGCAGGGCTTGTGCCAAGGCAAGGCGTTGGCGCATACCTTTAGAATAAGTGCCGACGCGGCGGTGTGCCGCCTGTGAAATACCGACGCGCTCAAGCAGCCCCCGGTTCTGCGTGAGCGGCTGTTTTTTAAGTTTGGCGTAAAAATCCAGCGTTTCGATGCCGGTCAGCGAAGGGTGCAGCGCAACAGTTTCGGGCAGGTAGCCGATTTGGCTGCGAAGCCGCGCCCCCGCTTTGCTGCCGGTACGTTCGCCCAAAAGCATCACTTCGCCTTCGGTCGGGGTAATCAGCCCGAGTATCAGCTTCATAATGGTGGACTTGCCCGCGCCGTTGTGTCCGGCAAGCCCGACGCTTTCTCCTGCCTTCAAAACCAAATCGACTTGGTTGACGGCTTTTTGCGCCCCGAAGCGTTTGGTTACCTTCCTCAATTCGACATGATGTGTGGTCATGGTTGTTCCTTTTGTGTTTTCAGACGGCATTTGAATCCGGATGCCGTCTGAAGCAGACTAGTTCAAAGAACCGTTTTCCGCCCTGCCCCATTCCGACTGCCGCGTTTCGGCTTCTTTGAGCAGTTCGTCCTTCATCGCCTGATAACGGGTTTGAATTTTGGGGGCATAAGGCTTCATCAGCGGTTTGCTGTCCACCACGCCTCCGGGCAAAACGGCGGGAAACTGCGCCTGCGCCCATTTGACGATGCTGATTGCAGGGCTGTTCATCAAGAGGCGTGATACGGGCGCGCGCCAGATGATTTGGTCGATAATGCCGTTGGGACGGTACGCGCTGTCGCCGAAGCCGTCGCCGTTCAAATCGAACGCGCTGTTGTCGCTCCAATAGTTGCCGTGTCCGCCTTCGCTCCAGTCGAGAAAGCGCGTGCTGACGTATTTGACCTGGCTTTCGTTGTTGATAAAGGAATTGTCATGCAGGGACGTGCCTTCGATGGCGGCGGTAAAGTGTATGCCGATTTGACAGTTTTCAAAATGATTGGCGGACAGTTTATCGTAGTTGGCATTGTAGGCAAAAACGCACTTGCCCGCCTTGTTGATAATGTTGTCGTGAATATCGGAATAGTTGACATAGTTGAGCATAATGCCCTGGTCGCGGCTGCCGACGGCGATATTGTCGAATACTTTGAGCCGCTCGGAAAACATCAGCACATAGCCCATATTGTTGCCCACGGAAATATTGCCGCTGACTTCGCTGTCGTTGGTGTACATATAGTGGACGGCGAAACGCAAATCGCTGAAACGGTTGTTTTTATAGGTGTTGTGCGTGCTGGTATTGGAAAAAATACCGTCCCGCCCTTTGGAAATGTCGTTGCCGACGACCTGCGCGCCGGGCGCGTTCCAAACGGTAACGCCGTTGCCGCGCTCGTTCACGCGCAAAGTCGCGTCGCCGACAATTTTATTCTCCCGCACCATCGCATCGGCAGAACCATGCAGATATACGCCGACCGAATTATCCAAAATATTGTTGTGTTCGATCATGGCGCGCGGGGCGGTTTCTTCGAGATAAATACCGGCATCCATTGCCGGCAGGCTCATACCGGAACGGGTAACGGTCAGGTTGCGGAGCGTTACGTCCGGCGCGTGTACGGCTATGGTACGCCCGCTCCTGTCCCCTTCGATGGTTGCGGAACGGTCGGCAGGCCCTTCAATCGTAATCGGTTTGTCGATATAAAGTTTGGTTTGATATACGCCGGAAGCCAGTTTGAGCGTATCGCCCGCATGAGCACGGGCAAAAATTTCGGCAAGGTTGTCTTGCGGGGAAACGTGGACGACGGCTGCCGGTGCCGTCTGAAAAATGCTGCCGGCGGCAAGTATCAGCACGGCCTTCAGCCATATACGGAGCGCGGATGTGTGCATAGTGTCCCTCTGTTTCGTTCGGTATGGCCGAACAAAATAAAGCATCATTCAAATGTGCCTGTTTTTATAGCGAAACCGCCTGAAACGGTACGGCAAACGGTTTGGCTATAAATGCCGTCTGAAGACCGGTTGTCTTCAGACGGCATTCTCCATATTCAGCCGTCAGGCCGCATTATTTGGGATGAACAATCATCTGACCGGACATTTCCATGTGCAAGGCGTGGCAGAACCATTGGCAGTAGTACCAGTGCACGCCCGGACGGACGGCTTTGAAGGTTACGGAAGAAGTGGCTTGCGGACCGATTTCCATAGCGATGCCGTAGCCTTCCAAAGTGAAACCGTGGGTCAGATCCTCGATGGTTTCGACGTTGGTAACGTAAACGGTTACTTCGTCGCCTTGGTTCACTTCAAATTGCGGGATACTGTAAGCAGGCGCGACGGCCGTCATATACACGCGTACTTTGTTGCCTTCGCGTACGACTTTGGCGGCTTTTTCCAACTCAACACCGTCTTTTTTCGCCTGTTCCAAAGCATCCTGCCAGAACCACGGGTCTTTGCGGTCCCAAGTTTTGCCCGGGTTCAGTTTGGACGCGGCAACCAAACACAAGTCGTGCGGTTCGGCAAAAGTCGGATTATCGTGTACCAGACGCATTTCGTCGCCGGAGATGTCGATCAATTGGTCGCACTCGGGTTTCAACGGGCCGGCATTCAGGAAGCGGTCTTTAGAAAACTTGTTCAAAGACACCAGCCATTGGCCGTCGGCTTCTTTGGTTTCGCCCATAGTCGTATGGTTGTGGCCCGGTTGGTAGTGAACGTCGAGTTTTTGTTTGATCGGATCGACTTTGTCGCCTTTGTAGGCTTTGATTGCGTCGTCGATATTCCATTTCACCATTTGGCTGTCGATAAACAATGTCGTATAAGCATTGCCGCGACCGTCAAATGCAGTGTGTAAGGGGCCGAGACCCAGTTGCGGTTCGGCTACGACCACATCGCGCTCTTTGATTTTGCCGGCAAACAAATCGTCCAGTTTGCTGACATCCAATACGGTAACGGTCGGAGACAGTTTGCCGTTGAGCATAATGTATTTGCCGTCGGGGCTTGCGTTACAGCCGTGCGGAGAGTTCGGCACAGGGATATAACGCGTGTATTTGGATTTGGCTTCAGCGCGGCCGTCCAGCATTTTCACGCCGTTCACTTCTTTGAAGTCGCCCGCTTTGATGCCTTCCTCGATGGCTTTCAAGTCGAAAACGACGCACCAGTCCTGTTCGTTGGAAGACGCACCTTGCACGGTCAGCGCGCGCTCGGAGTTGTAGCAGGTGGCAAAAGAATATTTGCCTTGGTAGTCGGCATCGCCGTTGTCCAGGTTGCCGTCAACCAATACCTGCCATGCGATTTCCATGGTTTCGCCGTCGATGGCGGTATAAACGGCATTCCAGGTTTTCGCATCATCCAGTTTGCCTACACCGCTGACAGGGGTAATATGTTCGCCGTTGGCAAAGACATAACCGGTTTTCGGATAACGTTGCGGACGCAGGCCGTGGATACCCGAGGCATTGGGGATGTCGATGATTTTGTCGGCCTTCATCACATCCAGACGCACGCGGCAGACGCGGTTGTTTGCCTTATCGTTGGCATAGGCATAGCGGCCGTCGTAAGTTTGGTCGGTAAACGACAGGTGCGGGTGGTGAAGGTCGCCGTTGGGGTAGCAGCGCAGACCGCTGTCTTTTAAGAATTTACGGGTTTCTTCGGTAATATTGCCGTTGAGGACTTTCAAACTCTCATTGGTACGTCCCCAACCGGTCGCGCTGTCCATATTGAACACGGGGATACGCATCAGTTCGCGCATAGAAGGCAGGCCGATCAGGCGCATCTCGCCGGACTGGCCGCCGGAAAGGAAACCGTAATATTGATCGAGTTCGCCCGGACCGACTTCGGAAGACAGTTGGCCCGGTTTGGATTCCCCTTGCGCCTTGGCGACGGGGGCCGCTCCGGAAGCGTTAGCGGCAGCCGGTTCGCCGTTTTTAGAGCAACCCGCCAAACCCAACAGACCCGCACCGGCAATACCTGCACCGGAAGCGGCGGCCGTACCTAAGAATGAACGACGGCTCAAGCCGTTTTGTTCTAATTTTTCGTCTGACATACAACACTCCTTGGATAAAATACGGCAAACCGGTTTTCAGACGGCAAGCCGATGGGAAAAAATTTTGTTCTTTTACCGGGAAAGCCCTGCCCGTCTGACACTTTGGCTTCAGGCTTCCTCCGGATGCTTATTTTTCAGGTTGCGCCGTTTCGGGTTTGACAAAATGAACGACCTGTTCCTGCGGCTGCTTGGATACACCCTCCAATTCCCCTGATTTGGCAGCAGCCTGTTTTTGTTTTTTCTTATTCACTGCCACAACTTGCGGGCAGCGCGTATCGTGGTGGTACATGACTTGGCAGTGCAGGCACTGGATACATTCGTTCGGATGGATATCTCCCTCCGGGGCAATCGCTTGTACAGGGCATTCGTGTGTGCAGATTTGGCAGGGGTTGCCGCACATTTTGTAGCGGCGCAGCCAGTCGAACACGCGGAATCTGCCCGGCAGCGCGATGCCCGCACCCAAAGGACACAGATAACGGCAGAAGAAACGTTCGATAAACAGTCCTGCAACCAAAAGGGCGACGGCAAAGGCGACAAACCACCAATCGCGCATAAATTTCAAGATAATCGCGGTTTTGAAGGGTTCGACTTCTGCAAATTTTTCCGCCGTACCCAGATCATACAGAGAAATTGCCAAAAGCCCGAAGAAAATCAGATACTTGATGACGCTTAAACGGGTATGCAGCATATGCGGCACGATAATCTGTTTCACACCCAGTTTTTTGGCAATGCGGTTGGTCAATTCCTGCAATGAGCCGAACGGACACAGCCAACCGCAAAACGTCCCCCTGTTCCACAGCAGCATAGTTGCAGCCGTAAACAGCCAAAGGATGAACACTATCGGATCCATCAGGAAAAATTCCCAATGAAATTCGGTAAGGATGGCGGAAAACAGCGTCAGCGTATTGACGACCGAAAGCTGTGCCTGCGCATACCAGCCGATATAGAAGAGCGTGAAGGTCAAAAAGGCGAGGCGGAAGCGGTCGTACCATTTTTCGTAACGCACAATCCAGTCTTGGAACAGGAATACCAAAAGCAGGATGGTCAGCGCAATGCCGACAACGATAATCTGCCCCTGTTTCGCTTTCCAAATCTGTTTCCATAATTGGTTGGATACACCGTTTTCAGCTGACGCATCTTCGGCAATGCCGTCTGAAGCGGTATCGGATGCTGCGGCAGGTACGGCTTCGACAGGCGCGCTGATTTCTACGGGCGGCGCTTTAGGGTCGTCGACGTAATAACCTTGGGGCAGTTCGTAATCCAAATCGGCGGTAACGAAGGCTTTATCGTTCACGCTCAATACGCGCTGAACCATCAATTGCAGCCGCCACGGCTCCGCACCGTCAAACTCTACGCCTTCAGGGATGGTAAACCAAGAAACTTCTTTAAAACGCGGCGCACCGGCGGCAGACAGTGCGACGACGCGTTCGTGTTGGGCATCGGTAAAACGGAAGCTGTTCTCCCCCTGAATCATCTCGATACGGTCGAAAATACCGCCGCGCACATAGCCCGAACCTTTCCAAGAATAACGGCCCTCTCCGGCAACCAAAACCGCCTGCTGCCCGGGCTTCAGCCGTTTTTGCAGATGCGCCCAGCCGTCCTCACCCAGCAAGCTTTTACCGATGGAAGGCTGGCTGACCAAGGCAACATACAAATCAATAAAGGTATCGTCAGGATCGCCCTGTTCGGCGTGATCGGCCACGCCGGCCTTGCCGCCTTTCTCAAAAAGCTTGTTGATTTGATCGAGCGTGATATGCAGATGGCCGACGGCCTTTTGTTTCAAAAGTTCGTCCCAAGACAAAATATCCTGCTTGTCGGGATTTGCCATACGGCGCGGACGGGTTTTTACCGCAGGCGCGGCTTCCTGAACATCGGAAGCGGATGCCGTCTGAAGAGCCTTATCCGAACCCAAGCGGTATTGGTTGGCAATGACCTTGTACGAACGCTGGATACTGTCGTTAATCACCATCAGCGTAACAGTCGCACCGCTGATAATGTCGCCCGGCGCCACGCCCGGAGTCGGCGGATTTTTAATAAAGTTCAGACCGATATATTTGTCGATGAATTTATCGACACGCGACTGCGGAATACCGATCAGCATAATCGGCTCGTGATGATCGACCAGTTTCGCCCCTGCTATCGTGCCGTCGTTTGCCAACGCCATCAGCGTATCGATCGGCTTGCTCGAATAACCGCGCGTATTAACCACATCGGTCGTGATATAGACCAAACCGAGCTGCTCATCGCCTTTGTAAACGCGGGCGACCATAGGCTTGCCTTCCGGCTTGCCGTAACGATCCGCTCCCGGGAAGATTTCCGAAGGTTGGATTTTCGCCAAAAAATCAGGCAGACGCTCCGCATAGGCGGGCAATGCCGCCGTCAAAAAGACAAAGGCGGCAAAAAACGCCGTTATCCGCGCCCGAAACACGGACATACGCCGGATTGAAAAACAGGACATAGCCATCACCGATATACCGATACTCTTTAATATGGATATTATATGAATCAACTAACGGCATTTTTTTGACGCAAGTCAAGTTTACAAATCTTAAAACCAATCCGCATACAAGATAATACTTTGTGATTACATCTATATAATGTGGGATTTTACGATGTTGCCGGCCTGCACAAAAATGCCGTCTGAAACCTCTTCAGACGGCATTTTTCCCGGCGCACCGTTATTTGTCCAAATGATAAATCTGCGCGACGGCATGAACCAAATCTTTATCTTCTTCCCCCGCCTTATTCAAGGTTTGGGTCGGCGAATGCAGCAGCTTGTTGGTCAGTTGGATCGACAGCCTTTCCAAAACCTCTTCTGCCGTTGCGCCTTTGGCAAGCTGTTTCATCGCATTTTCCAACACCTGTTTGCGCGCTTTTTCGCCCTCGTCCCGCAAGGCTTTAATCAAGGGGACACTCTGCCTGCCCTGCTGCTGCCTGACAAATTCGGCAACCTTCTCGGACACCAGCGTTTCGGCGGCGGCGGCGGCCTTCTGCCTTGCCTCCTTACCGCTTTGGACGATATTGACCATATCGTCCACAGTATAAAGATAGGCATCATTCAAATCGCCGACTTCCGCTTCAATATCGCGCGGCACTGCCAAATCAAGCATGAACAACGGCATACTCTGCCTTTGTTTCAATGCACGCTCCACCATACCTTTGCCGACTATCGGAAGCTGGCTCGCCGTTGAAGAAACCACTACGTCGTAATCGTGCAGAATGGCAGGCAGATCGGACAGCAGGCACGGTTCGGCGTTAACACCGAGCTTGTCGCATAACTCCTGTGCACGCGCCAACGTCCGGTTGGCAACCGTCATCAATCTGGGGTTTTTAGCAGCAAAATAAGTGGCAACCAGCTCAATCATCTCACCCGCACCGATGAATAAAACATTAAGGTCGCCTATATCGGGGAAAATCTGCTCTGCCAATTTGACGGAAGCTGAAGCCATGGAAACCGAGTTTTCGCCGACAGCGGTATCGGTACGGACCTCTTTAGCAACAGAAAAGGTTTTTTGGAACAGGGCATTGAGTTTCTTACCCATACTTTCCTGCTCTTGAGCAACTCTGACCGCATCCTTAATCTGCCCCAAAATCTGCGGCTCGCCCAACACCATCGAATCCAGCCCGCAGGCGACGCGGAAAGCATGGCGCACGGTTTCCTGCATATCCAGCGTGTACAGATACGGACGGATTTCTTCAATCGGCAAACTGTGGTAATCGGCAAGCCATCGGATGATTTCTTCCGAATCGCCGACGCAGTAAAGCTCGGTGCGGTTGCAGGTAGAAAGGATTACCGCCTCCGTTGCCGCATTGCTTCGGGCAAGATTGCGGACAGCTTCAGGCAGGGTGGCGGCGGCAAACGCCAGCTTTTCCCGTATGCTTAAAGGTGCGGTTTGATGATTGAGTCCGACGGCGGTAAGTTGCATGAAAAAATCGGTAAAGATGAATATAGGCCGTTATTATAGCCTAACTGCTTCCTTAAAACACGGACAAAAAACTGCACCTCCGACCGCAGAAATACCGTCTGAAGGTGCAGTTTCCGTTTGTCCGACGGTTGCCGTCAGGCAGTTTAATCTACTTCGCCCGCGTATTGTTCGGCAGTCAAAAGACCGTCGTAATCGGCAGGATTGGCAGGTTTGATTTTGAAGAACCAGCCTGCGCCGTAAGGGTCGCTGTTGGCAGTTTCCGGTGCGCTGGGCAAGTCATCATTGACGGCAACGACTTCGCCTGCAACCGGCGCGTACACGTCAGATGCGGCTTTTACAGACTCAACCACACCGGCTTGTTCTTCGGCGGCAAGGTTCGCGCCGACTTCAGGCAGCTCGACAAACACGATGTCGCCCAACAGCTCTTGCGCGTGGTGGGTAATGCCGACGGTGATGGTACCGTCTTCTTCAAGGCGCAGCCATTCATGGCTGGCAACGTATTTCAGTTCGACCGGGATGTTGTTGCTCATGGTTTGATTCTCCATTGGTAGGGGGTTATTTTCAGACGGCATCTGTATAAATCAATATCCACAGATACCTTGTTCAAGGCTTTCTACAAACGTCCGTATCGGACAACAATTAAAACCTGCTTTCAGACGGCATATGAAATGAAAATGCCGTCTGAACCGATATTAATCAAACTGTTTTTGACCGTTGCGGACGAACGGCAGCTTCAGTATGCGCACGTCCACTTCCTTGCCGCGCATCAGCACTTTGGCGGTATCGCCGTCAAAATCTTTCGGTACGCGGGCGATGGCGATGGATTGTTTCAGGCTGGGCGAGAATACGCCGCTGGTGGTTTCGCCTTTGCCTTTGTCGGTCAACACTTCCATATGCGCGCGCAGGATGCCGCCTTTGTCGAGCAGCAAACCGACTTGTTTGACGGCAACACCTTTTTCTTTCAATGCCAGCAAGGCTGCTTTGCCGACGAAGTCGCGGCTTTCGTCTTTCAAGTCAACGGTCCAACCCATGCCTGCTTCGAGCGGGCTGGTATTGTCGTCCATATCGTTGCCGTAGAGGTTCATACCAGCTTCCATGCGCAGGGTGTCACGTGCGCCGAGGCCGCAAGGCTGTACGCCTGCTGCTTGCAGGGCTTTGAAGAATGCGACGGCTTCAGTGCTCGGCAGAATCACTTCGACGCCGTCTTCGCCGGTATAGCCGGTGCGGGCGACAAACCAATCGTTGCCCAAATCCGCGCCTTGGAACGGTTTGAGGTTGTGGACGACATCCGCCCATTCGGGTTTAACGGTCAGGAGTTTTTTGATGGCTTTAGGACCTTGCACGGCGAGCATGCCGAGGTCGTAGCGCGGATTAAAGACAACGCCGAACTCTTGTCCAACTTTGTGGAATTGCGCCGTGTCTTTTTCGCGGGTCGCGCCGTTGGACACGATGCGGTATTGGGTTTCGGCTTCGTTGGTGCGGTAAACGATTAAGTCGTCAATCACGCCGCCGTTGTCGTTGAGCAGCGCGGAATAAAGGGCTTTGCCGACGAAAGCAAGTTTGGCAACGTCGTTGGCAATCAGTTTGCGGAAAAAGGCTTTGGCGTTCGCTCCGGCGACGTCGGTAACGAGCATATGGGATACGTCGAACATACCAGCATCGGTGCGCACGGCTTCGTGTTCGGCGATTTGTGAACCATAATGGATGGGCAGCTCCCAGCCGACAAAATCTACCAGCTTCGCGCCTGCATCTTGATGGGCTTGATGAAATGGGGTGGTTTTCAGGGCAGTCATTCTCAAGTTTCTCCAGATTTATTGTTCAGATGTCGTCCGCACAAGATGCGCGGAAGACCCTATCTGTCCTTGGACCTGAGATTTTCGGCCGTATCCGCTTGATGGCAAACCAGTCTGCTCACTGCTTTGCGCGGTTGTCTGAATGGTGGTTCAGACGGCCTTCTCCCCTTCGGTGGGCGTATCTTTGGGAAACGCCGCTCTCCAGATGTTTTATTTCAATGTGCAGTCCCTGTTGCCTGAGCGATTTAAGGGCATCTGCGCCTTCGGCGGCTACGCGTAATCGGGTGTAGCTCTCTCCTGCACATGGCGCGATTATGTCTTGAATCGGCGGTTTGGGCAAGCCGTCTTAAAAAGATGCAAACCGACCGCCTCTGTTTCCACATGATTTTCCGAAAACAAAATTTGTCCCGGATGACGGTATAACTTTTTATATGTTAATATGGCCTCCATCTGTGCGGATTGCCGCAAACATACGGACAGACAATCCGGATTCCTTAAAACGGAACGCAAATATGCCCCAACTCACTTTAGACAAAACCGATATTAAAATCTTACAGGTTCTCCAGGAAAACGGCAGGCTCACCAATGTCGAACTGTCCGAACGTGTCGCACTTTCGCCTTCTCCGTGCCTGCGCCGTCTGAAGCAGTTGGAAGATGCCGGCATCGTCCGCCAATATGCCGCGCTGCTGTCTCCGGAATCCGTTAATCTGGGGCTTCAGGCATTTATCCGCGTTTCCATCAGCAAAGCAAAAGATGCGCGGGAAGATTTTGCCGCATCGGTTCGAAAATGGCCGGAAGTCTTGAGCTGCTTCGCCCTGACAGGGGAAACCGACTACCTGCTTCAGGCATTTTTTACCGATATGAACGCGTTTTCCCATTTTGTTTTGGATACGCTCCTGTCCCACCACGGCGTACAGGATGCGCAATCGAGCTTTGTTTTAAAAGAAATCAAACACACCACATCCCTGCCGCTCAACCACCTGCTGAAGGAATAATGTCCTTCCTTTCCCGCACATGCAATCTGCAAACACATTTACATGACAATAATGAATATCAATACTTCCGAAAATAAAGATGCTGTTGCCGAACACACCGGACAATGGTTGGAAAAAGCCGTCATCGGTCTGAACCTGTGTCCCTTTGCCAAAGCCCCCCACGTTAAAAACCTTGTCCGCATCGCAATCAGCGAAGCCAAACACCTTGACGGTTTTTTGGAAGACTTGGACGAAGAACTGCAGCGACTGGGCAATACGCCCGCCACCGAACTGGAAACCACCCTGCTGGTTCACCCGACCCTATTCCCCGATTTCGACGTATTCAACGATATGCTCGACATTGCCGATGCCGCCGTTGTCGAAAACGGCTTGGAAGGCATCGTCCAAATCGCACCGTTCCATCCCCAATTCCGCTTTCAGAATACCGAACCCGACGACATCGGCAACTACACCAACCGTTCTCCCTATCCGACGCTGCACCTCATCCGAGAAGACAGCATTGCCAAAGCTGCGCAAGCCTTTCCCGACGCTTCAGCAATATTCGAACGCAATATCGCCCTGCTGGAAAAAATGGGGCATGAAGGTTGGGAAAAACTGGGGATTTCGCAATGTCCGTTTACCCGCAATAAACAGCAGGGTGAAAAATGATACGCTACCTGTTGATTGCCTGCGGCTGCATTTCCCTGCTGCTGGGGATAATCGGCATTTTTTTGCCGCTGTTGCCGACCACGCCGTTCGTACTGCTCTCCGCCGCCTGCTGGGCAAAGGCATCCCCGCGTTTTCACCGCTGGCTGCACCGGCACCGTTATTTCGGCCCGATGGTTCATAACTGGGAACAAAACGGCGCAGTACCGCGCAAAGCCAAGATTTTCGCCATCAGCATGATGACCGCATCCTGCCTGATGATGTTTTGGCAGTTCCCCCAACGCTGGTGGGTAGGCGCAATTTCATCGGTTTTCTGTTCCCTTGTCGCCATATGGATGTGGCGCAGGCCCGAATCTTGAATGCCGTCTGAAAGGGATAAGGGCAAACAAACGGACGGGGCAAACCTGCTTCATTGCAAATATATGTTAAAATAAATTCATTTTTCGTTTTTGATAGATTATTTATTAAAGATATATATTTCTTTGTTTTAAATAAAATTATTTATCAAAAAGAACATATATTCCCAAGCACGGCCAATCCCCCTTCCCGCCGCCTTCCGGTTTGGGAAACTGGTTTATCCTAATTATTTACTTTACAATCAATCGGAAAACTTTTTTCAAAAACAAACAGGCAGCACAGTCCGCCTATGTCCGGGCGGCACGAAGCCTGTATCACTCCCGCGCTCCGCGCAAGGCAGTGCTTGAATCGAGGAAACACGATGCGCCACCTACCCCTGTTTTCACTAATGCTTTTCCCGGCATCGGTTTACGCCGCAAATTTGGACGGCGCAAACCTAAACCTGCTGTGGGGTCTGCCCTTTGCCCTGATTTTGCTGTCTATCGCATTGGGCCCCTTGTTTTTTTCGCATACATGGCATCACCATTACGGCAAAATCACCGCCTTTTGGACATTGCTCTTCCTCATCCCGTTCAGTTTGGTTTTTGGCGCGTCCGCCGGCATACATACCGTCGCACACGCATTAATCGAAGAATATATCCCCTTTATCCTGCTGCTGCTTGCCCTGTACACCATTTCAGGCGGCATTTTGGTTTGGGGCGACTTGAACGGCACACCCAAGCTCAACACCGCCCTGCTTGCCGTCGGCACGGCACTGGCTTCAATTATGGGCACGACCGGCGCGGCAATGCTGATGATCCGTCCGCTGCTGAAAGCCAATCAAACCCGTGCCCAACGCGTGCACATCGTCATCTTCTTCATTTTCTTGGTTGCAAACATCGGCGGCGGCCTGACCCCTTTGGGCGACCCCCCACTCTTCCTCGGCTTCCTCAAAGGCGTAGATTTCATGTGGACGGTCAAACATATGCTTACCCCTGTCCTGATCAGCACCGCCGTCCTGTTGACCGCCTTCTATTTCATCGACAACCGTTTCTTCAAACAGGAAAACATTGCACAAGATACACCGGCACAACAGGAAAAACCCGAAAAAATCGCCATCTTCGGCAAATGGAACTTCCTCCTGCTGACAGGCGTGGTCGGCGCGGTTCTAATGTCCGGTCTTTGGAAACCCGAACACCCGGGATTTGAAATCCTCGGCAGCCGTTACGCCCTGCAAAACCTCGTCCGCGATGTCATCCTGATTGCATTGACCGCCGTATCTATGGCAATCACGCCCAAACAAGTCCGCGCAGGCAACGAATTCAACTTTGAACCCATCGCCGAAGTGGGCAAACTCTTCCTCGGCATCTTCATCACCATCTTCCCCGTCCTGAGCATTCTGAAAGCAGGCGAGGCAGGCGCGCTGGGCGGGGTGGTATCGCTGGTTCACGATACGGCAGGCCATCCGATCAATACGATGTATTTTTGGATGAGCGGCATATTGTCGGCATTCTTGGATAACGCGCCCACTTATCTCGTGTTTTTCAATATGGCGGGCGGCGATGCCCAAGCCTTGATGACGGGACCCCTGTTCCATACCCTGCTGGCCGTTTCTATGGGTTCGGTATTTATGGGCGCACTGACCTACATCGGCAACGCGCCGAACTTTATGGTCAAAGCCATTGCCGAACAGCGCGGCGTACCGATGCCGACTTTCTTCGGCTATATGATGTGGTCGGTTGCTTTCCTGATACCCGTCTTCATCATCCACACCCTTGTCTTTTTCGTTTTCAAACTGCTGTAAACGCTATGCCGTCTGAACCTTCAGACGGCATTTTAAATTTCAGCATAATCAAATCGATATTCCCCCTTCCGACAATTAAAAACGGCTTCCGCAAGGAAAAAAGCGGCAAATCTGACAAACAGGTACAATTCCTGATAAAATCTAACACTTTGCTACATTAATTTATTCAATGCTTTTGATGCCCCGCGACACCGTATCAAAAACACGCCGTTTTTACCTTAACCATCACAAGTAATGCAAATCTATGATTAAAATCAAAAAAGGTCTAGACCTGCCCATCGCAGGCAGACCGGAGCAAGTCATTTATGACGGTCCGGCCATTACCGAAGTCGCGTTGCTTGGCGAAGAATATGCCGGTATGCGCCCCTCGATGAAAGTCAAGGAAGGCGATGCCGTCAAAAAAGGCCAAGTGCTGTTTGAAGACAAAAAGAATCCGGGCGTAGTATTTACTGCTCCGGTTTCAGGCAAAATCGCCGCGATTCACCGTGGCGAAAAGCGCGTACTTCAGTCGGTCGTGATTGCCGTTGAAGGCAACGACGAAATCGAGTTTGAACGCTACGCGCCCGAAGCGTTGGCAAACTTAAGCGGCGAAGAAGTGCGCCGCAACCTGATTCAATCCGGTTTGTGGACTGCGCTGCGTACCCGTCCGTTCAGCAAAATCCCTGCCGTCGATGCCGAGCCGTTCGCCATCTTCGTCAATGCGATGGACACTAACCCGCTGGCTGCCGATCCCGTGGTCGTTATCAAAGAAGCCGCCGAAGACTTCAAACGCGGTCTGTTGGTATTAAGCCGCCTGACCGAACGTAAAATCCATGTGTGTAAAGCAGCCGGTGCGGACGTGCCGTCTGAAAACGCCGCCAACATTGAAACGCACGAATTCGGCGGCCCGCATCCCGCGGGTTTGAGCGGCACACACATTCATTTCATCGAGCCGGTCGGTGCGAACAAAACCGTTTGGACCATCAATTATCAAGATGTAATTGCCATTGGCCGTTTGTTTGCAACAGGCCGTCTGAACACCGAGCGCGTGATTGCTTTGGGTGGTTCTCAAGTCAACAAACCGCGCCTCTTGCGTACCGTTTTGGGTGCGAAAGTATCGCAAATTACTGCGGGCGAATTGGTTGATGCAGACAACCGCGTCATTTCCGGTTCGGTATTGAACGGCGCGATTGCGCAAGGCGCGCACGATTACCTCGGCCGCTACCACAATCAGATTTCCGTTATCGAAGAAGGCCGCAGCAAAGAGCTGTTCGGCTGGGTTGCGCCGCAGCCGGACAAATACTCGATTACGCGCACGACCCTCGGCCATTTCCTGAAAAACAAACTCTTCAAGTTCACGACAGCCGTCAACGGCGGCGACCGCGCCATGGTGCCGATCGGTACTTACGAGCGCGTGATGCCGCTGGACATCCTGCCTACCCTGCTTCTGCGCGATTTAATCGTCGGCGACACCGACAGCGCGCAGGCTTTGGGTTGCTTGGAATTGGACGAAGAAGACCTCGCTTTGTGCAGCTTCGTCTGCCCGGGTAAATACGAATACGGCCCGCTGTTGCGCAAGGTGCTGGAAACCATTGAGAAGGAAGGCTGATTATGGGCTTGAAACATTTTCTTGAAAAAATCGAACCGCACTTCCTGCCGGGCGGCAAACATGAAAAATGGTATGCCCTCTACGAAGCTGCGGCGACGATTTTCTATACATCCGGCGCGGTAACGCGCAAAGCGGCACACGTCCGCGACGCGCTCGACTCCAAGCGCATGATGATTTTGGTGTGGCTGGCTTTGTTCCCCGCTATGTTTTACGGTATGTACAACGTCGGCGTACAGGCATTCGGTGCCTTAACGCCCGATTTGCTGCAACAAAGCATCGCCAACGACTGGCATTACGCCCTTGCCGACGCTTTGGGCATCAATATGTCGTCTGAAGCGGGCGTGTTGGGCAAAATGCTCTTCGGCGCGATTTTCTTCCTGCCGATTTACGCGACTGTATTTGTTGTGGGCGGCTTCTGGGAAGTCTTGTTCGCCACCGTGCGCAAACACGAAATCAACGAAGGTTTCTTTGTTACTTCGATTCTGTTTGCCTTAATTGTTCCGCCCACGCTGCCGCTGTGGCAGGCTGCATTGGGCATTACCTTCGGCGTGGTGGTTGCAAAAGAAGTATTCGGCGGTACGGGTAAAAACTTCATGAACCCTGCGCTGGCAGGGCGTGCCTTCCTGTTCTTCGCCTACCCCGCCAACCTGAGCGGCGATGCGGTTTGGACGGCGGTTGACGGCTATTCCGGTGCCACTGCTTTAGCGCAATGGGCGGCACACGGTGCAGACGGCCTGAAAAACGCCGTAACCGGTCAAACCATCACTTGGATGGACGCGTTTATCGGCAAACTGCCCGGCTCCATTGGCGAAGTCTCCACTTTGGCACTCTTAATCGGCGGCGCGTTTATCGTGTTTGCCCGCATCGCTTCTTGGCGCATTATTGCCGGCGTGATGATCGGTATGATTGCAATGTCTTCGCTGTTCAACTTCATCGGTTCGGACACCAACGCTATGTTTGCTATGCCTTGGTACTGGCATTTGGTCGTCGGCGGCTTCGCCATCGGTATGCTGTTTATGGCGACCGACCCTGTTTCCGCTTCCTTTACCAATGTCGGCAAATGGTGGTACGGCGCGCTGATCGGCGTGATGTGCGTGTTGATCCGCGTGGTCAACCCTGCTTACCCCGAAGGCATGATGTTGGCGATTCTGTTTGCCAACCTGTTTGCCCCGATTTTCGACTATTTCGTCGCACAAGCGAACATCAAACGCAGAAAGGCGCGCAGCAATGGCTAAGAAATTCGATAAAGACAGCTTCAGCGGCACGCTGATTGTCGTGTTGGCGGTCAGCCTGATTTGCTCGGTCATCGTTGCCGGTGCGGTCGTCGGCTTGAAACCCATCCAAGAGAAACAAAAACTCCAAGACAAACAAGGCTATATCTTGAGCGTAGCCGGTTTGATGGATAAAAACACCGACATTAGCAAAACCTTTGCCGAGCGTATCGAGCAACGTGTCGTGGACTTGGCGACCGGCGAATATGTGAAAGACGCGCCGAAAGACTTCAGCGCGCGCATTGCCGGCAAAGACCCCGCGCAAAGCATCCAAATCAAACCTGAAGACGATTTGGCAGGCATCAAAAGCCGTGCCAAATACACCGAGGTTTATTTGGTAAAAGGCGAAGACGGCAAAATCGGCCAAATCATCCTGCCGATGCACGGCAACGGTTTGTGGTCGGTCATGTACGGCTTTGTCGCCATCCAACCCGACGGCAACACCATCAACGGCATTACCTACTACGAGCAAGGCGAAACCCCGGGCTTGGGCGGCGAAATCGGCAATCCTTTGTGGCAGCAAAAATTCGTCGGCAAAAAACTGTTTGACGGACAAGGCAAACTCGCCCTGCACGTCGGCAAAGGCGCGGGTTCGGACAAAGAACACGGCGTAGATGCCCTCTCCGGCGCATCGCTGACATCCAAAGGCGTGCAAGGTTCGTTCGCCTACTGGTTCGGCGAAAACGGCTATATCCCCTACCTGAACAAATTGAAATCAGCAGGAGCGCAATAATGGCTGATATGAAACGCTTGAAACATTTGATGTTTTCACCCTTTATCGACAACAACCCGATTGCCTTGCAGGTTTTGGGTATTTGTTCGGCTTTGGCGGTTACCACCAAACTTCAGACGGCCATCGTGATGGGTATTTCCGTAGCTTTGGTAACCGGTTTTTCCAGCTTCTTCATTTCGCTGGTACGCAACTACATCCCCAACAGCATCCGTATTATCGTGCAAATGGCGATTATCGCGTCACTGGTTACGCTGGTCGACCAACTCTTGCAGGCATTTGCCTACGAATTGTCCAAACAGCTTTCCGTATTCGTCGGTCTGATTATTACCAACTGTATCGTGATGGGCCGCGCCGAAGCATTTGCGATGAAAGAGCCGCCGCTGGAAAGCCTGATCGACGGCATCGGCAACGGCGCGGGCTACGGGATGATGCTGCTTGTCGTCGCCACCGTCCGCGAACTGATCGGCTCGGGCAAGCTCTTGGGCTACACCGTTTTCCAAACCGTGCAGGACGGCGGCTGGTATCAGACCAACGGCCTCTTCCTGCTCGCCCCCAGCGCGTTCTTCATCATCGGCTTTTTGATTTGGGGACTGCGTACTTGGAAACCCGAACAGGCGGAGGAATAAGCTATGGAACACTATTTGAGCCTCTTCATCAAATCCGTCTTCATTGAAAATATGGCGCTATCCTTCTTTTTGGGTATGTGCACGTTTTTGGCGGTATCCAAAAAAGTATCCACCGCATTCGGTTTGGGTGTGGCGGTAATTTTCGTACTCGGGCTGTCCGTCCCTGCCAACCAACTCGTTTACTCGCTGCTCAAAGACGGCGCGATTGTCGAAGGCGTGGATTTGACCTTTTTGAAATTCATCACCTTCATCGGCGTGATTGCCGCTTTGGTACAGATTTTGGAAATGTTCTTGGACAAATTCGTCCCAGCCCTCTACAACGCATTGGGTATCTACCTGCCGCTGATTACCGTAAACTGCGCGATTTTCGGTGCCGTATCGTTTATGGCGCAACGCGAATACAACTTCGGCGAGTCCGTCGTGTACGGCTTCGGCGCAGGCCTGGGCTGGATGTTGGCGATTGTCGCTTTGGCGGGCATTACCGAAAAAATGAAATATTCGGACGCTCCCAAAGGCCTCAAAGGCTTGGGCATTACCTTTATCGCCGCAGGCCTGATGGCGATGGCGTTTATGTCGTTCTCCGGCATCCAGTTATAAGAAAGGGACCGGTATGGAGATTATTTTAGGTATTGTGATGTTTACCGTCATCGTTTTGGTTTTGGCACTGATGATTCTGTTTGCCAAATCCAAGTTGGTGAGCGAAGGCGACATCACCATCAAAGTCAACGGCGAAAAAGAGCTGACGATGCCCGCCGGCGGCAAACTCTTGGGCGCGCTTGCCAACGAAGGCATCTTTATCCCCTCCGCCTGCGGCGGGGGCGGTTCGTGCGGTCAGTGCCGCGTCGTCGTAAAAAGCGGCGGCGGCGACATCCTGCCGACCGAGCTGTCCCACATCAACAAACGCGAAGCGCGCGAAGGCTGCCGGCTGTCGTGCCAAGTCAACGTCAAAACCGATATGGAGATTGAAGTCCCCGAAGAAGTGTTCGGCGTGAAAAAATGGGAATGTACCGTCATCTCCAATGACAACAAAGCCACGTTCATTAAAGAACTCAAGCTTGCCATTCCGGAAGGCGAAGAAGTGCCTTTCCGCGCCGGCGGCTACATCCAAATCGAAGCCCCGCCGCACACTGTTGCCTACAAAGACTTCGACATTCCTGAGGAATATCACGAAGACTGGGACAAATACAATCTGTGGCAATACGTTTCCAAAGTGGACGAACCGATTTTGCGCGCCTACTCTATGGCTTCATACCCTGAAGAAAAAGGCATCATTATGCTGAACGTGCGTATCGCCACGCCGCCTCCGCGCGTACCCGATGCGCCTCCGGGACAAATGTCGTCTTACATCTGGTCGCTCAAACCCGGCGACAAAGTTACGATTTCCGGCCCGTTCGGCGAATTTTTCGCCAAAGACACCGATGCCGAAATGGTATTTATCGGCGGCGGTGCGGGTATGGCTCCGATGCGTTCCCACATTTTCGACCAGTTGAAACGTTTGAACTCCAAACGTAAGATTACCTTCTGGTACGGCGCACGTTCCAAACGCGAGATGTTCTATGTCGAAGACTTTGACCAACTCGCGGCAGAATTCCCGAACTTCACGTGGCACGTCGCCCTGTCCGATCCGCTGCCGGAAGACAACTGGGACGGCTACACAGGCTTCATCCACAACGTGGTTTACGAAAACCACCTGAAAAACCACGAAGCACCGGAAGACTGCGAATTTTATATGTGCGGCCCCCCGATTATGAACCAGTCCGTCATTAAAATGCTCAAAGACTTGGGCGTGGAAGACGAAAACATCCTCTTGGACGATTTCGGCGGTTAAATATTCGGCTTCAAACACAAAAGGAAGAAACCTCGGTTTCTTCCTTTTTTTTATCCGATACCGTCCGAACACCCTTCAGACGGCATCCGCCCATACCCGTATCAATATCGTTGAACTTCCATTTTTACCCTGCGGCGGATGTGCGGTTAAATATTTTGGCGGAAAAGCAAAGAAGTATACTTCTTTTTAGTTATGGTTGATTCCATAACTAAAAAAGTATCGATAAACTCATTTTGCGAGGTACGGATAATGTCTGACAGCTTTGAAAACAGCCCCGAATACGATGATTGGATTGAATCGGGCGGTCGTGATGAAGATTACGAATACTACTACAACAAATGGCAACGCAGGACGCGCTGACCATTAAACCCTGACAAACCGGTTGGTAAAACACCGGTTTGTTTTTTATAGTGGATTAAATTTAAACCAGTACGGCGTTGCCTCGCCTTGCCGTACTATTTGTACTGTCTGCGGCTTCGTCGCCTTGTCCTGATTTAAATTTAATCCACTATATTACCGCCACCCAAACGACGGGCGATGCCGCCCGAACACCCTTCAGACGGCATCGGCATAGAAACATATCGGCCATTTTGCGATATAATTCAAGCCATTTGCCAAAACCGTCAAACACTATGCCGTCTGAAACACGCCTGCCGAACCTTATCCGCGCCTTGATATTTGCCCTGGGTTTCATCTTCCTGAACGCCTGTTCGGAACAAACCGCGCAAACCGTTACCCTGCAAGGCGAAACGATGGGCACGACCTATACCGTCAAATACCTTTCAAATAATCGGGACAAACTCCCCTCACCTGCCGAAATACAAAAGCGCATCGATGACGCGCTTAAAGAAGTCAACCGGCAGATGTCCACCTATCAGCCCGACTCCGAAATCAGCCGGTTCAACCAACACACAGCCGGCAAGCCCCTCCGCATTTCAAGCGACTTCGCACACGTTACCGCCGAGGCCGTCCGCCTGAACCGCCTGACACACGGCGCGCTGGACGTAACTGTCGGCCCCTTGGTCAACCTTTGGGGATTCGGCCCCGACAAATCCGTTACCCGTGAACCGTCGCCGGAACAAATCAAACAGGCGGCATCTTATACGGGCATAGACAAAATCATTTTGAAACAAGGCAAAGATTACGCCTCCTTGAGCAAAACCCACCCCAAGGCCTATTTGGATTTATCTTCGATTGCCAAAGGCTTCGGCGTTGATAAAGTTGCGGGCGAACTGGAAAAATACGGCATTCAAAATTATCTGGTCGAAATCGGCGGCGAGTTGCACGGCAAAGGCAAAAACGCGCGCGGCGAACCGTGGCGCATCGGCATCGAACAGCCCAATATCGTCCAAGGCGGCAATACGCAGATTATCGTCCCGCTGAACAACCGTTCGCTTGCCACTTCCGGCGATTACCGTATTTTCCACGTCGATAAAAGCGGCAAACGCCTCTCCCACATCATCAACCCGAACAACAAACGCCCCATCAGCCACAACCTCGCCTCCATCAGCGTGGTCGCAGACAGTGCAATGACGGCGGACGGCTTGTCCACAGGATTATTTGTTTTAGGAGAAACCGAAGCCCTGAAGCTGGCAGAGCGCGAAAAACTCGCCATTTTCCTGATTGTCAGGGATAAAGGCGGCTACCGCACCGCCATGTCTTCCGAATTTGAAAAACTGCTCCGTTAAACACACACCGATTGGGAAACACTATGAAAACCCTGCTCCTCACCTTCGGCATCTTCCTGACCGTCATCATCGGTATGGCGGTCGGCTATATTTTCTCCAAACGCACCATCAAAGGCAGTTGCGGCGGCATTACCGCCTTGGGTATGAAAAAAATGTGCGACTGCGACACGCCTTGCGACACCCTGCAAAAGAAACTGGATAAAGAAAAACAGGCAGGCGGCATACGGGTTGACCGTTAACGCCGAAATATAGTGGATTAAATTTAAACCAGTACAGCGTTGCCTCGCCTTGTCGTACTATTTGTACTGTCTGCGGCTTCGTCGCCTTGTCCTGATTTTTGTTAATCCACTATAAAATGCCGTCTGAAGCCCGACAGGCGGGTTCAGACGGCATTGCCGTTTTACTTCAATCGGTTCATACGCAAAACGCGCTTCAGGAAATAAATCAGATTATTCCCCAGACGCCTTCAGGCTTCCTTCTGTGCCACCGTAACCATAGCCGGGCGCAACACGCGGTCGGACAGCGTATAACCCTTCTTCATCACGCCGACCACGGTATTGGGTTCCTGCTCACTGGCCACCGCCTGCATCGCCTGATGGATATTCGGATTGAGCTTGTCGCCCGCTTTAGGGTTGATTTCCTTGATTTGCGTGGCATCAAATGCTTTCTGCAACTCGTTCAAAGTCATCTGCACGCCCATTTTCAGCGCATCGAAATTGCCGCTCTGATCCAAAAGCGCCATTTCCAGATAATCCTTGACCGGCAGCATTTCCACGGCAAACTTCTGTCCGGCGAACTTGTGCGTATCGGCAATTTCCTGCTGATGGCGGCGGCGCAGGTTTTGCTCGTTTGCCAAAGCACGCAGCTGCTCGTCTTTCAACTGCGCTTCCAGCTCGGCAATCCGCGCCTGTAAATCCTCATAAGTCGGCTCGGCAGAGACTGGTTCCTGCTCCCCTGCACCATTTTCTGCTGTTTCGGCAGCCTCTACGGTTTCAACTGTTTCCACATTTTCAACCGCCTCTTCACTATTTTGCTGCTGCGTCTGTTCGCTCATATCGTATCCCTTAAAACAAATTGGAAATCAAAATCTGATTGCGCTGAATATAAGGACGCCGGAAAGAAACTTCAAGACGAAACAGAAAATCTCAAACTTATCTCCGAATACCCTACCGCAAAAACCATATAAACGGTAAGATACCGCCGACCTTATGCTTTTCAGACGGCATCCATTATGAAAAAAAACCATTTGAACACAAACGGTTTCGACCTCTGGCACACCATCCGCGAAGAAACCGCGGCCGCCGCCGCCGCCGAACCGATGCTGGCAAGTTTTTTGCACCAAACCGTGTTGCGCCACGAGTCCCTCGGCTCCGTCCTTGCCTACCACCTTTCCAGCAAACTCGGCAGCCCGATTATGGACGTGCGTGCGCTGTTTGAAATCTACCAGCAGGCGTTGGGCAGCGACACCCAAATCGGCAAATGTGTCGAAGCAGACTTAAAAGCCATCTACGAACGCGATCCCGCCTGCGACGAATATTCGCTGCCGCTTTTATATTTCAAAGGCTTCCACGCGATTCAGGCACACCGAATCAACCACCGGCTGTATCTCGACGGGCGCAAAACGCTGGCGTATTTCCTGCAAAACCGTATGTCCGAAGTATTCGGCGTGGACATCCATCCTGCCGCCCGTTTCGGATACGGACTGATGCTCGACCACGCCACAGGCTTTGTTGCCGGCGAGACTGCCGTGTTGGGCAACAACATTTCGATTCTACACGGCGTAACCTTAGGCGGTTCGGGCAAAGAAGGCGGCGACCGCCACCCCAAAATCGGCGACGGCGTGATGATCGGCGCAAACGCCTCAATATTGGGCAATATCCGCATCGGCAGCAATGCCAAAATCGGCGCGGGCAGCGTCGTGGTTTCAGACGTGCCGCCGTCCATCACGGTTGTCGGCGTACCCGCCAAACCCGTGGCGCGATCGCTCAAAACCCCGTCGGCGGATATGGATCAAAATATCCAGTTTGCCGAAATCGACTTTATGATTTGAATATCCGCACCAATGCCGTCTGAAACGCCAAACGGGCTTCAGACGGCATTGCCCGCTTCAAGCCGCCGATGCCGGCACTTGCCAGTCGGACAAAATGCCTTTTATTCGATACACCCGATTCCCACACAACCGGAAATAACCGATTTCCTTATAAACGGGCGGAGTCGGGCGATGATTCGGACAAAGCCTATTTCAAAAGCAAAATCAGCAGCAAAACAACCGCTATCGCCGCCAGCCACAGGCTTTGCCGCTGCTGCACTTTGACCAAATGGATATAGGCATCGCGCATTTCCTGCCGGCGCGCCTCATCGACCAAGGCATTGATTTTGCGCGGCAATGAAGGGATGATTTGCGCCCAGTCGGGGGCTTCGTTTTTGAGGTTGCGCCAAAGGGCTTTGGGGCCGACCTGTTCGTTCATCCAGCGCACCAAAAACGGTTTGGCGGTCTTCCACAAGTCCAAATCGGGATCGAGTTGGCGGCCCAAGCCTTCGATGTTGAGCAGCGTTTTTTGCAGCAATACCAGCTGCGGTTGGATTTCGACGTTGAAGCGGCGGCTGACTTCAAACAGGCGCATCAGTACCAAGCCGAAGGAAATCTGCGAAATCGGTTTGTTGAACACCGGTTCGCAAACGGCGCGGACGGCGGCTTCCAATTCTTCCGCACGCGTGTCGGCAGGTACCCAGCCCGATTCGATGTGGGCGGTGGCGACGCGCCGGTAATCGCGGTTGAAAAAGGCGAGGAAGTTGATGGCGAGATAGCGTTTGTCGTAATCGGTCAGCGTGCCGACGATGCCGAAATCAAGGGCGATGTAGCGGTTGTCGGCGGCGACCAAAATATTGCCGGGGTGCATATCCGCGTGGAAAAAGCCGTCGCGGAAGACTTGCGTGAAAAAGATTTCCACGCCGTAATCGGCGAGTTTGTGCAAATCGATGCCGTCTGCTTTGAGTTTGGCGATGTCGGAAACCGGCGTGCCGTCCATCCATTCGATGGTCAGCACGTCGCTTGTGCAGTAGTCGTAAAACACCTTGGGCACAATCAGCATATTGCTGTTTTGGAAATTGCGTCCGAGCTGTCCGGCATTGGCGGCTTCGCACATCAAATCCAACTCGTCGTGCAGATATTTGTCGAACTCCGCCACCACTTCGTGCGGCTTCAGACGCTTGCCGTCTGAAAACAAGCGTTCGACCCAAGCCGCGCCGAAACGCATCAGCGACAAGTCCTGTTCGATAAGGGGCAAGAGGTTGGGGCGCAAAACTTTGACCGCCACTCGTTCGCCCGAATGCAGGCGGGCTTTGTGTACTTGAGCGATGGACGCACTGGCGACGGGTTCGGTTTCAAATTCCGCATACAGCTTTTCGATGGGCTGCCCCAGCGATTTTTCGATTTGTTCACGCGAAAGCCGCGCGTCAAAAGGCGGTACTTTGTCTTGCAGCTTTGCCAGTTCGACGGCGTAATCGTGCGGAATCAAATCGGGGCGTGTGGACAATACCTGCCCGAACTTGATGAAAATCGGCCCCAGGCTTTCCAAGGCAAGGCGCAGGCGGACGGCGGGCGGTTCGTTTTTCAATTTGGACGACTGCGGCATCATTTTCAGCAGAGCGCATATCCAACCGCTACCCATCAGCGAAGCGCACAGGCCTGCCAGCCGATAGCGGTAAAAAGTCCCGACAATGACCGTCAGGCGTTTCAACCATTTCATATATAAAATCCCGAATACAGCATTTATCGGACAATCAAAAAATCTTACCAAGCAGATAGCCCAAAAAGGCAATCAGCAGCCCGAAAACCAGCGGTTTGATATTGCGGGGCGGCGGTTCGGGTTGCGAAGGTGCGGAAATATCATCTTCCCGCCCGCCGTGAAGTTCAAGATATTCGGGCATTTCCCCATCCGCGCCTTCTCCTTCGCCCTCCCCTTCCTCTGGAGGCACAACCGTTTCCAACTCCATATATCTCCGGGTAATAATATCCAAACCCAAATAGCTGAAATAATCGTGCAACTCTTCCCGTTTCGCCCAAGTGCATTTTTCCTCAACCAGCACTTGCGGTTTGGAATCGAGCGATTCAATCAATCCTTCCGCCTTTTCTTCGCCGAGATTCTCCTTAAGGCACTCCCGGATAAGCCCGCGATCCACTTGGGGCGGGTAGGAAACATATACATCGTACAAATCGTTTCGGTAATCTTTACTCATCTCAATCATAAGGGAACAAATACGCCTGATACCGTTCCGCCCGTTCCTTTCGGGAAACCCGATTCATCTTCAAACAATCGGATTATATGTGAATTCATCCCGATAATATATTTTCCAAAAGTAAAAATGCCGTCTGAACGTTCAGACGGCATCACACGAACCAAGCGGTCATACGGAAAACGACGATCCGCAACCGCAGGTCGTTTCCGCATTGGGATTACGGATGACGAATTGCGAACCCTGCAAACTTTCCGTATAGTCAATTTCCGCACCGACCAGATATTGATAGCTCATCGGATCGACCAAAAAGACCAAACCGTTTTTCTCAATTTCAAAATCGTCGTCGTTTTTGATTTCGTCAAAAGTAAATCCGTACTGGAAACCCGAGCAGCCGCCGCCGTTGACAAAAACCCGCAATTTCAAATCAGGGTTGTTTTCTTCGGCAATCAAATCGGCAACTTTGGCACAGCAGCTGTCAGTAAAAATAATGGGACTTTCATCCGACATGGTGTTATTCCTTAATATAGTATTTTCTGCATTCTCTCTCAAACCCCCTTCAAAGGCAAGCAGGGCTTCGCCTTTGAAAAAGGAATTGTCCCAATAGATAAGTTTGGCCGCCTGCAATTTCAAGCCCCAAACTCAAACTGCCCTGCCGAACCACTCGACACGCCCGATAATCTCCACATCATCGGTCAAGTCGTTCAAATTGATTTCAAAAGCAGGGTAAGCCTCGTTGGCGGAAATGACATTGATAATCCCGCCGGGGACGATTTGCAGGCGTTTGACCAACAAGTTTTCATTAATCCGCAACACATACAGTCCGTCCTTCGGCGTATTCTCGCTATGGTTGACCAAAATTGAATCCCCGTCATTCAAAACCCCCTCCATCGAATCCCCCTTGACGGAAATTACAGACAGGTTTTTCACATCACGGGTAACATAATTCTCAATCCAATGCCGTCTGAACGCCATTGTAAATACCGGTTCCTCATGATCGACAAACTGCCCGTATCCCGCAGCCGCCCGAATATCATATCTCGGCACGAAGACAAACTCGTCAGTATCAACTTCATTGCCCAAGGTATCGTAAGCAAGGGATTTTTTTGGGGCTTCATCCGGAAACGGATTACCCTCCCCCGTCAGCAGCCAATCGATACTACACCCCTTCAACTGCTTGATTTTTTTTAATGTTTCAGACTTCGGCAGACCGCCTTCATTCCATATCCTGCTGAAGCCCGCAATCGTCATTTCAATATCGGATGCGATTTTTGCCTGCTTCGCTTCGCTTTTCCATAAAAAAACCAGTCTGTCTTTAAAGGTTTCCATAAATATCCTTCCGTTCCCCTTCATTCAATCATTTAAAGTAAACATAAAATATATTTTACCTTAGCTATCCAAAAAACGGAATAACTATGATAAACTAAATTTAAGTTATGATTTTCCTTACTTAACGCATAATTTTTCAGATTTTCCATAGGTTTGATCCTGAATTGACAGAAAAAGGATAAAAAAATGAAGAAAACCGGCAAATATCTTATCTATACTACGGCATTTACCGCATTCTGCTTTGCCTTCCAAGAAAACCGTTCTGAAGCCAAACAGCCCGACATCACTTTATCCGCATCCCTGTGCGAACAATTCAATATGCTGAACGCCAAAGATATGGATGCAGAACAAGTCTCCCTTTCCAAAGAATGCGACATCATCGAGTCTTCACACGACTGGGAAAAAGAGTACGGCAACTTGAACGAACAGGAAATGCTCGCCGGCATCGTCTATGAATAAACCTGCCTGCCATTTGAAATATTATGCTGGAATGCATTGGAGCCAAATGTATTAAATCAAATATAAAACCAATATATTCATAAAGTTACATACTTATACCCGTACTGTGGCTTGAAACAGCCCGCCGCCTGCCCTATTTACAGCCCATCGGGACAAAATGTTCCAACATATTTCGCAAAATAAGCAAAATCAAATAGGAGTATCCACATGGCAAAAGTAATCGGTATCGACTTAGGTACAACCAACTCTTGTGTATCCATTTCTGAAAACGGTCAAACCAAAGTTATCGAAAACGCAGAAGGCGCACGCACTACGCCGTCCGTTATCGCTTATTTGGACGGCGGTGAAATCCTCGTCGGCGCACCGGCAAAACGCCAAGCGGTAACCAACGCTAAAAACACTATTTACGCCGCCAAACGTTTGATTGGTCACAAATTTGAAGACAAAGAAGTCCAACGCGACATCGAATCTATGCCTTTTGAAATCATCAAAGCCAACAACGGCGATGCGTGGGTGAAAGCACAAGGCAAAGAGCTGTCTCCTCCCCAAATTTCCGCAGAAGTCCTGCGTAAAATGAAAGAAGCCGCCGAAGCTTACTTGGGCGAAAAAGTAACCGAAGCCGTGATTACCGTTCCGGCCTACTTCAACGACAGCCAACGTCAAGCGACTAAAGACGCAGGTCGCATCGCTGGTTTGGATGTAAAACGCATCATCAACGAACCGACCGCAGCCGCTTTGGCATTCGGTATGGACAAAGGCGACAGCAAAGACCGTAAAATCGCCGTGTATGACTTGGGTGGCGGCACCTTCGATATTTCCATCATCGAAATCGCCAACCTCGACGGCGACAAACAATTTGAAGTTTTGGCAACCAACGGCGACACCTTCTTGGGCGGCGAAGACTTCGACCAACGCTTGATTGACCACATCATCGCCGAGTTCAAAAAAGAACAAGGCATTGATTTGAAACAAGACGTGATGGCTTTGCAACGCCTGAAAGAAGCTGCCGAAAAAGCCAAAATCGAATTGTCCAGCGGTCAGCAAACCGAAATCAACCTGCCATACATCACCATGGACGCAACCGGTCCGAAACACTTGGCGATGAAAATTACCCGCGCCAAATTCGAGAGCCTGGTTGAAGACCTGATTGCCCGCTCTATCGAACCTTGCAAAATCGCATTGAAAGATGCCGGCTTGAGCACCGGCGACATCGACGACGTGATTTTGGTCGGCGGTCAGTCCCGTATGCCGAAAGTACAAGAAGCCGTTAGAGACTTCTTCGGCAAAGAACCGCGCAAAGACGTGAACCCTGACGAAGCCGTTGCCGTAGGCGCGGCGATTCAAGGCGAAGTATTGAGCGGCGGCCGCAGCGATGTATTGCTGCTGGACGTAACGCCCCTGTCTTTGGGTATCGAAACCATGGGCGGCGTGATGACCAAGCTGATTCAGAAGAACACCACCATCCCGACCAAAGCGTCGCAAGTGTTCTCTACCGCCGAAGACAACCAAAGCGCAGTAACCATCCATGTGCTGCAAGGCGAACGCGAACGCGCCTCCGCCAACAAATCTTTGGGTCAGTTCAACTTGGGCGACATCGCACCCGCACCGCGCGGCATGCCGCAAATCGAAGTAACCTTCGACATTGACGCCAATGGGATCCTGCACGTTTCCGCCAAAGACAAAGGCACAGGCAAAGCCGCCAACATCACCATCCAAGGTTCTTCAGGTTTGAGCGAAGAAGAAATCGAACGCATGGTGAAAGATGCCGAAGCCAATGCCGAGGAAGATAAAAAACTGACTGAATTGGTCGCTTCCCGCAACCAAGCCGAAGCCCTGATTCACTCCGTGAAAAAATCTTTGACCGACTACGGCGACAAACTCGACGCAGCCGAGAAAGAAAAAATCGAAGCCGCGCTGAAAGAAGCCGAAGAAGCCGTGAAAGGCGACGACAAAGCCGCCATCGATGCCAAAGCCGAAGCTTTGGGTGCAGCCAGCCAAAAACTGGGCGAAATGGTTTACGCACAAGCGCAAGCCGAAGCCCAAACCGGCGAGGACGCACAAGCGGACGCATCATCCCAAAAAGACGATGACGTGGTCGATGCAGACTTTACCGAAGTTAAAGACGACAAAAAATAATTGATGCCGTCTGAAAAAAGCGCGAACCGTTTGGTTCGCGCTTTTTTAGGCTGTGTTTTAATATAGTACCGACAGGCATACTCGGCTTCAAGGTATTTAATAGGATAGGTTTCTACCCAACCGAAAAAATAATTTTCTTTTCCCTGACAAATAGTTGCAATCAACGGATTATTAAAATACAGCCTTTTTTATCAGCCGCGGCAAAAACGACAGTATGGCAACAGTTCCAAATCAATCTGCTGCTACGCTCCAAAAATCAAGTTTCAACCGATGTATCATGCTCTAGGCGTTTTTATATCATTTTCTTATTTACTTAAATTTTTTTTAATAGGATAATAAATAATAATTATTATCATGAGATAAGAAATGAAACTAAATACTCTCACATGGGCTTTGATGACCGTTTTGTCCGTTGCTCCATCTTGGGCAGAACAACTGGCAAATACTGAAGAAATACAATCCGTCAAAACCTTCTCCCCTCCCAAACCGATTGCACCGACCGCAGCGCAAGGCTATTTCCCCGAAAACCAATTCGACCGCTCCGACCGCAGCGATCATTACTTTGTTACCGAAAACATAGACCAAGCCTTCCGTCCGCTGAAGGCAAACAGCGGTTTTTACGGCAAAAGTTTTTACAATTCCGTTACCGCGAAAGCGCGTGGGGCGAATGTTTACGGCATTGCCAATATCAACCATACCAAGGCAAACGGCTATAAAGACGGCGACGGCAATCAGACCGATTGGAAATACAGCCGCTTCAATCAGGCTTTGGTACTCGGTTTCGTGCCGTCTGAAAATCAAGAATACCGCCTCACTTATCTGCACGACGACATCAACAACGACCGCCAACCGCAGTTCGTCAACGACGCATTGGACACCGAACGCCACATCGCCAAACTCAACGCGCGTTGGGGCAATGCAGATTTGAGCAATACGGTCAGCGCGGAAGCAGGCATCATCAAACTCAAACGCCATGCCGACAATTACTCCCTGCGTCCAAACAATACGCAGCAGAAAGTGTTCGTAGAACTTGACCGCAAAGTGTACGACTTCTCGCTCAAACACGACGCGGATTTCGGCAAATTCCACAACAACGCCGCCGTCAGCTACCGCAACGACAGCCAAAACGGCGAGCGCAACGCCCACACTCCCATGCGCGATTTCCTCAACGGCTACCGTTTCGCCGATGTACACCTCGACCGCTGGCGCATTACCGATACCCTGTCTTACAAGTTCAACGACCAACACAAACTGGACTTGGGCTTAAGCTACGAAATCAACGAAGCGGACGTACGCAAAAATACGGCGCAGCCCGCCCATCCGATGAACCGCAATCTCGCCTTCGCCTCATCACAACAAATCTGGAAAACCCATTACGGCTACGACTTCAACGGCAAAGTGCGCCGTCATGCTTTGTCGGGCGAACTCAAATACGATTTCACGCCGTCTGAAACGCAAAAATACAGCGTTTCCCTTGCTCACTTAGAACGCATCGGCGACAACACCGAACGCTTCAACTCGCTTGCCACCATCGCAGGCAATCCCCTGCTGAAAACTGAAAAACACAACCGCATCAAGCTCACCGCCGACAGCCGCAACGACTACTACAACGGCTATATGAACTCGCTCGCAGGCGCGGGATGGAACGTGGGCGGCACGCTTGTAGCGGACAAAGTCAAAGACCTGATTATTTTTGACCGCGCACGCGGACAAAGCGGTATTTCATCCAAAGGCAACGGCATCATCACACGCAATGTCGATGCGCGCCTGTTCACCGCACAGGCCTACGCGCGTTACAACTTCAATCCGCATTGGGCGGCAGGCATTAAAGCCACCTACAACTACGGACACAATGAAACCGACGGTAGACCGCTCTATCAAATCCGTCCGTTTGAAGCCGCCGTCCAAGCCGACTACAAAAACTACTTTGCCCACGGCAGCTACAACATCGGCGCCGCAACACGCTTTGTCGCCAAACAAACGCGCGGCGATTTTGACGCGGCAAGCGGTCTGGGCATAGACAAACGCGAAGCCGCCAAAGGCTTTACCGTTGCCGACCTTTACGCAGGCGTAAACATCAAAGACAAATACGGCTTACGCTTGGGCGTGAACAACGTGTTCAACAAAAAATACGCCGAACACATCAGCGGCGACCACGTCCTCGCCCTGTCGCCCAGCGTAGTGTATGCACCGGGCAGGACATATTGGTTGAGTTTGCATGCGGCGTTTTAAAATCAGGCCGTCTGAAAGAATGCCTACACTGGCTTATTAAGAATTAGGAGATAAAAAATGGATATGAAAAGACGCGATTTCTTAAAAATGACCGCCGCTCTGGCAGCGGCAGGCGTTTCGCCTTCATTGTTGGCTGCCGGTAAAGAACAATTTACCGTGTACGGCGCACCAGCAATGCCCAGCGTAACCATTGCCGTAGCGGCGTTGCAAGGCAAGCTGGCGAAACAGGCGGATGTATCGCTGAAAATTTGGCGTTCACCCGACCAACTGCGCGCAGGTGTAGCAAGCGGACAATTTAAAGTCATGATGAGTCCGAGCAATGTCGGCGTGAACCTGCGCAACCAAGGGCAGAAAGTCGGCATGGTGAATATTTTGACCAACGGCATCACGCAGCTGATGTGCAAAGGCAGCGCGATTGCCTCGCCGCAGGATTTGGTCGGCAAAAAAATCCTCGTGCCGTTTAAAAACGATATGCCCGACATCGTGCTGCAAGCCTTGCTGAAAAAACTGAAAATCGACGCGCATAAAGTCGGCATCACTTACACCGCCACGCCGCCCGAAGCAGTCGGACTATTTTTGAGCAAGGACTACCACGCCACCATCCTGCCCGAACCGATGGCAACAGCCAGCCTACTTAAAGGCAAAACCATGGGCGTAAACGTCGTGCGTGGATTTGACTTGGTGAAAGCATGGGGGCAGGCGTTTGACACCAAACCGCTGATTCCGATGGCAGGCATCATCGCCAACGAAGAATATTTCCACGCACACAAGGCACAGTTCGACATCTTCCATCAGGATTTGAAAAACGCGCTCAACTGGATACTCGCCAACCGCCAAAGCGCCGCGAAAATCGGCAAAAACTACCTCCCCGCCCCCGAACCCGCCCTAGTCATGGGCTTGGACGGCGCGCGGCTAACGGTAACCAAAGGCAGCGAAGTGAAGAACGAGATTTTGAAGTTTTACGAAATCCTGATGCAATTCAACCCAAAACTTTTGGGCGGCAAGCTGCCGGATAACGGGTTCTTCTTGGCTTAGAAGAGGAAAAAGGCCGTCTGAAAATAGTGGAGTAGCCATGAAATCTGACTTGTCATTTTCAGACGGCCTATAAGGACATTATCAGCAGCGTAGGTCGGATTCTTGAATTCGATATTTCGGCTAAACGGGGCTGTCGGATACAAGTATCCGACCTACTCTTTTCAGACGGCCTATCAGATAATAGTTCAAACAGTACACAAAGAGCCGTCATTCCTGCGCAAGCGGGAATCCAGTCTTTGATATTGCAGGAATGTTTTAAAATTGCAGCAACGTCAAACCTCTGGATTCCCGCCTGCGCGGGAATGACGGTGGGTGATAACCGTAGGTTGAGTTGTTAAACTCAACAAAACCGTTGGATTGCCTGAAATGTTAGGTCATGATCCAACCTACAAGTTCAATACAATATTTTATTGAAAGGGATGATTTATGGAAAAGAATTTCCTATTTATAGATCACAAAAAATTAGATACAACAATTTATAGAATTTTTCCTATACACCGTTTTTTAGAAATTTTAGATACCAATAAATTGACTTTGGTAAAACCCAAATTATGGGATGACCCGTTTGAAAATGCCCTATTATCTTCAACATTCATCATGTCAGGAGAAGAAACCAGCATAGAGGCGAGAAATTCAGTATATGGTCAATGCTGGACTTGGCATCGGGAATCAGATGCAATGTGGCGCATTTACTCTCCTAATAAAGATGGTATTAGAGTTTCTACAACACCTAGAAAATTATTAGCAGCTTTACATAAGGAAATCGGAAAGTTTGCAAAATTTCGTGGTTTTCTTGGTCAGGTGCAGTATGCGACAAGTAAGGATTTGATAAATAAATTTCAAAAAATAGAACTATTAAAAACAGATGGAAGCGGTATCGCAGAATCGTTATTGTACAAACGAGAAGCATTCCAACATGAAAATGAAGTACGCTTAATCTATTTTGGACAAGATGGGTTATGCAAAGAAGACATCTTTAAATTTGATATTAAACCAACAGAATTATTTAAGGATCTCCTGTTTGACCCTAGGATAAATCCATATTTGAAAGAGGCATATAAAGGTCAAATTTTTGAGACGGGTGAATTTAAATTTAAACGTTCTAAGTTGTATGATCCACCTGAAAATTTTAAATTCAATTTATAAAATAATAAGCAGCAACAGTATGCTGGCGTAGTTATACCCCTGAAACTCCAAACCAAGGTCGTCTGAAAAACACTATTTGGGAAATCAAACCGTTTCGTTGGGTTACTGTGTTCCGTCTAACCCAATTACCATTTTTCAGACGACCTATCGTCCCCAAACCATCCCCATCAACCAACACTCAAACCATGATTAAAACCGACAAAATCCGCAAACCGCAGCCCGCGGTGTTTTACATCATCGACTACCTTTGGAGCGGCTTTGCCGGTCTGGGCGTGGCGATGGTGGTGGTGGCGTTGTGGGCGTGGGGCAGCGCCGTGTTCGGCGAGTTTATGCTGCCTGCGCCGGTCGAGGTGTTTCAAAAGTCGTTTGATTTATTGAAACATTTTCAGGAAAACGAAATCGGCATTTCGCTGTGGCGGTCGGTGGTGGGGATTTCGATTGCTTTGGTAGCGGGATTGGCTGCGGGGCTGGTGGCGGGCAGTTTTAAGACGGCGATGGCGTTGCTCAAGCCTGTGATTACGATTTTGTTGGCGATGCCGCCGATTATTTGGGTGGTGATGGCGTTGTTTTGGTTCGGTTTCGGCAATCCGAGCGTGCTGTTTACCATCATTGTGTTGGTTGCGCCGCTGACGTTTGCGAGTGCGGCGGTCGGGATGGCGAGCGTGAACAAGCAGCATGAAGAGTTGTTTGACGCTTATAAATTAGGCCGTCTGAAAAAAATCCGCTATCTGTATATCCCGCATCTGACGGGCTATGTGATTTCCAGCATCGGCGTGGCGGTGGCGATGGGGGTGAAGGTGGTAATTATGGCGGAACTCTTGGGCGCGAGCGAAGGCGTGGGCGCGCGGATTGCGGACGCGAGGGCGATGCTGGAGACTTCAACGGTGATGGCTTATGTGGTGTTGGTCATCGTGTTTGTGTCGCTGTTTGAATACCTGATTACCAAGCCTTTGGAAATTTTGTTTATGCCGTGGAGAAGATGATGCTCTGTCTTGAAAACGTGCGTTTTGAAATTCTCCGCGACCCCATCGTGCGCGATTTCAGTTTGAACCTGCAACACGGCGAAGTGAAGGCCTTGTTCGGACCGAGCGGCTGCGGCAAGACGACGGTTTTGCGGCTGATTGCGGGCTTGGAAACGCCGAAATCGGGCACGATACGCAATACTTTTCGCAAAACGGGTTTTCTGTTTCAGGAAAACCGCCTGCCGGAAAACCTGACCGCGATGCAGAATATCGCCATTTTTATGGATAAACCCGATGAGGACGAAATCATCGCGCTGGCGGCGAAAGTCGGGCTGACTGCGGGCGATTTGAACAAATATCCGACCGAGTTGTCCGGCGGCATGGCGAAACGGGTGGCGTTTCTGCGCCTGCTGCTGTGTGGTTGCGACCTTGCCTTGCTGGACGAGCCGTTTGTCGGTTTGGACCGCGATTTGCGCGATATTTTGGTTGCCATGCTGGTGAAAAAAATCGAGCGGCAGGGCATGGCGTGTATGCTGGTCACGCACGACCGCTTCGAAGCCGCGCGCCTGAGCCATGAAATCATGCTGCTTTCCGCTAAGGGCATGAACGTGCAAAACGTGATAACCCTGCCCACGCCGTTGTCAGAACGCAATTCAGCTTTTGAAGAAGCCGTGGTGGCAAGGGAGTTTCAGGGGATTCATTATTATGAATAATACGGGCATTTGAGTATCTGACGAACCTTGCGGTTCGTTTCCCTAACCCTCTCCCACGGGGCGAGGGCCAGGGAGAGGGTAAGCAAGCCGCAGGCTTGCCTCTTTAGCGAAAGATACGAATCTGTTATCCGAACGCGATTCGGTTTTTGAAAAAGCCGTGGTGCCAAGGAGGCAGGGGATTCATTATGAGGTGCTTTATGTTTTCGACTGTGATTACTGCTGCTGTTTTATATATTGCTACAGCAGTAGATTTGTTGGTAATACTATTAATATTTTTTGCTAGAGCAAATACTAGAAAAGAATATCGAGATATTTATATCGGACAATATTTAGGTTCTGTAATTTTAATATTAGTTAGTTTATTTCTAGCTTTTGTTTTGAATTATGTTCCGGAAAAATGGGTGTTGGGTTTATTAGGTTTAATACCGATTTACTTAGGTATTAAAGTTGCTATTTACGACGATTGTGAGGGCGAAAAAAGAGCTAAAAAAGAATTGGATGAAAAAGGGTTGTCAAAATTAGTCGGTATTGTTGCTTTGGTTACAGTTGCTAGTTGTGGTGCAGATAATATTGGACTTTTTGTTCCTTACTTTGTGACTTTAGATCTTGTCGACTTATTAGTTACTCTTCTTGTATTTTTAATATTGATTTTTGTTTTAGTATATACAGCACAAAGATTGGCTAATATTTCAGGTGTTGGTGAAATTATAGAGAAGTTTAGTCGTTGGATAATGGCTGTTATTTATATTGGTTTAGGGTTATTTATTATTATTGAAAATAATACAATTCGAACAATAATATCAATAATATGAATGATACGGGCATTTGAGTATCTGACAAACCTTGCGGCTTGCCTCTTTGGCAAAAGATACAGCCCTGTCCGCCCAATAAATCCATATCCGAAAGCATCTTCATGCAGAATCAAGCCAAGCCATGAATAAATTTTTCACCCACCCTATGCGGCCGTTTTTCGTCGGCGCGGCGGTACTTGCCATACTCGGCGCGTTGGTGTTTTTCATCAGCCCTAGTGCCGTCATTTTGCACCGCCAAATCTTCTTAGAACTCATGCTGCCTGCGGCATACGGCGGTTTTCTGACTGCCGCTATGCTTGAATGGACGGGCTATCAAGGCCGTCTGAAACCTGTCGCTACTTTGATGGCGGCATTACTGCTCGCCGCATCCGCCCTGCTGCCGTTTGCGCCGCAAACCGCTTCGTTTTTCGTCGCCGCCTATTGGCTGGTGTTGCTGCTGTTCTGCGCCTGGCTGATTTGGCTCGACCGTAACACCGACAACTTTGCCCTGTTGATGCTGCTTGCCGCATTTACCGTTTTTCAGACGGCCTATGCCGTCAGCGGCGATTTGAACCTGCTGCGTGCGCAAGTGCATCTGAACATGGCGGCAGTCATGTTCGTATCCGTCCGCGTCAGCGTCCTCTTGGGTGCGGAAGCCCTGAAAGAATGCCGTCTGAAAGACCCTGTTTTTATTCCAAATATCGTTTATAAAAACATTGCTATTACTTTCTTGCTGCTGCACGCCGCCGCCGAACTTTGGCTGCCTGCACAAACTGCCGGCTTTACCGCGCTTGCCGTCGGCTTCATCCTGCTCGCCAAGCTGCGCGAACTGCACCATCACGAACTCCTGCGCAAACACTACGTCCGCACCTATTACCTGCTCCAACTCTTTGCCGCCGTAGGCTATCTGTGGGCAGGCGCGGCGAAACTGCAAAACCTGCCCGCCTCCGCCCCCCTGCACCTGATTACCCTCGGCGGCATGATGGGTGGCGTGATGATGGTGTGGCTGACTGCCGGACTGTGGCACAGCGGCTTTACCAAACTCGACTACCCCAAACTCTGCCGCATCGCCGTCCCCATCCTCTTCGCCGCCGCCGTCTCGCGCGCTGTTTTAATGAACGTGAACCCGATATTCTTCATCACCGTCCCCGCGATTCTGACCGCCGCCGTGTTCGTGCTTTACCTGCTGACATTCGTACCTATTTTTCGGGCGAACGCGTTTACAGACGATCCGGAATAAAAATGCCGTCTGAAACGGTTTTCAGACGGCATCGGATTGCCAATAATCAAGCCTCCTGCGGATCGACATCCACCGACCATCTGATTTTGCCGTCGCGGTTTTGCTGCAACACCTGCACCCACAAACTCACGGCGCGGTGCAAATCCTGTCGGGATACCGATTCGAGGAAAACTTGCGCGCGTTCGCGTTCGGCAAGGCGCACCATCAGCATCGGGGCCGCGCCGAACTGGGAAATGCTTTCGGGCAAAAGCGGGGCGAGGGTTTCTTTGGCGGCGTTGAGAAATTCCATCGCATCGGCAACGCGCGGCGCGTCGGCGCGAACGGCGGTCTGGAAACCGAAGGGCGGCATGGCGAACATTTGCCGCTCGTCCAATTCGTTTTCGGCAAACACGGCGTAGTCCTGCGCTTTGACGGCGGCGAAGACGGGATGTTCGGGCAGTTGGGTCTGTATCAGCACCTTGCCGGGTTTGTCGGCACGCCCCGCCCTGCCGGACACTTGCATCAGCTCGGCGAACAGCCTTTCTGGCGCGCGGAAATCCGCGCTGTACAGGCTGCCGTCGGCGTTCAACACGATAACGAGGTTGAGCCGCTCGAAATCATGGCCTTTGGCGAGCATCTGCGTGCCGACCAAAATGTCGATTTCGTTGTCGGCGATACGGCGGTACAAATCCGCCCAGTCGTTTTTGTGCGCGGTGCTGTCCCTGTCGACGCGGACGACGGCGGCCTTGGGTAAGAAGGCGCGCAAGGTTTCTTCGACGCGCTGTGTGCCGTGGCCGACGGCGGTCAGGTCTTGGTTGCCGCAGTCGGGGCATTTGAACGGGACGGGTTCGCGGTGGTCGCAGTGGTGACAGCGCAGTTGGCGGGCGCGTTGGTGCAGCACCATTTTGGCGGAGCAGTTCGGGCAGCCGAAGGTATGGCCGCAGTCGCCGCAAAACAGCGCAGGCGCGAAGCCGCGACGGTTGAGGTACACCAGCGACATGCCGCCTGCTTCGAAGTTCTGTTTCAAAAGCTGCAAGGCTTGCGGCGAGAAGCCGTTGTCGAGTTTCAGACGACCTACGTTGAGGATGTCCACTTGCGGCAGTTGCGCGGCGGTATGGGCGCGTTCGGTCAGTTGCAGCAGGCGGTACGCGCCGCTTTGCGCCTTGTGCCAGCTCTCCAAGCTGGGCGTGGCACTGCCCAACACGACGGGGCAGCCGCTCTGTTTCGCCCGCCACACCGCCAAATCGCGGGCGTGGTAGCGCAATTCGTTGTCCTGTTTGAACGAGCCGTCGTGTTCCTCATCGACCACAATCAGCCCGACATCATCCATCGGCGTGAACACTGCCAGCCGCGTGCCAATCACCAGCTTCGCCTGTCCCAACATGGCGCGCAGATAATCCTGCGTGCGCTTGCCTGCCGCCATCTGGCTGTGCAACACGGCGGTCGGTACGTCGGCAAAACGGTTTTCCACCCGCTTCAAAAGCTGCGGCGTGAGGTTGATTTCGGGCAACAAAAACAACACCTGCCGCCCCTGCGCCAACACTTTCGCCATCGCATCGAAATACACCTCGGTCTTGCCGCTGCCGGTGATGCCGTACAGCAGAAACGGTTGAAAACTGCCGAAGGCCGTCTGAATTTCATCGGAAGCCTTCTGCTGGTCGACGTTGAGCTGAAATTCAGACGACCTTAATATAGGATTCGCCGCTTCCGTCGTTTCAATCCAGCCCTGCTCCGCCCAATCCTCAATCAATTTCGCCGCCTGCGCGTTTACCTGCTTCAACGCCGCCATCGTCATCCCGCCCGACAGCAGCGTGTCCCACAAAGCCGCTTTTTTGTTAAACCGTGCCAGCGGCGGCGTTTGCGCCCTGCCCGCTTCGTTCAGCGCGTAAAACAACGGCGGCTGCGGCATTTCCACTGCGCGCGTTTCCTTCAAACCCTGCGGCAGCGCGGCAAACACCGCCTGCCCCGTCGGATAGTGGTAATAACGCGACGTAAACGCCAACAAATCACGCCAGCTTTGAGGCAACGGCTTTTCTTCCACAAAGGCCGTCTGAACGCTCAAAATCCGCGCCGTATCCATATCGGGCGCAATATCCGTTTCCCACACCATCCCGACCACGGTCTTGTTGCGGAAAGGCACAAGCACCCGCGTTCCCGGAGGAAGCGGCTCAGAATACGAATAAGTCAAAAGGCCGTCTGAAAGCGGCACGTTTACGGCGATGCGGTGGTAGATCATGGTGTGTAAAAATGTTTGGGGCCGTCTGAAAAAACGGAAGCTATTTGCACAAATACAAACAGTCTTTATCTAAAATAAAGCCGTAACCCTGTTTCCACAAATCGAAATAAGGACGGAGAAAATCGCTGTCAGGCTTGTTGCGGTAAAGCGGATATTGCAGATAGGCGGACAGGTAATAATCGCAATTTATAGAATAATAGGCTTCGTCCAACACTTGTTCGGGGCTGTTGTCATCTGTATTACTAATCCGCCATTCATCAAATGCTTCTCCAAACAAGTCCCGAGTATCGTCAAACTCTTCCGCAGGCTCACCCAAACGTATCTGTTTAATCGCTGCCAAGGCTGCAATCAGCTCTTCGTCTTCAACAAAGCGGGCAAATTCGCGCAGACCTTCCAGCAAACGCTCGCCCGTCTGTCTCACTTCTGCCTCATCTTGCACAGGCGGGCAGAAATAGCCGGGAATATAGCCGCCGTCGAGGATTTCTTGATTGTGTTCGGCAGTGTTTTGATACACAGGCATGATGCGCGCCAGCAATTCCTGTCCCTTTTCCAAAGGTTCAAACACCGCAGCCACGCCTTCTCCGTCGGGCATAAAACCTTGAAACAAACCGTAGAAATAATCTTCCCAGCCATTATATTTATCTGCTGCCTGCGGCTCTTCGCCCAGCAGCTTAAACAGATATTCAGCGTATTCTTGTTGGTTCATCATTTTTCTCAAAGTGTCGGTAAAATCTTTCAGTTGCCCGCAGCAAATCTTTCAGACGGCCTCAAACCGCACTAAAATCCGCTTAGCCATATATTTACAGCGATGCGGTGGTAGATCATACAAACAATCAAATTATTTTTGCGTATTTTAACAGCCGGAAGCTATTTTCAGACGATAAATTGAGCCTCGGCGCAATGCAGGCGCAACAGAGGTTTGATACAATGCCGCTTTTCCAACACGCGCAATCATCTGATATGAAAACCAAGTTAATCAAAATCTTAACCCCCTTTACCGTCCTCCCGCTGCTGGCGTGCGGTCAAACGCCCGTTTCCAACGCCAACGCCGAACCCGCCGTCAAAGCCGAGTCCGCCGCCCCCGTACAAGGAAAAGTCGGCGAAGCCTTGAAAGCACGCCTCGAAAAAATTTACGAATCCCAAGACCTGAAAGTCATCAGCGTCAGCGAAACACCGGTCAGAGGCATTTACGAAGTCGTCATCAGCGGAAGGCAGATTATCTACACCGATGCAAACGCCGATTATCTATTTTCCGGCGAACTTCTTGACATCAACAACCGGAAAAACCTCACCGAACAGCGTATGGCAGATTTGAACAAAATCGACTTCGCCTCCCTGCCTTTGGACAAAGCCATCAAAGAAGTACGCGGCAACGGCAAGCTGAAAGTCGCCGTCTTCTCCGACCCGGATTGTCCGTTCTGCAAACGCTTGGAACACGAGTTTGAAAAAATGACCGACGTGACGGTTTACAGCTTTATGATGCCCATTGCCGGCCTGCACCCCGATGCCGCACGCAAAGCGCAAATCTTATGGTGCCAGCACGACCGCGCCAAAGCGTGGACGGAATGGATGCGTAAAGGCAAATTCCCGGCCGGCGGCAGCATCTGCGACAACCCCGTCGCGGAAACCACTTCCTTGGGCGAACAGTTCGGATTCAACGGCACACCGACCCTCGTCTTCCCCAACGGGCGCACCCAAAGCGGCTACAGCCCGATGCCCCAACTGGAGGAAATCATCCGCAAAAATCAATAATCCATCCGCAAAACAAAAGGCTTGGAACCGTGTTCCAAGCCTTTTTCAAATGCCGTCTGAAGCCTGCCCGGCAGCTTCAGACGGCATCTTTGTGCCAACCTCAATCCTGCGCCAATGCGTCTATCGGATTGAGTTTGGCCGCCTTATTGGCAGGCATAAAGCCGAACGCGATGCCGATTCCGGTCGAGCAGGCGACCGCCCCGATAACGGATGCCGCCGAGATGTCCATCGGGAAGTCGGTTACAAAATGATTGAACACGAGGCTGACGGCGGCGGACAAACCTACGCCGACCAAGCCTCCGATGATGCAGATTAACACCGCCTCAATCAAAAACTGCTGCAAAATATTGCCGCGCCGCGCACCGATTGCCATCCGTATGCCGATTTCTTTGGTGCGCTCGGTAACGGACACCAGCATAATGTTCATCACGCCGATGCCGCCGACTGCCAACGAAATCAATGCGATGGAGGAAATCAGCAGCTTCATCGTACCGGTGGTGCTTTCAACCATCTGCCTGATGCTGTCGCTGTTGTTCATAAAGAAATCTTCCGTGCCGTGCCGTGCTTTGAGCAGCTCGGTCAGCCCTTTTTCGGCAACCTGTGTGTTGGCATCGTCTTTGATTTTGACGGTGATGGAGTTGGTGTGGCTCTCGCCTGTGATTTGGTGCATCACGGTCGTATAGGGCGACCAAAGCATCAGCACGTCGGAATTGCCGAAAGCATTTTCGTCTTTTTTCATCACGCCGATGACGGTCAAGGGGCGTTTCCTGAACAAAATGGTTTTACCCAACGGATCCGAGTCCGCAAAGAGTTTGTCTTTGACATTTTGGTCGATGACGACGACTTGCGCGTCTTCTTTCACATCGTTTTCGTCAAACAGCCGCCCCGTTTCCAGCTTCAGCCCGCGCACGTCGAAATATTGTTCGCCCACGCCGTAAAGCGAGGCGGTCAGGTCGGTGTTGCGGTAAGTCAGCGTGCCGCCGCTCGAAGTCATGGGCGTGGCGGAAGCAACATAGCTTTGTTTGCCGATGATTTTCGCGTCGTCTATGGTCAGGGTCCTGATTTTGCCGCTGCGCCTGTCGCCGAAGCCGCGCCCGGGGAAGATGCTGATGGTGTTCGTCCCCATCGAGCTGATGTCTTCGAGGATTTTTTTCTGCGAACCGTTGCCCAGTGCGACGACGGAGACGACGGATGCGATGCCGATGATGATGCCGAGCATCGTCAGAAGCGAACGCATTTTGTGCGCCAATACTGCTTGCACCGACATTCTGAAGGCTTCGACAAACTGGTCGTAATAAAACGACCACGAGGCTTTTTCCTGAATCCTCCCGACATTGCTTGCGGGGATTTCGGGATTTTTCGAGGTGTCGGAAATGATTTCGCCGTCCCGGATTTCGATGACGCGGTTAGCGTTGGCGGCGATGCCGGGGTCGTGCGTTACCATAATGACGGTATGGCCCGCTTTGTGCAGCCTGCGGATGATTTCCATCACGTTTTTGCCGCTGGCGGTATCGAGCGCGCCGGTCGGCTCGTCGGCGAAGATGATTTCGCCGCCGTTCATCAGGGCGCGGGCGATGGAGACGCGCTGCTGCTGTCCGCCCGAGAGTTCGCCGGGCTTGTTGCCCTCTTTGCTTGCCAAACCCAAATCCTGCAACAACTTCTCCGCCCGCGCGGAACGCTCTTTGCCGCCCATACCCATATACACGGCTGGCAGCGCGACGTTGTCCCTTGCGGTCAGCGAGCTTAAGAGGTTGTAGCGTTGGAAGATGAAACCGAAGCGTTCGCGGCGCAATGCCGCCAGTTCGTCAGGCTGCATTTTGGCAGTTTCGATGCCGTCGATTCGGTACGAACCGGAACCGGCGGTATCCAAACAGCCGAGTATGTTCATCAGCGTAGACTTGCCCGAACCGGACTGCCCGATAATGGCGACAAAATCGCCCTTCTCTATCGACAGGCTGATGTCTTTCAAAATATGGACGCGGTTCTCGCCGCTGCCGAAATAGCGGTTGATGTTTTTACATTCGATCAAGCTCATAATGTTCCGTAAATCAATAACAAATGCCGTCTGAAACCGTTTCCGTGTTCAGACGGCATATTCGTTTATCGGCGCGGCGGGCCGCCCATGACGCGTTCGCTGCTTTCCTGTTGCTCGGCGGCGGTCATTTCGGAGATGACCACTTTATCCCCCTCTTTCAAACCGCTTTTCACTTCGGTATTCATACTGTCTTTCATACCGGTTCGGATTTCGCGCTCCACTGCTTTGCCGTCTGCACCCAACACGCGTACGAACGCCTTGCCGCCACGATTTTTCACGGTCAGCGACGGAATAATCAGCACATTTTTCACACCGTCGATTTCAACCGTATTCTGCGTCGTCATCCCCGTGGCGAGTTTGCCGTCCGGATTCGGCACAAACGAACGGGCATAATAATAGACCGCATTGGAAGCCGTATCCGTACTGCTGTTGTAGCCGCCCGACGACATCGTGGTCAGCCCGGGGTCGACGCTGTCGAGTTTTGCCTTAATCGGCGTATCCGGTTCGGACAAAATCGTAAACGAAATATCCTGCCCCGCCTTCACCTTGGTAATATCGCCCTCGGCAATCTGCATTTTGTTCAACATCATACCCAAATTGGCAAGCTGAATAATCGTCGGTGCGGACTGCGCCGCGTTCACGGTTTGCCCTTCTTCCACGGGAATCGCCACCACCGTGCCGTCCATCGTCGCGGTAATGCGCGTGTAGCCCAATTCCGACTCGGCGGTATTGATGGAAATTTTGCTCTGTCTGATTAGAGCCTTCAGCTCGGCAACATTGGCTTTGGCGGCGGCAAGCGTATCCTGCGCGCTTTCCAAATCTTCTTTAGAGGTCGCATCATCCTTCCATAACGCCGCCTGGCGTTTGTATTTCTTCTCCGCACTGCCCAATGCAATCTGTGCCGACACCAGCTTCGCCTGATACGTTTCCAATTTGGATTTTTCCATATTGAGCGTGTTGGTCTGCGTGGTCGAATTAATTTCCGCAATCAAATCGCCCTTTTTGACCTGTTGCCCGAGTTTGACATAAAGCTTCTTAATCTGCCCCGAAGCCTGCGCGCCGACCGATACCAGGTTGGACGGCGAAATTTCCCCCGTCGCGGAAACCGTCCGGCTGATGTCGCCGCGCCTGACCGTTTCCGTAATATAAGAAGCCTGCGGCTCGGGCTTCAGATAAGACCATCCGCCCCAAACCGCTGCCGCCGCGACCGCCGCAACAGCCGCCCATTTCATCATTTTTGCCATATTTTCAATTCTCTGTATGCGCCAATCCCATAAATCGGAAGCGGATTCTACCGCAAGTCCCTGCCCCATCCAAGGCGGCAAACCACCGACAATAAAAATAACCATTTGTTTTAAATGGCTTATACAATCTGCTTTCCCTAAAATTTCAATCCGTTTACATATTCCGCCATTTCCGATACGGCGTTATAATGCCGCCGACTGATAAACAAATGGAAACACATTGCTATGAAAAACGTTCAAAAAGGCTTCACGCTGATCGAGCTGCTGATTGCCGTCGCCATCCTCAGCATCCTGACGCTCATCGCCTACCCCTCCTATAAAACCTACACCCGCCGCATCCGCCTGTCGGAAGTCAAATCCACCCTGCTGATGAACGCGCAAAACTTGGAACGTTACTACCTCCAAAAAGGAACGTTTGAGAACTACGACGAAACCAAACTGAAACAAAACAAATATTTCGACATTACCTTAAGCAAAGTCAGCCCCGACCACTTCACCCTTCAGGCCGACCCCAATCGGGCGACCAACGAAGGCGAAACCTGCATCGTTACGCTCAACGACGGCGGCACGCTTTCCGCCGCCGGCAGCGGGCAGGACTGCCCGGACTTCGACTGACCCTCCGCCGAAGCCCCCAAACCCGTAAAAATGCCGTCCGGACACAGCTTCAGACGGCATTTTTACGGGTTCGCCCATCCGTTTTTTCAAACTTGAAACCTGCCGCCCCGCATCCGGCAACCTCCACGATGCCGCGCCTCCCTAACTGTTATAATATAACATATGATCCATATTTTTCAACAACATACCATTTGACCCTCAAGATGCGGAAGCGTATGCTTACCCCTATATCGGACAACATTCCGTTTACAGGTTTTTTACCTTGAAAAGGAGCGCAATCATGAAAATGCAGGCAGTTGTTGTGAATAAAAATGTAGCGGGCGATGTGGAAGTAGTCGAACGCGAGGTTCGCCCGTTGGAATACGGCGAGGCGTTGGTCGAAGTCGAATATTGCGGCGTGTGCCACACCGACCTGCACGTTGCGGCAGGCGACTACGGCGACAAACCGGGCCGCGTGCTGGGACACGAGGGCATCGGTTTGGTTAAAGAAGTTGCCGACGGTGTGAAAAATCTGAAAGTCGGCGACCGCGTCAGCATCGCCTGGCTGTTCCAAAGCTGCGGCTCTTGCGAATACTGCAACACCGGCCGCGAAACCCTGTGCCGTTCCGTATTGAACGCGGGGTACACCGCCGACGGCGGTATGGCGACCCACTGCATCGTCAATGCGGATTATGCAGTCAAAGTCCCCGACGGACTCGACCCCGCCCAAGCGTCCAGCATCACTTGCGCCGGCGTTACCTGCTACAAAGCCGTGAAAGTGTCCGGCGTGCGTCCGGGACAGTGGATTGCCATCTACGGCGCGGGCGGTTTGGGCAACTTGGGTGTCCAATACGCGAAAAAAGTATTCGGCGCACACGTCGTTGCCATCGACATCAACGACGACAAGCTGGCGTTTGCCAAAGAAACCGGCGCGGATTTGGTTGTCAACGCCGCCAAAGAAGACGCTGCCAAAGTGATTCAGGAAAAAACCGGCGGCGCACACGCTGCGGTCGTAACCGCCGTATCTGCTGCCGCATTCAACTCTGCCGTGGATTGCGTCCGTGCGGGCGGACGTGTGGTTGCCGTCGGACTGCCGCCGGAATCGATGGATTTGTCCATCCCGCGTTTGGTTTTGGACGGCATCGAAGTGGTCGGCTCTTTGGTCGGCACGCGTAAAGATTTGGAAGAAGCCTTCCAATTCGGCGCGGAAGGTTTGGTTGTACCCAAAGTCCAACTGCGTGCTTTGGATGAAGCTCCCGCCATTTTCCAAGAAATGCGCGAAGGCAAAATCACCGGCCGTATGGTAATCGATATGAAAAAAGAATGCGGCTGCGGCCACCACCGCTGATTTGACGTGGCGGTACACATCGAAATGCCGTCTGAACGCTGTTCAGACGGCATTTTTTATGGATTTGGATTTGATTTTAATCCGTTCTGTTTGAAATATAGTGAATTAACAAAAATCAGAACAAGGCGGCGAGCCGCAGACAGTACAGATAGTACGGAACCGATTCACTTGGTGCTTCAGCACCTTAGAGAATCGTTCTCTTTGAGCTAAGGCGAGCCAACGCTGTACCGGTTTAAATTTAATTCACTATACCGTCTGAAAACCCGTATCGCAACACGTCATTAAAAACGGCAAGATTCAGCCGTTCTGCAACCCGTTTAAACGGCTTCCGCCATTTCCAATGCCTGTTTGATGTCCACGGCGACGACACGCGATACTCCTTTTTCCTGCATGGTTACACCGACCAGCTGTTCCGCCATTTCCATGGTCAGGCGGTTGTGGGAGATGTAGAGGAATTGGGTTTGCGCCGACATTTCTTTGACCAGGTTGCAGAAACGCGAGGTGTTGGCGTCGTCCAGCGGGGCATCGACTTCGTCCAAAAGGCAGAAGGGGGCGGGGTTGAGGCTGAACAGGGCGAACACGAGGCTCATGGCGGTGAGGGCTTTTTCGCCGCCGGAGAGGAGGTGGATGGTGCTGTTTTTCTTGCCGGGCGGACGCGCCATGATGGATACGCCGGCGGTCAGGAGGTCGTCGCCTATCATTTTGAGGGTGGCTTCGCCGCCGCCGAACAGGGTCGGGAAGAAGGTTTGGACTTTGCCGTTGACGGCATCGAAGGTTTCTTTGAAACGCGCTTTGGTTTTGTCGTCGATTTGGGCGATGGCTTCTTCCAAAAGGGTGATGGCTGCCTGTACATCTTCGCTCTGGCTGCGGTAGTAGCCGTCGCGTTCGCGCGCTTCTTCGAGTTCTTGCAGGGCGGCGAGGTTGACGGCGCCGAGGGCTTCGATTTGCCGGGTGAGGCTGCCGATGCTGCTGTTCAATACTTTCGGCGATTCTTTCGCCAACGCTTCGAGCGCGTCCAAATCGGCGGCGCGTTCGGTCAGGTTTTGATGGTAGCGTTTGGCGTTAATCAGGGCTTCCTGCTGCTGCAACAGGGCGGTTTGGGTGGCGGCCTGAAGCTGCGGCAGCTTGGTTTGCAGGGTTTGTACGCGGGCGTATTGCTCCCTGCCCTGCTCCTGAATCTGCGCGAGTTTTTCCTGCACGGCGATGTATTCTTCGTCCAGCGTGTGCACGGCTTCGGTCAGCTCGTCGAGCTTGATGTGCTGCTCGTCGTTTTGGAACTCGGTTTCATAGGCGAGGGCAAGCTCTTGCTGGCGTTCCTGCCAGTCTAGGGTTTGCTGTTCGAGTCGGGCGATTTGCTGTTGGTAGTTTTGTTTTTGCTGGTTGAGCTTGTGGACGGCGACTTCGGCAAGCCCGTATTGGCGGTTGGCTTCCAATAGGGCAAGCTGCGCCTGTTTCAGACGGCCTTGCTGCTCTTGGCGGCTGTGTGCGGTGGTTTGCTGTTGGTGTTCAAGTTCGGCGGCGGCTTCCTGCAAAGTAGCGATGTCGTCTGAAAGCCCGTCGGACGTGTGTTGCAACACGGTCTGTTCTTCCGCCAATTGCGCCAGTTCGCGCTCGATGTGTTCGCGGCGGATTTGCCCTTGGTTGGTGCGCGCCAAGAGTTCGGCGGCGCGTTGCTGCGCTTGGCTGTATTGGCGCGTGTGCTGTTGTTGCTGCTGCATCAGGTTTTTGTGCTGCACTTCGGACGAGCGCACAGCAGCCTCCTCCTGTTTGAACGCGGCTTCGGCGGCGGAGAGTTCGGGGGCGAGGTTTTCCAGTTCGGACGCGATGCCGTCGAGGCGCGCTTTTTGGGCAATCAGGCTTTCCTGCGCGGGTTTGGCATAGAGCAGGACGCTGACTTTGTCGACCTGATGGCCTTCGGGCGTGAGCCAGATTTGGTGTGCGCCCAAATCGCTTTGATGCGCGAGGGCGTAGCTCAAATCGGGTGCGCACAATACGCCGTCGAGCCAGTGGTGCAATGCCGTCTGAAACGGCGGCTGTGCTTGGATTTGGTTCAGCAATGCCTGTACGGGCAGGGATTTTTTGAGGCCGCCTGAGAGGTCGTCTGAAAGCCATGCTGCCTGCCCCTGCGGCAACGGCACGGGGGGAACGAAGCCGTGCGGCACGGCGCGGGCGTGCAGGCGTTCGGCAAGGATGACGGACAAGGCGTGCTGCCACTCGGCGGGCGCGGTGATGTGTTGCCACAGCTGCGGCGCGGCGGCGTGGTCGGTTGCCTGCCAGAAGTCGGCGGCTTCCTGCTGTTGCGACAGGATTTGCGACAACGCCTGCTGCTGCGCCTGCAAGGTGATGTGTCGCTGCTTCAGGTTTTGGAAGCGGTTTGAGGCCGTCTGAAACGCCTCGCGGGCGGCGTGTAAGGCTTCTTCGGCGGCAATGATTTGTTCTTCGTAATGCTCTTGCCGGCTTTGCAACAAGGCGGCGGCTTCCTGCGCAGCGGCGGTTTCGGCTTCGTCGGGCAGGTTCAGGGCTTGGTTTTCCTGTTTCAGACGACCTTTGCGCTCTTCGTGCTTGGCAACGGTTTGTCCGGTATGGGCAAGCTGCTGCTGCTTCAACGCCAGTTCGCGGCGGATGCGGTTTGCCTCGTCCTGCTGGGTTTGGAAGGCGGTGTTGAGCGTGGCTTGGGCTTCTTCCAATTCGGGCAGACGTTCTTCGTGTTCGGCAACCTGCATCGCCCATTCCGCCAGCTCGGTTTGCTTTTCTTCGGCCTGCAACTCGTTTTCTTCAAGCTGCACGCGGATTTGCTGCTGCTCCTGATGGATGCGTTGCAACTGCGCCTGAGCCGCCTGCTTGTCGCGTTCGATGCGTTGGTGCAGGTTTTGTTGATGGCGGATTTGTTCTTCCAAACGGGCAATCTGTTCGCGCAACACGCCGCGTTTATTGCTCAATTCGTGTACCGCCTGCTGCTGCGACTGCTCGGCGGTCTGCAAGGCGTGTACTTCGTCGTTTAACGCCTGAACCTGCGCGGCGGTTTCGTCCTGCTGCGCCTGCAAAGACTGATGCTGCGCGGTCGCCTTGTCGGCGGCGGCAAGCGATTGCTGCCATTGGGCGTAATCGAGCAAATCCTGTTGTTGGTTCAACTGCGCGGTCAGGGATTGGTAGCGTTCGGCGGTTTCTGCCTGTTTTTCCAGCTTTTCCACCTGACGCGCCAACTCGTTCTGCAAATCGCCCAAACGCTGCAAATGCTCGCGCGTGTCTTTCAGACGGCCTTCCGTCTCCTTGCGGCGTTCCTTATATTTGGACACGCCCGCCGCCTCCTCGATATAGGCGCGCAACTCCTCCGGCCGCGCTTCGATGATGCGCGAAATCATCCCCTGCTCGATAACGGCATAACCGCGCGCACCCACGCCCGTACCCAAAAATAAATCGGTAATGTCGCGGCGGCGCACGGTCTGATTGTTGATGAAATAAGTCGATTCGCCCTGCCGCGTCAGCTGCCGCTTGATGCTTACCTCGGCGTACTGCCCCCACGCGCCCTGCAAACTGTGGTCGCTGTTGTCAAACACCAGCTCCACCGAAGCCCTCGGCGCAGGACGGCGCGTCGCCGCACCGTTAAAAATCACGTCCTGCATACTCTCGCCGCGAAGCTGTTTCGCCGAAGCCTCACCCAACACCCAGCGCACCGCATCAATCACATTCGACTTGCCGCAGCCGTTCGGCCCGATAACCGCAACAAGCTGCCCCGGAACATGAATCGTGGTCGGGTCGGTAAAAGATTTGAAGCCGGAGAGTTTGATGTGGGTCAGGCGCATAATGGTCGGAAAAAATAAAAAAGAAGCGTATTTTAACGGAAATCTCGCTGCACCACCCCATATCTTTCCGGCAAAACCTTACCGCATCCCGCACCCGCGATGCCGTCTGAAGCCTTCAGATGGCATTTTTAACGCGCCCGAACCCCGGTTCCGCCAACGCCCGATGCTTGGCGCGGCATTTGCCGTATTGCCCCGCCGCTGGGCGCGTTATAATCCGCCACTACATCCGCCCGATTGGAAAGCAACCTATGAAACCCGCCTATTTCATCTCCGACCTGCATTTGAGCGAAAAGCATCCCGAACTGACCGCGCTGTTGCTGCGTTTTTTACGTTCTTCCGCCGCCGGACAGGCGCGGGCGGTTTATATTTTGGGCGATTTGTTTGATTTCTGGGTGGGCGATGACGAAGTTTCCGAGTTGAATACTTCGGTTGCGCGTGAAATCAGGAAATTGTCCGACAAAGGCGTTGCCGTGTTCTTTGTCAGGGGTAACCGCGACTTCCTAATCGGTCAGGATTTTTGCCGGCGTGCGGGCATGACGCTACTGCCGGATTACTCGGTTTTGGACTTGTTCGGCTGCAAAACCCTCATCTGCCACGGCGACACTCTGTGTACGGATGACAGGGCATACCAACGTTTCCGCAAAATCGTGCATCGGAAGCGGCTGCAAAAACTGTTCCTGATGCTGCCTCTGAAGTGGCGCACACGCCTTGCCGCCAAAATCAGGCGTGTCAGCAAAATGGAAAAACAGGTCAAGCCCGCCGATATTATGGATGTCAATGCCGCCTTTACCACGCGGCAGGTTCGCGCCTTTAACGCGGAAAGGCTGATACACGGGCACACCCACCGCGAGCATATCCATCACGAAAACGGCTTTACCCGCATCGTTTTGGGCGACTGGCATAACGACTATGCTTCAATCCTCCGTGTGGACGGGGACGGCGCGGTATTCGTGCCGCTGGAAAAATGCTGAAAATGCCGTCTGAAGCCTTTCGGACGGCTTTTTTTACACGCCCCTTTCCCACACTCCCTCCGCCGCATCATCACCATCCTTAACCCGCATTAATAGCTATTATCGATAAAATGCTTGACCGATTACATAAGATTACGTAAAGTGTGCAAACGCATAATAATTGGTCTTACCAATTTATCTTTTAACCAGAATATCGGGTGTGCGGGATTTGAACGTCTTTCCAAACCTCGACGCGCCTTATGATGCAAATGCCTAAAAAGGATTCGTTATGGCACTTTTCCTCAGCATATTCCCCATCGTCCTGCTGATTTGGCTGATGGTGAAAAAAAACAGTATGCCTTCCTACGTCGCACTGCCGATTACCGCAGTGCTGATTTACGCCATCAAACTTTTCTACTTCGGCGATGCGGGAATGCTGCTCAACGCCACCGCCGCTTCCGGCCTCGTCAAAACGCTCACGCCGATTACCGTGATTTTCGGCGCGATTATGTTCAACCGTATGATGGAAACCACGGGCTGCATCGATGTCATCCGCAAATGGCTGGCGACCATCAGCCCGAACCCCGTAGCGCAACTGATGATTATCGGCTGGTCGTTTGCCTTTATGATTGAAGGCGCATCCGGCTTTGGCACGCCTGCCGCGATTGCCGCGCCGATTCTGATGAGCTTGGGCTTCAATCCGTTGAAAGTAGCGATTTTCACTTTGGTGATGAACTCCGTCCCCGTCTCTTTCGGTGCGGTCGGTACGCCGACTTGGTTCGGTTTTGCACCGCTGAACCTGAGTGCCGAAGATATCCTCGCCATCGGCAGGCAGACCGGCGTGATGCACTTCTTCGCAGGTTTCGTCATCCCCGTCATCGGCTTGAGTTTTATCGTACCTTGGTCTGAAATCCGCAAAAACTTGGGCTTCGTCGCCATTGCCGTTTTCTCCTGTACCCTTCCCTATGTCGCATTGGCAATGGTCAACGAAGAATTTCCTTCTTTGGTTGCCGGCGCAATCGGTCTGATGTTTTCCGTATTTGCAGCTAATAAAGGCTGGGGCTTGAGCAAAGACCACGCCAAAGACCCGAATGCCGAAAAAGTGCCGTTCGCCCAAGTCGCCAAAGCACTCGCCCCTTTGGGTATGCTGATCGGTATGCTGGTGGTTACGCGCATCAAACAACTTGGCATCAAAGGCATTTTGACCAGCAAAGAAGAATGGTTCAGCTTCCAACTGCCGTTTGATTTGTCCAAAATTACCGTCAGCGACTCCCTGACAATTACCTTCGGCAATATTTTCGGACAAGATGTCAGCGCGTCCTACCAAACGCTGTACGTTCCCGCTTGGATTCCGTTTGTCTTTACCGTTTGGATCTGCATCCTGCTGTATAAGACCAAATTCAAAGATGCTTGGACGATTTATGCCGTAACCTTCAATCAAACCAAAAAACCGCTGCTTGCCCTGATGGGCGCGCTGATTATGGTTCAGCTGATGCTGGTCGGCGGCGACAATTCGATGGTGAAAATCATCGGTAAGGAATTTGCCGCAATGGCGGGCGAACACTGGGTTTACTTCTCGCCGTATTTGGGCGCGATCGGCGCGTTCTTCTCCGGCTCCAACACCGTGTCCAACCTGACCTTCGGCCCGATTCAGCAGCAAATCGCCTTGGATACCGGCCTGTCCGTTACCCTGATTCTGGCGTTGCAATCCGTCGGCGGCGCGATGGGCAATATGGTGTGCCTCAACAACATCATCGCCGTATGTACCGTATTGGACGTGAAAAATTCCGAAGGTGCGATTATCAAGAAAACCGTTATCCCGATGGCGATTTACGGCGTGATTGCCGTCGTCGTGGCAATGATTTTCTTCCTCTAGGCGAAACGCCGCCATCCATAGCGGCAGCACCATACGGGGAACGGAAACCGCCGTTCCCCCGTCAGGGCGGCGCGTCGGGCAGAATACCCGTGCCGGAACAAGCCCGCCCAGCCAAACAAATGCCGTCTGAAACCGGAAAAGGCTTCAGACGGCATTTTTCCGCCGTTTGCATTCAGGCGTAGTGATGATGCGGCATCTTTCCGTCAAGGCGGTAGCGCGTGCCGCAATACGGACAGGCAACGCTGCCCGACTCTCCTTCGCCCAAAGGCAAAAACACCCTCGGATGTCCGTTCCACTGCTCGTTGTCCGGTCCCGAGCAATACAGCGGCAGATTTTCCGGCAACACGGAAATTTCCTGCGGATTCAGATTGTCCATTCGATTTTCCTTCACGTGGTTGGTGTACGCCTATTTTACGCCATCGGCAGGCTAAAGGATATTTTCGGCGCAAAGCCGCAATCCGCTATAATCCCCACTTTTCAGACGGCATACTATGACTGCGCTTACCCTTCCGGAAGACATCCGCCAACAAGAGCCATCCGTTCTGCTCTATACCCTCGTTTCCGCCTACCTCGAACACACCGCCCAAACCGGCGACGAATCCCTCTCCTGCCTGTCCGACGACCAGCACACGCTGACCGCATTCTGCTACCTCGACAGCCAAGTCGAAGAAGGCGGCTTCGTACAGCTTATCGCCTCCGGCTACGGCGAATACATTTTCCGCAACCCGCTTGCCGACAGCCTGCGCCGCTGGAAAATCAAAGCCGTGCCGAAAGTCTTGGACAAAGCCAAAGCCCTCTACGAACAACACGGCGAAACCATCGAAACGCTCGCCGACGGAGGCGCAGACATCGAATCCCTGCGCAAACAGTTCCCCGACTTTGAAGAATGGGACGGCGCATACTACGAAGCCGCCGAACAAGACCTGCCCCTGCTTGCCGAACACATACGGTCAAACTGGGAAACCTTCGCCCATATCGGGCAGGTATAGGCACTGCTGTTTCCAGCACATATAAAACAGCGTAAAATCGGCAAACCCGAATTACCTTCCGTCCCCATCAAGGAGCAAGCTATGTTCTTCAAGCACATCGAAGCCGCCCCCGCCGATCCGATTCTCGGTTTGGGCGAAGCATTCAAAGCCGAAACCCGCCCTGAAAAAGTCAACCTCGGCATCGGCGTGTACAAAGACGCATCCGGCGCAACACCCATTGTCAAAGCCGTCAAAGAGGCTGAAAAACGCCTGTTGGAAAGCGAAACCACCAAAAACTACCTGACCATCGACGGCGTTGCCGACTACAACGCGCAAACCCAAATTCTGCTGTTCGGCAAAGACCACGAAATTATCGCCAGCCGTCGCGCCAAAACAGCGCAAAGCCTCGGCGGTACGGGCGCATTGCGTATTGCCGCCGAGTTTGCCAAACGCCAGTTGAACGCGCAAACCGTCTGGATTTCCAATCCGACCTGGCCCAACCACAACGCCATTTTCAAAGCCGTCGGCATCCAAGACCAACCTTATCGCTACTATGATGCCGCCAAACACGGTTTGGATTGGGACGGTATGATTGAAGATTTGAACCAAGCGCAAAAAGGCGACATCGTCCTGCTGCACGGCTGCTGCCACAACCCTACCGGCATCGACCCTACTCCCGAACAATGGGAAACTCTGGCGAAACTTTCTGCCGAAAAAGGCTGGCTGCCGCTGTTTGACTTTGCCTACCAAGGCTTCGGCAATGGTTTGGAAGAAGATGCCTACGGCCTGCGCGTGTTCTTGAAACACAATACAGAATTGCTGATTGCCAGCTCTTATTCCAAAAACTTCGGTATGTACAACGAGCGCGTCGGCGCGTTCACTTTGGTGGCCGAAGACGAAGCAACCGCAGCCCGCGCCCACAGCCAAGTCAAAACCATCATCCGTACCTTGTATTCCAACCCGGCTTCACATGGTGCGAACACCATTGCGCTGGTGTTGAAAAATGATGATTTGAAAGCACAATGGATTGCCGAACTCGATGAAATGCGTGGCCGCATCAAAACCATGCGCCAAAAATTTGTCGAGTTGCTCAAGGCCAAAGGTGCTAACCAAGACTTTGATTTCATTATCGAACAAAACGGCATGTTCTCTTTCAGCGGCTTGACTCCCGAACAAGTTGACCGTTTGAAAAACGAGTTTGCCATTTATGCCGTCCGCTCCGGCCGCATCAACGTCGCCGGCATTACCGACGACAACATCGATTATCTGTGCGAAAGCATTGTAAAAGTACTGTAAAAGTACTGTAAAAAGCGCAGCTATATGAAATGCCGTCTGAACCTCAACCAGTTCAGACGGCATCTGTTTTTTGTTAAAAAACAATAAACTATAACAATTTCAAACAAGCTGAAAACATCTATAAAACCAACCCAATATGATGAACTCAAATAAAAAATACGAATATCATCATTCTCAAATTCAAAATTTGAACGCCACAGTATAGTGGATTAACTTTAAACCAGTACGGCGTTGCGTTGCCTCGCCTTGCCGTACTATCTGTACTGCCTGCGGCTTCGTCGCCTTGTCCTGATTTTTGTTAATCCACTATATTATCCGAAGCCACAAAAACCTTTCCGCCGTCATTCCCGCGCAGGCGGGAATCCGGGAACCCAATGCTGCAAGAATTGATTAGAAACAACTGAAACCGAGCAAACTGGATTCCCGCCTGCGCGGGAATGACGAAATAAGGCGAGCAAAAATGATGGAACAAATTAATTAAAAACAATAACTTATATTATTTTCTTAAATTTTCGATAAAATCAATTTTCCGTATTCAATACCGCCTCAATCAATTCCTGCGCACCGTCGTCCGCCAATTTCTTAGCGACTGCGCGTCCGAGCGCGTCGGCGTATTCGGCAGGTGCTTGCGCGTCCGCCTGCAACACAACCGAACCGTCAGGATGACCGACCAAGCCGCACAAGGTCAGCAAGCCGTTTTCTTCCGTGCAATATGCGGCCAGCGGCACTTGGCAGCTTCCGCCCAAAGCGCGTGCGAGGGCGCGTTCGGCGGTAACGCAGGCATTGGTAACGCCGTGGTTCAAGGGTTTCAAAACCTCATACAAATCTTCGCGGTGCGCGGCAATTTCAATACCCAATGCGCCTTGTCCGGCGGCAGGCAGGCTGTCGGATTCCGACAAAATCATGCGGATGCGTCCGTCCAATTCCAGACGCTGCAAACCGGCGGCGGCAAGGATAATTGCGTCGTATTCGCCATTGTCCAACTTGGACAAACGGGTTTGCACATTGCCGCGCAAAGGTTTGATAAGCAAATGCGGATAGCGCGCGCGCAACTGGGCTTCGCGGCGCAGGCTGGATGTGCCGACAACCGCGCCTTCGGGCATTTCTTCCAAACGCGCGTATTGGTTGGACACAAACGCGTCAAACGGATTGGCGCGTTCGCCGATGGCGGCAAGCGCGAAACCTTCGGGCAAATCCATCGGCACGTCCTTAATCGAATGCACCGCCAAATCGGCGCGACCGTCATATAAAGCCTGTTCCAACTCTTTGACAAACAAGCCTTTACCACCGACTTTTGACAAAGTTCTGTCCAAAATCCGGTCGCCGCGCGTGGTCATGCCCAAGATTTCGACTTCGCAATCGGGATACAGCGCCTTCAGACGGCCTTGGATATGTTTCGCCTGCCACATAGCAAGCAGGCTTTCGCGGCTGGCGATGACGAGTTTTTTCGGGTTCATGTTCAATGCGTTCAAAGAATGGAAACGGCGTGAAGTCTATCATATTTTGAACGTTTCTTCAGACGGCACCGTCAGGTCTATGTTATATTTACGCCCACAAAACACGAAACCCGCCACAATGAAACGCGCCAAAAAATACCCTTTCTTAACGTTGCAGCGGCAACGTTTCCATTTGAACTTTGAAAACGCCTCTTCCGCCGCCGGCATCCCCGCCGAACGTGATTTCTACCGCTGGGCTTGGTCTGCCCTGAAAAGCGGATACCGCCGCGCCGACATCGGTTTGATCCTTTTGGACGAAGAAGCAGCACGCGCCTACAACCGCGACTACCGGGGCAAAGATTACGCCACCAATGTATTGAGTTTCGCGCTCAACGAAGGCGAAACCCTGCCCGGTCAAGTTTCGGAAAAACTGTACGGCGATTTGATTATCTGCCCGCAAGTCGTATTGAAAGAAGCCGCCGAACAAGGCAAAACATCCGAGCAGCATTTTGCCCACCTGACCATACACGGTACGCTGCACCTGATGGGCTACGACCACATCGAAGACGATGAAGCCGAAATAATGGAAGCCGAAGAAATCCGCCTGATGCGGGCGGCAGGCTTCCCCAACCCCTACCGAGAGGACGGACATTAAAATGGACGGCGCACAACCGAAAACAAATTTTTTTGAACGCCTGATTGCCCGACTCGCCCGCGAACCCGATTCCGCCGAAGACGTATTAAACCTGCTTCGGCAGGCGCACGAACAGGAAGTATTTGATGCGGATACGCTTTTAAGGTTGGAAAAAGTCCTCGATTTTTCCGATTTGGAAGTGCGCGACGCGATGATTACGCGCAGCCGTATGAACGTTTTGAAAGAAAACGACAGCATCGAACGCATCACCGCCTACGTTATCGACACCGCCCATTCGCGCTTCCCCGTCATCGGCGAAGACAAAGACGAAGTTTTGGGCATTTTGCACGCCAAAGACCTGCTCAAATATATGTTCAACCCCGAGCAGTTCCACCTCAAATCCATTCTCCGTCCCGCCGTCTTCGTCCCCGAAGGCAAATCACTGAACGCGCTTTTAAAAGAGTTCCGCGAACAGCGCAACCATATGGCAATCGTTATCGACGAATACGGTGGCACATCGGGTTTGGTCACTTTTGAAGACATCATCGAGCAAATCGTCGGCGACATCGAAGACGAGTTTGACGAAGACGAAAGCGCCGACAACATCCACGCCGTTTCCGCCGAACGCTGGCGTATCCACGCGGCTACCGAAATCGAAGACATCAACGCCTTTTTCGGCACGGAATACAGCAGCGAAGAAGCCGACACCATCGGCGGTCTGGTCATTCAGGAATTGGGACACCTGCCCGTACGCGGCGAAAAAGTCATCATCGGCAACCTGCAATTTACCGTCGCACGCGCCGACAACCGCCGCCTGCACACGCTGATGGCGACCCGCGTGAAGTAAGCACCGCCGTTTCTGCACAGTTTAGGATGACGGTACGGGCGTTTTCTGTTTCAATCCGCCCCATCCGACAAACATACAGCAAAACCACCGTACCAATCCCAATCATCCCCGATCAGGAGACCCCAAATGAACAAACTGATACCGTCCCTTATGCTCTGCGTCCTGCTTTCAGGCTGCCTGAACATCGGCAGCGGCTTTCGTGTGCCGCCCGATGCGTCGGGCTGGTGGGAGCTGTGCAACGAAGACAAAATTTATCCTGCTAAAAAAACTCCACCGGAAGCCAGCAGAGCCAAGCGTGATGAAATGCTGCGGCAGATGAATCTGTATGGACAGCGAAAGCTCGACGATATGTTTTCCTGCGGCTATGACCCGATTGGCGGCGGAGACAGTGAGCAAGATGCCTGCGTGCGCAAGAAAGGCTGGTACCCTTCGGGCAAAGATACCTATCCCGAAAACAAAATCTACGAGCAATGCCAGCACGACTAGGCTGCTTTCCGCATTTCAGGCTGCCTGCAAAGGCAGCCTGAAATACGGTATACCGGCCGAAAACAATGTGTGAAAGACGGCTACCGTACTAATAGTGGATTAAATTTAAATCAGGACAAGGCGACGAAGCCACAGACAGTACAGATAGTACGGCAAGGCGAGGTAACGCCGTACTGGTTTAAATTTAATCCACTATAAAAATGCCGTCTGAAACCAGAAAACAAGTTCAGACGGCATTTCGCTTATCCGCTTATTTTTTACTCAAAGTCAGCCCCGTCCAACCGAACAGAAGTGTCAAAGCCAGACTCAAATAGCAGAAAAAGGCATACGGCAGATATTCCCAAACGGGTACGCCGAGGGCGTGGCTGATGAACACGCCGCACACGCTCCACGGAACAAGCGGATTGATGACCGTACCCGCGTCTTCCAGAGTCCGCGACAGGTTGCGCGAATGCAGTCCGAGTTTGTCGTACACGGGTTTGAACGTTTCTCCCGAAAGCAGGATGCTCAAATATTGTTCGCCGATCAGGAAGTTCACTCCGACCGAAGTCATGGCGACGCTGAACGTCGCGCGTCCGGCATTCGTCAAAAAGCTGCGGACGGCATCCAGCAGGGAAGGAATCGCGCCCAGCGCAAACAGCAGCCCGCCAAGGCTCATACCGAGAATCACGATGGTCTGCGTGAAAAACATACTTTCCAAACCGCCGCGCGAAATGAGTTTGGCGATGTCTTTAAACGCTTCGCCTTCGAGTTTGTAGCCGCCGTAAAACCACGCGCCGAGCTGACGCAGATCAGGCGTGCTGTGCAGATACGTTACAGCAACGGCAACCATGACGGTAAAGAGCATGGCGACGACGGCGTTGACGCGCATCAATGCCAAAACGACCAACAGCGCAAACGGAATCAGCGAATAGCCGTGCACCAATCCCGTGGCTTCAAGCTGGCTGCGGAAGGATTCGACGCTGTTCAAATCCTGCGCGGCGACGCTGGGAAGAAGCCAAAGCATCAGTGCCGCACTGATGAGCCACGCGGGGATGGTGGTGTACATCATATTTTTGATGTGCTCAAACAAATCGATACCGACGATGGACGCGGAAATGCCCGTCGTATCGGAAAGCGGGGACATTTTGTCGCCAAAAAACGCACCCGAGACGACCGCGCCCGCCGTCATCGCCATATCGGCCTGAAACGCCGCCGCCATACCCATAAAGGCAACGCCGACCGTGGCGCAGGTGGTCAGGCTGCTGCCGATGGACACGCCGATGACGGAACACAGCGCGAAGGCGGAAAAATAAAAATAAGTCGGGGAAATCAGTCCGAAACCGTAATACATCAGCGTCGGAATCGCGCCGCTCATCATCAGCGCGCTGACCATCAGCCCGATGAAGAAAAACAGGTAAATCGCGCCCATACCCTGATTCAACGCGCCAACCATCCCCGCCTGCATATCGTTGTATTTCAAACCGCGCGCCAAGCCGTACAAAATCAGCACGACGATGGCGGCAATAATGGACATATGCGGCAGCCACTCCAATGAAATGATGGTATAGCCCATCGCGGAAATCAGAGCGACGACGACGGCAAGTGCCTCACCGCGCGGCATATCGAGTAAGGATTTGAAAGCAAACATGATTCTTTGCCCGATTTGATATAAAGTTAACGGATTCTAACACACCATACCGAATCCGCCCGACGTTTTCAGACGGCATTTTAGCGTTTTACAAAAGCCTGATAGAAACAAAACGGCAATTTTCTCAATTTAAATTAATTTTCTTGAAATATAATTTTTTATTTTTTTGTTTGTTGGCATATAAGACTTTTATGGATTGAAGTATTAAAACCTCGGCACACACGCCGCAAACACCGGTACGCAAAAATGCCGTCTGAAAGGTGTTCAGACGGCATTTCTCAAGAAAAAGATTATTTGTCCGCCCTATATCCGTACACCGCAAAAAACACGATATACAGGTAACAGATAACGGAAACGACAAACGAAGACATCAGGGTGTAAGTATCCGCCGCCCAACCTTGAATCACCGGCACGACCGCACCGCCGACAATCGCGGTACACAGCACACCGGAAGCCGCGTTGGTGAATTTGCCCAATCCTTTGGTTGCCAAAGAGAAAATCGTCGGGAACATAATCGAGTTGAAAAAACCGATGGCAAGCAGCGACCACATCGCCACATCCGCATTGCCGCTGCCCGTCGCCATCGCGACGGCAAGCAGCACGACCGCAGCCGATGCGTTAAACGCCAGATAGCGGTTGGGCGCGAATTTCGCCATTACTGCCGAACCGAGGAAACGTCCGACCATCGCGCCGCCCCAATAAAACGACAGGTAATGCGCGGCAGAAGCATGATCCAGCCCTTTCAGATAACCCAATACGTTGACCATCAGCGAACCGATGGAGACTTCCGCACCGACGTAGCAGAAAATGCCTGCCGCACCGAACACGAGATGTTTGTATTGCCACACGCCGGTTTTGCCGTCATGGTTGTGTTCGCTTTTTTCGGCGGCAATTTTTTGCGCGTCGGGCAGGCGGATCAGTTTGACAAATACGGCAAGGATAATCAGCAGCCCCGCCAGCCCCAAATAGGGAATCTGTACGGAAGAAATCTGTTCCGCCTTGCTGACGGTTTGGGTTGCGTCCGCCAAAATCAGGAACGCGCCGATTTGAGGCGCAATGGCCGTACCCAAAGAATTGAACGCCTGAACCAGCGTCAGCGTTGCCGATTCCTTGCCGGGTTTCGCCAGCAGGGTTACATAAGGATTACCGGCAACCTGAAGCAGCGTTACGCCGGAAGCCAAAATAAACAACGCGCCCAAAAATACCGCATACGAATGGCTGCCCGCAGCAGGATAAAACAGCAGGCATCCGACCGCCGTCAGCAGAAAGCCGCCGATAACGCCGTTTTTGTAGCCGACTTTGCCGACAAAAGCCCCCATCGGGATGGACATCACCGCATAGGCGGTAAAAAAGCAAAATTGAACCAGCATCGCCTGAACGTAAGTCAGGTCGAAAATTTCTTTCAAATGAGGGATAAGGATGTCGTTCATGCAGGTAATAAAACCCATCATGAAGAACAGCGTGGTCAAGACGACCAATGGGGACGTATGGTTGTTTTGTGATTGCGCAGACATGATTTGCCTTTCATTTTATTGGAATACATTGCACGGTTCGGACGGCAAAAATTGACATTCTTCAAGGGTGGCGTGAATCATACTGACATTTCACAAATTTGCAAGCCGCCGGCATATCCTTGCCGGACAACATCCGCTATTATCCCGACAAGCACGCCGACGCTGTATTTTTTCAATCCTCATTTTGATTTACCACAAACCGTACATGACCGTCTTTTACGCCTACGCCGCCCTCGCTTTTTCCGCCTTCACTTCCGCCACCCTCCTGCCCGGCACGTCCGAAGCCGCCTTTGCCCTGTTCGTCCGCAACTTCCCCGAACATGCATACGGCGCATGGCTGTGCGCCGGTCTTGCCAACGGATTGGGCAGTATGGTTTCCTATTGGATGGGGCGTTTGCTGCCTTCCCGAAAAATGCCGTCTGAAAAAACACTGAATCTGATGCGGCGTTTCGGTATTTGGCTGCTGCCGTTTGCGTGGCTACCCGTCGTCGGCGACGCGCTGCCGCTTGCCGCAGGCTGGCTGCGGTTGAATCCGTGGACAAGCGGGCTGATGCTGGTTGTCGGCAAGACGGCGCGTTACGCCTTCATTCTGTGGGGAATGCAATATTACGCCGCCTGAACCGTGCGTTATAATGCCGAACACACAAACCCACCGTATAAAAAAATGAACAGACACATCCGCCAAGAAATTTTCGAACGCTTCCGCGCCGCCAACCCCCATCCGACCACCGAGCTGAATTTCAACTCCCCTTTCGAGCTTTTAATTGCCGTTCTGCTTTCGGCGCAGGCGACCGATGTCGGCGTAAACAAGGCGACGGCGAAGCTGTTTCCGATTGCCGATACGCCGCAAGCGATGCTGGATTTGGGCTTGGACGGCGTGATGGAATACACGAAAACCATCGGGCTGTATAAAACCAAGTCCAAGCACATCATGCAGACCTGCCGCATCCTGCTGGAAAAATACAACGGCGAAGTACCGGAAGACCGCGAGGCTTTGGAATCGTTGCCTGGCGTGGGGCGCAAAACGGCAAACGTGGTATTGAACACGGCGTTTGGACACCCCGTTATGGCGGTCGATACGCATATTTTCCGCGTGTCCAACCGAACCAAAATCGCCCCTGGGAAAGATGTACGCGAAGTCGAAGACAAACTGATGCGCTTCATTCCTAAAGAATTTCTGATGGACGCGCACCACTGGCTGATTTTGCACGGACGCTACACCTGCAAGGCACTCAAACCGCAATGCCAAACCTGCATCATCAACGATTTGTGCGAATATCCCGCCAAATCCTGACCCTCCCTTTCCGTTCAAAATGAAACGCTTGAAAATTCGGACGGACGTTGTAGAATTTCATCCCATGCCGTCTGAAGCCGACAAAATGCGCTTCAGACGGCATTGAAGTCAATATCGGCACAACACAAAGGACGAAACGTGTTCAAAAAATACCAATACCTCGCTTTGGCAGCACTGTGTGCCGCCTCGCTGGCAGGCTGCGACAAGGCAGGCAGCTTTTTCGGTGCGGACAAAAAAGAAGCATCCTTCGTAGAACGCATCGAACACACCAAAGACGACGGCAGCGTCAGTATGCTGCTGCCCGACTTTGCCCAACTGGTTCAAAGTGAAGGTCCGGCAGTCGTCAATATTCAGGCAGCCCCCGCCCCGCGCACCCAAAACGGCAGCGGCAATGCCGAAAACGATTCCGACCCGATTGCCGACAACGACCCGTTCTACGAATTTTTCAAACGCCTCGTCCCGAATATGCCCGAAATCCCCCAAGAAGAAGCAGATGACGGCGGATTGAACTTCGGCTCCGGCTTCATCATCAGCAAAGACGGCTATATTTTGACCAATACGCACGTCGTTACCGGCATGGGCAGCATCAAAGTCCTGCTCAACGACAAGCGCGAATATACCGCCAAGCTCATCGGCTCGGATGTCCAATCCGACGTAGCGCTTTTAAAAATAGACGCAACGGAAGACCTCCCTGTCGTCAAAATCGGCAATCCCAAAGATTTGAAACCCGGCGAATGGGTAGCCGCCATCGGCGCGCCCTTCGGTTTCGACAACAGCGTTACCTCCGGCATCGTCTCCGCCAAAGGCAGAAGCCTGCCCAATGAAAGCTATACCCCCTTCATCCAAACCGATGTCGCCATCAATCCGGGTAATTCCGGCGGCCCGCTGTTCAACCTGAAAGGACAGGTCGTCGGCATCAATTCGCAAATATACAGCCGCAGCGGCGGATTCATGGGCATCTCCTTTGCCATCCCCATCGACGTTGCCATGAATGTTGCCGAACAACTAAAAAACACCGGCAAAGTCCAACGCGGGCAACTGGGTGTCATCATTCAGGAAGTATCCTACGGTTTGGCACAGTCGTTCGGTCTGGATAAAGCCAGCGGCGCATTGATTGCCAAAATCCTTCCCGGCAGCCCCGCAGAACGTGCAGGCTTGCAGGCAGGTGACATCATACGCAGCCTCAACGGAGAAGAAATACGTTCTTCCGGCGACCTTCCCGTCATGGTAGGCGCCATCATGCCCGGTAAGGAAGCCAGCCTCGGCGTATGGCGCAAAGGTGAAGAAATTACAATCAAAATCAAGCTGGGCAACGCCGCCGAGCATACCGGCGCATCATCCAAAACAGATGAAGCCCCCTACACCGAACAGCAATCCGGTACGTTCTCGGTCGAATCCGCAGGCATTACCCTTCAGACACATACCGACAGCAGCGGCGGACACCTCGTCGTCGTACGGGTTTCCGACGCGGCAGAACGTGCAGGCTTGAGGCGCGGCGACGAAATCCTCGCCGTCGGGCAAGTCCCCGTCAATGACGAAGCCGGTTTCCGCAAAGCTATGGACAAGGCAGGCAAAAACGTCCCCCTGCTGGTCATGCGCCGTGGCAACACGCTGTTTATCGCATTAAACCTGCAATAACCCACATAATTTGACCAAAATATTTTTTTAGATGATAAAATGCCCGTCAACACTGATTAACGGGCATTTTAAAAAATCAGTTAATTGATTTCAAATAAGTATTTTCCGGAACAAAAAATACTTTCGCCCATTTTGCCAACAAAATCCGAACCGTTGCGGACAGAAACCGCCCCATTCGGACGCTTAATACCTCCCATAAACCATGCAGCTGATCGACTATTCACATTCATTTTTCTCGGTTGTGCCACCCTTTTTGGCACTGGCACTTGCCGTCATTACCCGCCGCGTACTGCTGTCTTTAGGCATCGGTATTTTGGTCGGCGTTGCCTTTTTGGTCGGCGGCAACCCCGTCGACGGTCTGACACACCTGAAAGACATGGTCGTCGGCTTGGCTTGGGCAGACGGCGATTGGTCGTTGGGCAAACCAAAAATCTTGGTTTTCCTGATACTTTTGGGCATTTTCACTTCCCTGCTGACCTACTCTGGCAGCAATCAGGCGTTTGCCGACTGGGCAAAACGGCACATTAAAAACCGGCGCGGCGCGAAAATGCTGACCGCCTGCCTCGTATTCGTTACCTTCATCGACGACTACTTCCACAGCCTCGCCGTCGGCGCGATTGCACGCCCCGTTACCGACAAGTTTAAAGTTTCCCGCGCCAAACTCGCCTACATCCTCGACTCCACTGCCGCGCCTATGTGCGTGCTGATGCCCGTTTCAAGCTGGGGCGCGTCGATTATCGCCACGCTTGCCGGATTGCTCGTTACCTACAAAATCACCGAATACACGCCAATGGGGACGTTTGTCGCCATGAGCCTGATGAACTATTACGCACTGTTTGCCCTGATTATGGTGTTCGTCGTCGCATGGTTTTCCTTCGACATCGGCTCGATGGCGCGTTTCGAACAAGCCGCTTTGAACGAAACCCACGATGAAACTGCCGTTTCAGACGGCAGCCAGGGCAGGGTTTACGCATTGATTATTCCCGTTTTGGCCTTAATCGCCTCAACGGTTTCCGCCATGATCTACACCGGTGCACAGGCAAGCGAAACCTTCAGCATTTTGGGGGCATTTGAAAATACCGACGTAAACACTTCGCTGGTATTCGGCGGCACTTGCGGCGTGCTTGCCGTCATCCTCTGCACGCTCGGCACAATCAAAGCGTCCGATTATCCCAAAGCCGTTTGGCAGGGTGCGAAATCTATGTTCGGCGCAATCGCCATTTTAATCCTCGCCTGGCTCATCAGTACGGTTGTCGGCGAAATGCACACCGGCGACTACCTCTCCACGCTGGTTGCGGGCAACATCCATCCCGGCTTCCTGCCCGTCATCCTCTTCCTGCTCGCCAGCGTGATGGCGTTTGCCACCGGCACAAGCTGGGGGACGTTCGGCATCATGCTGCCGATTGCCGCCGCCATGGCGGTCAAAGTCGATCCCTCACTGATTATCCCGTGCATGTCCGCAGTAATGGCGGGGGCAGTATGCGGCGACCACTGCTCGCCCATCTCCGACACGACCATCCTGTCGTCCACCGGCGCGCGCTGCAACCACATCGACCACGTTACCTCGCAACTGCCTTACGCCTTAACCGTTGCCGCCGCAGCCGCATCAGGCTACCTCGCGTTGGGTCTGACAAAATCCGCGCTGTTGGGCTTTGGCATGACCGGTATTGTCTTGGCGGTGCTGATTTTCATCTTGAAAGACAAAAAACGCGCCGCCGTTTGACCTTCCCCCCTTTCAGACGGCATATGCCGTCTGAAGCTTTTTGGAGCAAACCGAAATGACTGTTCCCCATATTCCGCGCGGTCCCATCATGGCAGACATTGCCGCCTTCCGCCTGACCGAAGAAGAAAAGCAACGCCTGCTCGACCCCGCAATCGGCGGCATCATCCTCTTCCGCCGCAACTTCCAAAACATCGAACAGCTCAAAGAACTTACCGCCGAAATCAAAGCCCTGCGCACACCCGAACTCATCATCGCCGTCGATCACGAAGGCGGCAGGGTACAACGTTTCATCGAAGGCTTCACCCGCCTGCCCGCAATGAGTACGCTCGGCGAGATTTGGGACAGTGAAGGCGCGGAAACTGCCGAAACTCATGCCGAACACATCGGATGGGTGTTGGCAACCGAGCTTTCCGCCTGCGGCATCGACTTGTCCTTCACTCCTGTCTTGGATTTGGACTGGGGAAACTGCCCCGTCATCGGCAACCGCAGTTTCCACCGTAACCCCGAAGCCGTAACCCGCCTTGCCCTCGCCCTTCAAAAAGGTTTGGAAAAAGGCGGCATGAAATCATGCGGCAAACATTTTCCCGGACACGGATTTGTCGAAGGAGACAGCCATCTGGTCTTGCCGGAAGACAGGCGCAGCCTGTCCGAACTCGAAACCGCCGACCTTATCCCCTTCCGCAGCATGAGCCGCGAAGGTATGGCGGCGGTTATGCCCGCCCACGTCGTTTATCCGCAAGTGGATGCCAAGCCCGCCGGTTTTTCCGAAATCTGGCTCAAACAGATTTTGCGCCGCGACATCGGGTTCAAAGGCGTGATTTTCTCTGACGATTTGACCATGGAAGGCGCGTGCGGGGCAGGCGGCATCAAAGAACGCGCCCGACTGTCGTTTGAAGCAGGTTGCGACATCGTCCTCGTCTGCAACCGTCCCGACCTTGTGGACGAACTGCGCGAAGATTTCCGCATTCCCGACAATCCCGCTTTGGCGCAACGTTGGCAATACATGGCCAACACGCTCGGCAGTGCCGCCGCGCAAGCCGTGATGCAGACGGCGGATTTTCAAGCGGCGCAAGCCTTGACCTCCCGTTTGACTTCGCCGCAGGACACGGCGGGCGGCGTAAAAGTCGGCGAAGCCTTTTAAACCAGCTGCGTTTCAACAATCTGCCGATTTCAACCGTTTGTCAGGGAAAGGCAATGATTTTCCGGTTAAGTAGAAATTTATCCTATTGAATTACTTGAAGATAAGGATGCTTATCAACACTGTATTCAAACACAGCGTTTTAAATCCGCCCGACACGCGGCAAAAAGGCAAAACGGTATAGGCACGCCGTATTTTTTGCGCTATAATCACGCCTTACTTAATTCGGAATGTAGCGCAGCCCGGTAGCGCACTTCGTTCGGGACGAAGGGGTCGGAGGTTCGAATCCTCTCATTCCGACCAAATCCAAACCGCCTCAGCATACATTGCCGAGGCGGTTTTTCCCTTTTGGCGGCAACAGAAAAATACCGTCTGAAACAGCATTCTGTTTCAGACGGCATTTCGTTTTCCCCCAACCCTGCCATTTGCGTGCACTGACAAAGGGTATCGGCAAGGTTCAAAAGACTATCAGAACTTAGGAAGCCAAGCTTGTACCCAACGGCAGCATCTTATTCAGTAAGGTTCCGAACCAATTAGGCAGCGGAAATGCCGGCAGTTTCACGCGGAAGCGGTACACTTCCCGTATGTCAAACATCGGCAAAACGGTACGCCGACCCTTTGAGTTACACTACTTAAACTACTCTATCCCCGCCCATTTATGCGTCTGCACGCTCAACTGCCAATGCACGTGGGTGTCGGGGCGGCTGTTTAAAATACCGATTTGGCGGATGGTGTCGTAGATGTTCATTGCGCCGTTTTGTTCGCAGGGCGAAAGGTAGTAATGATGCGCGCGGATTTTGCGTTCCATATTTTCGCAGAACCCGACGACATCGCCGTCGGCAACAATCCGCACTTCGTCGGCGGTTTCGATACAGCTTTTTTCGTATTTGGCGGCATAGCAGGCTTTGGGGCTGGTGGCGGTGTAGTCGATTTGCGGCGGCGCGGGATTGAGTCCGTTGGTTTCGATACAGAGGAAATAACCTTCGGCTTTGAGCGCGTTCAAGAGGGTGTCGAGATGCGGCTGGATGGTCGGTTCGCCGCCGGTGATGATGATGTTGCGGGCGGCGTAGGTTTTCAGACGACCTAAAATGTCGGACAGGCTCATCATACCGAATGTCAAATAATCGGTATCACACCAGCCGCACGCCAGATTGCATTTGCCCAAGCGGACGAAAACGGCAGGCATACCCGTATTCCAGCCCTCACCTTGCAGGCTTTCAAAGATTTCAACGATGCGGTATTGGGGATTTTCGGGGGCAACATTGATTTTTTTCATACCGCCAACACCGCCGCCGCTGCCAAAAATGCGGGTAAACCTTGTTTGACGAGTATGCCTTTGTTGCCGGACGAAAACGCGCCCCACGCGGCGGCAATCAGGACGAAGCCGAGAAACAGGATCGTCGCGCCGTAAACGGCATTATCCGGAGCGGCAAACCGCGCCCACAAAAGCCCGATGCCGAGAAAACCGTTGTACAGCCCTTGGTTGCCAAACAAGGTCTGCACGCGCTTTTGTTCCATAAATTCATAAGGCAGCTTGAACGTTTCCGCCGCTTTTTCGCTGGGAATCTGCGTCATTTCAAGCCAGGCGATGTAAAAATGTTCGGCGGCGACGAAGAGGACGAGAATGGTGGAAAGAAGTTTCATGGGTGTTCCTTTTAATGGGTACGTTTGAGATGAAATGCCGTCTGAAGAACGGAGAATCCGCACAGGAGAAAAAACCGTTTTACGGTAAATTCAAATAAGGACGCTCTAAACCGTCCTTTCCGCGCAGGCGGGAATCCAGAGATTTGGAATTGCTGCAATTTTTAAATATTCCTGATAAATCAAGGTCTGGATTCCCACCTGCGCGGGAATGACGCGGTTGGGCATGTCTTATTTGAATTTACTATATCGATACGTTCAAGATATTCCCTACTCCCCTTCATACTCCGCACACGATGTCGGTGTTTCCCACAATTTCACGCTGCACACGTTCAGCCCCGCGTTTTTCAAACGGTCGTACATTTCGACCGCCATATTTTCGGCAGTGGTGCGGCAGGGCAGGCGCAGGGTTTTCATATTCCAGCCTTCCAAAAGCGCGGCGATTTGGCATTCACGGCCGTTGCCGCCGTCGTAGATGAAGGCGTGGTCGAAGGGGTCGGTAATGTGTTGTTTGACAATGGCTTTCAAGTCGGTAAAGTCCATCACCATACCGTCTTTCGCGCCGCCTTTGATAATGCCGTCTGAAACGGTGATTTCGAGTTTGTAGGTATGCCCGTGCAGGTTTTGGCATTTGCCGTCATGCCCGTCGAGCATGTGTGAAGAGTCGAAGGTGAAGATTTTGGTGATTTTCATGGGTTCTCAAATGGGCAAATAGCCTTGAAAGCCGATTTCGGCGGGTTTGCCGTGCGGATTCGGGGTCAGGCGGATATGGAAATTGCCGATGCGGTCGAGCGCAAGCAGGTTGTCCACGTCTTTCAAGTTGTCTTTATGCTGCTGAACATAGTCGGTCAACAGGGTTTGCAGGGCTTTTTGTTTGGCTTCGGCAGGCGTGGCGGCGGCGAACAGCCCGAAAGCGTGCGCCTCGGCAAGCTGCCCCGCGCGATAACCGCCGACATTGGCGAAATACAGGCGCGGGGCGTGTTCAGACGGCATTTCCGTTTTGGGCGTTTCGGATACGGCGATGTCGTAACCGTCCGCCCATTCGACAACCTGCCAACCGTCGATGTGGATTTTGTCCGCATCGCCGAACCACGCGGCTTTGAGTGCGGGGACGGCTTCGCGGTAGTCGTCGCACACGGCAAATTGGATGTCGTGCACTTCGATATTGGAGCGGCCTGCGTTACCGCCGAGGTAAAACATATGAAGCTTGGGCATATCGTATTCCTTGTGCTTTGCGCGCGTTCAGACGGCCTTTTTACTTTCCAAATATTCCGCCAGCCCGCGTTCGCGCAAAATACAGCTCGGGCATTCGCGGCAGCCTCCGACGATGCCCTTGTAGCAGGTGTGGGTCTGTTCGCGGATATAGTCCAGCGCGCCCATTTCGTCCGCCAACGCCCACGTTTGCGCCTTGGTCAGGTACATCAGCGGCGTGTGGATTTGAAAATCGTAGTCCATCGCCAGATTGAGGGTAACGTTCATCGATTTGACAAACACGTCGCGGCAGTCGGGATAGCCGGAAAAATCGGTTTCGCACACGCCCGCGATGATGTGCCGTATCCCATGCCCTTTGGCAAAAATGGCGGCGTAAAGCAGGAAAAGCGCGTTGCGCCCGTCCACAAAGGTATTGGGAACACCGTTGCCGACGGTTTCGATGGCGGCGGTTTCGTCCATCAGGGCATTGTGCGTAATCTGCCGCATCAGGCTCAAGTCGAGTACGGTTTGACTGACACCCAAATCCTGCGCAATCCAGCGGGCGCGTTCCAGCTCGACGGCGTGGCGTTGCCCGTATCGGAAGGTGATGGCTTGGACGTTTTCGCGCCCGTAGGTTTGGATTGCCTGAATCAGGCAGGTGGTCGAATCCTGACCGCCCGAAAAGATGACCAAGGCTTTTTGGTTTGACATATCGAATCCTAGTTTTGGTAACGCGGGAGGTTTGCGAACCGCGAAGTTGGACAGTAAAGACGCGGATTATACAGGCAAACGCGTTCAGACGGCATCTGAACGCCATGCCGTCTGAACACGCAGCTTATGCCGACTTGACGGCGAGTTCCGCCAAGCGTTTGCTTTGTGCGAAGGCGATATTGTTTTCTTCGGCGGTCGGGACGGGGCCGCTGTCGGAAATATCTTTTTCGACGGCTTCGCAGACGGCGGACACTTTGGGAACGGTAAGCAATACGGCTTCGCAACCTTCGACGCTGTCGATGCCGCGAGCGATTCGGCGGGCGGGATTGCGGGTGCTGCCGTTTTGGGAATAGTAGAGGACGAAGATTTTGAGGGGGATTTGGGTTCATAGGCGGATTCCGTTAAAATGGTTCGGTCTTCAGACGGCATAACGGTTGTCCCGATGCCGTCTGAAACAGCCGCAGTTCAGGCATTTGTTCCTGACGGCAAAACTGGCTATAACATCGGGCATCAACGCCCAACCTACTGACCGGGCAAGAAATTATGACCTTTTTACAACGTTTGCAAGGTTTGGCAGACAATAAAATCTGTGCGTTTGCATGGTTCGTCGTCCGCCGCTTTGATGAAGAACGCGTACCGCAGGCGGCGGCAAGCATGACGTTTACGACGCTGCTGGCACTCGTCCCCGTACTGACCGTAATGGTCGCGGTCGCTTCGATTTTCCCCGTGTTTGACCGCTGGTCGGATTCGTTCGTCTCCTTCGTCAACCAAACCATTGTGCCGCAGGGTGCGGATATGGTGTTCGACTATATCGACGCATTCCGCGATCAGGCAAACCGGCTGACCGCCATCGGCAGCGTGATGCTGGTCGTAACCTCGCTGATGCTGATTCGGACGATAGACAATGCGTTCAACCACATCTGGCGGGTTAACACGCAACGCCCTTGGATGATGCAGTTCCTCGTTTATTGGGCGTTGCTGACTTTCGGGCCGCTGTCTCTGGGTGTGGGCATTTCCTTTATGGTCGGGTCGGTTCAAGACTCCGTACTCTCCTCCGGAGCGCAACAATGGGCGGACGCGTTGAAGACGGCGGCAAGGCTGGCTTTCATGACCGTCTTGTTGTGGGGGCTGTACCGCTTCGTGCCCAACCGCTTCGTGCCCGCCCGGCAGGCGTTTGTCGGGGCTTTGATTACGGCATTCTGCCTGGAGACGGCACGTTTCCTGTTCACCTGGTATATGGGCAATTTCGACGGCTACCGCTCGATTTACGGCGCATTTGCCGCCGTGCCGTTTTTCCTGCTTTGGTTAAACCTGCTGTGGACGCTGTTGTTGGGCGGCGCGGTGCTGACTTCGTCGCTGTCTTATTGGCAGGGCGAGGCCTTCCGCAGGGGTTTCGACTCGCGCGGACGGTTTGACGACGTGTTGAAAATCCTGCTGCTTCTGGATGCGGCGCAAAAAGAAGGCCGAACCCTGTCCGTTCAGGAGTTCAGACGGCATATCAATATGGGCTACGACGAGTTGGGCGAGCTTCTGGAAAAGCTGGCGCGGTACGGCTATATCTACTCCGGCAGACAGGGCTGGGTTTTGAAAACGGGGGCGGATTCGATTGAGTTGAGCGAACTCTTCAAGCTCTTCGTTTACCGCCCGTTGCCTGTGGAAAGGGATCATGTGAACCAAGCTGTCGATGCGGTAATGACGCCGTGTTTGCAGACTTTAAACATGACGCTGGCGGAGTTTGACGCTCAGACCAAACAAACCGCTTCCCCCAATTCCCCCACAACATCCGGAGGATAAGCCATGTTGTGCAAAACCTTCCTCATCCTTTCCGCAACCCTAGCCTTCGCGCACGCATATGCCGACACCAGCGACGGCATTTTCGCCGTCAATTTCCAATCCCCGAGCGGCAACATCGTCTGCGGCGGCGACACCGGACCGCCGGAAGGCGAAGAACCGTGGCACGGCGTATCCTGCTTCATCCGCGAAACCGACAATACCAAACCCGCCATGCCGAAACCCAAAGGATGCGGATTCGACTGGGGCAATGTGTTCAACATCGACAACAAAGGGAAAGCCTACATGAGCTGTTACAGCGACTACCCGTACAGCCCCGAACCACCCGTCCTCGCCTACGGACACACCGCCAAAGGAAAAGGCTGGCAGTGCGGCAGCCTTGAAAACGGCGTACTCTGCACCAACTCGGCAGGACACGGCTTCCTGCTCAACCGCAAATGGCAGCGTATGTTTTAAAACAGAATGCCGTCTGAACCGCAGTTTTGCAGCGTTCGGACGGCATACCCGCCAACCACACAAAGGAAAAACCATGTTTCAACACACAGGACGACACATAAAGCACCGCCCTATGTGTCGTCCTGATTTGGAAGGGGTTGCGCCCCTCCCGAATAAAGTCTGATCCTGCCGCCCTGAAGGGCGGGGTTTCAACCGAAAAGGAAATACGATGAACAAAAAAATCAAAGCCGGCATTGTCGGCGCGACGGGCTACACGGGCGTGGAACTGCTGCGCCTGCTTGCCGCCCATCCCGATGTCGAAGTTGCCGCCGTAACCAGCCGCAGCGAAGCGGGGACCGCAGTTGCCGATTACTTTCCGAGTCTGCGCGGCGTGTACGGCCTCGCCTTCCAAACGCCCGAGCAGGCAGGTTTGGAACAATGCGATGTAGTCTTCTTCGCCACGCCCAACGGCATCGCCATGAAAGACGCGCCGCGCCTTTTGGAACAGGGCGTGCGCGTCATCGACCTCTCCGCCGACTTCCGCATACGCGACATTCCGACCTGGGAACACTGGTACGGCATGACCCACGCCGCCCCCGGCCTCGTTCCCCAAGCCGTGTACGGATTGAGCGAACTCAACCGCGAAGCCGTCGCACAGGCACGCCTCGTCGCCAACCCCGGCTGCTACCCGACCTGCGTTTCCCTGCCGCTCGTGCCGCTGTTGCGGCAATGCCGTCTGAAGCCCGGTATGCCGCTGATTGCCGACTGCAAATCCGGCGTGTCCGGCGCGGGCAGGAAAGGCAATGTCGGTTCGCTGCTGTGCGAAGCCGGCGACAACTTCAAAGCCTACGGCATAGCCGGACACCGCCACCTGCCCGAAATCAGGCAGACCATCGCCGGGCTTCAGGACGGCATCGCCGAAGGATTCGTGTTCACGCCGCACCTCGCGCCGATGATACGCGGTATGCACGCCACCGTTTACCTCCACCTTTCAGACGGCATCTGCCCCGAAACCATCCTGCGCGACTATTACCGCGACAGCCTGTTCGTGGACATCCTGCCCGCCGGTTCGACACCAGAAACCCGCAGCGTGCGCGGCGCAAACCTCTGCCGCATCAGCATCCAACAGGCGGCGCAATCCGATGTGTGGGTCGTCCTTTCCGTCATCGACAACCTCGTCAAAGGCGCGGCGGGTCAGGCGGTGCAAAATATGAACATCATGTTCGGACTGAAGGAAACACACGGCTTGGGCGCAATCCCCCTGCTCCCCTGAAGCGCAAACGGCAAACCGCAGGCATCGTGCCTGCGGTTTTTTGATGCCGTCTGAAAGCGGCGGTTTTTTTTGGTTCGGACGGCTTTGGGCCCATCCATTCCCACGAAAACAAAAACCTAAAATCCCGTCATTCCCGCAAAAGCGGGAATCTAGTTTATCCGGCTTCAGCAATTTCCGACACATTTCCACACGCTTCGATTCCGTCATTTCTCCGGTTTCAATCATTTCCGATAACACCGTGGTTTTTCATTTCTAGATTCCCGCCTGCGCGGGAATGACGGCGGAGGGCTTGCCGTTTTTCCCGGTAAATACCTGCAATTTAAAATCCCATCATTGCCGTGAAAACAAACCAAAAACCTAAAATCCCATCATTGCCGCGAAAACAAACCAAAAACCTAAAATCCCGTCATTCCCGCAAAAGCGGGAATCTAGTTTATCCGGCTTCAGCAATTTCCGACACATTTCCGCACGCTTCAATTTCGTCATTTCTCCGGTTTCAGTCATTGCCGATAACACCGTGGTTTTTCATTTCCAGATTCCCGCCTGCGCGGGAATGACGGCGGAAGGCTTGCCGTTTTTCCCGATAAGTCTCTGCGGCTTCTCATTGCCGGTTTCCGCCCACTTGGGAATAACGGGATTTAAAATCATGAAAATGTGTCAAAAATAATATAGTGGATTAACAAAAACCAGTACGGCGTTGCCTTGCCTTAGCTCAAAGAGAACGATTCTCTAAGGTGCTGAAGCACCAAGTGAATCGGTTCCGTACTATCTGTACTGTCTGCGGCTCGCCGCCTTGTCCTGATTTTTGTTAATCCACTATAAAAATCAGATTTCCGTTACACTTTTTTCTAATATTTCAGACGGCATTTTGCTCACACGCCCAAATACCCTTCCCTGCCGGAAAGCCACCTTGCCAAATGCGCTTCGACGATTTCGGGGTTTTGCTCAATCAGCAAAGGGGCGGTTTCGCGCGCCTGTTCCAAAAGGTGCAGGTCTTCTTCGAGTTTGGCGAAACGCAGCATAGGCACGCCGCTTTGGCGCGCGCCGAGAAACTCGCCCGGGCCGCGGATATTGAGGTCTTGGCGGGCGATTTCGAAGCCGTCGGTGTGTTCGTAGATGACTTTCAGCCGCGCTTTGGCGAGTTCGCCCAAGGGTTCGGCAAACAGGAGGACGCACACGCTTTCCGCCGCGCCGCGCCCTACCCGTCCGCGTAATTGGTGAAGCTGCGCCAAGCCCATGCGCTCGGCGTGTTCGATGACCATCAGGGCGGCATTGGGCACATCTACGCCGACTTCGATGACGGTGGTGGCGACCAAGACGTTCAGCCCCCCCGAAGAAAACCGCGCCATCACTTCGGCCTTTTCGGCGGCCTTCATGCGCCCGTGTACCAGTCCGATATTGAGTTCGGGCAATGCCGTCTGAAGCCGGGCGAGGGTTTCGGCGGCGGTTTGCAGTTGCAGGGTTTCGCTTTCTTCAATCAATGGGCAGACCCAATACGCCTGCCGCCCTTTTCGGCAAGTGCCGAGGACGAAGCCTTCGACTTCGGCGCGGCGGACGTTGTTGACGAGGCGCGTTTTAATCGGTGTGCGCCCGGGCGGCAATTCGTCGATGACGGACACGTCCAAATCGGCGAAAAAACTCATCGCAAGCGTGCGCGGGATGGGCGTGGCGGACATCATCAGCTGATGGACTTCGCGCCCTTTGTTTTTGAGGGCGAGGCGTTGGGCAACGCCGAAACGGTGCTGTTCGTCCACAATGGTCAAGCCCAAATTGTGAAACGCCACGCCGTCTGAAAACAGGGCGTGCGTGCCGACGGCGATTTTGACGCTGCCGTCAGCCAGTTTGGCTTTGGCTTCGTCTTTGGCTTTTTTACGCAAACTGCCAAAAAGGCGGACAACTTCAATGCCCAAAGGTTCGAGCCATTGTTTAAATTTAATAAAATGCTGTTCGGCAAGGATTTCAGTGGGCGCCATTACAGCCACCTGCGCACCGGATTCGATAGCCGTCAAAGCAGACAAAGCAGCCACAATGGTTTTGCCGCTGCCGACATCGCCCTGCAGCAGGCGGTGCATCGGGTAGGTTTGCGCCATATCGCGGCAGATTTCGGAAACAACTTTTTCTTGCGCATCGGTCAGGGCAAACGGCAGGGCTTGGCGCAGGGCTTGGGTCAATGTGCCGTCGCCGCCCAATGCCGCCGCCGTGCCGCCGATACGCTTCTGTCGCGCCAAGCGCATCGAAAGCTGTTGCGCCAAAAGTTCATCGAATTTGAGCCGTTGCCATGCAGGCAGCGTGCCGTCTGAAAGCTGATGAATCGTGAAACTCGGCGGCGGCGAATGCAAAAGACGCAGGCTTTCGGCGAGGTGTGGCAGCTTCAGACGGCACAGCAGGGCATCGGGCAGCGTGTCGTGCAGCGGCGTAACGTCCAACGCCGTCTGAATAATACGGCGCAAAGTGGGCTGGTTCAAACCGTTTACGGTCGGGTAAACCGGCGTGAGGCTTTCCGCCAAACCGCCGCCCTCGGCATCGCGGATTTTGGGATGAATCATCTCGTCGCCGTAAAAGCCGTGTTTGATTTCGCCCACGGCGCGGATGCGTTTGCCGACCGCCGTCTGTTTCTGATGGCTGGCGTAAAAGTGGATGAAGCGCAGAAAAAGGACGCTGCCGGAACCGTCGGCGATTTGGACAATCAACTGCTTGCGCGGTTTGAACGTTACTTCCTGATGGATAACCTCGCCCTCGACCTGGCACGGCACGCCAATCGGCGCGTCCTTAATCGGCATAATGTGCGTCTCGTCCTCGTAACGCAGCGGCAGGTGCAACACCAAATCCCACGCGGTATGGAGGTTGAGTTTGTCGAGCTTCTTGGCGGAAACATCGGTGATTTTGAGCTGTTTCTGGGTTTCGGGCGACATCATAGGCAGATTCCTTTGAACGCACCTATTTTATCCGAAAACAAAAATACCGTCTGAAACGGATTCAGACGGCATCGGCAGGCAGGAATCAAGCCCCGGCGGCTTCGGCTTCCTGCTGTTGTTGGTAAATCGCCTCAAAATTAATCGGCGCGAGCAGGACGGGCGGGAAGCCGGCACGTGTTACCGTACCGGAAACGGCTTCGCGCGCGTAAGGGAAGAGGATGTTCGGACACGCCACGCCCAGCAGCAGCTGCACATCTTCTTCGGGGATGTTTTCCAAACGGAAAATACCGCTTTGGGTTACTTCGTTCAAAAACATCGTGCGCTCGTTATCCAATTTGGCGGTTACGGTAACGGTTACATCCACGTTGTAGTAGCCGTCTTCCAGCTTTTGGCTGCCGGTGGAAACGCGCATATCCACTTCAGGCTCGCCCTGTTCCAAAAAGATTTGCGGCGCGTGCGGCACTTCCAAAGACAAGTCTTTGACATACAGTCGCTCGATGCTGAATACGGGTTGCAGTTCTTCGCTCATTTTGTTTTCCTAGTTGGGGGTTAAGGGTTCAGCAGTCCGTCCAGCCCGCCTTCCTGCTGGAGGCGGTAGAGGTCGGTAAATCCGCCGACGTGCGTTTCGCCGATGAAAATCTGCGGCACGCTGCGCTGTCCCGAAAGCTGCTGCATTTCGGCAAAGGCTTCGGGGCTTGCATCGACACGGATTTCGTCGATATGTCCGACACCTGCCGCGTGCAGCAGCCTTTTCGCCATCGCGCAGTAGGGGCAAAACGGACCTGTGTACATGGTAACGGTCTGCATATTGGGTTTCCGAAAGTTTTGCAATGATAATCAATATAGGGGCATTTCCCCTGTTTGGCAAGTGCGGAACAGATGCACGTTCAAACGGCATGTGCGGAATGTGTCAAAGTTTCTTTTTTAAAGTATGATAGACATTGTGAAAAATATTTTTGCACCCGCGCTGCGCGGCGGAACGGATGCAAAATATTTTTATTACATTTTCAGGAAAAACCATGTTGTCAGGACTCCCCATCCCCAAAGACATCGCGCGCCCGCCCGAAACGATATTGGTCAACATCACGCCGCAGGAAACGCGCGTAGCGGTGTTGGAGGAAAACAATATCTGCGAGCTGCACATCGAGCGCAACAGCGAACACAGCCTGGTCGGCAATATCTATCTGGGCGTGGTGCGCCGCGTGCTGCCTGGGATGCAGAGCGCGTTTATCGACATCGGCTTGGAACGCGCGGCGTTTTTACACATCGTCGATGTCCTCGAACAACGCCGCAACCCCGAAGAAACCCAGCGCATCGAACATATGCTGTTTGAAGGGCAGTCTGTTTTGGTGCAGGTCATCAAAGACCCGATCAACACCAAAGGCGCGCGGCTTTCCACCCAAATCTCGCTGGCGGGGCGTTTCCTCGTCCATCTTCCGCAAGAAGACCACATCGGCGTGTCCCAACGCATCGAAGACGATGCCGAACGCAGCAGCCTGCGCGAACGCCTCGACAAGCTCCTGCCGGAAAATGCCTGCCGGGGCTACATCATCCGCACCAACGCCGAAAACGCCACCGACGAACAGCTCCAGTCCGACATCGACTACCTGACCAAAGTGTGGGAACACATCCAAGAACAGGCAAAAATCCAACCGCCGGAAACCCTGCTTTATCAGGACTTGCCTTTAAGCCTGCGCGTGTTGCGCGATATGGTCGGCTGCGACACGCAGAAAATCCTCGTCGATTCCACCGTAAACCACGGGCGCATGACGCGTTTTGCCGAACAATACGTCCACGGCGCATTGGGCAGGATAGAATTGTTCAAAGGCGAACGCCCGCTGTTTGAAACCCACAACGTCGAGCAGGAAATCAGCCGCGCCCTGCAACCGCGCGTCAACCTCAACTTCGGCAGCTACCTGATTATCGAGTCCACCGAAGCCATGACCACGATAGACGTGAACACCGGCGGCTTCGTCGGCGCACGCAACTTCGACGAAACCATCTTCCGCACCAACCTCGAAGCCTGCCACACCATCGCCCGCGAATTGAGGCTACGCAACCTCGGCGGCATCATCATCATCGACTTCATCGATATGGCACAGGAAAGCCACCGCGAAGCCGTGTTGCAGGAGCTTGCCAAAGCCCTCGCCTTCGACCGTACCCGCGTTACCCTGCACGGTTTTACCAGCCTGGGGCTGGTCGAGCTGACGCGCAAACGCTCGCGCGAAAACTTAAACCAAGTCCTCTGCGAACCCTGCCCTTCCTGCCAAGGCAGAGGCCGTCTGAAAACGCCGCAAACCGTGTGCTACGAAATCCAGCGCGAAATCGTCCGCGAAGCGCGCCGTTACGATGCCGAAAGTTTCCGCATCCTCGCCGCCCCCAACGTCATCGATTTGTTTTTGGACGAAGAATCGCAATCCTTGGCAATGCTGATAGATTTCATCGGCAAACCGATTTCTCTGGCGGTCGAAACCGCTTACACGCAGGAACAATACGATATTGTGCTGATGTAAAAAATGCCGTCTGAAGCCTTCAGACGGCATCTGTCTATTTCAGGGTTTCCTTGTCCAACAACGCCCGTATCAACAGACCGTGTCCGAAACGTCGGCTGTCGGTCAATTCCAAATGTCCGCCGTATTTTTTGGCAAGCGTGTCGGCAATCGACAGCCCCAGCCCCGTCCCCTGCTGCTCCGTTCCCAAAATACGGTAAAACGGATCGAGGACGCGGGCGCGTTCGGATTCGGGAATGCCGTTCCCGTTATCTTCCACCCACACGGCGAGATATTTCCCTTCGTCCGTGAAACCCAAATCTATCCTGCCTTCGGGCGGCGTGTAACGTACCGCGTTGTCGGCAAAGGTTTTAATCAGCGTATAGATTTCCGTTTCGTCGGCAGACACTTCGACATCGCCTCCGACCGCCACACCGATGTCCTGACGTTTTTCCAAAGCCAGCGGCATCAGTTCCTGCAACACTTGGCGGAAACGGCTTTGCAGACCGAATGTCGTTTTCGTCAGAGGGGTTTCATCCGACTGCGAACGCGCCAGTGCCAAAAGCTGTTCGAGCAGGTGTTTGTTGCGCCTGATGCTCTGCTGCAAAACGGCAGACTGCCGCGCCGCTTCGGGCGGGAGCGGCATATTGTTGAGCCGTTCCGCCTGAAGGGAAAGGGCTGTCATCGGCGTACGCAATTCGTGTGCCGCGTCGGCGACAAACCGCTGACGGTGGCGGATGTCTTCATCCGCACGTTTCAAAAGCAGGTTGATGGCGGTTACGAAACCTCTGATTTCACTGGGAATATTGTCCACACTCAAAGCAGACAGGTCATTGATTCGGCGTTGTTCGAGACTTTGCGACAATTTGCGGACGGGGCGCATGGCTTTGTGCGTAATCCACACGGTCAGCAAAATCATCAGCGGCAGTGCCGCCAACAGGGGCAACACGCTTTGCCGTGCCGCATCCGCCGCCAAATCTTCACGGTATTCGTTTTCCTGCATGACGGCAATCCGTCCCTGTTCGGTCGTGCGGATATAGACGCGGTAATAATCGTCGTCCCCGTCCGCCTGAAGCGTGTGCAGACCGTCCGCCAGATGCGCAGGCAGGCTGACAACAGGGTCTTCCTGCTGCGGCATCTGCACGAAAATGCGCGTATCGCCGTCGCCCTCGGGCAAAGTTTCGGGTTTGGAATCGGGTGCGACGTACAATGCCGCCTGACGGAGCAGGTCGTCCTGCAACGCTTCCGTTTCGTGGAAGGTTTCGTAGTAGGAAAACATACCTGCAAGCATTGCCAGCGGAACAAACATCCAAATCAGGGCAAGGCTGATTCTGACCTGAAGCGAATGTTTTAAAATTTTAAAAAAACGGTCCGGCATCTTCGTTCCTGTTCAGACGGCATCTTGACGCGGCATCAGCCAGCCGACACCGCGCACATTTTGTATGCTTTCCTTACCCAGTTTCTTACGCAGCGCGTGAATCAGAAAATCCACCGCATTGCTTTCGACTTCCTCGCCCCAGCCGTAAACCTTGTCCTCCAAATCCGAGCGCGACAAAATCACGCCCGGCCTCGCCAGCAAAGCCTGCAATACTGCAAACTCCTTGTTGCTCAATGCCACCTGCCGCCCCTCGGCAATAATTTCCGCCTGATACGTTGCCGGATTCAGCGAAATCACGCCGTTGGACAGGCAAACCTGTCCCTGACCGCCGCCGCGCCGCAACACTGCCCGCATCCGCGCCTTAAGCTCCGCCATATCGAACGGCTTGACGATATAGTCGTCCGCACCGCCGTCCAAACCGTTCAGCCGGCTGTACAGATCATCCCGCGCCGTAACGATCAGCACGGGGACGGTACAGCCTGCCGCGCGTATTTCCGACAAAACATCCAAACCATCGCGCCCCGGCAAACCCAAATCCAGCAGCATCAGGTCATAAGGCTGGGCAGCGGCCGCCGCCGCAACCTGCGCGCCGTTTTTGACCCAATCCACCGCATAGCCGCCGTCTTTCAAACTTGCCGACACCGCTTCCGCAATCATCGCATCGTCTTCAACCAACAATACACGCATCAACTTTCCCTTCAAAATAAACCGTGCCTATTCTAACACCCCAAAATTAGCCGCAATTTAGCAGCAACAAAAAACCGCAGAACCAAGATTCTGCGGTTTTTGACCGTTTCCAACCTATTTTGCGTGTTTCTCCACCAGAGAGACAAACTGATTAATATATGACTGAACAAAATCCCTTGCCGAGTCAACCAATTTGCCTTTTTCATCAAGCAGCGTCGGCGAATTGCCCAAAAACACTTCCGGCTGTCCGGTTACGGGCATATCGAAATAAGACAGGGCAAGACGCAGGTTTTTTTGCGAACTGTAACCGCCCATCTTGCCGACGGAATGGCTGATGATGCCGGCAGGTTTGTTTTTCCAAGCCACATCGGCATTCGGTTTAGAACCGATGTCCACCGCATTTTTCAAACAGGCGGGAACAGTGCGGTTGTTTTCGGACGTAACGAACAAAATGCCGTCTGAAGCCTTAATCGTTTCGCGGAAAGCCGTGTAGCTTTCGGGCAGCGGCACATCTTCCACCGCAGGGTCGTCATAATCGAAATTATAAAGCGGCAGATGTCCGATTTCGACAATTTCCGCCTGCCAGCCTTCTGGAAACATCTGTACCGCATTCAATGCCACCTTGCGTGCAAAAGAAGCACGGCGCAGGCTGCCCACCAAAATACTGATTTTCTTAGCCACAATCATTCCTCCTGAATATTAAGTTTGTGTGTTTCAATCATTTAATAATGATAGCGATTATTATATATGCGATTTCCCCTGCAAACAAGCCGGCCCGCCGCCCCGGCGTTCCCACTTATCCGGCTTTGCCTTATAATTGCTCTTTTTATGTAACAGATTCACCTATGAATTTCCCCAAAACAGCGGCCTTTCTGCTGCTGCTTCTCACCTCCCTCGCCGCACACGCGCTCGATACCGGCCGCATTCCGCAAAACGAAATCGCCGTATATGTCCAAGAACTCGTCAGCGGCAGGGTCGTCATCGACCACCGCGCGGATGTCCCCGTCAATCCCGCGTCCACGATGAAACTCGTTACCGCGTTTGCCGCCTTCAAAACCTTCGGCAGCAATTACCGCTGGGCGACCGAGTTTAAAAGCAACGGCAAAGTGAGTAACGGCACGCTGGATGGCGATTTGTACTGGGTAGGCAGCGGCGACCCCGTTTTCAATCAGGAAAACCTGCTTGACGTTCAAAAACAGTTGCGCGACAAAGGTATACGCAATATCACGGGACACCTGATACTCGACCACAAGCTGTGGGGCGAAGTCGGCAGTCCTGACCATTTTGAAGCCGACAGCGGTTCGCCGTTTATGACGCCCCCAAATCCGACTATGCTGTCTGCCGGTATGGTTATGGTGCGCGCCGAACGCAATGCCGCCGGTAGTACCGACATCCTCACCGATCCGCCTTTGCCGCATATTTTTGCCCAAAACAACTTGAAAATTACCGCCTCCCAAGCTGCCTGCCCTTCGGTCAAAAAACTGATGCGTGCATCTTTTTCGGACAATACGCTGAAATTGCGCGGCAATATTCCCGAAAGCTGTTTGGGCAAGCCTGTCGGTGTCCGGATGTTCGTACTTGACGAACTGATCCGGCAAAGTTTTACCAACCACTGGCTGCTCGGCGGCGGACGGATTTCAGACGGCATCGGCATAGCCGACACGCCGGAAGGCGCGCAGACGCTTGCCCTTGCACACGCCAAACCGATGAAGGAAATTTTGACGGACATGAACAAGCGTTCGGACAATCTGATTGCGCGCTCCGTCTTCCTGAAACTCGGCGGCGACGGCAAACTGCCCGCCGTTTCCGAACAGGCAGCGTCTGCCGTCCGGCGAGAACTTGCCGTGTCGGGCATCGATGTTGCGGATTTGGTTTTGGAAAACGGTTCGGGTCTGTCCAGAAAAGAAAGGGTAACGGCGAGAATGATGGCTCAAATGTTGGAAACGGCTTATTTCAGCCCGTTTGCACAAGATTTCATCGACACGCTGCCCATCGCCGGCACAGACGGGACTTTACGCAACCGCTTCAAACAAAGCGGCGGGCTGCTGCGCCTGAAAACAGGCACGCTCAACAATGTCCGCGCATTGGCAGGCTACTGGCTGGGCGACAAACCGATGGTCGTCGTCGTCATCATCAACAGCGGGCGCGCCGTTTCCCTGCTGCCCGACTTGGACAACTTCGTTGCCAAAAACATCATCTCCGGCGGCGACGGCTGGCTGGATGCGAAACTAATGTGCAAAGAACGCCGAGCCTGAACGGACAAAATATAGTGAATTAACAGGTTACCGCATTGCCGTACAGTTTGCAGTTTCACCGCCTTGTTCCGATTCCTGCCGACCCACGATGAAATGCCGTCTGAACTTGCACTGCCCCAACTGATAGGGTGCAGTCAAGTCCAGACGGCATTTTTATTTTTCCATCAAATCGTAGCTCCAATCCAACAGCGTCAATATTTTATCCGTTTCCGCACCATAATCCAACACGATACCGACCCAATGCTGCTTGTTCATATGGTATGCAGGTAAAAAATTTTTCCCCCGCCTCAAAACGGAAACCATATCAGGATTACTCTTCACATTAATGGATGTTACCTCTCCATCCCCCTGCAAACCCAAACGGCTTTTGGCAATCCTCCCGATTAGTGCATACCATTTCCCCCTATTCCCACCATGCCTCAACACGGCAGAATCGGGATATTTTATAAGAACCGTGCCGCATTGCTTCTCTGCGTATTCTAAAATCCGCCTTGATTGGGTCACAACTTTCCCTCCATAAAAGAATGCCGTACCGGATTCTCTGACAAAAACAAAACCCTCTAAGAAGATACTTAGAGGGTTTTGGAATTTGGCTCCCCGACCTGGGCTCGAACCAGGGACCTGCGGATTAACAGTCCGTCGCTCTACCGACTGAGCTATCGGGGAATAAGCGCGAATAATAAAACAGAAATACCGAACGTGTCAATATAAATTTACAATCGATTGCACTTTATCTGCAAGCCCGCAATCTTTATATGTTATATGGCTTCCGCAATATGCCTTGCCGCTCGTTTGGCATCCAATAGGATTAAACCAAGTTTGCCGGTTTCTTTTGCCATCAGCACCAACACGGCATCTTTACCCGCCTGACTTAAAAGGATATAGCCTGATTTTCCTTTAATCATCACTTGTTCCAATTCCCCGCAGGCGAGTTCTTGCACCGAACGGCTGCCTAAAGCAAGCAAAGTGGCAGAAATCGCCCCTACCCTGTCTGAATTCAAATGTGAAGGAAGCATTGTCGCCATCGGCAATCCGTCGGTTGAGATAACGGCAGATGCGACAATATCCGGAGATGTGTTGTTCAAGTCTTCCAAAACCGAAATTAATAATTGCTGCATAAACCCTCCTATCCCAAGTTTTACACGCGGTTGCTGTAACGACGGTATAAAATCCTGACCAAAGTAACAAATGCCTCTTTGCTCAAATCAGGTATGCCGCCGATGACCAAAATAAATTTGGTCGAACCGATATACAATGGGAAAAATGTCAATTCGCTCTGACCGGAAGGGTCGCAAACGCCCCAAGCGTTATTGTTGATATACAGGTTGTTCTTAATCAGCAGCCGGTGTTTCTTTTCCATCTGTGCGACTTCTGCCGCCAACAACCCCAACTCTTCCGCCGCCTCATGATGGAAATTGGCGTTGGCAAGATACAGGCCGTTCCGATCGACCAATAATGCCTTACCGCTGCCGGACAATTGTTCCATCAGCAACGGCAATTGCTCGTCCGACAGATTGATGCCGTCTGAATGACCGTTTTCATCGCCATAGAGAAATTCGAGTTTTTGCAAACGGTACAACAGGTTCAAAGCGGTATCGATGTCGGCGGTGTCCGCCCAGGCGAGCAGCTTCTCACTGCTGACCACTTCGTCCGCATCCGCTTTCAACAGGCTGTGCAACAAGGTCTTACCAGCACTGGGGGTATCGCTGGATACGGCATAAAATGCACCGGCAGGAGTCAGGCGGGGATATAAATTTGCTTGTAGTGAAAGTGTTGATTCCATATTAAACCTCCAGTCCCGGATCAATAGAAAATAACATTGCGCTAACCAATTGCTTTACGTCATCTTCCTTACGGGCATCAATTTCAAAAACCGGAACATTAAGATTATGTTTTGCAAGATATTTGTGATACACGTCGATACCGGGCTGAGAGCGTATATCCATCTTGGTAATACCGACAACGACGGGTGCCTTCTCCAGCAGCCCTCGAAACGAATGTAAAAAGAATTCCAAATCTTTCAACGGGTTGGTTCTGGCATTATCCAAAAGCAAGACCAAACCCATACTGCCTTGGCTTAAGATTTCCCACATAAAGTTGAACCGTTCCTGACCGGGCGTACCATATAAATGGACTTTGGTATCCTCATCCAAGCTGATGACCCCGTAGTCCATCGCCACTGTCGTATTCCTTTTCCTGTCCAAAGTCATATCGGATGCGGAAGCATCGGTCTGGACGGGTGCTTCGTCCGAAATAGCTGCAATGGCAGTGGTTTTCCCTACACCGACAGGTCCTGTGAAAATAATTTTATTTTCTCTCATCTCTCCGCCTCCTAGCTGCCCAACAGTTTTTTCATCAGCCTTTGCAGAAGGCCGCGCGGCTGGGATTGGGATGGGGTCGTGATTTTTTCCGCTTTTTTCACCATTTCACTATCAGAGGCAGAATCGGCCCCGATATTTATTTTATCCGCCATATCGGAGTATGCCTTTTGTGAAGCCGTTTTTAAATCTACCGACAAAAACCCGGTCGTATAGGTTGCCGCAAGATAATTCAGAATATCATCGAGATTTAAAGGCATCACTTTATACAACACGTTAAGGTTGACGGATGCCTTGGTCAGAAATGCCGACAAGCGTATCGATCCCGGCACATTTGCCAACCGGGTCAGGTTTGGCCAAGATTTCAACGTAAACGGAATATCGGGAGAAATCGGATAAATCAACCTGCCCTGCGCCGTCCAAATGGAAAACTGCCACATACAGGACATAATGCCTACTTTAGCCTTTTCGCGCCATTGCGGGTTATCGGGAACAGTCTTGCAACTGACCTGCAAATTTTCGTCTTTGCACAATTCTTCGAGTTTTTGCACACTTTCTGTCAGCAAAACCCGTTGTATCGAGGGGAAAACAATAAGGACCGGCTTATTTCCATGCAAGATAGCGATGTCCCGCCTGTTCTTTTCCGCAAACCGCAACGCCCCCAATAATCCCTTATTCGGGTTAAACCGGCGTATCGTAACCGTACGCTGCACATTCCCGTTGTTTTTCGCTGACCGGTCTGCGGGTGCAATAAACGATTTCCCATAAACATTCTCGCCCTGCAACAACTTGCGGAGCATAGGAAACAATGTTTCAAACCGAATCGGTTTGGGCAGGTAGGGAACTTCAGAATCGGGAACTTTCTCCGAACAGACGGCGACGGGTATATCCTTATAACGCTCGGCAAGCTCTTTCCAAAGTTCAAAACCGCCCTCGGCATCGGTATCCGCCAAAACCAAATCGGGCACGGCACTGCCGTCTGAAGGGGATATTGTTTCATAACGGGTGGTATTGTGCATTTTGAATGCCATTTTGAAAACGGATTCCTGCTGCGCCGTCATCCCCGCCAACATTACGCGTACTGTTTTAATTTTCGGCAGTTGAACTTCCATTTTTATTTTCCGTACCGTTTTATTTTTTTATATTTTGATTCATACGCTGCAGCAGTCGGCTCATCAGCATAACGACCTCTTCAGGAAGCCTGTCCGCACGTTCCCTCAATACCCTTAAAAACTGCCCCAACCTATCCCAATCTTCAGTACGTTCATAAATATCGATCAACGTAATATAAAGCTGGGACTCGTCGGGATATTTCAATACCGCCTGCTCCAACACATCCATTGCCGCCTCAATCTGACCATACATCAGCAACGACTCTACTTCTTTAACCGCATCGTCTGCCGGAGACGAACCGATGTTGATCAACGAAGAATCTTGAAGCACCAAATCCCGATGTTGCGCTTTGAATTTCTGTATATTTTTCGGCAGATACCCGTGCCCCATACCGATGTCTTTGATTTGCTGATCGTTCGGCCCCTTTTCCAAATCATCGAAAACTTCATGGTAACCCAAACTGTACCCCCACCCCAGCATCCGCTCTTTAACCTGTCTGCCGTAATTGCCCAACGTTTGGTAAAGTTTCCACAAATGTCCGGCAAAACGGTCTATATCCGCATGCTGATAGTCGAGTTTCAACGCATCGATAATCAGGTTTGCAGGTTTTTCGGAAGTTTGGATGGCACGGTCGTATTGTTTCGATGCCGTTTCGTAGCTGACTTTGTCTTTAAGGATTTTCGCACCTTGATCGGCGCGGACCAGGCCGGCAATCGCACCGATTTCCTCTTGGCTGATTCCGGACACGTCTTTTTTGCCCCGCACAATCGGGATGCGCTTGATTTCTTCGGCTCCATAAGCCTTACCGCCGGCATCCGGCTGGGGCGATGCGGAAGCTGCCGTCGCAGAACCGCCTTCCGCGCGTTTTTCAATCTCCTGAATGCCCCATCCCAAACCTTCTTCCGCCAAGACGCGGATACGCAAATGGTTTGAATCGCGCTGTAATGCCTGTTCGATATATTTTGCCAAAAGTTCGGAAGGAATCAGTCTGCCGTATTTTTGCAGATTGTCTGCCAAAACATCGACATCCCCCACTTCGAGATTGATATCGAGCAGCTCGCGGATAAGGTTTTCAGGTTTCGCTTCACCATCCGGAATGCCGTCCAGATAGGCAGCCAAAGACTCGGCAGCCTTGCCCTGATAACCGAACTGCTTATAAACCTGATATTCCGTCAGCGGATCGACTTCTTGCGCGGATACTGCCGCAGATGCGGTCTCGGCGCTCTCATTCCAAGAAAATCCCGTCTGCGTGCCGTCTGAAACCGATTGGTCAACCTGATCGACCCAGTCCGAATCATTGCTTCCGGGCGGCTGCCCCTGCGTATTGCCGACACCTTGGGATTTGCGCTTCGATGTTTTCTTACCCTGCTTCGCACGCATAACCAAAAGCACCAGCAATACCGCCAGTGCCAGACCGATAATTAATGAGTTTTCCAAAGGATACTCCCGATACCGTAACGAGCGGATAGCTGACTGCCTGCAACGGCAATTGTCCGCTTTTATTATTAACGATTTACTGAAATAGACTTGTAAGTTTCAAATCATACCATAATTTAACGTTTGACAATATGCCTTCTGCACAAGCCTTGCCATATGACCTTTTATGTTTTATACGTTTAAATGTATTTGTCGGGCACTATCTGTTTGCATCCCCTTCCTTAATTAGCCTTTACCTTTTATTTTCAATAAGTTACTTTCCTGTTGCGGCAACAAATCGAATACGGCGACAGACTCGGTATGGGATGTCTGGGCAAACATATTCATTATCCCTGCCCCGCCGAGTATATAGCCTTTTTCAACCAACACGCCCGCATCCCGTGCCAAAGTGGAAGGATTGCAGGATACATAAACGATTTTTTGCGGAAGGTAGGGTGCATGCAGCGATTTGACGACTTCATATGCACCGCTTCTGGGAGGATCTATCAGCATTTTGTCAAACCTTCCCCAAGAGGCGACTGTCTTTTCGGTGCAATCAAAGAGGTTGGCAGCAATAAAATCTGTCTGTCCGCCGCAACCGTTCAACCGGGCATTTTGCCTGGCGCGCCTGACCAGGTTTTCCGCACCTTCGATGCCGACCACATCCGCCCCGCTTTTTGCCATCGGCAAACTGAAATTGCCCAAACCGCAAAACAGGTCGGCAATCCTTTCGCCCCGCCGTATGTCGAGCATTTTCACGACACGTGAAACCATCAGCCGGTTGGTATCGGTATTGATTTGTGTAAAATCTCCCGGACGGAACGGCATTTCAATGCCGAACTCAGGTAATGTATATTTTAATGTCGTATCCTTTTGGGAATAAAACGGTTCCGATACCTTTCCTCCGATTTGCAGCCAAACCTGCCAGCCGTCCGACAATTCCGAATCAAACCACTGCCGAATCCGGTTTTCTTCGTTCTGCCGAAGTTTGCTTTTGAACGCGATGTTCAATACGGTGATTTCACTGCCGCGATAAAACTCGGCAAAACGGGCAACACTTCCCTCTTCCGCCAAATCCTGCAAAAGCCCCCTGATGGCGGGCAGCTTGTCTGAAACCGGCTTCGGAAGAAGCATACATGACGAAATACCCACCACATCATTCGTTTTCTTTGCCTGAAACCCCAGTTTCAGACGGCATGATTTGTCTAATGACACACTGAACCGCGCCCTGTCCCGATAATGCCATACATGTCCGTAAATCGGCGGCAATATCTGCTGCGGCCTGACCTTGCCGATACGCTCGAGCTGCTCTTCCATCATCCTTTGTTTGAACGCCACCTGCGCCGCCGGGGAAATATGTTGCAGGGAACAACCGCCGCAGCGTTCAAAATAACGGCACTGCGGGACGGTACGCTCATCTGAAACTTTGAATATCGCCACCGCCTCCGCTTCGTCAAACTGCTTTTTCTGTCTGACAATCCGAAAACCAACTCTTTCAGACGGCAATGCCCCTTTAATAAAAACCGTTTTGCCGCCAACCTTTGCCACACCCCTGCCTTCATAATCCAAGGCGGAAATTTCCGCGACATTTGTTTCCGTCTCCATTCCCAAAACCGTCCATACTGTACCGAAACGCATATTTTCGCACAAAACCGCACGGTTTCAGGTATGATTTGCCAAAACACCATCGAACGCACACTACATTTTGATATGAATAAAACAATCTGCCTCACCGCCGTACTGTCTATAACCAGTTTTTCATACGCAAACACCGTCATTCCCGATGTCTCCCCCGTCGCACAAGGTCAACATGTCTTCATTAACATCCCTCAGCAACGCCTGTTTCTCTACACCGACGGTAACCTGACCAAGGTTTATCCCGTTGCGGTAGGTCGGGCGATGACGCAAACCAATCTAGGCGAACATAAAATCGGGGCGAAAGCCTATAACCCTGTTTGGCACATCCCCAAATCCATACAGAAAGAACGCGGCGACGGCGTAAAAACCATAGCCGCCGGCCCGGACAACCCTTTGGGGCCGGTTTTTGTCCGCTTAGGAGACCCGAAACTCGGTTTGGGCATACACGGAACCAATGCGCCGGCCAGCGTCCCCGGGGTTCGGAGTCACGGCTGCGTCCGCATGAAATCGCCCGACGCGCTCGAATTTGCCAAAACCATCGCCAGCGGCTCGCCCGCCTCCGTCATCTATCAAATGGCGGGTCTCAATGAAGATGCGGATCGCAACCTGTGGCTTGCCGCCTTCCGCGACCCTTACGGTAAGAACAACCTTGACATTGCCTCGCTGAAAAAAAGTATTGCGCAATGGGCAAAAACACAGGGTAAAACCATCGCATCCGGTAAAATCGATGCCGTACTCAAAGACCGCACCGGATCGGCCGTCTGCCTGACCTGCGGCAAAAACGGCAAGATGAAGATGCCGCTCAAATCGCTGGCGTGGATACAGGGTTCTTCCTCATACAGCCAAGCTGAAGCACCTAAGCCGAAAATTACCCGGGTTAACCCTGTCGAACAGCCGGTTCCCCAAGCTGCCGAACAACCTCCGGTTCAAATCGTCCACCCCATTCCCGCCCTGCCGCCGGCCGATGTCGAGCCCGTTACCGAATCCGTACCTCAGGCAGAAACTGAAACTTTTAAAAATACTGCTTCCGAACCGTTTGATTCGCTGTTCTAAACCTGTCTCCCCACCGGAAAACAAAATGCCGTCTGAACATTTCAGACGGCATTTTGGTTCATCTTTCTATCAAAGGAATCAGCGATCGAGCTGCTCTTTGATGATTTTCAGGTCGGGGTAAGACAACACGATGTCGTATTCGCGGCCGTCTTTATAGGCTTCCACTTCCAAAACAGGTTTGCCCCAATGGTCGTCGGCATCGACATCGTGAACCTGATAACCGCGCTGTTCCAACATTTTCACGGCTTTCGTGCGGTTTTGTTCAAAATGGGGATCGCCGTAAATCTGACGCTCGGCAGAGTCGCCGGCAAATGCGGTTGCGGCACTCAGGGAAACAACGGCAGCCAATAACAGTTTTTTCATTTTCAGTCCTTTCTTAATCGACTTATTGAACAAGGGGTGTTTTTCAATGCCGCCATTAAAACACAGCAAAATTAGGTTTGAATTAGAGGGAAGTTAAGAAGCGTAAATGCCGTCTGAAAAAAACAGAGCCGTAAACGGCTCTGTTTTCCTTATGCTTCTTTGGTTTCGGCCGCCTTTTGGCGCAGGCGCAGGCTCAATTCGCGCAGCTGTTTGTCGTCCACACTGTTTGGCGCGTTGGTCAGCAGGCATTGGGCGCGTTGGGTTTTCGGGAAGGCAATCACATCGCGGATGGATTCGGCACCGGTCATCAGCGTTACCAGACGGTCGAGGCCGAATGCCAAACCGCCGTGAGGAGGCGCACCGAATTTCAGGTTGTCCAAGAGGAAGCCGAATTTCTCTTGTTGCTCTTCAGGGCTGATTTTCAGCGCGGCAAACACTTTCTCTTGTACGTCTGCGCGGTGGATACGGATAGAGCCGCCGCCGATTTCCCAGCCGTTCAATACCATATCGTAGGCGCGGGCCAGGCAGTTTGCAGGGTCGGAAACCATCAGGTCTTCATGACCTTCTTTTGGCGCGGTAAACGGATGGTGTACGGCAACGTAGCGGTCGGCTTCTTCGTCGTATTCGAACATTGGGAAGTCGACAACCCACAAAGGTTTCCATTCGTCCACGAAGTAGCCGTTGTCTTTGCCGTGTTCCAAGCCGACTTTGATACGCAATGCGCCGATGGCCTCGTTCACGACTTTGGTTTTGTCCGCACCGAAGAAGATAATGTCGCCGTTTTGCGCGCCGGCACGTTCGATAATTTCTTTCAGGGCGTTTTCGGACAGGAATTTCACAATCGGAGATTGCAGACCGCTGTCTTCGCCGTTGGAAAGGTTGCCCACATCGTTTACTTTGATGTATGCCAGACCTTTCGCGCCGTAGATGCCGACAAATTTGGTGTATTCGTCGATTTCTTTGCGGCTGAATTTCGCGCCGTTCGGCACGCGCAGGGCGACCACGCGGCCGCCTTTCATATCGGCTGCGCCACGGAAAACTTTAAACTCTTCCGTTTTCATCAGGTCGGTCAGCTCGGTAAATTTCAAGTCGATACGCATATCCGGTTTGTCAGAGCCGTAGTAGAACATGGCTTCAGAATAAGGCATGCGTGGGAAGTCACCCAAATCTACGTTCAAAGCATCTTTGAAGACTTGTTTCGCCATACCTTCGGTGATGTCCATAATTTCATCCTCGTTCAAAAACGAGGTTTCCAAGTCGATTTGCGTAAATTCGGGCTGGCGGTCGGCACGCAGGTCTTCGTCGCGGAAGCACTTGGTAATTTGATAGTAACGGTCGAAACCTGCCACCATCAACAGTTGTTTGAATAATTGCGGCGATTGAGGCAGCGCGAAAAACTCGCCCGGATGGACGCGGCTCGGTACGAGGTAGTCGCGTGCGCCCTCAGGCGTGGAGCGGGTCAGCATCGGCGTTTCAATGTCGATGAAGCCTTGCGCATCCAAGTAACGGCGAACGCCCATAGCGACTTGGTAACGCAGGCGCAGGTTGCGCTGCATCACCGGACGGCGCAAGTCGATAACGCGGTTGGTCAGGCGCACGTTTTCGCTGATGTTTTCATCGTCGATTTGGAACGGCGGCGTGGCGGCGGCGTTCAACACTTCGATTTCTTTGGCAAGGATTTCGATTTTGCCGGAAATCATTTTGTCGTTGGTCGTGCCTTCAGGACGGTTGCGTACGCGGCCGGTAATGCTCAAAACGTATTCGTTGCGGGCGGAGTCGGCAGCGGCAAACGCTTCGGGCGTGTCGGGATCGATCACGACTTGGACGATGCCTTCGCGGTCGCGCAGGTCGATAAAAATCACACCGCCGTGGTCGCGCCGGCGGTGTACCCAGCCTTTGACGGTAACGGTTTGGTCTAAGTATTGCTCGCTAATCAGACCGCAATAGTTGGTACGCATAAAATCACCTTTTATTGATTTAAACTGAAAACAGAAAATGCCGTCTGAACGGCGGCTTTATTGTTGTTCGGGCAAATCCGCCTTTTCAGACGGCATAGGTCCTGCCAATGTTTTGACGGGCAGGTCGTCAGGGATGACCATACCCAGCGAAATCACATATTTCAACGCTTCGTCCACGCTCATATCGAGTTCGCGCACATCGCTTTTCTTTACCATAATATAGTAACCGCCGGTCGGGTTGGGCGTGGTCGGGACATACACGGAAAGATAATCGCCATCCTGAGGCAATGCGGCCTTAACCGCATTCGACACCTGACCAGACACGAATGCGATTGTCCAAATACCCGATTGGGGAAACGGCACGAGTACCGGTGTTTTAAACGAACGGCTGCTGTCGGAAAGCAGGGACTCGGATACTTTTTTCACACTCGAGTAGATGGATTTCACAACCGGAATCCTACCCAACAAGCTGTCCCACGCGGCAAGAATCTGCCGACCCAATACATTGGCGGCAAATAATCCGGTTACAAACAATACGGCAATGGCAACGATAACGCCCAGCCCAGGGATATTAAACCCCAAAACATATTGCGGCCGCCATTGCTTCGGCAGCAGGTTGACAAGCTGGTCGGACGCGGAAACGATATAGGAAATCACCCAAACCGTTACCGCAATCGGCAGCCAGACCAAAATGCCTGTAATCAGATATTTTTTTAACGCCTTGGCAGCTTTGCCGCCTTCGGCTGCAGGTTCCGTCATCTTGCTTGATTCCGACAAAGTCCGTACAAACCGCACATTATACGCGTTTGCCCGGATTCAAACGAATTTTTTATCCCGCCCCGCCAAACCGCCGGCGGCTTCAGACGGCACGGCAACTTGATATACCGTCTGAACACGCGGTTCAGATGCCGTCCCAGTCGTTAAACATCAACCCGATACCGATACCGTTCTGCTTGTGGTTGTAGTCGATCAGGCTCTCGCCGTAACCGTGGAATCCGCGTACCACGCCTTTGAGTTTGCCCTTAATCGGAAACGTGTAGGCGGCTTCAATCGCGCCGTAGCCCGTTTTGGGGTTGTAGCGCAATACGGAATACACATTCTGCCTGTTGCTCAAACGATATTGCAATTTCACATCGCCGTAACCCATATAGTCGGCAATATCGGGATTGTCGTTTTTATCGTCTCCCTGACCGAATGCGCGCACCCACACGCGCGGAATCACCGTCAATTTGCCCCACTCCATCCCCGCCACGGCGTAAATCCTGTTCCAAGAACGCGACTCGGGACGGCTCTGTCCGTTGGACTGGTGGACAAAACCCGCACCGAGCATACGCAGCCTGCCGCCAAAGGGAAGGTCTGCCTTCACAGGCTGGGTCAGGAAAATTTCAGGTTTGTAATCCGTATTGCGGAACGGCGCGGATTTCCTGCCTTGGTTGTAAATCTGCCAATCGGATTTTTGGGTGTAGCCGAACCACAGATCCGCGCGGGTTTTAAACAAATCTTCGGCAATTTTGCTTTTAAACGAAACCTGCAATTTGGTTTCCGCACGTTTCTGCTGTCCGAATTTTTCCTGCGCAGTCGTACCGCGCGTCGGCGAACTCGGGGCATAGTTGGGCGAACTGTTGTACCAAACCGGCATAAGGTACATCGGATTATGTTCGCGCACGCCCAACAGCCCGCGCAAATCGTTTTTGTCCAAGTCGTACATCAAGCTCAAAGGCGTATAGATGTCGGCGGTTTCGCCCACACTGTCGGTAGGAAGCGCATCCCCGCCTTTTTCAACAACAATGACCGCCTCACCCTTATCCAGACTGCTGCGGACGGTTTCCGTCAGATTGAATACGGTTTTCGACTCCCGCCCTTCCTGCCCTGCCGAAGACGGAAGCTGTGCCGCAAAAATCCTGTCGTAACACGCCAAACGCGTAACATTGTCCGTCAAAGCGGCGCATTGCAGCGCGGTCTCTCCAAAAGCGGATGCCATCGGCAACAGTCCTGTCAAAAGGATATAGCGCATATTCCGTGTATTCATCTCCACCCCCATTGTCAGCATATTGGTTTTCAGACGGCATTTTATAGCGGATTCGGATAAAAAACCGCACCCTTTCCGCCATTTCGGGATTTTGCCCCCACAATGCAAAAACCCCGAAACCGTCAGGCCTCAGGGTTTTTTGCTTATTACATATAAAAAACCGCCTTGGCGGTTTTGCAAAAATCAAGCCAGTGCTTTTACTTTTGCAGACAGACGGCTTTTGTGGCGCGCCGCTTTGTTTTTGTGGAACACGCCTTTGTCGGCGATGCGGTCGATGACTTTGACGGACTCTTGGTAAACCGCTTGTGCGGCAGCTTTATCGCCTGCTTCGACTGCTTTCAATACTTTTTTCACTGCGGTGCGGAATGCGGTACGCAGACTAGCATTGTGGGCGCGTTGTTTGACGGACTGGCGGGCACGTTTGCGTGCTTGTGCGCTGTTTGCCATATTGGAATCTCCTGGAAGAAAAATAAATTCTGTAAACGCGCAATTTTAAAGGGGGTTTACATTATATGCAAGCCTTTTCTCTCTATCCGCCCGTCGGACACCCTGACAGCGCAAAAAAACGGCAAAATCGGGCGGACGTTTTTCTCCCCTTTTGGAAACAGGATAATTTTTTAGGAAAATCAGTCCAATATCGCTTTGAGTTTGCACAAATTTACTTTACAATGCCCAAACCTTGCGCCGGGGTAACGATGGGGCGCGGGGATTTCTTTTTTTCCAACCTCTTTCATCAGGAATCTGCCCGTATGAAAAAATCCGTATTAGCCGTTTTGGCCGCGCTGTCTCTGGCAGCCTGCGGCGGCAGCGAAAAAAACGCCGTGCAACCTCAAGCAGACGCTGCGTCTGCTGCCAATGCCGAAGCCGCTGCCACCGATACTCTGAACATCTACAACTGGTCGAACTATGTTGACGAGAGTACGGTCGAAGACTTTAAAAAAGCCAACAATCTGAAGCTAACTTACGACTTGTACGAAAACAATGAAACGCTGGAAGCCAAAATGCTGACCGGCAAATCCGGTTACGATTTGGTTGTGCCGGGCATCGCCTTCCTGCCTCGCCAAATCGAGGCGGGCGCGTATCAAAAAGTCAACAAAGACTTGATTCCCAACTATAAAAACATCGATCCCGAACTCTTGAAAATGCTGGAAACCGCCGACCCGGGCAACCAGTATGCCGTCCCCTATTTCTCCGGCGTAAACACGATTGCGATTACGGCGAAGGGCAAAGAGCTTTTGGGCGGCAAGCTGCCCGAAAACGGCTGGGATTTGCTGTTCAAACCCGAATACACCCACAAGCTGAAATCCTGCGGCATCGCCCTGTGGGACACCCCGAGCGAAATGTTCCCGATTTTGCTGAACTACTTGGGCAAAGACCCCAAAGGATCGAATCCTGAAGATTTGAAGGCGGCGGCGGAAGTGTTGAAGTCTATCCGTCCGGATGTCAAACGTTTCAGCCCGTCCATCATCGACGAGCTGGCGCGCGGCGACATCTGCCTGGCGGCAGGCAACGGCGGCGATTTGAACTTGGCGAAAGCACGTTCCGAAGAAGTGAAAAACAACGTCGGCATCGAAGTGCTGACACCGAAAGGTATGGGCTTCTGGATTGAGTCTTGGCTGATTCCCGCCGATGCGAAAAACGTCGCCAATGCCCACAAATACATCAACTACACGCTCGACCCCGAAATCGCGGCGAAAAACGGCATCGCCGTAACCTTTGCCCCCGCCAGCAAACCGGCGCGCGAAAAAATGCCTGCCGAACTGGTGAACACCCGTTCCATCTTCCCGAACGAGCAGGATATGAAAGACGGTTTCGTGATGCCGCAAATGAGCGCGGATGCGAAAAAACTGTCTGTCAACTTGTGGCAGAAAATCAAAGTCGGTTCCAACTGATTTGAAGCATTAAAAATGCCGTCCGAACGATGTTCGGACGGCGTTTTATATTGGATGGAAATAAAAAATATTTATACCGTTATGCCCGCGGCCGGAATTTCAGATTGCAGACATTTGTCAGGAAAAACAAAAAACCTTCCGCCGCCGCGCAGGCGAAAATCCTATCCGTTGGAATCCGGTTGTTTTAAATAAATCCTTGCAGCTTTGGTTTTCTGTTTTTCCGATAACGCCGTAACTTTGAAACGCGTGAAGCGGGAATCCGGCCCGTTGGGATTTTGCAACTTCAAATCAATCCGCAAACCGGAATCCCGTCATTCCCGCGAAAGCGGGAATCTAGAACGCATCCGCACGGAAACCCGCATCCCGTCATTCCCACGGAAGTGGGAATCTAGAACGTCAAATCTCAAGAAACCGTTTTATCCGATAAGTTTCCTATGCCGACAGATCTGGATTTCCGCCTACGCGGGAATGACGGACGGGAACGGCGCACGGACATTTGCCGGAATCTTTTGTGTCTCCATTCTCATACTCTTTTTAATGCGCTATTCCAAGAAAATAAGTTGTGCAGGCTGCTTTTTGCTTTTCAGACGACCTGCATCAACGGCTGCTTATCCAAGTTGCCTTTCAAACCGCCTGCAACCGCAAAATCTGCCGCAACCTGCTCCCTCCCCTGTGGGGGAGGGTTGGGGAGAGGGCATTTTCCAAGTTGCGGCAATCCCCCCCCCCCGCTCAAAAAATTCCCTAACCGCCCCAAATACAAGCCTTACGGCTTGTTGCCCTCTCTCTAACTCTCTCCCACGGGGAGAGAGAACTGGGTGGCTGTTGGGGTTGAGAGTTTTTGCAAACTAATACGGCTTGCTATTAGGAATATCTGAATCGTCATTCCCACGGAAGTGGGAATCTAGGAACCCCAACGCGGCGGGAATCTATCGGAGAAACCGAAACCCGACAGACCTAGATTCCCGCCTGCGCGGGAATGCCGGGTTTCGAGATTACGGTATTGTCGGGAAGGATGGGGAACGGTGAAAATTGTGTAAAAAATGCCGTCTGAAGCCTTTCAGACGGCATTTGCGGCGAGGGGGTGTTTAGAACTTCATTTCCAAGCTAAATGTGTAGTTGCGGCCGGGGGCGGCATATCGGTTGTAAACGCCGACATTTTTGTGTTGGTTGACTGCGCCGCCGGCAGTTTGCCGCACATTTTCCCAAGTAACATAGCGGTGGTTGAGGAGGTTGTACACGCCCGCACGGAGGGTGAAGTGTTTTTTAATCGTGTAATAACCGGACACATCCACAATATACCAAGGGCGGGTACGGCGCGCGGTGGCTTTTGTATTGCGGCTGTTGCCGTTGAGCAAAGCCCGGCTGCCCAACAACTCTGTGATTTCCTTGGCTTTGGAATAAGTCAGCATACCGTTCACACCCCATTTGCCTTCCGGTTGGTCATAGCCCAAGCCGACGACATAGCGCGAAGGTTGGATGGCATCAAACAGATGTGATTGAATATCGGTGCGGTCTGCGCGTTTTTTGATGTCGCGGACACGGACACGATTATAGGCAAATGTAGAATACCAACCTTCGGGCAATTTATCCCATACGCCGTTCCAATCGATTTTGCCCAAAACATTGATGCCGGTAATCCGCGCGCTTTGGGCATTGAGGTAAGCCGGGTCGCCTTTGGCTTCTTCTTTGCCGTTTTTAATTTGCGCTTCATAACCCCGGACAATCAAATCGCGGTAGGCATTGTTGAACCAACTTGCCTCCAAGTTGCCGAAATCGCCTTTAAACACGATGCCGACTTCTTTGTTGAACGATTTTTCCGGATCGATTTTGACGGCTTTTATTTTATCGCCCGACCGCCAGCCGTACATTTCCGCAAACGAAGGCAGGCGGAAGCCGGTTGAAGTGCGGTAAGTCAAATCCAGCCAGTCGGCAGGTTTGAGGACGATGCCGGCGTTCCAGGACAGGGTGCGGTGCGTGCCGGTGGAAACGCTGCCGTCGTCCGAATGCGTGCTGCGGTAGTCGTAGCGCAACCCCGCGCCGACATCCGCCCACCTGCCCAAACGGACATTGTCCCGAACTGCCGCGTAATAGCTTTTTCCGTTGATGCTGCGCGGCGTACAGTCCGTATAAGTATTATTGCCCAAGCGGCAGATTTGCCCCGTAACCACATTTCCCCCGCCTATGCTGACCCAATAGGGTTTGTCTTGGCTGCCGTTGGGGCTGATGTTTTGATTGCCGTTTTGAGTGGGTATTTTCGACGAATAGGCGCGGTTGGCATTTTGATAATAATAATCCTGATGGCGGAGGTCGGAACCAAAACGGTCAAAACCGAGGTTGACGCTCAGGTTGTGGCGGATTTTGGCGGTATCGAAGGATTTTTTGAATGCCGCCTGCAAGAGCCTGTGGCTTTCCCCGTAAATCACGCGGTCGGATTTGTAATAGGAAAACGGCTTGTCGGCACTCGGACGGCAATATTTGTCCGAACCGTCGGCAGAACAGTGCGTCTGCTGAAAATGATTGTCCAAACCGATACCCTGCCGGTCGTAAGAGAGGCGGGCATAATCCGCCCAAGTGTCTTTATCGGCATTGGTATAGACATATTCCAAACCGTAGCGGCTTTTGGTGTGCGTCTCGTCGTAAAACACGCCCGTACCGTATTCCGCGCCCACCAGCGCACCGTTTTCGCCGTTGGTAAACAGTCCGCCGTATTTGTGGTCGCCCGCGTATTTGCCGTTGCCGGACAAAGAACCCGCCTGTTTTTTATTTTCATCAAAAACCGCCTTGGTCAGGAATGCCGGAACCGTCATATCGCGCGTGTCGAAAGTTTGTTGCGTGCGTTCGAGTATGCCGCCGATGTAGTGCCGTTTGTTTTCAAAACGAAAACCCGGGCGGAACAGCCACGACCGGCTTTCGTATGAAAGCGGATCGGCGAGGAAGCGGTTGGGACCCGTGTAGTCTCGGGTGGAAACCGTTTGACGTTCGTCTTTGCCGACAACATCTTTTTTCGGATTCGCTTTACACGTTTCGTAATTCCCGCTTTTGCATTCTTCTTCAACGATGAAATTTGCGTACTGATTGGTATCCTCAACCGGCACCAGCCTGTTAAAGCTCTGAACGCCGCGTCCGGCGGCTTCGTGGGCGCGGATTTCCCCCGCGCGCCGACCCGTGTGGATCAGCAAAGCCTCCGCACCGCCGATGCGCCCCGCCAGCGCGATGGATTGGGTAAGCCCCCGGTTTTTGCCGGAATAGGCGGTTTTACTCTGAATGCCCCACTGCCTGCCTTCCCCGATAACATCGTCGGCGGTTTTGGTTTGAAATGCGACCGAACCCGCCAATGCGCCGCTGCCTTGTTCGACCGAGTTTGAGCCTTTGCTGATTTCGACAGCCTTGACGTTTTCATACTCGATTTCATTGATTGCGCCGCTGCTGCCCGCCGTCCTCGTCCCGCCCAATGCCGCCTGCGCGGTGTAGGACTGTATTTGCGCCAAGCCGTCTACCGTCAAGGAAACGCGGTTTTTGTCCATACCGCGTATCGAGTAGCCAGAGCTTGCGCCGCGCCCCTGTTCGACCACGGCGATGCCGGGGTCGTAACGCGTCAGGTCGCGGATATCGAGTACCTGTTCCTTGCTGAGGGTGTCGGCGGTTTTGACCAATTTGCCCAAACCGGTTACTTCGTTATCGCGGCGGGTTTTCTGTTTTTTGGCTTTTACCTGTATGGTATCCAACTGTTTTTCCTGTGCTTGTCCGGCTTGCACATTTTCTGCATAAACGGGCAGCGCGGTCATTAAAGACAGGCATAAAATATTTAATCGGAACAAATGTTGCTGTTGCATAGTGTTTCCCTACTCTTCGCTTTCAGACGGCATCGGAAGAAGCGATGCCGTCTGAAGCCTTATTCTCGATTGTTCGGCAGCCGTGCTTATTGCACAAGCTGTTGGCGTTTCGCACCGAATACCACGGTCGCACTGTTGGCGGCTGACGTACCTGACCCCGAAGCGGACGGCTGCGCCTGACTGTCGCCCGGATAGGCAAACCATCCGCCCATTTCTTCGGCTTTGGGCCCGTAAAAACCGCCGGTTACAGTGGCATTGATGCTCGCTTTATGGGAGGCTTCCGTATTTTTCGGATCCAGCGCAAAGCCGCCATCACCGGTTTTCGCCGTACCTTCAAAGCCGTTGCCCTGAATCGTTCCCTCAATGGTAAAGGTTGCCGCCTGCCTGTTTTCAGCGGTTAACGTGCCGTTAATTTTTTTCTCGCCAAAATTCACGGTAAAGTCCGCCTTGTTGCCACTCGTTGCATTGGAAGCATTGCCGCTCCAGCTTGTGCCGTTGGCAATATGCCCGTACCAAGACCCCCGATAAACGATGTTTTGGTCGTTTGGAATCTCTTTTTCATCGGTGCGCTCGCCTTGTAAGAACATACTCTGCGCGTCCGTTTGGGCGGCGGCGGTTGGGCTGCCGTTGCCGCCTTCCCCCGTGTTGCCGGCGGTTTTGCGTGTCAGCAACCCGTATTTCAGATAATTGAGGTTGGAACAGCAGACTTCGACTTCATAGGTTTTTGTTTTGCCATTGGTATCACCTGCCGTATTTGAAGCGGCTGGATTGCCATTCTCCGCCGTACCTGCTTGAGTGTCTTTTTCATCGCTTTTCGGCGTGTAGGTTGTTTTGTAGGTAAAGGCTGTTCCGCCGTTTGTACCTTGATTGGCTTGATTGTTCCCGCTTTCGGAATCCTCGGGCAGGAGCGGAATCATAATGCCGTCGACAACCAGTTGGGCGGCGTTGCTGAAGTTGTCGAGATTTTTGATTGCTGTGTCGCCGTGCGTCAGCTCGACCGCATCCAAAACCGTGGTCAGCTTACCGTTTTCAGACGGCATATCTGCCGCACCGCCCGATGCTGCCGCACCTGTGCCGCCTGAAGCCGCCGCAGTATTGCCATTTGCGGTGTTGTCTCTGGTTTTCGCGCTGCCGACAACGGCAACTTTTTTATCGTCGCTCAAAAAGCGGAAACCCAATTCCTCACCCTTCGGGCCGAAAAAGCCGCCGCTCAAAGAAGACGAGTCGGAAACAAAGGGATGTTGTTTGGTTTCGCCGTTGCCGGGTTTGTCGGTTGCCATCGCCTTGCCGTTGAAGCGGTTGCCTGTTACTTGAGCCTCAAGGCTGTAGTATTGGGTGGTGGCTTGGTTGTTACCGGTATTCGCATTGTTGCGTATCAATTTGCCCGTCAATTTTTTATTATTGAAATCCACTTCTAAATTCGAGGTAAATCCATAACCCTCGTGACCGCTTTGTAAAGTCGCTTCATTTTTATTGGAATATTCCTCGCCGTCATCGCCCGAAAATCCGCTATACCTGTCGCCTTGTTTTTTCGAAGGCTGGATAATATCGCGAAAATTTTGGGATTTTTTGACATCGGTCGCAAAATGCCACACACCTTTATAGGTAACTGTTCCAGAAGCGGGAAGTTGTCGGGAAGGTTCTTTGCCGTGATAAAAGATATAGCCGTCGTCGCCTTGTTGTGCAATTTTATTTGGCAAATCACGATTTTGTTTAGCGTGTTTGTAAAACCAACCAGAATAAACATATTGGAAATTTTCGTGATCTGTTGCCTTATTTTTAGGTTGATTTACACCGTTGCCAGCGCTGCCGCTTTGATGGTTTGATGGTGTGAGATAGGGGGAAGAATAAATATTGCTGTCGTCGTCTGTTTCTACTTTTTCAATAACCGATTTTTGCCGTTTAGGGAGTTCCTTGGGTTCTGTCGGCAATCCTGTCGCCTCCCAATCACCCTCGTTCAGTTTAACCTCGTCTTCTTTTGCCAACGGATACCAATTCCTCCGTTTCAACCTCATCGCAAAACCGTATCCGCCTTGGTCTTTTTGGGCTTTCGGCTTTTCGGAAGAAACATCTTGATACTTTGGCGCGGGACGCGGGGCTTCGGTATCGACAGAATCAAGATCGAAGCTGCCGCCGCCTCCGCCCAGACAAGCACTCAACAAAAACACCGGCAGCACCATAGCAGCCTGATTTACCAATGGATTGTTCATATAAACCCAATTCAATTAAAGAATGATAAAGATTATTATTTTATTTATTTTTAACAAATTTGCAAATGCTTTTTTATTTTTTTAGGGAATACACCAAAATCCCGTCATTCCCGCGCAGGCGGGAATCCGAACGCGTCCGCACGGAAACCTATATCCCATCATTCCCACGTATATCCCGTCATTCCCACGAAAGTGGGAATCCAGTTCGTTCGGTTTCGCTTGTTTTAAGTTTCGGGTAACTTCCACTTCGTCATTCCCGCGCAGGCGGGAATCCAGTTTTTTGAGTTTCAGTCATTCCCGATAAATTGCCTTAGCATTGAATGTCTAGATTCCCGCCTGCGCGGGAATGACGGGATTTGAGATTGCGGCATTTATCGGGAGCAACAGAAGCCGCTCTGCCGTCATTCCCACGAAAGTGGGAATCTAGGACATAAAATCTAAAGAAACCGTTTTTCCCGATAAGTTTCCGCACCGACAGACCTAGATTCCCGCCTGCGCGGGAATGACGAATCCATCCATACGGAAACCTGCATCCCGTCATTCCCACGAAAGTGGGAATCCAGTTTTTTGAGTTTCAGTCATTCCCGATAAATTGCCTTAGCATTGAATGTCTAGATTCCCGCCTGCGTGGGAATGACGGCGGAGCGGTTTCTGTTTTTTCCGGTAAATACCCACAAGCTAAAATCCCGTTATTTTCACAAAAACAGAAAACCAAAAACAGCAACCTGAAATTCGTCATTTCCGCGCAGGCGGGAATCCAGTTTTTTGAGTTTCAGTCATTTCCGAGAAATTGCCTTAGCATTGAATGTCTAGATTCCCGCCTGCGCGGGAATGACGAATCCATCCATACGGAAACCTGCATCCCGTCATTCCCACGAAAGTGGGAATCCAGGACGCAAAATCTCAAGAAACCGTTTTACCCGATAAGTTTCCGCACCGACAGACCTAGATTCCCGCCTTCGCGGGAATGACGGCGGAGCGGTTTCTGTTTTTTCCGGTAAATACCCACAAGCTAAAATCCTGTTATTTTCACAAAAACAGAAAACCAAAAACAGCAACCTGAAATTTGTCATTCCCACGAAAGCGGGAATCCGGTTCGTTCGGTTTCGCTTGTTTTAAGTTTCGGGTAACTTCCACTTCGTCATTCCCACGAAAGTGGGAATCCAGTTTTTTGAGTTTCAGTCATTCCCGATAAATTGCCTTAGCATTGAATGTCTAGATTCCCGCCTGCGCGGGAATGACGAATCCATCCATACGGAAACCTGCACCACGTCATTCCCACGAAAGTGGGAATCCAGTTTTTCGAGTTTCAGTCATTTCCGATAAATTGCCTTAGCATTGAAGGTCTAGATTCCCGCCTGCGCGGGAATGACGGGATTTGAGGTTTCTGTTTTTGATTTTCTGTTTTCACGGAAATGACGGTTTAGAAGTTACCCGAAACCTCAAAAAAAACCTAAACCGAACGGTCTGGATTCCCGCCTGCGCGGGAATGACGGGTTTCAGGATTACGGTGTATCGGGAAGGATGGGAAACGGTGGGAATTGTGCAAAAAATGCCATCTGAAGCCTTTCAGACGGCATTTGCGGCATTCGGACATTTAAAAATCCCATCATTCCCGCGCAGGAGGGAATCCGAATACATCTGCACAGAAACCTGCATCCCGTCATTCCCGCGAAAGCGGGAATCTAGAACGTAAAATCTAAAGAAACCGTTTTATCCGATAAGTTTCCGCACCGACAGGTCTAGATTCCCACTTTCGTGGGAATGACGGGATTTTAGGTTTCTGTAATCTCGGGCAGCTTTCCGTCATCGTTTTAACCCAAAGACACCATTTCAATCTGCTCCATCGTCCTGCCCAGAAAACGCTCGCCGATGGTTCTGAATTTCAAAGGAATATCGCTGACGTAAAAACGGTAGTCGGGATTGTTGTTGTCGGTATTGAGTAATCCCTCCTGCGCAAGGACGCGCGCGGTTTCTTCAGCCGTCGTAATTGCAGAATCAACCAACGCGACATTGTGCGCCTCCCTGCCGATTAAGGGCTTGAGCAAGGGAAAGTGCGTGCAGCCCAACACCAGCGTATCGATGCCGTCTGCAAGCAATGGTTTGAGGTATTCGCATACGGTCAGGCGGGTAACTTCGTGTTCCAACCAGCCCTCTTCCACCAAAGGGACGAGCAGCGGCGCGGCCTGCGTGCGGACGAGCGTGTCGGGGTTGTCCCTGTGGATGGCGCGCGCATAAGCATTGCTGTTGACTGTGGTATTGGTGGCGATAATGCCGATTTTATTGTTGCGCGTCGTTGCCAGCGCGGCTTTCGCGCCGGCGGAAATCACGTCCAAAACCGGCATATTGCCCGTCTTTTGACGGATTTTCTGCCCCGCCACCGCCGCAATCGTATTGCACGCGATAACCATCGCCTTGACATCGTGTTCCAATAAAAAATCGACAATCTGCATCGAGAAATTTTCGATGGTCGCCTTAGATTTCGTCCCGTAAGGCACGCGCGCCGTGTCGCCGAAATAAATGATGTTCTCCATCGGCAGCCGCTCCATCAATGCGCGCACATTGGTCAAACCGCCGATTCCCGAGTCAAAAACGCCGATGGGTCGCTGCCTGCCGATATTTTCCATCCTTTTTCCAATCCGTCCTAAACATACAATCCGCGTATTGTACACGCGCCGCTTTTTCTTGACAGCCGTTGCCGTCTGAAAGCAGGATGCGGATTTGGCTGTTATAATGTACGGCAATGCCGCCGCCGGGCGCACGGTTTTCCGGCCGCCCCTCCGATCCGCCACATAAAAGTTGTAAAGCCCCTATGTCTGATTTTCCCCCCGTTTCCCGATTCCTTGCCGACGAAGCCGCCACACTAGATTTGGGCGCGGCGTGGTCTTCCCGTTTAAACGCACCGCTGGTCATTTATCTCGAAGGGGATTTGGGTGCGGGGAAAACCACGCTGACACGCGGCATCCTGCGCGGATTGGGTCATCAGGGCGCAGTCAAAAGCCCGACTTACGCCATCGTCGAATCTTATCCGCTGGAACGCTTCACCCTGCATCATTTCGACCTCTACCGTTTCACCACGCCCGAAGAATGGGAAGACGCGGGGCTTGACGAACTGTTTGCCGCAAACAGCGTCTGCCTGATCGAATGGCCGCAACAGGGCGGGGAATTTACGCCGCCCGCCGACATCACCGCAACATTGACACACGACGGCGGCGGCAGAAAATGCCTGCTGACCGCCCATACCGAACGAGGACGCGAAAGCCTGCCGCTATGACCAAACTGACACGAAGACAAATCATCCGCCGCACCGCCGGCACACTGTTCGCCCTAAGCCCCATCGCATCCGCCGTTGCCAAAACCGTGCGCGCACCACAATTCACCGCCGCACGGATATGGCCGTCGCACACCTACACCCGCCTGACGCTGGAAAGCACAACCGCGCTCAAATACCAGCACTTCGCGCTCGACAACCCGGGCAGGCTGGTCGTCGACATACAAAACGCAAACATCAATACCGTATTGCACGGACTGTCTCAGAAGGTTATGGCGGACGACCCCTTTATCCGCAGCATACGCGCGGGTCAGAACACGCCCGACACCGTCCGCCTCGTCATCGATTTGAAACAGCCTTCCTACGCGCAAGTTTTTTCCCTCCCCCCCGTCGGCGGCTTTAAAAACCGCCTCGTCGTCGATCTCTATCCGCAAGGGATGGATGCCGACGATCCGATGATGGCGCTGCTTAACGGCAGCCCGAACAAAACCCGGCGCGGCTCTCCGGAAGCCGACCTCGCCCAAAACACCACGCCCCAACCCGGGCGCGGCAGAAACGGGCGCAGGCCCATCATTATGATCGACCCCGGACACGGCGGCGAAGACCCCGGCGCCGTCAGCTCGGGCGGATTGCAGGAAAAACACGTCGTCCTCTCCATCGCCCGCGAAACCAAAAAACAATTGGAAGCCTTGGGTTACAACGTCTTTATGACGCGCAACGAAGACGTGTTCATCCCTTTGGGCGTGCGTGTCGCCAAAGGGCGCGCACGGCGGGCGGACGTATTCGTCTCCATCCACGCCGACGCTTTCACCAGCCCCTCCGCGCGCGGCACAGGGGTTTATATGCTGAACACCAAAGGCGCGACCAGCTCCGCCGCCAAATTCTTGGAACAAACCCAAAACAATGCCGACGCGGTCGGCGGCGTACCGACCAGCGGCAACCGCAATGTCGATACCGCCCTGCTCGACATGACCCAAACCGCCACACTGCGCGACAGCCGCAAACTCGGCAAACTGGTGCTTGAAGAATTGGGCAGGCTCAACCATCTGCACAAAGGCAGGGTGGACGAAGCCAATTTCGCCGTTTTGCGCGCACCCGATATGCCGTCTATCCTGGTCGAAACCGCCTTCCTGTCCAATCCTGCCGAAGAGAAGCTGCTGGGCAGCGAATCCTTCCGCAGGCAGTGCGCCCAATCCATTGCCTTAGGTGTCCAACGCTACATCAACACTTCCGTATTGAAGCGGGGTTGATTCCGAAAAATAAATGCCGTCTGAACATTTTTCAGACGGCATTTTTGTACACTTTCCTCAACGGTTCGATCCTTCCACCATATCAATCAGGAACAGGCGGCAGTCGATGTTGCCGTTATAAAGCGGGATTTTGCGTTTTGGCGACAGGCGCATGAATTTGGGCATTTCCCTGTCGCCGGTAAACATGCCGACCTGCCAGCCGGCATAGTGTTTTTTCAACCACGTCCCCAACTGCGGATACAGTGTCTGCAAAGCGTGGACTTCCTCAAGGCGCACGCCATAGGGCGGATTGGACACCATGATGCCGTTTTCGCCGTTCGGACGGACGGACTGCGCGTCGGCAACGCTGAAGGAAACAATGTCGTCCGCTCCGGCATTGTGTGCGTTGTCCAATGCCGTCTGAACGATGCGGCGATCGTTGTCGCTGCCTGCAATCGGGGCGCGGACGGGGCGGGTTTGCGCTTCGGCGCGGCGGCGCAAATCCGACCACAGCGTTTTATCGAAATTTTGCAGTTTCTCAAAACCGAAACGGCGCATCATACCCGGTGCGCGGCCGGTGGCAATCCAAGCGGCTTCGACGGCAATCGTGCCGCTGCCGCAAAACGGGTCTTGAAACGGCTGCGTACCGTCGTAGCCTGCCGAGAGCAGCAGTCCGGCGGCAAGGTTTTCGCGCAGCGGCGCTTCGCCGGTATCGAGACGGTAGCCGCGTTTGAACAGGGCTTCGCCCGAAGTGTCGATGAAGATTTCGACATTGCGTTCGTCCAAAAAGGCGTGGATGCGGACATCGGGCGCGGCTTTGTCCACGCTCGGACGTGCGTCGTAAATGTTGCGGAAAGCGTCGCAGACGGCATCTTTGACGGTCAAACCGACAAATTGGAGGCTTTTGACGTTGGCGCGTTTTGCCTCGATTTTGACTTTGAACGTCTGCTGCAAGGTAAACCAGTTGAACCAGTTGATGTTTTTGGCAAGTTTGTAGATGTCGCGCTCATTGCGGTATGTGCCTTTGGTCAGGCGCAGCAGGATGCGGCCGGCGGTGCGCGAGTGCAGGTTGGCGGCGTAGGCCTGTTCCAATTCGCCCCGGCAGGAAACACCGCCGTCAAACGCTTGAACATCGGTACAGCCGAGGCTTCCGAGTTCTTGCGATAAAACGGTTTCCAAGCCGCGCGGGCAGGTGGCGAAAAGTGTATATAAAGTATTCATAGCGTGTCCTTTCCGGACGGATGTTACGGCAATGGCGGATTGAAAGGTTTATTCGGCGGTAAATGCCGTCTGAAATGTCCGGCTGCCGATTGTAATGTCCGCCGTAAAATCGCGCCTGCCTTCGACACAGACGGGCAGGCGGATGCGTGCTGCCTGCCAATTCCCCGACGGTTGCCGCTCGAACATATAGCGGTTGAAACCCATATCCATATTTTTCATACTGAAGCTGATGCTGACCTGTTCCGTGCCGGCGGGCGTGTGTTCGATATAAATATCAAACGGTTTTTTGGTTGAAACGGCGGCGGCGCGGACGCGGCTTCCGTCCGGCAGCGTGCAACCTTCGGTCAAATCGCATTGCGCCGCCACGGCTTGCGGCTGCTGCGCCTGCCACCATTGCAACAAAACGAGCTTGAAGGCGGCAAAGGCAATCAGCAGCAGTGCGGCAAGCAGTAATTTGCGGTTTTTAGCCATTTCCGTCCCCCATTTTTTCATCGGCCAACACGGCGTGTGCGCCCGCCGCCAGCCATTGCCCGCCGTAATGCGATGCCGTCTGAACGTCGGCGGCAACGACCAGCGGCACGGATACGCCGTGCTTCAACACTTCGTCCACCGCTGCGGCTTGTGCGGCATTACCGACCCGCCACACGGCCACATCCGCGCCCTTTTCCTGCACCTGCCTCCATTGTTCGCGGGTCTGCACCATCATCCACACGCTGTTGGCGTGTTCGGGCCTGTCCTGCCATTGCGCCGCCTCCATCAAAACGTTCGCACCGCTTCCCTCTGCCGAACCCAAAGGCAGGACGCGGTACGTACCCATACTGTTCTCACCGTACAAACCTGTTTTCAGGCTGCCGTACAAACGGCGCGGAACGGACAACGAACGCAAAAGCGCGCCGTTGGCGGGCAGCATGGGGGCAACGGTAAAATCCCCCGCCTTCTGCCACGACCATTCCTGTCCTTCGCGGGATTGCGGTTCGCCCGTCCATTGGTCGGGGTTTACCCATAGGAATTTCAGGCAGACGCGGGCGTGTTCGTAGGAATGGATTTTGGTCAGCCAAGGCGTGGCGGCGAGGATGCGGATGCCGAGTTCTTCTTCAAACTCGCGTTGCAGGGCTTGGAAGTCGGTTTCGCCCGCCTCGACCTTGCCGCCGGCAAATTCCCAATATCCGGCATAGGGCTTGCCTTCGGGGCGCGAGCTGAGCAGGTAGTTGCCGTCTGAATCGAGCAGGATGCCGGCAACGACGCGGATAAGGGGTCGGGTGTCTTGGGTCATGGGAAGGGTTGGAGAAGGTCGTCTCAAAATCCGGAAAGGTCGGATTCGGGCATCCGACCTGCCAATGGGTACTGTTTTATTTTTCGGCAACGGCAAACGCCAATACGGTGTCTTCTTCGTCGCTCATGCTGAGGCTGACGCGGCTGATGCCTTGTTCCTCCAGCCATTTGGACAGGGCGGGGGCATAGAAAAATTCGGGTTTGCCCAATGCGTCGTGCCCGATGCCGATGTTGCGGAAGGAAACCGCGCCGCGTATGCCCGTACCGACGGCTTTGGCGAAGGCTTCTTTGGCGGCAAAGCGTTTGGCAAGGTAGTTGACGGGTTTGCCCGCCTGTGGAAATTCAAGCAGCTCTTCGGGAGTGAGGATGCGCCCGGCAAACGCCTGTCCGAATTTTTTGTTTAAGCGGATGATGCGCTTGAGGGAAACGATGTCTGTGCCTATGCCGTAAATCATATTTGCGCTCCTTTGCCCTTGATTGTGGGTAATGATGAATGCCGTCAATTTCTTGGGGCGTTAAAATGGCGTGAATGTCCACTTTTTGGGTTTTGTCGGTAACAATTTTTATTGTAACCTTTTGCATTTGAAATTCTAAAACATTGTGCCAATTATTTAATAACGAGTTAAGGCATTTAATAATGAATTAAAGTTTGATTAAACCTGAATGCCCGATTTTCAGAGCCAATACCAATAAAACAATAAAAATTAACATTTTAAAAAAATTTGGGCTAATCTTAGCCCTTAACCGAATTCCAACATACAATCCAATAACAGACAATACGGACAGTAAAAATATTAAACCGTATTCACTCTTATTTAATAACCAATACTGGTCTCTTAGCATATATATTTGAACAATTTTCGCCAAAAGATAGCATAGATTGCTTGATTTTGCGATACGATTTTTATTCTCTGTTTCGCTAAGCAAAAATATTAATAATATGGGAGACATGGCATTGGTTGAACCACCGATGATGCCTGCCAAAAACCCAAAAAGAACCATATTCTTATTATTGGCAACTACTTGAATATTTTTTGCTTTTGCACATACATTTAAAATACCATTAACAGAATAATACAATGTAATGATTGCCATCAGTAAAAGCAGCCAAGACACTGGAAGTATCAAAAGCAACTTCACCCCCAAAATGCTGCCAACGACGCTGCCGATAGCAAGCAATTTATAGGTTTTTAAATAATAAACAATCTCTTGCCAAAAACCCTTTTTGTTATTGCTGCATAGAACCAACAAGCTCATTAACAGGCTTGGTAATGCCACCAAGGCAACAACCTTGGACAATGGCATTATAAAAGCCAATGCGGTTGTACCGAGCATCGGAAATCCCATGCCTGTAATTCCATGCAGTATTGCGGCAGCAACAAAAACGATAGATTGCATTATTTCTTGCATAACCGTCCTTTATACAGTAATTCTTGCTCTAATATAATGCCTGTTTTTATCCGTATAATCAGTTCTGGCATGCAAACCATTGACATTATCAATAATAATCAAATCATCATCTTGTGCAGAAAATTCTTGAATATCACTCGAATTTTTTATAATCTTTACAAGATAATCAAGTGCAAGCACCATTTCCTCCGATACTTTATTTCTATTTTCTTCAATACCTTTATAGATACAATCACCTCTAAATCTAATCATTTGTGTATTGAGCGATAAGATATTACCCCATATCACACCTTGTTTTTTATCAAATGATGTTGGTGTTTTAAATGGATATAAATTGCCCGTTAATGTTTTTAAGTGTTTTTTACCGGTTTCTGTTTTAGATAACTGATTGACAATATCTGATGAACTTAAAAATAGAGAATTACCTCCATCATTGGCTGATTTTACTACATACATAACCAAATAACTTTCCGGGTTTTCACTAAAAGATGAATCACTATGAAGTGGACATTCTCCAACATCTTCCGAGAAAGTTATATCATTATTTATTACATAGTCATCGCCGCGATATTTAATATCCCAAAATATAGATTTATAAGACCATCGCCTTTGTGGTTTGTCAGCATTCCTAATTGAGATAGAAAGTCAAATAATTTCTTGTTTCTCCGGCTGTCATCAAGGTGGTTTAGATTAAGACCGCGAACAATACAATACCCAATACTCTGTACTGTATTGTGAATTTCTTCTATCAAACTATTATTGTTTGCAGATAGAATATACTTTTGATTCATAACACACTCCTGTCGTAAAATGCCGTCTGAAACGGTTTGCCTGCCCTTACGGCAGCAGCCTTGCCCTGAACATCGCCTCCTTCATTTGGCGCACGGCTTCGGGCAGTCCGAGGAAGAGGGCTTGGGCAATCAGCGAATGCCCGATGTTCAGCTCGCGGATGGCGAGGATTTGGGCGATGGGGGTAACGTTGTGTATGGTCAGTCCGTGTCCGGCGTTGACGACCAAGCCCAAATCGCCGGCGAAATGCGCGCCGTTTTGGATGCGCTCGAACTGCCTGATTTGTTCGGCGTGGCTGCGCGCGTCGGCATACGCGCCTGTGTGCAGCTCGACAACGGGTGCGCCGACATCATAGGCGGCTTGGATTTGCCTGCCGTCGGCATCGATAAACAAGGACACGCGTATGCCCGCGTCGGTCAGGATTTTGGTGAACTCGGCGATTTTTTCCTGTTGCGCCAATACGTCCAAGCCGCCTTCGGTCGTGATTTCCTGACGTTTTTCAGGCACGATGCACACGTCTTGCGGCATCACTTTAAGCGCGTTTTCGAGCATTTCTTCGGTCAGTGCCATTTCAAGGTTCAGGCGCGTGCGGATGGCGTTTTTGACGGCAAACACGTCCGCGTCTTTGATGTGGCGGCGGTCTTCGCGCAGGTGCATGGTAATCAGGTCTGCACCGTGCGTTTCGGCAACCAATGCCGCTTCCACGGGGCTGGGATAAGTCGTGCCGCGCGCGTTGCGGACGGTGGCGATGTGGTCGATGTTGACACCCAGAAGCATAATGTTTCCTTTTCTCTTCGTTTTTCTGTTTGACGGCATGGTGCGGGTGCGGCTACGCGGTATTGCGGTCGAACTGCCTTATCTGTTCCAACACCTGCCGCGATTTCAAGCCTTCGGGAAGCAGCGTGCCGATCAGCAGCCGTGTGATTTTCAATGCCTGTTGCAGGCTTTCGGCGGTGCGGAAACTGCCTTCGCGCAAATCGATCAGGCTTTGCCCTTCGACAATTGCGCCGGCTTCGTGCGAAAGCGCGTCCGTGTCCCGGCATACGGGCATGACCGCCTCTTCGGGCATCAGCCGGTAGGTTTTGTCCGCCAAAATATCGCCGCCCGTGCCGTCGGCGTGCAAATCGGGGGCAACGCCCAAGGCATTGAGCAGCTTCCATTCGAAGCGGCGCAAATCGGCAATGTGGTTGGCTTCAAGGCAGACCGCCTCCATCACTTTTGCCAACGCGTCGTACAGTTCGGGCATCGGGTCTTCGCGCGCGGTCAGTTTTAAAACCAGCTCGTTCACATACAGACCGCTGAACAACGCCCTGCCCTGCGGCTGCCGCCATCCGCCGACCCATTCGGCACGGTGCAGGGTTTTGAGTTCCTGACTGCCGTACCACGACGCGCTGACGGGCACGAAGGGAACCAGCACGCCGCGCAATTCGCTCTGCCGCTTGCGCGCGCTCCGTGCCAGCAAAGCCACACGCCCGTAACGGCGGCTGAAGGCTTCGACCCGCAGGCTGCTTTCGCGCCAAGGCGAAGATGCCAGCATAAAAATGGGTTCGTGGTTGACTCTGTATTCGGACATAATCGTTGGGGAAATGCCGTCTGAACGCTGCCGCGACTACAAAACGGCAGTCGGATACGAACCGATGATTTTGACGAACGAGACGCGCTCGCCCAACTGTTTTAATGCCGTCTGAACCTTGTCATCCGTCCGGTGTCCCTCGATATCGATAAAGAACAGGTATTCCCACAACGCCGCCTTTCCGGGACGGCTCTCAAACTTGGTCATGGAAATGCCTAATTCGGTCAGGGGTTGCAGCAGCGAGGCAACCGCGCCTGCCCGGTTGGGTGCGGAAACGACCAGCGAGGTTTTGTCGCTGCCGCCGGCACCGGTTTCATGATGACCCATAACCAGGAAGCGCGTGGTGTTGTTCGTCTCATCCTCAATGCACTCGGCAACAGGGCTGAGTCCGTAAATTTCCGCCGCCGTGCGTCCGGCAATGGCGGCAACCGTACCGTCGTCCGATTCGGCAACCAGCCTTGCGGCTTCGGCATTGCTGGAGACCGCCACCCTCTCGGCGTTGGGCAGATGCCTGCCCAACCAGTCGTTGCATTGCGCCAACGCCTGCGCGTGGGAAAAGACTTTGGCGATGCCCTCGGTGCTGCCGTTGTTCTTACGCAAAAGGTTGTGGTGGATGCGTAAAACGACTTCGCCGCACGCCTGCAACGCGGTAACGGCAAGCAAATCCAACGTGCGACCGACCGAGCCTTCGGTCGAGTTTTCCACGGGCGCGACCAGATAATCCGCCTGACGGGTTTCAACCTGCTTGAAGCAGTTGTCTATGGTCGGACACGCCATGGTATGCGCGGCGTGTCCGAAATGTTTGATTGCCGCCTGTTGGGTAAACGTGCCCTGCGGCCCCAAATAGGCAATGGTCAGCGGACGTTCGACGGCGAGGCACTCGCTCATCACTTCCCGAAACAGGCGTGCTACCGATTCGTCGGGCAGCGGGCCTTTGTTCAAATCCTGAATGCGGCGCAACACGGCGACTTCGCGTTCGGGACGGTATACCGCGCCCGTACCTTTCAATTCGCCGATGGCGTGGGCGTGTTGCGCGCGTTCGTTGAGCAGGCGCAGGATTTCGGCATCGATGGTGTCGATGGCGTTACGGTGCGGGATGAGGAGTTCGTCGATAGTTTGGGACATAATTTCGCCTGAACAGTAATTTGCCGTGCATTCTAACATCAAATGCCGTCTGAAGCGGTTTCAGACGGCATTTTCCGTTAAAGGTATTCGCTCTGTTCGTTTTCTTTCCACGCCCGGTGCGAACACAGCCACAGCAGCACGATGCCGCACGATGTCGAGGCGGTCATCGTTGCCGCCATCACGGTTGCCGAACCGTCGTGCAGGACGGTTGCCGCCATGCCCACGCCCGCGCCGATTAAAGATTGGAACACGCCCAACACGGCGTTCGCGCTGCCGCCCTCTTCTTTGAAATAAGACATGAAACACGCCTGCGTGTTCGCACCGACCAAGCCCTGTGTGCCGACGGAAAACATCACGCACGCAACCAGCAGCCAAAACGGGGGCAACCCGAAAAACAGCACGGCGGCGAGTTGGGACAGGTTGGCGGCAAACTGGACGACAATCCCCCACAGCAGGATGCTTTGCGGATGCGCGCCGGTTTTGAGCCGCCACGCGGTAATACGGTTGAACGACATCATCGTGATGATGTTGAGCGCGAACACCCAAGCGTACTGGTGCGGCGTAACGCGGTAAAGCTGCCGGTACACGAAGGAAGATTCAGTCAGAAAGGCGAACATCGAACCGAAGCTGAATGCCTGAAAAAACAGATAACCCATCGCGGCACGGGTTTTCAATACGCGCTTGAACCGCCCTGCCACCAGCCCGAACACGTCCCGTCCGATTTTGCCGCCGGCGGCGGGTTTGGGCAGGAAATGCTGCACCAAACCGAGCAACACCAGCGAATACGCCGCCAGAAAAACAAAAATTGCCTGCCAGCCGCCCAAGCCCTGCAACAGTGCGCCGGCCATAGGTGCGACCAGCGGCACAATCATCAGGATGATGCCGATGAGGGCAAACATCTGCGCGGCTTTGCGTCCGGAATAATAGTCGCGCACCATCGCGCCGACAATGACCACAGTCATACCCGCGCCGAATGCCTGTACCGCACGCAGGTTGAGGAGCTGTTCGGCACTCGAAGCAAATACGATGGCGGCAACGGCAAGGCAATATACAATCAGACCGGTCAGGGCGACGGGTTTGCGCCCTTTGATGTCGGACACCGCGCCGCCGACCACCTGCCCGAACGCCGTGCCGAACATAAACAAACTCAAACTCTGTTCGATACGGTGGACATCCGCGTTCAGCGACTGCGCCATTTCGGGAATCGCGGGCAGGTAGGCATCGATGGAAAACGGCATCAGCGCGACCAGCATCGCCATCAAAACCGCCATCAGTTTTTCGTTCATTTCAGGATAATGGGCAGAAGGCATAAATTCTCGTCCGATTCGCAAACAAACCGCCCGGCGGCGGAAAACACAATACGCGGAAACGGGAAATTTTAGCACACCGGCACAAACAGGCGGCAACAAAAGCCCCCGGCAAAACCGGACGAACCGGAACGACAAAAAAGCCGAAAACAGGCAAAAATTTGAAAAATATTGTATAATGAAATGGGATTTCCCAACGGATTTCCCAACGGATTTCCCAACGGATTTCCCAACGGATTTCCCAACGGATTTCCCAACGGATTTCCCAACGGATTTCCCAACGGATTTCCCAACGGATTTCCCAACGGATTTCCCAACGGATTTCCCAACGGATTTCCCAACGGATTTCCCAACGGATTTCCCAACGGATTCCGATATTCAGAAAATTTTGAACATTTTTAGGAATCGAGAAATGAAAAAACTCCTTACTGCATTAACCGTGCTTGCCCTCCCCGCTGCCGCATTTGCCGCCGACAACCAGCCGGGCGTTTATGTACAAGGTGACGCGGGTCTTTCCTCCATCCGCTACGATGGCGAAACATCCAACAATTTCCTCCCTCGCGTTTCCGTCGGCTTCGATGCCGGCGATATGCGTATTGCCGCAGACTACTACCGCGTCCGCGACAAAATTGAGGACACTACCGCCACACTCCAAGGCGCAGGCGTTGCCGTCATCAAAGACTTCAACACCAATTCCATCGTCAAACCTTATGTCGGCGCGCGTTTGGGACTGAACCGATTGACTTTAAAAGATGGAGACGGAAAATACAGTAAAACCAAAGCAAGCATCGGCGCATTGGGCGGTGTCGGCTTTGAAGTCGCACCCAACGTTACTTTGGATTTGGGCTACCGCTTCAATTATTTGGGCAAATTTGACGATACAAGGGTATTTGCCAACGAATATACCGCCGGCGTCCGCGTAAAATTCTAACCCCCGAAACCGGCATCCGCCGGCAAGCCGACCGCCGCCATTGCGGCGGTTTCTTTTTCCTGCTTTCCACCTGCGGCAGGGCTTGTGCAAAAACAGCCTGTTTGCGAAATCCGACGCATAAAACGGTTATCCCCGAATTGCGGGATTGATTTATCTTAAATCATTCTGAAACCCCGTCATCCCCTTGATGTCCGCAACCTTTCGTCATTCCCGTGGAAACGGAAATCCGGAACCTCAAACTTTCAGATAATCTTTGAATATTGCCGTTTCCCGAAGGTTTAGATTCCCGCCTGCGCGGGAATGACGGGTTTTTATGATCTTTAGAAACTGCCGTTGCCCGAGCACGGGAATGACGGCGGCGGGGGCGATGCCGTCTGAAGCCCGACAAGGCATTTGATGCCGTCGAAGCGGTGGGCTGAAGCCCACCCTTGTATATTGTAATCACTGTATCATAGCAACAAACCGCCCGGCCGCCACCCGCGCCCACCCAAGGCAGACAACCGTTGCGTAGCACAGGGAGGGCAGGGCAACCCATCGACACAACCGGACAGTTGCCAGACAATACAACCGAATGCAAGGCAGGTTTATGATGAGTACCCAATACAACTGTGCAGGTATCGACATCGCCAAACGAAACTTCGTCATCGCCGTTTCGTCT